>NZ_BAABJY010000001.1:0-1269323 GCF_039543545.1 Luteimonas vadosa | reverse complement strand
CCTGCAAGTGGTGCCTAACAATTCATTCAAGCCGAACCCACATCGGGGCGGCGCCTAGGCGCTCGCCTTCGGCTATATTCGCCCAGTCGCCGCCCCGCTGCGGGTCGGCTTAATTCAGGCGTTAGGCCTCAGCAGAGAATGGACGCGCGCTCATTGGAACTACTGACCCTTCACGGTGATCTGTTGCCACCGGACAAGCGGGCAGTTGCGCGTTGGCTCTGTGAATCCTGGGCCGTAGAGCCATCTCCTGTGCCGAGCTAGCTTCGGCAAAAATATTGGCAGTCTTTCTCGTTCGCCTTAGATGCAGTGGATGCACCAGAGCGCATGACCAGAGAGCTTGTTCTAGAGCTTCTCTCACAGCACAAAGAGCAGGTCGTTGCGCGTCGCCGCACTGAGGCCTAACAATTCGTTCAAGCCGAACCCACATCGGTGCGGCGCCTAAGCGCCCGCCTTCGGCTATATTGCGCTCAGTCGCCGCCCCGCTGCGGGTCGGCTTAACTCAGGCGTTAGGCACCGGAGGAAATAACATGGCAACTTGGTTGGCCTCAGCCGTTCCTCTAATCCCTGACGTGATCAGGCTCGCCACTCCATTCTTCTCAAAGAAACCCGCGGAGAAGCTCCCTGACTTGGCAGCATCTGTCGCGGAATTACAAGAGGCGGCGCTAAACAACGCGGACGCAATTACCAAAAATGCCGAAGCTCTGGAGACATTCGCTGCCAACACTCAAAAGTCGGTTGAGTCGTTGCAATCCACGTTCGTTGAGCTGCGCCGAGACCTGCGTACCGCTCGCACAATCGCACTTGTTTCCGTCACAACAGCTGCACTGGCCTTTTTCCTGGCTGCTTATGCACTGGCCGGTGCCTAACAATTCATTCAAGCCGAACCCGCTTCGTTACAGCGGGCATGGCAATAAAATCCTGCCATGCCCGCTTCCACTACACGGGTCGGCTTAATTCAGGCGTTAGCCGCCATGCAATTTCCGCGCATAGTCACGTTTTTCGTACTCTTCATATGCTGCGCCCCAAGTCTGGCGTGCTCATGGCCCTCGTACACTCCACAAGAGAAGTACAGGACGCATTCCACGGTTGTCCTCGCCTACCCCATTGCTGTCCATACCACACCTAGCAACGCCCTATCTTCTAGCTTTAGCGGGGCGTTTAAGCAAACGATTCAATGGCGCGTACTTGTCAGCTGGAAAGGCAAGTACCAGCCAGGCGATGTTCTTCTCACGCGGATTTCCTATCAGACAACTGTTTGCGGTGACGGTGCCCAGCGCAAGCGAGAGGTCAAGCTGCTCTATCTGCGTGGGAAAGAACCGTACCAAGATATGATTGATGCTCGCCCTGATGACCGCATTGATGACATGAAGTACCTCAGCAAAAGGCCTCGTGGCGGCTAACAATTCGTTCAAGCCGAACCCCCATCAGGGCGGCGCCCAGGTGCGCGCCTTCGGCTATATTTGCACCCGGTCGCCGCCCTGCTGTGGGTCGGCTTAACTCAGGCGTTAGGCCTCATGAAGATGCTTCTACTTGTTGCTCTGCTAGCTCTAGGCGGAGCTTTGACTGTGATTGGATTCAGCGTCTGGCTTCGCTGTGGGTATGACTGCAGTGTTCTGGCTCAGTGGCCAGGCTTCACAGCAACTGGCGCCATGTTGCTGGGTCTTTTGTTGCTTGTCGGCTCATTCGTCCTGCTCCTACTGGTTTTACTCAATGCAAAGAGCCGTGCCAACGACGGGCCATGAGGCCTAACAATTCGTTCAAGCCGAACCCACATCGGTGCGGCGCCTGAGCGCCCGCCTTCGGCTATATTGCGCTCAGTCGCCGCCCCGCTGCGGGTCGGCTTAACTCAGGCGTTAGGTGCCACAGGAAATTTTATGGCGGCCAAAGACACACCATCAATGGCAAAGAACAAGATCAGGCGATCATTACTGGCGATTGTCGATCCTCACCCAAAACCCTCGGAAATCACTGAGCTGTGGGCTTACTTTGACTCGTCTTGCGCCTATTGCGGGGTTGCTATTTCTCGGGACTCGCGCACTGGCCACATTGACCATGTTGTTTCATCCGCTTTAGGTGGCAGCAATTCCGTGTACAACCATGTCTTGTCATGTGCTCGTTGCAACGGTGACGAGAGACGGGAAGAGCCTTGGGAGTCTTTCTTGGCAAGAAAAGCCAATGATCCCGCCACGCTAGCTACCAGGCATAGCAAGATCGTTAGCTGGCTTGCGCGCAATGCTGCTGCGCCAAATCAGGCTCAAATTCGCTCTCGGGCGGACGCAATCATTAGCAATGTCATTGACAACTTCGATTCCGCTGTCAAAGAACTACGGACGCTGCGCAAAGGTGGCACCTAACAATTCGTTCAAGCCGAACCCACATCAGGGCGGCGCCCAAGTGCACGCCTTCGGCTATATTTGCACTCGGTCGCCGCCCTGCTGCGGGTCGGCTTAACTCAGGCGTTAGGCGTCATAGGGAGTCATCACAGCATGACGATTCACTTCTTAGCCTCATTGCTCCTTTGCGCCATTGGCCTTGTATTGCTTCTGGGGGGCCTGCCTCCCAATCGTTGGTTTGGCCTTCGCACTGATCGCACACTTGCTAATCCGGCCGCTTGGTATCGCGCTCACCGTGCTTGTGGTTGGTTCTTTCTAGCGCTCGGCGTTGCTATTTTTGCCATGAGCCTTTGGCCCACTATCCCAGTTCATCCAGCTTGGGGTCTGGCCAGCGTGGCCGTAACGGTAGCGGCAGCCGTGCTTGTATATCGCCGGTATGCCGCCTAACAATTCATTCAAGCCGAACCCGCTTCGCGGGTCGGCTTAATTCAGGCGTTAGCGCTCAGAAAGCAAACACTGTGACCCGCCGAAAAGCTTCTGTACTCCTGTTTGCCTTGGCAGTTGTCACCTGCGGCTACCTGTCGGCATGGTTGTCCTTGACCGCCTGTGCTGAGCTCACTTACACAGACATTCAGCAACGCGGAGTTGTAGGGACGGATTTGAATGATCATCGGATCCCAATCAAGCGGTCCGACGTCTCTGCCAGTGTGGTGGGTCCATTCGTAGTTGAGACTACTTACATGGTTCCGGGCGAGTTTCACGGCACTGTGCACCACGCTCGATTTGTCACATTCTTCACCCGGGGCTTCTGGCTGTCTCGCGACATGATCCACTTGATTTAGGCCTTTAATGCATGCCGCTGTGCGCTAACAACTCGTTCAAGCCGAACCCACATCGGTGCGGCGCCTAAGCGCCTGCCTTCGGCTATATTTCGCTCAGTCGCCGCCCCGCTGCGGGTCGGCTTAACTCAGGCGTTAGGCGGCAATGCGGCTCCGGAGAACCCCAAGTGCTGGAAACGTTGGCTTTTACTTTGATTGTCGTAGCGATTGCTGTGGTTTTTCTCTACGTGAGACAGCTGCAAAACGTTGTGGCTTATGCAAAGGCCCGCAGACTCAAGATTTGCAACATGCAATACAACAATGTGTACCAGATCTACTCTGATTTTAGCTTTCTTAGCGCGCTCTTTTCCGGGAGCGCCTGCGCCGATGTTCCCGATGGCGAGCTACGCCAACGGCTCATTGGGCTTCGTCGACTCTTGATCGCTCAACTTTCAATAGGGTTCGTGGTCTTTTTCCTCGTGGCGGGTGTGGCGGCAAGCCAATCTCCCCACGGACCGTTGCCGCCTAACAATTCGTTTAAGCCGAACCCCCATCAGGGCGGCGCCCAGGTGCGCGCCTTCGGCTATATTTGCACCCGGTCGCCGCCCTGCTGTGGGTCGGCTTAACTCAGGCGTTAGCGCCCAATTGGAGACTTATGCGCCTAATTTTTTTGCTGTTTCTCACACTACCCGTGAGTAGCCAAATTGCTGCGGCATCGGATGGTAACGAGTTGCTATCCCAGTGCAGTGTCATCCTCGAAGCCATGGACGGAAACAAAACTGGGAACGCCACATCACGTGAAGCTGTTGATGCCACACGATGCATGTCGTTTGTAAGTGGCGTATCTCAGACAAGCACCCTTTACGAGGCATCGGGAAAAATGTCCAAGCCGAGCGTCTGTGGGCCTGACCAAGGCATTACAACATCCCAAGCTGTAAGAATTGCGGTCAAGTACCTCAAAGAACACCCCCAAGATCTCCATCAAAAAGCATCTATGCTGGTCATGTATTCGCTAATGGATGCATTTCCTTGCGGCACAGTTTCAAAGATTGGGCGCTAACAGTTCGTTCAAGCCGAACCCACATCAGGGCGGCGCCTAAGTGCCCGCCTTCGGCTATATTGCACTCAGTCGCCGCCCTGCTGCGGGTCGGCTTAACTCAGGCGTTAGGCGCTCATGAGGCATCTACTTTTCTTTGCAGTTTTTTTGGCCGCAGCATGCGCGGAGAAGCCTGCACCTGCTGAGGTAATAAGCAGACAGGATGATCGCGTCTCTATCGTTCAACTACTCTCCAATCCGGAGGAGTTTGATGGTAAATCCGTAACACTTTTGGGTTACTTGCAGATCGAGTTTGAGACTTATGCCTTATGGCTCCACCGCGAAGATCGGGTTCACGGACTTCTACCAAATTGAATTGACATTGAAGCCAATGCGTGCGCAGACAAAGTGGAGCAAGTCAATGAGAAGTACGTGTTGCTTGAAGGAACATTTGTCATCGCCGACAAAGGAACGAATCGCAAGCGACATTTGCTCCAGAACATCACACGCTGCCAAAGCTGGGCAATTGCACAGTAGCGCGCCTAACAATTCGTTCAAGCCGAACCCGCATCGGTGCGGCGCCTAAGCGCCCGCCTTCGGCTATATTGCGCTAAGTCGCCGCACCGCTGCGGGTCGGCTTAACTCAGNACGGACCGTTGCCGCCTAACAATTCGTTTAAGCCGAACCCCCATCAGGGCGGCGCCCAGGTGCGCGCCTTCGGCTATATTTGCACCCGGTCGCCGCCCTGCTGTGGGTCGGCTTAACTCAGGCGTTAGGCCGCGTGAGAACTTCTCTCCTACTGCCCGCAGTTCTTGTCATCTTGACTGCTCTGGCAGGCTGCAGCTCCAACCCCTGCGTGAATGAGATTTCTCAAACTGCTACCTCGCCATCCGGCACGCTCAAGGCCATTGTCTTCCACCGCAACTGCGGCGCCACTACTGGTTTCAACACTCAGGTCTCAATCATTTCCGTTTCCGGATCACTACCTGATTCCGCTGGCAACGCCCTAATCATTGACGGCTCTGCTCCCCTGCAACTCCAATGGCGCTCGGAATCCGCCTTGCACTTGGCAGGATTGGGATCGGCGGACATCTTCAAGCAAGAAGATTCGGTGGCAGGGGTCTCGGTCAGTTATGGCAACTGAGCTGCGGCCTAACAATTCGTTCAAGCCGAACCCCCATCAGGGCGGCGCCCAGGTGCGTGCCTTCGGCTATATTTGCACCCGGTCGCCGCCCTGCTGCGGGTCGGCTTAACTCAGGCGTTAGGGCTTACGGGGAAAGTTTATGGCTGATGAAACATGTGAGCCGACCAAGAAGCCGCCGAACGAGTACCGGCAATGGCTTATAAGTGCTGAGCAAAAGGCACAAGATGACTTTGATAAGGCTGTGCTATCACTGTCTGGCGGCGCGCTTGGCATCTCTTTCATCTTCGTCAAGGACATTATTGGCCCCGGCCTCATCCATCACCCACTCTGGGTTCTTGTTGCTTGGCTGTCTTGGGCACTTAGCTCGCTCGCTATTCTCACGTCTTTTTTCGCAAGTCACATCGCGCTCCGTCGTGCCATCAAGCAATGCGATGACGGCAGTATCTACAGCCAAACGCCCGGTGGTATCTTTTCTTCTGTCACTCGCAATCTAAACGCTTCTGGCGCATTTTTGTTCGTTGTCGGCGTCTGTTTTATGGCCGCGTTTATCTATTCAAATCTCTCCGCAAGGGATGCATCACATGCCAGACAAGAGACCAAGCAACCCACCGCCGAGCAAGCCGCCGGCGAGACCACCGAGCCCACCGCCGACCCGGCCACCCAGTGATAAGCCGGGTGGGGGCATACGCGGACCTGGTAAGGGCTATATCCCACCGCCACCGCCTCGTAAGCCCTAACAATTCATTCAAGCCGAACCCGCTTCGCGGGTCGGCTTAATTCAGGCGTTAGACCTTAGAGTGAGGTCATGGCAACTGGTTTAAAAGCCTCTCGGAGTGTTGTGCTCATCCTTGCGTACGCCGCTGCCGCCGTGGGATTGGCTTATGTGAGCCTAGCTCCTTCGCAATCCTCGCTGCCCGTCGCTGACTGCGTTCCAGTCCCGCCTGATGTCGTCTTTGTCGGACCGACGCTCTCTGTTTCACAAGTTGAGTCGGCGTCACTCAAGAAGATGGCCGGCACCCCTACAGCACCCCAGGTCCCATTTGGCTATATGAACTATGAGTGGTTGCGGCTCAAGGAGCTCATGCTTCGCGGCGATTCAATTCGCCAGTTCAAAACTGACGTCACAGGCGGCCATATGGTTCTCAGAGGAAAGTGTGTCGTTGGTCAGTCACATCGTGGATCCGCTAAGGTCTAACAATTCGTTCAAGCCGAACCCCCATCAGGGCGGCGCCCAGGTGCACGCCTTCGGCTATATTTGCACCCGGTCGCCGCCCTGCTGTGGGTCGGCTTAACTCAGGCGTTAGGCGGCAGAGCATGAATCACCTTATCGTGACCCTAAGACTCTTCGCTTGGACCTTGGCCGCATTAATGTGGCTCATCGTCCTGCTCACACTTACGGGATGGATGCCGTTCTACTCAGAGGAGACTCAAATTCCCGGTTTTCGGGAACGAGCTGTTTCTATTCTTCCGGTCGCTGCTGCCTGCATCGTTCTGTTCCTGCCGCATGCCTTGTTCATTAGGGCTAATGCGTTTGCCGTACTTCTCGCTCTTCACTTGCTATTGCTCACCGCCGTTCTGCGCTTGGTGATTCGGGATACCACTCGCTACCTGGACGGTGCAATTCACATTGCCGCTGTTTACGGCAGCGTCATCGTATTCGTGGTGATTGCCGGTAATGCGGTCGCTCTGTGGCTTCGGTGCAAGAAGCTGCCGCCTAACAATTCGTTCAAGCCGAACCCGCATCGGGGCGGCGCCTAAGCGCCCGCCTTCGGCTATATTGCGCTCAGTCGCCGCCCCGCTGCGGGTCGGCTTAACTCAGGCGTTAGGCCTAATGGACAGCCGCGTTGCTCTCATAGTTCTATGTGTCGCCATCGCGGCCTGCAGCACGGCGAGTGATACGCGACTCGAGTCGCTGGACGAACTCGGTGATCGTCTAGCAAGGACGATTTGCTCTAGGGCGCCTGTAAAGGTGGAGTCGGTACCAAATCCACATGTTGAGGGCCAGATCGACAGGCTGGAAACTCGCCAATGTGCGTCGGGGAGTTCCACGCTCTACATCGGAGAGACTACCTCCGATCCAAATGGGCTGGCGGTAGCCGTCAATATCCTTGCTGAAGGATCCGGCCTTCCTCCCCTCCTAGAAATCGGCCACCCCATTGAGCACGTCATGCAATCACACGGCCCGCCTCAGGAGCAGGCCCCGGGGTCTGTCACTTACGGCTTGGGGATCGAGGGGATCGATACGATCACTATCCGTCACGAGGCAGGCCGGATCACTTCCATCCAGTGGGCTTGGCTCGTAGATTAGGCCTAACAATTCATTGCAGCCGAAACCGCTTCGCGGTTCGGCTTAACTCAGGTGTTAGAGCCCATGCCAATCCTCATGCTACTGGCCACTATTGCAGCAACTGCATCTCCGGTTGGCACGGCGCAACTTTTGTATCAGAACCTCCCAGATTTCTACATCTATCCGGAAAAAGCGCGACCCTTGCTTTCGGAGCGCCTTCACAAACTCCTTTCGGCAGAGGCGCGCTGCACCGATGGTATGCAGTGCGCCATTGGCACTTACCCCTGGACAGGCGCGCAAGATGGAGACATTCAAGAGCCCATCACCTTCAATGAAATATCGCGATCTTCCAGCATCTCCAACATACAAATGTGCTATCACTTTTTTCTGGGTGCAGAGCCTGCTGCTAATCAATGCTCAACCATTGTCATGGTGCAGACTTCAACAGGTCATTGGGTGATGGATGACTTACTAGACCCATCCGGCTACTCGCTGCGCCACACATTAGAGTCATACGACTATGGGCTCTAACAATTCGTTCAAGCCGAACCCACATCGGTGTGGCGCCTAAGCGCCCGCCTTCGGCTATATTGCGCTCAGTCGCCGCCCCGCTGCGGGTCGGCTTAACTCAGGCGTTAGGCACCTAAATGATCTTGCACATTGCTTTGGTACTTGCGGTTTCAGCCAGTAGCTCATCAAGCCCGGGCCTGTGCGCGGGAAGCAAGAGCAAGATCGAACCTGATATGCAGATCCATGAGTCGGATTTGGGCAGAGGTGCGGCGCTGGCTGCGTCCAAGAAACTCCAAGACATGGTTCAGCGCGGACGGCTGGGTGGTGAGTTCCAGTTTGGGGTCATGAACCAGCTCAAGATCATCCGGGGCCATGTACTCCTGCACCAAGCTCATTCTGACCGCAAGGAATTCGGTCCTGCCTCTCTAGAGGCAAGAGAGTCGACTCAGGTCTTTTGCAAATGGCTTGGCACCGAGGGCTTCTGGTATGACTAGCTTGCCGGATACGGTGCCTAACAATTCGTTCAAGCCGAACCCACATCGGGGCGGCGCCTAGGCGCTTGCCTTCGGCTATATTCGCCCAGTCGCCGCCCCGCTGCGGGTCGGCTTAATTCAGGTGTTAGGTGGCCAAGGAAGCCTCATGCACTTTTGGACAACAGCACTCCTCGCTGTTCTCGCGTTTACTGTGACGGCCGCGGAACCCAGTCGAGAAGTTCCGAGTCGATTCATAGGCTACTGGTGCACTGAGAGCTTGTCGGATGAGGACGCTGGAGAGTCTGACATCCATATCGGCAAATCCGAGATTGGCTACTACCAAAGTGCTGGCAAGATTCTTTCTGCGGCAGCGGACGGCGATGAACTGGCGTTGATAGTTCAACTCACTGTTGATGGCGACACGCGGCTGGCCACTCACGAGTTCGAGATCCCCGGCAGTGGTGACACGTTGCTTTCTTTGCGGCCGAATGGCCAGCTACTGATACGTAAGCGGTGTGACCCATTACCGGGCACGCCTTCTAACAAGTCGTTCAAGCCGAACCCGCATCAGGGCGGCTTGAGTCAGGCGTTCGGCGAGGCATGCGGGGAAGTCGCGCTACGAATGGTGATGGGCCATCAAAGTGATCCGGAGGCCTTGTGCACGAGATCATAAAGGCGGCTTACCGCGCCTTGCCGATGAAGCGGCAGTTGTTCACGGCGATCCGTTGCGTCGGTGTTCCGCGGTCCTATCGAAGAATGTACTTCGACGGCACTTTCACAGTGAACGTCGACAAGGGTCGTTCTTTTCAAATGGTGCAGCACAACCGTTACGGGATCGAAACCGAACTCTTCTGGAAGGGGCTTGCAGAAGGCTGGGAGACTGAGTCGATATCCATATGGATGGAACTTTGTAAAGAAGCCCATGTCATCTTGGACATAGGCGCAGCCGAAGGGCTTTATGCGCTGGTGTCTAAGTGCCTGCGCCCTGCATCACGCGTGCTCGCCTTCGAGCCCTTCGCCTTACCTTCTGCTGAGCTAAGAGGCAATATCTCCCTGAACGGGTACGACATCGAGGTACACGAAGTTGCTTTGTCCGACTTTTCGGGGGAAGCAAGTTTCTACGCGACACTGGAGTCGTCCAACGAAGGCTCCCTAATCCCATCGCCATGCAACCCGGGATCACGGGTGGCTCAACGGGTTCGCGTCGCCACACTGGCCGACATCATCGAACGAGAAGGCCTGGAACGGGTCGACTTGATTAAAGTCGACGTCGAGGGAGCGGAGCCAGAGGTATTGGGAGGAATGGGACCCTACCTTGAGCGCTTCCGGCCTTCAATTATCGTCGAAATCCTCAACGATGATGTCGGACGCCGAGTGCAGGAGCGGGTCGAGGGGCTGGATTATCTATATTTTGACGTTAACGACGACCTGAGAAAGGGTCCCAAGGGGATTCGCCGTGTGCCGGAGATCAGGAAGAGTGTCTGCTTGAACTATCTGCTCATTCAAAGGCCAGTAGCCTCCTCATTGGGCATCGCCTAGGAATTCGTCCAAGCCGACGCCGCTTTCTGGTGCAGCTTCCCTCAGGCGTTAGGCCGCGGCCGATTACATCGATCTTTGGAGTTCAAGAACGTCATGCCTAAGCTGCAAGTTGGTTGGGTCATTGTGCTAGTGCTCGTCGTTCAGCTCGCACCAGGCAGGTGTGCGTCCAGACGTGCGCCCGCCTCCAACCCCCCACCTGACACGCCGGCAATTGTCGGTTCAGCTAGCGAGGCAGAGTCAATACTCGCCGCACGCGCTTCCTTGAACCAAGCGTTGCAGGACCGGGATGTCACTACTTTTGCCCGGCTCTGGAGAGCCGATCTGCGAGCGATCGTTGGCGGCAACGGCGGAATGACCGTTGGCTACGACCAGAATGTTGAGTTGAATCCTCGGATGTTCTCAGGTTCCTCATTCCTATCGGGCGAGCGAAATCCCGAGCGAATCGAGGTGGGGGCGTCCAACGGTGGGCATGAGCAGGCGGCTGAGTCAGGGGAGTGGGTTTGGCGGATTTCGCAAAACGGGACGCCCCCCCACTTGAGCGGTCGGTACCTGATCTACTGGCGCAAAGATGGGTTGACGTGGAAGATCCTGCAGGAAACCTATGTCACCACGGCTTGCCGGCCGGCACCGCAGTGTGGAGTCTCAGCCCAACCATGAAATCAGAGCCTCACCCTGACAGTTTGTCCACGCCGACACCGCTTCTCGGCTCGACTTCTCTCACACCGTGGGCGGCATGGTGAGGCTAATTCCTCTTGTGGTGTTACTCCTCCCACTTGTTGCTTGCGCCGGCACGGTCGATGGTTCGCGTCTTGTCTCAGTGGCCGGAGTGAAACAAGGTGCATCGCTTCAGTCGGTGATCGCCCTACGCGGAAAACCGACGTCCGAGTCGCAGCCCGAGGACTTCGTCGAGCTGGTGCATCACTACGAGGGGCTCGAGGTCGGCTACTTTCAGTCCCGGGTCGTACACGTCCGGGCTACCGCCACGGGTTGGTGCACCGCCCATGGCCTCTGCCCAAGTAACTCCACCAGACGAATGCAGGCGCTGTACGGGGCCCCTCGCGTCCACCCGTTTCGCCCGCATGTCGCCACATACTGGCAGAGCGGTCCCGATTGCTGGTATGTGTTCGAGCTATCGCAGGGCGTCGTGGCGGAGGTAGGCATCGCGTGCCAGCCTTAAGGATTCCCCCTCCCGATTCGTGCTGGCCGGACCCAGATGCGGATGGCTTATCCCAGGGCCTGGGAGCCGCCGGGGACATGCAACCACTCTCGACACAGGAGGCGTCATGAAAAGCTGCCTTTTGGCATTCGGAACGGTGATTCTGCTTTCGGTTTTGCCCTTGTCCGCGAGCTCCCAGGAAGCGACGGGCGAATCTCGAGAACGACTGATCGCAACCGAGCGTGAGTCCCACCAGCAGTGGTTGCGGGCCGACTTGGCAGCGCTCGACGCGCTCATGGCGCCTGACTTCCACTTCGTGGTCATGAACGGCGCCGTGGAATCAAAGGCGGACGTCGTCGGTAGCGACCTGCCTCCCGAGGATATCCTGAGGACCAGGCCTCTCCAGGTCGCAAGCCTTCGGGTGGAGCCGGAGAAGGTGTTCGTTCGCGGGGAAACCGCGATAGTCATCTCCCTGTTGCATATCGAGGCCACGGTGCGCGAGCGGCCCATTCCCGAGCGAATGAGGATCTTGAGCGTCTATTCCCGGACCCAGGAGGATCCGGAATGGCGGCTGACGGCGAGGTCGATCACGCCGATCCAAGTCCGGCCTGCCGGGGCGAAAGCAAGTCCGGCACCGCCTGGGGAATAGGCAGCCGACGCGACTTGCACGCCGCCTGGCTGCGGCCCGTCAGGCGCCTATTGCAACTATGGGGAACGTCAAGAGGGATCGCCCTTGCGCGTGCTCGCATCCGTTTCGGCAGTTCGTTCTGACAACTTGCCGTCGAGCTTTTCGGCGTTCTCCGCCAGGATGGATTTCATCCGATCGTCGTGCGCGTTCACGGCGTCTCCTCCATGGTCGCGCTCGAACTCCTGGAATTCCTTCGACACTGGCTGGGATTCCTGAGCGTTGGCTTCGGTGTTCTTCGCGTTCAACGTCGCACTCCTCTCAAGCTATTGGTCGACCATCTATACGCCCGTGGCTGTAGGCCTGCCGTGAGTCGTCAACCTGATCCGCGCCCAAGCGCCGCCTTCGGCTATATTGCGATCCATCGCCGCCCCGCTGCGATTGGCTTGACCCAGGCGCCAGGCGGCATGCACGCACCATCGCAAGCCTTGGGAGGTCAGAGATGCGCGTCCACTACCTCGAAATCGTGTCGATCGACCCCGACGCCACCTGTTCCACCCTGTCCGCGTCCCTCGGCGCGCAGTTTGGCGAGCCGGTTCCCGCCTTGGGCAATGCGCGTACGGCGCCATCGCCCGACGGCGGCATGGTTGGTGTCCGCGCTCCCATGCACGAATCCGAGCAGCCTGTGGTCCGCCCATATTGGTTGGTCGACGACATCAACGGCGCGCTGGCGAGTGCGGTGGCTACTGGCGCGCAGGTCGCTCACCCGCCTATGGAACTCCCGGACCTGGGGACGTTCGCAATCTTCATGCAGGACGGTACGCAGCAGGGACTGTGGCAGGTCTGAGGGCGTCACCCGCACGCCGCCCGCAGTTCATGCAAGCCGAAACCGCATCGGAACGGATCGACCAAGTCGTCATGTCCCATGCCAAACTCCAGGCCTTGCCTTTCCCCGGCACCGCTTTCCCACCCGCAGTAGCGCCCCTGGCAGCTTGCCCGTCGGCATCCTTCAGGCGTGAGGCGACACCACCAGGTTGATCCGGTCTGCCGTCATGTCCAAGTCCGTGGTGCCTGCACTCCTGGCGCTCGCCACTTTCTCCGGGTATTCGCTTGTGTCCGGCGCGCCGTACCTTGAGGCCATGCTCCCTGGTGGGCTGCCGCTGGGAAACGCGCTGGCTGCCGTTGCCCTTTGTGCGATCGCTGGCGCGGCGTTTTCCCTCAGCGCGCGCGGCACCATGTTGCGAGCCGTGTCAGGGGTTTCACTTCTGCTCACTGCGACCTGGCTCCCGTTGTCGGCCGGCCTTGCAGGGAACCTGGCGCTTAATTTCGGCAATGGGCGGGGCTCCGCGTGGGTTGGGTGGACTCTTCTGGTTGCCGCCCTTGCGGTGGGCACCCTTGCCTGGGCGCTGGTTGCAGCCCTGCTACGCCGTGCTCGGCGTGCCAGGGCCGGCTAATCGGGTTCAGGCCGGACCCAGTTCTGCGCGATGCCCAAGTGCGCGTCTCCAGCGTTTTCGCTTCCAGTCGCAGCCACTCGACGCGGCACGGCTCCGGGGCGTGCAGGGTGCCTGACGGGAACCGGCCTCGAAGCAGGAGTCGCCCCCTGCCGCCGTTGGGCGTAGGCTTTCGGGAGTCCTCCTTTCCGACCCGACGGTTTTCTGCATGATCGGCGCGAACGACGCCAAATTGCTGTTGGCTGCAGCGCTCGCCGCGTCCCTCCCGCTCGGCGTCGCCACCGGGTGCGATGCACATGCGCCGGTCTCGGTGCGCACCGAGCAGTTCCCCAGGCCCCCGTATTCGGGTGCGACCTACGCCATCTACGAACGCGGCGGGGCCGTCGTCTGCACCACGCTGGAGGTCTGCAACAAGTTCGACCAGTGCGACACCAGCCACCATGCCGGGCCATTCAAGGACCCGGTGGACGAGGACACCGGCGAACCCTACGGGACCTCGCCCGCCGTCCGCATTCCGCCGGAGGGGCTTCGCGACCATGCCTGCCTGGTGCGGTTCGCGATCGCGGACGACTGAGCAATCCGGTTCCTGTCACCGCGCCAGCGGACCTGCAGGCGGGCGGGCCGTGCCGCATATCCATCGTCATCGCAGGTCGCCGCGCCGTCGGATCCGGATTGCTTGGACCGGGGTGATTGCCCATCGGCCACGCCAGCCGCCGCGGCCCGATCGGGCCGCGATGTGCACAGCAAGACGACTGCCAGGGTTTGCACGCCCGCCGACGCTCAGCCGTCCAGCACCTCGCGCAGGAAGGGCACGGTGATCCGCCGCTGGGCGGCGAGGGAGGCGCGGTCGAGGGTGTCCAGCAGCGCGGTCAGGCTGGCGAGGTCGCGCTGCGTCCGGCGCAGCAGCCAGTCGACCGCGGCGGCGTCCACCTGCAACCCGCGGCGCCGGGCGCGGCGCAGCAGCACTTCCCGGCGTCCGGCGTCGTCCAGCGTGGCGAGCACGACGCGCGTGCACTGCGACAGGCGGGAGCGCAGGTCGGGCAACGCCAGCGGAAGTGCATCGGGCGAGCAGGCCGCGGTATAGACGACGGCATGTCCGCGATCCCGGGTGCGGTTGTGGAAATCGAACAGGGCGACTTCGTCCTCGCGATGCCCGGCGATCGCGTCGAGTCCATCCACGGCGACGAAGTCGCTTTCGTGCAGGCCGCCCAATGCCTCGCGCAGCCTCCCGGCCGCCGCGGCGGGCGCGATGTAGGCGGCTGTGCGTCCCTGGCGCTCGGCGGCCGCGCAGGCCGCCAGCGCGAGGTGGGTCTTGCCGCTGCCGGAAGCGCCGACGAGGTAGACGGATTCGCCTCCCTCGCCGTTGGCCAGGGCGCGCAGCGGGGCAATGGTCGCGTCGGACGCGGCGACGAAGGCTTCGAAGCACTGGTCGGGCGGATAGCGCAGCGCCAGCGGCAACTGCTGCCGGCCACCGGGGCCGGGCGGTGCCGGAACGCTCATCCTGGCGGGACGGGCGGCCCGGCTGGGCCCGTCTGCCTGCCGGTCGACTCCCGGGAGTCGCCGCTGGTGCCCGGGACGGCGTCCAGGTAGGGCTCCAGGGCGATTTCCGGCGAGTCGCCGGCGTACAGGCGGCTGCGCAGGTAGCGCTGGTGGGCGAATCGCAGCAATACGTTGGCGACCGCCGCCACCGGCAGGGCCAGCAGCATGCCGAGGAATCCGAACAGCTGGCCGCCGGCGAGCACGGCGAAGATCACCGCCACCGGGTGCAGGCCGATCCGGTCGCCGACCAGCTTGGGCGTCAACCAGTAGCTCTCGATCAACTGCGCGACGGTGAACACCACGCCGACGCCGAGCAGGTGCTGCCAGTCGCCGTACTGCACCAGCGCGGCGATCCCGCCCATCACCACCACTGCGGCGGGGCCGAGGTAGGGCACGAAACTCAGCAGGCCGCCGATGATGCCGATCAGGATGCCGACGTCCAAGCCGACCAACCACAGCCCCACCCCATACAGCACGCCCAGGCAGAGCATCACCAGCAGCTGCCCGCGGATGAAGCCGCTGAGCATGGCGTCCGAGCCCTTGGCAAGTTCGGTCACGGTGGCGATGTGGCGGCGCGGGACCAGCGAAGCCATGCGTTGCACCAGCTTGTCCCAGTCGCGCAGGAAGAAGAACGTCACCACCGGCAACAGCACCAGGTTGACCAGCCAGGCGATCATGGCGAAGCCCGAGCGGGTGACGTAGCCCAGCACGCTGGCGGCGATGCCGCCCGCACGCTCCCAGTGCTCCTGCACCAGTTCGATGAGGCGGTCGGGGTCGAGCCAGCGCTGGATCTCGAAGCCGGTGCGCAGTTCCAGCCAGGGGATGGCGGTCTGCAGTAACCAGTCGCGGTAACCCGGCAGGGAGTCCACCAGCACGACCAGCTGGTGCTGGATCATCGGGATCAGGATCGCCAGCGCGAGCACGATCAGCAGCGACATCGCCGAGAACACCAGCACCACGGCCTGGATGCGCGTGCGCCCCCGCGCCTCGAGCCGATCGACCCAGGGATCGCCGAGCCAGGCCAGCAGCGCGGCCAGCACGAAGGGCGTGAGCACCGGTGCCAGCAGCAGCACCAGCCAGCCGGTGAGCAGGAAGACCAGCAGCCACTGCAGCCGCCGGAAGAACCTGGCGATGCTGGCCAGCGCGGCGGTATCGTCCATGGCGGGTCTCAGCGCAGCCGGTAGACGGGTGCGTTGGAGGCGGTCTCCACGCCGTCGCCGGCGTCACCGTCGGACACCGCGGCGAGCACGCTCTCGTCCACGACCCGGCGGAACCCGCTCAGGCCGGTCAGCAGGTCGAGTTCGAGTTCCAGCGCTTCGGGCGTGGCGCGCACCGGGGTGATGCGGCGCACGACCGACGTCGACTGCAGGTAGGCCGAGAGGCGGATGAAGTCGTCGGCCGAGTGCAGGCCGGTGAAGACCACGCGGTGCTCGCCCGGCGGCGCGGCGGTCCCGGCCTTGGCATAGCGCCGGGTCAGGGCATCGGCCGTGCCCTCGGCGCCGGTGGCCATCAGCCGGCGGGCATCGCGGCCCTCCTCCGACCAGCGCGACAGCACCCGGCCTTCGTCGACGAAGATCCAGTCGGCCTTCCAGCCGCCTTCGTGCCGATACAGTTTTCCGATGAGCTGCTTGGGCGGGCTGTAGCGCGAGGACAGGCGCGCGATGGCGCCGGTGTCGCCGCGCCAGATCGCGCCGACGGCGGCCTGTTCCGCGGCGGTCCCGCTGGGCAATCCCAGGCGGTAGCCGCGCTCGATGGCGCGGTCCAGCACCGGTCGCGCCGCGTCATTCTGCTTCAGCGACACGAGCCGGGGCCCGCGGCCGTCGTCGATCGCCAGCCACAGCACCGGCTTGGGACGGGGCTGCGGCCAGATGGGCAATCCGAGCGCCGAGGCCACGGCATCGACCTCCGACGGCTTGAAGCGGACGACCAGGGTGGTGCGGTAGGTGGGCGCACCGCTGGCCGACCGGCCCTCGTCCTGCCGGAAGTCGTAGCCGTCGACGAAGTCGGAGGCATGCCGCAACTCGCGACCCACGCCGGGGCGGCCAGCCACGTTCTTGTCGCCCGAGAGCTTGGCCAGCACCTGCACCAGCGCGCGCGCAAAGCCCGCCTGCCGGGCCGACGCGGTCTGGCTGGTCACCGGCACTTCGGCCGAATAGAGGCCGTCGGCCCTGGCCACGTCCCCTTCCATCCGCTGCGCGGCGGCCAGTCCGGGCAGGACGGCCAACCCCAGCGCCACGACCCAGGCCGCCATCCATCGGCAACGCGCCATTCCCGGTTCCTTGTCCAGTCGATTCGGCAGTGCATTCATGCCCGAATGGTGCCGCAGCCACGCCCCGGCGTCCATGACGGGGGCCGCGACGCTGCTAAAATCGGTGGTTTCCGCGCCCTGCGAGCCCCCGTGACCGTCCCGACCCCTTCCGCCGGCATGACCTATCGCGACGCCGGCGTGGACATCGATGCAGGCAATGCCCTGGTCGAACGCATCAAACCGCTGGTCCGGCGCAGCTTCCGCCCGGAGGTGATGGGCGGGCTCGGCGGCTTCGGCGCGCTGTTCGACCTCTCCGGCAAGTACCGCGAGCCCGTTCTGGTGTCCGGCACCGACGGCGTCGGCACCAAGCTCAAGCTGGCCCAGCAACTCGGCCGCCACGACACCATCGGCATCGACCTGGTGGGCATGTGCGTCAACGACGTGCTGGTGCAGGGTGCCGAACCGCTGTTCTTCCTGGACTACTTCGCCACCGGCAAGCTCGACATCGACACCGCCGCCGCCGTGGTCGGCGGCATCGCCGCCGGCTGCGAGATGGCAGGCTGCGCGCTGATCGGTGGCGAGACCGCCGAAATGCCCGACATGTACCCACCGGGCGAGTACGACCTGGCCGGCTTCACCGTGGGCGCGGTCGAGAAGTCGGAACTGCTCGATGGCGGCAAGGTCGCCGCGGGCGACGTGCTGGTCGGCGTGGCGTCCTCGGGACCGCACTCCAACGGCTACTCGCTGATCCGCCGCATCTACGAGCGCGCCGGAAGCCCGGCCGACCTCGAGGTGGGCGGGATCGCGCTGGCCGATGCGCTGATGGCGCCGACCGCGCTGTACGTCAAGCCGGTCCTCTCGCTGCTGCGCGGCGAGCTTGGTCCCGCGATCCACGCCATGGCGCACGTGACCGGTGGCGGCCTGACCGAGAACATCATCCGCGTGGTGCCCGAGGCGCTGTCGCTGAGCATCGACGCCAGCGCCTGGCCGCAGCCCCCGGTGTTCGAGTGGCTGCAGCGCGAAGGCAACGTGGCGCCGGCGGAGATGTGGCGCACGTTCAACTGCGGCATCGGCTTCGTGCTGGTGGTGGCGGCGGACGCCGTCCCGGCGCTGGAGCGCGCCCTCGACGCGCAAGCCCTGCCCCACTGGCGCATCGGCGAGGTCGTCGCATCCACCGCGGCGCCCCGCGTCGTGATCTCGGCATGACCGGCCGCGGGATTGCAAGGTGCTGATCGGCATCGAGTATTCGCAACTCGGCCGACGCTCGCGGGTGCTGCTGCTCCTGGCCGGCGCGCTCCTGCTCCTGGCGGCCACGCTCTACTGGTTCGCGCCCGAACCGCCGGTGCGCTATTTGCGCGTCACCCTGCTCGCCATCGTCTTCATGGGCGCGTACTGGCTGTCGTTCCTGTCCGACTTCCGCGGCCGGCTCAAACGCGCGCAGGTCTTCGTCGCCACCGCCCTAGGCCTGCTGCCGTGGCTGCTGGTCCTCCTGCTGGTGCTGCTGTTCCCAGAGTGGCTGATCGCCCTGCTGCCCAATGCCGCCTGACGTCGCGTCCGGCGCGAGCGAATGCCCGCGCATCGCGGTCCTGGCGTCGGGACGCGGCACCAACCTGCAGGCCTTGCTCGATGCCATCGCCGACGGACGCTTGCGGGCAAGCATTTCCGGGGTGTTCTCCGACCGCAGCGGCGCACCGGTCCTGGAGCGCGCCCGCGACGCCGGCGTGCCTGCATGCGCGATGGATCCGGCCCGCTTCGATTCGCGTCGTGCATTCGACCTGGCCATGTTCGATGCCGTCGCGGCATCCGGCGCGGACTTCGTGGTCTGCGCGGGTTACCTGCGCCTGCTCGACGAAGTCGTGGTCGAGCGATGGCGCGGACGCATGGTCAACATCCACCCCTCGCTGCTGCCGGCGTACAAGGGCCTGCGGACACACCAGCGCGCGCTCGACGACGGCATCGACATGCATGGCGCGAGCGTGCATTTCGTGACGCCCGACCTCGATGGGGGGCCGGTGCTCGCGCAGGTGCGGGTGCCGGTGCTGCCCGGCGACGACGCGCGCACGCTCGCGGCCCGCGTGCTGGAGCGGGAACACCCGCTGCTGGTGGCTTGCGTCGACATGATTGCCCAAGGCACGGCGCGCCTGGTTGAAGATGGCGTGATGCTCGAAGGAGTGCGCCTGCTCGCGCCGCTTCAGCTGGCAGCCAACAACACGCTTGCATGATGGCGCCCGCATGAAACGCCTGCTCTTCACATCATTGCTGCTGCTGGTCGGCGCTGGCAGCGCCGCGGCCGCGGACCTGCAGCCTTTCGTGGCCAGCTACCAGGCCTATCGTGCCGGCGCGCTGGCGGGCACCGCGACCATGCGTGTGGTGCGCACCCGTGCGCCGCTCTGGCGGATCGACCTCGACCTCCAGGGCGACCGCGGCCTGGCGGGACTGGTCGGACTCGACGTCGCACAGAGCACGGTCTTCGATGCGCTCGGCGATGGTTATCGACCGCTCAGCCAAAGCACCGTCCGCAAGGCTTTCCTGCTGCGCCGCAAGAGCGTCGGCACCTACGACTGGGCGGCGGGGACCGCGCGCTGGACCGGCGATGTCAAGGCCGAACGCCAGGCACCCATCGCCTTGCAGCCGGGGGACATGAGCGGCCTGCTGATCAACCTGGCCATCCTGCGCGACGCCGAACCCGGCAAGTCGCTGCGGTACCGCTTCGTCGACGGCGGGCGCGTCCGCATCCATGAGTACCTCGTGTCCGATGCCACCGAGAACGTCGGCGTCGGGGACTTGCGTTACGAAGCGCTGCGCGTTTCACGCAGCAATGGCGGCAATGACGAGACGATCGTCTGGGTCGCCGATGGCGTCCCGACGCCCGTGCGCATCCTGCAGCGGCAAGACGGAGAGGACGGCATCGACCTGCGCCTCATCCGATACCAAGGAGCGAAATGATGTCCAAGCCAGGTCAACCCGACCGATTCCCACCCGTGGCCGGACCGGCCGCCGCCGGCCAGCGACGTTCCTGGAAGGCGGGGGTGCTCGCCGCCGTCTTCTCTTTGGCTGCATTGCCGGCGATCGCCATGGAGCCCTTCACTGCCGACTACCAGGCGAACTACATGGGCATGAAGGCGACCGGCACGATGACGCTGGCGCCGGCGGGCAACGATCGCTGGAAGTACAGCCTCGACATCGATGGCATGGGCGCGAAGCTCGGGCAGAGCACCGTGTTCGAGAGCCGCGGCGGCGAGTGGCGCCCGCTGTCGAGCACGGATTCCCAGCAGGGCACGGGCGGGCTCGCAGCGCTGCTGGTCAAGCGCAAGCGGGTCGACGCGACCTACGACTGGTCGACCGGCCAGGCGCGCTGGACCGGAGACGTGAAGGATGGCCGTGCGGGCCCGGTTGCGCTCAAGTCGGGCGACGTCGACGCCATGCTGCTCAACCTGATGCTGGTGCGCGACGTGAAGGCGGGCAAGCCGCTGAGCTACCGCCTGGTGGAGGATGGCCGCGTGCGCAAGCAGACCTACAAGGTCGCCGGCACGGAATCCATCGACGTCGGCGGCCGCCAGCGGCAGGCGACCAAGGTCGTGCGGGACGACGGCAAGCGCCAGATCCTGGCCTGGATCGTCGAGGGCCTGCCCGTCCCGGCCCGCATCCTCCAGCGACGCGATGGCAAGGACCAGGTCGACCTGAAGTTGAAGTCGGTGCGCTGAACCCGGGCGCGACGGCGAGAAAAAAGCCCCGTTCGCCGGGGCTTTTTCTTGCGCCACCGGTCCCGGGATTCAACCGATGCGGCGGATGCTTGCGCCCAGCAACGACAGCTTCTGCTCGATGTGCTCGTAGCCGCGGTCTAGGTGGTAGATGCGATCGATCACGGTTTCACCCTCGGCCACGAGCCCGGCGAGGATCAGCGACGCCGAGGCCCGCAGGTCGGTCGCCATCACCGGCGCGCCGGTCAGGCGTTCGACCCCTGTGACCACCGCCCGGTGACCGTCGATCTCGATCTGTGCCCCGAGCCGCAGCAGCTCGTTGACGTGCATGAAGCGGTTCTCGAAGATCCTTTCGTCGATCGCGCCACTTCCTTCCGCGATGCAGTTCAAGGCCATGAACTGGGCCTGCATGTCGGTGGGGAACCCCGGGTGCGGCTCGGTGGTGATGTCGACCGCGCGCGGACGACGCCCGCGCATGTCGACCGTGATCCGGTCGCCATCGACGTCGACCCCGGCGCCCGATTCGGCGAGCTTGGCCAGCACGGCCCGAAGGGTGTCCGGACGCGCATGGGTCGCGACCACGCGGCCACCGGTCATCGCCGCAGCGACCAGGAAGGTGCCCGTCTCGATGCGGTCGGCGATGACCTCGTGCGCGCCCCCGTGCAGTCGGTCGACGCCGTTGACCACGATCCGCGACGTGCCCGCGCCCTCGATGTCCGCGCCCATGGCGACCAGGCAGTCCGCCAGGTCGACGATCTCCGGTTCGCGCGCGGCGTTCTCGACCACGGTCGTGCCTTCGGCCAGGGTCGCGGCCATCAGCACGTTCTCGGTGGCACCGACGCTGACCATGTCGAACGCCACCCGGCCGCCGCGCAGGCGGTCGGCGCGGGCCTTGATGAAACCGTGCTCGACCACGATCTCCGCCCCGAGCGCCTCGAGCGCGGCGATGTGCAGGTCCACGGGCCGCGAGCCGATCGCGCAACCCCCCGGCAGGGATACCTCGGCCGCCCCGTGCCGGGCCAGCAGGGGACCCAGCACCAGCACCGAGGCGCGCATGGTGCGCACCAGCTCGTACGGCGCGACGTGGCTCTGCACCGTCCGCGGATCGACCGCGACCCGGCAGGCTTCGACATCGTGCGTGACGGTGGCACCCAGCCCGGTGAGCAGCTTGATCGTGGTGACCACGTCGTGCAGGTGGGGCACGTTGCCGATCGAGACCGGACCATCGGCGAGCAGGGTCGCGCACAGGATGGGCAGCACCGCGTTCTTGGCACCGGAAATCCGGACTTCGCCCTGCAGCGGCACGCCGCCGCCGACCACGATCTTCTGCATCAGGATGCGGCGCCGGGGGGACGATGTTCGCCTGGCGTCAGCGTACGCAGCGCCAGGGCGTGGATTTCCCCACCCATGCGGTCCCCCAGCGTGGCGTAGACCAGCCGGTGGCGGGCGAGCGGAAGCTTGCCGGCGAATGCCTCGCAGACCACAAGGGCTTCGAAATGCACGCCGTCGTCCCCCTGGACCCAGGCGCGGGCGCCCGGAAGGCCGTCTTCGATCAACTGGCGGATGGTGTCTGCGTCCAAGGGCGTTCCCGTGCGGTGAGGTGTCGTTCCGCGCACACGGAGCGCCAGCGTGGCCGCTCCGCGATGAATGCGCGTAAAATCGAGCCACTTAGCCTAACGGAAAGGGTCCGGCTCCGAAATGGCCGATCACGCCACAGCGCCCGCCACCGACACCGATGCCGGGCTCGCCGCCAGCGGCCGCCGCGTGCTGGAGATCGAACAGCAGGCGCTGCAGGCGGTCGCCGAGCGCATCGACGGGGCGTTCTCGCAGGCCTGCCGCCTGATGCTGGCCTGCCGTGGACGGGTGGTCTGCACGGGGATGGGCAAATCCGGCCATGTCGCGCGCAAGATCGCCGCGACGCTCGCCTCGACCGGGACGCCCGCCTTCTACGTGCACCCAGGTGAGGCCGGGCACGGCGACCTGGGCATGGTCACCGACGCCGACATCGTGCTGGCGCTGTCGTATTCGGGCGAAAGCGACGAGCTGCTCATGCTGCTGCCGGTGCTCAAGCGGCAGGGCAACGCCCTGATCGCGATGACCGGCCGCCCGCAGTCCACGCTCGCGCGCGGCGCCGAGGTGCACCTGGACATCAGCGTGCCCGCCGAGGCGTGCCCGCTGGACCTGGCGCCCACGGCCAGCACCACGGCATCGCTGGCGATGGGCGACGCCCTGGCCGTCGCCCTGCTGGAGGCGCGCGGCTTCACCGCGGACGACTTCGCGCGCTCCCATCCGGCGGGTGCGCTCGGCCGCCGCCTCCTGCTGCACATCGCCGACGTCATGCATGCCGGCGACGAGATCCCGTCCGTGCCCGAGGACGCCAGCCTCAGCGACGTGCTGGTGGAGATGAGCCGAAAGCGCCTCGGCATGACCGCCGTGGTCGATGCAGCAGGCCGGCTGCGTGGCCTCTACACCGACGGTGACCTGCGCCGCACGCTGGCCGATCCCGGCATCGACGTGCGCAGTGCACGCATCGTCGACGTGATGACGCGCACGCCGGTCACCATCTGCAGCGACGCACTCGCGGTGGAAGCGGCCCGGCTGATGGAGACCCACAAGATCAACGCGCTTCTGGTCGTGGACGCGGAAGATCGCGTGGTCGGCGCGCTGAACATTCACGACCTGTTGCGAGCGCGAGTGGTCTGATCCGCTTCCCGCCCGCCGCGACCTCACCCACCCTGCACGATCAATGCCGCGCGGGCGGCTTGCAAGAACGAATGACCGGCGTCACCGCTTTGAAAGAAAGCCGCCATATCTCAGCCCTCGCGCACGTCCCGAAACGCCCCGCCTCCCACGCCCCGCTTCCCACGACTCCCATGTCCGCAGCTCGCTACCGCGACTACCCCGCCGAGGTCCTGGCCCGCGCCAAGCGGATCCGCCTGGCCTGCTTCGACGTCGACGGCACGCTGACCGACGGCCGCCTGTACCTGGACGACCGCGGCGGCGAAGCCAAGGCGTTCCATGTCCAGGACGGCCAGGGACTTGCCCTGCTGCGACGCAGCGGCATCGCCATCGCCCTGGTCACGGCCCGAGGCGGCAACGTGGCCGAGCGGCGCGGGGCCGAACTCGGCGCGGAGGTGTTCACCGCCGTCACGGACAAGCGTGGATGCGTCGAAAGCCTTTGCCAACGCCTGGAGATCACGGCGGACGCCGTCGCCTTCATAGGCGACGACCTGGCCGACCTCCACGCCCTCGACGCGGCCGGGCTGTCGGTCGCCCCGGCCGACGCCCACCCGTGGATCGCCGCACGCGTGCACTGGCAGACCCAGTCGCGGGGTGGCGAAGGTGCGGCGCGGGAACTGTGTGACCTGTTGCTGATCGCCCAGGGCAAGGTCGATGCGTTGCTGGCGAAGGGCCGCGAGCCATGAGCTGGCGCGCCTGGCTGGGAACGATCCTGCTGGTCGCCGCGATCGTCAGCGGCTGGTCGGCGTGGCGGCAACGGGCGGACCCCCTCACGGCGACAGGCGTTGCGGACCGGTCGGATTACGTGCTCCATGACTTCGAACTGGTCTCCCTCGATGCCCAGGGCAAGGAATCGTTCACCCTGCGGGCGCCGGAACTCGCGCGCAACCCCGCCGATGGCACCATTGCCCTGCAGACCCCGTTGTTCCTGTTGCCCGATCCGGACGGAACGTATTGGGAGGTCCGTTCGCGGACGGGCTGGCTGAGCGCCAGCCACGACGAACTGCGACTGCGAGGCGATGTGGTCGCCAAGGCCGAGGAAGCCGCCGCAGACGCGATCTCGATGAATACCGAGCAACTGAATGTTTTCCCGCAGACCAACCTCGCCACCTCCGCGGTACCCGTTACCATCACCCAGTCCGGCTCTACAATGCGGGGCAGCTCGATGCAGGCGGACCTCGCCGCCAAGAACGTCAAACTCAAGGATGTGCGGACCCGTTATGCCCCAAATCGCCGCTAGCCTGTCCGCCGCCGCCTGCCTGCTCGTCCTGGCCGGCGGCGCCTGGGCGAAATCGTCGGATCGGAACCAGCCGATGGACATCGACGCCAACAGCAGCAACTGCTCGATCGGCGACAACAGCCCGTGCGTCTTCAGCGGCAACGTCCACATCGTGCAGGGAACGCTCGACATCCGCGCCGCGAAGGCGGACGTGCGCCGCGGTGGCGGGGACATCCAGCGGGTGATCATCACCGGCTCCCCTGCGAGGCTGTCCCAGGGCCTGGACAATGGCGGCACGATGACGGCCTCGGCGTCGACCGTCGAATACGACATGCCCAGGGAGACCGTCATCTTCACCGGCAATGTCCGGATCGAGCAGGCCGGGCGCGGCGCGATGAGCGGCCCCCGCATCGTCTACAACATGCAGACCGGCCAGGTGCAGGGCGGCGGCGGCGAAGGCGGCGGCCAGATCCGCACGCGGATCCTGCCCCGCGCGGCCCAGGGCAACAAGCAAGGCAGCGACTGATGCTCGTCGCCGAGGGGTTGCGCAAGCGGTACCGCTCGCGGGAAGTCGTGCACGACTTCGGCCTGACCCTGGACGCGGGCGAAGTGGTCGGCCTGCTCGGGCCCAACGGCGCGGGCAAGACCACCTGCTTCTACATGATCGTGGGCCTGGTTCCCGCCGACGATGGCCGCATCCTGCTCGACGGGCGTGACATCACCGGCGAACCGATGCATCGCCGCGCCCAGCTGGGTGTCGGCTACCTGCCGCAGGAACCCTCGGTCTTCCGCAGGCTCAGCGTGGCCGACAACATCATGCTGGTCCTCGAACTGCGCGACGACCTGGATGGCCGCGCCCGCCAGGCCGAGCTGGCCAGCCTGATGGACGAACTGCAGGTCGCCCATGTCGCCGGCCAGCTTGGCGCCAGCCTGTCCGGCGGCGAGCGCCGGCGGGTGGAGATCGCCCGCGCGCTGGCCGCGAACCCGCGGCTGATGCTGCTCGACGAGCCCTTCGCAGGCGTGGACCCGATCTCCGTCGGCGAGATCCAGCGCATCGTCGAGCACCTCAAGCACCGCGGCATCGGCGTGCTCATCACCGACCACAACGTGCGCGAAACCTTGGGCATTTGCGACCGGGCGTATATCCTCAACGAAGGCGGCGTGCTCGCGCAGGGGGCTCCGGACGCGCTGCTGGCCGATCCCGACGTGCGTCGGGTCTACCTGGGGGACGCGTTCCGCCTGTAGTCCCGCCGCGTCACCCAACGGCACCGGGGACGATGAAGCAACGCCTGCAGACAACGCTCGGGCAACACCTGGTCCTGACGCCACAGCTGCGCCAGGCGCTGCATATCCTGCAGCTCTCGACGCTCGAACTGGAGGCGGAGATCCTGTCCGCGCTGGAGAGCAACCCCCTGCTGGACTGGGAGGAGGAGTCGGCGATCAGCGCCGGTCCGGAAGATCCCGCGCGCGCGAACGGTACGGCCGCCGACGGCGACGCATCGTCCCCGGCAACGGAAGACGCGGGCTGGGAACAGCAGGAGCGCTGGGGCGACGAGGCGTTCGCGCGCAGCGGCGGCGGCAACGGCGCGGGTTACGACGACGTCGACACCGAGGAACGGGTCGCGGAGAGCGAGAACCTGCACGACCACCTGGCCTGGCAACTGCACCTGTCGCACCTCTCGCCGCGGGATCGCCAGATCGGCGTGGCGCTGATCGATGCGATCGACGACGACGGCTACCTGCGCGAATCGATCGACAGCATCGTCGAGACCTTGTTGCCCGACCTGCACTGCCACCAGGACGAGGTCCTGAACGTGCTGCGCCAGATCCAGGCGTTCGACCCGACCGGCGTGGGCGCCCGCGACCTGGGCGAGTGCCTGCTGCTGCAGCTGGACGTCCTCCCCGAGGACACGCCCTGCATGGCCTTGGCCAGGCGCACCGCCCAGGCGCTGATCGAACAGCTTCCCCGGCTCGGCGCGGAGGGCCTGGCGGCGGCGTTGCCATGCAGCCTGGACGAAGCCGCCGGCGTACTGGAATTGTTGCGCACGCTCGATCCCAGGCCCGGCGGCCAGGTCGGCGACCTGCCGCAGGACACCTACGTCGTGCCCGACTGCGTGATCAGCCGGCACAACGGCATGTGGCAGGTGTCGCTCGCCGGCAACCAGCAGCCGCGCCTCATCATCCACCGCGGCTACGAGCAGATGATCAAGCACGCCAGCTCGGAGGATTCGGGTTACCTGCGCGGGCACCTGCAGGAGGCTCGCTGGCTGCTAAAGAATTTGGAAGCGCGCGGCGAGACCCTGCTCAAGGTGGTCCGATGCCTGGTGCAACAGCAATCAGGGTTCCTCGAGTTCGGCGACCTGGCGTTGCGCCCGCTGACGCTTCGCGAGGTGGCCGTCGAGATCGGCATGCATGAATCCACCGTGTCGCGCGCGGTGTCCCGCAAGTACGCGCGCACGCCGCGGGGCACCTTGCCGCTGCGCGCGTTCTTCGCCTCCGGCGTCGACAACGAAGGCGGCGGCGGCACCTCGAGCACCGCGATCCAGGACATGATCCGCCGGCTGGTCGAGGCCGAGGACCCGCGCAAGCCGCTGTCCGACGCCCGACTGGCCGAAGCCCTGAAGGCCGCCGGGGTCGCGGTGGCCCGGCGTACCGTCGCCAAGTACCGCGAAGCGCTCAACATCCCCTCCTCCCACGACCGGGTCAGGATCGGTTGAGCCCCGTGGCACCGCGCCGGGGATCGGCGGGCCTCCCTGCCCCCCGCGCCCGGGCCGCCCGTCGTGGAGTTCACCGCGCCGCCAGCTCTGCGTTAACCTAATTCCAACCACGGCATCCGCCAGTTGCGCGATGCTGGGGACCCGCAGAAGGAGGCAGCAGATGCGCATCGAAACCCACGGCCAGCAGATCCAGGTCACTCCCGCGCTTCGCGAATACGTCGAATCCAAGTTGCAGCGCCTCGGGCGCCACTTCGAGCAACCCTTCGACGTGCGCACGCAGCTCAGCCTCGACAAGCCGGACCACCGCGCCGAGGCCACGATCAACCTCTCCGGGAAGACCCTGCATGCCGATGCCAGCGCGATCGACATGTATGCCGCCATCGACCTGCTCGCCGACAAGCTCGACCGCCTGCTGATCAAGCACCGCAAGAAGATGGTCGACCACCACCGGGGCCAGAGTCCGGCCCGGAGCGGCGAGTTCGGTTGAGTCCCGTGGCGAGACCACGGGGATGACCGGCCGGTGACGGCGCGCGGCCACGGTCGTACGCACGGCACGCGCGGCATGGAAGCCCGGGGTCGCACGCGACGTTGGCGTCGACCCGGCCCGAAGGCACGACGTTCCACTGCGCGCCCGGCCCAGGGGCGCGGAGTCCATGCAGGACGTGGCACGCTCGGCATGCCCTGCCATGACGAGCCGTCCCGCCCCCTCGAGGACCACGCCATGCCATTCGACGACCTGCTCGCTGCCGACCGCATCGTGATGCTGATGGATCCGATCGACCGCAACACCGTGCTCGATGCCGCCGCGCGCCTGCTGGCCGGGGACCCCGGCGGACTCACCCAGGCGATTGCCGAGGGCCTGCGCGCACGCGAGCGGGCCGCCAGCACCGCCATCGGACGGGGCGTGGCGCTGCCGCACTGCCGGGACAACGCCTTTGCCGGCGCCCGCGGCGCGTTCCTGCGGCTCGCCTACCCCGTGGACTTCGGGGCGGGCGACGGGGAACCGGTCGACCTCGTATTCGCCATGTGCGCACCGGAGGACGAGACCGGGGAGCACCTGCACACCCTGGCAAAACTGGCGGAGCGCTTCTCCGACGCGCAGCTGCGCGAGGATCTGCGCGAAGCGACCGAGATGCGGGCCATCCGCGACGCGCTGCTCTCGACATCCCGTGGCGATATCTGGAACATCGCCACGGCATGAACGCACGGATCACCGCACGGGAACTGTTCGACCAGCTGCGCGAGCGGCTGGAACTGCGTTGGCTCGCCGGCGAGAGCGGCGAATCGCGCGTCCTGGAAGCCGTCGAGACCGTCGCCCGGCGCCCATCGCTGGCCGGCTACCTCAACATCATCTACCCCAACAAGGTGCAGATCCTCGGAAGCGAGGAACTGGCCTGGCTCGATGGACTGGATTCCCGGCAGCGCTGGGAAACCATCGAGAAGATCATGCAGTACCGGCCATTGGCGATGGTCATCAGCAAGGGGCAATCCTGCCCCGACGACCTGCGCACGGCGGCGGAGGAATCGTCGACGCCGCTCTGGTCGGCGCCACGCCGCGGCCACGAACTGCTCAACCACATGCAGTACCACCTGGCGCGCACCCTGGCGCCACGGGTCACGCTGCACGGCGTGTTCATGGAGATCTACTCCATTGGCGTGCTGATCACCGGGGAGTCGGGCTCGGGCAAGAGCGAGCTGGCGCTGGAACTGGTCACGCGCGGGCACCGCCTGGTCGCCGACGACGCCCCCGAGTTCACCCAGATCGCTCCCGACGTGCTCGACGGGACCTGTCCGCCCCTGCTGCAGGACCTGCTGGAACTGCGCGGCCTGGGCGTGCTCGACATCCGCGAGATGTTCGGCGACACCGCGGTGAAGCGGAACAAGTACCTTCGCCTGATCGTGCACCTGAGCCGCTCGGACGAGGACACCGCCACGTCTTGGGACGAGGACGGCATGGTGCGCCTGACCGGCGACCTCGGGTCCCGCCATGTGCTCGACCTCGACGTGCCGATGATCACCCTGCCGGTGATGCCCGGACGCAACCTGGCCGTGCTCGCGGAAGCCGCCGCGCGCACCCACATCCTGCGCGCCAAGGGCGTCGACCCTGCCGCCGCCTTCATGGCCCGGCATTCGCACTTCCTCGAGCGGGGGGAGCGATGATCGAAATCGTCTCCCCCGCGCCATCGCTGCTCGTGGTCAGCGGCATGTCCGGCAGCGGCAAGTCCGTGGCCCTCAACACCTTCGAGGACCTGGATTTCTACTGCGTCGACAACCTGCCGGCGGAATTGCTGCCGGACTTCGTGCGCAGCGCGACCCATCCCGAGCGCAGCTCGCAGAAGCTGGCCGTCGGCATCGACGTGCGCAGCCGGGGCGACCTCGCCAACATCCCGGAGTGGTTGTCCGCGGTGGGCGCCATGGGACTGGACCCGAAACTGGTGTTCTTCGACACCCGCGACGAGGTCCTGCTCAAGCGCTACGCAGAGACCCGCCGCAGGCATCCCCTGACCCACCTGGGCCTGGCCCTGGCCGACGCGATCGCGCTCGAGCGCCAGGCGCTCAAGCCGTTGCGCGCGCTGGCCGACGTGATCATCGACACCAGCGACCTAAACGTGCACCAGATGCGGCGCCGTGTGATCACCGAACTGGGCCTCGGGCTGCATTCGGCGCTTTCGCTGTTGTTCGAGTCCTTCGCCTACCGGCGTGGCGTGCCCGCCGATGCGGATTTCGTGTTCGACGCCCGTGGCTTGCCGAATCCGCATTGGGATGCTCGCCTGCGGCCGCTGTCGGGACGCGACGCCGATGTCCACGATTACCTGGACGCACAGGACGATGTCCGCCGCTACGTCGGGCAGGTCGGCGACTTCCTCGGCACCTGGCTGCCGCGCATGCAGTCGGACACGCGCAGCTACGTCACCGTGGCCTTCGGATGCACCGGTGGGCGCCACCGATCCGTCTACCTGGCCGAGACGCTCGGCGAACTTGCCCGCACGCGGGGATGGGGCGATGTCGCCACGTTCCATCGCGAGCTCGATTGAGCGCGCCTCGCGGTCCGGGCCCACAAGCCGGCCCCGGCTCTGCTAAGTTTGACCGATGGCAGTCGGCATCCTCCTCGTCACCCATCCCGGCATCGGCAACGCGACCATCGCGGTGGCCGCCAGGCTCTTGCGCAACCTGCCGTTGAAGGTCGAGGCCTTCGAGGTCCCGCTCGATGGCGACCCGGACGAATTGCTTCCCAAGGCCAGCGCCGCCCTGCGACGCGTCGACGGCGGCTTCGGAGTCCTGGTGCTCACCGACCTGTACGGGGCGACGCCCAGCAACCTGGCGGCACGGCTGGCGCACCTCGGCACGCCCGTGCGCCGCGTGTCCGCGCTCAACCTGCCGATGCTCCTGCGGGTGATGAACTACCCGGAACTGGAGCTCGACGACCTGCCGGCCGTCGCTGCCGCAGGCGCGCGCAACGGGGTCATCCATGACGATGCCTGAGCTGCCGCGGCCGTCCAGGCGATGCAGGCGCTTGCGCGCCCTAGCTCTCGCGTCCGGCAACGGACTCGCGCCGGTTCCGGGGGTGGCGGCATGATCGAGCGCGAGCTGGTGATCACCAACAAGCTTGGCCTGCATGCCCGCGCCACCGCCAAGCTGGTGCAGGTGCTCGCGCCTTACCGCTGCAATGCCACGCTTACCGCCAAGGGACGCGAGGTCAATGCCAAGAGCATCATGGGGGTCATGCTCCTCGCCGCCGGCCAGGGCACCCCGGTGGTGCTGCGGGTGGAGGGCGAGGACGCGGAGGCGGCGGCCGAGGCGGTCGGCGCCCTGTTCGAGCGCCGGTTCGACGAAGACAGCTAGCGCGCTGCCCTCACGATGACCGGCTTGCGGCGTCATCGTGCATGCGCAACACGGAGGCACACCATGGCGGTACAAAACAGGGGCGAAGCACGGCGGTGCGCATCGGCAAGCCGGTCCCGTCGGCCCTCGGGCGTCCTTGGCAGGCCACCCAAGAGGGGGCACAGATAGATGCGGCAGTCGCTACCCGGGCAAGGCGCATCCAGGGGCACGGCGCTGGGCCGCGCGCGCATCCGCCAACCGCATGCACTGGAGGTCGCCGAAGAGCGCATCGCCGAGGCGGACGTCCCGGCGGAGCTGGCCCGACTACGCGCGGCCATCGACCTGGTGCGCGGCGAGATGCGCGACATGCGCGATCGCCTGCATGGCGCGCTCGCCCGGGAAGTCGGCGAGTTCCTCGACCTGCACGCCTTGCTGCTGGACGACCCCGAGTTGCTGCAGGGTCTCGATGAACTGATCACCATCGGCCGGTACGGTGCCGACTACGCGTTGCGGCTCCAGCGCGACCGGCTGGCATCGGTGTTCGAAGGGATGGACGACGCCTATTTCCGTAGCCGCATCGAGGACATCGACCACGTCATCGGCCGGGTGCATGCCGCCCTGCATCGGCGCGACGCGGAACTGCTCGGCGTTGCCGGCGAGATCCTGGTCACCGACAGCATCGCGCCTGCCGAGATCGCCCAGCTGCAGGCGCAAGGCGTGCTGGGCATCATCACCGCCGGCGGCAGCGCGCTCTCGCACAGCGCCATCCTCGCGCGCAGCCTGCACCTGCCGCTGGTCGTCTCCGCGCCGGAGGCCCTGCAGAGGATCAACGACGGCGACGTGCTGGTCATCGACGGCGGCAGTGGACTGGTGGTGGTCGAACCCGATGCCGACGACCTGCGCGCGCACCGGGGCCGCAAGCGGGACGAGAAGCGCGAGCAGCAGCAGCTGCACCGCCTGCGGCGGGAACCCTCGCGCACGCGCGACGGCGTCGACATCCGACTGTACGCGAACGCCGAATCCCGCGAGGACGTGGCCGAGTCGCATGCGCTGGGCGCCGCCGGGGTGGGGCTGTATCGCACCGAGTACCTGTTCCTGCAGCGGCCGGGCCTGCCCGACGAGGAGGAGCAGTTCCGGGCCTACCGCGACCTGGTGCTGGGCATGACCGGCCGCATGGTCACGATCCGCACGCTGGACATCGGCGCGGACAAGGCCGACCGCAGCGGCCTGGCGCTGCGCAACGAGCCCAACCCGGCGCTGGGACTGCGCGGCGTGCGGCTGTCGCTTTCGCGGCGCGACGTGTTCCAGACCCAGCTGCGCGCCATCGTCCGCGCCTCGGCTTACGGGCCATTGCGCATCCTGGTGCCCATGGTCACCCAGCGCAGCGAGCTGCTGGACGTCGCGCGCCTGCTCAAGCGGGTGGTGGACAAGCTCCGGCGCGACGGCCACGCCGTGGCACGCCAGATCCCCCTCGGGGCGATGATCGAGGTCCCGGCGGCCGCGCTTGCCTTGCCGACGCTGATCGACCGGATCGACTTCCTGTCCGTCGGCACCAACGATCTCGTCCAATACCTGCTTGCCGCCGATCGCGGCAACGATGCGCTCGGCGACCTGTACACGCCGATGCATCCTGCGATGATCCGCTTGCTGCACGACGTGATCTCCACGGCCGACGCGAACGGCAAGCCCGTGGCGGTCTGCGGGGAAATGGCGGCCGACCCGCTGTTCACGCCCGTACTGCTCGCCCTGGGCCTGAAGGAACTCAGCCTGCACCCGAGCACCCTGCTGCAGGTGCGCCGCGCCATCCGCGCCCTGGACCTCGGACAGTTGCGGGAAAGCGCGCCGGCATTGCTGCGGGCCCGCGACAGAGCCGGCATCGAGCGCTGGCTGGCGCGCGCCAGCGAGCCGGCCTGACACCTGCGCCAAGGCGTCCCGGCTCGCCGGGGTGTGCAGGCCACCCGTCGAAGGTGATAATGCGCGCATGAACGCCTGATCCTGTCGCGCCTGCCGTCGCGACGCCGCACCGTCCAGCCGCAGGAAGCCGCCATGGCAGAAGCCGTCCGCCAAGACAAGACCGCGCGCCAGCTGCGAATGCTTTCGGACGCGTTGGAAAGCGGACGGCTGGGTCCGGTCCGGCGGCTGATCAACACGCTGGCGCCGGCGGAGATCGGCAACCTCCTCGAATCCCTCCCGCCGGACCGCCGCAGCGTCGTCTGGGGCCTGGTCGACCCCGAGGACGACGGCGAGGTGCTGGTCCACGTCGGCGACGAAGTCCGCGAAAGCCTGATCGCGGACATGGACCCGGACGAGATCGTCGCCGCGGTCGAGGACCTGGACATCGACGACCTCGCCGACCTGGTCGAGGAGTTGCCCGACACGGTCATCGACGAAGTCCTCAAGTCGATGGACCGCGAGAACCGCGAGCGATTCGAGCAGGTGCTCTCCTACCCGGAGGACAGCGCCGGCCGCCTGATGAACCCCGACGTGGTGACGGTGCGCGCCGACACCACGGTCGACGTCGTCCTGCGCTACCTGCGCCTGCGCGGCGAGCTGCCGGAACACACCGACCACCTCTACATCGTCAACCGCCGCCACCAGCTCCTGGGCTGGGTCGCGCTGCAGGACCTGGTGACCAGCGACCCGGCCAGCCCCGTCAACCGCCTGATCGACGACACCCTCACCGCGCTGCACGTCGACGAGTCCTCCGACGAGGTCGCCCGCCAGTTCTCGGACCACGACTGGGTGTCGGCGCCGGTGGTCGACGACGGCAACATCCTGCTCGGGCGCATCACCATCGACGACGTGGTCGACATCATCCGCGACCAGGCCGAGCACCAGGCCCTCGGTGCGGCCGGCCTCGACGAGGAGGAGGACCTGTTCTCGCCGGTGCGCCGCGCCGTGCGCGGCCGCGTGGTCTGGCTGGGCGTGAACCTCGCGACGGCCTTTCTGGCAGCTTGGGTAATCGGTCGCTTCGAGGCCACCATCGAGCAGATCGTCGCGCTGGCCGTGCTGATGCCCATCGTCGCAGGCATCGGCGGCAATGCCGCGATGCAGGTGCTGACGCTGATGGTGCGCGGCCTGGCGCTGGGCCAGGTCGGCGCCAGCAACGCCAGCGTGCTGTTGTGGAAGGAAGTCCGCGTCGCCTCGATCAACGGGCTGCTGATCGGCGGCTTCGTCGGCCTCGTCGCGTACATCTGGTTCCACGACTGGGTGCTGTCGCTGGTCATCGCGGCGGCGTTGTTGCTGAACTTCCTCGCCGCGGCGCTGGCCGGTGTGCTCGTGCCGTTGACCATGAAGCGCGCCGACGTCGATCCGGCCGTCGCGGGCGGCGTGGTGGTCACCGCGGTGACCGACGTGGTCGGCTTCTTCAGCTTCCTCGGGCTGGCGACGGTGATCCTGCTGCGTTGAGCGAGCCTTTACCGCGCCGGGTCGGCGCGCAGGCGGGGACAGCGATGTCCGCGGTGGCCAGTGCCGGCTCGGGTCGGCAGCGTGCCCGGGGTTTCACGGTGCACGACGGGGTCGAGGGCGTCACGCCCGAGCCAGCAACGCCTCCAGCACCGCCATCCGCACCGCGACGCCGTTGGCGACCTGGCGCAGGACCAGCGATTGCGGGCCGTCGGCGACCGTGTCGTCGATTTCGATGCCGCGGTTCATGGGCCCGGGATGCAGGACGACCGCGTCGCCAGCGGCACGGCGCAGTCGCCGTGGGGTCAATCCGTAATCGCGGTGGTAGTCCTCCAGCGAATCCACCAGCCCTTCGACCATGCGCTCGCGCTGCAGCCGCAGCAGCATCACCGCATCGACGCCGTCGAGGGCGGCATCGAAATCCGTGGTCACGGTGCAACCGGAAAGCAACCCGTCGCCCGGAAGCAGCGCCCTCGGCGCGCAGACGCGGATCTCACCCGCACCCAGCGTGCGCAGGGCATGCAGGTCGGAGCGGGCCACGCGCGAATGCAGCACGTCGCCGACCACCAGCACCTTGAGCGCGGAAAAATCGACGCCCTTGGCCTGCCGCAGCGTCAGCATGTCCAGCAAGCCCTGCGTCGGGTGCGCGCTGCGCCCGTCGCCCGCGTTCACCAGCGACGTCCCGGGGGCCGCCGCGGCGGCCAGGGCCGCCACCGCGCCGTCCTCCGCCGCGCGGACCACGAAGCACTGCACGCCCATCGCCTCGATCGTCTTCAGCGTGTCGCGCGCGGTCTCGCCCTTGGTGGTCGAGGAGGTCGAGGCATCGAAGTTGAGCACGTCGGCACCCAGCCGCTGCGCCGCACGCTGGAACGAAAGCCGGGTGCGTGTCGAAGGTTCGAAGAACAGCGTGCACATGGCCCGACCGGCCAGCGCCCTGGGATCCGGGTTGCCGTCCATCAAGGCCTGCGCGCGGTCGAGCAACGCGACGACGGTCTCGCGCGGCACTCCCTCCAGGGTCAGCAGGTGGTGGAGGCGGCCGTCGCTGGCGTGTTGTGCGATCACCGGCCACCCCGCAGGTTGCATCCGGACCGACCCATCCGGCGCTGCGCGCCACCTGCGCCCCCAGCCGCATGGACCACGGAAAAGCGGTTGTGGCGGATGCGACGCCGTTGACCGGTCACGACAGGACCACCGCGTCGGCGGGCGCGGCCAGCCATCGCTCGACGATCACCGCCGCGGCCACGGCATCGAGCGCGGCGGCATCGCGGCGACGCTTGCGCCCCGCGGCCCTGTCGGCGGCGAAGCGCTCGGCGGCCTCGATGGAGCTAGAGCGTTCGTCCACGAGCACGACGGGTCTCCCGTAGCGCGCCTGCAGGGCGCGTGCGAAGGCATGGGCGCGCTCACGGATCGGCTGGTCGCCGCCATCCAGGGTCATCGGATCGCCGACCACGAACCCGTCCGGCCGCCATTCGCTGTGCAGGCGGTCGATCGCCGGCCAGTCGGTGGTCTCGCCGTGCACGTCGATCACCGCCAAGGCCCGTGCGCCGTGGCCGAACGCACTGCCGACGGCGACCCCGATCCGCCTCGCGCCGACATCGAAACCCAGCACGGTACCGTCGGGCTTGATCGACGTGGCGGACTCCACCGCGGCCATCAGGCATGCCCGCTGTAGTCGGCGACATGCATCATGTCCACGCCCAATCGCCCGGCGGCGGCCTGCCAGCGGCCTTCCAGCGGCGTGGCGAACAGCAGTTCGGCATCGGCCGGAACGGTCAGCCAAGTGTTCTCGGTCAGTTCGTATTCCAGCTGGCCCGCGCCCCACCCGGCGCAGCCCAGTGCCACGAGGGCGCGCGCGGGACCGTCGCCGCCGGCCATCGCCTCGAGCACGTCGCGCGAGGTGGTCACGAACAGGCCGTCGGCGATCGGCAGGGAAGAGTCCCACTGGCGGTCCCCGTCATGGACCACGAAGCCCCGCTCGGGATGCACCGGTCCGCCGGCCAGCACGCTCTGTTCCCGCAAGGCGTCGTCCTGGCAGGGAATGTCCATCTGCTCGAAGACATCCCCGAGCCTGTATTCCGAGGTGCGGTTGACCACGATGCCCATCGCGCCCTGGTCGTCGTGCTGGCAGATCAGCGCGACCGAGCGCGAGAAGTTCGGATCGTCGAGTGCCGGCAATGCGACCAGCAACTGGTTGGCGAGGGTTGGGCCTTGCGTCATGGCCCCATTCTACCGGGCGCCCCCGGCGCCGCGGAACGCGGCCTCACCGCCCACCCGCGATTGCCGGACATCGCGGCGAAAGCGGCGCACCCCCGGCGGCATGCCGGAGGTGCGTCCTTGCGGGGGTCGGCGCGACGCCGCCTGGTCAGCCCTTGATCGCGGCCTGGTAGCGGCGTTCGACTTCGTTCCAGTCGATCACCTTGTAGAACGCGGCGATGTATTCAGGACGCCGGTTCTGGTACTTGAGGTAGTACGCGTGCTCCCACACGTCGAGCCCCAGGATCGGGGTCATGCCCGAGCCGATGCCCTTCATCAGCGGGTTGTCCTGGTTGGCGCTGTCCTCCACGGCGAGCTTGCCGGACTTCGTCGTGGTCAGCCAGGCCCAGCCGCTGCCGAACCGGCTCACTGCCGCATTGGTGAAGGCCTCCTTGAACTTGTCGAACCCCCCCAGGTCGCTGTCGATGCGCTTGGCCACGTCGCCCTGGGGCTCGCCGCCGCCGTTCGGGGACATCACCGTCCAGAACAGGGAATGGTTCGCGTGCCCGCCGCCGTGGTTGCGCACCGCGCTCTGGACCTTCTCGGGCAGCGCCTCGATGTCGCGGATCAGCGACTCGACCGGTTCATTGGCTAGCTTGGTGCCTTCCAATGCCGCGTTGAGCTTGTCCACGTACGTCTGGTGGTGCTTCGTGTAGTGGATCTCCATGGTCTTCGCGTCGATGTTGGGCTCGAGCGCGTCGAAGGCGTAGGGGAGCTTGGGGAGGGTATGCGCCACGGCGGGACTCCGGTTCTGGGAAAGACCGGCATTGTCCCTCCTGATGGGTAAAGAATTCGACAAGGCGCGGATCGCGAGGCGCGCGGAAGGTCGGCAAGACGCGATCCGCGAGGGAGTCAACTGCCGCAATCACCGGGCAAATGGCCGGTTTTCCCGAGGATTTCCGTCTAACTGGTCGCCTGCCCGCGATCCATGCGGGCAACAGGTTCGGGGACGATCCATCACTCGGTCATGCAGCAGGGAAGCCGCGGGGCGACCCCGGGCGCGTCATTCCCGCTGGATCACCACGAGGAGTCTCCAATGTCTTTCTTCAAACGCAATGCCATCGCCACGGCAATGCTGCCCGCCGCGCTCGCGCTGCTCGCCATCACCGCCCCGGCGACCGCCGCCGAGGATCCGGCCGTCGCCGCCGAAGTCATGGCCGCGGCCAGGGCGCAATGGGCCGCGCAGGACCAGAACAAGCCGGCCGCCCAGTCCTACGCGACGGTGGCCGACGAGTACACCGAGTTCAATCCCGAGGTCCCCACGCTCATCAAGGGCAAGTCCCTGGCCGGGCGCATGTTCGATGCCTCGCTGCAAGGCACCGGCAAGGGGCTGCTGTCGGACATGATCAATCCGCACGTGCAGGTGTACGGCGACACCGCGATCCTGGCCTACAACTACGTGGGCATGGTCAAGGACAAGGACGGCAAGATCGACAACGTCATGGCCAAGTCGACGCGCGTGTACGTCAGGCAGAACGGGAAGTGGATGCTGGTGCACGCCAACTTCGCACCGGTCGCCGGCGGCGACTGAACCCCGGCACCGCGCCGGAACGCACAAAGCCGGGCATCGCCCGGCTTTTTCGTGGCCAGCGATCGTCGCCCCGATCGGCTACGGCGTGACCTCGGACACCTCCACGCCATCCATGCCCTGCGCCAGGGTCTTGGCGTCGCCGCCCTGGGCCAGCTTGATGCGCAGGCGGACCTCGTTCTGCGAGTCGGCGAAGCGCAACGCGTCCTCGTAGGAGATCTCGCCGGCCTGGTAGAGCTCGAACAGGCTCTGGTCGAAGGTCTTCATGCCCAGGTTGGTGGATTCCTTCATCACTTCCTTGAGCTTGTGGATCTCGCCGTCGCGGATGTAGTCCTGCACCAGCGGGGTGCCGAGCAGGATCTCCATCGCCACCCGCCGGCCCTTGCCGTCCGGGGTCGGGATCAACTGCTGCGCGACCACGCCCTTGAGGTTGAGCGACAGGTCCATCAGCAGCTGGCTGCGCCGGTCCTCGGGGAAGAAGTTGATCATCCGGTCCATCGCCTGGTTGGCGTTGTTCGCGTGCAGGGTGCACAGCACCAGGTGGCCGGTTTCGGCGAAGGCGATCGCATGGTCCATGCCCTCGCGGGTGCGCACCTCGCCGATCATGATCACGTCCGGCGCCTGGCGCAGGGTGTTCTTCAGCGCGTTCTCCCAGGTGTCGGTGTCGATGCCGACCTCGCGCTGGGTGATGATGCAGCCCTCGTGCTTGTGCACGAATTCGATCGGGTCCTCGATGGTGATGATGTGGCCCGTCGAGTTCTGGTTGCGGTAGCCGATCATCGCCGCCAGCGAGGTGGACTTGCCGGTGCCCGTCGCGCCGACGAACAGGATGATGCCGCGCTTGGTCATCGCCAGGGTCTTGATGATCGGCGGGAGGTTGAGCTCCTCGATCGTCGGGATCTTGGTCTCGATCCGGCGCAGCACCATTCCCACCTGGTTGCGCTGGTAGAAGCAGCTGATGCGGAACCGGCCTACGCCCGACACGCCGATGGCGAAGTTGCACTCGTGGGTCTTCTCGAACTCCTCGCGCTGCGGCGGCGACATCACGTTGAGCACGAGGTCGCGGCTCTGCTGCGGCGTCAACGGGTTCTGGGTGATCGGCGAGATCTTGCCGTGCACCTTCATCGACGGCGGCATGCCGGCGGTGATGAACAGGTCGGACGCCTTCTGGTGCGCCATCAGCTTGAGGAACGAAGTGAAATCGATGCTGCTCATAGCGGTTCTCCAACTATGCGAAATGCCGTTTCTGCCCGCCCTGCGGTGCATGGAAGCACCCCGCCGGGTCTCGCCCGCCTCGCGGCCGATTCCCGGGGGCAGGCCCGGCACGTACCGGACTTGCCGCATCGGGTGCCGGGCGGGATGCCCGGCCCCCGACCACAACTATTCGAACAGGCGCTTGTCCTTGGCGTAGTCCTTGGCCTGAGGACGCGTGATCATGCCGCGCTTGACCAGGTCCTGCAGGTGCTGGTCGAGGGTCATCATGCCGTGGTTCTGGCCGGTCTGGATCGCCGAATACATCTGCGCCACCTTGTCCTCGCGGATCAGGTTGCGGATCGCCGGGATGCCGACCATGATCTCCCAGGCCGCGGTCCGCCCGCCGCCGACCTTCTTCAGCAGCGCCTGCGCGATCACCGCACGCAGCGACTCGGACAGCATCGACCGGACCATGGCCTTCTCGCCGGCCGGGAACACGTCGATCACGCGGTCGATGGTCTTGGCCGCCGAACTCGTGTGCAGCGTCGCGAACACCAGGTGGCCGGTTTCCGCCGCGGTCAATGCCAGGCGGATGGTCTCGATGTCGCGCATCTCGCCGACCAGGATGTAGTCCGGGTCCTCGCGCAGCGCCGAACGCAGCGCCTCGCTGAAGCCGTGGGTGTCGCGGTGCACCTCGCGCTGGTTGACCAGGCACTTCTGCGCGGTGTGCACGAACTCGATCGGGTCCTCGATGGTGAGGATGTGGCCGTACTCGTTCTTGTTGATGTGGTCGACCATCGCCGCCAGCGTGGTGGACTTGCCAGAGCCGGTCGGCCCGGTCACCAGGATCAGGCCCTGCGGCTGGTCGATGAGCTCCTTGAAGATGCGCGGGCAGCCCAGGTCCTCGAGCGTCAGCACTTCCGAGGGCACCGTGCGGAACACGGCGCCGGCGCCACGGTTCTGGTTGAAGGCGTTGACGCGGAAGCGCGCCAGCCCCGGGATCTCGAACGAGAAATCGACCTCGAGGAACTCCTCGTAGTCGCGGCGCTGCTTGTCCGACATGATGTCGTAGATCAGCGCGTGCACCTGCTTGTGGTCCAGCGCCGGGATGTTGATCCGGCGCACGTCGCCGTCGACGCGGATCATCGGCGGCAGGCCGGCCGACAGGTGAAGGTCGGAGGCCTTGTTCTTGACCGAGAACGCCAACAGTTCGGCAATATCCATGCGTGCTCCCCATTCCGCTCGCAGCGGCGCTGCAACTTGCTTCGATGGACCCGATGGGCCGGCAACCCTCGCACGGCTGGCGCCAGCCTACCCCCTGGACCCAGTATAGCCTCGTATCCGCGTCACAAATCCAGCCCTTTCAAGAGGATTCCGTCACGTGCTCGCGAACGCCATGCATGAAGTCCTGCAAAGGATTGATAACGCGTCGCACGCCGCGAAGCGGCCACCGCCCCGCCTGCTGGCGGTCAGCAAGACCCGGGCCAGCGGCGAGGTGGCCGCCCTCGCCGCGGCGTGGCGGGCGCGGGCCGGCGCGGCCGCAGCGGCGTTCGGCGAAAACTACGTCCAGGAGGCGGCCGCCAAGATCGAAGCGCTGCGCGGTTCGGGGTTCGAATGGCACCTGATCGGACACCTGCAATCCAACAAGGCCGCCGACGCGGCCCGGCTGTTCGACTGGGTCCAGACCGTCGACCGCCCGAAGCTGCCGCCCTTGCTGGCCAGGCATCGCCCGGACGACCGTCCCCGGCTCAACGTGCTGATCCAGGTCAACATCGACGACGAAGCGAGCAAGCATGGCTGCGCGCCCGCCGAGGTGGAGGCACTCGCGGCACGGATCTCCGGGCAACCCCGACTGCGGCTACGCGGCCTGATGGCGATCCCGGCACCGGATCCCGACCCGGCGCGCCGCCGGGCCGCGTTCGCCGCGATGCGCGGCCTGTTCGATCGGCTCGGCTTGCAGCACGACGGCATCGATACCCTTTCCATCGGCATGAGCGACGACCTGGAACTTGCCATCGCCGAAGGCGCGACCATGGTCCGCGTGGGCACGGCACTGTTCGGACCTCGCCAGTGAGCAGCGGGCCGGGGGGCTCCCTTCGTGCCTCCTGGCCCGGTTGTTATGCTGGCGGCACGCCCACGGCCTGATCGCAATGTCCCCCAACGAAACGCTTCCATCCGATCCCGGTTCCATCGCCTTCATCGGCGGCGGCAACATGGCGCGCAGCCTCATCGGCGGCCTGGTGTCGCGTGGCATCGCCGCCGACACCATCCACGTCGCCGAACCCGTCGAAGCGCTGCGCGCTGCGCTGGAGGCGGATTTCGGGGTCCGCACCCACGCCAGCGCGTTGCAGGCCGCGAGCGAAGCCGAAACCTGGCTGCTGGCCGTCAAGCCCCAGGTCATGCGCGGCGTCTGCGAAGCGCTGGCGACGCAGGCGCAGGTGGCGCGGCCGCTGGCGATCTCGATCGCCGCCGGCATCACCATCGACCAGCTGTCGCGCTGGCTCGGCGGGGACTCGGCCGATGCCACGCCACTGCCCATCGTGCGCGCCATGCCCAACACCCCTGCCCTGCTCGGTGCCGGCATGACCGGGCTGCATGCCAATGCGCAGGTCGACGCCGGCGGGCGCACCCGCGCCGAGGCGTTGCTGTCGGCCGCCGGCAAGACCGTATGGATCGAGGACGAGGCGCTGATGGACGCGGTGACGGCAGTCTCCGGCAGCGGTCCCGCCTACGTGTTCCTGCTCGCCGAGGCGATGGAGGAGGCCGGCAAGGCCGAGGGCCTGCCGGACGCCGCCGCGCGGACCCTCGCGCTGCAGACCGTGCTCGGCGCGGCGCGCATGCTCACAGAATCCGACGAGGCGCCATCGGAACTCCGCCGCCGCGTAACGTCCCCGGGTGGCACCACGCAGGCTGCGGTCGAGACCTTCGAGTCCGGCGGCCTGCGCGACCTCGTGGCGCAGGCCGTCCACAACGCCGCTGAACGCGGCCGGCAGCTGGCACGCGCCAACGACGAGGACGCGTGAGTTGCGCCTGAAGCGCCAGCGCTTGGCCATCGTGCTGTTCACCGCGGCCGCGCTCACCGGCTGCGGCAGCCCGTCGCCGCAGGCGGAAGTGGCGCGACAACAGGCCGCCGCACCCCAGGAAGCCAGCGTGCAGTTCGGCGACATCATCGTGCGCGCCAACGCCGTGGCCACGTCGGGCCTGTCCGAACCGGTCGCCCGGCAGTACGGGGTGTCGCGCGAAGCGGGAACGGTGATGCTGCTGGTCGGCGTGCGCAGGATTGCCGATGGCGATGAAACCTCCCTCCCGGCGCGGGTCACCGCCCGGGCGGTCGACCTGCTCGGCAAGCGCCAGGCGCCGGAGATGCGCGAGGTGCGCAGCGGTGGCTTCATCGACTACGTGGCCACCGTGCGGGTCGCGGCACCGGAGACGCTGCGATTCGACGTCGACGTGGCTACTGCCGACGGCCAACGCGCCAGCCTGCAATTCAACCGCGACTTCTTTCCCTGAGCCGTTTCCGCGCGGACCATCGGTCCGCGTGCTTCGGCGCCGCTGCCCGGCCTAGGGGCCGTTGCGAGATCGGGCCCACGCTTGCACGATGCGCGACATCTCGCGTACGCCATCGGTCAAGGCCGCCGGCCCGGGCTGCAGGATCAGCGGCGACTTGATCTCGTGCAGCTCGCCGTCGCGCACGGCGGGGATCGCCTCCCAGCCCGGACGGGCCGCGACCTTCTCCGGACGGAATTTCTTGCCGCACCACGAGCCGATGATGATGTCGGGCGCGCGCCGCACGACGTCCCCCGGATCGGCCAGGATCCGCTGCTTGGCCAGCGACTCCATCGCGCGCTCGGGGAACACGTCATCGCCACCGGCGATCCGCAGCAGCTCCGCGACCCAGCGGATGCCCGTGATCAACGGATCGTCCCATTCCTCGAAATACACCTTCGGCCTGCGCGGCAGGCGCGCCGAGGCTTGTTCGATCGCATCGAGGCCGCGCTGCAGGTCGTCGGCATAGGCCTCGGCACGCCCGGCGGCGCCGACCAGCGCGCCGAGCCGGCGGACGTAGTCGAGGATGCCGGCGACGCTGCGGTGGTTGCTGATCCAGACCTCGACGCCTTGCCGGATCAGTTCGGCGGCGATGTCGGCCTGGATGTCCGAGAACCCGACCACGAAATCGGGCTCGAGCTTCAGGATCTCGCCGATCTTCGCGCTGGTGAACGCGCTGACCTTCGGCTTCTCCTTGCGCGCCCGCGGCGGGCGCACGGTGAAGCCGCTGATGCCCACGATGCGGTCCTGTTCGCCGAGTGCGTAGAGCGTTTCGGTCGGCTCCTCGGTCAGGCAGACGATGCGACGGGGTCCGGACGTCATCGCGGCAGCGGCTTCCGGAAGTGGACCACGCGCCCGGTTTCCTCGAAACCGCAGGCGAGGTGCGCGCCGCGACTGTCGGCGCTGTCCAGCCAGGTATCGGAGGCCAGTTCGGACAGGCCTTGCGCACGCGCATCCTGTTCGGCGGCGCGACGCAGACGCCATGCGGAGGTCACGGATACAGCATCCGCTTCGACCATTCCCCGGCCATGTCGCGCTCGTACAGATAGCGCTCGTGGAGGCGGAAGTCCGCGCCGTACCAGAACTCGATGCTGCGCGGACGCACCCGGAACCCGGTCCAGCGTTGCGGCCGGGGGACCGGGCGGCCGTCGAACTTCTGCTCGCATTCCTGGATGCGGCGCTCGAACTCCGCGCGCGACTCCAGGGTTTCGGATTGCTCCGATGCCCAGGCGCCGAGCTGGCTGCCGCGCGGGCGACTGGCGAAGTAGGCGTCGGCTTCGTCGTCGGGCACGGTCAGCACGCGTCCCTCGATGCGCACCTGCACGCCCTGGCGCACGCGCGGCCAGTGGAACACCAGCGCCGCGAAGGGATTGGCCTGCAATTCGCGGCCCTTGCGCCCGTCGAGATGGGTGTAGAACACGAAGCCGCGCGCGTCGTGCGCCTTGAGCAACACGGTGCGTGCGGACGGGCGTGCGTCGAGCCCGGCGGTGGCGACCACCATCGCGGTGCGGTCGGGTTCGCCCGCGGCCTGGGCTTCGTCGAATAGCTGGTCGAAGGTGGCGAGGGCTTCGGCAAACAGGTCGGTCATGGCCATACTATGCCGCGCCGGCGCGCGCCTTGTCGAAGCCGCGCCCGCCCGGATGCCTGCGCTATCGTGACGTGGTGACGATGACCCCGACTCATTTCCCCGACGCCGCCGCGGGCTATCGGCCGCAGTTCGTGCGGCAGGTCCTGGACGACGCGCTGGGCCAGGGCGCCCGCGTCTATGGCATCGCCGGGCTGCAGGGCACCGGCAAGTCGACGCTGTCGGCGCAGGTGGCCGCGCTCGCGGAATCCGAAGGGCGACGCGTGGCCGTCCTGTCCATCGACGACTTCTACCTGGACCAGGACGAACGGCAGCAGCTTGCGCGCGAGGTCCATCCCCTGCTCGCCACCCGTGGCCCGCCAGGCACGCACGACGTCACGCTGGCTTGCGAAACGATCGATGCCTTGCTGGCCGGCCGCCAGGTGGCACTCCCGCAGTTCGACAAGATCGACGACCGCCGCCTGCCGCGGGACGCCTGGCCCGTCGTCAGAGACTGCGACCTTGTGATCCTCGAAGGCTGGTTCCTCAAGACCCCGCCGCAGGACCCTGCGGCGCTGGCGGTGCCGCTCAACGCGCTGGAACGCGAGCAAGACCCCGACGGGACGTGGCGACGCTATTGCAACGACGCGCTCGCCCACGACTACGGACCGCTCTGGCGGCGCATCGACCGCATGCTGTTCCTGCAGGGGCCGGCGTTCGACGTCGTGCCCGGCTGGCGCTGGCAGCAGGAGCAGACGCTGCAGGCGGCGAACCCGGGGCGCCAGGCGATGTCGCGGCCGCAGGTCGACCGGTTCGTGCAGTTCTTCGAGCGCACCAGCCGCCAGGCGCTGGACACCTTGCCCGGGATCGCCGAGCGCACGATCCGGATCGACGCGCACCGCGACCCGATTCCGTAGGCGTGCGTGCGTCGGCGTGACGGGGCGCGGAAGCGCCGGCGCCTGGTGCAACGCTGCTAGCATCCCCGCCATGGACACCGCCCCCAACCTCGTCCTCGTCGGCCCGATGGGCGCAGGCAAGAGCTCGATCGGCCGCCGGCTCGCCGACCGCTACGGCCTGGCCTTCGTCGATGCCGACCGCGAGATCGAGGCGCGCACCGGGGCGCCGGTCTCCACGATCTTCGATTGCGAGGGCGAGGCCGGTTTCCGCGAACGCGAACGCGGCGTGCTCGCCGACCTGCTCGACGCCGACGCGGCGGTGATCGCCACCGGCGGCGGTGCGGTGCTCGACGCCGGGACGCGCCGGTTGCTGCGCGAGCGCGGCTTCGTCGTGCACCTGCACGTCAGCGTCGACCAGCAGTTGCATCGGCTCGCGCGCGACACCACGCGGCCGCTGATCGCCGGGGACGACCGCGAGGCGGTGCTGCTGAAGCTGGCGCGCGAGCGCGAGCCCCTGTACGCCGACGTCGCCGACCTGCGGTTCGACACCGGCACCTCCGGAGCCGCGGAGGCCGCCAACCGGCTGCACGAACGGTTGCAACGGCACTGGCACCGGCCCGCCTCCATCGGCCTCGCCCCGTGAGCGCCGGCATCCGGCGGATCGACGTCGGTGGCGCGCAGCCCTACCGCATTGCCATTGGCCCGGGCCTGCTGCATGACAGCGCCTCGTTGGCGGAAATGTTGCGCGGCCGGCACGCGCTGGTGGTCAGCGACGCCAATGTCGCGCCGCTGCATGCCGACACCGTGGTCGGGACGCTGCGCGCCGCGCGACCCGAAGCCCGCATCGACACCTGCGTGTTCCCGGCCGGCGAGGCGAGCAAGACGCTCGCGAACTTCGGCGTCGCGATCGACGCGCTCGCGGCCCTGGGGGCGACCCGCGACGCCTGCGTCTACGCGCTGGGCGGCGGCATGGTCGGCGACCTGGCGGGGTTCGCCGCGGCCTGCTGGATGCGCGGCATCGACTGCGTGCAGTTGCCGACCTCGCTGCTGGCCATGGTCGATTCCTCGGTGGGCGGCAAGACCGCGGTCGACCTGCCGCAGGGCAAGAACCTCGTCGGGGCCTTCCACCCGCCGCGCGCGGTGTTCGCCGACACGACGACCCTGCGGACCCTGCCCGAACGCGAGCTGCGCGCGGGACTGGCGGAAGTGGTGAAGTACGGCGCCATCGTCGACGCCGGCTTCCTCGACTGGCTCGACGCCAACGCCGACGCGCTGCTGGCGCAGGACACGGGCGCGCTGGCGGAGGCCATCGCACGCAGCTGCGCGCACAAGGCCGCGATCGTCGAGCGCGATCCCTTCGAGCACGGCGAACGCGCCCTGCTCAACTTCGGCCACACCTTCGGCCACGCCATCGAGGCCGAGGCCGGCTACGGCGGGCTGAACCACGGCGAGGCCGTGGCCGTCGGCATGGTGCTCGCGACGCGCCTGTCGGCCGCGCTGGGCATGGCGGATGCCGACGAGGCGATGCGCCTCCAGGTGCTGCTGGCGCGCTTCGGGCTGCCCGTTGCACTGCCGGATGGGCTCGATCCGGAGGCCCTGCTTGCCCGCATGCGCCTGGACAAGAAGGCACAGGCGGGCGGGCTCCGCTTCGTGCTCTGGTCCGGGGCCGGCCGCGCGCAGGTGGTGCCGGACGTGCCCGAAAGCGCCGTCCTTGCCGTGCTGCGCGAAGCCTGAACCGTCCCCCGGACCGCCGGCCCCGTACAATCCACGCCCCATGCGCCTGTTCCTGCAACAACGTCCCGACGACCACGAAGCGCCGCGGTTCGTGCAGCTCATGCTGCAGCCCGACCTGCTGGGCGCCTGGACGCTGCTGCGCGAGACCGGGGTGATCGGTGGCCGCAGCCAGCTGCGCCGACAGCGCTTCGACGACCACGCCAGCGCCCTGGCCGCGCTGGAACAGGCCCGGGATCAGCAGCTCAGGCAAGGCTTCCAGCTGATGTTCGCCCACGGCGCCGACGCACCGCGTCCCGCCACGCCCGCCCCAATCCAGAAGGCATGACCTTGCACAACGACCGCATCCTCCGCGCCCTGCGCCGCCAACCCGTCGACCGCACCCCCGTCTGGCTGATGCGCCAGGCCGGGCGCTACCTTCCCGAGTACCGCGCCAGCCGCAAGCGCGCCGGCAGCTTCCTGGCGATGGCGAAGAACCCGGAGCTGGCCTGCGAGGTCACGCTGCAGCCGCTGGCGCGCTTCGACCTCGACGCCGCGATCCTGTTCTCCGACATCCTCACCATCCCAGACGCCATGGGCCTGGAGCTGTACTTCGTCGAAGGCGAGGGCCCGAAGTTCCGCCACCCCGTGCGAGATGCCGCCGCCATCGCGAAGCTGGGCGTGCCGGACATGGAAGGCGAGCTGCGCTACGTGATGGACGCGGTGCGCACCATCCGCCGCGAGCTGGACGGCAAGGTGCCGCTGATCGGCTTCTCCGGCAGCCCCTGGACGCTCGCCTGCTACATGGTCGAGGGCGGTGGCAGCAAGGACTTCGCGCGGATCAAGGCGCTGGCGCTCAACGAGCCGAAGGCGCTGCACGCGCTGCTGTCGGTCAACACCGACGCCGTCATCGCCTACCTCGCCGCGCAGCGGGCGGCCGGTGCGCAGGTGCTGCAGGTCTTCGACACCTGGGGCGGCGTGCTGTCGCCGGCGATGTATCGCGAGTTCTCCCTACCCTACCTGGTCCGCATCGCCCGCGAACTCGAACGCGGCGACGGCGACGACCGCACCCCGCTGATCCTGTTCGGCAAGGGCAACGCCGCGTACCTGCCGGAACTGGCCGACTCCGGCGCCGAAGGCGTGGGCGTCGACTGGCTCATCGAACTCGGCGATGCCGCCAAACGCACCGCAGGCAAGGTCGCGCTGCAGGGCAACCTCGATCCGGCCACGTTGTACGGCTCACCCGACGCCATCCGCGCCGAGGTCCGCCGCGCCCTCGACAGCTACCGCGACGGCAACAACGGCTCCCGCGAAGGCCACGTCTTCAACCTCGGCCACGGCATGTCGCCGGACATGGATCCGGAACACGTCGCGGTGTTGGTGGACGAGGTGCACGCTTACAGCGCTCGTTGACAGCCTCTGGCCTGCCAGGCAGCTGCATGGACAAGGCGGAGCCCCACGATCGCATTGCAATCAGTAGGGGTACTTCCTCCGGAACAATGGTCTCCCGTGGAAGTTCTCGATGAGCTTGCCGGCGACGGCATGCATGCAGGCTACCAGCAGAAGCCCCATCGCGAGGTACGCGATCGTCGCGATCACGTAGACGAGCGGGGAGTCGCTCCAGCTGACCATCTTAAGTACACCGTCGGAGACAAAACGCCCGCCCGCGTGCGATCCCCTGACGATCAGTTCGCCTCGTGCCGCCATCATGGCGACCGTCGCCAGCACGAGCAGCGCCAGCGCTGCGCTCGCCGTCCGCAACACTGCGATTTTCCGGGCGAGCCGCCGGTCGGCAAAGGTTTTCAGCACTCGGGTCATGGTGGCGTTCCCCCTTGCCTCAACGGTACCCCTGCGCCTGCAGCTTGAACAGATGCGCGTAATGCCCATCCTGCGCCATGAGCTCGTCGTGGCTGCCGTGCTCGATGATGCGCCCGTCCTGGATGACGACGATCTGGTCGGCCATGCGCACGGTGGAGAAGCGGTGCGAGATCAGGATGGCGATGCGGTTGTGGGTGAGCTTGCGGAAGTGCTCGAAGATGGTCGCCTCGGCGGCGGCGTCCATCGCGGCGGTGGGTTCGTCGAGCACCAGGATGTCGGCGCGCGAGCGCATGAAGGCACGCGCCAGGGCGATCTTCTGCCACTGGCCGCCGGACAGCTCGCGGCCATCGCGGAACCAGCGGCCGAGCTGGGTCTCGAATCCCGCCGGCAGGTCGGCGATGAACGGCGTGGCCATGCCCATGTCGGCGGCTTCCTGCCAGCGCGCGCGGTCCTCGAAGTGTTCGACGTCGCCGACGCCGACGTTCTCGCCCACCCGCATCTGGTAGCGGGCGAAGTCCTGGAAGATCACGCCGATGCGCTGGCGCAACGTGGCGTCGTCCCACTCGCGCAGGTCGCGGCCGTCGAGCAGGATGCGGCCCCGGTCCGGGTCGTACAGGCGCGTGAGCAGCTTGATCAGGGTGGTCTTGCCGGAGCCGTTCTGGCCGACCAGGGCCAATGACTCGCCCGGGCGGATGTGCAGGTCGATGTCCTGCAGTGCCGGCGCCTCGGCACCGGGATAGGTGAAGGACACGTTCTCGAAACGGATGCCGTCCTCCGGTAGCGGCCCGCGCACCTCGCGCCCTTCCGACGCCGGCACCGGCGTGTCGAGGTACTCGTACAGCGTGGACAGGTAGAGGTTGTCCTCGTACATGCCGCCGACCGCCGACAGGATCGCCGCCACCGCCGACTGCCCCTGGCGGAACAGCATCAGGTACATGGTCATCTGGCCCAGGGTGATGCGCCCGGCGACGGTGGTCAGGGCGATCCAGCCGTACGCGGCGTACAGGGTCAGCGTACCGACCAGACCGAGCACGAAGCCCCAGCCGTCGCGGCGGATGGCGAGCTTGCGGTCCTCGCGGTACAGGGTGTGGAAGATGTCGCGGTAGCGGCCGAGCAGAAGCGGACCCAGCCCATAGAGCTTGACCTCCTTGGCGTGGTCCTCGCGCGCGAGCACCGTCTCCAGGTACATCTGCATCCGCGTTTCCGGCGAGCGCCAGCGGAAGAGGCGGAAGGCGTCGCCGGAGAACTTGGTCTCGGCCAGGAACGACGGCAACCCGGCCAGCACCAGGACCAGCACCGCCCACGGCGAGAACTGCGCCAGCAGCACCGCGTAGCTGACAAGCGAAATTCCGTTCTGCGCCAGCCCGAAGGTGCGGTTGACCAGCGACAGCGGCCGGCTCGACGCCTCGCGCCGCGCGCGGGTGAGCTTGTCGTAGAACTCGGAATCCTCGAAGTGCGCCAGCTGCAGCGTCAGCGCCTTCTCCAGGATCATCACGTTGACGCGCTGCCCGAGCTGCGCGCGCAGCAGCGACTGGCACAGCGAGATCCCGCGCTGCGCGCCGGCCATGGCCATCACCAGCACCGCCTCCAGCGCGATCAGCCAGAACACGGGGACCATCTCCACCGCGCCGCCAGCCGTTGCCGCCCGGCTGGCCGCGACCACGGCGTCGACGATCAACGCACCCACATAGGCGATCCCCGCCGGCAGCAGGCCGCCGACGAGCGTCAGCAGGCCGAGCCAGACCGTCAGCGGACGGCTGGTGCTCCAGACCAGCGCCAGCGCGCGGCCGCTGAAGCGGAACACGCCGAGGAAGCTGCGGGTGAGGTCGCCGCCATCGGGCTGGCTCGTGGGGCTGGGATGCGACAAGGCGGGTCCATCGGGCGCCATCGTCGACGCGGCGGCGGAACCTCATGGTTGCGGCCGCATCGCGGACTTGCAAGGGCGCGCGCCCGGACCACGGGCAGCGCACCACCCCACGCGGCAGCCCTGCCGATTTCAACCGATGCCGGAGTTGCGGCTCCTGAGGCGGAAGGACGGGATCGTGTCGCGCCCGGTTTCCGGCTCGCTGTACTCGAGTCGGATCTCGCGGAATCCCTCCCCCACCTCCAGGTTCATGTCGACCGGCGAAACGCAGCCATTGACCAGTCGCCCGGCGAGCCGCATGCCGGCGTACATCAGCGCCGCGGTTTCCAGGTCCGGCAGCCTGGCGATGGACTCGGGCACCAGCAGGCGGTCCGGCATCACCCGGATGATGCCGTCGCCCTTGACCGCGATGGTCGCCATCTGGCCGTGCAACCGGCGCCTGCCCGGCCGGGCGGTTTCGATCCGCATCGGCATCCAGCAGTCGCCGGTACTGACCACGCCGGTCTGCAGCACCATCCGCGTCGTCCAGCGCTCCAGCTCGCGCCGCAACGCGTCGCGGGAGGTGCTTTCCGCAGGCGCGACCATCATCCACCGCACGAGGTACAGGTTGCTCCAGAGGACCGTCTGCGCGGCCACGAACCGCTCGCCCTCGTCGTGGAACTCCAGGTCGAACGATGTCCCGGTTACCACGTATTCGCGGCCGTCCCGGGTCGTCTGCCGCAGGCTGAACCGGCGGGATTCGCCCAGCTTCGCGGCCGCTTCGCTGCCCGGACCGTCCGGCACGGACTCGAAGGCCGCGCGCGCCCCGGCAACTACTGCCTCGTAGTCCTGCTCCGACACCAGGCCGAGCGCCTGGTAGTGCACCGACGCCCGGCGCGCGTCGTCGTCGATGTCGGCATAGAACACGGAGACGCCTGCGGCATGGGGTTCGTGCAATTGCTCGCCCAGTGCGCGCCAGCCTGAATCCTCCAGCGGGTAGACGATCCGGGTCTCGCGGATGAATCCGCCCAGGAACGGGACCTCGGCCTTCTCGGATTCGCGTCCCGCTGCCGCCGACGGCAGCGGCAACAGCGCCGGCCCCAGGCAGGCAAGCAGGACGGCCAACCCCCAGGACAGGAGGGACGGGCTCATGTGCGCCGACCCACGGTTGTCGTGCACGGCAGGCCCGCCAGCACCTCGGCCAGCATCGCACCGGTCAAGGGCTTGCGCAGGAAGCGGTCGAAGCCGGCTTCGCGCGCCTGCGGCTCGGCATCGGCGTCGGCGCGGGCGGTGACCGCGACCAGGGGCGGATCGAAGCCCTGCGCACGCAATTGACGGGCCAGTGCCAGCCCGTCGAGACCCGGCAGGTCGAGGTCGAGCAGCGCGATGTCGAAATCCTTCGCTGCGACTTCCGACAAAGCCGCGAGTCCGTGCGCAGCGTGCGTCACGCGATGCCCCTGCGCCTGCAACAGGCTGGTGATGACTTCGGCGACGGTCAGGTCGTCCTCGACAATCAAAACATCCAGCGCGCGACTGGCGCGGGCTGGCGAAATCGGCGGGTCGACATGCACCGCGTCCTCGGCGTGCAACGGCAACACGACGATGAAGTCGGTGCCCCGCCCCGGCGTGCTCTCGATCCCGATCCGCCCGCCCATCGCGGCAGCCAGCTCCTGCGAGATCGCCAGGCCCAGGCCGCTGCCGCCATAGCGCGCCGCGGTACGGGCGCCCTCGGCCTGCTCGAAGCGGTGGAACAAGCGCTGTTTCTGTTCCTCGTTGAGGCCCGGGCCGGTATCGGCGACGACGAAGCGCACGCCGTCGGCGATGCACGAGAGGGTCAGCGAGACCGTGCCGCGCTCCGTGAACTTGCACGCATTGCCCACCAGGTTGAGCAGGATCTGGCGCACCCGCAACGCATCGCCACGCACCCAGCGCGGCACGCCATGGGCGATGTCGTCGTGGAATTCCAGCCCCTTGCCCCGCGCCATCGGCGCGCTCAACGCGACCACGCCCTCCACCAGGGCATGGAGGTCGAACGGTTGCGGGTCGAGCTCGAGCTTGCCGGCCTCGATGCGCGACAGGTCCAGCGCATCGTTGACCAGGCGCATCAGGTGCTCGCCGGCCATCCGGATCGACTTGATGTACTCGCGCTGCTTCCCGTCCAGGCCGGTCGCGAGCAGCAACTCGCTCATCCCCAGCACGCCGGTCATCGGCGTCCTGACCTCGTGCCCCAGGGTGGCGAGGAAGCGCGTCTTGGCCAGCGAGGCCTGTTCGGCCAGTTCGCGCTTCTGTTCCGCCAGGTGCCACTCGTGGCGACGGCGCAGGCGCTTCCGATAGGCGTGCGCCAACCAAAGCACCGCCACCAGCCCCGCGAGGAGGAAGGCGAGCAACGCCCAGGCCGTGCGCCACCACGGGGGAAGCACCTCGAAGTCCAGGGTCTGCACGGGCGACCATTCGTCGTCGGCCGTGCGCGCCTGCACGCCCAGGCGATAGCTCCCCGGCTCCAGACGCGAGAACACGCGCTCGCCCGAGGCGCCGACGTTCACCCAGTCCGGGTCGTAGCCGGCGAGGCGGAAGCGGTAACGGTGGGCATGCGCGTCGGTGAACGACAGCAGGCGCGCCACCACCCGCAGGTCGCGGTCGTCGTGCCGGAGCGCGATCGCATCGCTGCGCGGCAATTCGATGCGGGCATCGCCACGGCGCAGGTCGATGGACTCGATCGCCAGGGTCGGCGTCCGGTCGCTCCACCGGACCTGCTGCGGATGAAACAGCAAGAGGCCGTCCGCCGTGCCCGCGGCGAGGTAGCCGCGCGGGGAAATGCGAATCGGGCGGGGATTGAATTCCTGGCTCGGCAGCCCGTCGCGCACGCCATAGGTGCGCAGTCGGTCATCGTCCGGGTCGTAGCGCAACAAACCCCGCACCGTGGTCAGCCACACCACGCCCTGCGCGTCGACGGCGACGCCCCCTGGCGCGACCGCCGGCAATCCCTGCCGGGCGTCGACCGTGCGCTCGAGCGAAAGTCCGGCGCCGTCCCAGTGGTAGGCGGCCAGCAGCCCCCTGCGCGCGAGCCAGACGCTGCCGTCGGGCGCGATCGCGAACCCGTGGACGTGCGCCGAAGGCGCACCCGCCACCGGTTCGAAGCGACGCGCGCCCGCGTTCCAGGCGTGCATGCCCTGGTCGCCGACGACCCAGAGGCCGCCATCGGGCGCGCGCGCAAGCTGTTCGATGCGGGCGTTGTCCGGCAGCCCGCCGCCGTCGCCGCCAAGCACCGTGCGCACGACGCCGCCATCGGCGTCCCGCTGCTGCACGCCCCGGTCGCTGGCGATCCACAACCCGCCATCCGGGTCTTCGACGAAGTGGGAGATCTCGCCCGGCAACGCCGCATCCGCATCGTCGTCGATATACCAGCGGCGCACGCCGCCGCTTGCCGGGTCGAAGCGAACCAGCTGCCCGAAGCATCCGATCCAGACCCCGCCGTCGGCGCCCTCTTGCACCCCGAAGTTGACGAAACTGCCGCACGCCTGCGACAGGCGGTGCTCGATCGCACCCGTATCCGGGTCCATCCAGTCCAGCACCCCCCCGCTGCCGACGAGCCAAAGGCCATTGCCGGCGGCCGGGGCGATGCCATGGACGAAGGCATTGGCCGGCGAACTGTCGTCGCCGACCCGCCGCTGCAGCACGCTGAAGTTGCGCCAGTTCGCCGGCAGGCGCCACAGGCCGGAGTCGAGGCTGGCGAACCACAGGCCGCCTTCGCGATCCTCGTACGCGGCCGACCAGGCCGGGCGCACCATGCCCCGGCTGGTGTTGCTGTACAGCGGCACGTCCTGGACCTCGCCGTTGCGTTCGCGAGACAGCCCGCTGGCGGTGTCGAGCCAGTGCGCACCCTGGCGATCTTCCAGCAGCATGTGCAAGGCGGGCGCGCCCTGCACGGGATCGATCCAGGGCATGCGTTCGATGCGTCCGTTGCGCCGCCGAACGAAACCGCCGGACTGCAGGCCGATCCAGAGCGCGCCGGCGCGGTCGAAGTCCAGGTGGTTGACGAAGGCATTGGCCTCCCCCAAGGCCAGGCGTTCGAAATCGCGCCCCGTCCAGCGCGCGACGCCGCCCTTCGTCCCGACCCACAGGCTCCCGTCCCGGTCCACGGCGAGCCGGCTGACGCCCGGCGACGGCAGGCTGCGCGGGTCGCCGGCCCGTGGCATGAAGCGGCGGATGGTTCCGCCGGGCGACAGCTGGTGCAATCCCCCGTCCGCGGTGCCGAACCAGAGCATGCCGTCGGGCGTGGTGGCGATGGACCAGACGTCGTTGCTGCCGATGGCGGGATGCGAATCGCGATCGAAGTGCACGAATCGGCTGCGTGAGACGTCGAGCATGACCAGCCCGGCTTGTTGCGTCCCCAGCCAGACGCGATCCTTCGCGTCCACGTGCACGGTCCAGATGAAGTTGTCGCGCAGGCCGTCGCCGACGCGCCAGATGCGGAACCCGACCCCGTCGTACCGCGCGAGTCCGTCGCGCGTCGCCACCCACAGGTAGCCTTGTCGATCCTCGGCCAGCGCGTTGATGCGATTGGACGGCAGGCCGTCGAACACGCTGATCTGCCGGGGCTGCGGCAGCTCCGGCACTGCAGGCTTCGCCACGCCGTGGGCAACGAGCGCCGCCACGACGATCCATCCCCGCCCCATGGCCCATCCCCTGGTCACACGCGACTCCCTTCCCGTAATGGCGGCGTCGCGCACGCTTCCCTGCGTACCAGCCGCGTCCCCGCCGCCATCGTCGCAACGCTGCGTTGCCGGCGCAAGCGGCGCCGTGACCACCGGATTCATGCCTCCACGCCTAGAATCCTTCCCCAAGGCCCCAGGAACGATCGAACCGCAATGCCCCACGTGCCGCGCCCCGCCGCCATCGTCCCCACCGTCATCGTCGTCGCGTCGCTGCTGGCCATCGCCGGCGCGCGCGCCGCGGGAGCCGAGACGTATGCGCTCGATCCGGTGCATACGCGGGTGCAGTTCGCGGTGGACCATGCCGGCTTCTCCAAGGCGCTGGGGACCGTCTCGGGCAGCTCGGGGGTGCTGCGCTTCGATCCGGAGGACTGGGGCACCGCGATGTTGCGCGCCGACATCCCGCTCTCGCGCCTCGACCTGGGCGACGAAAAGTGGAACCGCGCGACGATGGCGCGCAACCTGCTGGACGTGGAAAACCATCCCGTCGCACGCTTCGTTTCGACCCGCGTCCAACCCCTGTCGCCAGGGCGCGCCTGCGTGTTCGGCGACCTCCGGCTGCGTGGCGTGACCCGTGAAGTCGTGCTGGACGTGCGCCTCAATGGCTTGGGACGCCATCCCTTGCCGCCGTTCCGGCGTACGGTCGGTTTTTCCGCCACCACCACGCTCAGCCGGTCCGACTTCGGCATCACCGCCTGGCAATCCGTGATCGGCGACCGCGTCGACTTGCGCATCGAAGCGGAAGCCACGCGCAGCAGGGCGCGCCTGGACACTTCCGGCGACGAGGGCGGCGAAGGTGACCGGGTGGACGACGACCACATCGCTGGAACCGGGGCAGGCGGTTCGCCGCCAACCGATCCCGCGCCTTCGCCAATGGACGTCGCGGCACCCGGTTTGACTGGAGCCCCGCAGACTGCCGACGCCGGCCGCGGACAGGAGCCCCCATGCAGCTGAAGAACACGCGCGAACGATGGGGCATCGTCAGCCAGGCGCTGCACTGGTTGATCGTGCTGCTGATCCTCGGCCAGGGCACGGTCGGGCTCTGGATGGAGGACCTGCGCAACGGCCCGGACAAGCTCCAGGTGTACGCGCTGCACAAGTCCTTCGGGCTGACCATCCTGGCGCTGGCCGTGCTCAGGCTGCTCTGGCGCTGGTACGCCGGCAGGCCGGAGCCGGTGCCAGGCATCCCGCGCTGGCAGGTAAGCATCGCCCGGCTGTCGCACTGGCTACTGTATGCGCTGTTGCTGGCGATCCCGCTGAGCGGGTGGCTCCTGAACTCCGCGGCGGGATTCCCCCTGCAGTGGTTCGGGCTGTTCGACCTGCCGGCGATCGCCGCGCAGGACAACGCCCTCCACGAGCTTGCGGAGGAAATCCACGAATTCCTGTTCTGGACCCTGGTCTCCGTCGCGGCCCTGCATGCCGCCGCCGCCTTCCACCACCACCTGTTCCGGCGCGACGCCACGCTGGTGCGCATGCTGCCTGGCAGCTGGTCGCACGGTGGCCCACCGCAGCCCCCTGCCGGGAGTCGACGCGATGATCGCTAGATCCTCCCTGCTCGCCGCGCTGCTGCTGTTGGCCGCACCCACCGCGCAAGCCGGCGACTACACGCAAGCCCCCGGTTCCACGCTGATGTTCTACGGCAACTTCCAGGGGGAGCGCTTCCAGGGCCAATTCCCCGGCTTCGCCACGCGGATGTCGTTCGACCCGTCCGCGCCCGGCGAAGGCTGGCTTGAAGTCGTCATTCCGCTCGCCACCGCGACCCTCGGCGTCGAGGAATACGACGGCGAGCTGCGTGGACCTGCCTTCTTCGACAGCGCGCGGTTCAACCAGGCCCGTTACAGCGCCCGCGGATTCCGCAGCCTGGGCGGGGGTCGCTTCGCCGCCGACGGCACGCTCAGCCTGCGGGGCATCAACAAGCCGGTGACCCTGGAGTTCAGCTGGTCGCCGGGCGCCAGACCCGTGCTCGAGGGCAAGGCGACGGTGAAGCGGCTCGAGTTCGGCGTCGGCGGCGGCGACTGGGCCGCGACCGAGACGATCGAGGATGCGGTGGCCATCGAGACGCGCGTGCTGCTGGAGGCGGCGGATTAGCCGACTTGCGGCAGCGGGACCGCTGCCGTTTCTGGCCACGGGCGGGCCATCGGCGTTCCACCCCTGTCCCGCTCATGCATCCAGCCAGCGGCGCAACCCCGCGGAATCGAAGGGCCACTCGAGTTCCAGGCCGCGCGCATCGTCGCGCAGCACGGGCACGCGCAGGCCGTAGCGCGCCTCCAGGGCGTCGTCGCCGTCGATGAACACGCTGTCGAACTCGGGCACGCGGGCATGCGCCAGCACCTCCAGCGCCAGGTCGCAGAGATGGCAGTCGTCGCGCTGGTACAGGATCAGGATGGGCATCGCTGGTCGCTCGGCACGCACGGGGCGATCGGTGCGGGGCGTAGAATACCGGCATGGCCGTCAGTACCTTCGACCTCTACAAGATCGGCATCGGTCCCAGCTCGTCGCATACGGTGGGACCCATGCGCGCGGCCGCCCGCTTCGTCGAGCGCTGGCTGGACGAGCCCGGGCGCCTTGGCGATGTCGCGCGTGTGCGCGCGGAGGTGTTCGGCTCGCTGGCGCTGACCGGACGTGGCCACGGCACCGACAAGGCCGTGCTGATGGGCCTTGAAGGCCATTGGCCGAACCGGATCGACCCCGACATCATCCCCGGAGCCCTGGAACGGATCCGCGGCGAGAAGTCGCTGCGCCTGGCCGGCAGCCATGCCATCGCCTTCGACGAGAAGACCGACCTCGTCATGAACAAGCGACAGAAGCTGCCCCACCACACCAACGGCATGCGCTTCACCGCTTTCGACGGCAACGGCGAGGAGATCGCGTCGCGCGACTATTACTCGGTCGGCGGCGGCTTCGTGGTCAACCAGGACGAGGCCGCGGAGGACCGCATCGTCGCCGACCAGACCCACGTCGCCTACCCGTTCAATTCGGGCGACGAGCTGATCGCGACCTGCAATGCGCACGGCATCAGCATCGCCGAGCTGATGTACGCCAACGAGCAGTCCTGGCGCACGCGCGAGGAAATCGACGCCGGCCTGGATGAACTGTGGGCGGCGATGCAGGGCTGCGTGGAGCGTGGCATCGCGTCGCCCGGCACCCTGCCCGGCGGCCTGCACGTCACCCGTCGCGCCCCTCGGCTGCATGCCGAACTCGAGGCGCGGCCGGACGCGGCGGACGAGGATCCGCTGACGATGCTCGACTGGGTCAACCTGTTCGCGTTGGCGGTCAACGAGGAAAACGCTGCCGGGGGGCGCGTGGTGACGGCGCCGACCAATGGCGCGGCCGGCATCGTGCCGGCGGTGCTGCACTATTACCGGCGCTTCTGCCGGAACGCCACGGAACAGGGCGTGCGCGATTTCCTGCTCACCGCAGCCGCGATCGGCATCCTCTACAAGGAAAACGCTTCGATCTCCGGCGCCGAGGTAGGTTGCCAGGGCGAAGTCGGCGTGGCCTGCTCGATGGCCGCCGGCGGCCTGACCGCGGCGTTGGGCGGCACGCCCGGCCAGGTGGAGAACGCCGCCGAGATCGGCATGGAGCACAACCTCGGGCTCACCTGCGATCCCATCGGCGGCCTGGTGCAGATCCCGTGCATCGAGCGCAATGCCATGGGCTCGGTCAAGGCGATCAATGCCAGCCGCATGGCGATGCGCGGCGACGGCAAGCACAAGGTCAGCCTCGACAAGGTCATCAAGACGATGCGCGAGACGGGCCGCGACATGCGCGACAAGTACAAGGAAACCTCACGCGGCGGCTTGGCCGTCAACGTCATCGAGTGCTGATGCGCACCCGCATGCGTTCGACAAGCCCCTGCACGGCTGCACGCATCCGATCCTGAATACCACCTCCATGCGCCCGGGGTGTATGGTCGACGGCCCAACAGGACGACGACCGAGGGGGCGTGTCGTGGCGGAAAAGGGTCGGGAGCAGACGCCCACGGTGCTGACTTGGCTTGCCGCCTCCGCGGTCGCGCTGGTCTCGCTGTGCGCGCAACCCGTCCTCGCGCTGGATCCGGAAAAGGCCTTCCACCATTACGTCCGCGACAGCTGGTCGATCGAACGGGGCCTGCCGCAGATCACCGCCAACGCGATCACCCAGGACCGGCTGGGCTACCTGTGGGTCGCGACGCAGGCGGGCGTCGCACGCTTCGACGGCGTGCGATTCACCACCTACAACCTGCAGAACACGCCGGAATTGCCCGGCCAGTTCATCAACACCCTGCTGAGCGACCGCGGGGATCGTCTCTGGGTGGGGACCTACAAGGGCCTGGCGGTTCGCGAGGACGACCGCTGGCGCAGGGTGCCGGCGTTAGACGCCAGGCACGAGCCGCTTGATATCCGCGCACTGGCGCGGGATGCGCAGGGCCCCGTGCTGGTGGGGACGCCCGACGGCGTGTTCCGCGTGCAAGGCGAAGGCCTGCGCTTCGTCCGGCCGCTTCCCGGCCCCGCCGAATCACTCTTGCCCGAAGGCGACCTCCTGTGGGCTGGCACCTTGGGCGGCGTCTATCGAATCCGCGGCGACCAGGTGTTCCTGGAGCCGCTGCCGCGGGAAGCAGGCAGCGCGACGGTGGGCCAGCTGTTGCGGGCGCAGGGCCGCCTGTGGGCGGGCAGCAACCAGGGCCTGTTCTACCGGACGCAGCAGGGTTGGCGCAGGTTCGAAGGCCAGCGCGTACTCGCCGAGGAACCGATCCTGGCGCTGTACGAGGACGGCGACGACAACCTGTGGGTGGGGGCCATCGGCGGACTGGGGCGCCTGCGGGACCGCGCGTTGCATGAGTTCGTCGCGGACGGCAGCCCGGGCGCCTTCAACAGCGTGCGGGCCATCTTCGAGGATCGAGAAAACAACCTCTGGCTGGGTAGCCAATGGGATGGCATCGCCCGCCTCTGGAACGGCTGGACCCGGCGCTACAGCACGATCGAGGGCTTGAACGAGCCGGTCGTGTGGTCGCTGGCGCGGGGTCCGCGCGGGCGGGTCTGGGTCGGCACCCAGGATGGGTTGTCGCTGTTCGACCAGGGCCGGTACACCTTGCTTGCTTCCGGCCAGTCGTTGCCCCATCCCAATGCCTACAGCCTGCTGCCGGAAGAAGACCTCGTCTGGATCGGTACCCGCCGCGGGCTCGCCCAGTACCGGGACGGGCGCATCCACGTGCCCGATGGCTTCGAAGCCCTGTCCGGCGCGCAGGTCAACGGTTTCCTGCGCGATCGGAAAGACCGCTTGTGGATCGCCACCACGCAGGGCGTCTATCGTCAGGACGACGGGCGACTCGTACACCTTGGCACGCAGGCAGGGCTGGCCGACCCACGCGTCCGCGCACTTCATGAAACACGCGACGGACGGATGCTGGTCGGCACCCAGGTCGGATTGTACGAATTCGTGGACGAACGGCTCCGGCTCGTGGGCGACCGCCTGGGACTCCCCCCGGACCTGGACGTCACCGCCATCCACGAGTTGTCCACGGGCGGGCTCCTGGTCGGCGCGCTGTCGGAGGACATGTACTTCTTCGACCGCGGCCGATGGGTGCACCTGGGAGCCGAGCAGGGGATGCCGGTCAACTCTCCCTTCTTCATCACCGAGGACGGCCGGGGATACGTGTGGGCGGCGGGGATCCGCGGCGTGCACAGGGTTCCCTTGCGCGACCTGCAGGCCTTCAGCCGGGGGATGCTCGACCGCGTGCGCGGCCAGATGCTGCACAACGAGCGCGGCGATCGCCGCAGCGGCCAGCGGGGCTTCTGCTGCAATGGCGCGGGCCTGTCCAAGGGATTCATCCAGGACGGGGAACTGTGGTTGCCGAGCCGCAACGGCATCGTGGTGATGGATACCGGTGGAATCGTCCGCAACGCGGTGCCGCCGACGGTGGTCGTGGAAGGCCTCCGCAGCAGCGCCGGCTGGCATCCGGCGGCCACGATCGCCGGCGGCGCGCTACCCCCGGACCAGCGGGACCTGGCTTTCGATTTCACCGCCCTGAGCTTCCAGGACCCGGGTAGCATCGGCCTGCGTTACCGGCTGCGGGGCTACGACAGCGACTGGCGCGAACTGGCCGACGTGTCCCAGCGTTCGGCCAACTACACGAACCTCCCGCCGGGCAATTACGTGTTCGAGGCCCAGGGCAGCAACAACGCCGACGTCTGGCAAACCGGGACCGCCAGGCTGGCGTTCGCGATCCAGCCCCGGTTCCACGAGACCACGCTGTTCCTGGTGCTGATCGGACTGGTGGCAGCCAGCCTGATCTATGCCGGTTACCGCATCCAGCAATTGCGCCACCTGCGGGGGCAGCAGGCGCTGGAAGAAGTGGTCCAGCGGCGCACCGCCGACCTCGGGATCGCCAACCAGCGGCTGGAGGAAGCCAGCCAGACCGACCCGCTGACCGCGCTGCGCAACCGCCGCTACCTGAGCGCGCAAGTGCCCGCCGACCTTGCCTTCTACAAGCGGGAAATGGGGCAGCTCGGGCCGGGCGGGCAGGTGCTGCGCTTCGCGATGGTCGACATCGACCACTTCCAGGCGATTTGCGACACATGGGGGCACGCCGTCGGCGACCAGGTGCTGCAACAGGTCGCCCGGGTGCTGTCGCGGCTGGTGCGCAGCAGCGACTACCTGGTGCGCTGGGGCGGCGAGGAATTCCTGCTCGTCTTCCGCCCGATGCCGGGCCGCCACCTGGAATTGATCGCCGAGCGCATCCGTGACGCCATCGCCTCGCACGTCTTCGTGGTCGACGAATCCGAACCGCTCCGCCTGACCTGCTCGATCGGGCTGGCCGACTACCCCGTGTTCACCGACCACCGGCTGCCGCTGGGATGGGAGGCGACGGTGGAACTGGCCGACCTGGCGCTGTCCTTCGTCAAGCGCCACGGACGCGACGGATGGGCGGCGTTCCAGCCGACCGCCACCACCGACCCCGCCACCCTCCTCCAGGACCTGCGCAGCGATCCCATGGGGATGATCGGGTCGGGTCGCATCCGGATCGTGTCGTCGGTCCAGCACGGTGATTGACGCCCTGTCGTCGCTGCCATCGACCGGGACCGGCCGGGATTGCTGCCTGCGGACTGGCGGCGGTCGCTGCATACGCTGCCCCGCAGGTAAGCTGCCGGGATGAGGATCCCGACGCCCATCGCCTTGGTCGTGCTGACGGCGCTGTACCTGGGCAGCTGCGTGCTCGGCGAAACGTCCATGCGCATGGGCGGCGACGTCACGTTGTTCTGGCCGGCCGCCGGCATCGGCGTGGCAGCCGTGATGCGCTTCGGCCTGCCGGCCACCGCGATCGTGCCCGCCGCGCTGCTTCCGTACCACCTGGTCATCTCCCCCGTCCCGGGCGTCTTCGTGGTGGGTTCGCTGCTGGCCAACACCCTCGGCACGCTTGCCGGCGGCTGGCTGGCCCGCCGGTCCCAGGGCGAGGATGCACTGGACCTGGCCTCGGTCGTGGCCATCGTCGCCGGCGGGATCGTCCTGGCGGTCCTGAGCGCGATCATTGGCGTGCCCGCACTGCTGCAAGCCGGCATGATGCCGGGGGAAGGGACGCTCCAGGCCTTCGCGCGCTGGATCCTCGGCGATTTCCTCGGCGTCGTCGCGGTCACGCCCGCGGTGCTGGCGGTGCTGCGGACCGGCACGGGGCCCGTGGCGGTCGGCGTGTCGCCGTTGGCCGAAGAGTCCGAAAGGCTGGCCTGGCTGACCTTGCTGGCGCTTTCCCTGTTGTTGATGGCCTGGGGCGCCAGCCTCGAAGGCGAGTACACGCTGGGGCTGACGGCCCTGCCCCTGGCCCTGCTGGCCTGGGCTGCCCTGCGGTTTCCGCCCGGCTGGACCGTGGGCGGGACGCTCGGCACGATCCTGATGATCGGCGTGATGACCGGCCAGGAGCTGAGCGGGTTCGCCGCGCCGCGGAGCGTCCTCGATACCCTCAACCTGCTCGGCTACCTGTGCATCCTGGCCCTGCTCCCGCTGCTGCTGGCATCCACCGTGCTCGAACGCCGCCGTGCCAGCGACCGCCTCGTCCTGCGTGCGACGACCGACCCCAACACCGGACTGCCCAACCGCCAATCCTTCGAAGAGCAGGTCCGGCACGCGCTGGCCGCGCCCGATTCGCCGCCGCGCGCGCTCGCCTACCTGGACCTGGACCACCTCAAGGTCATCAACGACACCGCCAGCCACGCCGCGGGCGATGCCTACCTGCAGGGCGTGGCCGGCGTGCTGCGGGCCAACCTGCCGAAGGCCGACCTGCTGGCGCACCTGGGCGGCGACGAGTTCGGGCTACTGCTGCACAACTACGTCCCCGCGGCCGCCGAGGACCGGGCCACCGACCTGTTGCGGGCCGTGGCCAGCTACCGATGCGCCTGGGAAGGCGACGCGCTGGCCACCACCGCCAGCATCGGACTGGTGCCCTTCCACGCCACCGACGGCGACTACGGCAAGCTGCTGTCGCAAGCCGACGCCGCCTGCTTCAGCGCCAAGGAATCCGGTGGCAACCGCGTCTGCATGGCCAGCCTGCACGGCGACGACGGCCACGACCGGACCCAGGCGATGCAGTGGGCGGTCCGCCTTCGCGAGGCGATCCAGCGGCGCAACCTGGTGCTGTTCTGCCAGCCGATCGTGCCGTTGCAGGCCGTGCCAGGCGAGGACGAAGGCCGCCATTTCGAGGTGCTGCTGCGCGTGCGCGACCACGTGAGCGGCGAACTGCTGCTGCCTCACCGGTTCCTGGCCGCGGCCGCCCGCTTCAACATGGGCGTGGCGATCGACCGCGAAGTCGTTGGCGCCACGCTGTCCTGGCTCGAGACCCATGCCGACCTGGCCGACGTCGACACCTGCAGCGTCAACCTCTCGGCGGAGGCGCTGGTCGACGAGAGCTTCATCGGGTTCCTGGTCGACCGCCTGCGCAACGGCAGCTTCCCGGCCCACAAGCTGTGCCTGGAGATCACCGAGACCAGTGCGGTTCGCGACCTGGCCCGCGCGCAGCGATTCATCCAGCAGATGCGCTCGCTGGGCTGCCGTTTCTCGCTGGACGATTTCGGCACGGGCTTCTGTGCGTTCAGCTACCTGCGCGACCTGGACGTCGACTACCTCAAGATCGACGGCAGTTTCGTCCGCGACCCGCACGACTCCGAACTGGCGCATGCGGTGGTTCGCTCGATCACGGAAATCGCGCACGTCCTGGGCAAGCAGACGATCGCCGAGCAGGTGGAGACCGATGCCCAGCGGATGAAGATGCAACGCATGGGCGTGGACCATGCCCAGGGCCATTATTTCCGCCGGCCCCAGCCCATGGCCGAATACTTCGCCACGCCGCAGCTGCGCCTGTCGCGGGATGATTCGCCGCAGCCATCGGCACCGACGCCTGCGCTTGCGTCCGGGCCGCCCGGCCGCTAGCGGGGGCGCTGCACCGGGGGCGACTTCGACGGTCGGACGCCTGCGCGCTCAGCGCCCACGCCCAGATGGATGCAGGTGCCGGCCTCCGATACTGCCTCGCCCTGGAGACTGAACCGTTCGGGTCCATGCGCGACCCAGTCCCGGTTCGTGGGCGATACTTGGCCCATGTCGACTTGCCTTCGCCCCGTCCTCGCCAGCGTCCTCGCGCTGCTCCTTGCAGCATGCGCCACAGCGCCGCGCTCGGTGACACCGCCGGCCAGCGGACTGGAACCCGGTCCGGGCGCGCCAGCGGCACATGGCACGACGATCGCCGAGGCCTTCGTCTCGGTCGACGTCCCGGGCGAAGAACTGGATTCCCTGGCCACCTGGTCCGGCGACGATGGCGCGACATGGGTGATCGCCACCGCCAAGTCGACCCACCGCCTGGTGGTTTTCGACGCCGACACCGGCGCGCTGTTGCGCACGGTCGGGGCCGAGGGCGAGGCGCCCGGGCGCTTCAGGCGGCCCAATGGCATCGCCGTGTTCGCGGACCTGCTGTTCGTGGTCGAGCGCGACAACCGCCGGGTGCAGGTGCTTCGACTGCCAGCGTTCTCGCACGTGGGGAGCTTCGGCCAGGACGGATTGCGCAGTCCCTACGGGCTGTGGCTGCATGAAACCGCTCCCGACGAGCTGGGGCTCTACGTCACCGACAGCTATATGGAGGGCGCGCGCTTCGATGTCGTGCCCGCCTTGGCGACGCTCGATGCGCGGGTACGGCGCTACCGCGTCGAACTCGACGGCGACCGCATCCGGGCCCGTTCGCTGGGTGCCTTCGGGAGCGTCGATCCTGCCGGCGCGCTCCGGATCGTGGAATCGATCGCCGGCGATCCCGCCCGTCGCCGCCTGTTGATCGCCGACGAGTTCCGGCCGGGCCCCTCCAGCCTGCGGGTCTATGGATTCGACGGCAAGTTCGCGGGACGGAGCTTGCCCGACGGCACGTTCCGGGGCGAAGCGGAGGGCGTCGCCCTGTGGGCCTGCGGTGCGGACGAGGGCTACTGGGTCGCAGTGGACCAGCAGGCGCCACTGACCAACTTCCACCTGTTCCACCGCGACAGCCTGGACCCGGGTGGCAGCTTCCATGGCGGCGTCGCCTCGCAGACCGACGGCATCGCCCTGCATGCGGCGGCGACGCACCGGTTCCCGGCCGGCGCGCTGTACGCGGTGCATGACGATCGCGCGGTGGTCGCCTACGACTTGCGCGACGTGGTCGCGGCGCTGCGACTGGACGCCACCTGCCTGCCATGAGTCGTTGGCGGATCCATGCGGCATTGATCGCGGGCGTGACCTTGCTCGCCCTGATTGCCACGGGCGCCACCCAGGCCGCCAAGGTCTATCGCTGGACGGACCGCAATGGCGTGGTCCACTACGGCGACCGCCCCCCCGCCAACGTCAGGCCGGAGCAGATCAAGCGGATCCCCGTGCGCGCCGAACCCGGCGCCATCGCGCGCCTTCGCGTGGAGGGCGACGGGCAGCAGTACCTGGCCTACGCCGACAATGCGCTCGCCGGGCCGATCGAGGTGATGCTGCATGCCGGCAACAGCACCCTGGTCTTCGGCGACCCGCCCCTGCCCGCCCGCGCCACCGTACCGGCCCGAGGCTCGACGCTGGTCGCCCGGATCGGTTCGGCCGATCCGTCGCGCGGCGGCGAGTTCCAGTTGCAGCTGCGCAGCGTGCCCGGCGACCCCAGTGCACGCCCCCGGGACGTGGAATACGGCTACCCCCTGCAGAGCGCGAACCTCCACGTCGCCCAGGGCTACGGAGGCGGCTTCAGCCACAATGACGCGCAGAACCGGCATGCGGTCGATCTTGCGGCGCCGATCGGCACGCCGGTGGTGGCCGCGCGGGAAGGGGTGGTGATGCAGGTCGAGTCCGATTTCGACAAGGCCAGCCTCAACCGCGAGCAATACGGCGGCCGCGCTAATTTCGTGCGGATCCTGCACGACGACGGGACCATGGGGCTGTACGCGCACCTCAAGCCGGAGGGCGTGCTGGTGCGCGTCGGGCAGCGCGTGCGTCGCGCGCAGGCCATCGGCTTGTCCGGCAACACCGGCTTCAGCGGCGGTCCGCACCTGCACTTCGTGGTGCAGGTGAATCGCGGCATGAAGCTGGAATCGATCCCGTTCAAGATGTTCGGGCCACAGGGCATCCTGCGCCTGAGCGAGCCCAGGGCCTCGGCCCGCCCCTAGCCCGCCCGGCACCGCGGACCCTCCCGTATAATCCGCGGCCTCCCCGGTTTCCCCCTGCACGCCCACGCGTGCGATCCGCCATGCCCGATTCTTCCACCCGCGTCGCCGCCGAGGCCGCGCGCCGCCGCACCTTCGCGATCATCTCGCACCCGGACGCCGGCAAGACCACGCTGACCGAGAAGCTGTTGCTGTTCGGCGGCGCGATCCAGATGGCCGGCAGCGTCAAGGGGCGCAAGGCCGCGCGCCACGCCACCAGCGACTGGATGGCGCTGGAGAAGGAACGCGGGATCTCGGTGACCTCCTCCGTCATGCAGTTCCCGTACGCCGGGCGCATCGTCAACCTGCTCGACACGCCCGGACACGCCGACTTCGGCGAGGACACCTACCGGGTGCTGACCGCGGTCGATTCGGCGCTGATGGTGATCGACGTGGCCAAGGGCGTTGAGGAACGCACCATCAAGCTCATGGAGGTGTGCCGCATGCGCGACACGCCGATCATGACCTTCATCAACAAGCTCGACCGCGAGGGCAAGGAACCGATCGACCTGCTCGACGAGGTTGAATCCGTGCTCGGCATCCAGTGCGCGCCGGTGACCTGGCCGATCGGCATGGGCCAGCGGCTCAAGGGCGTGGTGCACCTGGTCTCTGGGGAAGTGCACCTGTACGAGCCGGGCCGCAACTTCACCCGCCAGGACTCGACCATCTTCGCCTCGCTCGACGACCCGCAGGTGGAGGCACGCATCGGTTCCGACATGCTCGCCCACCTCCGCGACGAGCTCGAACTCGTCCAGGGCGCTTCGCACGCCTTCGACGCCGAGGCCTACCTCGCCGGCAGGCAGACCCCGGTGTTCTTCGGTTCCGCGGTCAACAACTTCGGCGTGCAGCCCTTGCTGGACTTCTTCGTCGAGCACGCGCCATCGCCGCAGCCGCACGAAACCACCACGCGGGACGTCGCGCCGGCCGAGGGCGAACTCACCGGCTTCGTCTTCAAGATCCAGGCGAACATGGACCCGCAGCACCGCGACCGGGTCGCCTTCATGCGCGTGTGCTCGGGGCATTTCAGCGCAGGGATGAAAGCCTTCCACGTGCGCACCGCCAAGGAGGTCAAGCTCGCCAACGCCTTGACGTTCATGGCCAGCGACCGCGAGCTCGCCGTCGAGGCCTGGCCCGGCGACGTGATCGGCATCCACAACCACGGCACGATCTCCATCGGCGACACCTTCACCGAGGGCGAGCCACTGGCCTTCACCGGCATCCCCAACTTCGCGCCCGAACTGTTCCGCCGCGCGCGCCTGCGCGACCCGCTCAAGCTCAAGCAGCTGCAGAAGGGCCTGGCCCAGCTCAGCGAGGAGGGCGCGACCCAGTTCTTCAAGCCGATGATGTCCAACGACCTGATCCTGGGTGCGGTGGGCGTGCTGCAGTTCGACGTGGTCGCCTACCGGCTCAAGGACGAGTACGGGGTCGACGCCGCGTTCGAGCCGGTCGGCGTCGCCACCGCGCGCTGGGTGAAGTGCGCCGACGCCAGGAAGCTTGAGGAATTCCGCGACAAGAACGCCGTCAACCTATCGATCGACGCGGCCGGAGAGCTGGTCTACCTCGCGCCGACGCGGATCAACCTGCAGCTGACCGAAGAGCGCTGGCCGGACGTGGAATTGCGCGCCACCCGCGAGCACGCGCACAGCATAGACGCCGGCTGACGCGCCGTTGCGCTTCGCGGCTCAGGCCGCGGCCGGCACCGCCTGGTCCGGGTCGAAGTATTCGAAGATCAGGTGGATGCGGTCGCCGTCGCCGTCGTTGCGCACCGCGTGCACGCCCATGTTGTTGACCTCGAAGGCCTCGCCCTCGGGCATCCGGTAGCCGATGCCGTCGACGAAGAAGGTCACCTGCTCGTTGGTCTGCAGCGGCACGTGGATCTTGTGCGGCCAGCGGGCCGCCGGGTTGGCGTCGCGATGCGGCTTGATGATGCCACCGGGCGCCATCCGCGCCAGCATCACCCGCGGGAACTCGCCGCGCGCGTAGCCGTAGGGTGCGGTCGCCTTCGCCAGGACGGGCTGCAGCAAGTCGCGCCAGCCGGCCCAGAGCGGCCGGTCGTGCGACGCGCGCCAGTCCTGGAAGTTGTCGACGAAACGGAAGACGATGTGCCGGGTCTTGTCGAGCGCCTCGAAGCGGTTCGGCTTGTCGGCGTTCTCGGCGTCCCAGGTCGATTCCGGGATGGCAAGCACGGCCTCGCGCAGCGCCGCGATGTCGATCGGGCCGAGGGCACGGACCGAAGTCGTCTTGCGTGGATTGGGCTGCAGCATGTGGTGGTCGGCCGGTCAGAATTCGTAACCGAACATCTCGAGGTCGCCGCGGTAGAGTTCGGCGACGCCGTCGATCAGTTCCTGGTCATAATAATCCCGATACGTCCCGCGTCGCGAACTGTTGACGCGTTGCAGCGGTTGCGAGGGGATGCCGATGCGTTCGCAGATGGCATCGTACGACCCCTGCATGTCCTCGACCCGGCCGACCTGGTCGGCCAGGAGCCGCCCGTGGCCGTCGTCGAGCAGGACGTGTTGCGGCTTGAAATGCACGTGGTCCAGCGGACGGAGGCGGAACAGGATCTCGCGCATCGTGCCGCGCGGATCGAGGTCGAAAGCGCCCTGTTGCCGGGTCATGAACGCGCAATACGACACGAAGCGGTCGAACGGGTTGCGCACGAAACCGAACTTGAAATAATCCCCGAAGGCTTCTTCCCCGAGGTGCGGCCGCACCTCCTGCAGGCTGAAGTGCCCGTGCTGGACCTTCGCCAGCTCCGGGAACGGGAAGCGTCGATTGACGAACAACCCCACCTGCTCGATGTCCTCCGGGCCCATGTGCTCGCGCAATGCCTGCCGCACCGAGTGGGTCCCCGTCTTGGGGATGGCGACGAAGATGAAGCGGTGCCGGTGGGAAACGATCATGCAAGGCTGCCGGTCGGGATGCGATCATGATAGGCGGCGTCGCCCGGATTGCCATGCGCTGCCGGCGATACGCCTTGTTTCCCTTCCACCGCTTCGAGCCGAGGTCGCCAGATGAACCCTGCCTCCATCCTCCCCGTGCTGCTGCTCGCCTCCTTGACCACGGCATGCCAGCGCGACCCGGCCCCGGCCAACGGGCAGGAGTCCGTTGCCACGAAGCCTGCTGTCCTGGCGCCTTCGGAGGGTGGGAGCCCTCCGCCGGCGGATGGGGCGGAAATGACCTATGCCTGCACCAATGGCGAACTGCGCGTCATGTATGCGGGCGGCGGAGCGCGCGTGACCTTGCCGGATGGCAGCGAGCTGGCGCTGGTGCATGCCCCGCGGCCGGAGGCGTCCGGCCAGCAGTTCTACGAATCCGGCGGGAACGTCCTGCGCCGCCAAGCCGACCAGCTCGAGCTGGTGCACCAGGGCGGCAAGACCCTCGAGTGCATCGAAACGAGCGCAACGCACTGAAGGAGCGTCGGCATCGGGCAGTCGCTCCGGGTGAGGCCCGGCGCTGCCTCCAAGCTGAACTGGTCCGCGGCAGTGTTCACTGCCGCTTGACCCGGCAGCCGGGATGGTGGCCGGGTCCACGCACGGATTCGCGATGAACCCTCCCACGCCCGCCCGCAAGCGGCCGCTCGACCTCGCCGCCGACCACCCCTGGTGGACGATCCTCGCCGCCCTGGCGCTGGTCGTGGCGGTGTTGATCCTGTTCTGGGATTGGAACTGGTTCAAGGGGCCGATCGAGCGGCGGGTCGAGGCACGCACCGGACGCAGTTTCGACATCGGCGGCAACCTCGACGTGGCCCTGGGCCGCGTGACCACCATCCGGGCCGATGCCTTGAGTTTCGGCAATGCGGACTGGTCCGAGGATCCGATGATGGCGGCGCTGGACCGGCTGGAATTGCAGTTCGAGCCCTTGCCCCTGCTCTTCAAGGGCGAAGTCCGCATTCCCGAGGTGCGCTTGCAGCGACCCCGCCTCCGCCTTGAAGCCGCGCCCGGCGGCAAGGGCGGCAACTGGGATTTCGTGGAGGTGGACGAAGACGGCGAACCGCCGCGACTGGACCGTCTCTGGATCGAGGACGGGCAATTGCGCTACCTCAACGCGGCGCGCGAGACCGACGTCACGCTCGACGTCGCCAGCCGGCCGGCGGACAAACCCGGCGATGCCCCTCCCGTCGCCATCGTGGGTGGCGGAAGATGGTCCGGCAACACCTTCACCGTGGAGGGACGGGCCGAGTCGCCGCTGGAGCTCCGGGACACCGACCAGCCCTACCGCATCGACCTGCACGCCCAGGCCGGTGCAACCCGGGCGCATGCGCGCGGCAACCTGATCAACCCGTTCCGGATCCGGGACTTCGACCTGCAGCTGGCGCTGGCGGGGGCGAACCTGGCCGACCTGTACCCGCTGATCGGCGTCGCCACCCCGGACACGCCGCCGTACAGCCTCGACGGCCGCCTGACCCGCGATCGCGCCGGCGATCGCGTGACCTGGCACTACGACGATTTCGGCGGCAAGGTGGGCGACAGCGACCTGGGCGGCAAGGCCAGCGTGACGACCGGTGGAGATCGCCCGTTCCTGCGCGCCAACCTCGTTTCGAAGCAACTGGATTTCGACGACCTCGCCGGGTTCGTGGGAGCGGCACCGGATGCCGGCCGTGGCGAGACGACCAACGCCGAACTCAAGGCGAAGGCGTCCGAGCGGGCCGCCCGCGCGAAGGTGCTCCCGGACACGCCTTACGAACTCGGCAAGCTCCGGGCGATGGATGCCGACGTGCGCTGGAAGGTCGGCAGGATCAACGCCCCTAGCCTGCCGCTCGACGACATGGATGCGCATCTGTTCCTGGACAACGGCCTGCTGCGGCTGGACCCGCTGAACTTCGGCGTGGCCGGCGGCAACCTGCGATCGACCATCCGCATGGACGCCCGCGAATCGCCGATCCGCACCGATGCGCAAATTTCCGCGAGGCGTCTGGAGCTGAACAAGCTGTTGCCCAACCTCGAACTGGCCAGGGACGCCGTGGGACGCGTGGGCGGCGACATCCGCGTCACCGGCACGGGCAACTCGATCGCCCGGATGCTGGCCACCGCCGACGGCGACATCGCGCTCGGCATGGGGCGCGGCCAGGTCAGCAACCTGCTCATGGAGCTGGCCGGGCTCGACATCTACGAGGCCCTGAAATTCCTGATCGGCAAGGACCGGAAGATCGCGATCCGATGCGCCTTCGGCGACTTCGACGTCAAGGACGGGATCATGCACGCCCGCGCGCTCGCCTTCGACACCACCGACACGATCATCGTCGGCAAGGGTCAGGTCAGCCTGCGCGACGAAACCCTGGACCTGGAATTGCGCCCACGACCCAAGGACCGCAGCATCCTCAGCCTCCGCTCGCCGCTGGTCGCCAGTGGCACCTTCAAGGACCCCAGCTTCCGGCCCGACATGGCGCGCCTCGGCCTGCGCGGCGCGATCGCCCTCGCCCTGGGCAGCATCACCCCACCGGCGGCCCTGTTGGCGACGCTCGAACTCGGACCGGGCGAGGACAGCGCCTGCGGCGGCCAGTACGCCAAGTAGGGCGCCAGCGGCCACGGTCTGCTTCGACAGGCGCGCTTCCTTCCGCAGCGGTTCGCCCACGCCATGTTTCGTGCGCGTGATCCCCGCGCCGAGGGCGTCCCGTCAGGACGCGATGTAGCGCTGCAGCTGGTCCAGCTCGAGCTGCTGGTCCTCGATGACGGCCTTGACCAGGTCGCCGATCGAGATCACGCCGACCACGTCGCCGCCGTCGACCACCGGCAAATGGCGCCGGCGGGTGCCGGTGACCATGACCATGCACGACTGCACGGTGTCGTCCAGGCCGACGGTGGCGATCTCAGAGTTCATGATCTCCCGTACGCACGTGTCCTTCGAGGACCGGCCCTCAAGCACGATCCTGCGGGCGTAGTCGCGTTCCGACAGCATGCCGGCCAGCCGGCCGCCATCCATCACCAGCACCGCGCCGATGCCTTTCTCCGCCATCAGGCGGATCGCGTCGATGACCGGCGCATCCGGGCCGATGGCGTGGATGTCAGGCGTTTTCGAATCCAGGAGCTGGCGCACCGTACGCATGGTCCCCTTCCTCCGTTGTGGCCGTTGGTCCTGTCGTCGATCCCGAGGATACTCCCGCCGCCGGCCGCCAGTCATCGACCAAGTACAGCGGCCGCTGCTTGGATTCCACGTACAACCGGCCCAGGTACTCGCCGATCATCCCCAGCGCCATGAGCTGCACGCCGCCGAGGAACAGGATCACCGCCATCATCGTCGGCCAGCCGGCCACGGGATCGCCGAAGAACAAAGCCTTGAACACGACCCAGGCGCCGTAGACGAACGCGACCAGCGCGGTCGCCACGCCAAGGTAGGTCGCCAGCCGCAGCGGCGCGGTGGAGAAGCTGGTGACGCCCTCGAGGGCGAAATTCCACAGGCGCCAGAAGTTGAATTTACTCTGGCCGGCCACGCGCGCCTCCCGGTGGTAGGGAATCGCGACGCGGTTGAAGCCGACCCAGCCGAACAGGCCCTTCATGAAGCGGTGCCGTTCGCGCAGCTGGCGCAGCGCCGCCAGGGCACGCGGCGACAGCAGGCGGAAGTCGCCCGTGTCGGTGGGGATCGGCGTCGGCGAAAGCCGTTGCATGACGCGGTAGAACGCGTGGGCCGTCGCCCTCTTCAGCCAGCCTTCCCCGTCGCGCTCCTGGCGCGTGCCGTGCACGTCGTCGTGGCCTTCCCGCCACTTGGCGACGAACTGCGGGATCAGTTCCGGCGGATCCTGGCCGTCGGCATCGAGGATCAGCGCCGCGCCCTCGCAAACCTGGTCCAGCCCGGCCGTCAACGCCGCTTCCTTGCCAAAGTTGCGCGAAAGTCGCAGCAGCGACACCCTCTGGTCCTCCGCCGCGATGACCTGCAACGCTTCCCAGGTTCCATCGCGGCTGCCGTCGTCGACGTAGAGCACGCGGGGTTCGATCCCGGCGTCCCCTTCGAGCCCATCGAGCACGGGCGACAGGCGCCGATGCAGCGCCGGAAGCGAATCGACTTCGTCGTATGCCGCCACGACGACGGTCAGTCGGTCGCGACCTCGGTCCTGGGAAGCGGTCATGCCGGCATGGTAGCCGAGCCCGGCGGCGGCACGCCTGTTCCACGCGTCGGGCGCGGCCGCGGCACCCGCGTCAGTCCAGCGTCCGCAGGTAGCCAACGCCGCCGAGCTGCCGCACGTTGCGTTCGATCCAGCGGGCGCGCCGCTGCACGTAGGGGCCGGGCCGCGGGGCGCTATACCGCCGCGGGCTGGGCAGGACCGCCGCCAACCGTGCGCTCTCCGTGAGGCTCAGGCGGCTGGCGTCCTTCCGCCAGTAGCTGCGCGCCGCCGCCTGGGCACCGTAGATGCCGTCGCCGAACTCGGCGACGTTGGCGTACACCTCCAGGATCCGGCGCTTGGGCCACAGCGCCTCGATCAGCACCGTGTACCAGGCCTCGACGCCCTTCCGCACCCAGCTCCGCCCGCTCCACAGGAACAGGTTCTTGGCCAGTTGCTGGCTGATCGTGCTCGCGCCGCGCAACTTGCCCCCACGGGCATTGCGCGCCCGCGCCTTGTCGATCGCCTCGAAGTCGAAGCCGTTGTGCCGGGCGAACGCCTGGTCCTCCGCGGCCACCAGGGCAACAGGCAGCGTCGCCGCCATCTGGTCGAGGTCGCGCCAGGCGTACGCGACACGGAAGCCGGTATCCCCGGCACGCCAGGCTTCGACCTGCCTGGCCGCCATGAAGGCGGAAAACGGCGGATCGATGAAACGCAAGGCCAGCACCTGGAGCACGCTGAGCACGACCAGCAGCAACGGCAACTTCCACAACCAATGCAGCCATCGGCGGTTGCGTCGGGGCCTCATTGCGCCGCCTGGCCGCGCGGCTTGCCTTGCACGTGCCGCATCCCCATCTCCCGTTGCTCCACCATCGCAGCGCCGATACCCTCGCTGGCCCGCATTATTGGTTGCCGGTGCCCGCGGGGCAACGTCGCGAATTTCGAACCATGCCCACAGAAGCCACCTCCGAGACCTCCACCGGCGGCGACCGCCTCACCCGATTCCTCCTGGAACGCGCGGGCGTCCGCGGCGTGCGCGTCCACCTGGACGAGGCCTGGGCGAAGATCCGCTCACGCGAGGCCTACCCGGAGGTGGTCGCCGAACTGCTGGGCGAAGCCTGCGCCGCCGCGGCCCTGTTCACCGGCCATGCCAAGGTGGATGGGCGGCTGTCGGTGCAGCTGCGCAGCCAGTCCACGTTGCGCACCCTGTTCGCGGAGTGCACCGCAGCCGGCACCCTGCGCGGGATCGCGCAACTGGCCGAGGACGGCGGACCGGTGTCCCGAGACCTGCGCGAGCTCGGCGACGACGCGGTGCTGGCGATCACCATCGAGAACACGTCTCGTGCGGGGACCGGTCAATCGGAGCCACGCCGCTACCAGGGCCTCGTCGCGCTGGAAGCGGACTCGCTGTCGGGCGCATTCGAGGACTACTTCAGGCAGTCGGAGCAGTTGCCGACGCGCATCCTGCTCGCGGCCGATGCCGACGCCGCGGCAGGCGTGATGCTGCAGAAGCTGCCAGGCGACGGCGGCGACGAGGACGGCTGGCGCCGTGCCTGCGCGCTGTTCGACACCTTGTCGCCGCAGGAGCTGCTCGATTGGCCCACCGACCTGCTGCTCTCGCGCCTGTTCCACGAGGACGGACCTCAGGCGCTCGGAGATCGACCCCTGTGGTTCGCATGCTCGTGCTCGCGCGAGCGTGTCTCCGGCATGCTCCAGGCGCTGGGCGAGGAGGAAGCCCGGGCCGCGCTGAGCGACGGCACGGCCCACGTCCGTTGCGAATTCTGCGGCCAGGGCTACGACTTCACGCCCGGAGACATCGACGCGCTCTTCACGGCCGACGAGCGTCTCATGGAGGCCCCGAAGCGGCTCCAGTAAGCGCTTTCGGGCCTTCTGGGGGATTGTTAAATAATCATAAATCGGCTACGCTTCCGACCCCTGTCCGAAATGGAACTTCGGGCCCGTTCCACCGGTCACTCACCTGCCATGAAATCGCGCCTTGCCGCCCTGTCCATGACCTTGCTGCTTGCCCTCGGGCAGGTGACGGACGGGCATGCGCAATCCAGGCCCGGCGGGCAGCGCGGCGACCAGGCGGTCCTGCCCATCGTCAATAGCGGCAGGATCGAAGGATTCCTGTTGCTGGAGCCTGCCGATTCGCAATGGCGCTCGGGCGACCGCACCCTCGACGCCGCCTTCGGGCTCGACCAGGGCGATTCTCTGGGGTTGCTGTGCGACCACAAGGCCGGCATCGCCAGTGCGCTGGTCAACCTCACCAGCTGCAGGGTCGCGAGCTTCGACGACCCGGGCAACCAGCGCACGGGCGCGGTGGCGGCGCTCGGTCGCGGCACGACCCGGGTCGGGTTCGGTGCCGGGACTGGCCGCGATACGCTTCCTGCCTGGCTGACCTCCGGCAATCCGCGCGGCGCGGGGACGCGGGTGGATTCCAATGACCTGACCCTGTTCGCCCAGAAGCGCCTCGGGCGCGAGGGCATGGTCAGCATCGCCGGCACCCTGGCCAAGGCCAAGGTCATGACGCCTGCCGAGGCCAGCACGCTTGGCCTTCCGGACAGCTGGACGAGCAAGCGCCTCAGCCTGGGCGGGGGTGTGGGGAATTTCAGCGTCAACATCGTGGGCCATGTGGTCGAAACGCCGGGCCAGCCCAAGTGGCAGGGCCTGGGCGTCGGCCTGACCTGGCGCACACCCTGGAGCGGGCAGCTCACCGTCGGCGCCGAGAACGTCGTGACCAAGGGCAAGAACCCATTCTCAATCTCTGGTGAGACGGCAGACGAGGAAGGGACGGTCCCATACGTCCGATACGAGCAGAACCTCTAGCTGAATTCCGGCTAAACGTCGGTTTAACAAGTCTCTAACATCGATTTAATTTCCGGTTCACGTGTGCATAACATCGCGCACCTCGTCCGCATGGCCAGTCCGGCCGGCCCGGAGAGAGGTCCACTGGGGATTTTTTTCGGAGCTAGAGACTGATGACACTGAAGACCACCAAGCTGCGCGATGCGATTTCATTCGCTCTCGCTGTCGGCGCAACCACCCTGGCCGGAACCGGCGTTGCGCTCGCGCAGCAGACGACCGCCTCGCAAACGCAAGACCAGGAAGCCACCACCCTCGATCGCATCGAGGTGACGGGTACCCGCATTCGCCAAGTCGACGTCGAAACGGCACAGCCGGTGACGTTCATCACGCGCGAAGACATCGAGAAGCAGGGCTTCCAGTCGGTCGCCGAAATTCTCCAGAACATCAGCGCGACGGGTACTCCGCCGCTGAGCCGCGCATCGCCGCTTTCCGCGGGTGAGAATGCGGGTGGCACGTTCATCAGCCTCCGCAACCTGGGTGCTGCACGCAACCTGGTCCTGCTCAACGGACGTCGCCTGCCCATCTCCACCAGCGGCCTGGCCGATATCTCCAAGATCCCGACGGCAGCCGTCGAGCGCATCGAAGTCCTGAAGGACGGTGCCTCCTCGATCTACGGCTCCGACGCGATCGCCGGCGTGATCAACATCATCACCCGCAGCAACTTCGAGGGTGCCAAGGCCAGTGCCTACTTCGGACAGTACGGCCAGGGCGATGGCGACATCACCCGCGCCGACGCCGTCATCGGCTTCAAGGGCGAGAAGGGCTCGCTGACCGCGGCCGCCGAATGGCGCGAGGAAGACCCGGTCTTCGCTCGCAACCGACCGTTCTCTGCGTTCCCGCGCTCCAACCTGCACCCGACCGACAACTGGACCACCGTCGGTCAGTTCGGTGGCTTTGTCACCACCGCCACCACCCCGGTCCCGGGCGTGCCGGCCGGTACGCGTGTCGTGCTGATCCCGGGTGCCGATCCGCGCCTGCCTTCCAGCTACCGCCGCCAGGACACCACGACGGGTTCCTGCACGGCGACCACGCTGACCAGCCCCGGCCCGCAGACCTGCGTGCCCGGCAACACGGCCGACAAGAGCAACACCAACCTGCAGACCGACCTGCGCACCCCGGTGGAAAGCAAGTCGCTCTACGTCGACGGCATCTGGGACCTCACGGACGACATTCGGTTCCGTACCAACATGCTGTACAGCAACCGCCTGAGCTCGCGCACCGTCGCGGGTTATCCGATGCAGGCCGCTTCCTTCGCCTCCAGCAACAACGGTGCAGGCGTCGGCATTGCGCCGACCAGCTTCTTCAACCCGTACCCCGGCCAGACCATCACCAACTGGTGGCGCCGGACCTGGGAAGTGCCGCGTGTCTCCGACGCTGATTCCTCCGACTACATGTTCAGCGGTGTCTTTGAGGGCTCGTTCGAATTCGCGGACCGCTTCTTCGACTGGGACGTCGGCTACCTCTGGAACCAGAGCCGCCAGGTGCAGTCGACCTTCGGCAACCTCAACCTCGCCAACCTCCGCGCGGCTGTCGGACCGTCGTTCCGCGATCCGGTGACCGGCCAGGTGCGTTGCGGCACCGCGGCATCACCGATCAACGGATGCGTGCCGTTCAATCCGTTCCTGCCCTTCGGCGTCACGGGCGCGGGCGGCCTGACCGGCAACACGGCGCTGGAGAACTACCTGTTCCAGGAAGAACATGCGACCGGCGAGACCGAGACCGAGATCATGACGGCCAACATCGCCGGCACGATCGTCGAACTGCCTGCCGGCGCGCTGGGCTTCGCCTTCGGCGTCGAGCACCGGAAGGAAACCGGCAAGTACGTGCCGGACGCGCTGGCCGTCACCGGCGGATCGACCAACCTGTCCTCGGGTCCGACCCGCGGCGGCTACTCGGTCAACGAGGCCTACCTCGAGCTCCAGGTGCCGATCCTGGCCGACCTGCCGTTCGTGAAGGAGCTGTCGCTCAACGTCGCGAGCCGGTTCTCCGACTACGACACCTTCGGCGAGACCACCAACAACAAGTTCGGCCTGAAGTGGAAGCCGATCGAGTCGCTGCTGGTGCGCGGCACCATCGCCGACGGCTTCCGCGCGCCGACGATCGCCGACCTGTTCGGTGGTGGCTCGCAGACGTTCTCCTTCTACTCCGATCCGTGCGATACCCTCCGCGGTGCCGCATCGACCGACGCCAGCGTCCGCGCCAACTGCCAGAACGGAGTCGGCGGCAATGGTGCGCTGGGCGGCCTGGCGGCCTCCTACCGGCAGCTCGGCCAGGGTTTCGTTCCCGTCGGCACGCAGCCTTCGCAGACGCCTGTCGCGTTCACCAGCGGTGCGAATCCCGCCTTGCAACCGGAGCTGTCGGAATCGAAGACGCTGGGAATGGTCTGGAGCCCGACCTTCGTCGAGGGCCTGAACATCGCCCTGGACTGGTGGAACATCCGCATCGACAACACCATCGTTGGCGACGCACCGAGCACGATCCTGGACGATTGCTACGTCAAGGGCATCGCCAGCCGTTGCGTGCCGACCCTGTTCACGCGTGATCCTGCCCTGGGCTATCCGACGGTGACCTTCGGTAATCGCAATGCAGGTTTCCGCGAGGTCGAGGGCTTCGACTTCGACGTGAACTACCGTTGGCGCACGGACGAGATGGGCACCTTCTCGGTGGGCTCCACGAGCACGTACACCTCGAAGGATGTCTTCGTCAGCACCAACGACCCGGTCTACCCGATCTCGGCCGTCGGCTTCACCAGCACCTTCCGCATCCGTTCCAACCTCAACCTCGGTTGGGAAATGGGCCGGTTCGGCGTCAGCTGGATGACGCGCTACTTCTCGAAGATGGAGGAGGCCTGCACGTACTTCACCCCGAACGCATCGAACGTTCCGGCGGTCACCGTCGACCACCTGGAGTGCAACGACATCCAGTTCCGGCCGACGGGCGCACTGAATGCGGATGGCACCCCGCGCAGCTCGCTCTCCCGCCGTCGCGAGGTGGGTTCGACGACCTTCAACGACGTGCAGGTCCGCTACCAGACGCCGTGGGATGCCACGATCGCCGTGGGCGCGAACAACGTGTTCGAGAAGTACGGTCCGGTGATGTACAGCCAGCCGAGCGCGAACGTCTCCTACTACGGCGAGTTCGACATCGGCCGCTTCATCTACATGAAGTACACCCAGAAGTTCTGATCGCTACAAGAAAAAGAAATTCTCTCTCTCTTTACGGCCCCGCAAGGGGCCGTATTTTGTTGGGGGACCGGATACCAGGCGACCGAAGCACCCGGTCGCCCAGGCGTGGCCGATCGGAGCCGCCGCGCCTTCTCAGGCGCCGTAGCTGTCCACCACCTGGAAGAGTGCCGTGATGGCTGCCCGCTCACTCGCGTCGAGCTCCGGACGCCAGACGTCGAAGATCAGCAGGATGCGTTCGCTCTGTCCTTCGTTCCACGCCTCGTGCTCCACCGTGTCGTCAAAGGCAAGCAGCTCCCCCTGCCGCCATTGCCGCGTCTCGCCCCCGACCCTGAAGCCGCACCCCGGCGGGACGATCAAGGGCAGGTGGCAGATGAGCCGCGTGTTGAGCACGCCCGCGTGCGCGGGAATGCGAGCGCCCGGGCTGAGGCGCGAGAACAGGATCGAGGGTGCGCGCCTGGTGATGTAGGGGAGGTCGAGCCGGGTGATCGCGTCGAACGTCTGCGGGCAGTGGGCCACGTGTCGGTCGACCGGCCTGCCGTCCTGCCACAGGTAGAGCGTGCTCCACTCGGGGTTGTCCACCAGGCCGTGGAAATCATGGCGCGGCCGGGTCGTATCGGAAATCATGTAAGGCGAAAAGGCATCGGACTCCGCCGCCTGGAGCTCGGACAGCTCCTTCAGCATGAGCGGCGCCATTGATTCGATGGCGGGCGCCCAGTCGAACTCGGCGCGCTCGTAGTAGCGGCGTTGCGGCAGGCCCGGATAGAAGTACCCACCCGGACGTTGCAATTCCAGCTTTACCTCTCGGCGGCCGGTCAGGATCTCGATCGACTCCTGGAAGCGCAGGGGACGCCGGTCCGGGGGAAATCCCAGTGCGGACAGCCCTTGTTCCAGGTGGTCTTCGAAGGAACCGGAAATGCGCTGGAGCGCCGCTTCGGCGCGCTGGACGATGGCTGCCTGCCCCGGCTCGCCGGGGCGCGCCGCGGCCGCGCGCAGCGCCGCCCGGTAGAAATCGCCCGCCAAGCGGTCGTTTCCTTCCGCGGCCCGCAGATCCCCCTTGGCAACGAGTGCGTGGACATTCCTGGGGTCGCGCCCCAGGACGGCATCCACTTCGGCTTCCTTCATCACGCGGGTATCGCTCCGTCAGGTCTCACCAGGCTTTCCACCAAGTATGCCGGTCCCCAACACTGCACCGCCGTATCGAGGGGCGACCTCAAGTCGCATGACGTCATGAGACGACTGCCCCGCAATCCTTCGGATTGATCCCTTTCCGCCATCGCCTTGCATGCCCGAACTGCCCGGCATAGACCTGAAGCCCCTCTTCCGCGGATTCAGGATTGTGGTCATGCGCACATTCGATCCCTTGACGGGACAATGGCTAAACCCCTGTTCCTTCGTAGTTTTACGCGAATTGTTAACAACACTTTAATTTTTGGCCGAGGGGGGCTACTATCGGCCCCGGCCTTGCCGATCTTGGCGTCTTTTTTGACTCCGTTGGCGGGGTTCCCATGGGAATTACCCAAGACTCACTTGGAGAGAGAGAATGACCTTTAAGACCACCAAGCTCCGCGACGCGATTTCATTCGCGCTCGTCTCGGGCGCAACGGCCCTCGCGGGCACGGGTGTGGCCTACGCTCAGGACACCGAGCAGGAAGCCACCACCCTCGATCGAATCGAAGTGACCGGTTCGCGCATCAAGCGCACCGACATCGAGACCTCGCAGCCGATCCTGACCCTCAGCCGCGACGAGATCTCGGCCCAGGGCCTGACCTCGGTCGGTGACGTGATCCAGAACATCACCGCCAACGGCTCGACCCTCAACAGCACCTTCAACAACGGCGGCAACGGCGAGACCCGCGTCAGCCTGCGCAACCTCGGCTCGGCCCGCACCCTGGTGCTGGTCAACGGCCGTCGTTGGGTTGGCGGCACCGGCCTCGGCGGCGCGGTCGACCTCAACACCATCCCGACCGCAGCGGTCGAGCGCATCGAAGTCCTGAAGGACGGCGCCTCGGCGATCTACGGCTCCGACGCGATCGCGGGCGTGGTCAACATCATCCTGCGCACCAACTTCGACGGCGCCGAGTTCAACGGCTACGTCGGCCAGTACGACAAGGGTGACGGCAGCCGCCTGGCCGCCGACTTCACCGTCGGCAGCAGCGGCGAGCGCTGGTCGGCCATGATGGGCGTCGGTTATGTCGACGAAGAGCCCGTCTTCGCCGGCGACCGCGAGATCTCCGCGGTGCCGATCTTCGGCTCCACCCCGAACCTGGGCGGCAGCTCGACCAGCCCAGACGGCCGCTTCTGCATCCTCGACGCCAACTTCGGTTGCCGTCATCCCGATGGCCAGTACGGCCTGTGGAACATCAACACGAGCGCCCCTCGCGGTTACAGCACCTACCGGGGTTCGATCGACAACTTCAACTTCGCGCCGCTGAACTACCTGCTGACCCCGCAGGAGCGTCGCTCGGTGTTCGCCAGCGGTAACCTGGACATCACCGACGACATCCGCTTCAAGGTCACCACGACCTGGAACGAGCGCAAGTCCGAGCAGCTGCTCGCCGCCATGCCGGTGGTCATCATCCCGATCTTCGGGATCGGCGCCCCGACCTTCGGACCCAATGACGTCGTCATCAGCCGTAACAACGTCTACAACCCCTACGGCCAGGACATCCATTGGGTGCAGCGCCGCATCGTCGAGACCGGTGGCCGTTCGTTCCGCCAGGACGTCGACACGTTCGCGTTCAACGGTGGCTTCGAAGGCACGTTCACCCTCGGTGAGCGCTTCTTCGACTGGGAAGCCGGCATGTTCTACGGCGAAAACGACCAGAACGACACCACCAACGGCCTGGCGGTCTACAGCCGCCTGAAGAACGGCCTCGGCCCGTCGTTCCGTGACGCCGCAGGCGTGGCGCGCTGCGGTACGCCGACCAACATCATCCCCGGATGCGTGCCGGTCAACTTCCTGGGCGGCGCCAACAACGGCTCGCTGACCCAGCAGATGCTGGACTACATCACGTTCGAGGCCCACGACCAGTTCGGTTACGAGCAGACCGCGTACTACGCCAACGTCGGCGGCGACCTGTTCGACATCGGCAGCGCCGGTCCGCTGGCGTTCTCCTTCGGCGTGGAGCATCGCGAGGAGTCCGGTTTCGACGCCCCCGACGCGTTCATCGCCGCGGGCGACACCACCGGCAACGCGCGTACCCCCACCAAGGGTGGTTACTCGGTGAACGAGGCCTACCTCGAGTTCGCGATCCCGGTGCTCAAGGACGTCCCCGGCGCCCAGCTGCTGGACTTCTCGGTGGCGACCCGCTACTCCGACTACAGCAACTTCGGCAACACGCTCAACAGCAAGTTCGGTTTCCGCTGGAAGCCCATCGACGACCTGCTGGTCCGCGGCAACTGGGCGGAAGGTTTCCGCGCGCCGTCGATCGCCGAGCTGTTCCAGGGCGTGTCGGATTCGTTCCCGAACCTCAACGACCCGTGTAACGCCACCCTGTTCCCGGGCCTCGACCCGGCGGCACAGGCGCGCTGCCGTGCCGATGGCGTTCCGGCGGGCGGCTACACCCAGGTCAACACCCAGATCCGCATCAGCACGGGTGGCAACCCCAACCTGCTGCCGGAAACCTCGGTCAGCAAGACCCTGGGCTTCGTCTACAGCCCGAGCTTCATCGAGGGCTTCGACATCTCGCTGGATTGGTGGAACATCCGCCTGGAAGACACCATCACCGGGTTCTCGGGCCAGTTCATTGCCGACAACTGCTATCGCAACGGCGATGCGCAGTCCTGCGGCCTGATCACCCGCGGCCAGGGTGGTGCGATCACCGACCTGCTGTCGGCAGGCCTGAACATCGGTAGCACCGAGGTCGAGGGTTACGACATGACCGTCGGTTACCGCATGCCGGAAACGGCGTGGGGCAAGTTCTCGTTCATCTGGGACACCACGTACCTGGCCAAGTACGAGAACAACGACGACGGGGACAACCTGGCCGGCGAGTACTTCGACCGCAACAACAACTGGCGCATCCGCTCGAACCTGGCGACGCGCTGGGAGATGGGCGATTGGGGCGCGACCTGGAACGTGCGCTACTACTCGGGCCAGGACGAAACCTGCACCGGCTTCAACACCGCCAACCGCAACCTGCTGTGCTCGGATCCGGACCGCTTCATCGCGGGGCCGACTGGCCTGCCGGTCCGCGCTCCCGAGAACCGCATGGACGCCACGATCTACAACGACGTCAGCGTGTACTGGAACTCGCCGTGGAACGCCAAGGTGGCGCTCGGCGTGAACAACCTGTTCGACGAGGATCCGCCGTTCTCGGCGAGCACCTTCGCCAACAGCTTCGATCCGCAGTACGAAGTCCCGGGTCGTTTCTACTACATGCGCTACACGCAGAAGTTCTGATCGAACCCTGCGCATTCGCGACACTTGCTACGGCCCCGAAAGGGGCCGTAGTTTTTTGCGGGCTTGCCATGCGCCTGCCCGGCGTGGAGAGTACGTCCACCGGAGCAGCGAGACGCCCATGACCTTCCAGATCTACCCCGCCTTCGCCGTGCCCCTGGCGCAGGAGTTCCATCCCGAGGCCAAGCGCCTCAACCCCCAGATCCGCGAGCTGCTCCTGGCCAGGGAAGCCGAGGGCGCGCGCTATGCCAACCCGAACCCGTCGCTCAAGCAGCACCCGGGCGTGTTCGAGAGCGACTTCAACCTGTTCTCCTGGCCGGAACCCTGCATCCAGGCCCTGCGCCAGTTTTCATGGGGCGTGCTCGGCCGCACGATCGCCGAGCTCAACGGGTACTCACCGGAGGAGATGCAGCGCCTGCAGATCTTCTCGCACACCTGGTTCCACGTGACCCGGCATGGAGGCTTCACGATCCTGCACACGCACCCGATGGCCTCCTGGTCCGGCGTGTACTGCGTCGACCCAGGGGAAACCCCGGAGGATCGCCCGGAATCCGGGGTCTTGCGCTTCCACAACCCGCACCATTACAGCAACTACTTCACCGATGCCGGCATCCAGCGGCTGCAGGCCCCGTACCACCACGGGACCTGGAGCATCCGCTTCCAGCCCGGCCAGCTCGTCCTGTTCCCGTCATGGCTCCAGCACGAGGTGCTGCCCTTCTATGGCCGCGACGAGCGCATCACCGTCGCCTTCAACTGCTGGTTCTCGATGCGGGATGCCTGAGCCTTCTCCCGGCGCCGCATTCTTCGCACCCGCTCAATCGATCGTGGAGAGCGCGTCCAGCATGGGCTGCAACTGCGCGGCGTAGGGCTTCCACGCCCCGCCCCTGTCCTTGAGGATGCCGGCCCGGACGCTGCCGATGCTGGCGGTCGCCACGGACCCGCCCGCACGGTCCACCTGCAGCATCCCGTCCACGTAGCCGAAGCCACAGAACGCGGCGATGCGACGCGCCTGGGGCTCGGGCGCCTGCACGAGCAACTCGTAGTCGACGTCGAGGATCCGCCCGGGCGCGCGGTCGTGCCAGTGGTCCATGAGGCGCCGGTACCGGAGGTAGAAATCGGCCAGCTCCCCCTGGTCATAGCTGTACGCCGCTGCCCCGCTGAAGTACGTGCGCAGGTTCGAGAAGCAGGTGTCGATCGGATCCCGTCGCATGTGCAGGATGCGCGCCTCGGGCAGCGCGCGCAGGATGAATCCCACGTTGAGGAAGTTGGACGGGAGTTTTTCCGTCAACCAGCCACGGCCCGCCGCCCGCCAACGGGCGTAGCGACGGAACGCGCCGCCCGCCTCGCCCAGGTCGGCACGGCCCAGGCGGCGGACGATCCCGGCATCGAGGACCCCGGGTGCGTAATGGTCCGCCGCCAGCCGCAGGCTGGCGGGGAACACGTTCGTCTCGCCACCATCGCGGATGTCCGGATGGCCCGCGAGCATGCGCTCCAGCAGGGTCGTTCCCGACCGGTGCATGCCGACGATGAAGACCAGCCCCGGGTCCGGGTCTTGCGGGCGGCCACCGGCAGCGGCGGCTGATACACCCGCGGCTTTTTCCGGTCCGGTGCCGTGCAGCAGATCGAACACGGCACGCTGCGCCTCGGCGTCGTAGGACTCCAGGCGTCGCTTGGTCCGGCAGCCGCGCTGCAGGGCGTCCCATGACTCCCCGAACTCGCCCGCCGCGTGGCAGACGTTGTGGAGCGCGAAATCGAGATAGGCCTCGCCCTCCCCCCCGGGCATCACCTGACGCCGGGCGGCGTGGATCTCACGGATCGCGGCCGCCGGGTCCGGGCTCGACGACAGCGACTGCAGCCAGTGGACTTGCGGCAGGGTGCCGGCGGACGCTTCCAGCGCTCGCCGGTACCATTGGCCGGCGGCTGGCTTGTCGCCCCGGACGGCGCTGACGGTGCCCCGGAGGGTCGCCACTGCCGGAGTGCCTGGTTCGAGGCGTTCCGCATGGTCCAGGAGGTGGGTCGTCGCGTCGTAGAGTCCCAGCGGCGCCACCTGCGCAGCCAGCTCCACCAGCAGGCGCGCCGATCGGCAGGTCGACCAGTCCTGGTGCCGGACGACGGAATCGACGGTTTCGATTTCTTCGAACAATCGCAACAACCTGGCGATCTCGAACGCTGCCTCGGGGCTGCGTGCCGGATTCGTCGCCGCATCCAGCGCAAGCCTTCGGGCCTCCCGGTAGCGGTCTTGCGCCAGCAGGAAATACGCTGCTTGCACCATCGCCGGCACGAAGTCCGGCTGCGCCTCCAGGATCCGCTGCATGCAGCCCGCCGCCGCGGAAAAATCCCCGATCCCGGCGGAGGAAACGGCGTCCTGCCACACGCGGGCCAGGCCCGCGGGCAGCGCGTAACCATGGATGTCGACCGTTGCCGTCACGTTCCGCTGCCGACGCCACTGGCCCGGGAACCGCGACCGGATCGACTATCGCAACGGGGCGCAGGGACGATCATCAGCGGCGCGAGGGCCGGTAGCGGACCGTCAAGCGCTGGCCGTGGCCGGCTCCGCGGCCAAGCGCGCGGCGATCGCGCCATGCTCGCGCTTGAGGGCGTCGGGGGCACGCGATCCCAGTTCGCCGAGGTAGGTGCCGATGCTCTCGAATTCGGCCGCCCATCCAGCCCGCTCGAACCCGAACAGCTTCTCGCGCGCCTCCGGCGACAGCGACAGGCCATCCAGGTCCAGGTCCGCCGCGGTCGGCAACGCACCGATCGGGGTGTCCCGCGCCCCGGCCTTGCCCTCGACGCGGCCGATCATCCATTCGAGGACGCGCAGGTTGTCGCCGAACCCGGGCCAGAGGAACTTGCCGTCGTCGCCCTTGCGGAACCAGTTGACGTGGAAGATCTTCGGCAGCTTCGCGCCGGGCTGGTCGAACGACAGCCAATGGGCGAAATAGTCGGCGAAGTTGTAGCCGCAGAACGGTTTCATCGCCATCGGGTCACGGCGCATGACGCCGACCTTGCCGGTGGCCGCTGCCGTCGTCTCCGAGCCCATCGAGGCGCCCACCAGCACGCCGTGCGTCCAGTCGCGGGCTTCGAAGACCAGCGGCACGAGGGAGGCACGGCGGCCGCCGAAGACGATCGCGGAGATCGGCACGCCTTGCGGATCCTCGGCGTGGGGCGAATAGCTGGGGCACTGTTTCGCACTGACGGTGAACCGCGAATTGGGGTGCGCCGCCGGACCGTTGCCCGGCTCGAAGTCCCGGCCCTTCCAGTCCTTCGCCGGGACCCGGTCGTCCAGTCCTTCCCACCACGGCTGGTTGTCGTCGGTCACCGCGACGTTGGTGAAGATCGTGTCGCGCTGCAGCGTCGCCAATGCATTAGGGTTGGAGGTGTCCCCCGTGCCGGGCGCGACGCCGAAGTAGCCCGCCTCTGGGTTGATCGCGTAGAGGCGTCCATCCGCGCCCGGACGCATCCAGCAGATGTCGTCGCCGACGGTCCAGACCTTCCAGCCTTTGTCGCGATAGGCCTTGGGCGGGATGAGCATGGCGAGGTTGGTCTTGCCGCAGGCGCTCGGGAACGCGGCCGCGATGTAATGGACCTGGCCCTCCGGGTTCTCGATGCCGACGATCAGCATGTGCTCGGCGAGCCAGCCTTCCTGGCGCGCCTGCCAGGACGCGATGCGCAAGGCGTGGCATTTCTTGCCGAGCAACGCATTGCCGCCGTAGCCCGAGCCGTAGGACTTGATCGTGAGCTCCTCGGGGAAGTGCATGATGAATCGGCGCGCGGGATCGAGCTCGCCCAGCGAATGCAGCCCCTTGACGAAGCTGCCTTCGCGCTCGATGCGCCGTTGCGCGTCGGCCCCCATGCGCGTCATCAGCCGCATGTTGGCGACGACATACGGGGAATCGGTGATCTCGACGCCACAACGCGACAGCGGGGAATCGATCGGCCCCATGCAATACGGAATCACGTACATCGTTCGGCCGCGCATGCAGCCGTCGAACAGGGCATCCATCTTGGCGTGCGCCTCGGCGGGCGCCATCCAGTGGTTGTTCGACCCGGCGTCCTCGGGGTCACGGGAACAGACGAAGGTGAGGTGCTCGACCCGGGCGACGTCGTCCGGATCGGAGCGATGCAGCCAGCAGCCGGGGTGGGTCTCGTGGTTCAGCGGAAGCAGGATGCCGTCCTCTTGCATCTCCCCGACCAGCGCGTCGTACTCCTCCTGGCTGCCATCGCACCAGTGGATGCGGCTGGCGCCGGTCTGCGCGGCGACCGCGTCCACCCACTGCTGCAACTCGGCCAGGGTACTCGGCATTGCGTCTTCCTCCGTTGTGAGACCATCGGTGCGCGCCCTTCCAGTTCGCGGACCTGAATACGCCAATGCGCGCCTGCCGCGCATGGGTCGCGACATTCTACATAGTCCATGCACGCGACCCTCTCCCCGGACCAGTTGATCGACGACCCGCACTGGCTGTGCTTCGGGTTCAATCCCGCACAGCGCCGCCTGTATTTCCTTCACGCCAGCGACGGGGAAATGGAGCGTGCGGTGTTCCTCGACCAGGGCGCATTCGATGTCTCGCGCTGCGTCGGGATCGAACTCGAGGACGTGGCCGCGGCGCTGGCCGACCGCCCCAGGGCGCTGCCCGGCGTCATCCTGCATCCCGCCTTTGCCTGCTCGACCTTGCTGGCGCGCTGCCTGGAACAGCCCGGGCGATCGCGCGTGCTCCGCGAGCTGCCGGTGTTTTCCGGGCTCGCCCAGGCCCGCCTGCAGGTCGATGCGTGCACCTGGCGGTTGCTCCTGGACTGCGTCGCCACGCTGACGGCAAGGCCCTTCCCGGGCCATGGCCTCTGCTTCAACAAGCCCAGCAACGTCTTCCTGCCGGCGGCGTTGGACTTCCTGGAAGCCGCGCCCGCCGGTCAAGCGGTGCTGATCGACCTCGGGCTGCCGGAATTCCTGCTGTCGTGCGCGAAGAAGGCCGCTGCCGGCCCGCGTCCGCTGCTGGCGATGTACCTCGCGCTCGATCCGACGGGCGCGCATGCCGCACGCCACGGCGTGCACCTGCCGACGGCACCGGTCCTGTCGCTGGCGGGGCTGGTCTGGCATTGGCAAATGCAGCTGTTGCACCGGATCGCCCGATCCGGACACTCGAGCCGCGTGCGCAGGCTGGGCGTCGATGCTTTCCTCGATGCCCCTGTCGCCGCCTCAGAGGCCGCCCTCGCCTGGCTTGCACAAGCCCCCGGGATCGGCATCGACCCGGCCAGGATCGCGACACTCATGCAGGGCGACGCCAAGCGCCCCGGGCAGCGACTCGATGCCGGACTGCGCAAGACGCAGGCGGAAGAGGCGCTCGCGCGGCACCGGCAGGAAATCGACGCTGCGCTGGAATGGTGCGAGAGGACGTTTGGGCCTTGGCAACGGGCGTACCAGACCGGCATCGCCCCCTTGTCCTTCCCCGCGGCCTGACGCCAACCTGGCGGGGAAGGGGCGCGAGTCGCGCGGCGCGTCAATCCAGGGGGATCAGCGTCGCCATGACATGCTCGACGTAGGCCTCGAACTCCTCCTGCGGCATCCGCGCCTGGTGCAACTGCAGGTTCAGCTGCAGGAAACCGACGTAGGCCGCGTAGGCCAGGCGCGCGCGATGCAGGGCGTCCACGCGCCCCAGGCCCGCCTGGCGGAACGACGCCGTCAGGTACTCCATGCGCCGTTCCGAGACGCGCTGGATCACCGGCTGCACGGCATCGTGTTCGCAGGCGCTTAGCAAGGCGCTGTAGACGACGTGGGACTTGAACTCATGCGCGACCAGCTGGAACAGCGCACGAAGCCGTTCGCGCGGATCGGGCACCGCTTCCAGCTTGCCGAACACCTCCTCCTGCTCCACGGCTTCCCAGCGCTGCAGTGCCGCCTCCAGCAATGCATCGCGCGACGGGAAATGCCAGTAGAAACTGCCCTTGGTCACGCCCAGCCGGCGCGCAAGCGGCTCGACCGCCACGGCGGCGACACCCTGTTCGGCGATCAGGTCGAGCGCGGCCTCGGCCCAGTCGTCGGCACTGAGCCGCCCACGCTCCTGGGCCGGGCGGGTCTTGCGGGCTGCTGTGTCCATCGTCCGAGTGTATCCATACGCCAAGGTCCGGAAAAGGATGGGGCAGGCTTTCGCCCCACACGCGGGCGACTTGACTTGGCCCGCAGGCACTATCCATACTACACCGTATGGTGCTGCGCCGTCCCCGGGTCGTCCGGCTCGGCGACCGCCGGCACCGCCCCGACCAACTGCAACCGCGGATCGCTTCCTGCGGCGTGTAAGTTGGAGGCCTAAACGCACGAGGCGACCCACATGAGCATCGCGATTCCCTTCCTTGCCGTGCTGTTGATCGCAGGCGTCTGCGCCTACCACCGGATGCGCCTGGCGGTCTGGGTCGCGCTGAGCGCGACGGCCTTGGTGGCCTGCTGGTTCCTGGGGGCCGATCCGGTCGCCACCGCGATCGCCGCCCTGCTGACGGCTGCGATCGCGCTGCCCCTGCTGCTGCCCCAAATCCGCAAGCCCTACATCACCGCGCCGCTGCTGAAGTTCTACCGGCGCATCCTGCCCCCCTTGTCGCAGACCGAGCGCATCGCCCTGGAGTCCGGGTCCGTCGGGTTCGAAGGCGAATTGTTCTCGGGCAAGCCGAAGTGGGAGTCGCTGCTGTCCCAGCCGAAGCCCGAGCTCACCAAAGAGGAGCAGGCCTTCCTCGATGGCCCGGTCGAGAAGCTCTGCCGCTCGATCAACGACTGGGACATCACCCATGTCCGCGCCGACCTGCCGCCGGAGATGTGGGAGTACGTCAAGCGCCACAAGTTCTTCGGCATGATCGTGCCCAAGGAGTACGGCGGCCTCGGTTTCTCGGCTTACGCCCACCACCGCGTGATCCAGAAGATCGCGTCGATCTCCAGCGTGGTCAGTTCCACCGTCGGCGTGCCCAACTCGCTGGGACCGGCCGAGTTGCTGGTGCACTACGGCACGCCGGAACAGAAGGACTATTACCTGCCGCGGCTTGCCGATGGCCGCGAGGTCCCCTGCTTCGCCCTCACCGGTCCGTTCGCCGGCTCCGATGCTACGTCGATCCCCGACTACGGCATCGTCTGCAAGGGCGACTGGGGCGGCGCGCAGGTCGTCGGCGTCAAGCTGACCTTCGACAAGCGCTACATCACGCTGGCGCCAGTGGCGACGCTGATCGGCCTGGCCTTCCGCATGTACGATCCCGACAACCTGATCGGCGACATCGGCGACATCGGCATCACCCTGGCGCTGCTGCCGCGCGACACCGCGGGCGTGGACATCGGTCGCCGTCACTTCCCGCTCAACTCCCCGTTCCAGAACGGCCCGCTGCACGGCCGCGAGGTGTTCATCCCGCTGTCGCAGCTGATCGGCGGCGAGGACTACGCCGGCAAGGGCTGGCAGATGCTCAACGAGCAGTTGTCGATCGGCCGCTCGATCACCCTGCCCTCCACCGCCAGCGGCGGTTGCAAGTCCGGCGCCGTGGTCACGGGGGCCTACGCCCGCATCCGCAAGCAGTTCGGACTGTCGATCGGGCGCTTCGAAGGCGTCGAGGAAGCCCTCGCCCGCATCGCCGGCAAGGCATACGCGGTCAGTGCGCTGTCGCAGGCCACGGCCGCGGCGGTCGATCGTGGCGAACGCCCGGCGGTACCGTCGGCGATCGCCAAGTACCACTGCACCGAAATGGGCCGCGAGGTCGTGTCCGATGCGATGGACGTGCACGGCGGCAAGGGCATCATCCTCGGCCCCCGGAATTACCTCGGCCGTGCCTGGCAGGCCTCGCCGATCTCGATCACGGTCGAGGGCGCCAACATCATGACGCGCAGCCTGCTGATCTTTGGACAGGGCGCGATCCTCTGCCATCCCTGGGTGCTCAAGGAAATGCGCGCGGCGCAGAACCCGGACGCGGAGGAAGGTTTGGAGGAGTTCGACCGCAACCTGTTCGGCCACATCGGCTTCGCCCTGTCCAACGCCGTGCGCTCGTGGTGGTTCGGACTGACCGGCGCCAGGATCGGCAAGGCGCCCGGCGACGCGTACACGCGGCGGTTCTTCCGCAAGCTGGACCGCTACTCCGCCAACCTGGCCCTCGTGGCCGACATCTCGATGCTCACCCTGGGCGGCAAGCTGAAGTTCAAGGAGTCGCTGTCCGGGCGCCTGGGCGACGTGCTCAGCCACCTCTACCTCACCAGCGCGATGCTCAAGCGCTACCACGACGAAGGCGCGCCCGTCGGCGACCAGCCGCTGCTGGCCTGGGCCTTCCACGACAGCGTGCACACCATGGAACTGGCGCTTTCCGGTGCGCTGCGCAATTTCCCGATCCGCCCGGTGGGCTGGCTGCTGTGGCTGGTGGTGTTCCCCTTCGGTCGCCGCGCGCAACCGCCCAGCGACCGGCTCGGGCACCGCGCGGCCTCGGTGCTGATGAACCCCTGCGATGCCCGCGACCGCCTGGCCGAGGGCGTCTTCCTCACCCCGTGCGAGAACAACCCCGCCGGCCGTGTGCACAGTGCCCTGCCCAAGGTGGTCGCCGCCGAACCGGTCGAGCGCAAGTTCCTCAAGGCATTGAAGAACAGCGACATCGAGGCGCTGGATTTCGGCGCCCAGCTCGACGAAGGCGTGCGCGAAGGCTGGATCACGGCCGACGAGCGCCAGCAGCTGGAGGAACTGCGCGCGCTGACCCTGGACGCGATTATGGTCGACGACTTCGACGTCCACGCATTGCGTGCCGCGACCTACTACGACGGGCAGGAGCCCAGGTCGTCCCGCGAGGCCGCGTGACCCGGCCACGCCGCTCGCATCGCGCACGATGACCGGAGCGGCTGCCGATGGCGCCCGTCGCGTCCGGCGAACGCCGGCAGCCTGCCCGGCTTGCCCCCTCGGCCCGGGACCTTGAGGCGACATCGCGGATGACGGCGACCTCGCCCGTGTTGCGGCTCTACGAGCGCCTGCACCGCTGGCCCGGGGGACTTTGGCTGTTCTCCCGCGCCGTCTGCTTCAAGGCGCCCTACTTCGCGAGCATTTCGCCACGGATCCGGCGCCTTGCGCCGGGCACCTGCGAAGCCACCCTGCGCCACCGCCGCCACGTCACCAACCACCTGGGGACGGTGCACGCCATCGCGCTGTGCAACCTGGCGGAACTCGTCGCCGGACTGGCGACGGACGCCACCTTGCCGCCCACGATGCGCTGGATCCCCAAGGGCATGACGGTCCGGTACCTCAGGAAGGCGGAGGGCACCATGCGCGCGAAGGCGACCCTCGCGCATCCGCTCGAAGTCGCGGAGCAGGGCCGGGAGCTGCCGGTCGATGTTTCGGTACGCGATCCAGCGGGCGAAGAGGTGTTCAGCGCGCGCATCCTGATGTGGGTCTCGCCGCGCCGTTAGTGCCGGTCGGCATCACCGCGCTGGAGGCAACGCCTGCGCACGCAACGTCAGGCGGGAGATCTCCGGCGGCACGCCCAGGCGCATCGGCAGGATGCTGGTGCCGATGCCGGGGGTGACGAACAGGTGCCGATCGCCGTCGACCACGTGCCACTTGAGCCAAGGCGAACCCAGCACGAAGGGTTGCGGGTCATGCCTTGGGAACGGCCAGGGATCGATCTGGCCACCATGGGTGTGGCCGGCCACCGTCAGCGCGGCGCGCGCGGGGATGTCGCGGAACAGGTCGGGCCCGTGGGTCAATGCGACCACCGGGGCATCGTCACCGATCATCGCGAACGTGCCCGCGACATCCGGTTTGCCCTCCAGGAAATCGCCGAGCCCGGCGATCCAGAAACGGCAGCCGCGCAGCTCCACCGCTTCGGCATGGTCGTCGATCATCCGGACCCCGGCCGCCACGAATGCGTCGCGGACCTTCGGGCCGTCCTTCCACCAGTCGTGGTTGCCGAGCACGGCGTACACGGGCTTGCGCGCCGTCAGCGGCCGCAGGTGCCGGGCGACCACATCCGCAGGGATGTAGGTGCCCAGGAACACGCTGAGGATCACGTAATCGCCCGCCATCAGGACGGCATCGGCATCGCTCTCGACCAGCCTCTGGACCCAGCGGTCCAGGTTCTCCAGGCCATTGCGGGGCGAACCGGTGTGCGTGTCGGCGACCACGTCCAGCCGTAGCCCGTCGCAGGACGCCGGCCAGCCCGGCAAGGCCAGCACGTGATCGCGTTCGACCAGTTGCGACGGTTCCCAGATGAAGCCGCGCACGGCAATCGCCAGCAGCGTTGCCACCGCGATGCGCAACGACCAGGTCAGCCAGCGGCGACGCCGGCGGGAAGCCTCGAGCCGGGTCATCCGGTGCCCCCGCCTTCGAACCCCATGGCGGTGCGCGGCTCGGACATCCGCGCCCGGCACGCCGCCAAGCGATGGCGGTCCTCAGGTCGCATGGACTTGTCTTTCTTCGGCGGAACCGGTTCCTGCGCCGTTGCCGGGACCCGGGGATGCCGGCAGGCTGCGCTCGGCGCGCGCCACGCGCCATGCGCCATAGACCAGGCCCGCGGCGATGCCGATTCCCGAAAGGAACACCACCTTGGAGCCGAGCATGGACAACGCCTTGTGCAGCCAGACGAAGGTCAGGTCGCCGCCGCGGTAGACCACGGTATCGATCGCCGCCTTGGCCTTGTAGCGGGACTCGCGGTCCACACGGGTGTACAGCGTCTCGCGGGCCGGCTTGCTGAGAGAGAATTCGCTGGCGCGCGTCACCACCTGCACGGTCGCCACGAGCAGCGGCAAGGGCGAGGCCGCCAGCAGCGTGTAACCCAGCAGGATGGCGATCGCCGGCAAGAGCAGCAACGGGGCCACGCCGTACCGGCGCAGGAGCAGGCGCGTCAGCAGCACCTGCACCACCAGGGTCAGGCCGTTCACCGCCCAGTCGATCGTCGAGTAATAGCGAGTCGCACCCTCGGCGGTGGGGTAGAACTCGCGGACGATGGCGGCCTGCTCGTTGTACAACAGCGTGCCGACGCCCACGCCGAAGAACATCAGCAAGGCCAGCGCCCTCAGCAGCGGGCGTTCCCACACCAGGCGCAGGCCGGCGAGCATCGTCCCGCCCATTGGCTGCTCCCCCCCGGAGTCCCCGAGTTCCCGCTCGCGCCTGCGCGCCCACGGGCGCAACTTCATGATGCAAAGCAGGCATGCCGCGAGGAATCCCGCCGATACCAGCAGCAGGTTGGCCACGCCCAGTGGTCCCACCAGGAATCGGGTGATCACCGGTCCGCACAAGGCGCCCAGCGTGCCCCCGGCTCCGATGTAGCCATAGACCCGCTTGGCGTGTTCGTTGTCGAACACGTCCGCCATGAAGCTCCAGAACACCGTGACCGCGAACAGGTTGAACACCGCGACCCAGATGAAGAACAGCGCGCCACGACCCGAAGCACCGGTACCGAATGCCCACCAGAACCCGACCAGGCAGCCGATGAAAAACAGGTACACGACCGGCAGGAACACCCGGCGCGGATAGCGCGACACCAGTGCGCCATAGACCGGCTGGAGCAGCAGCATCGCCACGAAGGTTCCGGTGAAAAGCAGTTGCAGGGTGAATGCCCCGACTTCGAAACCGTGGCGTTCCCCAAGGGCGATCCACGAACGCGGGAAGATCGCCGCGACGTCGGTCGAGGCCCCCATCGCATCGCGGACGGGTCGCAGGACGTAGTAACCGCAGAGCAGGCTGAAGAAATAGACCAGCGCCCACCACAGCGGCGGCGATTCCGCGAGCGCCCCCCGGAAACGTCCCTTGCGCTGCGCGACGGCACTGGCGGCGGGTGGGGTCATCCGGCTTCGCATGGCTGCGCGAAAGCGCAATCGCTGGAACGTTAGCGGATGCCCGGGCAACCCGCCAGCACGGGAGATCGCGTGCCGCCCCCCGAGCATATGCTCTAGCCTGCCCGCTTAGCTTCGACCGATGCCCCCGGATCACACTTCGCGCGACGTTGCGTACGACTACATCGTGGTTGGCGCCGGATCCGCCGGTTGCGTCCTCGCCAACCGCTTGAGCGCGGACCCGGATGCCAGCGTGCTCCTGCTCGAGGCGGGCCCGCGCGACTGGCATCCCTTCATCCACATGCCCGCCGGGCTGGCCAAGCTGGTCGGCCAGAAGGGCGTCAACTGGGACTACAGCACCGCGCCCGAACCGGGGCTCGGCGATCGCGAATTGTGGTGGCCGCGCGGCAAGGTGCTCGGCGGATCGAGTTCGATCAACGCCATGTGCTACATCCGTGGCGTCCCTTCCGATTACGACGACTGGGCGGCGGGCGGCGCGACCGGCTGGGACTGGGACACGGTGCTGCGGTACTTCAAGCGCAGCGAATCCAACAACCGCGGCGGAGACGCGCTGCATGGCGCCGACGGCCCGCTGGCGGTCTCCGACCTGCGCCATGTCAATCCGCTGTCGACGGTATTCATCGAGGCGGGCGAACAGGCGGGTTTCGCGCGCAATCCGGATTTCAACGGCCCGGTGCAACGTGGCGTCGGCCTTTACCAGGTCACCCAGCGCGACGGCGTGCGCTGCTCGTCGGCCGCCGCCTACCTGGCGCCGATCCGCGACCGCCCCAACCTCACGGTACGGACCGGGGCCAATGTCAGCCGCATCACGTTCGAACCCGGCCACGACGGCGGCATGCGCGCCTCCGGGGCGACGTACTCGGCGCGCGGACAGGCCTTCCATGTCCGCGCGACCCGCGAGGTGCTGCTGTGCGGCGGCGCCATCAACTCGCCACAGCTGCTCATGCTGTCGGGCATCGGCCCCGCGGACGAACTGCGCCGGCATCGCATCAAGGTCCTCCATGACGCCCCGGCCGTCGGCGCCAACCTGCAGGACCACCTCGATATCTGCACGTTGCGCCACTGCACCCAACGCGTGACCTACGACCGCGTCGGCGACCTGCGCATCGCCTATGACTACTACCTGCGCGGCCATGGGGGGCCCGGCAGCAGCAACATCGCCGAGGCGGGCGGCTTCGTGCGCTCGCGCTTCGCGCCGGACGTCCGGGCCGATATCCAGTTCCACTTCGTCCCCGCCATGCTCGACGACCATGGCCGCCGTCGCTTGCCGGGCGATGGCTACACGCTGCATGCCTGCTTCCTGCGCCCCCGCAGCCGCGGCCGGATCCGGCTGGCAAGTAACCGGGCCAGCGACAAGGCGCGGATCGAGGCCAACTACCTGAGCGACGAGGAAGGCTTCGACCTCAGGATGATGGTGGAGTGCGCGAAGCTCTCGCGGGACATCCTCTCGCAGGAGGCGTTCGACCCCTACCGCGGCGCACCGATCTTTCCCGCCCGCGACGACCTGACGGATGCCGAACTCGCCGATTTCATCCGCGCCAAGGCCGAAACCGTTTACCACCCGGTCGGCACGTGCCGAATGGGCAGCGGCGATGATGCGGTGGTCGACCCTTCACTGCGCGTCCGCGGCGTCACGGGATTGCGGGTAGTCGACGCCTCGGTGATGCCCGCCTTGCCCGGCGGCAACACCAATGCGCCGACGATCATGATCGCGGAGAGGGCGGCGGATTTGATACTGAGCGGTGCTTGACGTCTTTCAACCGACGTGAGTGCGAGGCGGTCTTGCTCTTCCAACAGCGAGAGCATTTCGCCTTCGGCGAGTTCACTTCTTTTGCTGGCCCACTGCGCGCACTAGCGCGCGAACGGCGGAGCCAACCCCGAAGGGGTGAGCGCCAAAGGCGCGAGTCAAAGAAACGAACCAAGGAAAAGGGCCTTCCCCGACGAAGCAAACTCGCCAACTGGGGCGTTGCGGGGATTTTCCGACTCGCCATCCCTGGCGAAGTCTGAAAACGGCGGGCCATGCCCGCCGCCCTACGGGTCTGGAAAAAAAGTAGTGGTTTGCTGTGATGAAAGGCAAGGGCCGGAAGCCGAGCTTGGCTTGCTCTTGCCTCCCACGAAGTCGACCCACCGCATGAACCGGAGACCCAGAGGGCGGCGCACATGGATGTGCGCCATTTTCGACCAGGGCATGGATGCCCTGTCGAAAAATCCCTTCGCCGAAGAAGCGATCGGTTTGCTCCGTCGGGGAAGGTGCTTTCTTTTGGTGACTTTTCTTTGCACCAGCAAAGAAAAGTTACCCGACCGACAGGGCGGAAGCTCTTGATCTTGAAGAACATCAAGTCGGACTACCGCCTTCGCGGGAGTGACGATCAAGAGCTACAACCGGATCCAGCTACCAGCGGGAACACTACAAGGGTCGTCAGAACAACAAGCCGGCGCACGTAACACGATCACCCCCGCTCCAACATCGGCGGCAAGGGGCAATGCAGCACGCCGCAGATCGTTCTCAGCAGTTCCGACTCGGCGACCGAGATGCGCCCATCGTGGCTGTTGGCGTCGGTGATCGCCTCGACCATGACCTGCTTGGCCAGCGGATCCAGGGCATCCAGCGCGGGCCACACTTCGTCGAGCGCGAGCACGCCATCGGCGGGAGGGGCATACGGCACGTGGTCGCGCGGCAGGACGCGCTGCAGTCCCGCCAGATAGGCGCGTTTGGCGGCGGTGGGATCGCGATGGCCGGCCTGCGCCACGACCGCCAGCAGGGTCGCGAACTCCTGCTTGACGCCGCCGGGCTTGCGACGGCCGAAGCGCGCATGGCGCGCGGGATCCAGCGATTCCCTCACCTGCACCTCCAGCAGCCGACCCAGGCAGTATTCGAACAACGAGACCTTTCCGTCGCTGTGCGCAACGGCGTGCACCGTGTCCATGAAGACGTCCAGCTCCGGCCGCGGACGCAGCCGCAGCACGGGGAAGGCGATCGCGGACAAGGGCAACCGCTGCATCGGATGCAGGCCCGCCAGCGCGTCGCGCTGCAGTGCGATGGAGGCGTCCGCGATGCGGTTGCCCAGGCGTGCGGCGATCTCGCTGCGCTGCCGTTCGCGCACCCCTGCATCGCCATCCAGCAGCAGCGCGAGCAGCAGCGGCATCACCGCATCCCGCTGGCGTGCCTTCTCCAGCAGGTCTTGCGGCAGGGTCGAAACGATGGCGTCGGCCCGCAGGTAGTCGTCGGCCTCGGGATGCGCGACCTGGGCGGACACCATCGGCGGCGTGACCGTGATTTCCGTGCCTGCAGCCGGCAGCGATGCGCGGCGATCGGGCGCGATGCCCATGTGCACGTCTTCGTCCAGGCCATCGGGCGGCGCAGCCATCCACTGCGCCTGCAACCGTGCCATTTGCTCGGGCTTGAACGAGGGCTCCAAGGCCTGGATCCGTTGCAGGATCGGCGGATGGGTGGCGAACAGGCCGGACAGCCCGACGCCGTCGCCGAACAGCATGTGGCTGACTTCCTCGGCATCGCTGCGATCGGTGAGCCGGGACCCGGCCTCGAGCCCGGCGATCTTCTTCAGCGCCCCGGCCAGGCCCGCGGTTTGGCGCGTGAACTGCACGGCCGAGGCGTCCGCCAACCGCTCCCGGGTGCGGCTGACGCCGGCCTTGATCATGCGGCCGAAGAACAGGCCGATGCCACCGACCACCAGCGCGATCAGTGCCGCCACCAGCACCGCCGACATGCCGCGGCCACGGCCGCCGCCGTACATCAGGATCTTGCGCCCGATCAGGCTGAGCATGAGGATGCCGAACAGCACGCCGATCAGGCGGATGTTCAAGCGCATGTCGCCATTGAGTACGTGGCTGAACTCGTGCGCGACCACGCCTTGCAGTTCGTCGCGGTTGAGTTTGTCCAGCGCGCCGCGGGTCACCGCGATGACGGCGTCGGTGGGCGCATAACCCGCGGCGAAGGCATTGATCCCGGGTTCGTGCTCGATCACGTAGAGCTTGGGCACCGGAACGCCGGAGGCGATCGAGATTTCCTCGACCACGTTGCGCAGCCGCCGCAGGTTTGGATCGGTGGTATCCCCGGTGACGGGCACCCCTCCGAACTGCAGCGCGACCGCCTCGCCGCCGCCACGCAGCGAGGACAACCGGTAAAGCGATCCCAAGGCAATGACGCCCACCGTCGCCAGCGAGGCCAGCAGCAGCGCACCTCCATGCACGCCGAAGACCAAGGCCACCGCGAGGTCGACGGCCAACACGATGCCCAGCACGGCCAGCGAGAACAGCACCACCAGGCGCGTCGACGTCCTGCGGGCCGCGGCTTGTTGTTCGAAGAAGTTCATGCGTGTCCGGGGCGATCTGAAAAGGGACGGTTGGTGCCAACCGCGGCCGCGGCAGGCGTCGGCATGTTGCCATGCCGCCGCGACCCGACCGCCTCAAGGACGCCACGCGGACCAGGTGGACGCCGGGCCGGGCGTCATCTCCAGTCGAAGCGCCCCTGGAACCCCGGCTTCCGGGCCCTCAGAACTCCACTTTCGGTGCTTCGCGCACCTCGGCCCGCTCGTCCGGGATTTCCAGCAGTGCCGCCTCGGCAAAGTTGAACATGCCGGCGATGACGTTCGACGGAAACACTTCGCGCTTGTTGTTGTAGTGCATGACGGAATCGTTATAGGCCTGCCTGGCGAAGGCGACCTTGTTCTCGGTGCTGGACAGCTCTTCGGTCAACTGCATCATGTTCTGGCTGGCCTTCAGTTCCGGGTAGGCTTCCACCGTCACCAGGAGCCGGCCCAGCGCGCCTTCCAGGGCGCCCTGCGAGCGGGCGAGCTCGGCCATCGCGGCCGGGTCGCCGGGACTGGCCTTGGCCGCCGCCAGGCCGGACTGCGCCGCGTTGCGCGCTGCGGTCACCGCCTCCAGCGTGCCGCGCTCGTGGGAGAGGTAGGCCTTGGCGGTCTCGACCAGATTCGGGATCAGGTCGAAGCGCCGCTGGAGCTGGACGTCGATCTGCGCAAACGCGTTCTTGAAGGCATTGCGGGCGGCGATCAGCCCGTTGTAGATACCCACGCCCCAAAGCGCGAAGGCGACCAGCGCGGCGAGAAAGACGAGCAGGATCAGCGTGGTACCCATGGAAGCTCCCCTTGTTCATGCAATTCAGGATTCAGGCGCTATGATCAGCCTGCAGCCGAAGCATACGCAGGGGGCCCGCCCGATGAAAGGCAACGCGCACACTACCCGGAAGCGGCCAGGGCGAGTCGTCGTGGCCTTCCTGATGCTGGCGGCATCGGTGGTCCTGGTGTCGGCCGCGGCGCAGACGCCATTGCGTTGGGAGCCTTCCGAACCGTCCGTGGTCGCTTCTGCGCAGGTCTCGCCGGCCTCGCAACGGCCGGCACCCGCGCAGTCGGCGGCCCCGGCTCCCAGGCCCCGGACGATGCCACTGGCCCAGGGATTCGACGTGCGCGTGTTCGAGGCCATGGCCCAGGAGATCGTCGCCAACCAGCGGGTCCCCGGCCTGGCGATGGCCATCGTCCATGATGGCAAGGTGCTCAGCGCGCGCGGCTATGGCATCACCGACGTGCAAGCGGCCGAGCCCGTCGACGCGCACACGGTGTTCCGGCTGGCGTCCTTGTCCAAGGCCTTTGCCGGCACCGTGACCGGGATGCTCGTCGCGGAGGGTGCCCTGCGCTGGGACAGCAACGTCTACGACTTCATGCCCTCCTTGCGCTTTTCCGATCCCAATGCCGCCCGGGACCTCACGGTGGCCGACGTGTTGAGCCACAGGGTCGGCCTGACGCGCAATACCTACGACCGCGACATCGAGCGCAACGCCGACTACCGGGACCTCGTCCAGAAGCTCGCGTACGCGCCGATGACCTGCGCGCCCGGCGACTGCTACAGCTACCAGAACGTGGCGTTCAGCCTGGTGGGCGACGTGGTCTTCGCGGCGACCGGGCAATTCTTCAGCGAGGCGGTGACCAGTCGCATCTTCAAGCCGCTCGGGATGAATGACGCGAGTTACGGGCTCGACGGCATCACCGCCAGTGCCCGTTGGGCACGGCCACACGTGCGCGCAGGCGGCGGCTGGCGGTCGCTGATGCCGAAACCCACCTATTACCGCGTCGCCCCCGCAGCCGGCATCAACGCCAGCATCAGCGACATGGCGCAGTGGATGATCGCCCAGGGCGGCCATCGCCCCGACGTGATCCCGGCGCCGCTGCTCGCGACCCTGCACGCGCCCCTGATCGATACTCCAAGCGAGATCCGAGGCAGTTCGTGGCGGCGGGAGCGCCTCAATTCGGCCGGTTATGGACTGGGTTGGCGCGTCTACGACTACGCCGGACACCGCGTGGTCTTCCATGGCGGGGCCGTGCAAGGCTATCGCGGCCTGATGGCCATGGTTCCGGAGCGCGACCTGGGCGTGGTGGTGTTGTGGAACAGCGAGAGTTCATTGCCGTCCGGCCTGTTCCCGACGATCCTGGATCGGGCGATCGGCCTGCCGGCCCGGCGCTGGCTGGATGTCGACCTGTCCGAGGACGCACTGTACTCGGCGGTCGAGCCACGCGGCCACCAGCCCACCGGCAGGCGCGTGTCGGCGTCGCGCTCCGCCGCCGCCAATGCGATCGCCGAGGCGACGCCGAGGTAATCCCCGCGGGATCCCGGCCCGCGCGCAGGGCGGCACGGCCTCCCTCTGATACGAACCCACGACGGTAATCGATGGCCGTATCGACTGGGCCGGCCTTTCCTTCCTTCCAATAAAAAACTCCCCCTCCGCCTGGGCCTGCGGAGGAGGAGTCTTCGACTACGGTTGATCGGGTAACTACATCAGTGGCGCAGGCGCCGCGGGGATCGCGACCGCCGGAGCCTTTCTGGCACGCCTCGCCGGGCGCTTGGCTTTCTTCTTGGCCGCTTTCTTCGCGGGCTTCTTTTTGGCGGCCTTCTTGGCCGGACGCTTCTTGGCTGCCTTCTTGGCCGGCTTCTTCTTGGCCGCCTTCTTGGCTGGACGCTTCTTGGCGGCCTTCTTGGCAGCCTTCTTCGCCGGACGCTTCTTGGCGGCCTTCTTAGTGGCCTTCTTCGCCGACTTCTTCTTGGCTGCCTTCCTGGCTGGACGCTTCTTGGCGGCCTTCTTCGTCGATTTCTTCGCGGCGCGCTTCTTGGTCGCCTTCTTGGCGGTCTTCTTCTTGGCTACGCGCTTCTTCGCAACCTTCTTCTTGGCTGCCTTGCGCACGGTCCCCTTCTTGGCGACCTTCTTCTTCGCAACCTTCTTCTTGGCGGCTTTCTTGGTTGTCTTGCGGACGGCCTTCTTCGCCGATTTCTTCGCCGCCTTCTTGGCGGGTTTCCGTTTTGCAGCTTTCTTCGTGGCCATGGGATGGCTCTCCTCGTCAGTGGGACTAGCTAGTGCAACTGCCCAGTACGACTACATCGCGGGTATCGGACCCGCGACCAACCGCCAACGCGCATGGCGCGTCGAAACGGATTCCTGCGGCGCCCCAGGCATTGGCCGAGAGCGCATCGATGCGTGCCGTCCGTCCGCTCACGGCGGCCGGCGGGGCGACTTGGACATGAAAAAACCCGCTGCGACGATGGGTGCGCGTGGCGGGTATCGGGTGTGTTCGTGTTTTTGCAGAGGAGACGGTGCCTGAGTCCACCTTGTAAGCAGTCCGGGCGGAGGGCTGTGTTGTGTGGTGCGTTTTCGTTTGTGTCCGACTCACTCGTTGTGTTAACCACCGGTGTTGGGGCGAAACCTAATCACGCTTTTTCGCGCTGTCAATACCTCTGCGCGCCCCGTGCCCCGCTCGACCGGGGGTCGAGACGACACCGGAAGTTCGCCGGGCGTTCGCGTCGTCGCTCGCGCGACGCCAACCGACCAGCATCGCAAGCCGAGGTAGTGACGAAACCGACTTGTTTTAAGGTGTTTCGTCGCTTCGCGCGGAAATGCGGCAACGCCTTGCCGCGATGTTCCCGCGGCACGCGGTTCCCGTCGACCAACGCCCGCGCCGCGGAAAAGGGTGGCCGAAAGTTTTTCCACCCTTGGTCCGGTTTGCGCGACGCTCATCCCCAAATGCGCGGAAATGCGCAAACTTTCCCACCGCTTGCCCAACACCGCGGGAGAGGCAACCGACGAACATGCGCTGTCTCGCGACTGCCGCCTGCCTCGGCGACGTCTGCTCGCATGCTCCAAGAAAAACGGCCGCGCATGGCGGCCGGGAACAGGGATGTCGCGAGCGTGGAGGCGTCAGTGGTCGTCGTCTTCCAGCAGCTCGGCGTAGTCGTCGGGATCGAGCAGTTCCTTGAGCTCTTCGGGATCGTCCATGTCCACGACGAAGATCCAGCCCTCGCCGAACGCGTCTTCGTTGATCGTCTCGGGCTTGTCCGACAGCTCGGTGTTGACCGCGCTGATGGTCCCGGTCACCGGCGAATACACGTCGGACGCGGCCTTGACCGATTCGACCACCGCGCAGGTGTTGCCGGCCTGCACGCTGTCGCCGACGCTGGGCAGGTCCACGTAGACCAAGTCGCCCAGCAATCCTTGCGCGTGGTCGGAAATCCCCACCGTGACCTTGCCCTGGCCCTCCAGGCGCGCCCATTCGTGGGACTTGAGGAATTTCAGGTCGCCGGGGATCTCGCTCATTGTCTGCTCCGGGAAGTCGGGTGGCGGAAGGTGGCTAGTTTAGCCATGCAGGGGGAGGGGAAATCAAACCGTGGCCGCCACTGGCGACCCGGCGCAGGGTTCGGGTCAGCGCGGCGGGACCAGGCTGGCGCCATCGCGCACGAACGGGAACTTGACGACCCGAACGGGGACCTCCCGCCCGCGGATGTCGACGCGCACGCCTCCATCGTCTCCCGGCCCCAGGTCCCCGGCGGGCACGCGTGCCAGGCCGATCGCCTGTCCCAATGTCGGCGAGAAGGTTCCCGAGAGGATCTCGCCTTCTCCTTGCGGCGTCAGCACCTTCTGCCCGTGGCGCAGCACGCCACGCTCGTCCATCACCAGGCCGACCATCTGCCGCGGCGCTCCCGCGGCCTTCTGGGCTTCCAGGGCGTCGCGGCCGTTGAAGTCCCTGCCCTCGTCGAGCGCCACGGTCCACGCCAGGGCCGCCTCGTAGGGCGTGACCGACTCGTCCATGTCCTGGCCATACAGGGCCATGCCGGCCTCCAGGCGCAGCGTGTCCCGGGCACCCAGTCCAGCAGGCCGCACGCCCGCATCGCGCAGCGCATCCCACAAGGCGATCGCTTGGGCCTCCGGCACCATGACCTCGAAACCGTCCTCGCCGGTGTAACCGGTGCGGGCGACGAACAGCGGCGCGCCGTCGCCGGACTGCGCCTCGGCGGCGGAGAACTTGCCCAGCTTGCCGATGCGCTCGCGGTCTTCCTCCGCCAGCAGGGACATGACCTTGTCGCGCGCGTTGGGTCCCTGCACCGCGATCATCGCCAGTTCGGGGCGCTCCGAGACCTCGACGTCGAAGGATGCCGCCTGCCCCTGGATCCAGGCCATGTCCTTGTCCCGGGTGGCGGCATTGACGACGATGCGGAACCAGTCCTCGGCCAGGAAGTAGACGATCAGGTCGTCGATCACCCCGCCCTCGCCGTTGAGCATGCACGTATACAGCGCCTTGCCCGGGGCTTTCAGCTTGTCGACGGAGTTGGCGACCAGCTTGCGGAGGAAGGGCCGCGCTTCGGCACCGCGCAGGTCGACCACGGTCATGTGCGAGACGTCGAACATGCCGGCATCCCGACGGACGGCATGGTGCTCCTCGATCTGCGAACCGTAGTTGAGCGGCATGTCCCAGCCACCGAAATCGACCATCTTGGCCCCGTCACGGCGGTGGGCGTCGTTGAGCACGGTCTTGCGGGTCATCGGCAGCTCGCTTCGGTTCGGTAGCCACGGATTATCCCAGACCACCGGGTCCACTGCCCGCAGCGGCCCAGAACGGGGCTTCGCTATTCGCCCGGATATTCGTTGAGGCAATCCACCCGAAGCGGGTCCAGCTCAAGTAGCCGGCCACTGGCGAAATCGAGCTGGCGCGCCCAGGCGACGTCCGTCGAATACTCCGAGGCGGGGTCGTGCCGCACCAGGGCGGCAATGCGTGCGTCGTCGGCACCGTCGAAGCGGCAGGTGGAGACCTGGAGGAAATAACCCGGGGCCACGGGCGGATAGTCCACCGCGTCGGTCACCTCCCAGCGCGGCTCGCGGCCGTCATGCGGGAGGCTGCGCTGCGCGACGACATGCAACAAGGTGCGCTCCCCGCCATCCTCCGTCGCCGTACCCAGCACGGCGATGCCGAAGTCGCAGGCGCGCTCGAGGTCGGTCGAGTCCGACAGGCACGTGCCCTCCAGTTCGCGCAGGCCATCGGGATACGGCGGCAGGACGCGACCGACGAGGGGTTCATGCGCATGCCCCGCCACCGCGCCCAGGCAGCAAGACAGCAGCAGGCCGGCACGCAACGGCATCGGCTACTCGACCGGCCGCACCTGCAAGGTCATGCCCTCGGCGCCGGTGATGACCACGGTCGTGCCGGTCTCCAGGTCCGGGCCCGTCACGTCCCAATAGGCATCGGCGATCTGCACCCGGCCGCGGCCCTGCACGATGCCGCGCTCGAGCACCACCTGCCGGCCGACCAGCTGCGCGGTGCGGCGGTTCAACGCCGGTTGGTCGCTGACCCGGTCGCGGTCGCGGAACCACTTGCGGTAGATGAACACGAACACGAAACTCAGCGCGGTGAACAACACCGCCTGCGTCAGCAGCGACATGCCCGGGACCGCCAGCACCAGCAGGAACATCACCCCGGCCGCGAACCCCAGCCACATCAGGAACGCGCCCGGGATCAGGGTCTCCGCCGCGATCAGCAGCAGCGACAGGCCGGCCCAGGCGTAGACCTCCCAGCGCATGTCTCAGCCGCCCTGGCGCTGCGGCGCCTTGCGCTCGAGCGCTTCCTTCGCCAGTTCGCCGATGCCGGCCAGCGAGCCGATCACGCCGGCGGACTCCATCGGCATCATCACGAATTTCTGGTTCGGCGCCTGGGCCAGCGCCTTGAACGCCTCAATGTACTTCTGCGCGACGAAGTAATTGATCGCCTGCACGTTGCCGCTGGAGATCGCGTCGGACACCAGCTGGGTGGCCTTGGCCTCCGCCTCGGCCTGACGCTCGCGCGCCTCGGCGGCGAGGAAGGCGGCCTGGCGGTCGCCCTCGGCATCGAGGATGGTCGACTGCTTCTCGCCCTCGGCCTTGAGGATGGCGGACTGGCGAAAGCCCTCGGCCTCCAGGATGTTGGCGCGCTTCTCGCGTTCGGCCTTCATCTGACGCGCCATCGACTCGATCAGGTCCCGCGGCGGCTGGATGTCCTTGAGCTCGATCCGGTTGACCTTGATGCCCCAGGGGTGCGTGGCCTGGTCGACGGCGACCAGCACCTTGGTGTTGATCTCGTCGCGCTTGGACAGCGATTCGTCCAGGTCCATCGAGCCGATGGCGGTGCGGATGTTGGTCATCACCAGGTTGAGCGTGGCGATCTCCAGCTGCGCCACCTCGTACGCCGCCTTGGCCGCGTCGAGCACCTGGAAGAACACCACGCCGTCGACCTTCACCACCGCGTTGTCCTTGGTGATCACGTCCTGGCTGGGCACCTCGAGCACCTGCTCCATCATGTTGATCTTCCGGCCGACGCGCTGGTAGATCGGGATGAGGATGTGCAACCCCGGCTCGAGCGTGTGGGTGTAGCGGCCGAACTTCTCCACGGTCCATTCGTAACCCTGCGGCACCATCCGCAGCATCTTGGCCAGGAAGATGATGCCGCCGAACAGCACCACGATGGCGAGCAGGAAATTGGCTGACATGGCACGGCCCCTCGTCTGGATGGCTTGGAGTATAGGACGCGACGGGCCGATGCGACCCTTTCGCTCCCCGCTGCATCCACAATGGGGAATGCCGCCGCCCAACGCCCCTGGCGACAGCGCCGCGCCGCTGCGCACCTCGAGCTTTGCGATCGAGGTTCCGGACGCCCTGCTCGCGCGTGCGCGCGCCGGGGAACGGGCGGCGTTCGAGCAGCTTTACCGCTGGTTCGAGCGCCCGGTGTTCACCCTGGCCGTCCGCATCTGCGGCGACCGCGAGGAGGCTTCCGAAGTGCTGCAGGACACCATGCTCAAGGTCATCGACAAGATCGGGGAGTTCCGCGGCCAGGGTGCCCGGGGCGGAACCCCGTTCTGGGGATGGCTGCGCCAGGTCGCGGTCAACGAGGCATTGATGCGCCTGCGCAAGCAGCGTCGGCGGCGCGACGAGCTGGACATCGACGACCACACGCCCAGGGACGATGCCGGGGCGCCACCGGCCACCGCCGACGCCGCGCAGCTGCAGCGCGCCCTCGCCGCCCTGCCGGCCACGACGCGAAGCGTGCTGTGGCTGTACCACGCGGAGGGTTACACCCACGAGGAGATCGCGAACCTGATGCAACGCAGCGTGAGTTTCTCCAAGTCGCAGGTCGCGCGGGGAAGCCGGCGCCTGCGCGACCTGCTCGAACCTAGCGGCGAACCGCTCGCGGAGGTCGCGCATGCCTGACGCCAGCCTGCCTCCCCCGCCGCGCGATTGGCCCGACGCCTTCGCCGCGCTGCCGCTCGAATCCCCCCCCGCCGACGGCTGGCGTCGCCTTTCGGCACGGCTCGACGCCCGCCCGCGGCACCGCCTGCCATGGTGGCTCGCCGCGGCCGCTGCGCTCGGGCTCGCCGTGCTGTTGCCCTGGCAGATGCGGACCGTACCCGGAACCGCGGTTCCCGCGGGCCAGGACGCCACGGGCGTCGCCAGTGCGACTCAGGATCCGTTGCAGCCGCTCTACGCGGAGTCCCAGCAACTCGAATCGCTGCTGCGCCTGACGCGCGACGACCGCGTCGCCAGCGCGACCGCGGCTGCCCTGGCCGGCGACTTCGACGCCCGGATCGCCGACATCGATGCCGCGCTCATGCAACCCGGCCTGGCGCCGGCTCAGCAGCGACGCCTCTGGGAGGCGCGCGTCGACACCTTGCGCGCGGCGGCCGGTTTCGCCAGCACGCGGCGCTGGCTGGCGGCGCACGGCGACCGGTACGACGCCCGCCTGGTCCAGGTCGACTGACGCCCCCGGTCCAGGCATCGGCAGCGCGGGCTGGCCGACGCACACCCACGAAATCACCGACGAAGAACTTACGAGGACATGATGATGCGAACGACGAAAAGCACGACCCTGCTCGCGGCCACGCTTTCGGTACTGCTGCCGGTGTCGGCCGCGCACGCGCAGGCTCCGGCTCCGGCAACGGGGGACGACAAGGAACTCGCCGCGGCGCGCGAAGACCTCAGGCGGGCGGCGGCGCGCGTTTCGGAATTGGCGCGCAAGCGCGGCGGGGACGTGGACGTGCGCGTCGAGCGCCGCGTCGAGCGCAAACCAATGATCGGCATCCTGATGACCCCCGACGAGCAGGGCGGCGTGCGCATCTCTGGCGTGACGCCGGACAGCGCCGCGGCGAAGGCGGGGCTGCGCAGTGGCGACCGGCTGGTGTCGATCGCCGGCACCCGCATCCTGGGCAGCGACGGCAAGCTGCGCGTGGACAACGCCCGCAAGCTGTTGCGAGGCATGGAGGCGGGCAAGCCGCTTCGGCTGGGCTACCTGCGCGATGGCCGGGAGGCGGCGGTGAACGTCACCCCGAAGATGGACGACCAGGTCTTCGTCTGGCGCGACGACGGCAATTCGGACGGCGCGCTGGACGGACCGATGTTCATCGCCCGCGACCACGACGGCGACATCGACATCGAAACCGTGCTGGCCGAGCGCTCGCCGGGGGTGGCGCCGCAGATCCGCCGCGAAATCGTCCGCATCGGTCCGGACGGCAAGTGCAAGGGCAAGGATTGCGATGCGCCGCGCCTGCTGTCGGCGTTGCGCTGGAACGGACTCAACCTGGCGACGGTGGATGCGCGACTGGGCCGTTACTTCGGCACCGACCGTGGCGTGCTGGTGCTCTCGACCGGCGAACTGGACGGCCTGCAGGCCGGCGACGTCATCCAGCGCATCGAGGGCAAGGCCGTGTCGTCGCCACGCGAGGTGATGGATGCCCTGCGCGGCAAGCCGGACAACGCCAGGGTCGCCGTAACCTACCTGCGCGATCGCAAGCCCGCGACCTCGCAACTGACCGTGCCCAGGACACTGCATGCGCTGCCGCCGCTGCCACCGGCGCCGCCCAGTCCCCCCAGGGCGCCGAAGCCGCCGAAGAACGCACCACCCCCGCCCCCACCCGCCCCCACCACGATGCTGGACGAGGCCATGCCCGGGCCGTCGCTGGCTGCCTAGACTCAACCGCAGGTCGCGCCGACGGCGGCTCGCGCCGAGTCCCGGGGGACGCCATCCGGCGGATGCGCGGGGCCGGACTGGTCCCGGCGCCTCAGGCGAGCGTCATTGCAGGGCCGTGGCGCACTCCACCCGGCGCCAGACGGACTGGTCGAAGCGGTCCGCCAGCGCCAGCGCTTCCAGGTTCTGCAGCAGTTGCCCGACCCGGCTCGCACCCAGCAGCACCGTGGAGACGTGCGGGTTGCGCAGGCACCAGGCAATCGCCAACGGCGCGGGCGCCACGTCCAGCTCGCGGGCCAGGGCGCTGAAGGCCCGCGCGCGCTGCGGCCGCCGGGTGCCGGAGTCGAACGCGCCGTCCCGCAACCAGCCCTCCCGGGCCAGTCGCGAGTCGTCCGGAACGCCATCGTCGTACTTGCCCGTCAGCAACCCCGACGCCAACGGCGACCAGGTCGTGGTGCCCATGCCGTATTCCGCGTACAGCGGCGCGTATTCGAGCTCCACGCGCTCGCGGTGCAGGAGGTTGTACTGCGGCTGCTCCATCGACGGGGCCTGCCACCCGTTGTCGCGCGCCGCGGCGTGCGCCTCGCGGATCCGCGCGGCCGGCCATTCCGACGTGCCCCAGTAGAGGACCTTGCCCTGGCGGACCAGCGCGTCCATGGCGGACACGGTCTCGGCGACCGGCGTATCCGGGTCGGGGCGATGGCAGAAGAACAGATCGAGGTAGTCGACGCGCAACCGCCGCAGGGCATCATGGCAGGCGTCGTGCACGTGCTTGCGCGACAGGCCGCGCTGCATCGGCAGCGGCTCCGCGGCCGCGCCGAAGAAGACCTTGCTCGAGACGGCGAACCCGTCCCGCGGCAGGCGCAGGTCGGCCAGCACGTCGCCCATCACCCGTTCGGCTTCGCCGCTGGCGTAAGTCTCCGCGTTGTCGAAGAAGTTGATGCCGTGGTCCCAGGCGGCGGCGACGAGCTCCCGCGCGTCACCGCGGCCGACGTGCTTGCCGAAGGTGGTCCATGCGCCGAACGACAGCGCCGACAGCGGCAGGCCGGTGGATCCCAATCGGCGGTATTGCATCGGTTCACTCCCTCGACGGCTCCCGCCAGTGTACGAGACCCCTCGTTGCCCGGCGGGCCGGCCTGCGCGGCCACGCTATGCTTGCCCACGGACTGGGAACGGGGCGGAATGCATGCGCGAGGCCGGGCACCCGCTGGGCGATCTGCTGAAGCGACTGCTGGCGCGACCGGACGAGGTGATGCTCGAGCTCGGCGCGGGCGGCGAACTGCTGGTGGCCCGGATACGCGCCGTCCTCTCCGCGCTGGTGCTGGCGCTGCCGCTCATCGCCGCCGCCGGCGGGTCGGACTCGCGGGAAGTCCTGACCGGGATGGCCGCGGCGGTGCTGGTCAATGCGATGGCGCAAGTCTGGCTGGCACTGGCCCGCGGCGGGCGCCAGCGACCGTGGCTGCCGTATGCCACCGCCACCTACGATGTCACGCTGACCTCGGCCGTGCTGTTGCTGCTCTCCCTCCTCGACCCGGTGGCGGGCATCAACAGCATGGTCGTCTGGTGCTTCTACGCCATCGCGATCGCCATTACCGCGCTGCGCAACGACGGCCGGTTGACCCTGTACGCGGGAGGCCTGGCGATCGTGCAGTACGCCGCGCTGGTGGGGTACGTGTTCGCCGCCGCCGAAGCGCCCGAAACGCTGGTGTCCGTGGACTACGGCACCGCATCGGTTTCCACCCAGGTCGAGCGCCTGGTGCTGCTGCTGATGATGACCGTGCTCACCGCGACCATCGTCTACCGGATGCAGCGGCTGGTGGCCCTCTCCGGTCGCGATGGCCTGACCGGCCTGCCCAACCGGGCCTGGCTGCTGCAGCGCCTGCCTCAGGTGTTCGGGGCCTCGCGTAACGTGCGCACCTCGCTCACCCTGGCATTGGTCGACATCGACGACTTCGCCCGGATCAACGACGAGATCGGGCACCTGGGCGGGGACCGGGTGCTTCGCCATTTCGCCACGACCCTGGCCGGGATGGCCGCTGAGAACGAATTGCTGGCGCGGATCGGCGGCCAGGAGTTCGTGATGCTCCTGCACGGCCCGATCGGCAGCGCGTGGGAACGCCTGGATCGCCTGCGCAGGGCCGTGGCGGGCCAACGTTTCCTGCCCGAGCGCGGCGACGATGCCTTGCGCATCACCTTCAGCGCGGGGCTCGCCGCATGGCCGCAGGATGGCAGCGGCGCGTCGTCCCTGCTCAAGGTCGCCGACCAGCGCCTGAAGCAGGCCAAGCGCGAAGGCCGGAACCGGGTGGTCGCCCGCGACGCCTAGCGCGTGGCGCTTCGGTTGCCGCGGGACACCGGCTCGCCTACCCTGCGCCAACTCCAGCCCCGGGCCAGGAAACTCTGATGGAAGCATTCACGCGGATCGGTTTCGGCCTGCTGGGCCTGGCGGTGCTGATCGGCATCACCTGGCTGTTCTCCACCAACCGCGGCCGCGTCGACTGGCGACTGGTGGCGACCGGACTCGGGCTGCAACTGCTCATCGCGGGGCTGGTCCTGCTGACCCCCTGGGGTGCCAGCGTGTTCGACGTGCTGTCCTCCGGTTTCGTCAAGCTGCTGGGCTTCACGACCCAGGGCGCTCGCTTCATCTTCGGCGACTTCACGGACCCGGCGAAGTTCGGTTTCGTGTTCGCCTTCCAGGTGCTGCCGACGATCATCTTCTTCGCCAGCTTCATGAGCGTGCTCTACCACCTGGGCGTGATGCAGAAGATCGTCTCGGGCATGGCCTGGGTCATCACCAAGCTGATGCGCGTGTCCGGGGCAGAGACGCTGTCGGTCTGCGCCAATGCCTTCATCGGCCAGACCGAGGCGCCGCTGGTGGTGAAGCCCTACATCGCCGGCATGACCCCGTCCGAATTGCTGACGCTGATGGTCGGCGGCATGGCGACCATCGCCGGCGGCGTGCTCGGCGCCTACGTGCTGCTGCTGGGCGGCGGCGACCCCGTGCAGCAGGCCTACTACGCCAAGCACCTCATCACCGCCAGCATCATGGCCGCGCCGGCGACGCTGGTGATCGCCAAGATCCTGGTCCCGGAGACCGGGGAGCCGCTGACCCGGGGCGAGGTCAAGGTGGAGGTCGAGAAGACCACCACCAACGTCATCGATGCCGCCGCCGCGGGCGCCGCCGACGGCCTCAAGCTGGCGCTGAACGTGGGCGCGATGCTGCTGGCCTTCATCGCCCTGATCGCGCTGATCAATGCGCCGCTGGCCTGGTTGGGCCAGGTCACCGGACTGGAGGCGATGCTGGGGCGTCCGACCGACCTGTCGTCGCTGCTCGGCTACCTGCTCGCGCCGATCGCCTGGCTGATCGGCGTGCCCTGGCAGGACGCGATCACCGTCGGCGGCCTGATCGGCACGAAGGTGGTGCTCAATGAGTTCGTGGCCTACGTGCAGCTGGGCGACATCCTGCGCGGCGGCGTGCCCGGCGTGACGCTGACCGACCAGGGCCGCCTGATCGCCACTTACGCGCTGTGCGGGTTCGCCAACTTCAGCTCGATCGCGATCCAGATCGGCGGCATCGGCGGCATCGCGCCCGAACGCCGCAGCGACCTCGCGCGCTTCGGCCTGCGCGCGGTGCTCGGCGGGTCGATCGCCACGCTGATGACCGCGACGATCGCCGGCGTGCTCACCTACTTTTCCGCGAGCGGCATCCCGCAGCAGGTCCCGATGTGAGCACGGGCGTCGTCGTCGTCGGTTCGTTCAACGTCGACCACGCCTGGACCAGCGACGCCCTGCCCCGTCCCGGCGAGACCCTCGCCGGCCTTTACGCCAGTGGCGCCGGCGGCAAGGGATTCAACCAGGCGGTCGCCGCCGCGCGCGCCGGCGCCGCCACCACTTTCGTCTGCGCGCTGGGTGATGACAGCGGCGGGAGGCTGGCGCGGGACCTGGCGGCAGCCGACGGCATCGCATTGCATGCGCAGGGCAGCGACGCGCCGACGGGCACGGCCGGCATCTTCATCGACGCCCGGGGACGGAACTGCATCGTGCTCGGGCCCGGCGCGAACGCGGAACTGTCCGTCGCACACCTGCGTGCGCACCGGGCGGACATCTCGGCTGCGCGCATCCTCGTGGCGCAACTGGAGGTCCCGCCCGCCACGGTGGAAGCGGCGCTGCAGGCGGCCCGCGATGCCGGTGTCGCCACGGTGCTTAATCCTGCGCCGGCGAACATCGACGTGGCAGGAGGCCTGGTGTCCCTGGCCGACGTGTTGACCCCCAACGAAACCGAGTTCGCCAGCCTGCTCGCCCACCACCTGGGCGAGCGCATCGACCCGGACGAGGTCGCCATGCTCGAGCAGGCCCGGTTGCATGACCTGTGCCGCGCCCTGCTGCCGCACGGCACGGTCGTGGTGACCCTCGGCAGCGCGGGGTGTTTCGTGTCCCACCCGGCTGCCCTGCGCCGGGGCGATGATCGCCCGCACTACCGCACCCCCGGCGAGCGCGTACAGGCCATCGACACCACCGGCGCCGGCGACGCTTTCAACGGTGCCCTCGCCGCGTCGCTGGCCCGGGCGCCGGGCAAGGCATTCGAAGGGCACATCGTCTTCGCCACGCGTTACGCCGCGCTTTCGACCGAACGCACCGGCGCCGCGGCGTCCATGCCGCGCAGGCCCGAGCTGGAAAGCCGCTACGGCGGCTGACCGCCCCGGACCCTTTCGCCGACTGTGTTCCACGTCGCGAGCGCGCCACCGCCCTCTGGGGCCCTCCCACTGGCGTGGGGTTCAACGACTCGATCCAAGGCTGATCCCGGCGCGGCTGAACGGCCGGGGGCACCCGCGGACCGCGCGTGGCACTGGCGGCTAGAATCCCCCGCATGCAGATCGGCCCCTACCGCATCGAACCGCCGGTGATCCTCGCCCCGATGGCGGGCGTCACCGACAAACCGTTCCGGCAGCTGTGCAAGCGGCTGGGCGCGGGCATGGCGATGTCGGAGATGACCACCAGCGACCCGCGCTTCTGGAACACAGAGAAGTCGCTGCGGCGGATGGACCATGCCGGCGAGCCCGACCCGATCGGCGTGCAGATCGCAGGCACCGATCCCGCGGTCATGGCGGAAGCGGCCCGCCACAACGTCGACCACGGCGCGCAGATCATCGACATCAACATGGGCTGCCCGGCGAAGAAGGTCTGCAAGGTCTGGGCCGGATCGGCGTTGATGCAGGACGAGGCGCTCGTGGCGCGCATCCTGGACGCAGTCGTGCGCGCGGTCGACGTGCCGGTGACCCTGAAGATCCGCACCGGCTGGGACGCGACGCACCGCAACGCCCCGACCATCGCCCGCATCGCCGAGGACGCCGGCATCGCGGCGCTGGCCGTGCATGGCCGCACCCGCGACCAGCAGTACACCGGCACCGCGGAGTACGACACCATCGCCGCGATCAAGTCCGCGTTGTCGATCCCGGTGATCGCGAACGGCGACATCGACTCGCCGCACAAGGCCGCCTTCGTCCTGGAACACACCGGCGCCGATGCGGTGATGGTCGGCCGCGCGGCGCAAGGGCGGCCCTGGATCTTCCGCGAGATCGCCCACTACCTGGCCACGGGCGACTCCTTGCCCGAACCATCACTGGCCGAAGTACGCGACGTCCTGCTCGGACACCTGCACGACCTGCACGCGTTCTACGGGGAAACCAGTGGCGTGCGCATCGCGCGCAAGCACCTGGGGTGGTACGCGAAGGACCGGCCCGAGAACACGGCCTTCCGCGCCGTGGTGAACCGCGCCTGTGACGCACGCAGCCAGCTCGACCTGACCCGTGACTACTTCGATGCGTTGATCGCCGGTACCCGGCCCGCACTGCGATTGGCGGCTTGAATCCGTCGCCGATGGCGCGCGTGGCTACGGCGCCGGGCTCGCGCGGTTGGACGAAAGTCATCGTTGCCAATGGCGCATGCGCAGGCAGCGCGATCGTGAGGTAATGCCGGACACCGGGGTAGTCCCCCTGGCGGCCGCCCGCCGCCGCTGCCTCGGCACGACCCCGTCGGGTCAGGAGGCCAAGATGAACGCGAAATCCACCCTTTCGATCCTCGCCCTGTTCGCGATCGCGCCCGCCTGGGCAGGTGGCAATGATCCTGTGGCGGAACTGGCCGAGCGCAGTGGGCTCAGCGAACGCAAGGTGCAGATGGTGATCGGTAACCGAACGGCGTATGCCGAGTATCGCTACACCTACCAACGCTCGCTGGAGAAATTCATCGCCGCGGTCGGCCACGACGAATACCAGAGACTGGTCGCCAACGGCATCCCGGCGCGCACCCGCCTGCCAGCCGACGCCTTGGCCCTGCAGGAACAGCCGCAAACCGAGGAACCAAGGTTGTAAGCACCCCGAACGCGGACGGGGCTTCGTCCGCATCGTGCCGGCCCGCCATGCCTACGGCGGCGCCGGCCGCGCGGGTTGGGTGCGCATGGGCTGTTCCCAGATGCGATTCCATGTCTCGCCCAGCAACGCACCGGGCGCCCGCTCCATGTCCAGGGCGCGTGGCGCCATGGCGTTCCAGCCACCGCGACCACGGCGGGCGACCGCGAACGCGAAGACGTAGTCGGGCTCGCTGCCCATGCGCAGGTCACCGAGGACCAGCATGCCGCCCGACGCCCGCGCGCGCAGGAAGCCGTGGGTGAACCAGGACAGGCGACGCACGGCGGGCACCTGGGCCGCGTCCTCCAGTGCCTGCACGTCCGACGGGTAGGCCCGGAAGGTCATGGGCCCCTGGTCGGCGACCAAGGAGCGGAAACCCTCGACGTAGCCGCCAGGCGTCATTGCGACGACCCGCCACAGCAAGGTGTTGAACGGCATGGGGACCGAGAACCTTGGCGCGTCCTCAATGCCCATCGCCGCCAGCGCTTGCTCCGCCTCGCGATCCACCTGCGCCTTGGCCAGCAGCGACCAGCCCAGGTAGGCCGTGCTCAAGGCCAGGCCCGCCACCAGCACGCGCTGCGCGGCGAGGCGCTGTTGCCACCACCATGCCGCCACGCACGCCAGCAGCAGCCACACCGTATACAAGGGGTCGATGATGAACACGCTCGACCACATCACCGGCGGCGAGGGCAACGGCCAGAGCAGCTGGGTGCCGTAGACCGTGAAGGCGTCCAGCACGGGATGCGTGCAGAGCGCCAACCCGATTGCCCAGAACCACCGGACCGGCGCCTCGGCCACGCGGCCGTTGCGCTGCCTGAACAGCCACCACAGCAGGACCGCCACCAGCGGCAGCACCAACAGCGAATGGCTCGCGCCACGGTGCAGCGTCATCCGCAGGACCGGATCGTCGGTCAGCAGCGCGATCGGCAGCGCGTCGAGGTCCGGCAGGGTGCCCAGCGCGGCCCCCGCCAGCAGCGCGGCCCGCCTGTGGTGGGCCGGCGCGACCACCGCCGCGATCGCACCACCGAGCAGCATCTGGGTCAGGGAGTCCATCGGGCCGATGCTAGCAGCGGGCCGGCGCCCGATACGGGGCTTAACCCGCCCGCAACCCCTCTCCACGGACAATGCAGGCCCCGCGCCGGCCGTGTATCATACCGGGCCATCTTTCCATCCGCATACAGGGATATATCCCCGGGAGCCCCGCCGATGTCCAGCACCCTCTTCACCTCCGAGTCGGTCTCCGAAGGCCACCCGGACAAGATCGCCGACCAGATCTCCGATGCGGTCCTGGACGCCATTCTGGCGCAGGACAAGCGCGCGCGCGTGGCCTGCGAGACCATGGTGAAGACCGGCGTCGCGATCGTCGCCGGCGAGATCACCACCAGCGCCTGGATCGACCTGGAGGCGCTGACCCGAGGCGTGATCCTGGACATCGGCTACGACAGCTCCGACGTCGGTTTCGACGGCGAGACCTGCGGCGTGCTCAACCTGATCGGCAAGCAGTCGCCGGACATCAACCAGGGCGTGGACCGCAAGAAGCCAGAGCAGCAGGGCGCCGGCGACCAGGGGCTGATGTTCGGCTACGCCACCAACGAGACCGGCACGTTCATGCCCGCCGCGATCCACCTGTCGCATCGCCTGGTCGAGCAGCAGGCCAGGGTCCGCAAGCAGAAGAATTCTCCCCTGCCCTGGCTGCGCCCGGACGCCAAGAGCCAGGTCACCTTGCGCTACGAGAACGGCAAGGCGGTCGCCATCGATGCGGTGGTGCTCTCGACCCAGCACGACCCGGACATCAAGCAGAAGGACCTCGTCGAGGCGGTGCGCGAGCACGTCATCAAGCCCGTGCTGCCTGAAAAGTGGCTGCACAAGGGCACGAAGTACCACATCAACCCCACCGGCAAGTTCATCATCGGCGGCCCGGTCGGCGACTGCGGCCTGACCGGGCGCAAGATCATCGTCGACACCTACGGCGGGTGGGCGCGCCACGGCGGCGGCGCGTTCTCCGGCAAGGATCCGTCCAAGGTCGACCGCTCGGCGGCCTACGCCGCGCGCTACGTCGCCAAGAACGTGGTCGCAGCCGGCCTGGCGGATCGTTGCGAGGTGCAGGTCAGCTACGCCATCGGCGTCGCCGAGCCGACTTCGATCTCGGTCACCACCTTCGGCACCGGCAAGGTCGACGACGCCGTCATCGAGAAGCTGATCCGCAAGCACTTCGACCTGCGCCCGTACGGCATCCTGCAGATGCTCGACCTGGTGCACCCGATGTACCGCGCCACCGCGGCCTACGGCCATTTCGGCCGCAAGCCGAAGCCGTTCACCTATACCGACGCCACGGGCAAGCAGCACTCGGCCACGGCGTTTTCGTGGGAGAAGACCGATCGGGCCGAGGAGTTGCGGAAGGCCGCGAAGCTGAAGTGAAGACCCCGTCGCCCCGCAACGGCGGGCGCGACGATCAACCAGTCATGCGAGGCCGGATCGTCCGGCCAAGCACGTGGCCGGCGGGAACGCCGCCACCGAAGAACAGGCGGGCACAGCCCGCCCCGCCCCGCCGAGGGGCGCTGCGACCGCGACGCTTTCGAGCGCGGCCAGGCTCGGCGAGAGGCAAGGCACCAACCGCGCCCGTGATCAGGGTCGAAAGGCCCACGACGACGGAGCAATGCAATGAACGCACAGATCAAGACATTCAGTACCGAAGGCGACTACAAGGTCGCCGACATCTCCCTGGCCGAGTTCGGCCGCAAGGAGATCGACATCGCCGAGCATGAAATGCCGGGGCTCATGTCGATCCGCCGCAAGCACGCGTCCGAGGCGCCCCTCAAGGGCGTGCGCGTGACGGGTTCGCTGCACATGACGGTGCAGACCGCGGTGCTGATCGAGACCCTGAAGGACATCGGCGCCGACGTGCGCTGGGCCTCCTGCAACATCTTCTCCACCCAGGACCACGCCGCCGCCGCGATCGCCGCGACCGGTACGCCGGTGTTCGCCTGGAAGGGCGAGACCCTCGAGGAATACTGGGACTGCACGCTCGACGCGCTGAGCTTCCCCGACGGCAAGGGCGGCTACCTCGGGCCGGAGCTGGTGGTCGATGACGGCGGCGACGTCACCCTGCTGATCCACAAGGGCTACGAGCTCGAGAACGGCAGCACCTGGGTCGACGAGAAGGCCGCCTCGCACGAGGAACAGGTCATCAAGAACCTCCTCAAGCGCGTCAAGGACGAACGTCCCGGCTTCTGGCACACGGTGGTCGAAGGCTGGCGCGGCGTCTCCGAGGAGACCACCACCGGCGTGCACCGTCTCTACCAGCTGGCCGACCAAGGCAAGCTGCTGGTGCCGGCGATCAACGTCAACGACTCGGTCACCAAGAGCAAGTTCGACAACCTCTACGGCTGCCGCGAGTCGCTGGCCGATGGCCTGAAGCGCGCGATGGACGTGATGCTGGCCGGCAAGGTCGCGGTCGTGTGCGGCTACGGAGATGTCGGCAAGGGCTGCGCGCACTCGCTGCGGGCGTACGGCTCGCGGGTCGTGGTCACCGAGATCGATCCCATCTGCGCGCTGCAGGCGTCGATGGAAGGCTTCGAGGTCAACACCATCGAGTCCACCCTGGGCCGCGGCGACATCTACGTCACCACCACCGGCAACAAGGACATCATCACCGTCGAGCACATGCAGGCGATGAAGGACCAGGCGATCGTCTGCAACATCGGCCATTTCGACAACGAGATCCAGGTCGACGCGCTGTACGCGCTCAAGGGCGTGGAGCGCATCAACATCAAGCCCCAGGTGGACAAGTTCGTGTTCCCGGACGGCAAGGCCATCTTCCTGCTGGCCGAAGGCCGCCTGGTCAACCTGGGCTGCGCCACCGGCCATCCCAGCTTCGTGATGTCCAACTCGTTCGCCAACCAGACCCTGGCGCAGATCGACCTGTGGAAGCGCAAGGACGAGTACGGCAAGCAGGTCTACCTGCTGCCCAAGAAGCTCGACGAGGAAGTCGCGCGGCTGCACCTGGAAAAGATCGGCGTCAAGCTGACCAAGCTGACCAAGGAGCAGGCGGACTACCTCGGCGTGGCCGTGGAGGGCCCCTACAAGCCCGAGCATTACCGCTACTGATCGGACGCGGACGGGCGGCCTCGGCCGCCCGTTCCACGCTGGCGCCGCCTGGAGAGCATGATGGTCGCGGTACCCGTTTCCTTCGAATTCTTCCCGCCCAAGAGCGACGAGCAGCGCGCGCAGCTCGATCGCACCACGCAACAGCTCAAGGCCCATGCGCCTGATTACGTTTCCTGCACCTTCGGCGCCGGCGGCTCCACGCTGAGCTACACCAGCGAGACCGTCCGCCACCTGCTGGAGACCCACGCGCTCGACGCCGCACCCCACCTGTCCTGCGTCGGCGGCACCCGCGACGAGATCCGCGCGCTGCTGGCGGAATACCGCGCGCTCGGCTGCCGACGCATCGTCGCCCTGCGCGGCGACCTGCCCTCGGGCATGGGCCATCCGGGTGACCTGCGCTTCGCCGCCGACCTGATCGCCTTCATCCGCGCCGAGCATGGCGACCACTTCCAGGTCGAGGCCGCGTGCTACCCGGAGACGCATCCGCAGGCCGAGGACGCCCTGAGCGACCTGCGGCACTTCAAGGCCAAGGTCGACGCCGGTGTCGACGGCGCGATCACCCAATACTTCTACAACGCCGACGCGTACTTCCATTTCGTCGATGCGGCGCGGCGGGTGGGCATCGACATCCCCATCGTGCCGGGCATCATGCCGATCTCCAACTTCAACCAGCTGCGGCGCTTCTCGGAGACGTGCGGCGCGGAAATCCCGCGCTGGATCGGCAAGCGCATGCAGGCGTATGGCGATGACGTGGAATCGATCCGCGCGTTCGGCGCCGAGGTGGTGGCATCGATGTGCAGGCGCCTGGTCGAGGGCGGTGCACCGGCGCTGCATTTCTACACGCTCAATCTCGCCAAGCCGACGCGCGCGGTGCTGGAACTGCTGGACTCCTAGACGCTGCCGTCACGCGACGCCTGACGCCAGCTGAATGCTGCGCGTCCTGGGCCGGCGATTCACGTGGCGGTCAGTGCGCAGCCCCATTCAGCGACACGGTATTGATGCCCTGGCGGCAAGCATGGACGCGTCCCCCCAGCACGCAGTCCGCACCCATGAATGCCACCGCCCGCATCCTTTCCGCCGCGCTCGCCACCGCTGCCCTCGCCGGCCTGCCTGCACCGCAACCGGCGCAGGCCTCGACCGCCCTGCAGCGCTGCACCACGTCGGACGGCGGCGAGATCTATACCGACAAGGCCTGCGCCGCCTTCGGTGCGCAAAGTGCACCGATCCCGGCTCCGATGATGACCCGCCTGGCGCGGACGTTCACCGAAGACGCCGATGGCGAGCAAGCGGTGGCGATGGTGGAAACCGCGGCAATCCCGGCGTCGCGACGCTCCGCGGCCTCCGGATGCGCACGGACGCCCCGGCAACTGGAAGCGGACCTGCGCGGCTCGCTCGCCCTGGGCGATGTCAACCGCATCGCCGAAAGCTACCACTGGGTCGGCGTCAGCAGCGACGACAGCAAGCGGATCCTCGCGCGGCTGGAGTCGATGGCCACGGAACAGGTCCGGGACACCCACTATTTCGACGCCAGCATCGCTGTGGGCTCGTACGCGAACCTCTACGCCGATGCCTCCGGCGCCACCCCGCAACCGGCCGGCAATGCCGGAACCATGCAACTGCAACTGGGCAAGGCGTCGATCCGGGTCGTTGACCTGAGCGTGCAGAAGTACGCCGGCTGCTATTTCGTCAAGTTCTAGCTCGTCAGGTTGCAGGCAGTCCCATACGCCAGCGGCGGCGCAGTGCGGTTGCATTTGCCCGGGTACCGTCGCTGGCGCGCGCGCCCCGGCGCCCGCTCCTAAACCCCGCCCCGCCCCGGAGCTTCTCCGGCTTCCCGCTCCACGCGGCCGGCGTTAGGCTTCGGTCATGCGTCGCCGCCGTCCAATGATGCTTCTCGTGCCGCTCGTCCTGATCTTGCCGGGTTTTTTCGGCGCTACACCGCTGGCGCAGGCGCAAGTGAAGCGTTGCAGCCTGCCCGATGGCACGCCCTTGTACACGGACCGGCGCTGCGCGGACCTGGGCGCGGTGGAACGGGTCCCGCGGGAATCGCCCGGCGGGGGCGCCAAGCTTCCCTACCGCGGGGGATGCACCCGGCAACTGCAGGACCTGATCTTCGAGCTTGGCAGCGCCATCGATGCCGGCGACGCCAATCGGCTCGCAAGCCTCTACCACTGGCCAGGCCTCTCGTCGCGAACGGGCTATGCGGTGGTTGGCAGGCTGGAGGCCATCGCGCGACGACCGCTGGTCGACCTGCGAGCCTTGCATGCGCCCAGCACGCAGGGAGGAGACGGGGCGGCCGACCCGGCACCCGACTACTACCCGCAATCGACCACCCGCCGCAGGCCCATCGGCCTGCGCATCGAACAAACCCTCTCCGACGGCGTCACGCCCGCCCGCACGACCTTCAGCCTCCGACGCCACATGGGCTGCTGGTGGATCAGTTTGTGACGGGCGTCACCCGACCTGCTGCATTGCAGCTTGCCGCGTCCGGGCGTTGACGCACACTCCGGCCGGGGAGTCGCCCCGGGCAATCCCAGAATCCTTTTCAGCCATCCGCCGCACCCCGCCCGGGGCGCGGCCGCGGGTGGTGGTGGGGGTGAGATCACATGAAGGTGTCGATACTGGCGGGTGCAATCGCCGTTGTCGTTTTCGCAGGCTCTGGAACCGTCGCCAACTCGGCGAACCGGCCGCTGCTCTCCAAGTCCCAGGCGAGCGCGAACCTAGGAGCGGATCCGTCGTACATGGCGTTGGTGGAGGATCGTGCCTCGGCCGGCATCGACCTGGTGCAGGCCGATGCCTCCCAGGTCACCGAAACCCGCGAGTCCCTCCAGTTGGCCGTGGGGGGCGAGGAAATTGTGGCCAGCAAGCAATACACCATCCGCAATCCTGACGGCACCATGGTGTGGTACGGGCTCCTGTCGCCGCAGGCCAACGTCTATCCGAGACTGCGCAACTGGGGAACCGCCGAAATCGCGGACGATCCGATGAACTCGGTGATGATCGTGCGCAATGGCAACAAGCTGACCGGCACCATCCGCAAGGAGGGCCAGCTCTACGCCCTCCGGCCCCTGCGGTCGGGGAAGCACGCCCTCGTCAGGATCGACGAGTCGCGGATGCCGGCCGACCACCCGAACAGCTATTCGCTGCTGCCCACGATCCCGATGGCCCCTGCCGTGATGGCGTCCGGTGCGCCGACCATCCAGGCGATCTCCACGATCCGGGTGATGGTGGTCATGACCCAATCGGCCATCAACGCCGTTGGCGATGCGAGCGGGCTGATCAACCTGGCCGTCGCGGAGACCAACCAGGGTTATGCCAACAGCGGCGTCGACATCAGCTTGCAACTGGCCGGTGCGTACTCCACGTCCTACAAGGAGTCCGGGAGCTTCAGTACCGACCTCTCGCGCTTCCGGGGCACCAGCGACGGCCACATGGACAGTTTCCATTCCACGCGCGATTCGATTTCGGCCGACGTGGGGGTCCTGATCATCAACAACAGTTCGTCTTGCGGACTCGCGTCCGGGATCGGCTCCACCGCCAGCACGGCGTTCGCGGCGGTGCACCATGGTTGCGCCACCGGGTACTACTCGTTCGGCCATGAGATCGGCCACCTCCAGTCGGCGCGCCACGACCCGGCCGCCGACCCGAGCACCACGCCGTACGCCTATGGCCACGGATACCGGTACGACAGCGGCGGTTGGCGCACCATCATGGCCTACGCCTGCCCGTCCGGATGCACCCGGATCAACTACTGGTCGAACCCGGCCAAGACCTACGGTGGCGCCGCCATGGGCACGACAAGCACCCACCACAACCAGCGGGTGCTCAACAACACCAAGGCAACCATCGCCGCCTTCCGCTAAGGTTCGCGCGACGGTCGAACGGGGCCCACCGGGCCCCGTTTTTTTTCTTGGCGCCGCGGCCCGACGATCGCCTAGACTGATTTTCCTGCGATCCCACGACCCCGCACCCATGCCCACCTACCCCGACTGGATCTGGCACAACGGCACCATCAAGCCTTGGGCCGACGCGACGACGCACGTGATGGCGCATGCGCTGCATTACGGTTCCTCCGTGTTCGAGGGCATCCGCGCCTACGAAACGTCATCCGGCGGACAGGGCACGGGAACGGCGATCTTCCGCCTGACGGACCACATCCGGCGCCTGTTCGGATCGGCGCGGATCTACGAAATCGACATCCCGTACTCGCCGGAAGACATCGAAGCGGCCTGCGCGGAGGTACTGCGACGCAACGGCCTGGTGCGAGGCTACCTGCGACCGGTGGCCTTCCGCGGCCTGGGTGGGTTCGGGCTGTCGGCTGAAACGCCGACCGACGTGGCGGTCGCCGCCTGGGCGATGGGGACCTACCTGGGCGCCGGTGCGCTGGAAGACGGGATCGATGCCTGCGTGTCGAGCTGGCAGCGGGTCGCGCCCAACACCATACCCGCCGGTGCCAAGGCCGCGGGTAACTACCTGTCAGGGCAACTGATCGCCCGCGAGGCTCGCCGCCTGGGGTTCGGCGAAGGCATCGCGCTGGCATCGACCGGCTTGTTGAGCGAGGGGGCCGGCGAAAACCTGTTCCTGGCCATCGATGGCGCGCTGCACACGCCCCCGGCGAGCGCCGCACTGCTCAATGGCATCACCCGGGACACCATCAAGACCCTCGCCCGCGATGCCGGCATCCCGGTGGTCGAACGCGACCTGCCGCGCGAATACCTCTACCTGTGCGACGAAGTGTTCATGTGCGGCACGGCGGCCGAGATCACCCCGATCCGGTCCGTCGACGGCCACCAGGTCGGCCAAGGCAAGGCCGGGCCGCTGACGCGACGACTGCAGGCGCTGTTCTTCGGGCTGTTCGACGGCACCACGCCCGACAGGCATGGCTGGCTCGAACGTATCGACGGCTGAGGAGCCACCATCGCCTTGACCGTGGATGCGTGCCGTGATCTGTCCGCTGGTCACGTGCCGCCCGCGTCCCCACGGGCGAACCCGGGCCGAACCCCGCGAACGGTGGCTAGGCGGCGCCGGCCGACTCGTCGCGGCCGAACCGCAACGTCGCCACCACGCCGCGGACCGCACCCGGCCGTACCCGCACGTCCCAGCCGTAGAGGTCGCACAGCCGGCGCACGATCGACAGCCCGATGCCCCCGCCCTGCGAATGCTCAGCATGGGTTCCCCGATAGCCGCGTTCGAACAGTTTCGCGGCGTCCTCGGCGCTCAGGCCCGGGCCGGAATCGACGACCTCGACCGCGGCGTCGTGGAGGCGGACGACGACCTCGCCCTCGGTGGTGTACTTCACCGCGTTGCCGATCAGGTTGCCCAGCGCCACGGTGACCGCGGCCTCCGGGGCATCCACCACCATCCGGCGATCGCCCTCCAGCCTCAGCTCGAGCGGCTTGGAGCCAAGCTGCGTGCGGTGCGCGTCCAGCAGCTGCTCGGCCACGCGCGCCACGTCGGTCGCGCCGTGCCCGCGCTCGTTGCGCGACAGCAACAGCAGGGCGCTGATGAGGTCGGTGCACTGCTGCTCGGCGCGCTGTATCCGCGCAAGGCGGGCGCGGGCCTTGTCGTCGATGCCGGGGTGCGACAGGAGCAGCTCGGCCGCACCGCGGATCACCGCAAGCGGCGTCCGCAGCTCGTGGCTCACGTCGGCGTTGAATTCCCGGTCACGCTGCACGACCTCGGTCAACCGCGCGGAGTAATCGTCCAGCGCGCTGGCGAGCTGGCCGACTTCGTCGTCGGCGAAATGCTCGGCAAGCGCCTCGGGTTCGCTGCTGTCGCCGGATGCACGCAGGCGATTGGCCAGTTCCGACACCGGACTCATGACCCTCGACGCCGCCCACCAGCCGATCAGCAGCGAGAACAGCGAAAACACCAGCACCGAGCCGATGATCGCGCGCTGGAACTGTTCCTCGCCGCGGATGGCCTGGGTCATGTCGTAGGCCAGGAAGAACCAGACGCCCGGTGTCTTGCGCACGGCGAGCTTGTAGGCGAACGGATCGCCGTTCTCGTCGGTACCGCTCAAGCCATGGATGCCGTCGGGCAGCTCGTACCACTCGGGCCGGTTCTCCCGCACCGAGGCGAAGCGGTCGGCGGTGTAGACGAAGCCGCGCATCTGGTCGACCGCGAACGCCGGGTTCTCCGGGTCCAGTTCGTACTGGCGCGCCGCTTCCTGGATGTTGCGGTTCATCACGTCCTCGACCAGGTCGTTCTCGACCCGGTTGCGGGCGTATTGCGTCGCGAACGCGAACAGCGCCGTCAGGCCGAAGCCCAGCAGCAGGAACGACAGGACGATGCGGCTGCGCAGCCGGCGCCGGTAACGCGTGGGCTTCCTGCGTGCGGACGGCGCGCCCTCGGCCACCAACCCGTCCGTGCCGTCGGCAGTCCGTGCTGCCGTGTCCGTCCCGACGTCTTCAGCCGCCGTCATCTGGAACGGCGATGCGGTAGCCGATGCCGTGGCGGGTCTGGATCAGCAGGGTATCGAAGGGCTTGTCGATGACCGCTCGCAGGCCGTGGATGTGCACGCGGAGGCTGTCCGAATCCGGCAGCTCCTCACCCCAGACGCGGGTCTCCAGGTCCTGGCGGGTGACCACCGCCGGCGACGCTTCCATCAACGCCTGGAGGATCTTGAGCGCGGTCGGGTTGAGTTGCAGCAACTTGCCTGCGCGTCGCACTTCCAGGGTATCGAGGTTGTACTCCAGGTCGCCGACCTCCAGCACCCGGGACTGCACGCCCTTGCCGCGGCGCGCGAGCGCGTTGAGCCGCACTTCCACTTCCTGCAACGCGAACGGCTTGATCAGGTAGTCGTCGGCACCCGAGTCGAACCCGGCAAGCTTGTTGTCCAGCGAGTCACGCGCGGTCAGCATCAGCACCGGGGTCTGCTTGCGGGCGTCGTTGCGCAGCTTGCGGCAAACCTCCAGCCCGTCCATGCCCGGGAGGTTCAGGTCCAGCACGACGGCATCGAAGTCATGCACGACGGCCAGGTGCAGGCCGGTGACGCCGTCGGCGGCGAAGTCGACCGTGTGGCCGCGTTCTTCGAGATAGTCGCCGAGGTTCGCGGCGATGTCCTGGTTGTCTTCGATGACGAGGATGCGCATCGCTGGCAGGGATCCTTGGTTGGGTCGGTTTCGACCGCCGCCTGGGGGTGGCGGTTCCACCGGGGCGACGACGCAGGATGCGCCGGGTCGCGGAGAAGGGCTTGATTCTGTCACAGCATTCCCGGGGGGCCCGCACCGGGCAGAAAAAGACCCAGGCGGACCAGGCCGCCTGGGTCGAACGTAGTGCCCCGATTACCGTAATCCGTCGCTGACCCTTGGAGATGGAACCGGAGAGAGTGCTGGATTTCGGTCATGGGAAATTACGCCCGGGGCGATTAAGGCGCTGTTAAATCAGGAATGAAAGTTCTGTTAAGACGGCTTTCCGAACCGGCAACCTCCGATCCCCGGGGTTACCGCGTCCCGCGGGTGGCCACCACCCACTCGACGATCCGTCCGGCGAGGTCCAGGCCAGTCGCCTGCTCGATGCCTTCCAGCCCGGGCGAGGCATTGACCTCCAGCACCAGCGGTCCGCGGCCGGCCTGGACGAGGTCGACGCCGGCGATGCCCAGCCCCAGCACCTGGGCCGCCCGCACCGCCAGGGCTGCTTCCCGCTCATCCAACTGGACGCTTTCCGCGGTTCCGCCCAGGTGGAGGTTGGAGCGGAACTCCCCGGGCGACGCCTTGCGCCGGATGGCCGCGACTACCGCATCGCCGATGACCAGGCAGCGCAGGTCGGTGCCGCAGGCCTCGGCGATGCATTCCTGCACGAGGAAACCGGCATGCAGCGCGTGCAACGCATCGATGGCGGCCTGCGATGCCTCCTGCTGAGGAGCCAGCATCACCCCATTGCCCTGGGTCCCCTCGCTGAGCTTGATCACGTGTGGCGGCGGACCCAGCATCGCCAGCAGGTGCGGCGTGTCCAAGGGGTGGTCGGCGGACACGCTGGCGGGCGTGGCGACGCCGTGCGCGGCCAGCAGCTGGTGGCAATGCCACTTGTCGCGCGCCGCCGCGATCGCGGCGGACGCATTGGGCGTGTGGCAACCCATGTGCTGCAACTGGCGCAGGACGGCGTGGGCCTGCCGGCTCGACGGACCGCCGATCCGCGGGATCACGGCATCGAAACGGGGGACCCGCTTGCCCTTGTAGCGGATCTCGAACCCGGCCTCGGAGACCCCCAGGCAGCAGCGCACCGGGTCGAGCACGCGTACTTCGTGACCATGCTGGCGGCCGGCCGCGACGAAGCGCCGGGTCGAGTAAACGTTCGCATGGTGGGACAGGATGGCCAGCTTCATCGCGTCACCTGCGGGTTCCCGGCCAAGGCGCCGTGGGGGGGTGCGTGCGACGCGCATCGGCGGCATCGTCGCGTTGGAGATGCCGCCGAAGGGGTGGAGCTGGAGCGGGCGAAGGGAATCGAACCCTCGTCAGTAGCTTGGGAAGCTACAGCTCTACCATTGAGCTACGCCCGCCCGGATCAGGCCCGCGACGGCCGACAGTCTATGCCGGCCGTTCGCGGCTTGGCAACGCGCGGCGGCCGCACCGCCGCGGTGCCCTCAGAAGTTGCCGCCCACGCTCAGGAACAGGCTGGTATTGCGCCCGCCTTCATGACCGAGGGTGACGTTGAGGCCGGCATCGGCCTCGAGGCCGAACATGCTCGCCCGGGTTCCCAACAGCAGTGTGTAGTAGCTGTCGTCGTAGACCAGGCCGGGCACGGCGTATGGTTCGGTGCCCGGCATGGAGCGCGACCGTGCGAAGGCCTCGGCGGCGGGAGACTCGAACTCACGGTCTGCGGTCAGCCGCAGGTAGGGCCGCACCTTGGAGCCGCCCCCGACGCTCGCCTGCCAGCCGAGGCTGGCGATGCGCGAATCGAACCGCTGGTCGGGATAGCCCAGCGCGGTCGACTGGCTGCTGTCTTCCTCGTAGCCGTCGATCTCGATGCGCTGCGCCAGTAGCGACAGCAGTGGGCCGTGACGCAGCCCGCCGTGATTCCAGTTCCAACCGGTGGCCAGGCCCACCCCGAGGCTATCGCCGTCGGTGCTGCCGCGATGCACCCGGGTCGCCGGGCCGAGCGCGACCTCGCGCGTGACATCGGTCTCCAGGCGTCCAACGCTCGCCTGCCCGGCGACCCAGGCGTGCTCGCCCTGCCAACCGACCAGCGCGCCCAGGGCGGTGTCGGTCTGGCGGAAGTCGCCGCCGAGCCGGCCCCATTCGATGCGTTGCCGCCCACGCCCCAGGTAACCACCCACGATCACGCCGCCGAGGTCCCAATCGACGCCAACGGTGAGGGCGGGGCCGTCACCCTCGTAGTCGTTGTCCGAATAGCGTTGGGAGTCGAGGCGGCCGTCCACCCACCAGCGCATGCCGCTGCCGGGTTCACGTTCGTCGAGATGGGACAGGACGCGATCGGCACGGGCGCGACCGGTGGTCGCGGCGACATAGGGCAGCGCCGCGACCTGGCGCGGGGCTTCCAGCACCGAAACCGCGAGGTCGGCCAGCAACAGGTGGCCTGCCGTGGTGGGGTGCACGCCGTCCGCGAAGGCGTAGCTCCTGTCCGCGCCTGGCGCGACCAGATTGTTGGGCGCGCACTGCAGCGAGGGCACCGCCCCGCACGCCGGGGCGGTGACGTTGACCAGACCGTAGGTCGAGGGCGAGGCGCTGACTTCGCGCAGGAAGTTGAAGACGTCCAGCGGAATCACCCGCAGCCCCGCCTGGCGGAGTCCGCCAAACAGGGCCTGGTTGTAGGCCTGCACCAGCGCGGTGATCCCCGCGGCCCCGGCGGGACCCTGGGACAATCCGAACGGGGTACTGCCGACGTCGGGCATGCTCGGCACCACCACGTAACGGGCGCCCGCGTTCTGCAGGGTGGTCACCAACCCCGACTGCTGGCCCGCGGTGGCGAAGAACTGCGCCTGGGTGGTCAGACCGTTGAGGTGGAAGAACAGGTCGTTGGGCCCGCCCCAGACAACGTAGAGGGCGTTGGGATCGGCGCGGCCTCCATTGGCGGCAAGATAGGCATTGATCTGCGCCGAAAGCGGTGGCGCGGCGTTGGTGGGTGGGGAAGGCGGGAAGCCGGGCGGGAGGTTGACGCGCGCGCCCCCCGCCGCATAGTTGGTGCCGGTGCCATTGACGATGCCAGTGCCGGTCAGGCCCCATGCGGGGTCTGCGCTGGTGCCGTAGAACTGCGCCAGGTACTCCACCCAGACCTGGCCGGGATTGGTGGTGAACCGTCCGACGAAGGCCGCCCCGGGACCCGCCTGCTGGATCAGGACCGGACGATAGAAGCCCGCATCACTCAGGCTGTCTCCGAAGACAATGGTCCGGGAATACGTCTGCGGCGCGGACTGCGCCAGCACCGGCGACGCCGCCAGCGTCAACGCGACCAGCATGAGGGAGCAGGCCAGGCGCGGGAAGCGCCGGATCAGGACATTCATGTGATTACCCCTTGGCGATTGCAGTGACAGGCATGAAGCGCGCCGGGACCCCATACGCCCCCGGATGGCCGTATCGTTTCACGAACCTGCGGATCACTCAATAGCGCTGGCTCGCCCACGGCGGCCCGCTGTGAGGCATTGCTTCCGCTCCGCGGGGAGCAGGGAAAAGGAGATGCATTTCAGGCCGCCACAGCTCAGGGCGCCACAGCCGCCCACGTGCACGATGGGAGCGCTCCGGCGACAATGCCGGCATGCAGATCCAGCTCAATGGTGAAGTCCGCAAGCTGCCGCCTGGCAGCACCCTCTTGAAGTTGCTCGAGTCCGAAGACCTGGCCACACGCCGGGTCGCCGTCGAGATCAACGGCGAGATCGTGCCCCGTAGCCAGCATGCCATCCATGACCTGCAGGACGGCGATCGCGTCGAAATCGTCCACGCCCTGGGTGGCGGCTGACTGCAGACACAGTCGCGGCCCCGGGCAACGCCAGCCGGAATGTTCCGTGTCCCGCGTTGCATGTCGTCTCGTGACGGAATGATCCCGTCAACGACGGCAGGCCGCCCCGGCCTGGCCACATGCCGCCCTCGCCGACCTTTCGCCGGCCTGAGCCGCGCAAGCGTTCGACCGACCAGCCGCGGAGCAAGGGTCGTCCCCGAGGCCATCACTCGCCAAGGCAGACCCGAAAGGCTCGCAAGGTGCGGCCACGCTGCCCATGCGGCGCGCCGGCTGTACTGGCCGTTACCGATCGATGGGGTTCGGCAGCGGGCCGATGCGATAATCGAGCGATGAACTCCACTCCCAACGCCCCAATGGCCGACGACGGGGACACGCTGGTCATCGCCGGGAAGTCCTATCGCTCGCGGCTGCTGACCGGCACCGGCAAGTTCAAGGACCTCGAGGAAACCCGCGCCGCCACGGTCGCTGCCGGTGCGGAAATCGTCACCGTCGCCATTCGACGCACCAACATCGGCCAGGACGCGGGCGAACCCAACCTGCTCGACGTGCTGCCGCCGGATCGCTACACCATTCTGCCCAACACCGCCGGCTGCTACACCGCCGAGGAGGCGGTGCGCACCTGCCGACTGGCACGCGAGCTGCTCGATGGCCACGCCCTGACCAAGCTCGAAGTACTGGGCGACGAAAAGACGCTGTTCCCCGACGTGGTGCAGACGCTCAAGGCGGCCGAGACCCTGGTCGCCGACGGCTTCCAGGTCATGGTCTACACCAGCGACGACCCGATCCTGGCCAGGCGGCTGGAGGAGATCGGCTGCGTGGCGGTGATGCCGCTCGCCGCGCCGATCGGTTCCGGGCTGGGCATCCAGAACCGCTACAACCTGCTGGAGATCGTCGAGAACGCCAAGGTGCCGATCATCGTCGACGCCGGCGTGGGCACGGCATCCGATGCCGCCATCGCCATGGAGCTGGGCTGCGACGGGGTGCTGATGAACACCGCCATCGCCGGCGCCCGCGACCCGGTGCTCATGGCGCGCGCGATGAAGCGCGCCGTCGAGGCCGGGCGCGACGCCTTCCGTGCCGGGCGCATCCCACGCAAGCGCTACGCCAGCGCATCGTCCCCCGTCGACGGCCTGGTCGGCTGATGGCCGAACGGGAGCCGCCGCCGGTCGCCGACCGTCTGCAGCGCAAGCCGTTTACCAGGCAGGACGGGCGCCGGACCGTCCGCAGCTTCGTGCTGCGCCAGGGCCGCTTCACGCCGGCGCAGCAGCGGGCATTCGACGCGCTGTGGCCCCGGTTCGGACTCGACTACACCGGCGAGCCCCGCGACTTCGACGCCGTCTTCGGGCGCGCAGCCCGGCGCGTGCTCGAGATCGGGTTCGGCAACGGCGAGGCGCTGCGCTATGCCGCCCGGCACGACCCCGCCCGCGATTACATAGGCATCGAAGTGCATGCGCCCGGCGTGGGCCGGTTGTTGAACGGCTTGGCGGAGGACGGCAGCGACCACGTCCGTGTCTACCACCACGACGCCGTGGAGGTGCTGGAACGGGAAATCGGGGACGAGGGCCTGGACGAGATCCGCGTCTACTTCCCCGACCCCTGGCACAAGAAGCGGCACCACAAGCGACGCCTGCTGCAACCGGCGTTCGCCCTGCTGCTGGTGCGGAAGCTCGCGCCCGGCGGACGCCTGCACCTGGCCACGGATTGGCAGGACTACGCCGAGCAGATGTGGGACGTCCTGGACGCCACGCCCGGATTGCGCAACCGCGCCGGTCCGCGCGGCCACGTACAACGCCCCGAGTGGCGCCCGCAGACGCATTTCGAAAGCCGCGGGCAGCGGCTGGGCCATGGGGTCTGGGACCTGCTGTACGACCGGGTCGGAAGCGAATCGCCCGGTTGAACCGTAACGGCCAGCACGAACCGTCGGGCGTCGCCGGTGCCGCGAGCGTTTATGCTCCCTGCGGACCCCGATCCCGACACACTCCCCGCGCGCCGCAGGCCTGATGGATACCGCCCTCGCCCTGACCACCGACATGAAGCTCGTGCTGGGGCTGGTCAGCCTGACGATGGTGCTGTTCCTGTTCGAGCGGGTGCGCGCCGACCTGGTGGCGCTCGTCGTGCTCGTGCTGCTGGGGCTGACCGGGCTGGTGGCACCCGAGGACATCTTCAACGGCTTCTCGTCCAACGCCGTCATCAGCGTCATCGCCACGATGATCCTCGGCATGGGCCTGGACCGCACGGGCGCGCTCAACCGGCTCGCAGCCTGGCTGCTGCGCCGCGCCAAGGGCGCCGAGCATCGGTTGCTGCTCTATACCTCCGCCGTCGCCGGCCTCAATTCGTCGTTCATGCAGAACCCTTCGGTGATGGCGCTCTACCTGCCCGTGGCCTCGCGCCTGGCCTCGCGCACCGGGTTGAGCCTGTCCAGGTTCCTGTTGCCGATCGGCGCCGCCATCGTCATGGGCGGCGCGCTGACCATGGTCGGCAATTCGCCGCTGATCCTGCTCAACGACCTGCTGGTCGCGGCCAATGCGAACCTGCCCTCCGGCGTCGCCACGCTGGAACCGCTGAACATGTTCGCGCCGCTGCCCATCGGCCTGGCCTTGCTGCTCGCCTGCCTGGCGTACTTCCACTTCTTCGGCGACCGCCTGCTCCAGGGCAAGGGCGAAAGCGACGGCAGCGTCACGCCCGCGCGCACGCAGAGTTACTTCGCCCGCGCCTACGGCATCGAGGGCGACGTGTTCGAGCTCACGGTCACCGCCGACAGCCCCCTGGTCGGGATGTCGCTCGGGGAGGCGGAATCCCTGCACGAGGCGCCCTTGCTGCTGGCGCTCAAGACCGGCAACGACGCCAGGCTCTCGCCACCTGCCGACGCCCGCATCTGGGTCGGCAGCGTGATCGGCGCGATGGGGGAGCGGCAGCAGGTGGCCGACTTCGCGCAGAACAACATGCTGCGGCTCAGCGCGCGGCTGCGGGAATTCCGCGACCTGTTCAACCCCAGCCGCGCAGGCATCTCGGAAGCGGTCGTGCCGCCCACGTCCAAGTTCATCGGCAAGACCCAGGCCGACCTGCAGCTGCGCAAGAACTACGGCATCAGCCTGCTGGCGGTGAACCGCGACAAGGAAGTATTGCGCGAGAACGTGCGGAACCTGACCCTGCGCGCCGGCGACATGCTGGTGCTGCACAGCATCTGGCAGGACTTGGCGCAGACCGCGGCCAACCGCGATTTCGTCGTCGTGACCGACTATCCGAAGGGCGAGCAGCGGCCGCACAAGTTCAAGATCGCGATGGGCATCTTCGCGGTGACCATCCTGATCGCCCTCTCGTCGCGGATCCCGACCTCGATCGCGCTGATGACCGGGGTTGCGGGCATGCTGGTCACCGGCGTGCTGAAGATGGACGAGGCCTACGACGCGATCAACTGGAAGACCGTGTTCCTGATGGCCTGCCTGATTCCCCTGGGCTGGGCCATGGACAGCAGCGGCGCGGCGGCCTGGATCGCGGGCCACACCATCGAACGGCTGCCACGCGGGTTGCCGATCTGGATGATCGAATTCACCGTCGCCGTGTTGACGGCACTGTTCTCGCTGGTGATCAGCCACGTCGGCGCGACCATCGTGGTGGTGCCGCTGGCGATCAACCTGGCGCTCGCCGCGGGCGGGGACCCGACTTCCTTCGCGCTGATCGTGGCGCTGTCGGCGTCCAACAACCTGGTCACCGCGTCCAACCCGGTGATGTCGATGATCACCGGTCCCGCCGACTACAACGCCCGCGACCTGTGGCGGGTGGGCGCGCCCCTGTCGCTGGCCTACCTGGTGATCGTGGTGGCGATGGTGAACCTGCTGTTCTGACGACGCGTCCCTTGTAGGCTGGCCGCAAGCCTCAGCCGGCCGCGTCGTCCGCCAACGCCACCCGGCCATCGCGCACCACCACGGCCACCGCGCGCAGGGACGCGCCCCGGCACGGACCGGCGACGCATTCGCCCCCGACGAGCTCGAAGCTCGCGCCATGCGCGGCGCACACGAGCAGGCCCTCCTTCGAACGCAGGAACTTGCCCGGCGACCAGTCCAGCCGCCGCCCGGCATGCGGGCAGACGTTGTACCAGGCGCGCACGCAGTCGCCTTCGCGATGCAGGACCAACGACTCGGCATCGCCGTCGATGGTCGCCTCCACTTCGGCGAATCCGCCATCGGCGATCTCAGCGAGCGGCAGCAACCCGCCGCCGGCGTCGTGCGTTAACGAATCGCTTACATCCTCCACCATGGCGCACCCGATACTTGTCGCCCGATTCAATCCGCATTCTGTCACGCACCCGATGTTCGTTCATGCCTTCCGCTCGCTGCACGCCCGCCTCGACGCCACCGGCCTGGGCACGGCCTTCGCACCACGCAAGCCGCGCAATCCGCTGCTGCGGCTGTTGCTCGCGCTCGTCGGCCTGGCGCTCCTGGCCTTGCTGCTGGTCGCGGGATTGGCGATCGGTTCTCTGATGCTGGCGGCAGGCCTGTTGCGACGCATGTTCAAGCCCGCCGCGGCCAGGCCGGTCGCGGATACGCGCGTGGTCGATGGCGAGTTCCGCGTCGTGCGCAAGCCCGTCCTGCCTTTGTCGCGCTGAGCATGCGGCGGCGATCGTCCCTTCCTGCCACCGGGGCGCGTCCTTGAGCGCGTCCGGGGCGGTCGACGACGTCATCGCGCCACCGCGCACCCCGCGCCTGCCGGTACGCGGCGGTGGAGCGTTCCCGGTCCGCCGCGTGTACTGCGTGGGCCGGAATTTCGCCGACCACGCCCGCGAAATGGGCGCGACCGCGCCCGCGGCAAAAGCCGATCGCGGCACGCCGGTGTTCTTCCTCAAGCCCGCGGATGCGTTGGTGCTCGATGGCGTCGTCACGTATCCACCGGGCACCCAGGACCTGCACCACGAGGTGGAGCTCGTGGTGGCGCTGGGTCGCGACGTGGATGGCGCCGTCGCGGCCGACGACGCACAGGCCCTGGTGTTCGGCTACGGCATCGGGCTCGACCTGACGCGACGCGACCTGCAGGCCGCGGCCAAGGCCAAGGGCCTGCCCTGGGACACCGGCAAGTCCTTCGACCAGTCCGCCCCGGTGAGTGAACTGGTGCGCGCCGGGACCGTCGGCGCGATCGCCTCGCGCACCCTGTCGCTGGCCGTCAATGGCGAACTCCGCCAGCAATCCCGGCTCGACCAGCTCATCTGGGACGTACCGGAAATCCTCCACGAGCTGTCCCTGCTCTACGCGTTGCGCGCCGGCGACCTGGTGTTCATGGGCACGCCGGCCGGCGTCGGGCCGCTGGTGCCGGGGGACGCCTTCCTCGCCCGGCTCGACGACCTCGTCGCGCTGGAAGGTCGCATCGCACCGCCACGCCACCGGGATTGAAGCGGCGGCGGGCTGCGGAATTGCCTGCAATCCGCCGTGCTAGCCTGACCTCGAGGGCCTATCCCCGAACCCGACATCCCTGGCGAGGAGGCGACATGAGCATGGTCGGCGAATTCAGGCAATTCATCGCACGTGGCAACGTGCTGGACCTGGCGGTTGCCGTGGTCATCGGTGCCGCCTTCGGCAAGATCGTCACGGCCCTGGTCGACGGCATCATCATGCCGGTGGTCGGCCTGGCCATGGGCGGGGTGGACTTCTCGCAGCTCTACGTGGCGCTGGACGGCAACGAGTACGCCAGCCTGGCGGCCGCGCAGGAGGCCGCCGCGCCCGTCGTCACCTATGGCGCCTTCATCCAGACCATCGTCGATTTCCTGCTCGTGGCCTTCGTCATCTTCCTGGTCGTGCGGGCCTACAACCGCTTGCAGAAGCAGGAGGACGAAGCGCCGAAACCGCCTGCGGAGGACATCCTCCTGCTGCGTGAGATCCGCGACCAGCTCAAGGCGCGCTGAGCCGGGACCAAGGGTTGGCGTACAGGATTGACGGAGCCGCGGCTGCTAAGCTTTCGGCTTCTTTTCGATCGCCGACGGACCCCCGATGCGTTTCGCCTGCCTGCTGTTTTCCCTCGCGCTCGCCGCGCCCGCCGCCGCCCACAACCCGACCCGGATCCCGGACGCGGCCTTCGACACGGCGACACGATTGCGCGCGCAGGCACTCGCCGACGGTACCGCGTGGCAGGTCCTCGAATCGCTGACCACCGAAGTCGGCCCGCGGCTGGCCGGCAGCGAGGCCGATGCGCGTGCGGTCGCGTGGGCGAAGGCCAAGTTCGTCGAGCTGGGATACGACAAGGTCTGGACGGAGCCGGTCACCTTCCCCAAATGGGAGCGGCGCAGCGAGCATGCGGAGGTCGTCGGTGACCAGGCGCAGCCGCTCGTGGTCACGGCACTGGGCGGCAGCCCGGGTGGCACGGTGGAGGCGGAGGTCGTGCGTTTCGCCGACCTTGCCGCGCTGGAAGCCGCTGCGCCCGGGTCGCTCGCCGGCAAGATCGCCTTCGTCGACTACCGCATGGCCCGGGCCCGCGACGGCAGCGGCTATGGCCCCGGGTCGCGTGTGCGCAGCCGCGGGCCATCCACGGCCATCGGAAAAGGCGCCATCGGTTACCTGATGCGCTCGGCGGGCACCGATTCGCACCGCATGCCGCATACGGGGATGACGCGTTTCGACGAAGGGCTGACGCCGATCCCGTCCGCCGCGCTGGCCGCGCCGGATGCCGACCAGCTCGCGCGGCTGCTCGCGCTCGGTCCGACGCGCGTCCGGCTGGCGCTCGACGTCGGCTGGAACGGCGAATACACCTCGCAGAACGTCATCGGCGAAATGACCGGCGCCAGCAAGCCGGACGAGGTCGTGCTGATCGGCGGACACCTGGACTCCTGGGACCTGGGCACCGGCGCGATCGACGACGGCGCCGGCGTCGCCGTCACCATGGCGGCCGGCCACCTGATCGGCCTGCTCGACCGCCGGCCGGCGCGCACCCTCCGCGTGGTCGCCTTCGCCAACGAGGAGCAGGGCCTGCACGGCGGAAAGGCCTATGCCGAGGCGCATGCCGGGGCGGTCGCACGGCACCAGATCGTCGCCGAGAGCGACTTCGGGGCTGGTCGCATCTACGCCTTCAACACCAGCGCGCCGGATCACGCCAGGGCCGCCGTCGATCGCATCGCCCAGGCGTTGGCGCCACTGGGCATCGCCACCAGCGACAAGGGCGGCCCCGGCCCGGACGTCGGCCCGATCGCAGGCAAGGGCGCGGCCTGGGCGTGGCTCGGTCAGGATGGAACCGACTACTTCGACCTGCACCACACGCCAGACGACACGCTCGACAAGGTCGACCCGGCCGCCCTGGCGCAGAACGCCGCCGCCTACACCGTCTTCGCCTACCTGGCAGCCCAGGCCGAGGGCGGGTTCGGCAGCGCGCCGGCACCCGCGACGCAAGACTAGGTTCGTCGGGTCGCGCGCGGCAGCCGGCGGCGTGCCCGGGCGCTGCTGCCCCGGGCCTTGGCAGGGGCTTGTCGCTGCGCCGCTGGCGAAATGAGTTTCCGTGTGCCGGGTGTCTCCACGGTGGCCGTCATGGCCCGGCGCGTTGCCTAGCCGGTCAAGGCAAGCTCATTTCCTTCCGCCGCGCCATTGCGCGAGCAGCACCGCGGCGGCCGCGGACACGTTGAGGCTGTCCACCGCGCCACTGCCCGGGATGGACACCCGGAGGTCGCAGTCGCGCGCGAGGGCCGGGTCCATGCCCGCCGCTTCGGCACCGAGCACGTAGACGAGCCTTTCCGGCAGGCGTTGCGTGAACAGGTCCGCGCCCCCGCGCACCGCGGTCGCGACCAAGGCGAAGCCCGCGCCCTTGAGCTGGGCGATGGCGTCCTCCTCCGTGCCCATTCGCACCATGGCGACCGCTTCGGCGCCGCCTTCGGCCACGCGTGCCGCCGCGCCCGAAATCCCGAGCGGCGATTGCGCCGGCAACAGAACGGCCGCGCCGAAATGCGCTGCCGAACGCAGGAGGGCACCCAGGTTGTGCGGGTTGCCGACGCCGTCCAGCCACAGCGCGCACTGCGGACCGGGGGCCAGGCCGCCAAGCCATCCGGCCAGGTCGAGCGCGGGCTTGCGCAGGACATCGGCCACGACACCCTCGTGGTGGCTGCTGGACGCCAGTTTCCGCAGGTCGTCCTCGGGCACCACGCGATAGCCGATGCGGTGATCGACGCACCAGCGCAGCAGCGGCTGGAACTGGGGGATCCGTGCCTCGGACAAGTACAACTTTCGCAGCGCGTCCGGCCGCTGGGTGAAGACGGCCTGCACCGCATTGAACCCGTGGATGCGCAGCTCCCTGGCGACCTCGGTCCCCGCCGGAGCCTCCGTCGACGGATGTGGTCCGCCCGGCGTTCGATGGCGGGGCCCCCAGGGCGATGACTGCGGCGCCCGCGGCTTCGGTCCCCGCGTCCGCGGGCCGTCGCTCACCCCTTGCGATTCCGGTCGCGCCAGAAATCGGCATTCTTGATGCCCAGCGCATCGGGGTCGAACGTCGGGTCCTTGCCGGCTTTCTTCTGCGCCTCGTAATCCTTCAGCGCCAGCAGCGCCGGCTTCTGCAGGATGAGGATCGCCACGATGTTCAACCACGCCATCAACCCGACGCCGATGTCGCCCAGCGTCCATGCCGCGGTCGCCGTGCGCACCGCACCGAACGCCACCGCGGTGAGGATGGCGATGCGCAGCACCAGGATCATCCACGGCTTGTGCACGCGGCGGTTGATGTAGGCGATGTTGGTCTCGGCCATATAGTAATAGGCCAGGATCGTGGTGAAGGCGAAGAACAGCAGCGCCAGCGCCACGAAGGCCGCCCCGTAGCCGGGCAACACCGATTCGATCGCGTTCTGGGTGAAGCCCGGTCCGACCTCGACGCCGGGCAGGCCTTCGGCGAGCAGCGCGCCTTCGGGCCCGACCACGTTGTACATGCCGGTCGACAGGATCATGAACGCCGTCGCCGAGCACACCAGCAAGGTGTCGACGTAGACCGAGAACGCCTGCACGTAGCCCTGCTTGGCAGGATGCGACACCTCGGCCGCGGAGGCCGCATGCGGACTGGTGCCCTGCCCGGCCTCGTTGGAGTACACGCCGCGCTTCACGCCCCACGCCACGGCGACGCCGAGCATCGCGCCGAAACCGGCATCGAAGCCGAACGCGCTGCGCACGATCAGCGAGAACATCGCGGGCAGCCGCTCGTAGTCGAGCACCATCACCACCACCGCGACCAGCACGTAGGCCAGCGCCATGAACGGCACCACGAACTCCGCGACCTTGGCGATGCGCTTGACGCCGCCGAAGATGATCAGCCCGAGCGCGAACACCACTGCCCCGGCGGTCACGGCCGGCGCGATGCCCCAGGCGTTGTACATGCCGGCGGCGATGCCGTTGGCCTGCACGCCCGGCAGCAGGGTGCCGGTGGCGACGATGGTCACGACGGCGAAGATCCACGCGTACCAGCGCTGGCCCATCGCCTTCTCGATGTAGAAGGCCGGGCCGCCGCGGTACTGGCCGCTGTCGTCGACCTCCTTGTAGATCTGGCCCAGGGTGGATTCGACGTAGGCCGTGGACGCGCCGAAGAACGCCACCACCCACATCCAGAACACGGCGCCGGGACCGCCGAAGTAGATCGCCGTGGCGACGCCCGCGATGTTGCCGATGCCCACGCGTCCCGACAGCGAGATCGCAAGCGCCTGGAAGGACGACACGCCGGCCGCCGACGACTCGCCCTTGAAGATCAGCCGGATCATCTCCGCGAATCCGCGCACCTGCATGAAGCGCGTCCGGATCGAGAAGTACAGTCCCGCGCCCAGGCAGAGCGCGATCAGCGCGGTGCTCCAGATGATGTCGTTGAGGCCGTTGATCAACTGTTCCACAAGGCGTGCTCCGTTGGGATGGAAGCCGCGTCGCGGCGGGCGCGGGGCGGCAGAATCGCGTCCGATTCTCCACGATCGGGGCCGAAAGGCGAAATACGCACCGGGATCGCCGGCTCGGGCCGTCAGGCGTGTCCGCTGACCGCCGGCGTTTCGCGTTCGAGCCGCTCCAGCTTGTGCGCCACCGCGTCCGGGGATTGGGTATACGGCGCAAGCAGCGCGTAGAAGACCGGCACCACGAACAGCGACAGCAGGGTCGAGAAGGCGACGCCGGCGATCACCACCACGCCGATGGTCCCGCGACTGGCGGACCCCGGCCCGCCGGCCAGCACCAGCGGCATCGCGCCCATGATGGTGGCGATGGAGGTCATGAGGATCGGCCGCAACCGCACGCCGGCCGCTTCGATGATGGCTTCGCGCACCTGGCGGCCGTCGTCGCGCAACTGGTTGGCGAACTCGACGATCAGGATGCCGTTCTTGGCGGCCAGCCCGACCAGCATGACGATGCCGATCTGGCTGAAAAGGTTCAGCGTCCCCCCGGTCAGCAGCAGGCCGAGCAAGGCGCCCAGCACGCCCAGCGGCACGGTCAGCATGATCACGAACGGGTGGATGAAACTTTCGAACTGGGCCGCCAGCACCAGGTACACCACCAGCAAGGCCAGCGCGAACGTCAGCAGCACGGCGCCGCCTGCCTTCTGGTACTCGCGCGACTCGCCCTTCCAGTCGATCTGGGCATAGTCGGGCAATTCCGCGTCGACCGTGTCGCGCAGGAAATCCAGTGCCTCGCCCATCGTGTAGCCCGGCGCGAGGCCGGCGGTGATGGTAATCGCGCGCAGGCGGTTGAAGCGGTTGAGGCTGCCGGCCTCCGCCAGCTCCGTCAGCGTGACGAGGTTGGCCAGCGGCACGAGTTCGCCGTTGCGCGACCGGACTTCGACGGCCGTCAGGTCGCCTGGCGCTGCACGGCCTTCGCCGGCGGCCTGCAGGATCACGTCGTACTCCTCGCCTTCCTGCACGAAGGTGGTGACCCGGCGGCCGCCCATCATCGTTTCCAGCGCACGGCCGATGTCACTCACGCTCACGCCCAGGTCGGCGGCGCGCTGGCGGTCGATCTGCACCCGCATCTGCGGGCGGGTTTCCTTGTAGTCGGAATTGACCGAGAACAGGCCCGGGTTGGCTTCCATGCGCTCGATCATGATGTCGCGCCAGCGCGCGATCTCCTCGTACTCCGGGCCGCCCAGCACGATCTGGATCGGCTGTCCGCGGCTGCCGACCAGGCCGCCGCCCACGCGCGGCTGCGCCGACACGCCGGGCAGGCGGCCCAGGTCTTCGCGCAGGGACGCCGCGACCTCGGAGGTGTCCTGCTCGCGCTGGTCCCAGTTGCGCAGGAACACGATGACGCTGCCGGTGTGCATCTCCTCGCTCGCCCCGAAGCCGCCAGGCACGCGGGTGTTGTAGCGCTCGATCGCGCCCTGCTCGCCAACGCGCCCGGCGAAGATCTCCTCGACCTGCTTGATCTGCTCGACGGTGTAGTCGTAGCCCGCGCCTTCCGGGCCTTCGATCGACACGAAGAACGCGCCGCGATCCTCGGCCGGGGCCAGCTCGGACGGCACGATCTTGACCAGCGCATAGCTCAGCGCCAACGCCGCCAGCAGGGCGCCGCCGACCAGCCAGTAGCGTTCGAGGATGCCGCCCAGGGCTGCGCGGTAACGCACGCTCAAGGCGTCCAGCCGCGCAGTCACCCAGCGATGCATGCGGTTGGACTTCTCCTCGCTGTGCGGGCGCACCAGCTTCGAGGCCATCATCGGCGTCAGCGTCAGCGCCACGAACGCCGACAGCGCCACCGCGCCGGCCAGCGCCACCGACAGCTCACGGAACAGGCGGCCGGTGTTGCCCTCCATGAACCCGACCGGGAGGAACACCGCGACCAGCACGGTCGTGGTCGCGATCACGGCGAAGGCGACCTGGCGCGTCCCGCGCGCGGCGGCGACCAGCCTGGGCTCACCCAGATCGGTGCGGCGCTGGATGTTCTCCAGCACCACGATCGCATCGTCCACCACCAGGCCGATCGACAGCACCAGGGCGAGCAGGGTCAGCAGGTTGATCGAGTAGCCGAACAGGTAGAGCGGGACGAAGGCGGCGATCAGGCAGATCGGCACCGTGATCGCCGGGATCATCGCGGCGCGGAAGCTGCCGAGGAACAGCCAGATCACCAGCAGCACCAGCGCGATCGCCTCGGCCAGCGTCGCGTACACGCGCTTGATGGAGGCGTCGATGAACACGGTGGCGTCGTAGGCGACGAAGATGCGCGTGCCTTCGGGCAGCGACTTCTGGATTTCCTCCGCGCGCGCCTTGGCGGCATTCACCACGTCGAGCGCGTTGGCGGTCGAGGTCTTGATGATCCCCAGGCCGATGTTCGGCTGGCCGTTGCTGCGGTAGTAGGCGCGACGCTCGGCGGACTCCAGGGCGACCTTGGCGACGTCGCCCAGACGCACCACGTAGCCGTCCTCGCCCTTGCGCAGGGGGATCTGGGCGAATTCGGCCGGCGCGACGTAGCTGCGGGCCACGCGCAGGGTGAAGTCGCGCGTCCCCGATTCCAGGCGGCCCGCCGGCAACTCCACGTTTTCGGCGCGCAGCGCGCTCTCGACGTCGTTGGCGGTGATCCCGCGCGCAGCCATCGCAGCGCTGTCCAGCCAGATGCGCATGGCGTAGCGCTGGCGGCCGCCGATCCGAACCTGGGCGACGCCGTCCAGACTCGCGATCCGATCCACCACGTAGCGGTCGGCGTAGTCCGACAACTGCATGGTGTCCATCGTGGTCGAGCTCATGTTGAGCCACATGATGGTGTCCGAATCGCTGTCGGCCTTCTCCACCTCGGGCGGATCGGCTTCCTGCGGCATGCGGTCGGCGACGTCGCTGACCGCGTCGCGCACGTCGTTGGCCGCCGCCTCGATGTCGCGCTGCAGGGTGAACTCCATGTTCACCGATGCACGGCCATTGACGCTGCGCGACTGCAGGGTCTCAATCCCCTCGATGCCCGACAAGGCGTCTTCCAGCACCTGCGTCACGCGCGTCTCGACCACCGCGGCCGATGCGCCCGGATAGGTGACGTCGACCGAGACGATCGGCGGATCGATCGCCGGCAGTTCGCGCAGGGTCAGCCGGCTGAACGCCATGATGCCCAGCACGATCAGCAGCAGGCTCACCACCGTGGCGAACACGGGGCGGCGGATCGAGAGTCCGGAGAGATTCACCTGTCAGCCCGCGTTCCGCCGGCGCTCCCGCGTCCGTGGAGGGGCGGGGGTCGCGGCAGGCACCGCGGCTTCGGCCTCGACGACCTTGCTTCCCGTGCGCAGCTTGCCGGTGCCGTCGACGACGATGCGATCACCCGCCTCCAGTCCCGAGAGCACCTCGACGCGGCCGTCGTCGCGCCCGCCGACCTGGATCGGCACCTGTTCCACCGCATCCCCGGCGCCGACGCGGTAGACGAAGGATTCGCGACCCACCTGCACCACCGAGATCTCCGGCACCTGCAGCGCCTGCCGCTCCGGCCGCTGCAACCGCACCTGCAGGAGCATCCCCGGCTTGAGCACCTTGTCCGGGTTCGGGAAATCCGCGCGCACGTTGACCGCGCGCGTGGCCGGATCGACCCGCGCCTCGACCGTGCTCACCGTCCCCTCGAACTCCCGCCCGGAATAGGCATCGCTGCGTCCGAAGACGCGCTGCCCCGCCGCCAGGTGGGCGAGCTGCCCTTCGGGCACGGGGAAATCCACGAACACGCGTCCGATGTCGTCGAGCGTCGCGATCACCGTCCCCGGCGTCACCAGCGCACCGGGACTGACGCGGCGAATGCCGAGCACGCCCGCGAATGGCGCGCGGATCGTGCGATCGCCCAGGTTCGCGCGGATCTCGGCCACGCGCGCCCGGGCGGCGTCCCGTGTCGCGCGCTGGCTGTCCAGCGAGGCACGCGCGATGAGTTGCTGCTCGGCCAGTTCGCTCTGGCGGCGCAGCAGGCGGTCCGCCTCCTCGGCGGCCGCCTGTGCCGCGACCAGGGAAGCCTGCTGCTGCTGGCCGCTGAGCGTGACCAGGGGGGCACCCGCCGCGACCTCGTCGCCGCTGTCGAAATGCACGCGCTGCACGGTTTCGCTGACCTTGGCGGTGACCGAGACGGATTCGCGAGCCGTGGCCGTGCCCAATGCGGCGATGGTGTCGTTCCAGGGGGCCATGCGGACGATGGTGGTCGTCACCGGGACGGCCGGCGCCTCGTCGCGACCGCCACGCTCCGTGGCCTGCTTGTCGCCGCAGGCCGACGAGGCGAGCAAGGCCAGCAGCAACAGGCTGGACGATGCGAATCGCCCCAGGGACCTGTTCGCATGGGGGATTCGGGAAGCGTTGGGCGGGGTCATCTGGCCGATTCTAGCCGTCCATGCCGTCTTCCACCCGTGACATCAGCAATGGGCTGGCGTCGCGATCCATCGTCAACCGCCACGCAGGGCGCGCGTTACGCAGGGCGCTGGCCAACCGGTCCCGAAGCGGGCATCGCCGTCGTCCCGCCCCCCCGCCGGATGCACCATCGCGCTACGCTCGCGCCGCCGTCATCCAATCCCCCGGAGTCCCCCATGATCCACGACAGCATCCTCGACACCATCGGCCGTACTCCCGTCATCCGCTTGCAGCGCATGGCGCCCGCCAACGTCGCGCTGTTCGCCAAGGTGGAATCCTTCAACCCCGGCGGATCGGTCAAGGACCGGCTGGCGCTGGCGATCATCCTGGACGCGGAAGCCAAGGGGCTGCTCAAGCCGGGCGACACCGTGGTCGAGGCGACCTCCGGCAACACCGGCGTCGCGCTGGCGATGGTCTGCGCGGCGCGCGGCTACAAGTTCGTCGCGACCATGGCCGATTCGTTCTCGATCGAACGCCGCAAGCTGATGCGCGCCTACGGCGCAAAGGTCATCCTGACCCCGGCGGCGGAACGCGGCAGCGGCATGGTGCGCAAGGCCGAGGAACTGGCCGAGAAGCACGGCTGGTTCCTCGCGCGCCAATTCGAGAATCCCGCCAACCCGGCGTACCACCGGCAGACCACCGCCGCCGAGATCCTGCGCGATTTCGCCGGGCGGCGCCTCGACCATTTCGTCACCGGCTGGGGAACCGGCGGCACGCTCACCGGCGTCGCCGAAGTGCTCAAGGCAGCGCGGCCCGAGGTCAAGGTCACGACATGCGAGCCCGCGGTCGCCGCGCTCCTGCAGGGCAAGGAATGGTCGCCGCACAAGATCCAGGGCTGGACGCCGGATTTCGTGCCGAAAGTGCTCAACCGCGATGCCGCCGCCCAAGTGCTGTCGATCGACGACGCCACCGCCATCGACCACGCACGCCGGCTTGCGACCGAGGAAGGCATTTTCGTCGGCATCTCGGCCGGCGCGACCATCGCGGCCGCCCTGGAAGTCGCCCGTTCCGCGCAGGACGGCGAAGCGATCCTGGCGATGTTGCCCGACACCGGCGAGCGCTATTTCTCGACGCCCTTGTTCGAGGGCGTCAACGAAGGCTCGGACGACGACTGGCTGGCAGGACTGCCGTAGCGTCGACGGGGGTCCGTCCTGGCGCATCGTCGGCCGTGCACGCCGGGGCGCCCGTTATCCTGCCCAGTGCTCCAGCAAGCGGCTGAACGCGCCCACAGCCAATTCGGCCCAGACCGCCACCACCGCGCCAAGGATCGCCACGCCCAGCCACGGGCGGTGCGAACGGTTTTCGAGCTTGCGCGCCACGACTTCGTAGGCCACGCCGGCACCGAACAGCAACAGCCCCATGGCGAGGAAATCCAGCGGCCCCCAATGCCAACCGTCTCCTACCGGCCGTCTCCGGTGGAGCCACGACATGACCAACGGAACCAGCAGCACGGCCACCGTCGCAATGGCAGGCCGGAGCAAGAGGCGCTTTTGCATCGGGTCGCTCGAATCGGGGCTCGAGCAAGATTATCGCCCTGGATCGTCTGGCGACAATGCAGCCACGACCAGCGGCGCCCTGTGCCTGTCCGGGATGGGGGATCGGGATTCAGGCAGCGCCCGAGAACCACCACCATCCTGCGGCCGCCGTCGCGACCAGGGCCAGGAGGACCAGCCACCGGAGCCCGCCGCGATCGCCTTCGACCACCGTCGGCACCCGCGCGCCGTCATTGCTGGCGGCGTCGCGAACGGCGTCGGCCCCGGTCTTGCTCCGGAAGCGCGGTATCCCTTCGACGGCTTCCTTGGCTTCCTTCAGGCCGAGCCCCGGATTGGCCTCGCGCACCAACTTGATCGCCGCGATGAGGTTCCCCGATTCCAGGGCAGCGGCCGCCTCCGGCGGGAAGGCGATGCCTTTCTCCTGCAGGGCGGCCGCGACCACGATGGCCGCCTGGCCGTCACGCAAACCGTCGTGGCGCGATTCCACTTGGTTCCCGGACGCGGCCTCAGGCCGCCCGGTCCCAGCGTCCCTGTGCGGCCAGGCCGTTGTCGCGGGCACGCGCGTAGACGGTGTCCTGCGCCTTGCCGACGTTGCCGGCCAGATCCTTCGACCACAGCTCCAGCGCCGCGGACTGCATCGCGCGACCGTAGGAGAACGACAAGGGCCACGGGTTCGGGCCCATCCGGTTCATCGCGTCGAGGTGCGCGGTGGCGTCCTCGTCGCTCTGCCCACCAGACAGGAAGACGATCCCGGGCAGGATCGCCGGCACGGCGGATTTCAGGCACATGAGGGTCGCCTCGGCGACTTCCTCGACGCTGGCGCTTTCACCGCTGTCCTTGCCGGGCAACACCATCGACGCCTTGAGGATGGTGCCCTCGAGCATGACGTTGTGGTTGTACAGCGCATCGAACAGCGCGCGCAGGGTCACCTCGGTGACTTCGTAGCAGGTCTCGATGTCGTGGTCGCCGTCCATCAGCACTTCCGGCTCCACCATGGGCACGATGCCCTGCTCCTGGCACAGCGCCGCGTAACGCGCCAATGCATGCGCGTTCGCCTCGATGCAGGTGCCAGACGGGATGTCCTCGCCGATGTTGATCACGGCGCGCCACTTGGCGAAACGCGCCCCCAGCCCGTAGTACTCCTTCAGTCGCTCGCGCAGGCCATCGAGGCCCTCGGTGACGACTTCGCCGGGGAAGCCCGCCAGCGCATGGGTGCTCTTGTCGACCTTGATGCCCGGGATGATCCCGGCATCGCGCATGACCTTGGTGAAGGGCACGCCGTCCTTCGTCGACTGGCGCAGGGTCTCGTCGTACAGGATCGCCCCGCTGATGTAATCCCCCAATTTGGGCGTGGTCAGCAGCATTTCGCGGTAGGCGCGACGGTTCTCCTCGGTGTTCTCCACGCCCACGCCGGACAGGCGCTTGGCGATGGTGCCGGTGGATTCGTCGATGGCGATGATGCCCTTGCCCGGGGCGACCATGGCCAGGGCGGTCTCGGCGAGTTGTTCGATGCTCATGCGGGTCCTGCGGAAGCGGCGGGAAAGGAGCGGAATTATAGCCCCTCGCCTCGATCCGACCTATCCCGCGGCTGTCGCCACCGCCCGCTGCCCCGATGTCCGGCGCGCGGGGCCCGAGGGTGGCGCGACGCCCGGGGTGGCGCCCCCTGCAGCGAGCTACAGTTCGCCCAGGCCTTCGGCCTTGCCGTCCTCGCCCACGCGCAGCAGGCGCAGGGTGTTGGTCGCGCCGCGGTGCTCCATGTGGTCGCCGCTGGTGAAGATGATGCGGTCGCCCTCGGCGAGCAGTCCCGCGTCGAACAGCTGCTTGGTCGCGTCCCGCGCGGCCTCCCGGGTGGCCAGGCCGCGGGTCCCGAAGGCGACGGGGAACACATCGCGCATCATCGCCATGCGCCGGCGCGCGCCGACGTGCGGGGAGAGGCCATAGATGGGTACGCTGGAGCGGAACCGGGACAGGTAGCGCGCGGTGCCGCCGGACTCCGTCATCGCCACGATTGCCCGCACGCCGATATGCTCCGACAGGAACATCGACGCCATCGCGATCGCCTGGTCGGCGCGCTGCAGGCCGCGCTCGGCCTGCTCGAAGTCGGTGTCGTGGGCGAACTGCTTCTCGGCCCCGATGCAGATGCGCGCCATCGCCTCGACCGCCTTGAGCGGATGCTTGCCGGCCGCGGTTTCCTGCGACAGCATCACCACGTCGGTTCCGTCGATGACCGCGTTTGCGACATCAAGGACTTCGGCGCGGGTCGGGATGGGCGAATCGACCATCGACTGCAGCATTTGCGTCGCCGTGATCACGACCCGGTTCTGCGCCAGAGATTCGCGGATGATCTTCTTCTGCAGGCCGGGCAGCTCGGCGTCGCCGATCTCCACGCCCAGGTCGCCGCGCGCGACCATCACCACGTCGCTGGCCTCGACGATCTCGGACAGGTTGTCGATCGCCTCGGCGCGCTCGATCTTCGCCACCAGCGCGGCGTCGCTGCCGTGAGAGCGCGCGATCCCGCGCGCCCGGTGCATGTCGGCGGCGTTGCGGCAGAACGACACCGCGATGAAGTCCGCTCCCAGGTCCGCGGCGGCGGCGATCAGGGTTTCATCCTGTTCGGTCAGGGCCCCCAGGGACAAGCCGCCTCCCTGCTTGTTCAGGCCCTTGCGGTCGGAAAGCACGCTGTCGTTGACCACCTCGGTAACGATGCGCTCCCCTTCGACCGCCTCGACCCGCAGCTGGACGACGCCATCGTCGAGCAACAACAGGTCGCCCGGCGCGACGTCGCCGGGCAGGCCGAGGTAGCTGACGCCGACCTGGGTGGCGTCGCCCGGGGGCGCGTCCCCGCTCGCGACAAGGTCGAAACGGTTGCCGGCCTTGAGCTCGGCACGTCCGCCCTCGAATTTCTCGATGCGGATCTTCGGTCCCGGCAGGTCGACCAGGATGCCTACCTCCATGCCCAGCCGTTCCGCCGTCTCGCGCACCGCGCGCGCGCGCCGGCGCTGGTCGTCGACGGCGCCGTGCGAGAAATTCAGGCGCACCACGTCGACGCCGGCGCGAAGCAGGGCTTCGAGCACGCCTTCGCCGTCGGTCGAAGGGCCGAGCGTGGCGAGGATGCGCGTGCGGCGGCGATGTTCGGGCATGAGTGGCCTCCTGACCGGAACGCTAGCACAGGCATGCCAAGCACCGACCGTGCGCCAAGCCGGCGCCCGGTTCGATCGGCAAGCGCTCAGCGATCGGTTTCGATGTACGCCTTTTGCGAACGGTAGAGCGCCAGGCGCGCCGCGTAGCCCTCGTCGATCGCCACCGGATCACCACCCTCAGGTGCCGCGGGCAAATTCGCCTGGAATTTGCGAACCTGCTCGAGCGCGCGCGCCTGGAGTTCGCCGGCCCGAGCGAAATCGCCCGTGGCGGCGTGGCAAGCAGCGACGGTGTCCAGCTCCGGGGCGCCCATGGCCTCCAGGTCGCCCATCTTCGTGGTCACTTCCAGTCCGCGCGCGGCATCGCGCACGTCGTCCTGGGGCGACGTGCACAGCGCCCACGCCAGGTTGTTGGCAACCACTTCGGCATCCAGGTCCATGGCCTGGGTCAGCAGTTCAATCGCGTGCTTTCGCGCCTCGGGCGTCTTTTTCGAGTAGGTCAGCCAGCTGGCGTAGCCGGCATAGGCCTCGACGTGCCTGGCGTCCATGGCCTTCCGGATCCAGCGCATGCCTTCGGCCTCGCCATCCTTGCCGAAATCGCCGGAAAGATAATGCAGCCCCAGCATGGTTTCCGACTCATGGTCGCCCTGCTCGGCGTCATGCAGGAGCCACGCCTTGGCGCGCTCCGGCGCCTTCTCCATCGCACGTCCCTCGATCGCCATCCCGGCCAGCCGCCGGCGTGCCTCGGCGACGTCGTCGTCTTCGGCAAGGCTGGTGTAGACCCGGAGGGCAGTCTTCTGCTCGTCCTGTATGCCGCTGCGGCCGTATTCCATGACCCCGGCCACATCCAGCAGCGCCTGGATCTTCCCCCTGTCGACGGCCGGCAACAGCCAGAACACCGCGTCGCGCCATTTGGCGGCTTGCTCGCTCAGGTAGGCCATGTAGCGCATGGCGCGCTCCTCGCCCCCATGCGCGGCGAGGGACAACGTCTCCGCCGCGGCCGCGGTGTCCTTGGCGATGCCGTCACCCTCGGCCAGCATGAAGCCGTAATCCGCCTGGGCCCCAGGGTCGCCCGCCTGCGCGGCGCGCTGCAATGAATCCCTCGCCCGGGCATCGTCGCCAGACTTGCTGAAGTAGGCCGCCAGCAAGGCGTAACCGGCGCCCAGGCCGTTCTGGTCCTGGCGTGAGAGATGGGCGATCTCCTCCCCCGACAGCACCGGCTTTTCGGTCCGTTGGATCCGGTTGCGTAGCACCTCGCTCCGGATATTCACGTTGCCTGCCACCATCGCCCGCTCCACCAGCGCGTTGATGCCCGGCGACGGCGGCTCCTCGTGGCCGGCCAGCCACAGCGACACGTACTCGGACGTCGCGCCTTCCCGCGGCCAGATCCGGTTGGCAGCAACCAGCAGGGCATCCGCGGCGGTCTGGTTGCGGTCGATCCCGATGCCCTGGGCGTATGCGTATGCCAGCAAGGCCATGGGCAATGCGTCGCGCTTCTCTGCCTGCGGGAGAAGCGCATCCACCAGTCCGTCGCCGCACTTTTCGAATGGGCTCGATTCGCATGCCACGAGCCATGCCCGGGCGGATAGGATGCCGCCGGCTTCGGCCGCGGGTCGCAGCTTCGCCACCTTGCCTTCCGCGGACGGCTGGAACCCGGCGTCGCGGATGGCCTGCACATCGATCGCCAGGACCTGGTCGCTTTCCAGTTGCCCTTTCAGGAAGGCATCGGCGAGCACGTCGCGCTGGTAGGGAAAGCCACTGTGGGTGTCGTCGCGACTCATGGCGTAAGCCGAATCCACCACGTCGAATGCCATGTGCCGCTCGACTTCATCCTCCGGATCCCACGCCGCGACCACGAACGGGAAGTGGCGCGCCGGCCTCTCGTCCCGGTAGTACTGGTAGGCTGTTTGCATACCGAGCCGGTGGACCAGTGTGTAGGCGTCCTGGAACGCGAGCACCCGGATCGGCTTCGCGGACTTGCCTTCATCGGCCTGCGCTAGCGCTTCGCGCGAAACCTGGTCGAGCAATTCGGCCTCGGCCGCCGCAGCGTCCGCATCGCCCATGGCCTCCGCGCACAGCACCGCGGCGTGGCGGATCGCGATGCTCACCGGCGCGGTCCTGACCGCTTTCGACAGGTCCCCGCCGCGCTTCCTGCACGCTTCGACGTCGATCGAGTCAAGCGCGTAACCCATTTCCGAAAGCAACTCGTAGCCGGAGTAGACCCGCTCGAGATTGGCCTCGGCACGCATTTTCTCCCAGGCGGTGGCAACGTCGAACGCCCCTTGCGACTTGTCCTGCCCCGTCGTCGTGGTCGAACCGAGCAGGGCCGCGACCGCCAAAACCGCTGCCATGCCATCGCGCACGGCCATGCATTTCCCGTTCAACCGCCGTCTCCCTCTTCAAGCACGCTCTTGAGCAGATCCTTCAGGCGCTTGCCGCGCTCCGCATCGTCGAGGGACGCCGGAACCCGAAAGCGCAGCGTCGCCGACAGGCTGTCGCGCACCTTCCTCATTTCCTCGAGGTGGCTGGCCGTGCCTGCGGCATGGATGTCGTAATCCTTGACCTCCAGCTCATGGACGATGCGGGCGTTGCGCCCCTCGACGCCGGCCTCGCGCCGATAGTCGAATGCCGCCGCCTTCAGGTGCTTGGATTCCTTGCCGAAGGTGGGACTCCATTGGTCCGGGATCGTGAACTGGACCTCCTGCCGGTACTTGCCCGGGGTTCCGAAGTACAGCGGGCCGGTGCGCGACAGGCTGGGCGGCAACGCCGCCAGCGAGTCGAGTGCATCGGCGCGCACCGAAAGCGCCTTGGTGGCCGCGCTCGTGGCTTCGAACGGGGCCGCCAGCAGATAGGATTCCTCGACCTTGATGATGTTGGCCTCGCGATCGTCCGAAATCCGGGGCTCCTCCACCATCCGCAGCTCGCCGAAACGCTTGCGGTAGAACTCCGCGTAGCGGCGCGCCATTTCGTCGCGCCGTTCGGAGGCCTGGCTCTTGCGGATGTGGTCGGCGGAACTTCCCCGGTAGACCGTCGAGATGTCCAGCCTCACGCCGTTGCCGTCGGGGGCATGCGCGTAGCGTTCCGCGACCTCGACCCCTGCGATCGCTCCCGCAGGCGGCGCGATGGTCTCCAGGGCGACGACGCCATCCCGGACCGGGAGCGCGGCACCGTATCGGCTCAAGTCGTAACGGGTGGGGTCCCCACCCTGCTGGGACAGCGTGGGATCGACCCACACCGGCTTACCGGCGAGTTCGGCTCGCACGATCACATGATTGAACACGTAGGCGCTGGGCTTGAAATCCAGGATCAGCCGGCCGCTGTCCGTCGACACGAGCGCGGGCGCGGCGGCGATGCCGAGTCGCGCCAGGATCGTCGTCAGCAGGTAGGCCTTGTCCTTGCAGTCGCCCCGCCGGCGCCGCCACGTATCCATCGGCGGGACCGGGCGGTGGGTGTTCTGTCCCATCTCCACCCCGAAGTACCGGACTTCGTCCTGCACCGCGCGCAACGCCGCCGTCAGCCTTGCCTCCGGCGTCGGCAGCTTGCGCCACTCGGCGATGCGTTGCTCCAGATCCGCCGGCAGCGAATCGTCGGCCGGATAAAGCGGCATCGCCCATGCGACCACGTCCGACCATGACCGCTTGGCGCTGACCTGCGCCCGCGGATACGGATCGAACCACACCGGGTAGTTGTCCTCGTAGACGACGACCGGGAGGCCATGGGCGTGGATCGTCGCTTCGGAAGCCGTATCGCTGTTGCGCAGAACGGGTTCCGGCACGCCCTTGACGCGATACACGTCGATGGCCGTTCCCGGGTCGTGCAGGACGCGCAGGCGGGCGTCGAGCAAGGGGTTGCGCCACGCGAATGCCATCGAGTCCGAGGCCTGGCCTTCGAGCACGGGGTTGCTGCCGGCGATGGTGTAGCCGAAGCGGACGACGTCGTTGACGCGGATATCGTCGAGCACGATCAGCGCGGTGACCTGCCCATCGGCCAGGTCCTCCTCGAAGCGTCCCTCGCGCCGTGCCAGCGAAATGTGGTCCGGCAACAAGCGATCTTCCCAGGCGCCGTTCCGCCGCAGCTCGACGCGATGGATGGTCAGGCGCTGGTATTCCGGGTTGAAGTCGATCTGGTAGCGACCTGCATCGCCGAGCAGCGAGGCCGTGCTCGCCTCGTACGCGTACTCGACGTAGGCCTCGTCGCGACCCTGGCGGCGGTCGACCTGCCGGTCGTACAGCCAGAAGCGCCATGGCGCACCCTTCGCGCCGGGCGCGGTCGCATCCCAGGCGTCCGGCAGCGGTTGGCGCACCACGAAGGCGGGCTCGGGCGCCACGAAGTACCGGAAATCGCCGCGCTTGTGTTCCACTTCCGACGCCTGCAGCGAAGCGGCAAGCAGCCAGACCAACATCCCTGTCATCCAACGCATTCTCACGATCCCGTTCCCCTGGATTGGCGCGAGGCTACTACAACGTCCGGGCGCCGGACAGGGCTCCACTGCGCGGACTTCGCCGCCGGCCGCGACTCCCGCAAGACAGCCAACGACGCCCGCCATCGCGCGGAGCGTTTCCGGCCGGCGAGGTTGGAGACCAGCTGAACGCACCGCTATCCTAGGCGGCACCCCGGCCCGAGCTCCCCGCATGCCGTACGACCTCAAGGCCACCCTGCAGGGCCTGCCGGACTTTCCTCGCCTGGAAGGACCTCGCGTGCGGCTCCGGGGTCCGCGGGACCAGGACACCGATGCCTTGTTCGCGGTGTTTTCCGATCCCCGGGTGATGCGCTACTGGAGCCGGTCGGCGATGGCCACCCCCTCCGAGGCGGCGGCGCTGATCGTCGAGATCGGCGAGCGCTTCGAGCAGCGCGAGACCATCAACTGGGTGGTGGCCGACCTGCAGGACGACGCGGTGATCGGTACCTGCACGCTGTACCAGTTCAGCCCCAGGCATCGCCGCGGCGAGATCGGCTACACCCTGCGTTCCGACCTGTGGGGGCGCGGGCTGGCGCGCGAGGCCGTGGCGCTGGCGGTCGACTGGGCGTTCGACGTGCTCGCCCTGCATCGGGTCGAGGCCGACGTCGATCCACGCAACGAGCCGTCGCGCCGCTTGCTCCAGGCGCTGGGTTTCCGCAGCGAAGGCGTGGCGCGCGAGCGGTTCTTCGTCGAGGACCAGCCCACGGATTCGGAATGGTTCGGCCTGCTGGCCGCCGACTGGCGCAAGCGCAACGCGTAGGTGCGCCCACCCATTCCGATTGCCGAAGAACTAGGACGTCACGCTGGGCCGAGGCCCGCCTGCCCTCACCCGCGCGCGTCGAGCGCCGCCACCGCCGGCAGGGTCTTTCCCTCCAGGAATTCCAGGAACGCCCCGCCGCCGGTCGAGATGTAGCCGATGTCGTCGGCGATGCCGTACTTGTCGACCGCGGCCAGGGTGTCACCGCCGCCGGCGATCGAGAACGCCGCCGAATCCGCGATCGCCCGCGCCAGGGTTTCGGTGCCCTTGCCGAAGGCGTCGAACTCGAACACGCCGACCGGTCCGTTCCAGACCACCGTGCCGGCGCTGGCCACCAGCGCTGCGTAGCGCGCGGCGGTCGCGGGGCCGATGTCCAGGATCATGTCGTCCGCGCCCACGTCTTCGACGGCCTTGGTCGTGGCGGGCGCATCGGCGCTGAACGCAGGCGCCACCACGACGTCGACGGGCATCGGGATCTCGGCGCCGCGTGCACGGGCGTCGTCCATGATCTTCCTTGCCGTCTCGACCAGATCCGGCTCGTGCAAGGATTTGCCGACGCCATGCCCCAGCGCGGCGATGAAGGTGTTGGCGATGCCGCCGCCGACGATCAGCTGGTCGACCTTGCCCACCAGCGACGACAGCAGTTCCAGCTTGGTGCTGACCTTGCTGCCTCCCACGATCGCCAGCAGCGGCCGCGCCGGATCCTGCAGCGCCTTGCCCAGCGCATCGAGTTCGGCCATCAGCAAGGGGCCGCCGGCGGCCACGGCGGCATGGCGGACCACCCCGTGCGTGGAGGCCTGCGCGCGATGCGCGGTGCCGAATGCGTCCATCACGAACACGTCGCACAGCGCGGCATACCGCCGGGCCAGCGCCTCGTCGTCGGCCTTCTCGCCCGGGTTCATGCGGCAGTTCTCCAGCAGCACGAGTTCGCCCGGCGCGATCTCCACGCTGTCGAGGTAGTCGCGCACCAGCGGCACGTCGCGCTCAAGCAATTCCGACAACCGGCGCGCGACCGGAAGCAGCGAATCGGCTTCGCTCCAGCGGCCTTCCTCCGGCCGGCCGAGGTGGGACATCACCATCACCGCCGCACCGGCATCCAGTGCACGCCGCAAGGTCGGCAACGAGGCCAGCAGGCGCTGGTCCGAAGTCACCCGGCCCGCTTCGACCGGGACGTTGAGGTCCTGCCGGACCAGCACGCGCTTGCCTGCCAGGTCGAGGTCGGTCATCCGTTGAATCGTCATGCATCGCGCTCCAGGGTTGTCATCGTTTCGTTGCGTCGCCCGCAGGCGCGCGTCGCGCCGCGCCGCGCGCGCGTTCTGGGTCAGTCTGCCACCTGGTTGCGACCTGCGGCCTTGGCGCGATAAAGGGCCTGGTCGGCACGCTCGATCGCCGCCTGGACCGACGGCGCATCACCGTCGCGCCCGTGGATGGCGATGCCCACGCTCACCGTGAGCCGTCCACCCGGAGCGTCCTCGTGCGGGATGCCCGCGGCCTGGACCGCCTCGCGAATGCGTTCGGCCACCTCGGTGGCGCGATCATGCCCGGCACCGGGCAGCAGCACCAGGAATTCCTCCCCGCCGATGCGCGCGATGGCGTCGTGTTCGCCGCGAATCGCCCCGCGTGCCGCGCCTACGACGCGCTTGAGTGCCACGTCGCCGGCCGGATGGCCGTAACGATCGTTGAAGGCCTTGAACGCATCGATGTCCATCGCCAGCAGCGCCAACGGCCACCCGGCCTCGCCGAGGCCCGGCCACAGCGCGGACAACCAATGGTCCAGGCCACGGACGTTGAGGCAGCCGGTCAAGGCGTCGGTGCGGGTGCGCCGGTCGAGCTCGGCCACCGCGTTGCGGAGCTGCTCCGTCTGCGCTGCGATCTGCTGCTCGCGCGAGGTCACTTCGGTGCGCAGCGAGCCGGCGAGGCCGCGTTGCGTTTCCAGCGACTCGTTCAGGTCGGCGTAGGCGGCATTCAGGCGCGCCGCGAGATCGTCGATGGCCTTGGCGAGGGGCTGCAGTTCCACCGGAACCTTGGAATCGTCCCGCACGGGTTCGGTCCGGGTCCCCAGCGCGAATCGTTCCAGCGTCACCAACAGGTCCCCGGTGCCGCGGGAGAGCTGCTTCATCTGCCACCAGACCGCCACGACGACCCCGAGCGTGACGAGCAGGAGCACGCCCGTCAGCATGAGGACCCGAGGCGTCACCGCCTGCAACAGCGGAGGTTGCCGCAGGACCACGACCTGGCTCCAGCCATGGTGCATGTTCGCGGTCGCCACGAACCCGCTGCCGCCGTCGGCGAGGACGTCGCGCCGAAAGACCACGCCACCATCCGGCGCCGGTGCGAACCGCCGCGCGACATCGACCCGGTCGAGGAAGTCCACGCCCATGCCAGGCGTGGCACTCACCACGCGCCCCTCGCCGTCGAGCAGCACGCGTTCGTAGCCGCGCTCGACGAAGGCATCGTTGAGGGAATGCGTGAAGCTGTCGACCAGGATGGAGCCTTCGACGACCCCATCGAAGCGGCCGCCGCGCCGGAGCGGCGCCGAAACCGCGATCAGGGCATCGCTGCCCATGCCGCGTCCGCGGAAGGCATGGGAGACGTGCGGCTGCAGGGTCCGGCTGGGGACGCGGAAGTACTCGCGATCGGCAACGTTGCCCAGCACGATCCGCGCGGGGCCTTCGCGCGTCCGGGCCGCGATGACCTCCGCGTCGGCGTCGGTCACCAGTGCCGTCAGCAGGCTCGGGAAACGTTCCATGAGGCGCGCCAGGTCCGTGTCCCAATCTTCGGCGCGCACCGACCTGGCGTCCGCGAGCAGCGCCACGCCGGCCAGCTGGTTGTCCAGGAAGCTGTCGATGTTCGCGGCGGTGAGGCGCGTCGAGGTCTCCAGGCGCTCGGTCAGTTCCCGTCGCTCCGCGAGGTAATCGCTGACAAGCGTCGCCGCGCCGAACGCCAGCGCGGGCAGCAGCGCTGCGATCAGCAGCAAGCGCGCGAAGGCGCGCTGCAGCGACCAGGGGCCTGCGAGAGCGCCGGACATCAGAGGATTGTGGGCGACGACATGGACGTAGCTTACCCATCGGCACCGGCGCGGGAGGATGGCCCCGAACGGGGGTCACGACCCGGAGCGACGCCGGGCTCCCGCGGTGGCACGGCCAGAGCGATCCGCGGCCCGAGCACGGCGTGCGAGGTATCGGGATCCCGGTTCGGCTTACCGCGCCGCCACGACCCGCGCCAGCTCCAGGCACTTGTTGGAATAGCCCCACTCGTTGTCGTACCAGCTGACCAGCTTGACGAAGGTGGGGTCGAGCGCGATGCCGGCCTCGGCGTCGAAGATCGATGTGCGCGCGTCGCCGCGGAAGTCGGTGGCGACCACCTTGTCCTCGGTGTAGCCGAGGATGCCCTTGAGCGCGCCTTCGGACTGCGCCTTCATCTCGGCGCAGATCTCCTCGTAGCTGGCCGGGCTGTCCAGCTCGACGGTCAGGTCGACGACCGAGACGTCGGAGGTCGGCACGCGGAAGGCCATGCCGGTGAGCTTGCCGTTCAGTGCCGGCAGCACCTTGCCGACCGCCTTGGCCGCGCCGGTGGACGACGGGATGATGTTCTCGAGGATGCCGCGGCCGCCGCGCCAGTCCTTCATGCTGGGGCCATCGACGGTCTTCTGGGTCGCGGTGGCCGCGTGCACGGTCGTCATCAGGCCACGCTTGATGCCCCACTTGTCGTTGAGCACCTTGGCCAGCGGCGCCAGGCAGTTGGTGGTGCAGCTGGCGTTGCTGACGATGGCCTCGCCGGCGTACTTCTCGTGGTTGACGCCGTAGACGAACATCGGCGTGTCGTCCTTGCTCGGGGCCGACTGGATGACCTTCTTCGCGCCCGCATCGAGGTGCTTCTGGCAGGTTTCCTTGGTCAGGAACAGGCCGGTGGATTCGATCACCACCTCGGCGCCGACCTCGTCCCATTTCAGGTTGGCCGGATCGCGCTCCTGCGTCAGGCGGATCCTGCCGCCGTTGACGACCAGGTCGCCACCGTCCACCGACACCTCGCCGTCGAAGCGGCCGTGCACGGAGTCGTACTTGAGCATGTAGGCGAGGTAGTCGGGCTCAAGCAGGTCGTTGATGGCGACGATTTCGATGTCGTCCCCGAAATTGGCCACTGCCGCGCGCAACACGTTGCGCCCGATGCGGCCGAAGCCGTTGATGCCTACCTTGATCGCCATGCCATGCTCCTGCCGGGACTATTGATGGAAAGCTCGGTATTTTAGCCGCATCCGCCGCCGCCCCCTAGCCATGCCATGTCTCTTCACCCTGCTTTCTCGGCCCTGGCCGTGCTGCTCGCCGCCCTGTCCTCCCTGTTTCCGCCACCGGCCGCGGCCTGGAGCCGGGACGGGCACCGCATCGTCGGCCACCTCGCGGAGGCGGAACTCCGGCAACCGGCGCGCGCCGAAGTGGCGCGCCTGCTGGCCGGCGAGCCCGACCCGACCCTGGCCGGCATCAGTGGCTGGGCCGACACGCTCCGGGACGAGGATCCGGTCCGCGGCAAGGCCACGGCAGCCTGGCATTACGTCAATTTCGGCGATCGCGGCTGCCGATTCGACCCGTCGCGCGACTGCCGCGACAATGATTGCGTCATCGGTGCGATCAACCGCAGTTTCCTCGCCCTGTCCGACCGCAAGCGGCCATTGGCCGAGCGCCGCGACGCCCTCAAGTTCCTGGTGCACTTCGTCGGCGACGTGCACCAGCCCCTGCACGCCAGCCCGCGCCGCGACAAGGGCGGCAACGACTTCCAGGTCAATATCGGTGGACGGGGCAGCAACCTGCATGCGGTCTGGGATCGCAACCTGGTCGGCAGCAGACGACTGGAGCCAGACGCCTACGCCAGCGTGCTGCGCCGCCTCCCCGCGCCACGCGACCCGACGCTGGCATCGACCACGCCGGCGGTGGACTGGGCGCTGGAATCCTGCCGTCTCGTCGACCAGCCGGGCGTCTATCCGCGGGAGCGGGTGGTCGGCGACGCTTACCTTGCCAAGCACCGTCCGACGGCCGAGCGCCGCCTGCGCCAGGCGGGCAGTCGCCTTGCCGCGCTGCTGAACCACGCCTTGGGCAACTGACTCAAGGCCCGCCCGCGACACCCAGGACTTCCCGCACCCTGGCCTCGGCGCTCCCCAGCCCGGCCGACTGGCCATAGCGGATGGCCGCCTCGGGAGCCATCCCCCCCTCGATGGCCGCGGCCACGGCCAGCAAGGCACCGACCCGGTTGCCGGAACCGCAATGCACCAGCACGGTACCTTCCGCCTCCTGGAGCCACTGCCACAGCGTGCGGGCATTGTCTTTGGTGATCGCACCGGCGCCGTCCACCGGCAGGTGGCGGTAGACCAGGCCAGCGCGTTCCACTTCGCCCGATTCGTCTCGGTCGCCGAGCTCGGCGTCGGTGCGCAGGTTGATCACGGTGGTCACGCCCTGCGTGCGGGCGCGGTGCCATGCGGCTGGCTCGGGCTGGCCGCCGGTCAGCAAGCGGGGACTGGGCTCCCTGAGCCCGGGGATCAGCGCGGCAAGGGTCATGTCGGCATCCGTGGAAGCAGAAGGAGGTGAAAGCGATTGCGCGGCCGACCCCTGTCCGGGGCGGGGAGCGGGCGTCGCCGCGCATCCGGCGGCCACCCCGACGATGGCAAGCGTCGTAACGCGCAGCCATCCCGCCGTGTTCATGCCGGCTCCGCGCAGTAGACGGCGTGCAAGGTCTCCATGACCTGCCGGCCGGGCCCCGGGGCCAGGGAATAGAACACCTGCTGGCCGGCGCGCCGCGCCTGCACCAACCCGGCCGCGCGCAGGACCGCAAGGTGCTGCGACAGCGCCGATTGCGACAAGGCCATGCGTGCGTGCAAGGCACCGACCGCCAGCTCGCCTTCGACCAGGTGGCACAGGACCAGCAGGCGTTGCTCGTTGGCCATCGACCGCAACAAGGCCGCAGCGTCGGCGGCATGCACGTGCATGTCGGCGGAATCGATGGTGGGCAGGGGGGCGTGGACGGGAGGAGGCAAGGCAGGCGTCGTGACGGGAGGCGAGGTCGGCATTGTAGGGAGTGTTGCTAATTTAGCAAATACTAATATCATGCCCGGAAACCCGCTGCCAGGTTGCATCCATGCGCCCGTGCGTCCATCCGTTCTTCCATGCCGGCAGCAACACCTGGAGCTACGTGGTCGTCGAGCCGGCGGGCAAGGTCGCGGCGATGATCGACCCCGTGCTGGATTTCGACGGGGCCTCAGGGCGGACCGCCACGACCGCCGCGGAGGCCTTGCTCCGGTTCGTCCACGAGCATGGGCTGGAGGTCCGATGGATCCTCGAGACCCATGCCCACGCCGACCACCTCAGCGCGGGGCACTGGCTGAAGACGCACCTGCCGGACGCGCGGCTGGCGATCGGCGAAGGGATCCGCGACGTTCAGAAGACGTTTCGGCCGATCTTCAACCTCGGCGAACACTTCCCGGTCGACGGGTCGCAGTTCGACCATCTGTTCGCAGCGGAGGAGACGTTCGCGATCGGTGCGCTCCAGGCGCGGGTGATCCCCGTCCCCGGCCACACCAGCGACAGCAATGCCTACCTGGTGGGCGATGCGCTGTTCACCGGCGATTCGCTGTTCATGCCCGACGGCGGCACCGCGCGCTGCGATTTCCCCGGCGGCAGCGCGGCCACGCTGTTCCGCTCGATCCAGCGCCTGTTCGACCTGCCGGACGAGACACGGGTCTTCGTCTGCCACGACTACGCGCCGGGTGGCAGGGAGGTCGCCTGCGAAACCACCATCGCCGAGCAGAAGCGCGCCAACATCCATGTCGGGAGCGGGACCACGGAGGCGGAATTCATCGCCATGCGCGAAGCACGGGACGCGACGCTCGCCATGCCGACGCTGATCATCCCTTCCGTGCAGACCAACATCCGGGCCGGGGCGCTGCCCGCGTCCGAGGACAATGGCGTGCGCTACCTCAAGATCCCGCTGGATCAGCTGTGAGGCACGCCGCTCCATGGTGCCGGCGTCTTCCCGACCCGTCGGCGAGGTACTGACCCGATGCCGACCGAGTTCACGCCGGCCAGTGCGCTCATCGGCGGCGTCTTGATCGGCGTCGCCGCCACCCTGTTGCTGTGGTCGCTCGGCCGCATCGCCGGGGTAAGCGGCGTGCTCACTGCCGCGATCGAACAGCGCGAAGGTCGCGGCTGGCGGATCGCCTTCCTGGTGGGACTCGTCGCTGCCGCGGGGCTCTGGTTCGCCTGGTCCGGCGCGCCGGCTCGCACGGGATTCCCGGCCGGATGGCTGGCGGTGGCCGGCCTGCTCGTCGGCGCCGGTACCCGCATCGGCAATGGCTGCACCAGCGGGCACGGCGTTTGCGGCCTGGCGCGCTGGTCGGGGCGATCGCTGGTGGCCGTCCCGGTGTTCATGGGCTCGGCCGCGGCGACCGTCTACGTGCTGCGCCATGCCCTGGGGTGGCTGCCATGAAACGGTCGGCATTCGCGTTGGCGGCAGGCGCGCTGTTCGGCCTCGGGCTGGCCGTCTCCGGGATGACGAACCCGGACAAGGTGCTGAACTTCCTCGACGTGGCCGGGCACTGGGATCCATCGCTGGCACTGGTCATGGGTGGCGCCCTGCTGGTGACGGTGCCGGGATTCGCCTGGGTGCGGCGTCGCGGTCGCAGCGCGTGCGGGGATGCGCTGCCCACGACGCCGGGCTCGCGCATCGACGCGCGGCTGGTCGGTGGTAGCGCGCTGTTCGGCATCGGCTGGGGCATCGCCGGCTATTGCCCCGGTCCCGCGCTCGCCAACCTCGCGCACGGCACCCTGGAAGCGCTCGTGTTCGTCGCCGCGCTGCTGTTGGGATCGCAGGTCGCGCGCGCGTTGCCGCGACCCACCCTGCCCCGCTAGCCGCAGCTTCAACCGGGATCGGCATGGCCGACGCGGGCAGCGCGCGGCGACCCGCTAACATCGCCCGATGCCTGACACCGACCTGTTGCTCGCGCTGCTGTTCCTCGTCGTCGCGGCCCTGTACTCGTCGGTCGGCCACGCCGGCGCCAGCGGCTACATCGCCGCCATGGCGCTGCTCGGCTTCGCGCCGGAGCAGATGCGCCCGACCGCGCTGGCGCTGAACCTGCTGGTCGGCGGCATCGGTTTGTTCCGCTTCTGGCGCGGCGGCTACGTGCTGCCGCGCAACGTGCTTCCGTTCGTGCTGGCCTCGGCGCCGGCGGCGTATTTCGCGGCAAAGGTCCAGTTGGACAAGCACAGTTACTCGCTGATGCTGGGACTGGTCCTGCTGGTCGCCGCCGCCGGCATCTTCCGCAGCGCGGCCAGTGCCGAGACCGAGGACGCCCGCTCGGCCGGCCGACGGGTGCCATGGCCGGCCGGCCTGTTGATCGGTGCGTCGATCGGCGTGCTGTCCGGCCTCACCGGCACGGGCGGCGCCATCTTCCTGACCCCGCTCCTGCTGTTCGCGCACTGGATGCCCACGCGCATGGCCAGCGGGACCTCGGTGGCCTTCGTCTGGATCAATTCGCTCACCGCCCTGGCCGGCCTGCTGGACGCAGGCGGCACCCTGCCCGCGGCCTTGCCGCTGTGGCTGGTGGTCGTCGCGGCGGGTGCATTGATCGGCACCCAGCTCGGACTGAAGTGGCTGCCGGTCAAGGGCCTGCGGTACGCGCTGGGCGCGGTGCTGGTGCTGGCGGCGGGGAAACTGCTATTCGCGTAGGAAGCGCCTCAGCGCAGCGAATTCGCGGCCTCGACAACCTTGTCGACGGTGAACCCGAAGTGCTCGAACAGCTTCTCCGCCGGCGCGCTCGCGCCGAAGCTGTCGATGCCGACCACGGCGCCGTCCAGGCCGACGTACTTGCGCCAGAAATCGGTGACGCCGGCCTCGATCGCGATGCGCCTGCGGCAGCGATCCGGGAGCACGGTCTCACGGTACCCGGCGGGCTGGCGGTCGAACACCGTGGTCGAGGGCATCGACACCACCCGCACCTTGTCGCCCAGCTTCGCGGCGGCATCCATCGCCAGGCCGACCTCGGAGCCGGTGGCGAGCAGGATCAGCTCAGGATCGCCGTCGCTGTCGCGCAGCACGTAGGCGCCGCGCGCGATGTCGCGCAGCTGGGCGTCGCTGCGCGACTGGTGCGGAAGCGTCTGCCGCGAGAACACCAGGCAGCTGGGGCCGTCGTCGCGCTCGATCGCGGCCTTCCACGCCACCGCGGATTCCACCGCGTCGCAGGGGCGCCAGACGTCGTTCTTCGGGATGTGGCGCAGGCTGGCGAGGTGCTCGATCGGCTGGTGAGTGGGGCCGTCCTCGCCGAGGCCGATGGAGTCATGGGTGTACACGTGGATCGCGTGCGCGCCCATCAGCGCGCTCATGCGCACGGCGTTGCGGGCGTAATCGGAGAACACCAGGAAGGTGGCGTCGTAGGGCAGGAAGCCGCCATGCAGGGCCAGGCCGTTGCTGATCGCGGTCATCGCGAACTCGCGCACGCCGAAGTAGATGTAGTTGGCGCCCGCGTCCTCGGAATTGACGTCCCTGGAGCCCTTCCAGATCGTCAGGTTGGAACCGGCCAGGTCGGCCGAACCGCCGATCAGCTCCGGCAACAGCGGACCGTAGGCGTCCAGCGCCATCTGCGAGGCCTTGCGCGAGGCGACGCTGGGGCCTTCTTCCTGCAATTTCGCGATGTAGGCATCGGCGGCCTCGCCGAATCCGGCCGGCAGCTCCCCATGGGAGCGGCGGGTCAGCTCGGCGGCGAGTTCCGGATGACGCGCGGCGTACTTGTCGAACAACGTGTTCCACTGGTCTTCGCGCACGGTGCCGGCATTGTTGGCACGCCAGCCGTCACGGATGGCCTGCGGGATCTCGAAGGCATCGTGGTTCCAGCCCAGCGCCTCGCGCGTGGCCGTGATCTCGTCCTTGCCCAGCGGCGCGCCGTGCGAGGACTCCTTGCCGGCCTTGGCGGGCGAACCGAAGCCGATGGTGGTGCGGCAGCAGACCAGCACCGGCTTGTCGTCGTGCTTCAAGGCGGTGTCGATCGCGGTCTTGACCTCGTCGGCATCGTGGCCGTCCACGTTGCGGATCACACGCCAACCGTAGGCCTCGAAGCGAGCCGGGGTGTCGTCGGTGAACCAGCCCTGCACTTCGCCATCGATGGAGATGTTGTTGTCGTCCCAGAACGCCACCAGCTTGCCCAGGCCCAGGGTGCCCGCCAGGGAAGCGGCCTCGTGCGAGATGCCTTCCATCAGGCAGCCGTCGCCCATGAACACCCAGGTGCGGTGGTCGACGATGTCGAACTCGGGCCGGTTGAAGCGCCGCGCGAGGATCTTCTCCGCCAGCGCGAAGCCGACCGCGTTGGCAAACCCCTGCCCCAGCGGACCGGTGGTGGTCTCCACGCCCGGGGTCATGAAGTTCTCCGGGTGGCCCGGCGTCATCGACTCGAGCTGGCGGAAGTTGCGCAGCTGCTCGATCGGCAAGTCGTAGCCGGACAGGTGCAGCAGCGCGTACTGCAGCATCGAGCCGTGGCCGTTGGACAGGACGAAGCGGTCGCGGTTGAACCAGCCCGGGTTACCCGGGTTGTGGCTGAGGTAGTCGTTCCAGAGCACCTCGGCGATGTCCGCCATGCCCATCGGCATGCCCGGATGGCCGGAATTGGCGGCCTGCACCGCATCGGCGGCGAGGAAACGGATGGCGTTGGCGAGGTCGCGGCGGCTGGGCGTCGTCATCGGGCGGCTCGGGCGTCTTGTATGCGGTCGGAACTGAAACCGCAGCGGGCGGCGCCCGGACATCGCGGGCAACCCATTGTCCCATCCACGCCCGCCCGTGTCGCGGTGGCGCCGCTCAGGCCGCTGTGCTATCGGTCGCCAGCGCTTCCACCGGCGTGCCGTCCTCGCCGCGCGCCACCACCGTCGCCGCGACCAGGTCGCCGGTGACATTGAGCGTCGTGCGGCACATGTCGAGGAACCGGTCCACGCCCAGGATCAGGCCGATGCCCTCCGGCGGCACCCCCACCATCCCGCAGATCAGCGCGACCACCGGCAGCGAGCCGGCCGGGACGCCGGCGGTGCCGATGCCCCCCAGGATGCAGACGAACATCACCGTCAGCTGCTGCATCAGGTTGAGTTCCACGCCGAAAAACTGCGCCAGGAACAGCACGGTGACGCCTTCGAACAGCGCGGTGCCGTTCTGGTTGGCGGTCGCACCGACGGTCAGGACGAACCGCGAGACCTTCGTCGGCAGGTGCAGCTGCTCGTCCGCGACCCGCAAAGCCGTCGGCAGCGTGGCATTGCTAGACGCGGTCGAGAACGCCATCACCATCGCCTCCTGCACGCCGCGGAAGAACTTCAGCGGCGACCACCCGGCGAAGAACTTCAGGGCCACTGAATAGACCACGATCATGTGGATCGACAACGCCAGCACCACGACGCCCACGTAGGCGCCCAGCCGGACCAGCAGGTCCCAGCCGAAGAGCGCGGCGAGATTGAACATGAAGCAGAACACCGCGTACGGCGCCAGCCGGATCACCAGCCCGATGAGGGTCATCGAGACCTCGAACAGGCCCTCGATGGCGCGCAGCAGCACGCCGGTGGACTCGCGTTCGCGGGTCATCACCACGCCGATGCCGATCATCAGCGCGAAGAACATCACCGCCAGGATCGAGTTGCTGGCGGCGGCGCCGACGACGTTGTCGGGCACGATCGACAGCAGCATGTTCAGCCCGCCGGACTGCTCGGCGCTGCTGCTCACGATCGCCTGCGCGCGACCGGAGCCCTCGGTCAGCATCTGCTGGGCGACGGTGGCGTCGACGCCGTCGCCGGGACGGAACCAGTTCACCAGCACCAGGCCGATCACGACCGCGATGCCCGACACGATCACCGTGTAGGCCAGCGTCTTCCAGCCGATCCTGCCCAGCGAGCGGATGTCGCCCATCTCCGCCACGCCGACCACCAGCGCCGAGAACAGCAGCGGGATCACCAGCATGAAGATCAGCCGCAGGAACAGGGTCCCGAAGGGCTGGGTGACGTATTCGGTGAGCGTCCTGACCCAGCCGGCGTCCGCGCCCGCACCGTAGTAGGCGGCCATGCCCAGCACCAGGCCGGCGACGAAGCCGATCAGCATCTTCCAGTGCAGCGGCAGTCTCGGCTTGGACGGCGGCGTAGGCTCGGACATGGCTGGATCTCGCGGACGGCGGGCTGCGGCAGCTTAGCAAAGCATGCAACGGTGCCGGCGGCGCCCGGCGTCCCGGGAACCGGTCAGCACGCGGCGGACCATCGCGAGGGTCGCAACCGTCGCTGTGCCCCGGTAACGGCAGGTGCGGGCAACCAGGACCCGATGTGCCGCCGTTTACGCGTCCGAGCGGGTTCCAGCAGGCGGGTACAGGGGCGGAAGCAGCGGGCGCGCCCCGGCGTCGGCCGCTTGCCAGCGCGGACCCTTTGCAAACGCGCGTCGCAGCATTTGGCGCGCGACCACGCCATCCCCGCCGGCCCAGCGCGCGCGTTGAAGGGCCTCGACCGCAGCGACCTGGTCGGGATCGGCCAGGCGCGCGCGCACCACATCCACGTCCGCCGCCGGCGGCGTCGCCATCGCGCACAGGGTTTCGGCGACATCGCCCAGCGTCCCGGCATCGAGCGCGTGCTTCAACGCCGGCATGCCGGCACCCCGGGACTTGCCGATGACGGCACCCGGCGGCTTCGCCGGCGCATCCGCGGGAGCCGGTCCGGGACGGCGATGCAGGCCCCACGCCAAGGTCGCCAGCCACAGCAACGCGAATCCGGCCGCGATCACCGCCCACAAGCGCACTTCGCCCTGCACGCCAGGCACGCGGACCCAGCGGTCCGCGCCCGCGCCCGCATCCGTGCGCTCGCCGCTAGCCGCCACCGGGGATGCCCCGCCGGGCGGGGCGTCGGCGGCAGGCGACACCTGCAAGGCGATGTCGGGCAGCGACGCCGTCCGGGCCCGGCCCGCGCGCACGTCCCACCACGCCATGCGTGGACCCGGGAGCCGCAGCGCACCGGCCTGCGCGGGGACCACCGAGAACTTGCGCGTCACCCGCACTTGGGGGCGGCCACGGTCGAAGGTCTCGTCGACCTGGGGCGGCTCGGCGAATACCTGGGCCCCGTCGCCCACCGGCAGCGTGAGTTCCGGCAGCTGGGCGGCATTGCCGCCATCGGCGTGGGCCTCGACCACCACGGTGAGCGCCTCGCCCGCTCGCGCCTCCTGCGGCGTTTCCATGTAGCGCAGCGACAGGCCGTGCAGCGGCAGCCACGGTTGCGGCGCATCGGCCGGCACCGGCCGGACCTCGAACACGCGCCGGGGGCCGTTGGCCGACAGCGACTTGCGGCCATCGCCGAACAGGTCGTCGAAAAACCCGCCCACGCCGCGCCCCTGGAACCGCGCCGGCGGCATCGCCAGCGTGCCACTGCGTTCCGGGATAAGCAGGAACCGGCGCTCCACCACGTTGTAGCGCCGTCCGCCGAGATCGCGACTGAATTGCACGTCGTTGCCGATGCGCTGCAGCGACGCCCCGTCCGGCGCCTCCTGGTCGAGCTCGCCCGACACCAGCTGGGTCGCGTAGTACAGGCGCACGACGTAGCCCACGGCCTGCTGCACGTAGGGCGCCTCGTGGTCGACCTCGACCTCGATGAAGACGTCGCCCCCGGCCCGGGCCGGGACGGCCGGTAGCACCGTCAGCTGCACCGGTTCGGTGCGCTGGTTGCCGACCTGCAACGAGGGGATCGTGACCACGCCCTCGCGCCGGGGCCGCAGCGCCACGGCGAACAGGGTCCGCACCCGCGCGCCGCCGCTGGAGGTGGCCTCGTAACTCTGCCGGCTGCTGCGCGCTTCGAGGCTGAAGTCCGCCTGCAACGGCGCGTAGTCGGGCGAGACGCTGTTGGGTTGGCCGGTCTCGATGTTGAGCGTGGTGGTCTCGCCCATCGCGATACGGTCGCGGTCGAGCCAGGCGCGCGTCGGCGACTGCGCCTGCGCAAGGCAGGGCAAGGTGATGGCGAGCAACAGCAACAGGGCGCGGAGCATGCGGGTCATGTTGGCGGCACCGGTGTGTCGAAGGCGTCCCCGCGCGATTGCTGGCGTCGCTCGTGCTCAAGCCGGAACTTGGCGCGCAGCAGCCCCCCGGGGTCGTCCGGCACCCGGCGCAACCAGGCCTCGTTGGCTTGCGCGCGCTCGCGGTCCGCGGCGCTTTCGGCGCGGTCCGGTTCGCCTTCGACCTGCCTGCCATCGTCGGCGGGTGCATCGCCCTGCTCGAGCGCCCGCTGCATGCGCTCGCGCTGCGCGGCGTCCGCTTCGCGCTGGCGATCCGGATCGCCTGGCGGGGGCTCGGGGGGCGTCGCCGGGTCGCGTTCGCCGGCGTCGGGTTTGGGATCGCCCTGTGGCTCCGGGCGCGGCTCGCCGCTGGCTTCGTCGTCGCCGGTCTCGCCCTGCCCGCCGGGGTCGCCCGCATTGGGCTGGGGCTGTCCCTGGTCGGGCCGCTGCTGCTGGTCGCCGCGGCTGTTGTCGCGGGGCGATGGCGGCGGCTTGCGTTTCATTGCCGCCTCGACCGCCTGCTTGTTGGCGATGGCATCGGCCATCCCCGGATCCTGCCGCAAGGCCTGGTCATAGGCCTTGATGGCGTGCTCGTAGCGACCGGCCTTGGCCAGGGCATTGCCGCGGTTGTAAGCGGAATCGGCGTCGCGGAACCGGCTCCAGAGCCTTGCCGCCTCGCCGAACTCGCCTTCCCGGTATGCCGCCTCGGCCTGCGCCTTGCGCGCATGCGCCGCCTGGTCGGGACGCCGCCACCACCCACCGTCCTCCGTCGCCTGGGCGTGCGCAGGTTGCCACGGCAGCAGCAGGCACAGCATCACGGCCGCCAACGCGCCGCCACGGCGGAACGCGAACAGGGCCAGCAGCATCAACGGCGGCAGCAGCCAGTAACCACCATCCTGCGGCACCATGACGACTGGCCCGCGTGCGACCGCCGCGCCGGCCGGCTGCGCGGCGAGCAGGCCGACCGTTTCGAGGTCGCCATCGTCCGCGGTCCAGTCGCCGTAGCGACCTCCGCCCGCCGTGGCCAGCGCGCGCAGCGAGCCGGCGTCGAGCCGGGCGTGCGCGATGCCGCCATCGGCCCGGCGATACGCCGCGCCCTTGGTGCGACCCAATCCAAGTGCCGACACGCGGAAACCGGCGGCCAGCGCGCGCGATGCAGCAGCCTGGGCCCGCGCGTCGGCGTCGTCGGTCATCAACAGGATGTCGCCGCGGTCGAATCCGGCGCGTCGGAGCAACTCCACCGACCACGCGATGGCGCGATCCGCGCGTTCGCCGTCCACCGGCATCACGTCGGGGGCCAGCGCGTCGAGGAAAAGCGCGACGTTCGCCGCATCCGAAGTCAGCGGCGCGACGGTGAAGGCGTCGTCGGCGAAGGCGACGAGGCCGACCTGCCCGCCCGTGCGTTGGCGCAACAGCGTCGCGATCTTGGCGCGCGCCTGCAGCAGGCGCGACGGCGGCAGGTCCGCGGCGAGCGTGGCGCTGGACAAGTCGAGCGCGATGACCAGCGGCGCTTCGCCCTGCTGCAGCGGCTGCGGCTCGGAGCGCCAACTCGGCCCGGCCAAGGCCACGATGGCCAGGGCGAAGGCCAGCAAGCCGATCCAGAACCCGGCCTGCCCGCGCGCGCCGCCGCGCGCGTCGAGCAGATGCGGGAGCAGGTGGGCATCGACCGCCGCCCGCCAGGCCTCGTCGCGCCCCCGGCGGCGCCACCACCAGCCGGCAACGAGTGGCAACGCCAGCAGGGCGAAGAGCCAGAGCGGGCGCAGGAACGACAGCGGGATGGCGTCCAGCGTCATGCGCGCCGCACCCGCGGCCATGCCAGCGCCAGCAGCGCGATCGACAGGGCCACGCCCAGCGGCCACGGATAGCGCTCGATGCGTGGGCGCACGCTCCGTCCCGGACGGCTGATCGGCTCCAGTCGATCGATCTCGGCGTAGATGCCGGCCAGTGACTCGGTGTCGCGCGCACGGAAGCTACGCCCACCGGTCATGTCGGAGATGCGTTGCAGGGTTTCCTCGTCCAGTTCCGGCCCTCCCATGGCCGGGAGCTGGAACCCGAACACCGAAAGCCCCTCGCCATCGCCGCCGAAGGCGATGGTATGGATGCGCACGCGGTTGTCGCGGGCCAGTTCGGCGGCCTTGACCGGATCGAGCAGCCCGGCCGTGTTGACGCCATCGGTGAGCAGGACCAGGACGTGCTGCTTGTTCCTCGCGCCGCCGGCCTCCTGGCTCCGCAGGCGCTTGACCGCCAGACCGATGGCATCGCCGATCGCGGTCTCGCGCCCGGCCAGCCCGACGACGCTGTCGACCAGTTGCTCGCGCACGCTCTCGCGGTCCAGGGTCAACGGCGTCAGCGCGTAGGCCTTCTGGCCGAACACCAGCAGGCCGACTCGGTCGCCTGCGCGGCGGTCGAGGAAGTCCGCCATCACCGCCTTGGCGGCGGTCAATCGGTCGACGATGCCACCGCCCAGGCGCATGTCTTCCTCGCCCATGCTGCCCGACAGGTCGACGGCCAGCATCAGGTCGCGGCCGACCTGCGGGGGCTGGACCACCTCGCCCCAGGCTTGCGGCCGCGCGGCCGCCAGGCACAGGGCACACCACGCGGCATAGGCAAGCCACGCCATCCTGGAATGGCCGACGCGCGCGCCGCCGCCGGCGATGGCATCGAGCTTGCCGCCGAAGGGCACCCGGAGCGCCGCCGAGGGATTGCGCGCGGCCGGCAACAGCCAGCGCACCAGCCAGGGCAACGGCAAGGCCAGCAGCCACCACGGCCAGGCGAAACCCGCGAAGTCGGGCCAGATGCCCAGCAGCAGCCGCATGGCGAACCCGTCACCCACGCGCGGTCATCCACTGGATGAAGCGCGTCCGGGCGGACCTGCGCAGGGAGGCGACGGCATCGGCATCGGCATCGCGACGGAAACCGCCTTCCAGCAAGACGCGACCCTGGGGTCCGTCGAACAGTGGCGCCGCCTCGCCTGCGTCCAGGAAATCCAGCCAGTCCTGGCCTTGCAGCGCGTCGGCATGCGGATCGCGACGCCGCGACGCGCGGCGCAGCAATTCCGACATCGCGGCCACTTGCAGCGCCGGCGTCCCGGCCGCCGCCATGGCGTCATCGAACAGGGCCTCGATGCGGCGCCGGCGGCGGCGGAGCCGCCACCATCTGGCAAGCACGAGCGCCAGCACCACCGCTGCGATCCCGGCCACGACCCACCATCCCGGCGCCGGCGGCCACCACGGCGGTGCCGCCGCGGGATGGATGTCGCGCAGGACCAAGGCGTCGCCCTGCATGCTCAGGCCGCGCGCGGAGCGCTGAACAAGGGCAACCAGGCGTCGCTGGCGGCGTCGGTGGGGAGCGCCTGCACGCGCACGCCGCGCGCGGGCAGCTCGGCCAGCGCGGCCTCCACCGGCGCCACGAATGCCTCGCGCCAGCGCTGGCGTTGCGGCGCGGACGCCAGGTCGAGGTCCACGCGGTGCGGGGCGCCATCACCTGCGCCGCCCGCGAATGGCAGCGCCATCCTTGGCGGCGCGGTCTCCAGCGCATCAGTCAGCAGCAACACCACCACTTCATGGTGCATGCCCAATGCCGGCCAGCGGCTGTCGGGGACGTCGGCGATGCTGGCCGGGTCGGCCAGCACCAGCAACCGCGATCCCGGACGCAGCAGGCGCTGGGCATGGTCCAGCGCGAAGGCCAGGCCCTCGTCGTCTCCCGGGCGCGCGCCGTACCAGCGCACCAGCGCATCGAGCACGCGCAGCGCCCCGCGCGGACCCGCGGCGGGGGGCACGGGCGGCTCCTGGTCGCTGCCTCGCAAGGCGGCGACGCGATCGCCATCGCGGATGGCCGTCCATGCGGCGATCGCCCCGGCCCGCGCGGCCTGCACCGACTTGAAGCGCGTGCGCGTGCCGAAGTACAGGCCCGGCGCGGTATCGGCCACGACCAGCGTCAGCCGCTCGCGCTCGGCCTGGAACAGCTTGGTGTGCAGCTGGCCGCTGCGCGCGGTGAGTTTCCAGTCGACGTGGCGGGCGTCGTCGCCCAGCGCGTATTCGCGCGACTCCGCGTACTCCATCCCGCGTCCGCGCAACGGGGACGGGGCGCGGCCACTGACGCCATGCCTGCCCTTGCGCGGACCACGCCTTCCCTGCGCGACGCCTCGCAAGGCGATGAGTTCGGGCAACGTGGGCCTGACGCCGTCGCTCATGCCCGTCCGCCCAGGCACTGGCCAGGACCGGAACGACCCGCACACTGCACGACGGCAGCCGCGCGATCGATGGCAGGCAACGGGCGCAGGCGGGCTGTAGCCGCATGCATCGCGTTCACCCCCGTCGCCCTCAAGGCAGGGGCACCTTGTCGAGCAATGCCTGCACCAGGCGCTCACCGTCCCAACCTTCCGCGGTCGCCTCGTAACTCGGCAGCACCCGATGGCGGAGCACGTCCGGCGCGATCGCCCGCACGTCCTCGGGCGTGACGAAGTCGCGGCCCGCCAGCCAGGCGCGGGCGCGCGCGCAACGCTCCAGCGCGATCGATCCCCGTGGGCTGGCGCCCCAGGCGATCCGTCGGGCCAGGTCGGCGTCGTAGCGGGCGGCATCGCGCGACGCCAGCACCAGCTCGATCAGGTAGCGCTCCAGTTGCGGCGCCACGTGCAGGTCGAGCACGGCCCTGCGCGCGGCGAAGACATCGTCCAGCGAGACCTTGACCGGGGCCTCGCTGGCATGCTCCAGGGTCCTGCGGGCGCGGTCGCGCTCCAGGCGCAGGATCTGGGCCTCGGCGTCCGCTTCCGGGTACCCGATGCGCACGTACATCAGGAATCGGTCGAGTTGCGCCTCCGGCAACGGGAAGGTGCCTTCCTGCTCGATCGGGTTCTGCGTCGCCATGACCAGGAACAGTTCGGGCAGGGGGTAGGTCTCGCGGCCGACGGTCACTTGCCGCTCGCCCATCGCCTCGAGCAGGGCGGACTGGACCTTCGCCGGCGCCCGGTTGATCTCGTCGGCGAGCAGGACGGGATGGAAGATCGGCCCGGGCAGGAATTCGAACCGCCCGTCGCCGGGGCGCCAGACTTCGGTGCCGGTCAGGTCGGCCGGAAGCAGGTCGGGCGTGAACTGGACCCGGGCGAAATCGGCTTCGAGCCGATCGGACAGCGCACGGATCGCGCTGGTCTTGGCGAGCCCTGGCGCTCCCTCCACCAGCAGGTGTCCGTCGGCCAGCAGCGCGATCAGCAGGCGCTCGATCAGGCCCGATTGGCCGACGATGCGGGTCGCCAGGTCGTCGCGCAGCGCGAGGAACACATCGTGGATGCGGCTGGAGGTATCGCTTTGGCTTTCGCTGAGGCTGTCCATTGCGGTCCGGTGGAACGGCGCGGGGCGCGCCGGGGTCCAGTTTGACCCAATCGGCGCGGCATGGTTCAGCCACGGACCTGCGAGGTTCAGGATCCGCGCCAGCCGCGCGAGCCACCAACGACAAGGGGGCCCGAAGGCCCCCTTGCGGATCGATCGCGCGGGACTAGCCGATCACAGCCCGGCCGGGCGCGGCGCGACGCGCAGCACCTTCGGGGTCACGAAGATCAGCAGTTCGGCCTTGGACTTGTTGCGGCTCTTGGTCTTGAACAGGTTGCCCAGGACCGGGATGTCGCCCAGGAACGGTACCTTGGTGACGTCGTCGCGGTTGCTGAACTCGTAGACGCCACCGATGACCACGGTCTGGCCGTCGTCGATCAGCACCGCCGTGGTCACCTCGCGCTTGCTCAGCTGCGGCACGTCGCCGAACGCGCCGATGCTGACGAAGTCGAGAATCTCGTCCTTCTTCAGGGCGATGCTCAGGAACACGCGGCCGTCGGCGGTGATCGTCGGGGTGACCTTGAGTTCCAGGAGCACGTCCTTGAACTGCACCGTGGGCACGTTGTTGCTCTGGCCGCCGGTGACGGTCAGGTAACCGACTTCCTGGCCCTGGCGGATGATCGCTTCCTTCTGGTTGCTGGTCACCACGCGCGGGTTCGAGATGACCTCGCCGCGGCCCTGCTGCTGCAGCGCCGACAGTTCGATGTCGAGCAGGTAGCCCGCGTTGAGGATCGACAGCGCGAGGGAGCCGGCGTTCTGGAACGAGGTCGGCAGGTTGATGTTCAGCCCGCGGGTGATGGTCGAGGCCTGCGGCACGGGCGCCGGGCCGACCTGGCCGCCTGCCACCCAGGCGTTGAACGCAGTCTGGTTGGCGATCGACGTGCTCACGTCCGAGGTGCGGTTCGCGGAATTGGCTTCGAGGTTGCCGCTGAAGTACGCGTTGTCCTTGTTGCCGGTGATGCCGAAGCGGGCACCCAGTTCGCGCGCGAAGGACTCGTTGGCGATGACGATGCGGGCCTCGATGACCACCTGGTCGACGGGCTTGTCGAGCAGGGCGACGAGGCGCTGGATCTCGGAGACGCGCTGCGGGATGTCGATCACCAGCAGGGTGTTGGTGCGGCGGTCGAAGCTGATGCTGCCGCGCGAGGACAGGAACCCCCGGCTCTGGGAGCCGGCGCCACCGGCGCCGCCTGCGCCGCCCGAATTGCCCTTGCTCTCATCGGTGAGCAGCTTGGCGATGTCCTCGGCGCTGCCGTAACTGATCGGGATGTATTCGGTCACCATCTCGGCGCGCTCTTCCAGCGCCAGGCGGGCGTTTTCCTTGTCCTGCTCGAACTTGGCGATCTCGGCCTGAGGGGCGACCCAGATCACGTTGCCGCTACGGCGCTTGTCCAGGCTCTTGGCCTGCAGCACGATGTCCAGTGCCTGGTCCCAGGGCACGTTGATCAGTCGCAGGGTCACGTTGCCCTGCACGCTGTCGCTGGCGACGATGTTGAGGTCCGAGATCTCCGCGATCAGCTGCAGCACCGTCCGGACCGGCACGTCCTGGAAGTTGAAGGTCACGGGGCGGCCGCGGTAGCTGCGGGTCTCGTCGGAGAGGGAGGCCGAGGACTGTGCGGTGGCCGCGACGGCATTGCTGGCGCCGATCGCCCGGTTGGCGGCGGCTGCGCGGGGCACGATCTCGACGATGTAATCGCGCCCGGTCTGGTAGGCCAGCGACTCGAAGGCGCCATTGGTGCTGAGCACGATCCTGGCGCCCTTGCTGCCCTGGTTGGCGTCGATGCGCTGCACGGGTGTCGCGAAGTCGGTCACGTTCAGGGGTTTCTGCAGCGAAGCCGGCAGGCTTGCGTTGCCGACGTCGACCACGACACTGGACCCCTGGGTCTGCAGGTCCGGCACGGCACCATCGCCGCTGAACCGGAGGATCAGCTTTCCGGAACCACCCTCGCCGCGCTTGAAGTCGATGTTGGACACCGACACCGCGGCCGGCACCTGCTTGGCCGGGTCTGCGGCGGCCGTGGCGGTGGCCTGCGCCATCGGCAACAGGCCGGCGGCGGGGGTCGGCGATGCCGCGTGCACGGCGCTGAACGCCGAGAGCAGTCCCGCGAGAAGCCCGATGGCGCCGGCCCGCATGGACGGAAGACGCGGCGTGGTTTGCTTGCGTTGCGCGGTGGTGACGATCATCTGGCTTCCCCTAATCAATTGTCTTCGAGCGCAATCGTGGCCGGCCGTTCCAGCCAGCCGCCCGCGCCATCGGGCACAAGTTCAACGAGTTCAATCCGGTCTTCGTAGATGCCGGTGATGCGTCCGTCGCTCTGACCCATGTAAACGCCCGGCTGCACCCGGTAAGTCACCTTGTCGGGCGCCAGGACCAGGCCCGTCAGGCTGCTCCCGCTGCCGATGGTGCCCACCATGTCCAGGCTGTCGAGCGGAAACTGTTCCAGTGTCTGCTTGCGGCGGCTGGAGTCCGGACGCGGGCCGCTACCGCTGCCATCGGTGCTGAACGCCGTGCTGAACGGGTCGCGCATGCCTTGTGCGGCGTATTCGAAGGTCTCGAACTGCTGCATGACCGGCAACGGATCCAGCGGCGGCGCCGGCCTCGCCTTGACCTCCGCCACCCATTCCTCGAGGTTGGGCGCGTCACCCGGCGTGCTGGTGATGCCGCGGCCGCAACCCGCCAGGCCAAGCGCCAGGGCGACCGCCAGGCAGGCCTTGCTGCGTGCGTTGTGGTGGATCACGCGCATGCTATTGCCCTCCCCCTGCGGCTGCTGCGGCGGCCGCCGCACTCTCCTGGGCCGCGGTTTCTTCCTCGTCCAGGTACCGGTACGTCTTGACCGTCCCTGCCAGTTCGAGCGGCGTGCCGTCCTTTATTCCGGCCGACGGATCCGTGGCCGCATTGCGCGGCCGCAAGGCGATGTCGTGCATGGTCATGATCACCACGCGCGGAAGCGATGCCACGCCACTGACGAACGCGCCGAACTGGTGGTAGCTGCCCACCATCCGCAATGCGATCGGCTTTTCGGCGTAGAACTCCTTCGGTGATTCCGGCCCGGGTTGGAACAATTCGTTCTGGATGCCGGTGGCCAACGCCGTCTGCGAAATGTCGACGATCAGGTCCGGCATCTCGGTCTTGCTCGGGAGCTGGCGCAGCATCTGCTGCAGTTGCTGCTCCATCTGCGCGAGCTGCTGCTTCAGCGGTTCGAGGTTGGCCGCCTTGCCCTGTTCATTCACGAACTCCTCGCGAAGCGTGGCCTCCTGCCGCTCCAGCGCTTCCAGCTCATCGCCCTTGTCCCGGGTGAAGAACCACCACAGCAAGCCGAGCAGCACCAGGCCCAGCAGTGCGGCGGCGCCGAACTTGTATTCGCGCGGCCAGGCGCCGGTGTTGTTGAAATCCAGGTCCCGGAGCGAAATCTTCCTCTGGTTCATGGCGCGGCTCCTGGTGCGGGCTCGGCTGCCGGTGCAGTCTCGTCGGGCACGCCGTCGCCGTCCTCGTCCTTGGGCGCATTGGGATTCGCCAGCTGGACCGCCAAGGTGAAGGTGTAGGGCAAGCCGGCGATTCCGTCCCTGGCCTCGATGATGGAAAGATCGGGTTTGGTCATCCAGCCCGATCCCTCAAGGTTACGCATGTAGGTACTGACGCGGGCGTTCGACTGGGAGCGCCCGGTGAGGGTCAGCTTGGTGCCCTCCTGCTGGATCGAGGTCAACGTGACGCCATCGGGAATGGTGCGCACCAGCGAGTCGAACAGGTGGACCATCTGCGAGCGGTTGGCCTGCAGCTCCTCGATGACCTCCTTGCGGGCCAGCAGGCGGGCCTTCTGCCGCTCCAGCTCCTCGATTTCCTTGTTCTGGAGCTTGACCTGGTCGATCTGCTGCTGGACGTACGCGTTCCGCTCGCCCTGCCCCTCGATCTGGGCGTTGTAATACCCGTTGACCAGGAACCACAGCACAACGCCGGCCACCGCCCCGATCCCGAGGATGATGCCGAACTCCTTCTGTCGCTGCCTGCGGCGCTCCTCGCGCCACGGCAGGAGATTGATCCGTGCCATCAGTCGAAACTCCTCAAGGCCAGGCCGCAGGCGATCATCAGCGCCGGTGCATCCTGCGCCAGGGCGTGCGCCTGCACGCGGGAGCCGAGCGTCATCTGCGCCAGCGGGTTGGCGACCACCGATTGCACGCCCAGCTGTTCCTCGACCATCTCCGAGACGCCCGGGATGGAGGCGCAGCCGCCGGCGAGGACGATCTGGTCGACGCGGTTGAATTCGCTGCCGGCGTAGAAGAACTGCAGCAGGCGGTTGATCTGCTGGACCAGCGCCTCCTTGAACGGCTCCAGGACCTCGATTTCGTAGCTTTCGGGCAGTCCGCCCTGGCGCTTGGCCAGGCCGGCCTCCTCGTAGCTGAGCCCGTAGCGGCGCATGACCTCGTCGGTCAGCTGCTTGCCGCCGAAGACCTGCTCGCGGCTGTACAGGCTGCGGCCATTGCGCAGGATGTTGAGCGTGGTCATGGTCGCGCCCACGTCGACCAGCGCCACGATTCCGTCGCCGGGCAGGTTCAGGGTGCTGGCCAGCAGCGCGAAGGCGTTCTCGATCGCGAAGGCCTCCACGTCCATCACCCGCGCGGACAGGCCGCCGAGTTCCAGCGCGGAGGCGCGCATCTCGACGTTCTCTGAGCGCGAGGCCGCCAGCAGGACCTGGACCATCTCCTCGTTGCCGGGCATCGGGCCCAGCACCTCGAAGTCCAGGTTCACTTCCTCGATCGGATAGGGGATGTAGTTGACCGCCTCGAGCTCGATCTGGGACTCCATCTCGTCGTCGTCCAGGTCGCCGGGCATGGGGATGATCTTGGTGATCACCGCCGAGCCCGCGACCGCGGCGGCGGCGTGCTTGGCCTTGCTGCCCGAGCGCGCCATGGCGCGGCGGATGGCCTCGCCGACCGCCTCGACCTCGACGATGCTCTTCTCCACCACGGCATTGGGCGGAAGGGGTTCCACGGCGTAGTGCTCGACCCGGTACCGGTCGCCGTTGCGCGACAGCTGCAGCAGCTTCACCGCTGTCGAACTGATGTCGACCCCGACCAGCGGCGCCTGACTCTTTGTGATCAGTCCCACGATTTCTCCCCTTGTCACGGGCGTTTACACGCGCTTCGTGCCCCGGTGCATTAAATAACGGAGTTTTCACCGGAAGGCAACCTTCGATCTCCCGGAGCGTGTTGCAGCGCACTGTTCAGGAACGCCCGGAACGCCGCGATGCGCCTCGGGAAGTCGACGGATCAACCTCTATACTTGCCGGCCCCGCTGCCTCCCGGCCAGGTCCAAGTCGCCCATGTCCCGATTCCGCCGATTCCTCCGTTGGACGTTCCTCGGGATCGCCGCCGTGGCCATCCTGGGCGCCCTGGGGCTGGGAACGCTGTACCTGGTGGTCTCGTCCAAGCTGCCGGACGTCCAGAGCCTGCGCAACGTGGCGCTGCAGGAGCCGATGTACGTCTATGCCCGGGACGGGCGCCTCATGGCGCTGTTCGGGGAGACGCGCCGCTACCCGGTGGAGATCGGCGAGGTCCCGGAGCGGATGAAGCAGGCTTTCATCGCCATCGAGGACAACCGCTTCTACGAGCACGGCGGCGTCGACTACAAGGGCGTGGCGCGCGCGATCTGGCTGCTGGCCACGACCGACGACAAGCGGGTTCCCGGGGGGTCGACGATCACCCAACAGGTCGCGCGCCAGTTCTACCTGAGCTCCGAATACAGCTACACGCGCAAGCTCGCCGAGATGCTGCTGGCGATGAAGATGGAACGCGAGCTGGAGAAGGACGAGATCTTCGAGCTCTACCTGAACAAGAGTTTCTTCGGCAATCGCGCCTACGGCATCGCCGCGGCGGCGGAGTTCTACTACGGTAAGTCCCTGGACAGGCTGAGCCTGGACGAGGTCGCCACCCTGGCCTCGATCCCCAAGTTCCCCTCCAGCGGCAATCCGATCACCAACCCCGAGCGGGCGCGGATCCGCCGGAACTACGTGCTGCAGCGGATGCGCGAACTCGGCTTCATCAGCGCGGCCGAGGAACGCGCCGCGCAAGCGGTCGCGATGCACGCGGCCCCGCACGAGCGCCCGGTCGAGGTCCATGCCCCGTACGTGGCGGAAATGGTGCGCCAGGAAATGATCGCCCGCTTCGGCGGTGACGTGCTGACCAAGGGCTACCACGTCACCACCACCATCGACCCGGCCCTGCAGGCCGCCGCCGACCTCGCGGTGCGCGACGGGTTGCGGACCTACGACCACCGGCACGGCTGGAACAAGGTCGAGCAGACCTTTGAACTGGCCGAAGGCGAGGATGCCGCTACCGCCAGCGCCCGCTTGCGCGGGATCCCGGCGCAGGCCGGGCTGCTGCCGGCGATCGTCCTGCGCAGCGGCAACGGCACCGCCGACGTCGTGCTGGCCAGCGGCACCACCCTCACCCTGGACGCGGCGTCCAGCCGCTGGACCGGCCGCACCCCGGGCGCCCTGCTGACCCGCGGCGACCTGGTGCGGGTGCGCCGCATCGAACCGGAGACGAAGGAAGGCGAAACGCCCGGTCCGGCGGCGAAGCCCACCTGGCAACTGGACCAGCTGCCGCGCGCACAGTCGGCCCTGGTCTCGATGGAATACGACACAGGCGCCCTGCGCGCCCTGGTCGGCGGCCTCAGCTTCGCCGGCCAGAAGTTCAACCGGGCGACCCAGGCCCGGCGCCAGCCCGGCTCGAGCTTCAAGCCCTTCATCTATTCGGCCGCCTTCGAGCGCGGCTTCAACCCCGCGTCGATCGTGCTCGACGCCCCCGTGGTGTTCCGCATGCGGCGTGGCCAGGAATGGCGGCCGCAGAACGACGACGGCCGGTTCCTGGGCCCGATGCGGATCCGCGAGGCGCTGGTGCGCTCGCGCAACCTGGTTTCGGTGCGCATGCTCGACGCCATCGGAGTGGACTATGCCCGCCGCTACATCAGCAATTTCGGGTTCGACGAGGCCGAACTGCCGCCCAACCTCTCGATCGCCCTGGGCACGCCCTCGTTGCGACCGCTGGACATCGCCCGCGGCTACGCGGTGTTCGCCAACGGCGGCTTCCGCGTCACCCCCTGGTTCATCGACGTGGTCCGGGACCGCGACGACAAGATCGTGTTCAAGGAGAACCCCCCGATCGCCTGCCGAGGTTGCACCCGGCCCGGGGGCACCAGCCAGGCCGCAGCCCAGGTCGTCGATGGCTTCAACCTCGGCCCTGCCGCGCCCCCGCCCGCGGCCGCGGCGGACGCGACCGCGGAATCGGGCCCCAAGCCTGCCGCCACGCCCCCCGCCGATGCCGTGATCGCCCCGCGCGCGATCGACGAGCGCATCGCCTACCAGCTGGTCTCGATGATGCGCGACGTGGTCCAGCGGGGCACCGGCACCGCGGCCAAGGTCCTCGAGCGCGAGGACGTGGGCGGCAAGACCGGCTCGACCAACGACCACCGCGACGCCTGGTTCTCCGGCTTCGGGGGCAACGTGGTGACCTCGGTCTGGGTCGGCCGCGACGACAACCGTTCGCTGGGCTACCGCGAGTACGGCGGCAAGGCCGCGCTGCCGATCTGGATCGACTACATGCGTGTCGCGCTCAAGGACGTGCCCTTGGCCAGCAACGAGCCGCCGCCGGGGATGATCAAGGTCGCCGTGAGCGCCAGCGGCCGCTTGCTCCCGACCGAGTCGGACGGTGGCCTGACCGAGTACGTCAAGGCAGAAGACCTGGAACGGATGGAGAGCTACGTCGACTACGGAGAGGAAGACGCGCCGGCCGAGGAAGCCTACGACATCTTCTGAGGCGCCCCGCGCCGGGCCCCTACGCACCTCCCGCCCCTGCCGGCAGTCACATTGACGCCGCGACCGGATCGGCTACTCTCGGGACAGGCTCCGAGCGGGGGATCGCGATGCACCGTGCCCACCAGCATGCCCAGACCCGGACCCGCGAACGCCGCCGCAGGCTGGCCCACGAGGCAGCCCGGCTGATGGCCGAAGGCGGCATGCGCGACTACCACCAGGCCAAGCTCAAGGCCGCCGACCGCCTCGGGATCTTCGACGACGCGTCCCTGCCGAGGAACCGCGAGATCGAGGATGCCTTGCGCGAGTACCAGAGGCTGTTCCTGGGCGAGGCGCAGGCCTCGGAACTGCGGACCCGCCGCGAGGCCGCGCTGCGGGCGCTGGAATTCTTCGCCCAGTTCAGGCCGAGGCTCGTCGGCCCCGTGCTCGACGGCACGGCCGGCGCCCACGCCCCGGTGATGCTCCAGCTGCATACCGACGATGCCGACGCGGTGCCCCGCTTCCTGGCGGACGCGGGGATTCCCCACGAGGCCCGCAGCCGGCACCTGCGGCTGGACCGCAACCGTGACGGCGATTTCCCGGTCTGGCTGTTCTCCGCCGAGGACCTGGCATTCGATCTCACGGTGCTGCCGCTCGACATCCTGCGCCAGGCGCCGCTGTCGGGCATCGACGAACGCCCCATGCAGCGGGCGTCGGCCACCCAGCTCCGACGCCGCCTGGCCGAAGAGGAGATCGCCGAATACGAGCTGCAGGGCTGACAGGCCGTGCAACGAGAAACGCCCCCGGGCGGGGGCGTACGTGGCGGCCGCAATCCCGGCCCCGAATGGGCCCGGGCTAGCGCCGGTCGATGCCGACGTAATCCCGGGTCCGCGCACCGGTGTAGATCTGCCGCGGCCGCCCGATGCGGAACTCCGGGTCCGTCTGCTGCTCCAGCCAGTGCGCGACCCAGCCCGCGGTGCGGGCGATGGCGAACATCACGGTGAACATGTCGGTCGGGATCTTCAGCGCCTTGTAGATGATGCCGCTGTAGAAATCGACGTTGGGATAGAGCTTGCGCTCGACGAAATAATCGTCCTTCAGCGCCACCTCTTCCAGGCGCATCGCGACCTCGAGTAGCGGGTCGTCGACCCCGAGCTCGTCGAGCACCTTGTGGCACATCTCGCGGATGATCTTGGCGCGCGGATCGAAGTTCTTGTAGACACGGTGCCCGAAGCCCATGAGCCGGAAACCGGATTCCTTGTCCTTCGCCCGGTCGACGGCGGACTGGACGTTCTTGGCGTCCCCGATTTCGTCGAGCATCTTCAGCACCGCCTCATTGGCGCCCCCGTGCGCGGGCCCCCACAGCGCGGCGACGCCGGAAGCGACGCAGACGTAGGGATTGGCGCCCGTGGACCCGACCAGGCGCACGGTCGAGGTCGAGGCGTTCTGCTCGTGGTCGGCGTGCAGGATGAACAACAGGTCCAGCGCCTTGGCCGCGACCGGGTTGAGGACCAGCGGTTCGCTGGGCACCTCGTACATCATGCGCAGGAACCGCTCGACGTACTCGACGTTGTTGCGCGGGTAGCGCAGCGGCCAACCGACCGAATAGCGGTAGCACGCGGCCGCGATGGTCGGCACCTTGGCGATCAGGCGGATCGCCGCCAGCCGGCGCTCGTCGGGGTCGTCGTAGTCCAGGTCGTTGTGGTAGAAGCTCGCCATCGACCCGAGCATGCCGACCAGCATCGCCATCGGGTGCGCATCGTGGCGGAACCCCCCGAGGAAGTTCTTGAACGCCTCGTGCATCATCGTGTGGTGGGCGATCTTGTGGTCGAAGTCCGCGAGTTCGTCCTTGCTGGGCAGCTCGCCGTGCATCAGCAGGTAGGCGACTTCCACGAAGCTCGACTGGTCCGCGAGCTGCTCGATCGGGTAGCCCCGGTACAGCAGCACGCCTTCGTCGCCATCGATGTAGGTGATCGCCGACTTGCAGCTCGCGGTCGCCGCGAAGCCGGAGTCGTAGGTGAACAAGCCCGTGTGCCTGGGCAAGCCGGCGATATCGATGCAGTCGTTGCCCAGGGTCGGCTTCAACACCGGGAGTTCGACGGACGTGTCGCCGGCATGCAGGGCGACGTGATCGATGGCGGAAGTCTTGGAACCGGGCACGGACACACTCCTCATGGCCTGCTGCCCGGCCGCGGCGCCAGGGCGCGATCGGCGGGCGTTTTGGGATGACGCGATGCACCATTATCGCATAGCGATTTCGCGCGAACGCCCGCCAGTGCCATTCCAGCCTCGCGCGCACGGTGGACCGGAGGTCCGGGCGCGACTCGCGACCGCCGCCCCGTCCGTCAGTCCATCGTGCTTGGCTCGCATCGCTTGCCGGGGCGACGCCCGCGCACAAACGCCGACGGCCGCACTAGGCGGCCGTGGGTTGGAAACGGGATCGGGACCTGGTGGTCATCCCGGCCATGCACGCGGCATGCGGTCCGGGATGGCGGCTTCCAAGCTTACTTCGCGTAGCGCTTGCGGAACTTGTCGACCCGGCCGCTGGTATCCATGATCTTGTTCTGCCCGGTGTAGAACGGGTGCGAGGCCGAGGAAACTTCGACCTTGATCAACGGATACTCGTTGCCGTCGTCCCACTTCACCTTCTCGTTGCTGGTGAGCGTGGAGCGGGTGAGGATCTTGAAGTCCGAGGTGACGTCCTGGAACACGACGTCGTGGTAATCGGGATGGATGTCGGCCTTCATGGCGGGCACCGGTTTCTGCAGGGAAAGAGCGGCATTTTATCCTTCCGGCGGAGACCGGCGCAACCCGGGACTGGACCGGCCCGGGGCGGGGCACCCCCTGGCGCCCCCAGCGGGACCTAGCGGGCCGCCAGGGCCCGGGCGATCAGCGCCTCGAAGCGGCCCTGGTCGTATCGCTGGAGGATGTTCGCCCCCCCTGCCCCGGTACCGTCGTCATCCCGGTCGACCCGGGTCAGGCCACGCTCCGGGCCATCCCCCAGCACGACCGCCAAGGGGTGGCGGGCGGTCTGGACGGCCCCCTCGGGGGCCAGGGCGAACGCCATCGCCAACCCGTCGGCGGAGTGCCAGTGGTCGCCGCGACGGTCCGCCGACCACGTGCGGGTCTTCCGCGAAATCCCTTCGTAAAACCTCGCCGTCGCGCCATCGGCCTGCAGCCAGTGGTCGACATCGCGATGGTGCAGCCCGTGCGCGAGCGTCGCCTCCCAATCGCACAGGTCGTAGGCGGGAAAGGCGCGGAAAACCTCGTCTGCGGCCTCCGGGTCGAAATAGACGTTGAACTCCGCCACCGGGGTGATGTTGCCCTGCCCGGTCACCGCGCCTCCCATCACCACCAATCGACCGATCCGCCGAGGCAGCGTCGGGTCCAGCCGCAACGCCAGGGCAAGGTTGGTCAGCGGGCCCAGCGCCACCAGCAGGAGGTCGCCCTCGTGGGCATGGGACAGGCGCACGATGGCTTGAGCCGCGTGCTCGGCTTCGGCCTCGCGCTGCGCCGGCGCGTAACCGATGTCGCCGAATCCATCCTTGCCGTGGACATACGCCGCATCCGGCGCGGCGTGCACCAGTGGCCGGTCCGCGCCGGCGAACACGGGCACGTCGCCGCGCCCGGCGACTTCGCACAGCTTCAGCGCGTTCGCCACGGTGTGCCGCAGGCCGACGTTGCCGGCGCAAACGGTGAGGCCGACGACGTCGTGCGCGGGGTCGTTGAATGCCATCAGGATGGCGAGGGCATCATCCACGCCGGGGTCGGTGTCGATGAGCAAGGGGATCTTGGCGGGCATCGGCGGATTATGCCCGTCGGCTCCACCGTCATGGCGCTTCCGCGCGTCCGTCCCTGCACCACAGCGTGAGAAGGACCTGATGACATCGCTTCCAGACCCGCGGGGGCTGGAGAAGACCTTGCCGATTCCTAAGTCACGGAAGAGAGGACAGCGACAGCAACCGATGCTAGGCGCTGGCGTAGCGGGCGGCGCTGCCGATCCAGCGTTCGACCAGGCGGTCGGCGACGTCCGGGGCTTCCCGCAGCAGGCCCTCTCCGAGGCGGTGTACTGCCGGCAGCAGGTCGGCATCGCGCGCGAGGTCGGCCAGCCGGAACGCGGCGAGCCCGGTCTGCCGGGTCCCCAGCAACTCCCCGGGACCACGCAGCTCCAGGTCCTTCTCGGCGATCACGAAGCCGTCGCTCGTCCTGCGCATGGTCTCGAGCCGCTGCCGCGCCATCGACGCCAACGGCGACTGGTACAGCAGCACGCAGCTCGATGCCTCGCTGCCGCGGCCCACGCGCCCGCGCAACTGGTGCAACTGGGCGAGCCCGAGGCGCTCGGCGTTCTCGACGATCATCAGCGAGGCGTTGGGGACGTCGACGCCAACCTCGATCACGGTGGTCGCAACCAACAGGTCGATGCCCCCGTCCTTGAAGGCGCGCATCGCCGCCTGCTTTTCCCCCGCCTTCATCCGCCCGTGCACCAGGCCGACGCGCACCCCCGGCAACGCTTCGCGCAGCGCGTCGTAGGTCGACTGCGCGGATTGCGCGACCACCTCGTCCGACTCGTCGATCAGGGTGCAGACCCAGTAGGCCTGGCGGCCACCGGCGCAGGCGGTGCGGATGCGCTCGATCAGTTCCGGCCGCCGCCCCGCCCCGAGGACGACGGTCTGCACCGGGGTCCGTCCGGGCGGCAACTGGTCGATGGCGGAGACGTCGAGGTCCGCGTACGCCGCCATCGCCAGCGTGCGCGGAATCGGCGTGGCGGTCATCACCAGCTGGTGCGGCACCCGGTCGCCGTCGGCACCCTTGTCGCGCAGCGCAAGCCGCTGGTGGACGCCGAAGCGATGTTGCTCGTCGACGATCGCCAGCGCCAGGTCACGGAAGGCGACCGCCTGTTGCATCAGCGCGTGGGTGCCGACCACCACCTGCGCCTCGCCACTGGCGACCTGCGCCAATGCCGTGCTGCGCGTCCGGCCGGTCACCTTGCCGGCCAGCCATGCCACCTGGACGCCCAGTGGCTCCAGCCAGGCGCGCAGGCTGGCCAGGTGTTGTTCGGCCAGCAGTTCGGTGGGCGCCATCAGCGCCGCCTGCCGGCCATCCTCGACCGCGAGCATCGCCGCCAGGGCAGCGACCACGGTCTTGCCGCTGCCGACATCGCCCTGCACCAGCCGCAGCATCGGGACCGGCCTGGCCATGTCGGCACGGACCTCGTCGAGCACGCGCAACTGGGCGTCGGTCAGGACGAACGGCAAGGTCGCCTGCAGGCGCGCCGCCAATGCCCCGCCCGCCAAGGGACGCGCGCCCTGCGATTGCAGCGCGATGCGCTGGCGGCGCAGGCTCAGGTGGTGCGCCAGCAGTTCCTCCAGCGCCAGGCGCCGCTGCGCCGGATGCACGCCGGCCGTCAGAGCGGCGATATCGGCGTCCGCGGGTGGACGGTGCACCGTCAGCAAGGCCTCGCGCAGGGTGGGCAGCGCGCGCGCCTCCAGCGCGTTCGCCGGCAGCAATTCGAGGGCGTCGGCGTCCGGCAGGCGATCCAGCGCCAGGCCGATCAGCTTGCGCAAGGTCGCCGGGCCGATGCCCTCGATCGCGGGGTAGACCGGATCCAGGCGTTCGCCGAGTGCCTCGCCATCGGCCCCGTCGAGCAGGCGGTAGCTCGGGTGGACGATCTCCAACCCATGCTGGCCCGGCCGCGGCGTGCCGTAGCAGCGGATGCGGGAACCCGGCACGAACTGCGCCGCCTGCGCGGCGCGGAAATGGAAGAAGCGCAACACCAGGGTGGACAGGGAGTCGTCGCCGATGGCGACTCGCAGCGTCGGCCGGTAGCGGAAGCCGCGCTCGACGGCTTCCACCCGCCCTTCGACCTGCGCGGCGACGCCGGCCTGCAAGCCGCGGATCGGCGTCAGCCGGGTGCGGTCCTCGTATCCCTTGGGCAGGAGCAGCCAGAGGTCCTGCAGCGTCGCCAGGCCGCGGGCGGCGAGCTTCGCGGCGACCTTGGCCCCCACGCCCGGGAGGGTCGTCAGGGGCGCGTGGCCCGCCGGCGCGAGCGAAGGCGAGGCGGGTGGAGTCGCCGATCGCGGGGCTTTCCGCACCGCCTAGCGGGTCACCATGACCGCATCGACCTCGAACAGCGCGCCCTTGGGCAGTGCCGAGACTTCCACCGTCGAGCGCGCCGGGTAGGGCTCGGAAAAGTACGCGCCCATGACCGTGTTGACCACCGCGAAGTCCCCCAGGTCGGTCAGGTACAGGCCCAGCCGGACGATGTCGTCCATCGAACCGCCAGCCGCCGCGCAGACTGCCTGGAGGTTGTCGAAGGCCCGTCGCGCCTGGGCCTCGACGCCGCCTTCGACGAGCGCGCCGGTCGCGGGGTCGAGCGCGATCTGGCCTGAGAAATACACGGTCTGGCCGGCGCGGACGGCCTGCGAATACGGGCCGATGGCGGCGGGCGCCTGGTCGGTGGCGACGGGTTGGCGGGGCATGGTCGGTGGCTCCGGTGCGGATGCGGGGACGAACGCCGAGTTTAAGCGCGGATGGTCGGCGCCGCAGCGGCACGCACTTGGGGGGCGCGGCTCTAAGCGGACGTCATCCCGTCCGGCGCCGGCCGCCGCTCATATCCGCTGCACGCCATGGACCACGGCGAGCCGGCGCGTCCGGCGGATCACGTCCTCGAGGTGGTTCAGGTCGCCGACCTCGATCGAGAAGCGGATCGCGGCCACGTTGGCATCCCGCTCCAGGTACTCGACCCCGTCGATGTTGGAGTCGGCCTGCGCGATGGCGGCGGCGACCTGCGCCAGCACGCCCGGTCGGTTCTCGACCTCGATGCGCAGGGCCACGTCGTAGTCGCCGGTTACGTTGCGGTCCCAGCCGATGGTGACCCAGCGATCCGGCGACTTGCGGTACTCGGCCACGTTGGCGCACTCCACGCGGTGCACCACCACGCCCTTGCCGGTGGTGTGGTAACCCATGATCTCGTCGCCGGGAATCGGCAGGCAGCAATGGGCGAAGGTGATCACCCCGCGCTCGTTCCCGGTGATCAGGATGTTCTCTCCCGGTCTCACCGGGCGACTGCCATCGGCGGCCTCCGGCGCGTGGTGGAGCAGGACCGACGCGACCTGGGCTGGCATGCGGTTGCCCAGGGCGATGTCGGCCAGCAATGCCTCGAGTCGGGGGTAGCGATGCTCCGCGAGGTAGGTGTCCAGCAGCGCGGTGGGCAGGCGCTCCAGCGAGCTCTGCTGCTCCTCCAGCGCACGGTCCAGCATGCGGTGCCCCAGCTGCACCGCGTCCTCGTGCTCGATGTGCTTGAGCTGGTGGCGGATCGCCGTGCGCGCCTTGCCGGTGACCACGAACTCCAGCCATTGCGGCTTGGGCAGCGACGACTTCGCGGTGATGACCTCGACCTTCTGCCCGCTGGCGAGCTTGGTGCGCAACGGCACCAGCTGCCGGTCCACGCGCGCGGCGACCGCGTGGTTGCCGACGTCGGTATGGACCGCATAGGCGAAATCCAGCGCCGTGGCGTTGCGGGGCAAGGACATGATCTCGCCCTTGGGCGTGAACAGGTAGACCTCGTCGGGGAAGAGGTCGACCTTGACGTTTTCCAGGAATTCGAGCGACGAGCCCGCCGCGCGCTGCGATTCGAGCAGGTTGGCGATCCAGGAATGCGCGCGCACCTGGGCGCTGTTGGGGGCATCGCTGCCGTGCTTGTACGTCCAGTGCGCGGCGATGCCGCGCTCGGCGATCAGGTCCATTTCCTCGGTGCGGATCTGCACCTCGATCGGCGATCCGTACGGACCGAACAACACCGTATGCAGGGACTGGTAGCCGTTGGCCTTCGGGATGGCGATGAAGTCGCGGAAGCGGCCATCCAGCGGCTTGTAGACCGAGTGCACGACGCCCAGCGCGTGGTAGCACTCGGGGACGCTGGACACGATGATGCGGAAGCCGAAGACGTCGGTCACCTGGTCGAAGGTCTTTCCTTCCGAGCGCATCTTGTTGTAGATGCTCCAGGGGGACTTGACCCGGCTGACGAGCCGGTAACCAAGCCCCTCCTTGGTCAGGCGCTGCGCCAGCTGCGCCTCGATCTTGGCAAGCGACTCGCGCCGCACCAGCGGTTCGCTGCCGATGCGTTGCTTGAGGACGCGATGGCGCATCGGGTGCAGCGCCTGGAACCCCAGGTCCTGCAGTTCGGCCTTGACCATGTTCATGCCCAGCCGCTGCGCGATCGGCGCGTAGATCTCCAGGGTCTCGGCGGCGATGCGACGCCGTGAATCGGATTGCAAGGAACCCAGGGTGCGCATGTTGTGCAGGCGATCTGCGAGCTTGATCAGGATCACGCGCAGGTCTCGGGCCATCGCCAGAAGCATCTTGCGGAAGCTTTCGGCCGCGGCCTGTTCGCGATCGCGGAAGTGCAGCTTGTCCAGCTTGGTGACGCCGTCGACCAGGTCCGCCACGGTCTCGCCGAACTGTTCGGCCAGCGCCTGGTGGGTGAGCCCGGTGTCCTCCAGCGTGTCGTGCAGGATGGCGGCGACGAGGGTCTCGGCATCGACCTTCTGCTCGGCGAGCACCTGCGCCACGGCCACCGGATGGGTGATGTACGGCTCGCCGGACTTGCGGACCTGTCCCGCGTGGGCGACCGCGCCGACCGCCCAGGCACGCCGCAGCTGTTGCCGCTGGGCGTCGTCCAGGTAGCCGGCACTGCGCTCCATGGCGAGCATGTAATCAGGCACGGATTCGACGGCGGGGCCGTCGGCTGTCGCGCTGGAGGATTCGCCGGGGATCATGCCCCCGAGCCTACGGCGAAACGGCGGGCATGGGGAGGGGCGGGCGGATCACGCGACGGGGGCGGCGCCCCGGCAACCGCTGCCGCGCCGGCGTAAAAACGCGACGACCCCGCCAGGGCGGGGTCGCGGGACAAGCTGCCGGGCGTTCATGCCGCGGCTGGACGGGTCAATCGTCGCCCTTGCCCAAGTCGTCGTCGGCAACCACTTCAGCAGCGGCCCACTCCAGCGCCTCGCGCTCCTTGCGCTCGCGCTCCATCTTGTCGACGGCATCGATGAACGGCTGGTCGATGCGCCGCGCTGCGATCTCGCGCAAGGCCAGCACGGTCGGCTTGTCGTCGTTCTCGCTGTTGTCCAGCTGGGGATCGACGCCATTGGCGAGTTGGCGCGCGCGCTTGGCGGCCATCATGACGAGTTCGAAGCGGTTATCGACCACTTCCAGGCAGTCTTCAACGGTAATGCGGGCCATGGGGCTCCCGGCGGCCGGCAGGCCGTCGCTCTTGAGGAAAGGGGGATGCGGATTCTATGGGACCCCGTGGGCAGAAAGCAAGCATCTGCCTTGAAAATCAAGCGCTTGCAGCGGGAAAGGTGCGATTCCCGCGCCCGCTGGCGCCGGCGACCCGCCCATTCCGTTCCCACCTCCCCGCGCTGGCGTGCCGAACGCGGCCCGCCGGGGCACCCGTCGTGCAGGCTCAGTCCGGGACCAGCAAGGCCGCGATCAGGTCCGCGTGCCGCGATGCCTGCGCCTCGCGTCGCAGGCGGCTGGCGGCGAAGATCGCGCACATCTCGCCGACGGCGGTGTCGAAATGCTCGTTGACGATGACGTAGTCGAACTCGTCGTAGTGCGACATCTCCTCCCGCGCCGCGGCCAGACGGGCCGCCATCACCGCCTCGCTGTCCTGGCCGCGCTTGCGCATGCGCTCGAGCAAGGCCTCGCGCGACGGCGGCAGGATGAACACGCTGACCGCCTCGGGCACCTGCGCACGGACCTGGCGCGCGCCCTGCCAGTCGATCTCCAGCAGCACGTCGCGTCCGGCGGCCAACTGCGGCTCCACGGATTGGCGAGCCGTCCCCTTCCAGTCGCCGTGCACCAGGGCATGCTCGAAGAAGTCCCCCGCATCGATCATGCGCTGGAACTCCTCCCGGCCGATGAAATGGTAGTGCTCGGCGTGCCGCTCGCCGGGGCGGGGGTCGCGCGAGGTGAACGAGATCGACAGGCAGATGTTCGGGTCGCGCGCCAGGCAGGCGTTGACGAGGCTGGATTTCCCGGCACCCGAGGGTGCGGCGACGATGTAGAGGGTTCCGCGCATGGGTCGGTTGCTCGGCATGGGTCGGGCGATCGGGAAGATGGAGCCGGTTCGGCGGCGACCCCGCAATGCTACCGCTTATCCCGTCGCCGCCCTTCCCCGGCTATTCAATGTTCTGCGCCTGTTCGCGCACCTGGTCGACCAGCACCTTCAGTTCCACCGCGATGGCGGTGGTGCGGGCATCGACCGACTTGGATCCCAGCGTGTTGGACTCACGGTTGAACTCCTGCAGCAGGAAATCCAGCCGCCGCCCCGCCGGTTCCGGCTGCCGGAGCACGCGACGGATCTCCAGCACATGGCTGTCCAGGCGATCGAGCTCCTCGTCCACGTCGAGCTTCTGCAGCCACAACACCAGTTCCTGCTCGATCCGGCCCGGGTCGGCGGGCTGCGCCAGTTCGGCAAGCCGCGCATCGAGCTTGGCGCGCTGCCCGGCGCGGATCTCGGGCATCAGCGCACGCGCGAGGGCGGCCTGGCGTTCGATGCCGTCCACGCGCTCGTCGATCGCGGCCGCCAACTGCGCGCCTTCGCGTTCGCGCGCGGCGATGAAGCCGGCGATCACTTCGTCGAGCAGGGCCATCGCCTCCGCCTGCAGCGCGGCGGGGTCCCCGCTTTCGGACTGGAGAACCCCGGGGATCGCCAGCAGGCTCGCGAAATCGGTGCCGAGCCCCGGGAAATCGGGCTCGATCCGCCGCGCGATCGCGCCCAGCTGCGACAGCAGGCCCTCGTCGACGCGCAGGGCGTCCGCGCCTTCCGCCGGTCGCAGTCGCATCGACAGGTCGAGCTTGCCGCGCGAGACGCGCGCGCCGATCCGCCGTCGCATCTCGGGTTCGAGCACGCGAAGGTCTTCGGGCAGGCGCGTGCCGATCTCGAGGAAACGATGGTTGACCGCACGCAGTTCGCAACCCAGCGTGCCCCAGGGCGTGGTGCGCTCGCCGGCGGCGAAGGCGGTCATGCTGCGGATTGGCATGGAGACTCCTGCAGGGTCGAACCGGGTGGAAACACATCCAGGCTCGACATTGGCGGACCCGGGTTCGCGCGGCATCCGCGATCGGGCGCCGGGACCGCGATGGTAAACTCGCGCGCCGATTCCACGGTAAACCAGACATGTCCGATCCGTCACGCCCCAGCGGCCGCGCCGCCGACCAGATGCGCGAGGTTCGGATCGAGCGCGGCTACACGCGCCATGCCGAGGGATCGGTGCTGGTGAGCTTCGGGCAGACCCGCGTGCTGTGCACCGCCAGCGTCGAAAACCGCGTCCCCGGTTTCCTGCGGGGCAAGGGCGAAGGCTGGGTGACGGCCGAGTACGGCATGCTGCCGCGCGCGACCCATACCCGTAGCGACCGCGAGGCGTCCCGCGGAAAACAGGGCGGGCGCACCCTGGAGATCCAGCGCCTGGTGGGCCGCAGCCTGCGTGCCTGCGTCGATCGCGGCGCGCTGGGCGAACGCACCATCACCCTGGATTGTGATGTCCTCCAGGCGGACGGTGGCACGCGCACCGCGGCGATCACGGGTGCGTACGTGGCCCTGGTCGACGCCGTGCGCTGGCTCCAGGCCGGACGCCAGATCAAGCAGGATCCGATCCACGGCGCGGTCGCGGCCGTGTCGGTCGGCATCCATCGCGGCGTGCCCGTGCTCGACCTGGACTACGACGAGGACAGCGCCTGCGACACCGACATGAACGTCGTGATGAACGACGGCGGCGGCTTCATCGAGCTCCAGGGCACGGCCGAAGGCCACGCGTTCCGGCGGGATGAGCTCGACGCCCTCCTGGTGCTGGCCGACAAGGGCATCGGCGAGCTGCTTGCCGCGCAAAGGGACGCACTGGCGCGATGAGGCGGCTGGTGCTGGCTTCCGGCAATGCCGGAAAGCTGCGCGAGTTCGGGGAGCTGCTGGCCGGTTCCGGCATCGCATGCGTGCCGCAAGCCGAGCTGGGCGTGCACGACATCGAGGAAACCGGCCTCAGCTTCGTCGAGAACGCCCTGATCAAGGCGCGCCACGCCGCCCGCCAGACCGGACTGCCCGCGCTGGCGGACGATTCCGGCCTCTGCGTGGATGCGCTCGAAGGCGCCCCGGGATTGCTGTCGGCACGCTACGCCAGCGTGCATGGCAATGCCGACGCCAACATCGACAAGCTGCTTGCCGCGCTCGAGTCCGTGCCCGACGACAGGCGTGGCGCCCACTTCCACGCGTCGATCGTGCTGCTGCGCCACGCGGAGGACCCGCAGCCCATCATCGCCGAAGGCCGTTGGCGCGGCAGCATCCTGCATTCGCGCCACGGCCAGGGCGGATTCGGCTACGACCCGGTGTTCCAGGTTCCCGGGTACGACTGCAGCGCGGCCCAGCTCGAGCCGGCGGTGAAAAACAGCATCAGCCATCGCGGCCAGGCCTTGGCGATCCTGGGGCAGCGCCTGTCCGAAGCGGTTTAGTCAGTGTCTTTGGCAATGCGACGAGTCCCGCCACCACGCAAGGCGGCCGCGGCCGCGGTCGCTCCTACAATGGCCCCATGCTGACGCCCCCGCCCCTGTCGCTGTACGTGCACCTCCCCTGGTGCGTTCGCAAATGCCCCTACTGCGACTTCAACTCGCACGAGTTCCGGGCCGGTGCCGGTGCCGCTGCCCCGCCGTTCAACGCCTATGTCGAGGCCTTGCTCGCGGACCTGGACCATGACCTGCCCCTGGCCGGTGGCCGTCCCATCCACAGCATCTTCTTCGGCGGCGGCACGCCGAGCCTCTTCCCAGCCGATGCCATCGACGCCTTCCTGCACGGAGCCGCCGCCCGCCTGTCGTTCGTCCCCAGCCTCGAGATCACGCTGGAAACCAATCCCGGCACGACCGAGCACGGCCGGTTCGAGGACTACCGGCGCGCCGGCGTCAACCGCCTCAGCTTCGGCATCCAGTCCTTCGACGACGGCGTGCTCGCGCGCCTGGGCCGCATCCACGACAGCGCGGAAGCGGAGGCTGCGGTCCGGCTGGCGCAGGATGCGGGTTTCGACAACATCAACCTGGATTTGATGTACGCCTTGCCCGGCCAGGACCTGGCCATGGCCGAACACGACGTGGAACGGGCCCTGGCACTCCAGCCCACGCACCTGTCGCACTACCAGCTCACGCTCGAACCCAACACGCTGTTCGCCGCACGGCCCCCGGGGGACCTCCCCGACGACGATCTCGCCTGGGAGATGCAGCTGCAGTGCCAGGGGCGCATTGCCGCCGCCGGCCATGCCCAGTACGAAGTCAGCGCATACGCGCCGGCGGGCCGCGAGTGCGCCCACAACCTCAATTACTGGCGATTCGGCGACTACCTCGGGATCGGCGCCGGCGCGCACGGCAAGCTGACGGATGCCGCCGGCGGCATCATCCGGCGACGCTGGAAGCACAAGCATCCCTCGGCGTGGCTCGCCACGGCTGGCACCGACGCGGCCATCGGAGGCGACGAGTCCGTGGCAGACGCGCAACGCCCCTTCGAGTTCATGCTCAATGCGCTGCGCCTGGTGGAGGGATTCCGGTTCTCGGATTACGAGGACAGGACCGGTCTGCACAGAAGCACGATCGCGGCCCCACTGGCCATCGCCCGGGAACGGGACTGGCTGGACATGGACCGGGACGCGGCCGTACCCACGGAACTGGGACGGCGGTTCGGAAACGACCTGATTTCCCTGTTCCTGGATGGACCAAGACTGGCCCCGGAGGACGGGGCCGTGCTATCAAGCACGGTGGGGGGGGACCGAACGCCAACATGTCTGTGAACACGCCGCCGACGGAAGAAGCCGCGCCGCGCACGCTTGCCGCCGCAAACCTGCCCAGGCGCGTACGCGCCGTCCTGGAAAACGCGCGGACGCTCGTATCGATGGAGCTCGACCACAGCCTGCGGGTGCTGCTGGACGAATTCGAGCGCGAGCTGTTCCGGCTGGCCGACACCGCGCGCAATCCAGGCAACGAATCGGCCTACATGCAGACGCTGCGTACCTTTCGCATGCATCGCGCCGACCTGGTCCCGCACCTGATGGTCGAATTGGAGGCCAGCGTGGCTGCGATCCGCCACAAGGTGGCCCCGGCCCAACAGTCCGAATCGCAGGTGCAGGGCTTCCAGACGCTCAGCCTGGTGGAGGACGTCACGCTCGACGAGGACGTGGTGCTGCGCGATGTCGCCGTGCGCCAGGAAGCGCGGTCCAACCTCGCGCTTCACTTGCTGAGCCAACGCTTCGGCGTACTCGCGGGGACCCCCGCGCCGGATGCGTCGCGCATCCCGCTGGGACCGCAAGCGCTGTGCCGCGCGCTGCACCATGCCAGCGTCGCACTGGAGATCAACCTTGATGCACGCCTGCTCCTGTACCGCCTGTTCGACCGCCACGTGATGCCGGCCTACGGCGGCATCCTCGACAAGCTCGACGCCACCATGGCAAGCGACGGCATCCTGCCGGGGCTGACCTACGTGCCGATCCGCGCGCGGCCGACCCTGCAGAACCCGGACCCGGCTGCGGCGACCCCCGCGGAACGGGCCAGGGCCGGCGCAGGAAGGCAGGCGGACAAGGAAACCTCAAGTGACGACCCGGGGGAATCGCGAGAACCCGCCCGTTTCCGTACGGGGCGCGCGAGCGCGCAGCGGACGCCGCCTGACAGGCATCGCCCGCACACCGCGTGGCTGGGCGAGCCGGACGATGTCGACGACGAGATGGACCGGGCCGAGGAGGAGACCGCCTACGCTTCGCTGCGGCAGCTGATGTCCGGCCGCCGGGAACTTCTCGGCAAGCTGCGTCCTTCGCGAAGGGCGAACGCCCGGACCCAGCTCGATAGCCTCGACCTCGACGACGCGCTCGCCGCGCTGCAAACCCAACCCTCGTCGCCCACGGGATCCGCGCGGACGCTCGCGGACATCAAGCAAACCCTGCTCGCGCAGGCGCGCCAGCAACGCGGCCATGGCGCGCGCCTGTCCCAGGCCGACGAGGATACGTTCGAGCTGCTCAACATGCTGTACTCGCAGATCGAAGGCGAAATCGACAGCGAAGCCCCCTCCGCCGCGCTGCTTCGCCGCCTGCAATTGCCGATGTTGCGCGTCGCCCTGCATGACGGCGGATTCTTCGTGCGCGGCAGCCATCCGGCGCGGCAGCTGCTCAATACCGTGGCCGAGACCGCCGCCAAATGGCTCGACAAGGAGGATTTCGACCCCCAGCTGCTGTCGCCGCTGAAACAGGCGGTCGACGACGTGGTCGAGAAGTACGATGGCGACGACCGCATCTTCCAGGACATCAACCAGCGGTTGCAGAAGACGCTCGAAGCGAACATCCGGAAGGCCGAACTGCTCGAACGGCGGCACGTGGAGGCCGCGCGCGGCAAGGAGAAGCTGGAGGTCGCCAAACTCCGTACGTCCAGCACCCTGGCCGAACTGGTCGGTGATCGCCGCATCCCCAAGTTCACCCGCGCCCTGCTCAACCAGGCGTGGGCGGACGTTCTGACCCTCACCCTGCTGCGGCATGGCGAAGACTCCGACGAGTGGCAGAAGCAGCTGGAGGCGACGCGCCAGATCATCGAAGCCTGCGGCCATTCGGAGGAGCGCACGGAGGTCGATCCCGCCCTGGCGCGGCATGTCGAGTCCGCGTTGAGCCAGGTCGGGTACCAGGGGGAAGAGGCGGGCGTGATCGCGCAACGCCTGACAAGCGGCATCAGCGACGACGACGACCCGGCATCGCGCACCGAACTTGCGATGAAGGTCAAGGCGCGCGCACGCCTGGGCGAGGAAGCGACGACCAGGAAGCAGGTCCGGCTGCCGCCGCGGACGCCGGCGGAACAGGAACGCTTCGAGCAATTGCGCGTCATGCCCTTCGGCACCTGGATCGAGTTCACCACCAACCAGCAAGGCGACGTGGTCCGCAGGCGCTTGTCGTGGTACAGCCCCGTCACGGGCCACGCGCTGTTCGTCAACCAGCGGGGCCAGCGCGTGGGCGAACAGTCTCTCGACGCACTCGCGCGAATGCTGGCCAACGGACAGGCGCGGATCGTGACGGCGGCGAGCGGCCGACTCGTGGACCGCGCGTGGCAAGCCGCCGTCAAGGCCCTGCGCAGTTTTGCGAGTCGGGGCGACGCCGCGCCCGAGATCGACGAGGCAGGCGCATGATCAACGAGTTCCGCCGTGCCCGGCGTCGCAAGGCCACCGGGACCATTGCGGTCACCGACATGATGACCGAGCGCGTGGTCGGCCGCATCGGCAACCTGTCGGAAACGGGCATGCTGCTCATGGCCACCGAATCGCTGGTCGAGGACGCGCTGTACCAGTTCCAGTTCCAGCTCCCCGGTGAGCAGGGAAGCACGCTTCCCCTGGAGTTGGGTGCCCACCTGCTGTGGCTGGACTCGGCCAGCGCCCCTGGACTGGCGTGGACGGGGTTCCGGTTTCTCGGAGTCACCGAACAGCAATCCACCCAGCTGCGCACCTGGATCGAAGCCCCCGGCAGCCGCTACGAGTAGCGATGCGCGCGCCCCGCGGCAGCGGCCGGCCCATGCCAGATGGAGCGGCGGCCCTCGGGCAATTGCGGCAGAATGGTCGCCCCCTGCCCGGCGCCCATCCCATGCACGCATCGCTCGCCTCGCTATACGGCGAACATCTCGACACCCTCCAGGAGCGCACCCGCGTCGCCCTGGAGCGCGGCGGCTTCGACCACCTGGTGGTGCCCAGTGGCGAAATCCATTACCAGGTGTTCGACGATCGCGACTACCCATACGCCGTCAACCCCCAGTTCAAGGCCTGGTTGCCGCTGACCCGGAACCCGGGCAGCTGGTTGATCGCCACGCCGGGTGCCAAGCCGAGGCTGCTCTACCTGCAACCCCACGACTATTGGCACGTGGTGCCCGAGGCCCCGGCCGGATTCTGGGTGGACCATTTCGAGATCGAAGTCATCCGCACCCCGGAAGAGGCGCAGCAGTTCCTGCCCCGGGACCCCGGACGGTGCGCCATCCTCGGTGAACCGCGAAGCAGGCTGGGGCCGTACGTCCCCAACAACCCGCAGTTGGTGGTCGACTACCTCGACTACCACCGCGCGACCAAGACCCGCTACGAAATCGGGATGATGCGCGAAGCCACGCGCAACGGCGTGCGCGCGCACGCGGCCGCCGAGCGCGCTTTTCGCGCAGGCGCCAGCGAGTTCGAGATCCACCTCGCCTATTGCCAGGCGGCAGGCCAGGACGCGAACGACCTCCCCTACAACAACATCGTCGCGCTCAACGGCCATGGCGCGGTGCTCCACTACACCGAGCGCGATCGCACGCCACCGGAGCGGAGCCTGAGCTTCCTGATCGACGCCGGCGCCGGCCATGCCGGTTATGCCTGCGACATCACCCGCACCTACGCGTCGGACACGGGCAGCGAATTCCAGGGGCTCGTCGACGCCGTCGATGCCGCGGAGCAGCGCCTGTGCGGCAAGGTGCGCGCCGGGACCGACTACCGCGAGATCCACCTCGCCGCGCACCTGGAGATGGCCACCATCCTGCGCGACGCCGGCATCCTCGACATGGCGCCCGAGTCTGCGCTGGAAACCGGCGTCAGCGCAAAGTTCTTTCCCCATGGCATCGGCCATTACATCGGCCTGCAGGTGCACGACGTCGGTGGGTTCCTCGCCTCCGACCAAGGGGGCACGATCGACAAACCCGACGGCCATCCCTATCTCCGCCTGACCCGCACCCTCGAACCGGGCGCCGTGGTCACCATCGAACCTGGCATCTATTTCGCCGACCTGTTGATGGCGGAACTGCGCGCCTCCGAGCACGCCGGCGCGGTGGACTGGGGCAAGGTCGATGCCTTCCGCCCCTACGGCGGCATCCGCATCGAGGACGACGTGCTGTGCACCGTCGACGAACCGGCCAACCTGACCCGGGAAGGATTCACGGAACTGGGCTGAAAGCCGTACCGACCCGGGCTGCGCAGGCGACGGGTCCTTCGCCCGCCGTCCGTAGCCCCCGTGGCAGGGATTGGTCCCGTGATCGGGAGTGGATCGGCGGGGCGCTCGGGTTCGCCCCGCGAACTCGTCTTGGGGCAGAGCGGATCGATTGCAAGCGTGGCGGCTGCGCCGGGGCCACTGGCCGGAAGCCTCGCTCAGCCGGCCGCCATGAACTCCTCGATCTCATCCGCGCTGCGCGCCAGCCCATCGGTGAGTACCTCGTGTCCCACCGGGGTGATCGCGACGTCGTCCTCGATGCGGATGCCGATCCCCCGCCACTTTTCAGCGACCGTCGTGTCGTCCGGAGCGATGTACAGTCCCGGCTCGATGGTGAACGCCATGCCCGGCTCGAGCACCCGTGACTGGTCGTCCACCCGGTACTCGCCGACGTCGTGCACGTCCAGCCCGATCCAGTGCCCGGTCTTGTGGCGGTAGAAGCGCTTGTAGCTGCCGTCGGTAATGTTCTTTTCCAGCTTGCCCTTGAGCAGGCCCAGCCGTAGCAGGCCTTCGGTGAGCGTCTGGACCGCGGCCTGGTGACCCGCTTCGTAGGCCACGCCGGGCCTGGCCTGCGCCAGCGCGGCGGCCTGGGCTTCGGCGACCAGGTCGTGCAGCACGCGTTGCGCCTTGCCGAAACGGCCGTTGACCGGGAAGGTGCGGGTGATGTCGGCGGCATAACCGCGGTATTCGGCGCCGGCGTCGATCAGCACCAGGTCCCCCGCCCTGGCGCGGCCGTTATTGGCGCGATAGTGCAGCACGCAGGCGTTCCCGCCGGCGCCGACGATGCTGTGGTAGGCCGGCTCGGCATCGCTCGCGCGGAACACCCGTTCCAGTTCGGCCTGCAGTTCGTACTCGCGGATGCCCGGCCTGGCGATTCGCATCGCGGCCTGGTGGGCGCGCACGCTGATGTCGGCGGCGCGACGCATCAGGCGCAATTCCTCGGCGGACTTGAACAAGCGCATCTCGTCCAGCAAGTGGCCGAGCTCCAGGAATTCGTGCGGCGGCTGCGCGCCCATCCGCATCATCGCGCGGACGCGGTTGAGCCAGCCGATCAGCTTCAGGTCGAAATCGGTGTCCCGACCGAAGTGGTAGTACACGCGGGTCCGCCCTTCGAGCAGCCCCGGCAGGATCTCGTCCAGGTCTTCGATGGGGAAACCGTCGTCCATGCCGAAGCGCTCCACGACGCCATCGGGTCCGGCGCGCGGCCCGTCCCAGCCCTCCCGCTCCGGGTCACGCTCGCGGCAGAACAGGAGGCTCTCGCCGTGCTTCCGCCCCGGCACGAGGACCAGCACGGCCTCGGGTTCGCCGAATCCGGTCAGGTACCAGAGATCGGAATCCTGGCGGTACGGATAGTGCGTGTCGCGGCTGCGGACCCGCTCGGGTGCCGATGGCAGCACCAGGATCGCGTCATCGCCAGCCATCCGCATCAGCTGCCGGCGGCGGCGCGCGTAGGTCTGCGCGGAGATCCCGGTGCCCAGGCCCATTTTCAGCGACATCCCACGTGGAGACCTGCCATGTCAGTTCAGGCGTCCGCGGTGGCGGGGGCCCATGGCGCAATCGCCATGCAGCAGCAGCACGGCAACGCGCACGAACTCCTCGATCTCGGCCAATGCCGCCTCGTCCTCGTCGTCCCCGTCGTCCTGCGCGGTCGCCGCGGCGAGCTTGGCGAGGTCCTTGAGGGCTTCTCGCCCCTCTTCCGATGGCGGCGACTTGTCGCCAGCTGCAAGCCCCAGCCCCCCCACGAATCCACGGCACCAGTCGAACAGGGCGCCGCTGCGTACCGCCAGCGACGCATCGTCGGCCGGCAGCAGCAGGGTGAAGCCGAATCCGCGGTCTTCCAGCTGGTCTGCACTGCCACGCAGGAGGCGGTCGAGCTCGCTGCCGGGCGTGGGGGCCGGGATCGCCTCGTCCAGCATCACCTGGGTGAGCCAGCCGGGCCCGGCCTCGCCGCCCCCCGCCAACCACCCGCAAACGCTGCCGTGCAGTTCCGAAGCGCCGATGGCCAGGCCCAGGCTCCGGATGGCGCTCTCGACCTCGTGTAGCGCGGGCAGGGTTTCGGACACGAAATGCCTTCCTCTGGGCGTGTTCAGGCAAGTGTAGCAATGGCGCGCGAACTTGCCGCCAAGGTCCCGCCCTACATACACTGGCCGGGCCGCGTCTCGCGGCCAGGGGGACGATGCGCTTGAGCGCCTTCGAGGGAACGCTTCTGACCATGCTCGCAGGCTCGGCCCTGTTGCTGGCCGGGGTCGTCACCGTCCTCACGCTGCAAAGGCGCGCGGGCCAGCGCGCGCTCGCCAAGCTGCGGCGAAGCGAAGAGCGCCTGCGGATGGCGCTATGGGCCACCGGCGAGCTGTTCTGGGACTACGAATGCGGGAACGACACCGTGTTCCGGCTACGGCTGGGGGCCTCGGGCACCGAGCCCACGGATGCCGAGGAACCCGGGGGCCGACTGGAGGTGGCAGAAGTCATCCACCCCGACGACCTGGACGAGGCGCGCGCCGCGATGCAGCGTTACCTGGACGGGGAGTCGGACGAGTTCGTCTCCGAGCATCGCATCCGTCAGTCACCCGATGGTCCGTGGGCCTGGGTCCGCGCACGCGGCCGCGCGGTTGAACGTGATGATGAAGGGCGCGTCACCCGTGTGGCGGGGAACTCCATCGGCATTTCCCGCAGCCGCGGCGTGGAGCGCGAACGGCAAATCGCCCGTGAAGTCCTGCGCAGCATGAACGAGGCGGTCGCGGTGCTGGATCGCCATTTTCGTTTCGTTGCGGTCAATCCCGCATTCACCCGCATCTCCGGGTATGCCGAGGGCGAAGTCCTTGGCCAGGAGGCGGAGATGCTCGACAGCACCCAGCACGACTCGGCCTTCTACCAGCATATCCGCACTATCGTCAGGCGGGACGGGCATTTTTCCGGAGAGATGTGGCAACGCCGCAAGGACGGCGAGGAGTTCCTCTGCGCCCTCGAATGCAACGCCGTGGTCGGGACGGCCGGGAGCAGCGTCCTGTTCGTCTGCGTGCTCACGGACATCACCCTGCAGAAGCGCGCCGAGCAGGAGCTGCGCTACCTCGCCAACTTCGACACGCTGACCAACCTGCCCAACCGTTCGCTGCTTTCGGAGCGTCTGTCCCGCGCAATCGTGCGCGCGCGTCGCGAGGGCAACCACGTCGCCGTGTTGTTCCTCGACCTCGACAGGTTCAAGGACATCAACGACTCGCTCGGCCACGCCGCCGGCGACCGCATCCTCAGGGCCACGGCCAAGCGCTTGCAGGAGACCGTCGGCGAACACCAGACGGTCGCGCGGCTGAGCGGCGACGAATTCACGATCGTGCTCGAGAACCTTGCGGCCGCCGAGGAGGCGGACCATGTCGCCAGGGAGATCATCACTTCGTTCGAGGCCCCCCTTGAGATTGGGAACCGCCAGGAAGTGGTCATCTCGCCGTCGATCGGCATCAGCCTGTACCCGGACCATGCCCAGGTCCCCACCGAGCTGCTCAAGCAAGCGGACACCGCGATGTACCAGGCGAAGTCCGCGGGACGCCGCACGTACATGCGCTACGACGACGCCATGGACGTCTCGATCCGAAAACGCGCCATTCTCTCCGGGGCGCTGCGAAAGGCGCTCGACCATGACGAGTTCCGGCTCGTTTACCAGCCGCGTCTCGCGCTGGACTCCTCGGCCATCGTCGGCGTGGAAGCGTTGCTGCGCTGGAACGGTGCGGAGCATGGGGCCGTGCCTCCGGACGAATTCATCCCCTTGGCCGAGGAAAGCGGCCAGATCCTGGAAATCGGCGAATGGGTACTGCGCGAGGCCTGCCTTGCCTTGCGTCGCTGGCAGCAACACGGCCTCGCCGGTCTCTCCATGGCGGTCAACGTCTCGGTGCTGCAGCTACTGCGCGGGAATTTCCCGGAAGTCGTCAGGCGGATCCTCGAGGACGCCCGGCTCGATCCCCGGTCGCTGGAGCTGGAACTGACCGAAAGCGTGCTGATGGCCAATGCCGGCCAGACCGCCGAGAAACTGCTGGCATTGCGAAAGCTCGGCGTTTCGCTGGCCATCGACGACTTCGGCACGGGTTACTCCTCGCTCGCCTACCTCAAACGCCTGCCCATCACTACGCTCAAGATCGACAAGGCCTTCATCCGCGACGTCACGACCGATCCCGAAGACGCTGCGATCACGAGCACCATCATCACCATGGCGCACTCGCTGGGACTGCGCGTCGTCGCGGAAGGCGTGGAGACCGAGGCGCAAATGAGATTCCTCGTGGGCCAGAATTGCGACGAGATCCAGGGTTTCTGGCTGGCACGGCCGCTGGAGGCACATGCCTGCCTCGCCTTCATGCGTGGCCGGGCGCCACAGCGGCTTTGCGCCGACGGCGTCCGTGCCGCGATGCCTTGACCGCCCCCCATCCCCTGCCTATCTTGCCCGAATGGACAATCCAGACCCGATCGACCAGCTCCGTCGCCTGGCCGCCCGATTCGACGAACTGGCCGCGCGATCGCAGCGCCTGGCCGAGGAGAATCGCAGCCTGCGCCAGCAACACGAACAGCTGTCCGGGGAACGGTCGCAACTGCTGGCGAAGAACGAGCAGGCACGTTCGCGGGTCGAGGCAATGATCGCGCGGCTCAAGTCGCTGGAGCAGCACACGTGAATTCAACCAACGAAGCGGTCAGCGTCCGCCTGCTGGACCGCGAATACACCGTCGGCGTCGGTCCCGACGAGCGCGATGGGCTCATGGCGGCGGCACGGCTGCTGGACGCCAAGATGCGTGAGGTCCGTGGCGCCAATCGCATGGCGGCCGTGGATCGCGTCGCGGTATTGGCCGCACTCAACCTCGCGCATGAACTTCAGCAACTCCGCGATTACAGCGACCGCAGGGATCGCGAGCTGTCCGGCACGCTCGAGGCGTTGCAGGGCAAGCTCGACAGCCTGCTGGATGCATGATCCACGCTGCGGCGTCGGCGCTCGGATGAATGCGCGGTGCATGAACGCCCGCCGACGAACGGGCTTCCCGCCATCGACAGGCGCGATATACTTTCCCGGCGTTCTCTGCCGTGTTCGACGGCCTGCACAAACATTCGCCTTGTCCCTTAACGACGACCACGGGGACGCAACGGGTTCCGGGTGTGCAAGTCCGCCTCGCAGCGGAAAGCCCGATGGACTCCAAGCGTTCCCACTTGAACCCCGGGTTCAAGGTCGTTTGGCAGGCATCGCCATGGCGGAGGACGTATCCCCCTGGTTGGGGCACCGCGCTACCCGGTGGCAGCCTTGCCTGCACGCGGCACACCGGCGTCCAATCATCCGTTCCCAGATCGCATGGACTGGCGGCGCGACGCGCCACCAGCGCCCACGCACGGCCTGCGGTGGCTGATCCGCGCCGCCGCCTCCGCCGGAAGGCCTGCGACCTGCGTCGCGGAATCGCGCCACAACAGCGGATCGCTGGCGCCGAAGCGCTGGCGGCACGCTTGCTTGGATTGCCGTTCGCGCCCAGCGCCGTCCGCGTCGCCGGCTACTGGGCGATGGACGGCGAGATCGCGCTGCACGCCTGGCAGATGCGCCTGCCTGCGGAAGTGACCTATTGCCTACCCGTGCTGCATGAAGACCAGCGGCTTCGGTTCGCGCCCTGGAGACCCGGGGGATCCCTGACGACCAACCGTTTCGGCATCCCCGAACCGGCGGTCCCGGATGATGCGTTGCTGGCGCCCGAGGCGATGGACCTCGTCGTCGTGCCTTTGGTGGCGTTCGATGGTGCTTGCAATCGACTGGGCATGGGAGGCGGCTGGTACGATCGCAGCTTCGCCTTCCGTGGCGATCGTCCAGCGCCTCCCTGGCTGGTCGGTGTCGGGTTCTCGGTCCAGCAGGTGGATGAGGTGCCCACCGAGCCGTGGGACGTTCCGCTCGATGCCGTCTGCACCGAGCGCGCCACCCACTTTCGGGAGATTCCGCGAGAATGAGTCCACGAAGGCGTTACTGGTTGATGAAATCCGAACCCGGGGACTTCTCGATCGACGACCTGCAGCGAGTCGGAACCGAGCCCTGGACCGGGGTCCGCAATTACCAGGCGCGCAATTTCATGCGCCAGATGCAGGTCGGCGACGGCGTCCTGTTCTACCACTCCAATTGCGAGGTGCCAGGGGTTTACGGCATTGCGGAAGTCGCGAGCACGCCGTATCCGGATCCCACGCAATTCCAGAAAACGTCGAAGTACTACGATCCCAAGGCGACCCATGAGCAACCGCGCTGGGAACTCGTCGACGTTCAGTTCTCGCGCAAGCTGCGGCGACCGTTACCCTTGTCGGAGATCCGTGGCCACGCCGATGCGTTGGGCGAAGAGTTCGAACTGCTGCGCAAGGGATCGAGGCTGTCCGTGATGCCGGTGACGGGTGCGCAGTGGAAACGGTTGCTCTCGCTCGAATGATTCCGGCCAAACCGGTCCGGACGCCCCACGATCGACCCACCCAACGGAGCAGGCATGTCTGAAGCCAAGCGCCAAGCCGCCGAAAAGGCAATCGAATACGTCGAGGACGGCATGGTCGTCGGGGTCGGTACCGGCTCCACGGTCGCGTACTTCATCGATGCGCTGGCTGGCATCAAGCACCGCATTGCCGGCGCCGTCTCCAGTTCCATGCAGAGCAGCGAGCAACTCCGCCGACACGGCATCGAACTGCTCGACCTGAATGCGGCAGGCCCCTTGCCGCTGTACGTGGATGGTGCGGACGAGTGCGACCCCCACAAGCGCCTGATCAAGGGCGGGGGCGCAGCGCTCACGCGCGAAAAGATCATCGCGGGGGCAAGCGAGATTTTCGTTTGCGTCATCGATCCCGCCAAGCAGGTCGACGTGCTCGGCCGCTTCCCCCTGCCGCTCGAGGTGATCCCGATGGCACGCAGCCTGGTCGCGCGGGAGATCGTGTCCCGCACCGGTGGCCAACCGGTCTGGCGCGAGGGGACCGTCACTGACAACGGTAACTGGATCCTGGACGTCCACGGCCTTTCGATCATCGACCCGATGGACATGGAATCCACCCTCAACCAGATCCCGGGCGTCGTCAGCGTGGGCCTGTTCGCGCGCCGCCCGGCCGACGTGGTGATCGTCGGCGGAGCGCCGGCGACCGTCCTGTAACGGCCGGACTCCTGCGCGGTCTCGTCCGCGGACCGCTTTGCGACCCGACTGTGTGACTCGCGACGGGCCGAACCCCGGGGGCACGTATAGGCGCGACCCTCCCATCAGCTGGGACAGCGGGACGCATGCCGGCCTTGAATGCCGACGATGCGAGCCGGCCCCCAACGCCACCTCAGGCGGCACACATCAACGGTCGCGACAGGTAAAAAAAACCCCCAGCCTGGGCTGGGGGTTTTTCGGATAAAGACCCTGGCGATGACCTACTCTCGCATGCTTGATGCACACTACCATCGGCGCGTGCGCGTTTCACTTCCGAGTTCGGAATGGGATCGGGTGGTTCCACGCAGCTATTGTCACCAGGGAGAGGGTGGAGGGTCGCGAACCGATCGACTGGCTTCCGGGCATCCCGGACTGGCGCGCACACGCTCTCGTTGGTTGCCTCCGAACGAGCCTGGTACAGGCCCGCCATCGGCGAATAAGGTTGGGACGTAGCGAAGTCTTTGCCGAACATCGACGTGTCGTCGAGTCCAAGGCTACTTGAGGTTATATGGTCAAGCCACACGGATCATTAGTACTGGTTAGCTCAACACATTGCTGTGCTTACACACCCAGCCTATCAACCACCTAGTCTTGATGGTTCCTTTAGGGGACTTGTGTCCCGGGAGATCTCATCTTGAGGCGCGCTTCCCGCTTAGATGCTTTCAGCGGTTATCGCTTCCGAACATAGCTACCCGGCAATGCCACTGGCGTGACAACCGGAACACCAGGGGTTCGTCCACTCCGGTCCTCTCGTACTAGGAGCAGCCCCTCTCAAATCTCCAACGCCCATGGCAGATAGGGACCGAACTGTCTCACGACGTTCTGAACCCAGCTCGCGTACCACTTTAAATGGCGAACAGCCATACCCTTGGGACCGACTACAGCCCCAGGATGTGATGAGCCGACATCGAGGTGCCAAACACCGCCGTCGATATGAACTCTTGGGCGGTATCAGCCTGTTATCCCCGGAGTACCTTTTATCCGTTGAGCGATGGCCCTTCCATACAGAACCACCGGATCACTAAGACCTACTTTCGTACCTGCTTGATCCGTCGATCTTGCAGTCAAGCACGCTTATGCCTTTGCACACAGTGCGCGATGTCCGACCGCGCTGAGCGTACCTTCGTGCTCCTCCGTTACTCTTTGGGAGGAGACCGCCCCAGTCAAACTACCCACCATACATGGTCCCCGATCCGGATTACGGACCTAGGTTAGAACGTCAAGCACGACAGGGTGGTATTTCAAGGATGGCTCCACCACAGCTGGCGCCATGGTTTCAAAGCCTCCCACCTATCCTACACAGACGAACTCAACGTTCAATGTAAAGCTATAGTAAAGGTTCACGGGGTCTTTCCGTCTTGCCACGGGAACGCTGCATCTTCACAGCGATTTCAATTTCACTGAGTCTCGGGTGGAGACAGCGCCGCTGTCGTTACGCCATTCGTGCAGGTCGGAACTTACCCGACAAGGAATTTCGCTACCTTAGGACCGTTATAGTTACGGCCGCCGTTTACCGGGGCTTCGATCAAGAGCTTCGCCTTGCGGCTGACCCCATCAATTAACCTTCCGGCACCGGGCAGGCGTCACACCCTATACGTCCACTTTCGTGTTTGCAGAGTGCTGTGTTTTTGATAAACAGTCGCAGCGGCCTGGTATCTGCGGCCCCCGACAGCTATAGCCCGCATGGGCCACCATCAGGGGCGTACCTTCTCCCGAAGTTACGGTACCATTTTGCCTAGTTCCTTCACCCGAGTTCTCTCAAGCGCCTGAGAATTCTCATCCCACCCACCTGTGTCGGTTTACGGTACGGTCTGCATAAGCTGAAGCTTAGGAGCTTTTCCTGGAAGCGTGGTATCAGTCACTTCGCTCTAATGAGCTCGTCTCGGTGCTCGGTCTTGAAGGGTCCCGGATTTGCCAAAGACCCAAACCTACCTCCTTTCCCCCGGACAACCAACGCCGGGTAGACCTAACCTTCTCCGTCCCTCCATCGCACTTATGCGAGGTGCAGGAATATTAACCTGCTTCCCATCGACTACGCATTTCTGCCTCGCCTTAGGGGCCGACTCACCCTGCGTCGATTAACGTTGCGCAAGGAAACCTTGGGCTTTCGGCGTGGGGGCTTTTCACCCCCATTATCGTTACTCATGTCAGCATTCGCACTTCCGATACCTCCAGCAGACCTCTCGATCCACCTTCAACGGCTTACGGAACGCTCCTCTACCGCGCACCATTCCGAGGAATGATGCACCCCAAGCTTCGGTTTACCGCTTAGCCCCGTTAAATCTTCCGCGCAGACCGACTCGACCAGTGAGCTATTACGCTTTCTTTAAAGGGTGGCTGCTTCTAAGCCAACCTCCTGGCTGTCTGTGCCTTTCCACATCGTTTTCCACTTAGCGGTAATTTGGGACCTTAGCTGTGGGTCTGGGTTGTTTCCCTTTTCACGACGGACGTTAGCACCCGCCGTGTGTCTCCCATGCATTCTGTCCTGGTATTCGGAGTTTGCCATGGTTTGGTAAGTCGCAATGACCCCCTAGCCATAACAGTGCTCTACCCCCAGGAAGATTCACATGAGGCGCTACCTAAATAGCTTTCGAGGAGAACCAGCTATCTCCGGGTTCGATTAGCTTTTCACTCCTAATCACAGCTCATCCCCGTCTTTTGCAACAGACGTGGGTTCGGGCCTCCAGTTGATGTTACTCAACCTTCACCCTGGCCATGACTAGATCACCCGGTTTCGGGTCTACTGCCCGCGACTATGCGCCCTTATCAGACTCGGTTTCCCTTCGCCTCCCCTATACGGTTAAGCTCGCCACGAACAGTAAGTCGCTGACCCATTATACAAAAGGTACGCAGTCACCCCGAAGGGCTCCTACTGCTTGTACGCACACGGTTTCAGGGTCTATTTCACTCCCTTCACCAGGGTTCTTTTCGCCTTTCCCTCACGGTACTTGTTCACTATCGGTCGGTCAGGAGTATTTAGCCTTGGAGGATGGTCCCCCCATGTTCAGACAGGGTTTCTCGTGCCCCGCCCTACTCACTTTTCATCGTCTTGGCCCTTTCGCATACAGGGCTATCACCTTCTATGGCCAGTCTTTCCAGACTGTTTTGCTAGAACCAAGTCGACTTTTGGGCTGCTCCCCGTTCGCTCGTCGCTACTGAGGGAATCTCTGTTGATTTCTTTTCCTCCGGGTACTTAGATATTTCAGTTCCCCGGGTTCGCCTCGTACAGCTATGTATTCACTGCACGATACTCCTTGCGGAGTGGGTTTCCCCATTCGGACATTGCCGGATCAAAGCTTGTTGCCAGCTCCCCGACACTTTTCGCAGGCTGCCACGTCCTTCATCGCCTCTGACCGCCAAGGCATCCACCGTGTGCGCTTATTCGCTTGACCATATAACCCCAAGTCGCCTCGGAGTTAATGTCGTCGCGAATTTCAACGACATCACATTCAAATATAAAGATGTCTCTCGACATCTCGCCTTAGCCTCTACGACACGTATGGACATTCGTCTCAAACGCTCGCTACGTCCCAGTTTTCAAAGAACACGACGCCGGCCACAATGCCAGGTCGTTTCAAATCTTGAGTGTGCGCAATCGACATCCAGAGTGGTGGGTCTGGGAGGACTCGAACCACCGGCCTCACCCTTATCAGGGGTGCGCTCTAACCACCTGAGCTACAGACCCATTGAAGCTTTATCCCAGATGGTGGAGCCAGTCGGGATCGAACCGACGACCCCCTGCTTGCAAAGCAGGTGCTCTCCCAGCTGAGCTATGGCCCCAAAAGGGGACGATTCCCCGGCCACGAGGGCCACGGAATTCTGGATGCAGGTCACTTGTGCGGACGCCTGGACGGCAATCAGCTGTCTTTAGTCTCTAAAGGAGGTGATCCAGCCGCACCTTCCGATACGGCTACCTTGTTACGACTTCACCCCAGTCATGAATCACACCGTGGTAACCGTCCTCCCGAAGGTTAGACTAGCTACTTCTGGTGCAACCCACTCCCATGGTGTGACGGGCGGTGTGTACAAGGCCCGGGAACGTATTCACCGCAGCAATGCTGATCTGCGATTACTAGCGATTCCGACTTCACGGAGTCGAGTTGCAGACTCCGATCCGGACTGAGAGAAGGTTTCTGGGATTGGCTTGCCCTCGCGGGTTCGCAGCCCTCTGTCCTTCCCATTGTAGTACGTGTGTAGCCCTGGCCGTAAGGGCCATGATGACTTGACGTCATCCCCACCTTCCTCCGGTTTGTCACCGGCGGTCTCCTTAGAGTTCCCACCATTACGTGCTGGCAACTAAGGACAAGGGTTGCGCTCGTTGCGGGACTTAACCCAACATCTCACGACACGAGCTGACGACAGCCATGCAGCACCTGTGTTCCGGTTCCCGAAGGCACCAAGGCATCTCTGCCAAGTTCCGGACATGTCAAGGCCAGGTAAGGTTCTTCGCGTTGCATCGAATTAAACCACATACTCCACCGCTTGTGCGGGCCCCCGTCAATTCCTTTGAGTTTCAGTCTTGCGACCGTACTCCCCAGGCGGCGAACTTAACGCGTTAGCTTCGATACTGAGAGCCTAGTTGCTCCCAACATCCAGTTCGCATCGTTTAGGGCGTGGACTACCAGGGTATCTAATCCTGTTTGCTCCCCACGCTTTCGTGCCTCAGTGTCAGTGCTGGTCCAGATGGCCGCCTTCGCCACGGATGTTCCTCCCGATCTCTACGCATTTCACTGCTACACCGGGAATTCCGCCATCCTCTACCGCACTCTAGCCTGCCAGTATCCAGTGCAATTCCCAGGTTGAGCCCAGGGCTTTCACATCAGACTTAACAAACCACCTACGCACGCTTTACGCCCAGTAATTCCGAGTAACGCTTGCACCCTTCGTATTACCGCGGCTGCTGGCACGAAGTTAGCCGGTGCTTATTCTTCCGGTACCGTCATGACTTCCGGGTATTAACCGAAAGCTTTTCTTTCCGGACAAAAGGGCTTTACAACCCGAAGGCCTTCTTCACCCACGCGGTATGGCTGGATCAGGCTTGCGCCCATTGTCCAATATTCCCCACTGCTGCCTCCCGTAGGAGTCTGGACCGTGTCTCAGTTCCAGTGTGGCTGATCATCCTCTCAGACCAGCTACGGATCGTCGCCTTGGTGGGCTTTTACCCCGCCAACAAGCTAATCCGACATCGGCTCATCTAGTCGCGCGAAGCCCGAAGGTCCTCCGCTTTCACCCGTAGGTCGTATGCGGTATTAGCGTAAGTTTCCCTACGTTATCCCCCACGACAAGGTAGATTCCGATGTATTCCTCACCCGTCCGCCACTCGCCACCCAGAGAGCAAGCTCTCCTGTGCTGCCGTTCGACTTGCATGTGTTAGGCCTACCGCCAGCGTTCACTCTGAGCCAGGATCAAACTCTTCACTTAAGTTTTGCGGCTGTGGGCCCCGAGGGGCTTCGGCCAATTTCTTGAGTGCAGTCGTCGTCACCGAGCTCCAGAACCACTCGCTTGCAATTGCTTGCATTTGAATTGATTTGGAGACTCTGTTTCGAACGCCTGCCAATGGACAGTTATCCACCGCCAGACGCCCGCACAAGTCACCTGCGCACACTGTCAAAGATCGTGGAACCGGCCTCAGCGCCGCGTTCCGTCCTCGTTACCGTAGTACCCGAGGGAGCCGCCCATAATACACCCCTTTTCGAGGCCGTCAACACCTTTCACAAGGTTTTTTGACGTCCCGGCCAGTGTCCGTACAGGCTGCAACCGACCAACGGGGCGCGCATTGTGCACTGCCTTCGCCGCTTTGGGAAGGGGGCGGGGAACCCCGCGGCGACTTGACGCCGAAGCGTCCCTAGCCGATGGTCGCCTGGACACCCCTCCGGACCTGCAGATGCCCTGTTTCCGCGGCTTTCCCGCCCTCTTGGGCGCCTCCCTGCTTGGCGCGTTCGTCCCCGTGGCGGGCGGCTGCGCCCGTGGCCACTGGGTCGAGGTTGCGGGCGAGCGCTACACCGTGGAGGTCGCCGATGATGACGAGGAGCGCGCGCGCGGGCTGATGTTCCGTGACGCGCTGGAACAGGACAGGGGCATGCTGTTCATCCACGATCGCGCGGAACCGCGCTGGTTCTGGATGAAGAACACCCGGATCCCGCTGGACATCCTGTACTTCGACGAATCACTGCGCCTGGTTTCGCAGCAACGCAACGTTCCGCCGTGCTCGAGCGGAAACCTGTGCCCGACGTATCCCAGCGAGCTCCCGGCGCGTTTCGTGCTCGAGCTCAACGCGGGCGAGGCCGCGCGGCTTGGCCTGGAGGACGGCGACGTCCTGCGGCTGGGGCCGGACATCCAGCCTGCACCGTAGCCACCGGGGGCGCAAGCCCTTGCACCAGCTTGCCGGGCGGCGCAGTCTTGGATGCATGCGCAAGCCATTCGCGGTACCGGACTGGAATTCGCTCGCACGCCTCGACGACGCGTCGCTGCCGCTGCTCGGAACCGCGCTGTTGATCGCGCGCGACGAATACCCGGACCTCGATCCAGACCTCTACGACACCGTGCTGCAGGCGCACACCGCGCACCTGCGCGAGGAAGTCGAGGCACTCGAGCACTGGCCGCTGAAGATGCAGGCGATCAACCGCCTGCTGTTCGAGGAACTCGGCTACGCCGGGAACCACGACGAGTACTACGACCCCCGGAACAGCTACATCAACGAGGTGTTCGAGCGCCGCCTCGGCAACCCCATTTCGCTGGCACTCGTGCAGATGGAAGTCGCACGCAGGCTGGGCGTGCCGCTCGACGGCATCTCCTTCCCCGGTCATTTCCTGGTCAGGCTACCGGTCGACGACGGCGTCCTGGTGATGGATCCCTTCAACCGCGGCCGCCCGCTGGACGTGGACGAGCTGCGCCAGCGCGCCCGGCCGCACATGGGCGGTGACGCCCCGGACGACGACGTCCTCCACCAGATCCTCAACCCGGCGTCGCATCGCGCGATCCTGATGCGCGTGCTGCGCAACCTGCATGGCGTGTACAGCGACGGGGGCGACTGGGAACGTGCCGTGCGCTGCGCCGACCGCATCCTCAAGCTGTCGCCGGACGACCCGGAAGCCCTGCGCGACCGGGGGCTCGGATACCTTGAACTCGGCCATCGGCACGGCGCCCGACACGACCTCGGCCTCTACCTGCAACGGTCACCGCGCGCGACGGATGCGGACGCGGTCCGGGACCGCCTGATCGGGCTCGGGGGCGGCTCGACGCGCCTGAACTAGGGCCTGCGGGCGAGGAGGCGGCTCAGAGCGCCATCATCTCGAAGTCGTCCTTGGTCACGCCGCAATCGGGGCACGTCCACGTCTCGGGCACGTCCTCCCAGCGCGTACCCGGCGCGATGCCCTCTTCGGGCAGGCCGTCGGCCTCGTCGTAGATGAATCCGCACACGACGCACATCCAGGTGCGATAGGCGGTCTGCGTGGCAGAATCGTTCATGAATCGTGCTGTCTTGCTGCGTGATCGACCATTGTCCCATCCCGGGGCCATCGCCGAAAGCGCGGCGCGCAATGCCGCCCTGCCGGCACGATCGTTTCGCCGCCAACGCCGGAGCACGACTTGCGAGGCCTGTACCTGGTCACACCCGATGACGCCGACACCGAGCGCCTGCGGCGGCGCGTCGACCGCGTGCTGGGCCACGCCGCGATGCTGCAGTACCGCAACAAGGCCGCGACGCGGGACGAACGGCGCGCGCAGGTCGAGGCGCTGCTGCCGGTGTGCAGGGGCCTCGGCGTGCCCTTGGTCGTCAACGACGACTGGCGCCTGGCGAGGGAATGCGGCGCCGACGGCGCGCACCTGGGCCGCGACGACGGCGAGCTCGGCCAGGCCCGCAGGGCCTGCGGGGACACGATGATCCTGGGCGCATCGTGCTACGACGACCTGGCGCGCGCGCGCGCGGCCGCCGCCGCCGGTGCCACCTATGTTGCCTTCGGGGCGTTCTTTCCCTCCCCGACCAAGCCACTCGCGAGCCGCGCATCGCCACGCCTGCTGCGCGAGAGCGAGCCGCTCGGCCTGCCGCGGGTGGCGATCGGCGGCATCAGGCCCGAGAATGTGCCCTCGCTGGTCGCCGCTGGCGCCGACCTGGTCGCCGTGATCAGCGGTGTCTTCGACGCTCCGGATCCCGAGGCGGCCGCGCGCGCGTATCGTGCCGGCTTCGAATGAGGCCCATCGACACCCGAATGCAGACCGATCGCTCTCAGCAACTGTTCGAACGCGCCCGCCAGCGGATGCCGGGCGGCGTCAACTCGCCGGTACGCGCCTTCAAGTCGGTCGGCGGCGAACCGTTCTTCGTGCAGCGTGCCGAAGGCGCCTGCTTGTTCGATGTCGACGGGAACCGCTACATCGACTACGTGGGCTCCTGGGGGCCCATGATCGCCGGGCACAATCATCCTGCGGTGTTGGAGGCCGTGGTGCGGACAGCGCGCGACGGCCTGAGCTTCGGTGCGCCCAATGCGCTGGAAGTGGACATGGCCGAAACCATCGCGCGGCTCGTGCCGAGCTGCCAGATGGTGCGCATGGTCAATTCCGGGACCGAGGCGACGTTGTCAGCCGTGCGCCTGGCGCGCGGGGCCACCGGACGCGCGCGCATCGTGAAGTTCGAGGGCTGCTACCACGGTCACGGCGATTCCTTCCTGGTCAAGGCGGGCAGCGGGGCGCTGACCTTCGGCGAGCCGGACTCCCCGGGCGTGCCCAAGGCCCTGGCGGACCTCACGCTGACCCTGCCCTACAACGATTTCGACGCCGCCACCGCCCTGTTCGACACGGCGGGCGACGACATCGCCGGGCTGATCATCGAACCGGTCGTCGGCAACGCCAACTGCCTGCCGCCGCGGGAAGGCTTCCTGCAGCACCTGCGCGAGCTGTGCACTCGCCACGGTGCATTGCTGATCTTCGACGAGGTCATGACCGGATTCCGTGTCGCGCTCGGCGGCGCGCAGGCGCGCTATGGCGTGGCGCCCGACCTGACCACCTTCGGCAAGATCATCGGCGGCGGCATGCCCGTGGGCGCCTATGGCGGCAGCCGCGCCCTCATGGAGCGGGTGTCGCCCGCCGGGCCGGTCTACCAGGCCGGCACGCTCAGCGGCAACCCGGTCGCCATGGCCGCGGGCCTGGCGATGCTGGAACTCGTGCAGGCGCCCGGCTTCCACGCGGCGCTGGAGGCCAAGGTCCATGCCCTGTGCGATGGGCTGGAGGCCGCCGCCGGCGCGGCAGGGGTGCCCTTTTCCACGCAACGCGTCGGCGGGATGTTCGGGCTGTTTTTCGCGCCGGGACCGGTCGACACCCATGCTGGCGCGGTCGCCTGCGACACCGCGGCGTTCCGGCGGTTCTTCCATGCCATGCTGCGACAGGGGATCTACCTCGCCCCGTCGGCATTCGAGGCCGGTTTCATGTCCAGTGCGCACGGCGAGGCGGAGATCGACGCGACCATCGCCGCCGCCGAAACCGCCTTCTTCGCGATCCGGGACTGAATCCAATGTCCTCCAGCTCCAAGTTCCTGGAACCCGACTACCTGCCGCGCAAGCACGACGGCTGGCAGGCGCGCTGGTTCAACATCATCTTCCACCACGAACAGGGGCCGTCGAAGACCTTCGACCTGGCGCTGATCGTCGCGATCCTGCTCAGCGTGACCGTGGTGATCCTGGACAGCGAACCGGGGCTGCACGCTTCCTACGCCTCCCTGTTCTACGTCATCGAGTGGGGCTTTACCCTGCTGTTCACCGCGGAATACGCAATGCGCATGTACCTGGTGCGGCAGCCGTTGCGCTACGCGAAGAGCTTCTTCGGCATCATCGACCTGCTCTCGATCCTGCCGACCTACCTGTCGCTGCTGTTCGTCGGCAGCCAGTACCTGCTGATCGTGCGCGTGCTGCGTGTGCTGCGGGTGTTCCGCATCCTCAAGCTGGTCGAATACTCCAGCGAGGCGGGCATCCTGATCGGCTCGCTGCTGCGCAGCCGGCGCAAGATCATGGTGTTCATCTACGCGGTGCTGACCGTGGTGCTCATCTTCGGCGCGGTGATGTTCCTGATCGAGGGACCCGACGCGGGATTCACGAGCATCCCGATCGGCATGTACTGGGCGATCGTCACCATGGCAACCGTCGGCTACGGCGACATCGTGCCGGTCACGCCCATCGGCCGCTTCCTGACCTCAATCCTCGTGCTGATCGGCTACAGCATCATCGCCGTGCCGACCGGCATCTACACCGCGGAGCTGGCCAGCACCCTGCGCCCGAAGCGACGCTCGGTCCGCTGCGTCGAGTGCGGCCTGATCGACCACGAGGCCGACTCCTGGCATTGCCGGCGGTGCGGCCGCGGCCTGCCCGAATGATGTCCGCGGCGATCGGGGTCCGCCGATCGCGCCCCGACCCCATCCCAATCCGACCGGAGCCTTCGCCATGCGCCTTGAAACCCTCGCCGTCCATGCCGGGGGCGAACCGGACGAGGCCACCGGGGCCGTCGTCCCTCCGCTGCACCTGGCCACCACCTTCCGCCACGGGGCGGGCGCCGAGCGGGTGGCCGGCTACGAGTACCAGCGCGAGGGGAACCCGACCAACGACCGGCTGCGCGCGGCCCTGGCCGCACTGGAAGGCGGCGAAACGGCGCTGACGTTCGCATCGGGGATGGCGGCGATGTCCACCCTGCTCGAGACCCTGCCGCCGGGGTCGCGGATCGCGATCCCCGACGACTGCTACACCGGCCTGCGCATCCTGGCGGCCGAATTCCTGCCGGACCGAGGCATCGTGGTCGAGCGGCTCGACATGGGCGACCTCGCCGCCGTGCAGGCGGCCTGCCAGGCGGGGCTCGCGCTGCTGTGGCTGGAAACGCCTTCCAATCCCTTGCTCAAGGTCTGCGACATCCAGGCCCTGGCGGCCATCGCCCATGCGCACGGCGCACTCCTGGCCTGCGACAACACCTTCGCGACACCGGTGCTGCAGCGGCCGCTCGCCCTGGGCGCGGATGTCGTGATGCACTCGACCACCAAGTACCTGGGCGGCCACAGCGACGTGCTCGGCGGTGCATTGGTGTTCGCCCGAGACGACGCCTTCACGCAGCGGGTGGCGCGACGACTGCATGTCACCGGTGCCACCCTGGCTCCGTTCTCCGCCTGGCTGACCCTGCGCGGCTGCCGCTCGCTGCCCGCGCGCATGGCGATGCATTGCGCCAACGCGGCCCGGGTCGCCGGATTCCTGGCGTCGCAGGCGCCCGTGGAGCGCGTGCACTACCCCGGGCTGCCAGGACGCGCCGGGCATGCCATCGCCGCCCGCCAGATGGCGGATTTCGGCGGCATGCTCAGCATCGAGATGCGCGACGGCGCAGAGGCGGCGCTGGCATTGGCCGGGGCGCTGCAGCTTTTCACCAACGCCACCTCGCTGGGCGGCTGCGAGTCGCTGGTCGAACACCGTGCGTCGGTCGAAGGCGCCAACGCGAGTTCGCCCGCCGGACTGTTGCGGTTCTCGGTCGGGCTGGAGCATGTCGACGACCTGCTGCAGGACCTCTCGCAGGCGCTGGACGGGCTCTGACCGCAGGCGCCAACGGACAGCGCTCCGACACCATCCAGCCCGCGATGCAGCGGACCGGTGCCGCCTCGGCGGCTCCGGAGGTGCACTCGCGCTCCCGAGCCAGCGTCACGGGCGCGTACCGCCGGACCAGCGCGACTGGTTCGCCGCTCAGCCGTGACGCACGCGACGCACGAACCAGACCACCAGCGCGCCGAACGCGGCCGCGGCCACCAGCTCGACCGCCAGTGCCGACGCCCAGTCCGTTCCGACGCCCGCCGGACGCCGGCCCAGGTAGAAGGCGGCCCCCGCGATGCCCACGCCCAGCAGCCCCTCGCCGCCGACGAACCCCGAGCCCAGCAGCACGCCGCGCTCGGTGCGGGCTTCCTGCGTCGTCGCGTCGCGCTTGCGACCCAGCCACCAGCGCAGCAGGCCGCCCAGGAAGATGGGCGTCATCGTCGACAGCGGCAGGTAGACGCCGACCGCGAACGGCAGCGAGGGAATGCGCAGCAGCTCGCACAGCAGCGCGATGCCCACGCCGATGCCCACCAGGCCCCAGGGCAGCGACTGGTCGATGACGCCATCGATGACGAGCTTCATCAAGGTCGCCTGCGGCGCCGGCAGTTCCTGCGTCCCGAATCCGAACGTCTCGGCCAGCAGCATCACGGAAAGGCAGACGAAGGTCGCCGACGTCAGCACGCCCACGAGTTGCCCGATCTGCTGCGAGCGGGGCGTGGCGCCGAGCAGGAAGCCCGTCTTCAGGTCCTGCGAGGTGTCTCCGGAAATGGACGCCGCGATGGCGACCACGCAGCCGACCATCAGCGCGACGGTCTTCCCCGAGAGGTCGCTCCAGCCCAGCGCCAGGAACACGGTCGCTGTGCCCAGCAGCGCGGCGATGGTCATGCCCGAGGTCGGGTTGGACGTCACGCCGACCAGGCCGACGATGCGCGCGGCCACGGTCACGAAGAAGAACGCGAACAGCACCACGCAGACGGACGCCACCAGGCGATGGCTGAACGCGCCGAGGTCGCCGAAGACCTGCGGCACCCCGGCCATCACCAGCGCGACGACGACCAGTCCGGCCAGCAGCAGCGGCAACGGCAGGTCGCGTTCGGTGCGCGGCGTCTCCTCCTGGCCGGCCGCGGCGTCGAGCTTGCGGAACTGCCCCATGCCGACGCTGAAGCTCTCGAGCATCATCGGCACCGAGCGGACCAGGGTCATGATGCCCGCCGCCGCCACCGCACCGGCACCGATGTAGCGCACGTACCGGTTCCACAGCTCGCTCGCGCTCATGTCGCGGATCAGCAGCTGCGTCTCCGGGAACAGGGGCTGCTCGAGGGATGCACCCCAGTAATGCAGCCCCGGGATGATCACCAGCGCTGCCAGCAGGCCGCCGCCGACCATCACCGAAGCAACCCGGATGCCGAGGATGTAGCCGACGCCGAACAAGGCCGGGGAGAGGTCGAAACCGAGGCTGGCCTTCTTGATGAAGGGCAACTGCACGCCGACGTCGCCCGGGATCGCGCGCAGCCATGAGGTCAGCGCCTTGAATGCCGCGCCCGCGGCGATGCCGTAGAAGACGTTCTTGGCCTGGGTCGACCGGCCCTGGCTGGCCTTGAGCACTTCCGCGCACGCCGTCCCTTCCGGGTACGGCAGCCGGCCGTGCTCGCGGACGATCAGGAACCGGCGCAGCGGCACCATGAACATCACGCCCAACAGTCCACCGCACAGGGCCAGCAGCACCATCTGCAACAGGTCCGGCGGCACCCCCCACATGAACAGCGCCGGCAGGGTGAAGATCACCCCCGAGGCCACCGAACTGGAGGCCGATCCGGTGGTCTGCGCCAGGTTCGCCTCCAGCAGCGTGCCGCCGCGCCCGAAGCGCTGCAGGAGGCGGAACATGGCCACGGTCATCACCGCGACCGGGATGGAGGTGCTGACGGTCAGACCAGCGCGCAGGCCGAGGTAGGCATTGGCGGCGCCGAACAGGATGCCGAACACCACGCCCAGGACGATGGCCTTGAGGGTGAATTCGGCCGGGGATTCGGAGGCTGGCGTGTAGGGCTGGAAGGCGGGGACCGGTTGCACTTCGGCTTGGCTCACGTGGTCTCTCCGCGGGACGAAGGCCCGATGGTGTCAGCCCGAGATTGCGGGCACAAGGCGGCACGGCCGGGGAACGGCGGCCAAGGGCCGGATGAAATCTCGGCCTCGCGGCATGGCGATATAAGCGCCAGCTCGCCCCGCGTAGCGCCCGCACGGCGTCCCGGCATCACGGCTGGAAACCTGCATGGGATGCGAAAACCAGGATCCATCGCCGGACACGCGATACCGGTCGACCGGCCAGACGCGTCGGCAATGCTCGTCGCCCCCGCCTGGAGCGATCCGGCCTTGGGTCGGAACCGCGCTCAACGCCCGGTTGCGCCCGCCAAGAATGCGCGCAGCGCGTCGCCCAGGCGCGCCAGCCCCTCCGACAGTTCCCCGTCGGTCAGGGTAAGCGGGGGCACGAAGCGCACGACGTCGGCGCCGGCCTGCAACACGAGGAGCCCGTGTTGCGCGGCTTGGTCGAGGACCTCGCCTGCGCGCCCCTGGAACCCGGGCGCCAGCACCGCGCCCAGCATCAAGCCCCGCCCACGCAGGCCGGAAAACAGGCGCGTGTCGCGATCGATCGCCTCGATCCCGGCGCGCAGCGCCGACGCCTGGCGTTCGACGTTTCGCGCCACTTCGGCAGACCCAAGCTTTCGCAGCGCCACGCGCGCCACGGCCGCCGCGAGCGGATTGCCGCCGAACGTCGTCCCGTGCGCGCCGAACTGCATCGCCTCCGCCGCCTTGGGGCCCGCCAGCATCGCGCCGATCGGGAACCCGCCGCCCAGCGCCTTGGCCAGCGTGACGATGTCCGGCACCACCTGGTCCTGCCAGTGCGCGAACAACGTGCCCGTGCGACCCATGCCGCACTGGATCTCGTCGAGCATGAGCAGGGCGCCGTGCCGGTCGCACAGTGCATGCACCGCCTGCAGGTATCCGGCGGCCGCCGGCATCACGCCGCCCTCCCCCTGCACTGGTTCCAGCAGGACGGCGCAGACGTCGCCGCCGGCCATGGCGGACTCGAGCGCGGCCACGTCGTTGAAGTCGACGTATCGGAACCCCTGCGGCAGCGGCTCGTAGCCTTCGTGGTATTTCGGCTGCGCGGTGGCGGTGACCGCGGCGAGCGTGCGGCCGTGGAAACTGCCGCGGAAGCTGACGATGACGCGTCGGTCCGGGGCGCGACCCTGCGCGCTGGCCCATTTGCGCGCCAGCTTGATCGCGGCCTCGTTGGCCTCGGCCCCCGAATTGCAGAGGAACACCCGCTCGGCGAAGCGCGAGGCCTGGACCAGCTCCTCGGCCAGGCGCAGGGGCGGCTCGCTGTAGAAGACGTTGCTGGTGTGCCAGAGCCGTCCCGCCTGCGCGGTCAGCGCCGCCACCAGGTCCGGATCGTTGTGGCCCAGCCCGCAGACCGCGATCCCCGCCGCGAAGTCGATGTAGTCGCGGCCATCGCGATCCCAGACCCGGGATCCCTCGCCGCGATCGAGCACGACCTCGCGCGGCCGGTAGACGGGCAGGTAGCGGCGTCGGCCGAGGGCGACGAGGTCGGCAGTGGTCGCGTGCATTGGGATTCCGTCCAGGGCGATGACCCATTGTCGCGCGGGAAACGACCTCGCCGCGAGGAAGGGGTCAGGGATCGAGGAACAGGTCCGGCAACAGCGGTTGGGACGGATCCACGGCGTAGTGCGACAGATCGGTCACGCCGGCGGCGAACAGCACGTCGTCGTCCACCAGGAAATGACCGAAGAAATTGTCCGCCCGCCGGACCAGGATGGCGTGCGCGGCATCGGCGACGATGTCGGGCGTGCGGCACTGCGCGGCATCCACGCCGGGGATCATGCGGATCGCGTCGGTGGCGATCACCGTGCGCGGCCAGAGCGCGTTGACCGCGACGCCCTGCGGACCGAACTCCTCGGCGATGCCCAGCACCATCAGGCTCATGCCCATCTTGGCGTAGCTGTAGGCGGTATGCGGCCCCCACCACTTGGGCTTGAGGTTGAGCGGCGGCGACAGCGAAAGGATGTGCGGGTTGCGCGCGCGCAGCAGGTGCGGCAGGCAGGCCTGGGAACACAGGAAGGTGCCCCGGGCGTTCACCTCCTGCATCAGGTCGTAGCGCTTCATCGGCGTGTCGAGCACGCCCTTGAGCCAGATCGCGCTGGCATTGTTGACCAGGATGTCGATGCCGCCGAAGGCGTCGACCGTGGCCGCGACCGCGGCGCGCACCTGGTCCTCTTCGCGGATGTCGCACTGCACCGCCAGTCCCTTGCCGCCTGCGGCCTCGACCTCCTCGGCGACGCTGTGGATCGTGCCTTCGAGCTTGGGGTTGGGGCGCGAGGACTTGGCCACGATCGCCACGTTGGCGCCGTCGCGCGCGGCGCGCAGCGCGATGGCACGGCCGATGCCGCGCGATGCGCCGGTGATGAAGAGGGTTTTTCCGGTCAGCGTGCTCATGGCGGTTCCTCCTGTAGCGCGGGAAGCCATTGCAGGAGCAGCGTCGGCCCGGGATGCGATGCGGTCGCAATGCGGCGCGCTGCTGCAGGCTCAAGGTTTCGGACCCTGGCCTTCATTATCCTCCCATTTGAGGATCCGCCGGGTCACCAGCCGGTACACGGGCTTACCGGTCGCGAACCAGGCGTTCCGGAGCCACGACGTGCGCCGGAGCACCCGGCGTTCGACCGGCGTGATCCGCTCCGGGCAATACGTGCGCTTGTGCTTGAGCAGGTGGCGCAGGTCCTCGCGCGCAAGCAGGCGCATCCAGCGCGAACGTGGATCACCGAGCACGGCCAGCTGGAAGTCGATGATGCCCGGACGGCCGTCCGCCAGCACCAGCCAGTTGGCCTCCTTGGCCAGGTCGTTGTGGGCGACGCCGCGGCGATGCAGCGATTGCAGCAGGCGCCGCGCCTGCCGGAAATACGCCAGGTCGCCACGCGGCGGCCGCTGGTACATGGCCGCGCCATCGAGATAGCTGCGGTCGAGCCGTCGCCCATCCCACTGCAGCAGCTGCGGCATGGCGTCCATGCCCTCGACCCTGCGCAGCGCATGGGCCTCGCGCCGGGCCAGCCACCGCGCGGGCAGCCGCAACCACAGGGGGACATGCCTGAGGTCGCGGCGAACGAACTCGCCGGCGGCGTCGCGCATCAGGGCGATGCGGCCGAAGCTGTCGGACTTGAGCGCACTGACCTCGAAGGCATCGCGATGCGGCATGCGCCTATTGTAGGTGGGGCGCGCAGCGCCTCGTGCGCTGTCCCCCCGTGCCCTCGGGCACCGGGACGGCGCACGCGTGCCGCGACCGGCGCTGCAAGCGCGCGCCGACGCGACGGCGCCGGGCCATGCATCGATGCCGGCCAGTGGCTTCCCGCGGGATGCGCCGCGTCATGACCACCCCGGAGCAAGGGCCCACCCTACAATGCCGGACGATGAGCGCATCGCTGGACACCCTCGTGGCATGGATCGGCACGCACCCCGTCGCGGCGGGCGCCCTGATCTTCGCCATCGCGTTCTGCGACGCCGCCATCGTGCTCGGTGCGCTGGTCCCGGCGATGCCGTTGATCTTCGCGGTCGGCGTGCTCGTGGGACTGGGCGAGGTCTCCGGTCCCTACGCAGTCGTGTGCGCCGCGCTGGGTGCGTTCTGCGGCGACGGCATGAGCTTCTGGATCGGCCGCCGCTGGGGACCGCGGTTGCGGACGGTGTGGCCGTTCGTGCGCTATCCGCAGCTGCTCGAGCGCGGCGAGAAACTGTTCCGGCGCAATGCGGCCAAGAGCATCCTGGTCGCCCGCTACGTGGGGCCCGTGCGGCCGTTCGTGCCCGCGGTGGCCGGCATGCTGGAAATGCCGGTAAAGCGCTACGTGCCGGTCAGCGCGGTCGCGGCGGTGTCCTGGGCGGCGCTCTACCTCCTGCCCGGATGGCTGCTGGGCGAGGCCTACGATGCAGTCGCCGCGGTCGCGGATCGACTGGCCATCGTCATGGTCGCGCTGGCCGCCGCCGTCGCCCTGGCGTGGGCGAGCGTGCTCTATAGCTACCGTTGGTTCGCGGGGCACGCCGACTCGCTGCTGGCGCGGGCCCTGAAGTGGACCCATGCGCATCCGCGCCTGGGCCGCTACGCCGCGGCGCTGATCGATCCGAACCGCCCCGAATCGGCGTCGCTGGCGATCCTGGCCGTGTGCCTGCTCGCCATCGGTTGGGCGTGGTTCGCGTTGCTGGCGACGGTGCTGGCCCGCGGCGAGCCGCTGCTGCTGGACCAGCAGGTGCACGAGGCGATGTACGCCCTGCGCAACCCGCTGGCCGACCGGCTGATGGCGGCCCTGGCCACGATCGGGGATCCCCAGGTGCTGGTTCCGGCCGCTGGCCTGGCCCTGTCGTGGCTGCTGCTGCGGCGGCGCTGGATCGCTGCCGCCCACTGGATCGCCGCCCTCGCCTTCGGCCTGGCCTTGACCGCGGCGCTCGGCGTGGCGATCGACATGCCACGTCCACCGCAGGTCACCGGCGGCTTCGGGTTCCCGTCGGTGGCGGTCACCATGACCACGATCACCTTCGGTTTCTTCGCGGTGCTGATCGCGCGCGAGTTCCCGGGGCGGCAGCGGGTCTGGCCTTACCTGGTGTCGGGCGCCGTGGTCGCGCTGCTCGGGTTCGCCCGCCTGTACCTGGGAGCGCACTGGCTGAGCGACATCGTCGGCGGGATGCTGCTCGGGATCGTGTGGCTGCTGCTGCTGGGAATCGCCTACCGGCGCCATGTCGCGCGTTCGATGTGGATGCGGCCGTTGGCCGCGCTCTTCTACGGCAGCTTCCTCGCCGCGGCCGGCTGGCATGCGCCAAGGGCGATCGACTCCATGCTGTCGCGCTTCGAACCGCCGGCACCGGTCGCGGACCTCGACCGCGCACGCTGGTGGACGCACGACTGGGCCGCCCTGCCCGCGCAACGCAACGAGCGCGCCGACAGCCGGCGCTGGCCGCTGGACGTGCAGGTGGCCGGTCCGCTGGCGCCGCTGCGCGAGCGGCTGCAGGCGCAGGGCTGGCGGGTCCAGCCGCAGGCCGGCTGGCGGGACACGATCGGGCTGCTCGACGACGGTGCGCCGCCCGCGCGCCAACCCGTGTTGCCCGCCACGCTCGATGCCAGCGCCGAAAGCCTGCTGCTGCGTCGCCCGCTGCCGGATGGCCGCCTCCACGTGCTCCGCCTCTGGGCGGCGCCGCGGCAATTCGCCGATGGAACGCCGCTTTGGATCGGTGCCACCCAGACCCTGGTGCATGCGCGCCCGTTCGGCGTGTTCGGGTTGTGGCAGCCGGGCGTGCGTTCGCGGGAGGCCTATGTCGACCTTCGCGCCGCCATGGACGGGTTCGACGTCGAGGAGGGCCTGCATCCGGGCTCGGGCACGCCGGTACTTCGCCTGCGGACGGGCCCCCGCAACGACTAGCGCACGGCGCAACGTCCGCCCGGCCGCCGCCTCAGATCGCGTCCGAGCCGATCAGGCCGAGCAACTGCTCCATGCGCTGCAGGGGATCGTCCTCCTGCAGCAACGCCTGGCGCTGGTGGTCGGACAGCGGCAGGATCTCGGCCAGCCGCCAGCCGACCCAGGCGGTGTCGTCGTAGCATTCCTCGTCGATGCCCAGCTCCGACGTGCCGGTCTTGTCGACGATCCGCTGCAGCAAGGTGGCGAGCAATGCGTGTTGCGGCTGCACCGGCAGCACCGCGTCGTCGGCGCGCCACTCGACGTCGCCGACCAGCAGGCCATTGTCGCGGACGCGCGTCCGCAGCACCCGGAAACGGCGCGTACCGCGCACGCGCAGGGTCAGCAGGCCGTCGTCGCTGGTCCCGAAGTCCTCGATCCGTGCCTCCGTGCCGAAGGCCACCGGCACCGCGGGCGCACCGGTTTCGTTGCCCTCGAGCACCAGGCAGATGCCGAAGCCGTCGCCGTTGCGGCCGCAGTCGCGCACCAGGTCGAGGTAACGCGGCTCGAAGATGCGCAGGCCGAGGGTGGAACCGGGCATCAGCACGGTCTGCAACGGGAACAGGGCGAGGGAGTGCGTGTCAGGCATGCGCGAATGCTAGCGTCGGGACCGTGTGCAATGGGTAGGCCAGAGGCGGCCCGGCTCAGTCGGCGGCCTGTATCGCCGCGAGGAAGCGCCGGGGCGCGTCATCGAATCCTCCATTGGACATGAACACGACATGGTCGCCGTCGCGGACCTTGCCGCGAAGGACGGCGACCAGCGCGTCGACATCCGGAACGGTGCCGGCATCGCAGTCCAGCGACGCGACGACCTCGCCGGCATCCCAGGCCAACTCGGGCCGATGCAGGAAGACCACGGCATCGGCGCCGGCCAGCGATGGCGCCAGCGCCGCGGCGTGCGCGCCCGAACGCATCGAGGCGCTCCGCGGCTCCATCGCGACCAGGATCCTGGCGGCGCCGACCTTCGCACGCAGCCCGGCGAGGGTCGTCGCGATCGCCGTGGGATGGTGGGCGAAGTCGTCGTAGACCGTGACGCCACCGCCCTCCCCCAGTCGTTCCATCCGCCGCTTGACGCTGCGGAACGCCGACAGCGCGGGCGCGACGCTGGCGACATCCACCTCGACCGCGGCGCAGGCCGCCAGCGCGGCGAGCGCGTTGAGCACGTTGTGGTCGCCGAGCAGGGGCCATTCGACGCGCGCCACCTCGTCCCCGCGATGCGATACCGAGAACGCGCTGCCATCGGGCCGCTCCAGCCGCGCGCTCCATTCGAAGCCGGCATCGAAGCCGAAGCGCTCCACCGGCGTCCAGCAGCCCATGGCCAGCACCTCGGCGATGCGGGCGTCGTGCCCGTTGACGACCAGGCGCCCGCGCCCGGGCACCGTGCGCACTAGGTGGTGGAACTGGCGCTGGATCGCGGCCACGTCGGGGAAGATGTCGGCGTGGTCGAACTCGAGGTTGTTGAGGATCGCCACCAGCGGGCGGTAATGGACGAACTTGCTGCGCTTGTCGAAGAACGCGGTGTCGTATTCGTCGGCCTCGACCACGAATTCCCGGCCCTGCCCGATGCGCGCGGACACCCCGAAGTCCTCGGCCACGCCGCCGACCAGGAAGCCCGGCTCGCGCCCGGCTGCCTGCAACAGGTAGGCGAGGATCGTCGTGGTGGTGGTCTTGCCATGGGTCCCGGCGACGGCGAGCACGTCACGCCCGGGCAGTACGCGCTCGGACAGCCATTGCGCGCCGGAGATGTAACGCAGCCCGTGGTCGAGCACGTGCTCCACGGCGGGATTGCCGCGGGACAGGGCGTTGCCGACGACAACCTCGTCGCAGCCGGCGTCGATGTGTTCCGGCAGGTAGCCCTGCCTGAGCGAAATGCCGAGCGTTTCCAGTTGCGTCGACATCGGCGGATAGATCGCCTGGTCGGTGCCCTCGACGGCATGGCCGAGTTCGCGCGCCAATGCCGCGACCCCGCCCATGAAGGTGCCGGCAATCCCGAGAATATGGATCTTCAAGACGAGATGTTCCTAAAAGAGCCGATACAGCCTAACGAAGGATCTCCCGCATGGCACCAACTCACCTCCCCGCTTGCGGGGGGTGAGGAAAGCCCGCTTGCGCGGCACCGCCGCGCGCCTCGCCTCAGCCCAGCTCCCGCACCGGCGCGATCGCCTCCAGGATGCGCTCGAACACCGCATCCAGGGTGCCAACGCCATCGACCACGACCAGCTGGCCGTGCTGGCGGTAGAAGTCGATCACCGGCTCGGTCTGCTCGTCGTAGATGCACAGGCGCTTGCGCACCGATTCGGGATTGTCGTCGGCACGCCCCTCTTCGCGGGCGCGGCCGGCGAGGCGCTCAATCAGCAGCTCGTTGTCGACCTCCAGCTGCAGGGCGATGTCCATGGGCTGGCCGATGCGCACCAGCAGCTCGTCCAGCGCGGCGGCCTGGGCGAGGTTGCGCGGGTAGCCGTCGAGGATGAAGCCGTTGTCGGTGTCGGGCTGCGAGAAGCGCGCCTCCAGCATCCCCAGCAGGATGTCGTCGGAGACCAGGTCGCCGCGCGCCATCACTTCTTTGGCCTGGAGTCCCAGCTTGCTGCCCGCGGCGACTTCGGCCCGCAGGAGGTCGCCGGTGGAAATGTGGGGCACCTGCAGGTGGGTCTTCAAACGACCCGCCTGCGTGCCCTTGCCGGACCCGGGCGCACCCAGGAGTACCAGTCGCATGCTCTGCTCCAAACCTGAAAATACGTGTCGCCGCGGGACGTTACACTCCCCGTCGCGCGGCGTGGACCGCGCCAGCTTACCTCAATCCCACTTCGTCCCGAGACAGACATGGCCGCCGGAACCCTGCTCTACGCGCAAAGCGGCGGCGTCACCGCCGTCATCAATGCCACGGCATCGGCGGTGGTCGCCGAGGCGCGCGCGCGCAAGGTCAAGGTGCTGGCCGCGCGCAACGGCATCCTGGGCGCCCTGCGCGAAGAGCTGGTGGACACCTCCAAGGAATCCGCCGCCGCCATCCGCGCCCTGGCGCACACCCCCGGCGGCGCGTTCGGCACCTGCCGCTACAAGCTCAAGTCGCTCGAGGACGACCGCGCCAGGTACGAGCGCCTGCTGGACGTGCTGCGGGCGCACGACGTCCGGTACTTCCTCTACAACGGCGGCAACGACTCGGCCGACACCGCGCACAAGGTGTCGCAACTGGCCAGGGAGTTCGACTATCCGCTGACCTGCATCGGCGTGCCGAAGACGGTCGACAACGACCTGGCGGTGACGGACTGCTGCCCGGGATTCGGCTCGGCCGCCAAGTACACGGCGATCTCGGTGCGCGAAGCCGCCCTGGACGTCGCGGCCATGGCCGAAACCTCGACCAAGGTGTTCGTCTACGAGGCCATGGGGCGCCATGCCGGCTGGCTGGCGGCGGCTGCCGGCCTGGCGGGCGAGGGTGGCGACCAGGCACCCCACCTGATCCTGTTCCCCGAGAGAACGTACGACGAGGCCGACTTCCTCGCCCGGGTCGAGAAGACCGTCGCACGGGTCGGTCATTGCGTCGTGGTCGCCAGCGAAGGCATCCGGACCGCCGATGGCCGCTTCGTCGCCGATGCCGGCGGCGGCAAGGACTCGTTCGGGCATACCCAGCTGGGCGGCGTTGCCTCCCACCTCGCCGGTCGGGTCAAGGACGCGCTTGGCATGAAAGTGCACTGGACCCTGCCCGATTACCTGCAGCGGTCCGCCCGCCACATCGCATCGCAAACCGACCTGGACCACGCCCTCGCGGTTGGCAAGGCGGCGGTGCGGTTCGCCCTGGACGGTCGCAACGCGACCATGCCGGTGATCGTCCGTACCTCCGACGCACCCTACCGCTGGAAGATCGAACCGGCGCCGCTGGAAAAGATCGCCAACCGCGAGAAGACGATGCCTGCCGCCTTCATCCGCCGGGACGGCTACGGCATCACCGCCAAGGCGCGCGCCTACCTGGAACCGCTGATCCGTGGCGAGGCGTATCCGCCGTACGGCAAGGACGGACTGCCCCGGTACGTGACGCTGCGCAACGAGGTCCTGCGCCAGCGGCTGGAGCCCTGGAAGGGCTGAGCCGTCGCGGCACGGGCCTGTGGGGCGACTCGCTGCGCTCGCGCCCGGCGCTCCCCGATGCTGCTGGTGTCCGTGGCACGACCCTTAGGTGGGCCCGCTGCGGGCGGGTCCCGCGCGGCCTTCGGCCACGCTAGCCGTGGCTGCAAACTGCGCCTAGGACGTGCAGGCCTTGCCCGCGACGCCCATCTCGGCGGCGAACATCGGGATGGCTGCCAGCTTGCCCGCCGCCGCGGCTTCCTTGGACTCCTGCAGATAGATCCGCGACCTGCCCTGGGCATCGAGTTTGGGCGGGGCGTTCCCGGTGGGCTTCCGCCACACGCGCACCACGGCCTCCTGCGAGGGGCACCCGGCGTTCGGGACGCGGATCAGGTCGTTGAGCTTCCAGCCCGACGCCGGCGACGGCTTCGCCTTGGCGGCGTCCACGAAGCGCGCACGCGCCTGGCAGCTGGCGCTGGTGCGCACCACCGCGAACTTGTACGGTTCCGCCGCCTGGCCGGTGAACATGCCCTCGAGGCGCGCACAGGCTTCCGGGATCTGGCGCAGGGTGTGGGCGGCGCCGACGGCCTGCGGCGTCGCGGCCGGTCGGCTGATCTCGGGCTTCGGGTCGGCTGCCAGCACCGGCCCGGCAACGAGCGCTGCCGCGGCGGCCAGTAGGGAAAGTCGCATGGGGGGCACTCCTGACGCAATGGAATCGGCGGCCAGCCTCGCATGGGCGGGCTGAACTGCCCCTCCACGGCCCGGGCCGCGGCCGTGGCACGCATCCCGGGGCCCCCGCCGGGCCCCGGGTACCCCCTGCGCCGGGCCTGTGCGATAGTCGCCCGGTTTATTCATGTCGATCTGGGGAGATTTCATGTTGCACGACTATGGTTTGTGGCTGGCGCTGGGATGCGCTGCCGTCGCCATCCTTTACGGGATGATCTCGGCAGGCTGGATCAACCGCCAGCCCGCAGGCAACGAACGCATGCAGGAGATCGCAGGCGCCATCCAGGAAGGCGCGCGCGCCTACCTCAACCGGCAATACACCACCATTTCGGTCGTCGGCGTGGTGCTGTTCGTACTGATCGGCCTGTTCCTGACCTGGCCCACGGCGATCGGCTTCCTGGTCGGCGCGGTGCTCTCGGGCGCGGCCGGCTACATCGGCATGAACGTCTCGGTACGCGCCAACGTCCGCACTGCCGAAGCGGCGCGGCGCGGAATCGGCCCGGCGATGGACGTCGCCTTCCGCGGCGGCGCCATCACCGGCATGCTGGTGGTGGGCCTCGGCCTGCTCGGCGTCGCCGGCTACTACGTGGTGCTGGGCCACATGGGCATCGTCGGCGAGGACGCGCTGCATGCGCTGGTCGGCCTGGCCTTCGGCAGCTCCCTGATCTCGATCTTCGCGCGCCTGGGCGGCGGCATCTTCACCAAGGGCGCCGATGTCGGCGCCGACCTGGTGGGCAAGGTCGAAGCCGGCATCCCCGAGGACGACCCGCGCAACCCGGCGGTGATCGCCGACAACGTCGGCGACAACGTCGGCGACTGCGCCGGCATGGCCGCCGACCTGTTCGAGACCTACGCGGTCACGGTGATCGCCACCATGCTGCTGGGCGTGCTGATGGCCGGCGACGTCGGCGAGAACGGCGCGCTGTACCCGCTGGTGCTCGGCGGCGCCTCGATCCTGGCCTCGATTGTGGGTGCCTTCTTCGTCAAGGTGAAGACCGGCGGCTCGATCATGGGCGCGCTGTACAAGGGCGTGATCGTCTCGGCCGTGCTCTCGGCGGTGCTGTTCTACCCGATCACCACCGAGCTGATGGCCGACAACGTCTACGGACCGATGGCGCTCTACGGCTGCGCCCTGGTCGGGCTGGTGCTGACCGGCGCGATCGTATGGATCACCGAGTACTACACCGGCACCCAGTTCAAGCCGGTGCAGCACGTGGCCCAGGCGTCGACCACCGGCCACGGCACCAACATCATCGCCGGCCTGGGCGTGTCGATGAAGTCCACCGCGCTGCCGGTGATCGCGGTCTGCGCCGCGATCTGGGGCTGCTTCGAGATGGGCGGCCTGTACGGCATCGCCACCGCCGCGACCGCGATGCTGTCGATGGCCGGCATGATCGTGGCGCTGGACGCCTACGGCCCGATCACCGATAACGCCGGCGGCATCGCCGAGATGGCCGAGCTACCCTCGGAGATCCGCGACATCACCGATCCGCTCGATGCGGTCGGCAACACCACCAAGGCGGTGACCAAGGGCTACGCGATCGGTTCGGCCGCACTGGCGGCGCTGGTGCTGTTCGCCGACTACACCCACAACCTCGACACCGTCGGCGCGGCGAAGGCGCTGGCGTCCGGCGTGGCCTACGTCCCCGCCACCTTCGACCTGTCCGACCACATGGTGATCATCGGCCTGCTGATCGGCGGCCTGATCCCCTACCTGTTCGGCGCGATGGCGATGGAAGCCGTGGGACGCGCCGCCGGCGCGGTGGTGGAGGAAGTGCGCCGCCAGTTCCGCGAGATCCCGGGGATCATGCAGGGCACGGCCAAGCCGGACTACTCGCGCGCGGTCGACATGCTGACCAAGTCGGCGATCAAGGAAATGATCGTGCCGTCTCTGCTGCCGGTCGCGGTGCCGATCGTGGTCGGCCTGCTGCTGGGGCCCAAGGCCCTGGGCGGCCTGCTGATCGGCACCATCGTCACCGGTCTTTTCGTGGCGATCTCGATGACCACCGGCGGCGGCGCCTGGGACAACGCCAAGAAGTACATCGAGGACGGACACTGCGGCGGCAAGGGCTCCGAGGCCCACAAGGCCGCGGTGACCGGCGACACCGTCGGCGATCCCTACAAGGACACCGCCGGGCCCGCGATCAACCCGCTGATCAAGATCATCAACATCGTCGCCCTGCTGCTGGTGCCGTTGCTCTGACAGGACGTTCGATGTCGCTTCATGAAATCGCCCCGCTTGCCGCGGGGCGATTTCGTTTGGGCCTTGCTTCGGGACGGTTCGTCGCGGGTCCCGCCGCACCCTGGGGACGGAGCCGCGCCCGCGCCTTGGCGGCCCTCCGGCTCCGGCCGGGCCGCGGCCCACGACCCCGAAAAACACTTTGTTCACCCCCCGTGCGGCAATGTGAGGGAGCCACCGGGTCACTCTCGGTCGCTGCCTTGGCCGGCCCGGGCCGGAAGCCCGCAGCGATCCGCACGCTCACTGGAGGGGAAATCGATGGAACCTGTCACCTGGCAAGAGTCCTTGCAGACATCACTGGGCGTCTACCTGCCCAACATCCTGGGCGCGCTCGCCATCCTCCTGGTGGGATGGATCGTGGCGCTGGCCGCGAGCGCGGCGACGCGCAAGGGGCTGGCGGCGCTGAACACCAATGCGCGGCTGGCTTCGCAGACCGAGTCGAGCATCGACTTCGAGAAGATCGCCGGGCGCGTCGTTTTCTGGGCGATCCTGCTGCTCGCGGTCATCGGCATGTTCAGCGTGCTGCGCATCGACGGCGTATCCGGTCCGCTGACCACGCTCGCCGGCACGGTGATGATGTACTTGCCGCGCCTCCTGCTGGCGGCCGGCCTCGCGCTGCTGGCCTGGCTGGTGGCGACCATCGTGCGCACCGTGGTCAACCGGTCGCTGGGCGCGACCAGGCTGGATGAAAAGCTGTCCGAGAGCGCGGATATGAAGCCGCTGTCGCAATCAATGGGCAACGTGGCCTACTGGCTGGTGCTGCTGCTGTTCCTGCCCGCGATCGTCGGCACGCTGCAGATCGACGGCCTAATGGCGCCGCTGACCAACATGACCGGCAGCCTGCTCGGCATCCTGCCGAACCTGTTCGCCGCGGTGGTGATCGGCTTCGTCGGCTACCTGGTCGCCAAGGTCGTGCGCGGCCTGGTCAGCAACCTGCTGGCGGCGACTGGCGTCGACCGCTTCAGCGAGTCGCACGAGGAGACCGAGGGGCTCAAGCTTTCAGAACTCGGCGGCACCCTGGCCTTCATCCTGGTGATCGTCCCGACCCTGATCGCGGCGCTCGACGCACTCCAGATCCAGGCCATCTCCGCGCCACTGACCGGCATGCTCGACGTGTTCCTGCAGGCCGTGCCGAACGTGCTCGCGGCTGCCGCGATCCTGCTGATCGCATGGTTCGTCGGCCGCTTCGTCGCCGGACTGGTCACGCGCCTGATGGCCAACCTCGGCTTCGACCGCATCCCGGAGCGCATCGGCCTGGGCCATGCCTTCGCCTCGGCGCCGACCTCGGGCGGGACGACCGTCAGCTCGCCTGCCGCGGAGTCCTATGCGCCCGCCGTCGGCGACACGGCACCGCCCCCGCCGATCGGCTCCGCGACGGCTGACACCGGCGGCACCACGCTGTCCGCGCTGGCGGGCCACGTGGCGCTGTTCTTCATCATGCTGTTCGCCACGGTCGAAGCCGCGGCCCTGCTCGGCTTCGACGGTGTCCGCGACCTGCTGGAGACCTTCATCGCCTTCGGCGCCGACATCCTGCTCGGCCTGGTGATCTTCGTGGTGGGCTACTGGCTGGCGAACGTGGCCGCCGAAGCGATCCAGCGCGCCAATCCGGACCGTGCGGTCGGCTTGTCTCGCATCGCGCGGGTGGCCATCCTCGGCCTGGTGATCGCCATGGGCCTGCGGGCGATGGGCATCGCCGACGAGATCGTCAACCTCGCCTTCGGACTGGTGCTCGGCGCGGTCGCCGTTGCGGTCGCCCTGGCCTTCGGTCTCGGCGGGCGCGAGGCCGCCGGCAAGGTGGCCCAGCGCTGGAGCGACGATTACCTGCGCGGCAAGGACAATCGCCCGCTGTAGGGCTCACCACGCACGTGCAATTCGAAGCCCCGCGTACGCGGGGCTTCTTTTTTTCCGGTTCCCCCACTCGGGACGCGGCGGGGAGGCAGGTCCGCGTCCGGAAATCGCGGCTCACCACGTGGACCTGCAACGGGATTCGACGCAACCGAATCGCGGGCCAGGGCCCGCGGCGCCCTGGTCGCCCGGATCTCCGCACCGCGCCAAGGCCCGGAACACCGAGCAGGGGAGCCTGATGGACATCGTTGCGGGAATGGGCATGGTTGCCGTGCTGGCCTGCGTGGTCTGGCTGTTCAACCGGCTGGTGCAGGACCGGAACCAGGTCGCCGCGGCCTGGAGCGATGTCGACGTGCAGTTGCAGCGCCGCCATGACCTGGTGCCGAACCTGGTCAGCGCAGTGAAGGCCTACGCGGGCCACGAACGCGACACGCTGCAACGGGTGACCGAGGAACGCAGCCGCAGCCGCGCGGCCAGCACCGTCGAAGCGAAGTCGCGCGCCGAAACCGCGCTGGAATCCGGGTTGGGCCGGCTGGTCGCGCTCGCGGAAGCCTATCCCGACCTCAAGGCCAGCGAGAACTTCGCCGACCTCAGCCGGCAGCTGGTGGTCATCGAGGACCACCTGCAATCGGCCCGGCGCTTCTACAACGGCTCCGTGCGCCAATACAACGACCGCCAGCAGCAATTCCCGCACTGGATCATCGCGCGGCTGTTCGGGTTCCAGCCCGGCGAGTTCTTCGCCGGCGGCGATGGGATCGCGAAAGCGCCGGAGGTTGATCTATGAACGTCCTGCTGCGCCTGGGGTGCGCGGCGCTGCTGGCACTGCTGGCTTCCGGCGTGCGGGCAGACGAGCGCATCCTCGGCTACCACGCCGACATCCAGGTCCGCGCCGACGGCGGCATGGACGTCACCGAGACCATCCAGGTACGCGCCGAAGGCCAGCGCATCCGTCGCGGCATCTACCGAGATTTCCCGACCACCTACAAGGATCCGCTCGGCCACGGTTACAAGGTCGCGTTCGAGCCGCTGTCGGCGCAGCGCGACGGCCGCAGCGAATCGTGGCATACCGAAACGCTGGCCAATGGCGTACGGGTGTACTTCGGCAGCGAGCACGTGTTCCTGGCCCCCGGGGAATACACCTACAGCTTCCGCTACCGCACCACCAGGCAGCTCGGATTCTTCGATGCGCACGACGAGCTGTACTGGAATGTCACCGGCAACGGCTGGGATTTCGCCATCGACGAGGCCAGCGCGACCGTCCGGTTGCCGCGGGACGTCCCGGCCGAACAGCTCGAGGCCTTCGGGTACACGGGGTTCCAGGGATCCCGGGACGCCCACCTGACCGCGGCGACCTTCGACGGCGGCGCGCGCTACCGCACGACGCGCCCGTTGATGCCAAGCCAGGGGCTGAGCCTGGTGCTCGAATTTCCCAAGGGCGTCATCGCGGAACCGACCCGGAGGCAACGCCTGTCGTGGCTGCTCGCCGACAACAGCCAGCTGGTCGCGGCCGCGGCCGGGTTGCTGCTGCTCTGGCTGTACTACGGCATCGCGTGGGTCCGCTACGGCCGCGACCCCGCGCGCGGCGTGCAAGTGCCGTTGTACGAGCCGCCGCGCGGTTATTCGCCCGCCTCGCTGCGTTTCATCCGGCGCATGGGCTACGACAAGGACACCTTCGCCGCCGCGATCCTCGGCCTCGCCGCCAAGGGTGGCCTCGAGATCGAGGAGGACGACAAGAAGGTCATCACCCTGCGCCCCACCGGCAAGCAGGTCGCGCTGGCGCCGGGGGAACGCGCCATCATCCTGTCGCTGTTCCGCGACGGGCAGCCGCTCACCCTGAAGCAATCCATCCACGCGAAGATGCAGGCGGCGATCAAGGCGCACAAGGCCGCGCTTGCCGCCGATTACGAGAAGAAGTACTTCAACACGCACGGCAGGAAACTGGCCCCGGGACTGTTGATTTCGCTGGCCACCCTGTTGCTGGCCATCGTGTCGATCCCGGGCGACATGAAGTTCGCGGCCCTGTTCCTGCTGTTCTGGCTCACCGGGTGGAGTTTCGGCGCCTATGCCTTCTCGATGATGGCGCTCGCGGCCTTGCGCAGCGCCCGCAGCGCCCTGCAACGGATCGGCGCGGTGTTCACCAGTGCGTTCGCGCTTCCATTCCTGTTGTTCGAGCTCGCCGGCCTGGTCGCACTGGCCTTCATCGGCGGTGCCGGACTGGCGGTGGCCTTCCTGCTGCTGATCGGCACCAACATCGCGTTCTACCACTGGATGAAAGCGCCCACGCAGGACGGCGCCAAGTTGCTCGATCAGATCGAGGGCTTCCGCTGGTACCTGGGGGTGGCCGAGAAGCAGGAACTGGATGCCCGCTACCACCTCGACGCCCGGCCGGAGCTCTTCGCCGCCTACCTGCCGTACGCCTTCGCGCTGGACGTCGAGCAGGCCTGGGCGCAGCGTTTCGCCGAAGCCCTGCCCACCGCGGCACAGCAGGAGGCGGCCACCCCGAGCTGGTACCACGGCAGCCACGACTTCGGCAGCGGCCGGGGGCTGGCCGGGTTCACCAGCAGCCTCGGCAGCAGCCTAGGCAGCGCGATCTCGTCGTCGTCCACGGCGCCCGGGTCGAGTTCGGGCGGGTCGAGCGGTAGCTCTGGCGGCGGATCCGGAGGCGGTGGGGGCGGCGGCGGCGGCGGCGGTTGGTGAATCGGTCCATCGCCGGTTCCCGCCCGACGGAGCACGGACTCGGCGCGCATCGGGTATCCTCGCGGCCCCCTACGTCGCCTGAATCGAAGAACCCATGGGCCTGGACCTGGTCACCACCGGCAACCGTCCGCCGGACGAAATCAACGTCATCATCGAAATCCCCAAGGACGCCGAGCCGGTCAAGTACGAGGTCGACAAGGCCTCCGGGGCGATCTTCGTCGATCGCGTCCTGTCGACGCCGATGCGCTACCCCTGCAACTACGGCTACGTTCCGCACACCCTGTGCGGCGACGGCGACCCGGCCGACGTGCTGGTGCTGATGCCGCTGTCGCTGATCCCCGGCTCCGTGATCCAGGTGCGGCCGGTGGGCGTGCTGCTGATGTCCGACGAGGCCGGTGCCGACGAGAAGATCCTCGCCGTGCCCGTGCCCAAGGTGTTCCCCAGCTACGCGGGGATGGTCGATATCGACGACGTGCCGCAGCACTGGCGCGACCGCATCGGGTACTTCTTCGAGCACTACAAGGACCTGGAACCCGGCAAGTGGGTCAAGCTCGACGGTTGGGGTGGCGCGGCGGACGCCAAGCGCATCCTGGCCGAGTCGATCACCCGCTACGAGGCGTCGCCGGAGAAACCGCACTTCTGAACGGTCGGCGCATCCCGGCCGCGGCTTGCCCGCGCCCGGCTGCGTCCTTCGCCCGCATCAGGCGTTGTCGCCTAGCCTGCGCTGCGCGGCCGGGTCGCCGGCATCCTGCGCTTCGGTCGCCTGCACCACGACGCTGCCGAGCATCACCTGCAGGACGTCGAACCAGCGAATGCCATTGCGCAGCACCACGTCCTGGGCCGGCCCCTGCACCGCCGCCTGGAAACCGTCGAACGCCTGGCGGAAGCGCGCGCGGCCTGAATCGGCCTCGCCATGCTCGAACCACAGGCCCCGCCACTCGCGCAGCAGGCGACCGGCTTGCTGCTGCAGCGTGGGCAAGGCGGGGTGCGACACCGCCTCGCCGAACAGGAAGCCAAGGTGCTTTTCCAGCTCCCAAGGATTCATCACCCGCGGGACGTTGACCGATTCGCAGGCGAAGTCGCGCGACGCTTCTTCGCGGGGCGCGACGTGGGCGATGTCGAAGCTGGGGGCGCCCTGCGCCGGCACCGCCCGCCCCCGCGAAACCAGGTCCCAGAACCCCGGGCCGCCAACCGTGTCCGCGACCAGGTGGATGCGCGACTGCGTGGCGTCGTTGAGCACCCGGTGCTGCCGCCACGTATCGAAGATCCAGCATTCGCCGGCGGCCATGTTGACCACGGCCTCACCACATTCGAACCGAACCGTCGGCTGGGTCACGATCGGCACGTGCACGCGCACGCGTTCGGCCCAGTAATACCCCTGGTCGGCGTGGCGGGTGACCTCGGCCTGCCCCGCCAGACGCATCAGGCGCGTGCGGCCCACGGTCGCGCCCAGGCTGGCGAGGACCTGCATGAGGTAGGGGCAGCGCCGCAGGTGAGGTGTCGGGCGCATCAGCCCGCCGAAGGACTCGTTGGCCGGGTCGCCCCCGGCCGCGACCAGCGGCAACATCGAGTTGCCGGCGAACCCTTGCGGGTGCGGGCGCCATTCCGACTCGTCGACCTGCGAGACTTCCGCGGCCAGGGCAGCGGCGTCGAACGACAAGGGCAACTGGACGAAGGGGACCTGGAGCTTCATGTCGGCCGGGCTGCGGTTCCAGCGATCCATGGTAATGGGTCGACCGGACCGGGTCGACGCGACCGGCGCGGGAACAACGACGGCCCCTCGTGGGGCCGTCGTGGGTGACGCCTGGACCAGGCCGCTGCCGTCAGCGGCTGCCCGCGCGATACGGGTAGCGCGCGAAGATCTCGGCGATGGCGGCGTCGATGCGCGCGTCGCGGTCCGCCGGGCGGGACCGCGTGGCGCGCCCGACCGCGATCCCTTCCCACACCAGCGTATTGCGCGCGGCGTCGATGATGTCGATGTTCAAGGTGCCTTCGTTGTACCGGTAGACGTCCACGCGGTCGCGCCAGTAAGGCGCCACGACGTAGCGGTGGGCGCGGTAGCTGTAGTAGTAGCCGTAATCAACGAAAGGCGACGACCAGACGTCGGTGCGCTGCTGCACGTAGGCATTGATGTTGACCAACAGGTCCGGCTTTTCGGCGCTATGGGAATACCCGCGGGACTCCATCTGCGAGCGCACCGCCTCGCGCATGCGCTGGCTCGACGGGGTGGCATACCCGTCTCCTTCCACCGCCAGCGGCGAGTAGAAACCGTAGGTGCGGTATTGCGAGAAGTCGGCGCGCGGGTCGGCCTCGGCGGACACCCGCAAACCGGTCGCGCAGCCGCCGAGCAAGGCCAGCGCGAACACCGCCGCCAGCCACCTGATGGCCATCGTATGCACCAAATGTTTCATGGACCTCTCCCGGTGCGCGCCGGCGGGGCGGCGTCGCCCCGGCGCACGGCGTGCATGTCGATCACCGCACCAATATACGTCCACCGGAGGCGCGCCGGATTGGCGTGCGCTGAATGCGGGGACTGAACGATTCAGCCTTCCCGGTAGACCTCGCCACCCTGCGCACGGAACTGCGCGGATTTCTCCTCCATGCCCGCCTCGAGCGCCTTGGCCTCGTCCATGCCGTGTTCGGAGGCGTAGTCGCGCACGTCCTGGGTGATCTTCATCGAGCAGAAGTGGGGACCGCACATCGAGCAGAAATGCGCGAGCTTGTGCGCATCCTTGGGCAGCGTCTCGTCGTGGAACGCCTTGGCCTTCTCGGGGTCCAGGCCCAGGTGGAACTGGTCCTCCCAGCGGAACTCGAAGCGCGCCTTGCTCAGGGCGTTGTCGCGCACCTGCGCGCCGGGATGCCCCTTGGCCAGGTCGGCGGCATGGGCCGCGATTTTGTACGCCATGATCCCGTCGCGCACGTCCTCCCGGTTGGGCAGGCCCAGGTGCTCCTTGGGCGTCACGTAGCACAGCATCGCGCAGCCGTACCAGCCGATCATCGCCGCGCCGATCGCGCTGGTGATGTGGTCGTAGCCGGGCGCGATGTCGGTGGTCAGTGGGCCCAGGGTGTAGAACGGCGCCTCGCCGCACTCGACCAGCTGCTTGTCCATGTTCTCCTTGATCAACTGCATCGGCACGTGGCCGGGGCCCTCGATCATGGTCTGCACATCGTGCTTCCACGCGATCTTCGTCAGCTCGCCCAGCGTCTCCAGCTCACCGAACTGCGCGGCGTCGTTGGCGTCGGCGATGCAGCCCGGGCGCAGCCCGTCGCCCAGCGAGAACGCCACGTCGTACGCCTTCATGATCTCGCAGATGTCCTCGAAGTGTTCGTAGAGGAAACTTTCCTTGTGGTGCGACAGGCACCACTTGGCCATGATGCTGCCGCCGCGCGAGACGATGCCGGTCACGCGTTTCGCAGTCAGCGGCACGTAACGCAACAGCACCCCGGCATGGATGGTGAAGTAATCCACGCCCTGCTCGGCCTGCTCGATGAGCGTGTCGCGGAAAATCTCCCAGGTCAGCTCCTCGGCGCGGCCATCGACCTTTTCCAGCGCCTGGTAGATCGGCACCGTGCCGATCGGTACCGGGGAGTTGCGGATGATCCACTCGCGCGTCTCGTGGATGTGCTTGCCGGTCGACAGGTCCATGACCGTGTCGCCGCCCCAGCGGATCGCCCAGACCAGCTTCTCGACCTCCTCGGCGATGCCGGACGACACGGCGCTGTTGCCGATGTTGGCGTTGATCTTGGTCAGGAAGTTGCGGCCGATGACCATCGGCTCGCTCTCGGGGTGGTTGATGTTGTTGGGCAGGATGGCGCGACCACGCGCGATCTCGTCGCGCACGAACTCCGGCGTAATCGCCGACTGGATGCTGGCGCCGAAGGCCTCGCCGGGATGCTGCGCCCGCAGCAGCGCATCGCGGACCAGTTCCAGCCGCTGGTTCTCGCGGATCGCGACGTACTCCATCTCCGGCGTGACGATGCCCTTGCGCGCGTAGTGCATCTGGCTGACGTTGGCGCCGGCGCGGGCGACGCGCGGCAGGTTGCGGGCCGGGAAACGCACCGCGTCCAGGCGGGGATCGGCTTCGCGCTCGCGCCCGAAGCGGGAGCTGAGCTGCGGCAGCGGCTCGGTGTCGCCGCGCTCCTCGATCCAGCGTGCACGCAGCGGCGCCAGCCCGGCGGACAGGTCGATGGCGACGTCGGGATCGGTGTAGGGACCGGACGGGTCGTAGACGGTCACCGGCGGGTTGTCCTCACCGCCGAACAGCGTGGGCGTCTGCGCCAGCGCGATCTCGCGCATGGCCACGCGCAGGTCGGGACGCGAGCCTTCGACGTGGATCTTGCGCGAGCCGGGGATCGGCCGGGTCACCGATTCGGAAAGCTGCTCGGTCTGCTGGAGCAGCGAGGCGGGAACTGCATTCATGGCTTCGTCCTGTTCATGGCGCGCGGTCCTGGGCGTGCCCCGGCGGTCGCATGGGTGGCCAGCGGTCGCGGCGCGCGGCAGCGCGCTCGAGTCCCTGGCGGCCGATGGATCGCCGCGGCGCGGACGAAGCGGCGGCGCATGGAACGCACCGTGGATGCGTCCAGCGAAGCTTCCCTACGCCGGTGTCAGCCGGATCAGGTTCGAAGGGTGTGTCTCAACCGGCGCCCGATGCTGCAAGCCGCGGTACCCCCGCTTCGGGTGCCATTGCAACACGCCCCCGCCCGCAACGCCAGCCGTGTCGCCCCGCCGGGCGCCAGGCGCCCTCAGCGCATCCCGGCGTTGATCTTCCCCAGGGTCGCCGCGCCGGGGCTCAGTTCGGCGGCGCCAAGGGAATTCAAAGGCGCCTCCACGGTGCCGAGGTGGCCATGCAGGTCGCCCGCGCCGGCGTCCACGTACAGCAGGCCGGTCACCACCTCGCCGCGCGCCTGGCGTTGCTGGATCAGGTTCATGGCGGCAATGCGGTCGCGCGGGTCGTAGGCCTCGTCGAGCTTGCGCAGCCGCAGTACCGAGCCGTCGTGCTGCTCGACCTCGATCGCCTCGCCGGGATCGTAGTCAACGGCGATTTCGGCACGCGGGAGCATCACGTCCAGCTGGTTGACCGCATCGTTGTGCTCGCGCACGTAGTCGTAGCTCTTGGTGCTGCCGGGATGATTGTTGAAGGCCACGCAGGGGCTGATCACGTCGAGGAAGGCCGCGCCGCGGTGCGACAACGCGCCCTTGATCAGCGGCACGAGCTGGCGCTTGTCCCCGGAGAATCCACGCGCGACGTAGCTGGCGCCCAGCTGCAGGGCCATCGTCACCAGGTCCAGCGGCGTGTCGTCGTTCCTGGCCCCCTTCTTCGACGTCGAGCCTTGGTCCGCCGTGGCCGAGAACTGGCCCTTGGTCAGTCCGTAGACGCCGTTGTTCTCGACGATGTAGACCATGTCCACGCCGCGCCGGATCGCGTGCACGAACTGGCCGATGCCGATGGACGCCGAATCTCCGTCGCCGGACACGCCCAGGTAGATCAGGTCGCGGTTGGCGAGGCTGGCGCCGGTCAGCACCGACGGCATGCGCCCGTGCACGGTGTTGAAGCCGTGCGACTGGCCGAGGAAGTAGTCGGGGGTCTTGGAACTGCAGCCGATGCCCGAAAGCTTGGCGACGCGGTGCGGGGCGATGTCCAGCTCCCAGCAGGCCTGGATGATCGCCGCCGAAATCGAATCGTGGCCGCAGCCGGCGCACAGGGTGCTGACCTTGCCTTCGTAGTCGCGCCGGGTGAAGCCCAGCGCGTTGCAGCCCAGCGAAGGGTGGTGCAGCCTGGGTTTGGCGAGGTAGGTCATGCCACGTCCTCCCGGGTGGATTCGAGGCGCTCGGCCGGACAAGGTGCGCGGAACCGGAAGCAGGCCGTCGTGCGTGTCCCACGCCGCCCCGCGCTCCCGCGCGGGCACCCATCGGCTCGCGCCCGGTGGCCCGCGACGCGCCCCCGGGTCGTCATGCGACCTTCTCCCGGGACTCGAGGCTCGCCGGCCCGATCCGGGCCGTGATCTCGCCGGCGATGAACCGGGCCGTGATCGGCGTGCCGTCGTAGTGCAGCACGGCGACGAGCCTGGCCGGGTCGAGGTCGAATTCGTTGACCAGCAGCGTGCGCAGCTGGCCGTCGCGGTTCTGCTCGACCACGAACACGCACTCATGCGCCGCGATGAAGGCGCGCACCGAATCGGGGAACGGGAAGGCGCGCACGCGCAGCGTGTCGACGGGGATGCCGGCATCGGAAAGCAAGGCGATGGCCTCGTGCATCGCGGGGCTGGTCGACCCGAAGAAGATCGCGCCATGCCGGGACGGCACGCCGGGCTGCGAGACCACCGGTTGCGGGACCAGCGCCTTGGCGGTGTCGAATTTCTTCAGCAAGCGCTGCATGTTGTAGACGTAGTCGGGGCCGCGCTCGGAATACTGCGCCTGCGGATTGCGCGATGTGCCGCGCGTGAAGTAGGCGCCCTTGTCCGGATGCGTTCCCGGCCAGGTGCGCCACGGGATCCCGTCGCCGTCGACGTCCTTGTAACGCGCGAACTCGCGGCCCTGCTCGAGCTGTCCGGCAGTCATCACCTTGCCGCGGTCGTACTCGCGCGCGTCGTCCCATTCCAGCGGCGCGCACAGGCGCTGGTTCATGCCGATGTCCAGATCGGTCATCACGAACACCGGGGTCTGCAGGCGGTCCGCCAGGTCGAGCGCATCGGCCGCGAACGCGAAGCATTCGTGCGGGTCCTCGGGGAACAGCAGGACATGCTTGGTGTCGCCGTGCGATGCATAAGCTGCGGACAGGAGGTCGGATTGCTGCGTCCTTGTCGGCATGCCGGTGGACGGCCCCCCGCGCTGCACGTCGATGATGGTGACCGGGATCTCGGCGAAATACGCCAGGCCGATGAACTCGCCCATCAGCGAGACGCCGGGCCCCGACGTGGTGGTGAACGCGCGCGCGCCGTTCCAGCCTGCGCCAACCACCATGCCGATCGAGGCGATCTCGTCCTCGGCCTGGATGATGGCGTGGCGCGCCCGGCCCTCGGCGTCGACCCGGTATTTCCGGCAGTACGACTGGAAGGCCTCGGCCAGCGAGGACGACGGCGTGATCGGGTACCAGGCGCACACGGTCGCTCCGCCGTAGACGCAGCCCAGCGCGGCGGCGGCGTTGCCCTCCATGAAGATGCGGTCGCCGACGGCATCGCCTGCGCGCACGCGCAGGCCGATCGGATGCGGCAGGTGTTCGCGCACCCAGTCGCGGCCGATGTGCAGCGCCTCGATGTTGGGCGCGAGCAGCTTGGGCTTGGACCTGTACTGCTCGCCGATCAGGGCCTCGATGATGCCGGCATCCAGGTCCAGCAGCGCGCCGAGGGCGCCGACGTACATGATGTTCTTGAACAGCTGGCGCTGGCGCGGATCGTCGTAGGTCGCGTTGCAGAGCTCGGTCAGCGGCACGCCGATGACGGTCACGTCCTCGCGGAACCTGGACTTCGGCATGGGTTTGGAATTGTCGTAGAACAGGTAGCCGCCCGGCTCGAGCTCGGCGACATCGACGTCCCAGGTCTGCGGGTTCATCGCCACCATCAGGTCGACGCCACCGCGCCGGCCCAGCCAGCCGGCCTCGCTCACCCGTACCTCGTACCAGGTCGGCAGCCCCTGGATGTTGGACGGGAAGATGTTGCGCGGACTGACCGGCACGCCCATGCGCAGGATCGCCTTGGCGAACAACTCGTTGGCCGACGCCGAGCCGGAGCCGTTGACGTTGGCGAACTTGACGACGAAGTCGTTGGTCGATTGCAGCGGGGCATGGCTTGGCGTCATGTCAGGCCCCGCATGAAAAAGCCCCTCTCCCGCCAGGCGGGAGACGGGTTGCGCCGACGGCCGGCCGAACCCTCGGCTCCCTCACGCCGCCTCCTTCGCCGCAGGCTTGCTCCTGCACCCCGGGCCCGCGTAGACCTCCTGCAACAGGAACTTCTGCATGTCCCAGGCGCCGGTCGGGCAGCGCTCGGCGCACAGGCTGCAGTGCAGGCAGACGTCCTCGTCCTTGACCATCACGCGTTGCGTCTTCAGCGGCGCGGACACGTACAGGTCCTGCTGCGTGTTGAGCGCCGGTGCCGTCAGCCGGGTGCGCAGGACGTCTTCCTCGCCATTGAACGTGAAGGTGATGCAGTCGGTGGGGCAGATGTCGACGCAGGCGTCGCATTCGATGCACTTGTCGCGGTCGAACACCGTCTGCACGTCGCAATTGAGGCAGCGCTGGGTTTCCTTCCAGGCCGTCGCCGGGTCGAAGCCGAGTTCGACTTCGGTACTCATGCTGTCGAGCTTCCGGGCCGCTTCCGACCACGGCACGACGTAGCGTTCGTCCGGGGACACGGCGTTGTCGTAACTCCATTCGTGGATGCCCATTTTCTGCGACTGCAGCCGGACGAAGGGGTCCGGCCGCTCGCGCACGTCGTCGCCGTTGAGCAGCTTGTCGATGGAGATCGCCGCGCCGTGGCCGTGCGCCACCGCCCAGATGATGTTCTTGGGCCCGAAGGCCGCATCGCCCCCGAACAGCACGTGCGGGAGCGACGATTGGTAGGTAGCTTCATCGACCACCGGCATGTCCCACTCGCCGAACTCGATGCCGACGTCGCGCTCGATCCAGGGGAACGCGTTTTCCTGTCCCACCGCGATCAGCACCTCGTCGCAGGGATGGAACTCGTCCGGCTCGCCGGTGGGGATCAGCTTGCGTCGCCCCTTGTCGTCGTATTCGGCGCGCACGCGCTCGAAGGTCATCCCGGTCAGGCGGCCGCTGGCGTGGACGAAGGTCTTGGGCACGCGGTAGTCGAGGATCGGGATGCCCTCCTCCATCGCGTCCTCCTTCTCCCACGGGCTGGCCTTCATCTCGTCGAAGCCGGAGCGCACGATCACCTTGACGTCGCTGCCGCCGAGCCGTCGCGCGCTGCGGCAACAGTCCATGGCGGTGTTGCCGCCGCCGAGCACCAGCACGCGCTTGCCGATCGACTTCACGTGCTCGAAGTAGACGTTGGCCAGCCAGTCGAGGCCGACATGGATCTGGCCCGAAGCTTCCTGCCGCCCCGGCAGGTCGAGGTCGCGCCCGCGCGGCGCGCCGCTGCCCACGAAGATGGCGTCGAAGCCTTGCGCCAGCAGGTCGCGCATCGAATCGATGCGATGGTTGCCGATGAATTCGACGCCCAGGTCGAGGATGTACCCGCATTCCTCGTCGATGACCTCCTCGGGCAGGCGGAAACGCGGCACCTGGGTCCGCATGAAGCCGCCGGCCTTCGGATCGGCGTCGTAGACGGTGACGTGGTAGCCCAGTGGCGCCAGGTCCCGTGCCACCGTGAGCGACGCCGGGCCGGCGCCGACGCAGGCGATGCGCCTGCCGTTGGGTCTGGCCGCGGGCTTCGGCATCCGCGGGCGCACGTCGCCCTTGTGGTCGGCGGCCACCCGCTTCAGCCGGCAGATCGCGACCGGCTCGGGTTTCTCGCCGTTGTTCTCCTCGACCCGGACCCGCCGGCACGCCGGCTCGCAGGGACGGTCGCAGGTCCGGCCGAGGATGCCGGGGAAGACGTTGCTGTGCCAGTTGACCATGTAGGCGTCGGCGTAGCGGCCGGCCGCGATCAGTCGGATGTACTCCGGCACCGGCGTGTGCGCCGGACAGGCCCATTGGCAGTCGACGACCTTGTGGAAGACGTCGGGGTTGCGGATATCGGTCGGTTCCACCGCGGCATCCTGCGCTGCTGCCGGTCCGGCTGCACCGGACCTGGCCCGTCGCCCGAGCATAGCGCCGATGGCGACGGGGGTCATGGCCGCGGGCGGTGCACGCATCCGGCGCGTCGTGACCCGATCCGGCTTCAATTATCGAACCGGGTGGTCTACTATTTCGCCATGACGCCCGCCGATTCCGACCGCCCCGCGAGCCCCGGTCGTCCGAAGGACATGGCCAAGCGGGCGGCGATCCTGGCGGCGGCGCAGGACATGTTCACGGCGCAGGGGTTCGCCGGCGCCAGCATGGACCAGATCGCGGCGGCGGCGGGGGTGTCCAAGCTCACCGTCTACAGCCACTTCGGCGACAAGGACACGCTGTTCCTCGAAGCGGTCCGCGCCGTCTGCGAGGCGCAGATGCCCCCGGCGCTGTTCATCGGCGAATGCACGGGACCGCTGCGCGTCCAGTTGACCGGCATCGCCTCCGCGTTCTTCAAGCTGATCACCAGCGACCAGGCCTTGTCGATGCACCGCATGATGCTGACCCGGGCCAGCGACCGGCATGTCCGCGAACTGTTCTGGACCGCCGGCCCGGCACGGGTCCAGGCAGCGTTCGCCCAGTTCCTGCAGGCCCGCGTCGAGCGGGGCGAGCTCCGGGTGCCCGACATCGACCGCGCCGCGGCGCAGTTCTTCAGCCTGCTCAAGGGCGAGCTGCACACGCGCATGGCCTCGGGACTGTGCGTCGATCCGCCGCAGGCCGACATCGACGCCCACATCGCCGCCACCGTCGACCTGTTCCTGCGCGCGCACGCGCCGCCGGACACGGCATGAGCGCCGGCCCGCCGACGGTCCCGGTGACTTCCGGCACTGCGTGCGGGTGTCCTATCACAGCGATGCTGTCGTCCTGCCGGCGCGCCATCGCAGCCGGCATCACACCGTAAAATGGCCGGCCCGCACAGACAGACCCCGACGATGCCCCTCGATTACGCCAAAGCCCGCGAAACCATGGTCGAACAGCAGGTGCGCCCGTGGGACGTGCTCGACCCCCGCGTGCTCGCGGTGCTCGCCGACCTGCCCCGCGACGCCTTCGTGCCCGAGGCGCATCGCGCCCTGGCCTATGCCGACATCGAGATCCCGCTCGGCCATGGCCAGAGGATGATGAAACCCGTGGTCGAAGGCCGCGTGCTGCAGGCCCTGGCGCTCGAGCCGGGCGAGGAGGTGCTCGAGATCGGCACCGGCAGCGGCTTCCTCTCCGCCTGCCTCGGCCGCCTGGCGCGCGACGTCACCAGCCTGGAACTGCACGCCGACCTCGCCGACCGGGCGCGCGCGCGCCTGCAGGCCCACGACATCGGCAACGTGCGCGTCGAGTGCGCCGATGCCATGGCGTGGGCCAGCGACCGCCGATTCGACGCCGTCTGCGTCACCGGTGCGGTCGACGCCATCCCGCCGGGCTTCCTGCAATGGCTGCGCCCGGGCGGACGGATGTTCGTCGTCCATGGCCGCGCGCCGGCGATGCAGGCCGTGCTTGCGCGCGTCGACGGCGGCCATGTCCGCACCGAGTCGCTGTTCGAGACCGACCTCCCCTACCTGGCCGGCGCCGCGCCGGTACCCACCTTCGAGTTCTGACCCGCCGGCGGGCCACGTGCCTGCCTCGATCCAAGGACCCACCCCATGATCCGCCGCCCCCTGACCTTCGCACTCGCCCTCGCCTTGCTGCCATCGGCCGCCTTCGCCGAGGACCTGCTGCAGACCTACGAGCTGGCGCGCGAGAGCGACCCGCAGTATTCCGCCGCGGAGTCCACCCGCCTGGCCACCAAGGAAGGCGTGGTGCAGGCCCGGTCCACGCTGCTGCCGCAGATCAGTGGCGAGGCCTCGCTGACCAGGTCGCGCAGCGACGGCGCATCGGTGCAGCAGCAGTTCGACGAGGACACCCAGCAGTTCTTCCAGTTCACCGTCGACAGCGAAAGCAACACGACCCGCCGCGACCTCGGCCTGAACCTCAGGCAGATGGTGTTCGACCGCGGCAACTTCACCCGCGTGCGCAGCCAGGGCGCGCTGAGCGAGGCCGCCGACTTCCAGCTGGCATCCGCCGGCGACTCGCTGATCACGCGCACCTCGCAGGCCTACTTCAACGTGCTGGTGGCGATCGAAACGCTGGCCGCCGCGCAGGCGCAGGAAGCCGCGCTGAAAAAGCAGTTCGACTTCGCCGACAAGCGCCTGGAAGTGGGCCTGGCACCGATCACCGACGTCCACGAGGCGCGCGCCCAGTACGACAGCGCCCGCGCCAACACCATCGTGGTGCGCAACGCGCTCGAGGACGCCTACCAGGCGCTGGTGGAGATCACGGACCGGCCCATCCGCAACCTCAATGCGCTGCCCGAGGACTTCCAGCCGGCGATGCCCGCGGAGCGCGGTGCCGACGAATGGGTCGCGGTGGCGATCGAGAACAACCCGGCGCTGCGTGCCAAGGAACTGCAGGTGGAGTCCGCGGCGGCGAACGTGGAAACCGCCAAGGCCGGGCGCTGGCCCACGGTCTACCTCAATGGCAGCTATGGCGATTCCAAGGTCACCGGGGATCGCACGTCCACCGTCGGCGGCGTGGGCAATACGTTCCCCACCGACCAGGACAGCCGCGGCCCCCAGCTCGGCGTCACCCTGAACGTGCCGATCTTTACCGGCGGCCGGATCAGCTCCGAGATCCGCCAGGCCGTCGCCCGGCGCGACGTGGCCAGCGACGAGCTCGTGCAGCAACGGCGCGCGCTGGAGCGCAATACCCGCAATGCCTACCAGACGTTGCTTGCCGGGATCAGCGAGGTCGAGGCGCGCAAGGCGGCGGTGTTCTCGGCACGCAGTGCCTACGATGCGTCGCAGGTCGGGCTGGAAGTCGGCACCCGCACGGTCCTGGACGTGCTCAACAACCAGCAGACCCTGTTCAATGCCGAACGCGAATACGCCCTGTCGCGCTACAACTTCCTGCAGAACCGCCTGCTGCTGGAGCAGGCCGCGGGCACCATCGACGTGGGCAGCGTGCAGGACGTCAACCGCCTGCTGACGGTGAGCGTCGCGCCGCAGGTGGAGCCGGGTTCGCCCTGACCGCAGCCGGCGCGGCGCGCGCGAGCTGACCGGTCAGGCGCGGGCAGGCAGTTCCGCCGACACCATCGCCAGGGTACGAGCCAGGGCCCCGCGCCCCTGGCGGACCAGTTCCATCCCGGACGCCACCATGCTTGCGCGCTCGTCCGCATCGCCCAACAGCGCTTCCAGCGCATCGCCGACGGCGTCGGCATCACTGCACACCCGCAGCGCACCGGCCGCAACGAGCTTGCCGGCGATGTCGCTGAAGTTGTGCAGGTGGGGGCCGGTGACGATCGCGGTGCCCATGGCGGCCGGTTCCAGCAGGTTGTGGCCCCCGACCGGCTGCAGGCTACCGCCCACGAAGGCCACGTCGGCGCAGCCGTAGAACTGCATCAGCTCGCCCAGCGTATCGATCACGAAGACGGCATCGTCCTCATCCGGGGCCTGCGTCAGCCGCCGCGTGGCCACTCGCCATCCGGCCTGGACCGCCTGCTGCGCAACGGCACGGAACCGCTCGGGATGGCGTGGCGCCCACAGCAGCAGTAGGTCGGGCCAACGCCGGCGCAGCCTCGCGTGCAGGGCGAGCACGGCGGCCTCTTCATCCTCGTGCGTGCTGGCGGCGATCCATGCCGGGCGGCGGGGGGCGCGGTCGCGAAACGCCGCGGCGAACGCGCGCGCCGATGCGTCCACGGGCGTGTCGAACTTGAGGTTGCCGAGCACTTCGATCCGGTCCGGCTGTCCGCCCAGCCGCCGGAACCGATCGGCGTCCGCCGGCGACTGGGCCGCCACCTTGCGCAAGGTCCGCAGGGCGCGTCCGATCAACGGTCGCAGCACGCGATAGCCGTGCAGCGAGCGTTCGGACAGCCGCGCGTTGACCAGATAGGCCGGCACGCCGCGGTCGCGGCAGCAGAACAGCAGGTTCGGCCACAGTTCCGTCTCCAGGATCAGGGCCAGCCTTGGCTGGAAGTGATGCAGGAAACGCTTCACCGCGCCGGACAGGTCGTAGGGCAGGTAGACGTGCTCGACGCGGTCCTTCCACAACGCCCGCACCCGCGCCGACCCGGTGGGCGTGATGGTGGTGACCAGCAGGCGCAGGTCCGGCCGCATCGCCAGCAGCGCGTTCACCAGTGGTGCCGCGGCGTTGACCTCCCCGACCGAGACCGCATGCACCCAGATCGTGGCCGCCTTCGGAGCATCGCGATAGGACGCATAGCGCTCGCTCCATCGCTCGAAGTATTCCCCCTGGCGGAAGCCACGCCAGATCAGGTGGTAGACGGTGACCGGCACCAGTACGTAGAGCACCGCGGAGTACAGGCCGCGCAGCAGTCGTTCGATCGTGTCGGCCGTCATGGCCACAGCATAGCGGAGGACTTTCGGGGCCGGACGCGCGAGCCGCGTGCCGTGCGGGCCACTGGCCGCGTCCATGCACGCCGTAGAATCGACGCATGCCACGCGCACCGGACATGCCACCGCCACCGCTCGGACCGCGCCACTGGCCGGCCTGGCTGGGCATCGCGGCCATGGCCTTGCTCGCCCGGCTGCCGTGGCCGTGGCAGCGCGCACTGGGTCGCGGACTCGGCGCGCTGCTGCGCACGACGCTGGCCGGGCGACGCCGCATCGCCGAGCGCAACCTGTCGCTGTGCTTCCCCGAACTCACGGCCGACGCCAGGGCGCGTCTGCTTCGCGAGCACTTCGCCGCGATCGGCATCGGCGTGTTCGAGTTCGCGCGCGCCTGGTGGGGTTCGGTGGATCCCTTGCGCCGCGGCACGCGCGTGGTGGGTCTCGAACACCTCGAGGCCGCGCGCGCCGACGGGCGCGGCGTCATCGTCGTCTCCGGCCACTTCACCACGCTGGAAGCCTGCGGTCGCCTGCTTTGCGAACACGTGCCGCTGGCCGGCATGTACCGGCCCCACGCGCAGCCCGCGATGGAATGGGCGGTGCGCCGCGGCCGCTCTCGCTACGCCGCGGCCATGTTCCCCAAGCAGGACGTCCGCGGGGTCGTGCGCCACCTCAAGCGCGGCGGCCTGCTCTGGTACGCCCCGGACCAGGACCCGAGCCGGGGCGACAGCGCCTACGTGCCGTTCTTCGGCCAGCCGGCGCACAGCCTGACGTCCACCCACCAGCTGGCACGCCTCTCGGGCGCGTCCGTCGTCCTGTTCCAGCACGCACGCCGGGAGGACGGCGGCTATACCCTGGAACTGTGGCCGGCGTTCGAGGGTTTTCCCTCCACCGACGCCACCGCCGACACCGCCCGCGTGATGGCCGGCATCGAAGCCATGGCCCGCGCGGCGCCGGAGCAGTACCTGTGGATCCACCGACGGTTCAAGCGGCAGCCGGATGGCGTGTCGCCGTACGCCTGACACGGGTCGTTGACGCAGTCCTGCCGCTCAATCCCCCCGTCGCGCCAGCAGGCTCCCCGCGTACAACGCCGCCAGCATCAACGTCAGCCCGCCCCAGAAGGTGGAGTAGAAGGCGAGGTGGGTGTTGAGCGGGAACACCGTCACTACCAGGGCCTGCATCGCCGGGCGTGCGCGGTCGCGGGACGCCGCATCGGCGTAGCGCCATGCGCGCCAGGCCAGTGCGGCGCCCGCGAGCCAGAGCAGCAGCCCCAGCACGCCGGTTTCGCTCAGCACTTCGAGCACGAGCTGGTGGGCGTGCAGCGCCGGCCCCTCGCCCCACGCCGGCTGCTTGCCAGGCAACGGGTCGCAGTCGGCGAACGCGTCGCGGAAGCCGCGCACGCCGACCCCGTTGACCGGGTGTTCCCCTGCCATGCACAGGGCAGCGCCCCAGATGCGGCTGCGCCCCGACAGGGCGCTGTCCATGCCGCTCTGGTCGGCGGCCATCACCTGCGTGGTGCGATCGACGCGCTGGCGGACCTCGGGCGATAGGAAGGCCAGCACCAGGACCGCCAACGCACCAAACGCGAACACGCCCGCCAGCCGCTGCCATCCCAGCAGGCGCCAACCACTCAGCAGGAGCACAAGGGCGTAGGTCAGCCAGGAAGCGCGCGAGCCTGCGAACAGGACCACCAGGCCGATCGCGGTCGCGGCGACGAGCCATCCCGCCAGCGCCCAGCGCCTGCCCGCGGCGTGGAGCGCGAACGGCGAGAGGCTCGCCAGCACCACGCCGAGCTTGAGGTTGCAGGGGCCGAGCACGCCAGACAGGCGGTCCGCGCTGGCCAACTCCTCGGCAGTGCACATCGGGCGCCCGCTGACGAGTTGCTTGAGACCATCGATCCCCGCGAACAGCGGGCTCGTCCCGAGCACCACCTCGAGCAACGCGTCGACCGTCCAGACGGCGACGATCACGGCCAGGCCAACCAGGGTGAGACGGCGGCCGCGTTCGTCGGCCACCGCAATCGCCACCAGCCACAGGAACGGCAGGTAGCGCAGGTCGATCAGCGATTCGCGCAAGGCGCGCCCCTGGTCGACGGCGTCGGTCGCCGAGAGCAGTTGCGGCAGCCAATAGGCGAAGAACAGCACGCTGGTCAGGGCCCAGGCGGGTCCGCTGAGCAGGCTCACCCCGCCCCGGAAACGTGCCATGGCCAGCTTGGCGATCGCCAGCAAGGCCCCGAGCACCATCACCCCTTCGGCCACGCCCGGTGCCGGCCATAGCGCGACGAAGGCCAGCACCCAGAACGGCGCCCAGCGCCAACCCGCGGGTGCCCTGGCGTCAATGTCGGCGGTTGGCGTGGAACTCGTCATAGACGGCAAGGGTTGCGTCCTGCATGGCCTTCAAGGTGTAGCGCCCGAGGGCAGCGGGCATCGTAGCCGGTTGCGCCGGCGGCTGCGCGAGCAGGGCGGCGGCGCGCTGGTGCAGCGCGGCCGCATCGAAAGCTTGCACCGCGCCTTCGGGTTGCAATTCGCGCAGCAGCTCGCCGACGCCGCCGTGGGCCCAGCCCAGCACGCTACGGCCGGTCGAAAGCGCTTCGACCACCGTGCGCCCGAACGCCTCGGGCTTGCGCGACAACTGCAGCACCAGTTCGCTGGCGGCATAGGCCTGCGCGATGGCGGTGGTCGGCGGCGTGATCGCGACCTGTCCGGAGATGCCCAGCGCGTCCGCCTGCGCTTCGAGTTCGCCGACATAGGCCGCGCGCGCCGGATCCCGCGCACCCGGCATCCATAGCCGCGCATCCAACCCCTGCTCGCGGAGCGCCGCAAGCAGGACCAAGGCGTCGGCGTGCCCCTTGAGCCGGGTGCCGCGCCCGGGCAGCAGCAGCAATGGGCCGTGGCCGGCGAGTTGCGGGTGCAGCGCCGCCGCGGCCGCGCGCGCACCGGGGTCCGGCACGGGAGCCCGTGGGAATGCCGCCGGATCGATGCCCCGCGGGATCACCCGCAGCTTGCCCGGATCCGTCCGCGGGTAGTGCCGCAGCACGTACTCGCGCACCGTGTCCGACACGCACACCACGCGCTCGCCGCGCACCATGATGGCGCTGTAGCGCGAGGGGGAGTTGAGTCCATGCACCGTGGTCACGAAGCCCGGTCGCGTCCCGGGCGGCAGCGCTTGCAGCGCGCGCCAGCCCAGCCACGCCGGCAACCGCGAGCGGGCATGGACGATGTCCGCACCGGCCTGCGCGAACAACCGGCGAAGCGCACCGACGTGGCGCAGCGTCAGCAGCGACTTGCGGCCGATCCCGAGTTCGACATGCTCGGCGCCGGTCGCCGCCAGTTCCGGCAGCAGGCGTCCGCGCGCCGACACCACCACCGCCCGGTGGCCGGCCTCCACCAGTGCCTGGGCGATCTCGATGGTCGAGCGTTCGACGCCGCCGGAGTCCATCGCCGGCAGCAACTGCACGACGGTCAGCGGCCGGGGCATGGGTCCGCCCAAGCCGCCGCGGTCAATCGACCAGGACGAAATGCGCGCCGCAATAGGGGCAGTCCGACGCGCCGCCCTCGGCCTCGATCGGCAGGTACACGCGCGGATGCGAGTTCCACAGCGCCATCGTCGGCAGCGGGCAGCTCAAGGGCAGGTCGGCACGCCGCACCTCGTACTGCGACCTGGCATTGGCCTGGATCGGCGATGCGGCGCTGGCAGTGGCGGGCTCGGGAACGGTCATGCGGGGGTCGTCGCGGCGGGAGGGCGCCATTCTAGCGCGGTCGCGGACACGGCCGGCCGGCTACGCGGGGAGGTCGAACACGAGGATGTCGGCCTCGTCCACGGCGGCCAGCTCGAGGGCGTCCGATTCCTCGGACAGCCCCAACGCATCGCCGGCCGACAGCGCATCGCCGCCGGCGGTGATGGCACCGGAGACCACCTGCAGCCAGTACCGTCGCGACCCTTGCAGCTGCAAGGTCGCGCGCTCGCCCGGGGTGAGCCCGATGCCGCGCACCCACGCCTGCTGCCGGATGGCCAGGCTGCCGTCGGCGCCATCGGGCGAGACGAACGTTTGCCAGCGTCCGCGCCGGGCGCTGGCGTCGAAGGCGCGCTGCGCATGCGCCGGCGGGGTATTGACGCGATCGGGCTGAATCCAGACCTGCAGGAAGTGCACCGTCTCGGTGTCGGAGGCGTTGTACTCGCTGTGCTCGACGCCGTGCCCGGCGCTCATCCATTGCCAGTGGCCGGCGTGGATCACGCCCTCGCCCCCGCCGCTGTCACGATGCGCGAGCGCACCGGAGACCACGTAGCTGAGGATTTCCATGTTGGCGTGTCCATGCGGGGGGAAGCCGGCGCCCGGCGCCACCCGGTCCTCGTTGAGCACGCGCAGCGGCCCCCAGCCCATCCACTGCGGGTCGTGGTAGTGGCCGAAGGAAAATCCATGGCGGCTATCGAGCCAGTCGGTGCGGACGTGGCCGCGTTCGGCGGCGGGACGCAGTCGCTTCATCGGTCGATCCAGGGATGCGCGGGCATGGCGCGAGGCACGCGCCCGGCCTTGGGCAAGGAGGTGGTCAGGGTTGCTCGGAGGCCCGGGGCACGATCGCCTCGGTGGTGATGCGCAGGTCCACCTGGTCGCTGACGTTGGGCGCGAACTTGCCGAGGTCGAAATCGCTGCGCTTCACCGCGGTGCTGGCATCGAACCCGAGCTTGGCGCGGCCGTCGCTGCCCTGCCCCGTCTTGTTCAGGCGGACGTCCAGGACGACTTCACGGGTGATGCCCTTGATGGTGAGGTCGCCGGTGACCGCGAGGCGGTCCTCGCCCTTCGCTTCGACGCGAGTGCTCCGGAAGGTCACGACCGGGTGGTTCGCCGCATCGAAGAAATCATCGCTGCGCAGGTGGTCGTTGAACCGGGGGACGAAGGCCTGGAGACCGGACAGCGGAAGCACCACCTGGACGCTGGAGGCGGCGACGTCCTCGGGGTCGTAGACCAGGGTGCCGTCGACCTCGCCGAAGTTCGCCACCGGGTTGGAGAAACCGAAGTGGCTCCATTGCGCCAGCACCTGGGTGTGGTTGGGGTCGAGCTCGTAGGTGGCGGGGGCCGCGGCCGCGGCGGCGGCACACAAGGCAAGCGACAGCGCGAGCAGGCATCTCTTCATGGTCGGGTTCCGGGAGTTGTCGGGAGGACGGGAGGCGGCCCGCCTGGGATCATTCGATGCGGGCGACTTCGTCGAAGGACAAGCGCGGCGAACGCGGGAACAGCTTCGACTTGTCGCCACGGCCCAGGTTGACCAGGAAGTTGGACTTGATGCGGGTGCCCTTGAAGAAGGCTTCGTCGACCTTGGCGTTGTCGAAGCCCGACATCGGCCCCGTGTCCAGCCCGAGCGCGCGCGCGGCCAGCAGCAGGTAGGCGCCTTGCAGGCTGCCGTTGCGGAAGGCCTGGACCTTTCGTTTTTCCAGGTCGCCGGCGAACCAGCTGCGCGCGTCGGCGTGCGGGAACAGCACCGGCAGCTTCTCGTGGAAGTCCAGGTCGTACGCCACGATGACGGTCACCGGGGCGGCCATGGTCTTGGCGTAGTTGCCCTCGTCCAGCGCCGGACCGAGCTTGTCCTTCGCGGCCTGGGACTTCACGAACACAAACCGCGCCGGGCACTGGTTGGCGCTGGTCGGCCCCCACTTGAGCAGGTCGTACAGCCGGCGCAAGGTGTCGTCGTCCACCTCGCCCCCCAGCTCGTTGTGGGTGCGGGCAGTCCGGAACAGCTGGTCGAGGCATTCAGCGGGCAAAGCGTCGGTCATCAGGAAATCCCATTGCGGTCGGGTATCGGGAACGGGCAGTGTAGAGTTCCGCGGGTGAAGCCACAGCCTCGTACCCGGAACGAATGATCACAAAAATGGGACGTTGCGGGGGAACAAACCCTGATTCGCTGCGAATCCGGGCCCTGAGCGACGGGCGCGCCGGCAACGCCCGGCAAGCCTCTGCCTTGGCCGAGGCGCTCGTCCCCGGAGCCGCGAGCGCACAGACGTTGTCACCGCGCCTGCCGTGGCGCTGGCTGGCCCCGCGGTGCCTGCCGGGAAGCGCGCGCGCCTTCGGTGCCGACTTCAACGCCCTGCTCGACGCGCCCCCTGCCCTGGCGATCGGCTGCGGCCGCCAGGCGGCGCTGGCGACCCGGCTGTTGCGCGCGCGCGGCAGCCGGGTCGTGCAGATCCTCGATCCGCGCCTGGATCCGGCGCATTGGGACGTCGTGGTCGTCCCGGAACACGACGGCCTGCAGGCCCGCAACGTGCTGACCACGCTCGGCAGCCTCCATCCCGTGGACGACGACTGGCTGGCCCGTGCCCGCGAGGACTTCGCCGGCTTCGCCGACCTGCCGCGACCGCGCACGGCGGTGCTGCTGGGCGGTTCCAGCGCGCACGCCCGCTTCGACCGGATGGCCTTCGAGGTCCTCGGATGCCGGCTGGAGGCCGCGCTGGCGCGCGAGGGCGGCAGCCTGCTGGTGACGACGTCCCGCCGCACGGACCCGGAACTGCGCGACACGCTTCGCCATCGCTACGTGGAGACGCCGGGACTGACCTGGACCGGCGACGCCGACGGCCGCAACCCCTACCCGGGGCTGCTGGCCTGGGCGGACCGCATCGTCTGTTCGCCCGACTCGGTCAACATGATCTCCGAAGCCTGCGCGACGACGGTCCCGGTGCACGTGTTCGAACCCGAGCGCGTGCGTGGCCGGCCGCGGCGCTTCCTGGACGCCCTGCTCGCGCGGGGCCGCATCCGTGCGGTGGACGCGGCGCTCGCCGGTTTCGACGTCGAGCCCTTGCGCGAGACGGCGCGCGTCGCGGCGCAGGTGCGCGACCGCCTGGCGCTGTAGGGGTCTGCGCCCCGCCGCACGACGCCGCATCGCCCGCAGCGGCGATGTCCGCTGATCCGCGTCCCGAACGAAGCGGCCCGCGGGGAAGCGGCCGCTAGCCGGGCGGGCCGCGACCGAAGTCCAGCCCGCATGCCTGCACCGCGGCGCGGATCGTCGCGCGCGCCGCGACGATCCCGGCATCCTCGGGGACCCAGCGACGCCGGCGGTCCAGCGTGCAGGCCAGGGAGGCCGACAACAGGACGCCGTGCGCCTCCAAGAGCGCCGCGGCCCGGTCATCGTCCAGGACGCCTGCGTCGCGCAGCGCCCCGACCTGCAGGGATGTCGCGCGAGGCGACAGCAACGACGGCGCCGACGAGGCTGCGCGCAGGACCAGGTACTGGACCAGGAATTCCAGGTCGACCAGCCCACCCTCGCCCTGCTTCAGGTCGAAGCGCCCCGCATCGGAACGGTCGAGCTCGCTGCGCATGCGCGCACGCATGCCGTCGATGTCCTCGCGCAGGCCTTCGGGATCGCGCGGCTTCGCCAGCACGGCGTCGCGCAGGGCCTCGAAATCCGCGCACAGGCCGTCGTCCCCGCTGACGCAGCGCGCCCGGACCAGGGCCTGGTGCTCCCAGGTCCATGCCCGCTCGCGCTGGTATTCGGCATAGCTGGCGAGGGTCGAGACCAGCAGGCCCTGGGCGCCGTCCGGTCGCAGCCGAACGTCCACGTCGAACAGGCGTCCGGCGCCGGTCACCGTGCCGAGCAACGCGACGATCTTCTGCGCCAGCCGCGCGAACCAGCGTCCTGCGTCCAGCGAACGCCGGCCATCGGAACTGGCGCCCGGGGGTGCGTCGTAGAGGAAGACCAGGTCGAGGTCGGAACCGAACCCCAGCTCCTCGCCGCCGAGGCTGCCGTAGCCGAGGATCGCGAAGCGCGCGCCGTCGATCCCGCCGTGCGCGGCCTCCATCTCGCGCACCGCCAGCGCCCGCACCACGTCGACCACCGCGTCGGCCAGCCACGCCAGCTGGCGCGTGCTGACCTGCGCCGACTGGCGACCGTCTAGCGTGGCCAGCGCAATGCGGAAGCTCAGGGTCTGGCGCAGTTCGTTGAGCGCGTACAGCGCCGCCTCGATGTCCTCGTGCGCCAGGCAACGCGAGCAGGCTTGGGCGAACAGCCCGCGCTCGGGCAGCGGGCCTTCCGCGCGCGCGTCCAGCAGTTCGTCCAGCAGCAGGGGATGGGCCGCGAGCCGCTCGGCCAGCAGGGCGCTGCGGGTGACGAGGTCGACCAGGCGTTCCAGCGCAGGCGGTTCCTCGTCGAGCAGGGCCAGGTAGCTCGCCCGGCGCAGGATGTTGTGCAGCAGCGCCACCAGGCGGCGCAGGGCCAGCACCGACTCGGTCGCCGGCGCAGTCGCCTGCAGGAGCACGGGCATCACCCGGTCGAGGCGCGCGCGCGAAGCATCGGACAGGTCGCGGACCCCGGGCGCGCGCACGAAGTCTCGCAAGGCGGCATCGACCCCGGCAGGGTCGTTGTACCCGGCGTCGGCCAGCACCTGCGGGTCGCCGCCCTTGGGCAGGGCGCGCCAGTAGGCCGAAAGGTCGCTGCTCGCCGGGGCATGGCCGCTGCGCGCGGTCAGCAAGGCATCGAACTCCTCCGACACCACCGCGCGATGTGTCTCCAGCTCGGCCCGCAACGCCGGCCAGTCCTCGAATCCCAGGCCCAGTGCGATGCGCGCGCGGTCGATCGGGTCGTCGGGCAGCACGTGCGTCTGCGCATCGCGCAGCATCTGCAAACGATTCTCCAAGCGGCGCAGGAAGCGGTAGGCCGCGACCAAGGCGTCGGCGGCGTCGGGCTGGATCTGCCGCGCCTGCTGCAGCGCGCGCAGCGCCGGCACCAGGCGCCGTCCGCGCAGCTCCGGCTCGCGGCCGCCGCGGATCAGCTGCAGCGCCTGGGCGAGGAACTCGATCTCGCGGATGCCGCCCGGCCCGCGCTTGATGTCGTCGGCCAGTTCCTTGCGCGCGACCTCCGCGGCGATCGCCGCCTTCATCTCGCGCAACCCGTCCAGCGCGCCGTAGTCCAGGTAGCGCCGGTAGACGAAGGGCCGCAGGGTCTCGAGGAACCGGGCGCCCGCCTCGAGGTCCCCGGCCACCGGCCGCGCCTTCTGCCACGCGTAACGTTCCCAGTCCCGGCCTTCGCGCTGGAAGTACTGTTCCATCGCCGCGAAACTCGCCGCCACGCGCCCGGCATTGCCGTAGGGCCGCAGGCGCAGGTCGACGCGGTGGCAAAAGCCGTCCGGCGTGGTCTCGTCGAGCAGCCTGGCCAGCGCCTGGCCCAGCCGCGCGAAGTAATCCTCCGCCGCCAGCGGGCGTGGGCCATCGCTCTCGCCCCCGTGGGCGTAGCCGTAGACGACGTCGACGTCCGAACTGAAGTTCAGCTCGCCGCCGCCCAGCTTGCCCAGGGCGAACACGACCAGGCGCACCGGCGCACCGGCCGACCCCTCGTCGCCCGCCCGCCGGCGCACGACGCCGTGGCGCCGCTCGAAGTCCTGCTCCAGCGCCGCCAGCGCGATTTCCAGGCAGGTCTCGGCGAGCCGGGTGGTCCCTGCCAGGGTGTCTTCGACGGCATCCAGGCCTAGGACGTCGCGCCATACCAGGCGAGTCGATTCGGCGCTGCGGTAACGCCGCAACAGGCGCGGCCACTCGTCGCGGCTGTCCGGGTCGAGGACGGGCGGCGGCAAGGGCGTGGCGCCGTCGTCCTGCGCGAGCCGGCCCAGCAGGTCCGGCTGCCGCGCAAGGGTCTCGATCGCGAAATCGCTCGCGACGGCGATGCGTCGCGTCTTGTCCAGCAGCAGGGCGTCGAGACGAATCGACTCGGGCAAGCGCGAAAGGGCGCGCTCGACGAGGGACGCGACCTTGGCCGTGGGGTCGTCAGGCATGCGGCGATGATGGCATGCGCGTGCGACGCGTTGCCGCGGGGCCCGGCTTGCGAAAAAAAAGCGGCCGCACGAGGCGGCCGCTTGTCACGCACTGCGGTCGGGTAACTCAGTCGATGGCGACGGCCTTCGAAGCGTTGACCCGGCCCTTGCCGACCGTGATGTCGTTACCGGCCTTGCCGGTCTGGTCCGCGGATGCCCGCAGGATGCCCTCGACGGCGGACGGCGCCATCTCACCACCGTGCTTGCCGATGACCAGGGCAGCCACGCCAGAGACGTGGGGCGCGGCCATGCTGGTGCCGGCGCTCCAGCCAACGAAGCCCGTTCGCGTCGTGCTCAAGACCATGTCAAATGCCCAACATGGCACCGTGATGCCCTTGATCGTGCAGGCTTCATTACCCGGATACGAGAAGTCTCCTCCCGGCCCACCGAAGGCGATCGCCGACTTGCCGTAATTGCTGTAGCTGGCCAGCCGGTCGAGGTTGGTGTTGAAATCCAACGCCCACCCGATCGGAGCCGTTGCGGAAATCGACAGCACGCCCGGCAGTTCGCTGGGGAAGCTGCGCAGGTTGGCGCGATAACAGCCGTCGGCGTCGCAGATCTCGACCCCGGAGTCGTGGTCGAGGTCGCGGCCGTCGTTGCCGGCGGACGCCACGATCAAGGCATTCTGCTTGCGGGCGTACTGCGCCGCGCGCTTGGTGGCATTGACCAGTTCCGCGACACCGTTGGCGCCCTTGCCATTGACCGGCAGGCCGCCGCGTACTCCCAGGCTCATGTTGATCACGTCCGCGCCCGCGTCAGCGGCATAGACGATGCCCTGGATGATGCCGGCGAAACTGCCGCTGCCGCTCGACGCACTCAAGACCTTCACGGCGATCAGCTCGGCTTCCGGCGCCACGCCGATCGGGCCGGTGGCGTTGTCGGCCGCGCCGATGGTGCCCATCGTATGGGTTCCGTGGGTGCTACCACTGGTGTTGCAGTAGCCCTCTCCGGCAACGAAGGACTTGGACAGCGCCGCGTTCAGGTTGGGGCTGATGTCGGCATGGGCGCAATACACGCCGGAGTCGAGTACGGCCACTGTCGCTCCGGCCCCGCGATAGCCCTGGTTCCAGGCGCCGGCGGCGTCGATCGCCGCGTGGCCCCACTGGAAGTCGAACCAGAAGTCGTCGTCGCCGGAGTTGGGCGGGTTGGCGAAGTGGGCGGCCATCGAGTACTGGGGTTCGGGCAGCTCGAACTGCATCTCGAAGTCAGCGACGGCGGAACGGATGCCCGGAATCCTGGAAGCGCGGCGCTCGAAGTCCTTGTCGGAATCGGGAACCTCGACGATGACCACGCCGATCTGCGGCAGGCGCGCGGTGATGACACCCCCCGCAGCCTCGACCTTGTGGGCGAGCTTGTTGTCGAAGGATTGACCGTTGGCGGTGACGACGTAGGTCCCCGCCTGGGCGGAGGCGACGAAGCCAAAGGCTCCCAGGGCCATCAGGATGGCCCGCGAAAGATTATTCATTCAATTCCCCTATCAAGTGTGTGTCAGGCAACGGATTTGCAACAAAAGCAAACACTTAGCCTGAGGCCATCCTAGACGCTCGTCACGTTCCAGTCCTGCCGCACTGCAACATGGAGAGGTCTCGGGAGGGCACTGGGTGCGGGACGAACCGTGTTTTGGGCCGTCCGCGAGAGGGGCTTGCGAGGTGCCGGCAGCACCTGCGCGGAAGCAAAAAAAAGCCCGAAGCGGCGGACCGCTTCGGGCTTTGCTCCCTCCCCCACGTCGGGTGCAACCCAATCGTGAAGGATTCGTTAGTGCGGATGCACGCTGCACTGCAAAAAAATACCAACGGGTTCAGGAAACCACTGACAGGCCCTCACTTCAGGAGGGCCGAGGGCGACGATCGAGGTCGCGCAGGATCTCCCGCGCCGCATTGCGACCCGGCAGCCCGGTCACGCCGCCGCCGGGGTGGGTCCCGGAGCCGCACAGGTACAGCTGCCCGAGCGCCCCGCGGTAGTTCCCCTGCCCCAGCAGCGGACGCGCCGAGAACAGCTGGTCCAACCCCAGCGAGCCATGGAAGATGTCGCCGCCGACCAGGCCGAAGGTCCGCTCCAGGTCCAGCGGCGACAGCGCCTGGTAACCGAGCACGCTGGCCTTGAAGTTGGGCGCGTAGGCGTCGACGGTGTCGATCATCAGCCGGGCCACGGTATCGCGGTGCGCGTCCCAGCCGCCGTCGACCTCGGGATGGACGTGCTGGCAGAACAGGCTGGCGACGTGCTGCCCGGGGGGCGCGAGCGTGTCGTCCAGGGTCGACGAGATCACCAGCTCGACGATGGGTTCGCGGGCCCAGCCGGCGTTGTGCTGCTTCGACTTGGCGTCGAAGAACGCCTGCTCGAAGTAGCGCAGCGAGGGTCCGATGAGGATCCCGCTCTGGTGGTGCGGCTGCTGCTGGCTGCCGGGTGCGGCGGTGAAATCGGGAAGCCCGGACAGCGCCACGTTCATGCGGAAGGTGCCCGAGCCGCAGCGGTAGCGATCGATCCGCTCGGCGGTATCGCCATCCAGGTGTTCGCGTGCGATCAGCTTCTGGTACAGCAACTTCGGGTTGAGGTTGGACACCACGGTGCGGGCGTGCAATTCGCGGCCGTCCTCCAGGACCACGCCCACCGCCTTGCCGAGCCCCTTTCCGGTTGGCTCGACCAGGACCCGGGCGACCCCCGCATCGGTCTCGATCACGACCCCGCGCGACTCGCATTCGGCGCGCATCGCCGCGGTGATCGCGCCCATGCCGCCAATGGCGTGGCCCCAGACCCCTGACTTGCCGTTGACCTCGCCGAACACGTGGTGCAGCAGCACGTAGGCCGAGCCCGGCGTATACGGGCTGGCGAAGTTGCCGACCACCGAGTCCCAGCCCAGCACCGCCTTGAGCGGTTCGGATTCGAAGTACGCGTCGAGCAATTCGCCCGCCGACTTAGTGAACAGGTCCAGCAGGTCGCGCCGGGCGCGCATGTCCAGGTGCCTGAGCCGCTTGGCGACGTCGTAGGAAGCGAGCCAGTCCGCGAGCACGAAGCGGTCCGACACGTTCGGCGGCGTACGCACCATCAACTCGCGCAACACGCCGACGACGCGCTCGAGCATGGCGTAGTAGTCGCCCAGGCGTTCTGCGTCGCGCGGCGACCACTTGGCGACTTCCGCCTGCGTGTGCTCGCCCCCGAGCCGGAACGATCGCCCGTCGGGCAGCGGCAGGAAGTTCGCGTAGGGTCGCTCGACCACCCGCAGGCCGTGCCGCGCGAGGCGCAGGTCGGCGATCACCTGCGGGTTGAGCAGGCTGACGGTGTAGCTGGCCACGGAGTTGCGGAAGCCCGGATGGAACTCCTCGGTCACCGCCGCGCCGCCGACCACCCCGCGGCGTTCGAGCACGCGCACTTTCAGGCCGGCGCCGGCTAGGTAGGCCGCGCAGACCAGGCCGTTGTGGCCGCCGCCGATGACCAGGACGTCAGGGTCGTGTCCGGCTTTCATGCCCTGCGGCCTCAAGCGCCGCTCCCGCGCACGGTGTGCTCGCGAACGTCTTGCCCGCCGCTGCCGCGCACTCGATTGGATTCCATCGCCGCTGGCGCAGGCCGGGGCGCGGAGCGTGGGTTGGGGTGAGGGCCCGCATTGCCTGCCAAACGCTGCATCAGGTCCGCCAACCGCTCCGCGGCGTCCGGCCGTGCCAAGCCCGCTGCCGCGGCGGCTGCATCCACGAGCTGCTCGGGCGTGGAGAACAGATCCGTGAGACGCGTCGACAGACTCTGCGGCGAGAGCTCGCTTTCCGGCATGCACCAGCCGGCCCCGGCGCGCGCCAGCGTCTCGGCATTGGTGCGTTGCTCCACCTGCGATCCGCCCTGCGGGATGGGCACGAAGATCGCCGGCCGGCCAACCGTGAGCAGGTCGGCGATGGTGGTCGCACCGGCGCGGGTCACGACCAGGTGCGCATCGCGCAGGCGCGCGCCCATGTCGTCGAAGAACGGGCGGATGTCCGCGGCGATCCCGGCACTGCGCAGGCGCGCCGCGATGGCGTCGGTGTCCTCGCCCTTGTATTGCAACGACAGTTGCAGGCGCGGCCGGAGGGCGTCGGGCAGCGCCAGCAGCGCCGGCGGCACGACCTCTCCGAACACCCGCGCGCTCTGGCTGCCGCCGACCACCAGCAGCCGCAACGGGCCGTCGGCATCGATTCGCGGAAAGGCGCTGCGTGCGTCGAGGATGTCCCGGCGCACCGGGTTGCCGGTTTCGGTGATGCGTTGCGGATCGATGCGTTCGCTGCCGGCGACCTCGGCGAACGAAGTCGCCAAGGCATCGGCGAAGCGCAGCAACTGGCGGTTGGCCAAGCTCAGGCGCAGGCCCTGCTCGTGCAGCAGCAGCGGCAGCCCGAGGCTCTTCGCCGCCAGCGCCGGGGCGAAGCTCGGGTAGCCGCCGAAGCCGGCCAGCGCGACCACGCCGCGCCGGCGCATGTCGCGGCGCGCCAGCCAACCGGCACGCAGGATGGTCCACGCCGCCGCGAACTTGCCGATCAGGCCGCCCGCCAGGCTGCGCGCGGGCAGCACGACATGGTCGATGCCCGAGAGCGCCCCGGTGTACCGCGCGCCGCGCGCGTCGGTGTAGATCACCACCCGCTCGCCGCGAGCCAGCAGGGCGCGCGCGAGGGCCTCGGCGGGGAACAGGTGGCCACCCGTGCCGCCCGCCGCCATGGCGATGCAGGGTCGGCTGGGGGGAGGATCCTTGCGCTGCATGGCGGGCCATCGGGAAAGCAGCGGGCACTATAGCCAGCGGCGCGGCCACGGGCCATGCGTGCGCGTCGACGTGTTGTCCTGTCGACCCGCGCGCCGGCGTTTTCCTGATCCATGGCAGCGCCCGCACGGCATCCGGAATCATCGTCCTGGCCCGGTGCCGCCCTGTTGCTGGTCCTCGTGCTGCTCGCCGTCCTGCGCTCCGCGGCCGGGACCCGGCTGGACAGCCTGACCGTCGACGAGCCCTGGCACATCGTGGCCGGCACCACCTACGTGCGCGGCGGCGGATTCCACCTCAATCCCGAGCACCCGCCGCTGGTCAAGCTGTGGACGGGCGCGTTCATGCCCGACGACTTCCGCTTGCGACCGGCGGAACCGCTCACCGAGAAATCGCAGGAACGCGATTGGGTCGAGCAGACGTTCTTCTTCGACAACGATTCCCGCGCCGCACAGACGCGGGCGCGCTGGGCCATGTGGTCGCTGCATGCGCTGATGCTGCTCGCGCTGGGCGGCCTGCTGTGGCGCGCCTGCGGGCTGGCCTGGGCGGTGGGAACGCTGGCCTTCCTGGTGCTGGAGCCCACGGTCGGCGCGCACTTGCCGGTGGTGATGACCGACCTGCCGCTGGCGCTGTCACTGGGCTTGTCGGCGGTCGCGGCCGGGCTGCTGGCGGCGACCTGGCGGTGGCGATGGGCGATCGCCACGGGTGCTGCGATGGGACTCGCTCTCGCCGCCAAGCACTCCGCCCTGGCCGGACTGGGCGGGCTGGGGCTGTTGCTGGCGCTGGCAGCGCTCTCGGGCTGGAAACTGGGGCCCCGCGCCGTCGTCGTGCGCCTGGCGATGCTGGCCGGGGCCGCACTCGTGGCGCTCGCGCTGTTGTGGGCGAGTTACGGCCTGCGCTTCCATGCCGGGGCGGACGGCAGTGACGCCTTCAACCGGCCGATGGCGGAAAAGATCGACGAACTGACCCTGCCGCACTGGCGCGCCGCGCTGCATTTCGCTGACGGCCACAAGCTGCTGCCGCGGGCCTACCTGTGGGGCTTGGCGGACACGGTGCGCACCGGCGTCGAAGGGCGCGGGATCGGCATGCATTTCGTCTGGGGCCGGGCCTACAACGGCCATCCACCATGGTTCAGCTGGCCGGCGATCCTGCTCGCGAAGTTTCCATTGGCGCTGCTCGCGCTCGCGCTGGCCGGCGTGCCGCTCGCCTTCCGGCGCAAGCTGCCGGCGGCCGCGCGCTGGGCCCTCGCGATGACCGTGGCGGCCTGCGGTTTCCACATGGTCGCGCTGGTCGGCTCGGATGGGATCTGGGGTGGGGTGCGCCACGCGCTGCCCGTGGTGGTCGGCGCCGCGATCTTCGCCGGGGGCGTGTTGGCCTGGGCATGGCAACGCCGCCAGCATGCAATGCTGGCCGGGGTGGCCGCGACTTACCTCGTCGCCGCGGCCATGACCCTGGGCGAACCACGCCTGTGGGAGTACCACAACGAACTCGTCGGCGGTACGCAGGGCGCGCATCGCTACTTCACCGACGAAGGCACGGACCTGGGCCAGCGCTTTCACGAGCTGCGCGCCTTCCACGATCGCCACATCGCGCCCTCTGGACTGCCGATGTACGTGGATTACTGGGTAGGCGAGCCGCAGATGCGTGCGGCCGGACTGCGGCAGCGTCGCTTCGTCGAGTCCCTGGACGACACCAACGTCGAGGGACGCTTCGATGGCTGGTTCATCTATCCCATGCCCAGCACCCTGCCGTGGCCGCAGTGGGACTGGGACCCGGAGGTGGTGTTTCGCGACATGCGGATGGTGGCGCGCTACGGCCACGTCGGCATCTGGCGCGGCACCCTGGTGCGACCGCAGTCGCGCGCGGGCAGTCTCAAGAGGAAGGTCATGGATTACATCTACAAGGAGAATGGCGACGACTGGGCCCTGGTCGCGGCGCGGCTGGAGGAAGTGGTGCCGCTGGGACCACAGGCGGTCGATGCAGGCGTGGAGCTGGGCAACGCCTACGTGCGGCTGGGACGCCGCGACGAGGCGATCGGTGCCTACCGGCGCCTGCTCGACCAGGAGAAGTTGCCGGTCGAAGCCAAGATCGCCGAGCAACTGCGCGCGCAGATCCAGCGGGTGCAGGCGGCGCCGGACGTCGCCAAGGTGGAGCCGATGCGCAACCCCTGGCTGGAGTAACCCCCGGGTCGCGGATCGATACGCTTCATGAAAAAAGCCCCGCATCGCTGCGGGGCTTTTGTGTCGCGGTGCAGCCGTGGGGCCGGATCAGAAATCCATGCCGCCCATGCCACCCATGCCGCCCATGCCGCCGCCGCCCATGGCCGGCTCTTCCTTCTTGGGAAGCTCGGCGACCATCGCCTCGGTGGTGATCATCAGGCCGGCGATCGAGGCCGCGTTCTGCAGCGCCGAACGGGTGACCTTGGTCGGGTCCAGGATGCCGAACGCGATCATGTCGCCGTACTCGCCGGTCTGGGCGTTGTAGCCGTAGTCGCCCTTGCCGTCCTTGACGTTGTTGAGCACGACCGAGGGCTCCTCGCCGCAGTTGGCGACGATTTCGCGCAGCGGCGCTTCCATCGCGCGCTTGGCGATGTTGATGCCGTGGGTCTGGTCGACGTTGTCGCCCTTGAGCTCGCCGATGGCCTGCAGCGCGCGGATCAGCGCGACGCCGCCGCCCGGGACCACGCCCTCTTCAACCGCCGCACGCGTGGCGTGCAGGGCGTCCTCGACGCGGGCCTTCTTTTCCTTCATCTCGATCTCGGTCGAGGCGCCGACCTTGATCACCGCCACGCCGCCGGCCAGCTTGGCCACGCGCTCCTGCAGCTTTTCCTTGTCGTAGTCCGAAGAGGTGTCCTCGATCTGCGCCTTGATCTGCTTGATGCGGCCTTCGATGCCGCTGGACTCGCCGGCGCCGTCGATGATGGTGGTATTTTCCTTGGTGACCTGGATCTTCTTGGCGCGACCGAGGTCGTTGATGGTCGCCTTCTCGAGCGTCAGGCCGACTTCCTCGGAGATCACGGTGCCGCCGGTGAGGATCGCCATGTCCTCCAGCATCGCCTTGCGGCGGTCACCGAAGCCCGGTGCCTTGACCGCGACCACCTTGACGATGCCGCGGATGGTGTTGACCACCAGGGTCGCCAGCGCTTCGCCCTCGACTTCCTCGGCGACGATCAGCAGCGGCTTGCCGGCCTTGGCCACGCCCTCGAGCACCGGCAGCAGGTCGCGGACGTTGGAGATCTTCTTGTCGTGCAGCAGGATGAAGGGATCGTCCAGCTCGGCCGACATCGACTGCTGGTTGTTGATGAAGTACGGGCTCAGGTAGCCGCGGTCGAACTGCATGCCCTCCACCACGTCCAGCTCGTTGTCCAGCGCCGAACCTTCCTCGACGGTGATTACGCCTTCCTTGCCGACCTTCTTCATCGCGTCGGCGATGATGTTGCCGATGGACTCGTCGCTGTTGGCCGAGATGGTGCCGACCTGGGCGATGGCCTTGTCGTCGGCGGTGGGCTTGCTGATCTTCTTGAGCTCGTCCACCGCGGCGACCACTGCCTTGTCGATGCCGCGCTTGAGGTCCATCGGGTTCATGCCGGCGGCGACCGCCTTCATGCCCTCGCGGATCAGCGACTGCGCCAGCACGGTGGCGGTGGTGGTGCCGTCACCGGCGTTGTCGGAGGTCTTGGAAGCGACTTCCTTGACCATCTGCGCGCCCATGTTCTCGAACTTGTCGGCAAGCTCGATTTCCTTGGCGACGGAGACGCCGTCCTTGGTGATGGTCGGGGCGCCGTAGCTCTTCTCGAGCACGACGTTGCGGCCCTTCGGGCCGAGGGTGGCCTTGACGGCGTTGGCCAGGGCGTTGACGCCGCGCAGCATCTTCGCGCGCGCGTCTTCGCCGAAACGGATTTCCTTGGCGGACATTGCAGTTACCTCGATAGGGAGTCAGTAAAAGGGGGAGCGTCGTGCGGCGGGACGGCTCAGCCGATGACGGCGAGGATGTCGTCTTCGCGCACGATCTTGTATTCGGTGCCTTCGTGCTTGTAGGCGCTGCCGGAGTACTGGCCGTAGATGACCTTGTCGCCGACCTTGATCTTCGGGGCGCGCAGGCTGCCGTTGTCCAGCGGCTTGCCCTCGCCGACCGCGACCACTTCGCCCTTGGTGGGCTTTTCCTTGGCGTTGTCGGGAATGACGATGCCACCGGCCGTGACTTCGTCGGCTTCGATGGGCTTGACGACCACGCGGTCGTAGAGCGGCTTGAGATTCATTGCAACCCTCGCAAGTAATTGATTGGTGGAAGAAAAAAGATCAAGAGGCGGTGAAGCAGGGCGCGGATGCTAGCAGTCGGGAGTGCCGAGTGCCAAACCCGCGGGCACGAAAACCCGGCGCGGGCCGGGGATGCCCGTGACATGGGTACGGCCGTGGGCGATTCAAGGGGCGGCAGTCGAATCGTCGGCGGGTAGTCGCGCCGCGTCGGACCCCACTGGCGCTTCGCTCGAGGGAACCAGCCCGGCGCGACCGACCGGTAGAATCCCCGCATGCCGCCTGCACCCGCCGTCAGCCTCGTCTATTGCACCTGCCCGGACGCCGCCACGGCCTCGCGCCTGGCCGAGGCGGTGGTCGAGGAGCGGCTGGCCGCCTGCGTCAACGTGCTGCCGGGGCTGCGCTCGGTGTACCGGTGGCGGGACGCCGTGGAGCAGGCCGACGAGATCCTGCTCCTGGCCAAGACCGGCAGCGACCGCGTCGCCGCCCTGTCCGCGAGGCTGGCCGAACTGCACCCCTATGAACTGCCCGAGGTCGTCGCGGTCCAAGCCAGCGGCGGCTCGGCCGCCTACCTTGCCTGGGTCGCCGACGCGTCCCGCCCCGGAGCCAGTCCACGGTGAACCCATCGTCCGTCCTGCGCCGCGCGTTCGCGGCATTCGCGTTGTGCGCGGCCCTGGCCTGCCCGCAGGCCGTCCAGGCCGCGGTCGACGAGGACGAGCTGCTGCCGGTCGACCAGGCCTTCGTGCTGCGGGCCGAGTCCTCGGCCCGCGACCGCATCGTCGTGGCCTTTACGATCGCCGAGGGCTACTACCTCTACCGGCACCGCACGGCGGTCGAGGTGGTCGGCGGCGGATTCGACGCCGGGACGCTGCAACTGCCAACCGGCAAGCGCTACACCGACGAATTCTTCGGCGATGTCGAGACCTACCGCGGGCAGCTGCGCGCGGTGCTGCCCGGCGAGGCCGCCGCCGGCGCGCGCCGGGTCCAGCTGCGGATCAAGTACCAGGGCTGCGCCGATGTCGGGGTGTGCTATCCGCCCCAGGTGCGCACCGTGCAAGTGGACCTCCCGGCCGCTGCCGCCGGCGCGGGCGCGGCGCCGCGCGCCGATGCCGGCTTCGCCGCGCTGGGGCGGTCGCTCGCGACGCCATCGGCGTCGCCGCTTCCGGGGGCGCGGATCGCCGGTGCCACCGACCCCCTGCCACTTCCGCCGGAACAGGCCTTCGGGTTCGAAGCCATCGCCGGCGACGGCAACACCTTGCTGCTGCGGTTCACGCCGGCGCGCGGTTATTACCTGTACCGCGACCGGACGGCGCTGAAGCTGGACCAACCCGGCATCGCCCTCGCCAAGCCGCGCTGGCCGCGGGGCGAACAGCACTACGACGAGCACTTCGGCAACGTCGTGGTGTATTTCGACCAGGTCGACGTGCCCGTGCCGCTGCGCCGCGCCACCGGTCAAGCGCGGACCGTGGTGCTCACGGCCACCTTCCAAGGCTGCCAGGACGACGGCATTTGCTACCCGCCGATGACCCGCACCGTGCGCATCGCGCTGCCGGCGGCCGCCGTCGGTACCGCCGGCGCCGATGCCGCGGGGATGGACGCGACGACGTCCGCGCCGACGCCGGCTGCCGGCCAAGGCACCGGGATCCCGCTGGCCGGGACGCCGGAAGGCTTGGCGGGAACCACGCCCGCCGACGACGCGCCAGGCGCATCCATCGACGCCGGACCCGGGCCCGCCGGGGAGGACAGCGATGCTTCCACGCCTGCCGCCGGGGACGCCAGCGCAGGCCTCGCCGACGACAGCCGCCTGGCCGCATCCCTGTCCGGTCCGGGACGCTGGTGGGCGCTGCTGGGTTTCTTCGGTGCCGGCCTGCTGCTGGCCTTCACGCCCTGCGTGCTGCCGATGATCCCGATCCTGTCCGGGCTGATCGCCGGCGCCGGCACGCGGCTGGGCACCGGGCGCGCGCTGCTGCTGTCGTTCGTCTACGTGCTGGCCAACGCGCTGGTGTTCACCGTCGCGGGCGTGGTCGCGGCGCTGCTGGGCGCCAACCTGCAGGTGGCGTTCCAGACGCCGTGGATCATCGTGCTGTTCGCGGGCCTGTTCGTGGCGCTGGCGCTGTCGTCGTTCGGCTTGTACGAGCTGCAACTTCCGCAGGCCCTGCGCGCGCGCCTTGGCGCGGTGACCGAGCGCCAGCGGGGCGGTTCGCTGGCCGGCGTCGCGGCGATGGGCGCGCTGTCGGCGCTGATCGTCGGGCCCTGCGTCGCGCCGCCGCTGGCCGCGGCGGTGCTGTACATCGGCCAGAGCCAGGACCCCGTATTCGGCGGCGCGGCGCTGTTCCTGCTCGGCATGGGCATGGGCGTGCCGTTGCTGGCCTTCGGCGTCGCGGCCGGCCGCGGCATGCCGACCAGCGGCCCGTGGATGACCGCGGCGCAACGCGTGTTCGGATTCGTGTTCCTGGGCCTGGCGGTGTGGATGCTGTCGCGCATCCTGCCGGGCCCCGCGACGCTGGCGCTGTACGGCCTGTTGGCGCTGGCCGCGGCGGCGGCGTCCTTCTCGGCGCTGTCTCGTGCGCAGGGCGACCGCGCGCGCTGGCTGGCACGATTCGCCGGGCTGGTGCTGGCCGTGGTCGGCGCTGCCGAACTGCTGGGGGCGATGGCCGGCGGACGCGACCCGCTGCAGCCGCTGGCGGGTGCCTTCGGCCAAGGGGAAAACCGCGAGCTCCCCTTCCGCACCATCAAGTCGCTGGCCGACCTCGATCGCGAGGTCGCCGCGGCGCGGTCGGCCGGCAAGCCGCTGCTGTTCGACTTCTACGCGGACTGGTGCGTGGCCTGCAAGGAAATGGAGAAATACACCTTCACCCGGCCCGAAGTGCACGCCGCGCTGGCCGACTTCGTCCTGCTCAAGGCCGACGTTACCGCCAACGACGCCGTGGACCAGGCGCTGATGAAGCGGCTTGGCATCATCGGGCCGCCGGCCACCCTGTTCTATGCCGATGGCCGCGAGCGCCGGGAGCTGCGACTGTTCGGCTTCGAGAAGGCCGAACCCTTCGTCGCGCGCGTCCGTCGTGCCGGCACCGCGCCCTGATGCGGGGCAGCGGCAAGGTCCTGCTGGTCGCCTTCGTGGCCGCGACGCTGGGCGTGGTCGCCGGCTTCGCCATCCACGGCCCGGGGCCGTTGCTGCGGACCGAATGGGGCCAACACGTGGTGCAATCGGCCATCGACCTGGTCACGCCGGCACCCCCCGGCGGGCTGGCCGTCGCCACCCGGGGGCAACCCGTGCCGGCGATCCCCGTCCGCCTCCTGGACGGCGGCCGCGTGGTGCTCCCGGCCGACTTCACCGGCCGCCCCCTGCTGGTGAACGTGTGGGCCAGCTGGTGCGGGCCCTGCATTGCCGAAATGCCGGAGCTGCAACGCTTCTCCGTCGAACAAGGCGACAACGGCGTGCAAGTGGTCGGTATCGCGCTGGATGAAGAGGACGCCGTGCGCGCCTTCCTGGCGCGGGTGCCGGTGAGCTACCCCATTGCCGTGGACGCCCCGGGCCCCGGCGATGCCGGTGTGCAGCTCGGCAACCGCCGCGGCGTGCTGCCCTATTCGGTGCTGATCTCGGCCGAGGGCCGGTTGCTGAAGCAGCAGATCGGGCCGTTCGAGGCCGGCGAAATCGACGCCTGGGTCCAGCCCTGACGCCGGCCGGCCTGGTTAGAGCCAACACTCAAACAACCGATTAAAACGGCGGAATTCGGCGAAACTTCGTCGATCTGGACAGTATCTGCACTTTCCAGCAAACTGGCCGCCCTGTTCCCGGCCTCCCTCGCGCATGGCGAAGCTGCTGGTCCTTCACGGGCCCAACCTCAACCTGCTTGGCAGCCGCGAGCCCGACGTCTACGGCCGGGCCACCCTGGCGGAGATCGACGCCGACCTGTCCGCGCGGGCCGAGGCGGCGGGCCATGCCCTCGCCTCCTTCCAGTCCAATGCCGAACACGCCCTGGTCGAGCGCGTCCACGCCAGTCGCGAGGAAGGCATCGCGTTCCTGCTGGTCAACCCGGCCGGGTTCACCCACACCTCGGTGGCGCTGCGCGATGCGCTGGCCGCCGTCGCGATCCCCTTCATCGAAGTCCACCTGTCCAACCCGCATGCGCGCGAGCCCTTCCGCGCCACCAGTTATTTCAGCGACCTCGCCGTGGGCGTGGTCTCCGGTTTCGGTCCGCTGTCCTACGGGCTGGCGCTGGCCGCGGCCATGCAGCGCCTGGACCGGCGCGACCCCTGACCTGTTTTCCTTGACCGAGCGCGCATCCGGCCACGGATGCCGACGACACCAACCGAGGCCCCCATGGACCTGAGAAAAATCAAGAAGCTGATCGACCTGCTGGAGGAGTCCAACCTCTCCGAGATCGAGATCAAGGAAGGCGAGGAGTCAGTGCGCCTGGCACGCACGCCCGCCGGCGGCCACGTGGTGCACGCCGCGCCCGCGATGCATGCCCCGGCACCGCAGCCGATGCCGATGCAGTCGCCCGTCGATGCCGCGACCGGCGGCAGCCCCCGCGCCTCGCACGGCGACGGCGATGCCGGCTCCGGGCAGCCCCTGCCCGACGGGCACGTGGTGCGCTCGCCGATGGTCGGCACGTTCTACACCTCGCCCGCGCCGGACAAACCGCCCTTCGTCACCGTCGGCCAGTCGGTCAAGGCCGGCGAGACGCTTGGCATCATCGAGGCGATGAAGATGTTCAATCCGATCGAGGCCGACGTGTCCGGCACGGTCAAGAGCATCCTGGGCGAGAGCGGGCAACCGGTCGAATTCGACCAGCCGCTGTTCGTGATCGGCTGAGGCGGCCGGCATGCTCGACAAGGTCGTCATCGCCAACCGCGGCGAGATCGCGCTGCGCATCCTGCGTGCCTGCCACGCGCTGGGCATCCGCACCGTCGCCGTGCACTCCACCGTGGACCGCAACCTCAAGCACGTGGCCATGGCCGACGAGTCGGTGTGCATCGGCCCGGCGCCGTCCAAGCAGAGCTACCTGGACATGGCCAGCATCATCGCCGCGGCCGAGGTCACCGACGCGCAGGCCATCCATCCCGGCTACGGGTTCCTGAGCGAGAACGCGGACTTCGCCGAGCGGGTCGAGCAGTCCGGGTTCGTGTTCATCGGGCCGAGGGCCGAGACCATCCGCATGATGGGCGACAAGGTCGAGGCCATCCGGGCCATGAAGGAGGCCGGAGTGCCGTGCGTCCCCGGCAGCGACGGCCCGCTGGGCGACGACACCGAGCAGAACCAGAAGATCGCCCGCGACATCGGCTACCCGGTGATCGTCAAGGCCGCCGGCGGTGGCGGCGGTCGCGGCATGCGCGTGGTGCATACCGAGGCCGCGCTGGCCAACGCCATCTCCACCACGCGGCAGGAAGCGCAGGCCGCGTTCGGCAACGACATGCTGTACATGGAGAAATTCCTCGAGAACCCGCGCCACGTCGAGATCCAGGTGATCGCCGACGGCCAGGGCAACGCCGTGCACCTGGGCGAGCGCGACTGTTCGATGCAACGCCGCCACCAGAAGGTCGTCGAGGAGGCGCCCGCGCCCGGCATCACGCCGGAGCTGCGCGCCGAGATCGGCCAGGTCTGCGTCGAGGCCTGCCTGCGCATCGGCTACCGCGGCGCGGGCACCTTCGAGTTCCTGTTCGAGGACGGCCGTTTCTACTTCATCGAGATGAACACCCGCATCCAGGTCGAGCACCCGGTCACCGAAATGGTCACCGGCATCGACCTGGTGCGCGAGCAGCTGATGATCGCCGCCGGCAACAAGCTGTCGTTCACCCAGGACGACGTGGTGCTGACCGGCCACGCCATCGAGTGCCGCATCAACGCCGAGGACCCGGACACCTTCATGCCCTCGCCCGGACTGATCGAGCACTTCCACGTTCCCGGCGGCCCCGGCGTGCGCGTGGACAGCCACATCTACGAGGGCTACCGCGTGCCGGCCAACTACGACTCGATGATCGGCAAGCTCATTGTCCACGGCATGGATCGCGAACAGGCCGTGGCCCGCATGCGCGTGGCGCTGAGCGAAATGGTCGTCGACGGCATCAAGACCAACGTCCCGCTGCAGCAACGCATCCTCACCGACCGCGGCTTCCAGGCCGGCGGCCAGAACATCCATTACCTGGAGAAGCGGCTGGCGGAGCGGAAGGAGAAGTCGCTGTCCATCGTGTGACCGGCATCTGACGCGTCGAAAGTGGGCGGCATCCGTGCCCCGCGAGAGACAGTGGCAACGCGCCAGAACGCCTGGCGAAAAGACGCCCTTGGAAGCATAGCGACCGCGATCTACTGAGATGCCCTTCCTCGAACTCACCCTCCCCTGCCGCGAATCCGAGCAGCCCCGCGCCGAGCGCGCGCTGGAGGACGTGGGCGCGCTGGCGGTCACGATGCTCGACGCCGAGGCCGACACCGACAACGAGCACGCGATCCTGGAGCCCGGCGTCGGCGAGACGCCGTTGTGGCCGACCCTGTCCCTGAGTGCGCTGTTCCCGCACGACACCGACGCGCTGCTGCTGCTCGCCGCGTTGGAAGCCTTCGATCCCGGCCTGGACTGGACGCGGGCGAGCTTCCGCAACGTCGAGGACCAGGACTGGGAGCGGGCGTGGATGGACCAGTACGTGCCGTTGCGCTTCGGCGAGCGGACCTGGATCGTGCCGTGGAACCGCGATCTGCCCGTGGAGGCGTGCAGCGACCTTGCCGCCGTCGTCCGCCTCGACCCCGGCCTGGCCTTCGGCTCCGGCACGCACCCGACCACGGCGCTGTGCCTGCGCTGGCTGGACACGCTGGCCGCGGACGGCCGCCTGCAGGATCGCGACGTGCTCGACTTCGGCTGCGGCAGCGGCATCCTCGCCCTGGCCGCGCTCAAGCTGGGCGCGGCGTCGGCGACGGGGGTGGACAACGATCCGCAGGCGCTGCTCGCGACCCGCGACAACGCGCAGCGCAATGGCGTCGACGAAGCCCTCTCCGTCCACCTCCCGGACGACGCACCGGTTCGCCAATACCCGGTCGTCGTCGCCAACATCCTCGCTTCCGCGCTCGAGGCCCTGGCCGACACCCTGGCGGCGCGCGTCGCGCCCGGGGGCAGGATCGCGCTGTCGGGCATCCTCGACGGACAACAAGCGCCACTGGTGCAGCGTTACGCCGCATGGTTCGACGCACTGCAGGTCGAGATCGACGGCGACTGGGTGCGCATCGACGGCGTGCGCAGAGCGCCCAACTGACACGGCTGCGGTTCGAACTCGGTGTAGTGGGACGCGGTTCGCAATCCCGGGCCGCCGCGCCGGCACGCGCCGGGACCATGCTTGAATAGCACCATGTTCGTCCACTGCCCGCATTGCCAGACGCTGGTGGCTACCGATCCGGCGACCGGAGAGCCGCCGGATCGCTGCCCGCGTTGCGGGGAACCCATCCTCGGGCCGGCGGCACGCACCGACGCCGACACCGCCCAAGGTGCGGAAGCGGATGGCGGGCACGACACTCCCATCGCGCCGGACCGCCCGGAGGAGGACGATGCCGCGCCTGCGTCCCCGGCCGGGAAGGCCCCGGCGCGCAGGAAGCGCGCGCGCTCCGGGCCCGACGACCCGCCCCCAGCGCGCGCCCGGGTGGCCAGTGGCAAGCGCGCCGCCGGCCCGGGCCGCCAGAAAGCTGTGGATGCACCCGCCGCGGCCACCGCCAGCCCCTTGGCGCCCGACGGCATGACGCAGGCCGAAGGCGGGAATCCCCCGACGCGGGACACCGAGTCCGCGACCGGCACCGAGGCCGATGCCCGCACCGCGGCGGGCATCGATGCTGCCGAGGACTCCACTGGCGACGATGGCCACGAGGATCGTCCCGAACCGCAGGAAATGGCCGAGGGGAGTGCCGTGCCGTCATCCGGTACGGCCGCGGAGTGCCCGCCCGTGCCAAGCGCGCAGCCTAGCGGGCGAGCGCCCGGATTCGCCCTTGCGCGCGCCCCGTCCGCGGCCGGCGGAGGACGCCGGCGCTGGCAACACCCTGCGTTGATCGCCGGACTCGCCCTGCTGCTGGGCCTGCAATGGACACTGGCCGACCGGCAGCGCCTCGCGGCCGATGCGCGCTGGCGGCCGCTGGTGGTTCGATTGTGCGGACTGCTCGGCTGCGAGGTTCCCGCGTGGCGCGAGCCGGCCGCCTTCGTGCTGCTGGAACGCGACGTCCGTCCGCATCCACGGCGGCCAGGCGTGCTCCGTGTCACGGCGAGCTTCCGCAACACCGCCCACTGGGCGCAACCCTGGCCCGAAGTGGTGCTGACGCTGTCGGACATCGAAGGCAACGTGGTCGGCCGGCGTGCGTTCGCCGCCGCGCAGTACCACGGCGACAAGCCAACGCAGGAAACGATCGGCAGCGGACAGGAAACGACACTTCGCCTCGACGTGATCGAACCCGCGCCGCGCAGCGTGGCGTTCGCGTTCGATTTCCGCTGAGCGGACGCCCGTGCAGGCAGCTTTTTCTGGCGCGCGCCGGGCGCGCGCGCTAGACTCACCTCCCCCGGCGGCTTCGATGGCGACGCATGCGCGTCCCGATGCGGGCCGCGGTGGCGACTTCCCTTTACGCATCAAGCCCGCAGCACGGACAGCAGATTGAACGCCGTCGAACGCACCGACCCTGCCGCACGCACTCCGCCGCGCACGCCTTTGCGCGAGCACGTCGCGACATCGGTGCGTCGCTACATCGGCGACCTCAACGGTTCGGGTGCCACCAATCTCTACGAGATCGCGCTGCGCGAGCTGGAAATCCCGTTGTTCGTCGAAGTGCTGAACCATTGCGACGGCAACCAGAGCCGCGCCGCCGGCATGCTCGGCATCCACCGTGCCACGCTGCGCCGCAAGCTGCGCGACTACGGCATCGGCTGAGTGGCGCAGCCTTCGCGCCGCGCTTCCCGCCGCGCGCCTTCAAACCGGTCCCGACGCATGCCGGGCGACGTCCGCCCCGGATGCCATCCGTGCAGGGCCGGGCGCCGGCCACGCTTATAATTCGCGCCTCCCTCGCCGCACGCGCCCCGCATGACTGACGATCCTTCCTCCGGCGCCTCAGTGGCGCTCCGCCGCGCGCTGCTGTCGGTATCCGACAAGACCGGCCTGGTCGACCTGGCCCGCGCCCTCCACGCGCACGGCGTGGAGCTCCTGTCCACGGGCGGGACCGCCAGCGCGCTGCGCGCCGCCGGCCTGCCGGTGCGCGACGTGGCCGACGTCACCGGGTTCCCGGAAATCATGGATGGCCGGGTCAAGACCCTGCACCCGAACATCCATGGCGGGCTGCTCGGGCGCCGCGGCACCGACGACGCCGTCATGGCCGAGCACGGCATCGCGGCGATCGACCTGCTGGTGCTCAACCTGTACCCCTTCGAGCGCGTCGCCGCGGACGTCGACGCGGGTCTGGATGCGCTGATCGAGAACATCGACATCGGCGGACCGGCCATGCTGCGGGCGGCGGCCAAGAACTTCGCCCATGTCGCGGTCGCCACCGATCCGGCGCAGTACGCCGACCTGGTCGCCGAGCTGGACGCCAACGATGGCGCGCTGTCGGCCAAGACCCGCTTCGCGCTGTCGGTTGCCGCGTTCAACCGCGTCGCGCAATACGACGCCTGCATCAGCGACACCTTGTCCGCCTTGCAACCCGACGGCAGCCGCGCGCAGTTTCCCGAACAGGCCAACGGCAGCTTCATCAAGGTCATGGACCTGCGCTACGGCGAGAACCCGCACCAGGCCGGCGCCTTCTATCGCGACCTGCACCCGGTCCCTGGCACCCTGGCGACCTTCGAGCAGTTGCAGGGCAAGGCCCTGTCGTTCAACAACCTCGCCGACGCCGACGCGGCGTGGGAGTGCGTGCGCCAGTTCGACGCGCCGGCCTGCGTCATCGTCAAGCATGCCAACCCCTGCGGCGTGGCCGTCGGCACCGGCTGCGGCGACGCCTACGAATCGGCGTACGCCACCGATCCGACCTCGGCCTTCGGCGGCATCCTGGCCTTCAACACCACGCTCGACGGCGCCACCGCCAAAGCGATCCTCGAACGCCAGTTCGTCGAGGTGCTGATCGCCCCCGGATACGCCGACGATGCACTTGACGCCTGCCGCAAGAAGGGCAACGTACGCGTGCTGAAGATTCCCCACGGCGACGGCGCCAACCTGGTCGACGTCAAGCGCGTCGGCAGCGGACTGCTGATGCAGAGCGCGGATAACCGCGTCGTCGGCCGCGACGAACTGAAGGTCGCCAGCCGTCGCTCGCCGACCGACGCCGAACTCGACGACCTGCTGTTCGCCTGGAAAGTGGCCAAGTACGTCAAGTCGAACGCCATCGTCTACGCCCGCGACCAGCGCACCGTCGGCATCGGCGCCGGACAGATGAGCCGCGTGGTCAGCGCCAGGATCGCGGGGCTCAAGGCCGAAGAAGCCGGGCTCGTCGTCCCCGGTTCGGTGATGGCCTCCGATGCATTCTTCCCGTTCCGCGACGGCATCGACGCCGCCGCGGCGGCCGGCATCGCCGCGGTGATCCAGCCCGGCGGCTCGATGCGCGACAAGGAAGTCATCGCCGCGGCCGACGAACACGGCCTGGCGATGGTCTTCACCGGTGTGCGCCATTTCCGCCACTGACCGCCAGCGCGCATGCCGGGCATGACCGTGCTGCTCCTGCTGGCGGGATTCGTCCTGCTGGTCGCGGGCGCGGAGGCGCTGGTCCGCGCCGCGGTGCGCCTGGCGGGCGCGACCGGGCTCTCTCCGCTGGTGATCGGCCTCACGGTGGTCGCCTACGGCACCAGCGCGCCCGAATTCGCCGCCAGCCTCGGCGCCGCGCTCACCGGTGTCCCCGACCTCGCGCTGGGCAACGTGATCGGCAGCAACATCGCCAATGTCCTACTGATCCTCGGCGCGACCGCGCTGGCGGCACCGCTGGTCGTGTCGCGCCAGATGGTGCGGCTGGACGTGCCGATCATGGTCGGGGTGTCGCTTCTGGCGTTCGCGCTCGCGGCCGACGGCCGGCTCGGGCGCGGCGACGGCCTGCTGCTGCTCGCGGGGGGAGTCGGCTATTCGGTGCTGCTGGTGTGGATGGGGAAGCGCAAGCCGGACGATGCCGTGGCCCCCGAGGTCGAGACCACGCCGGTGCGCTGGGGGCGTGACATCGGGTTGCTGCTCAGCGGACTGGCGGCGCTGGTGCTGGGCGCACGCTGGCTGGTGGAAGGCGCGGTCGCCGTGGCCGGACTGTTCGGCATGAGCGAACTGGTGATCGGCCTGACCGTGGTCGCCGTCGGCACCTCGCTGCCGGAACTGGCGACCTCGATCCTCGCCGCGATGCGCGGCCAACGCGACCTGGCGGTGGGCAACATCGTCGGCAGCTGCATCTTCAACCTGCTGCTGGTGCTGGGCGCCACGGCCGCGATCGCGCCGGGCGGCATCGCGGTCGGCGGCGGCGTGCTCGGCTTCGACCTGCCGGTCATGACCGCGGTGGCGCTGGCCTGCCTGCCGATCTTCTTCACCGGACACGAGATCGCGCGCTGGGAAGGCGCGCTGTTCCTCGGTTATTACATCGCCTACACCGCCTATCTGTGGCTCGACAGCACGCACAACGCCGCGCTGCCGATGTACAGCCTGGCGATGATGGCCTTCGTGGTGCCGCTCACCGTGGTCACCCTGGCCATCGTGACCTTGCGCGCCTGGCGCCACCGACGCGGTCGCAGCGGCGCGGCGCCGGTCGCGGGCGGCTTGCGCGACGACGGCTAGAATCCGCGACGAGGCAACGAAGGGAGCCACCACCTTGAAAGTCCTGGTCATCGGCGCCGGCGGGCGCGAACACGCACTGGCGTGGAAACTCGCGCAATCCCCACGCGTCGACGCGGTGCTGGTCGCACCGGGCAATGCCGGCACCGCGCGGGAAGACAAATGCCGCAACGTCGATGTCGCCGCGACCGACATCGACGGCTTGCTCGGGCTGGTGCGCGACGAAGGCGTCGAGCTGACCGTGGTCGGCCCCGAAGCCCCGCTGGTGGCCGGCATCGTCGACCGGTTCCGCGCCGAACAGCTGCGCATCTTCGGACCGAGCGCGGCGGCGGCGCAGCTGGAGGGCAGCAAGGCGTTCGCCAAGGACTTCCTCGCCCGCCACGGCATCCCGACGGCGCATTACGCGGTGCACGACGACCTCGACGCGGCGCTGGCCCACGTCCGCGACATGGGCGCACCGATCGTGGTCAAGGCCGATGGCCTGGCCGCCGGCAAGGGCGTGATCGTGGCGACGACGCTGGAGGAAGCCGAAGCCGCGGTACGCGACATGCTCGCCGGCAACGCCTTCGGCCAGGCCGGTGCGCGGGTGGTGATCGAGGAGTTCCTCGACGGCGAGGAAGCCAGCTTCATCAGCATCGTCGACGGCCACGCCGCGCTGCCGATGGCGACCTCGCAGGACCACAAGCGCGTCGGCGATGGCGACACCGGGCCCAATACCGGCGGCATGGGTGCCTATTCGCCGGCGCCGGTGGTCACGCCCGAGGTGCATGCCCGCATCCTGCGCGAGGTCGTCGAACCCACCGTGCGCGGCATGGCCGCCGACGGCGTCCCGTTCACCGGCTTCCTCTACGCCGGACTGATGATCGACGCCTCCGGCGCGCCCAAGGTGATCGAATTCAACGTCCGCTTCGGCGATCCGGAAACGCAGCCCGTATTGCTGCGGCTGCAGTCGGACCTGCTTGAACTGCTCGACGCCGCCGTCGACGGCCGGCTGCAAGGCGCGCAGGCGCAATGGGACCCGCGTCCGTCGCTGGGCGTGGTCATGGCGGCGGAAGGCTATCCCGGCACCCCGCGCACCGGCGACACCATCAACACCTGGGACGCGCCCGACGTCGCCGACACCAAGGTCTTCCACGCCGGCACGCGCATCGAAGGCGAGCATGCCGTCACCAGCGGCGGCCGGGTGCTGTGCGTCTGCGCGCTCGGCGAGACCGTCGCCGACGCCCAGCGCAAGGCCTACGCCGAGATCGCCGGCATCTCCTGGCCCGGCGAGTTCCACCGCCACGACATCGGTTGGCGGGCCGTGCAGCGGGAGCAAGGCGACGCCTCCCGTCCCGTGCGCTGACGAGGCACCGCGTTCGCCCTGTTGGCCCCGAAGGTTCCGGTCACACGCCGCCCCGATGCTCCGCCGACCCATGGGCGATGTTGGTCGTGCATGTCTGGAGTCCAGAGGCGCCCAAACGCCACGTCTTCCAGGACTCGGCCTCGCGCAGCGCGCGAAGGGGCTGCGCATGACCACCGAGGTGAGGTGGTCACGCAAGCAAGCGCGCATCCGCGCCCGCTAGACTGCATCGGTCACCGTGGGAGGCGGGCATGGCGCAAGGACCGTGGCAGGAATCGCAAGACGCGTCGCAGCCAGCGCCAGGCGGGCCACGGCAGGTGCAGGCGCGTGGCGCCGTCGCGGGTGCGACCGCGGTCGCCGACGCGCCGCAGACCCACAACCAGTTCCAGCTGCTCCGGCAGCGGCGCTTCGCGCCCTATTTCGTGGTGCAGGCGCTGGGGGCGTTCAACGACAACGTGTTCCGGCAGGCCATCATCGGCCTGCTGGCGGTCATGGTCGCGGCCGGGGCGATGGATGGCGCGACGCGCGGCATCTACACGCAGCTGGCCCCGGCGATCTTCATCCTGCCCTATTTCCTGTTTTCGGCCACCGCCGGGCAGATCGCCGAGAAGCTGGAGAAGGCGCGGCTGATCCGCATCACCACGGCGATGGAGATCGGGATCATGACGCTGGCGGCGGCGGGCTTCCTGCTGGGCTCGATGCCGGTCCTGCTGGTGGCGCTGTTCGCCACCGGCCTGCAGAGCACGCTGTTCGGGCCGGTGAAGTATTCCATCCTGCCCAACGTGCTGCGGCCCGAGGAGCTTACGGGCGGCAACGGCCTGGTGGAGATGGGCACCAGCATCGCGATCCTGCTGGGCATGCTGTTCGGCGGCCTGATCTTAGCGCTGGCCGGCGACCAGGGCGCGCTGGTGGCGGGGCTGGCGGTGATCGGACTGGCGATCCTGGGCAACGTGGTGAGCCGGATGATCCCGCCGGTGCCGGCGGCCGCGCCCGGGCTGCGCATCGCCTGGAACCCGATCCCCGAATCGCTCAAGGTGTGGCGGCTGACGCGCAAGCAGCTGGCGGTGCGCAACAGCGTGCTCGGCGTGAGCTGGTTCTGGTTCACCGGCACCCTGCTCACGGGCAACCTGCCGGTGTACGCGGAAACGCACCTGGGCGGGACGCCGACGCTGTACGTCTTCGCGCTGGCGGTGTTCTCGGTCGGCGTGGGCGTCGGCTCGCTGCTGTGCGAGAAGCTGTCGGCACGCACGGTGGAGATCGGCCTGGTGCCGATGGGTGCCTTCGGCATGAGCGCCTGCATCGCACACCTGGCGCTGGCCCCGGCGATCCCGGGCACGGGCCTGGACGTGCGCGGCTTCATCTCCCAGCCGGGGGCGTGGCGGATCGTGGGCGACCTGGCCGGGATCGGGCTGTTCTCCGGCTTCTTCGTGGTGCCGCTGTTCGCGTTGATCCAGAGCCGCGTGCCGAGGGGCGAGCTGAGCCGCGCGATCGCCGGGATGAACATCCAGAACGCGGTGTTCATCGTGCTGGCGGCGGTGGGGGGCGTGGCTCTGCAGCAGCTCCTGGACTGGTCGATCCCGCAGCTGTTCCTCGCCTTGTCCATCGCCAGCATCGCCGTGGCGCTGTACATCTTCACGATCGTGCCGGAATTCGCGATGCGCTTCCTCAGCTGGCTGCTGGTGCGCACGCTATACCGGCTGCGCGTGCATGGCGTGGAGCGGCACGTGCCCGACGAAGGCCCGGCGCTGATCGTGTGCAACCACGTCAGCTACATGGACGCCTTGATCCTGGCCGCGACCATCCCGCGGCCCGTGCGCTTCGTGATGTACCACAGGATCTTCAACATCCCGGTCATGCGCTGGATCTTCCGGACCGCCAAGGCGATCCCGATCGCCGGGGCGCGCGAGGACCCGGCGCTGATGAAGCGTGCGTTCGATGCGGTGGACGCGGCGCTGGAAGCCGGCGAGATCGTCGGCATCTTCCCCGAGGGCAAGCTCACCCGCGACGGCGAGATCGCCGCGTTCAAGTCCGGCGTGGAACGCATCCTCCGACGCGCCAGCGATGCCGGCCGCCCGGTGCCCGTGGTGCCGATGGCGCTCAAGGGCATGTGGCACAGCATGTGGAGCCACAACGATTCCCGGATGGGTCGCATGCGCGTGCCGCGGCGCTTCCGTGCGCACGTCGAGGTCGTGGCCGGGGCACCGGTCGAAGGTCGCGCGGCGACGGCGGAGGGACTGGAGCGGCAAGTGCGCCAGCTGCGCGGGGACGCGGCCTAGCGTGGGACTTGGCGCGTCGCGGCCACGCGGCAGTGCCGCGCAAGCCGCCTCAGCTCACCCAGCCCGCGACCACGAACAGCGCCAGTACGGCCAGCCAGACCAGCAGGATGCGCCAGACCAGGCTCATGGCGTCGCGCAGCTCCGGCAGCGGGCCGAGCTCCGCGAGCAAGGCGCTCGATGCGGGGACGCCCGATTCCGTGTACTCCTCGGCTTCGTCGGCGATCTCGCTCCGCACGCTGGCACGGCCGGCCGCCGCCAGGAAGCCGGTGTCCAGCGCGAACGCATCGCCGCCATTGCGTTTCCAGGCGCTGGCGACGACGTCGAAGTTGCCGACCAGGGCCATCGACAGCGTCATCAGCTGCGCCACCGGCCAGTCGAGCGCGACCAGCAGCGTGCGCGCCCCCTCGGCCGTGCCGGCGGGCAGGCGCGGCGCGGCCTCCTCCGCCGCGATCGCGGCGAGGCGGTACAGCAGGGCGCCGAAGGGGCCCAGCAACAGGAACCAGAACAAGACGCCGAACCACCGGCGCAGCGCGTTGTTGAACACCGCCTCGACGGCGGCCGGGCCGTCGACATTGGGCACTTGCCGCGCCGAGGGCCAGAGCCTGGCGGCGGCAGCGCGTCGACTCCCGTCGTCCGGCGCGTCGACGATCGCTTCCACGTCGTGGTCCAGGTCGCGCGGCCCCCAGGCATAGAACAGCGCGGCGACCCCGAACAGCAGGGCCGGCAAACCGTACATGGGGCCGTCCAGCGCGGCCTGGAACAGGCCCACTGCCAGCAGCGGCGGCAGCAGGGCCAGGACGATGCCGTAGCGACCGCGCCAGAAGCCGTCCTCGGGGAACTTCGCGTCGAGCCAGGCGAGCCAGCCATCGAACCATGCGTAGTTGCGAACGGCGACGGCGAGCGAATGCGCAAGGTGGCCAAGGACCAGCGCGACGAGCACGGCGAGCAAGGTGGCGAACATGCCCGGATTCTATCGCGCGCCGATGGCGGCGGTGGCGGCGCCGGTGTCGGCGGCCACTGCCACGCGTGTCATCCGCCGGCGTGCCAGCGCTCGATCAGCCAGCGCGAGATCGACAGCGCCGGCGACAGCTCGATGCCATCGGCACCGGACGCGCCGCGCAACGCGGCGTCGACCTGCGTCCGCGTGAACCAGCGTGCATCGTCGAGTTCGTCCCCCACCACCGGTTCGTCGCCCTGCGCATCGGCGGTGAACCCGAGCATCAGCGACGACGGAAACGGCCACGGCTGCGACGCCAGGTAGCGGCAGGCATGCACGCGCACGCCGCTCTCTTCGAACACCTCGCGCACCACGGTCTGCTCCAGCGACTCGCCCGGCTCGACGAACCCGGCCAGCACCGAATAGCGACGCGCCGGCCAGGAGGCCTGGCGGCCCAGCAACAGCCGCTCGCCATCGGACACCGCGACGATCACCGCCGGGTCGGTGCGCGGGTAGTGTTCGATGTCGCAGGCTGCGCAATGCCCCAGCCAACCGGACCGCGAGAACGCGAGCCGTCCACCGCAGGCCCCGCAATGGCGGTGGCGCGCCCGCCAGTGCAGCACGGCGCGGGCCTGTGCGAAGGCCGTCGCGTCCGCCGCGGGCCAGTTCGCCGCGGCGGTGCGCAAGTCGACCCACGCATCGTGGTCGCTCCCGGCCGCCGAGGCCACCGCGAACCAGCCCTGACCGTCGCGCATCCCCAGGAACACCGCCTCGCCGGCACGCTCTGCAAGCGTGCTGCCCGGTACGGCGCGCAACGCACCATCTTCGCCCGCCAGCGCGCGGCCCTCGGCATCGAGCTGGAGCACGCGACCGGCGGCCCACAAGGCGGCGAGCGCGGCCGGATCGTCGCGCAGGTGCTCGGCCCGGTCGAGCGCACCGGCAAGGAAGGCGAAGGAAGTGGCGGGCATGGCGTGTTCCGGCGGCGGCTCGGACCGCCATTATCCCCGTCGGGCGTTTCCGCGAGGCATGTCCGGGTGCGCGGGTACGTGGCCTTCGGCGCGGTCGCGCCGTCGCTGCCTAGGCGGTGAAGCTGCTGCCGCAGCCGCAGGTCGACTTGGCGTTCGGGTTGCGGATGCTGAACTGGGCGCCGTGGAGGCTCTCGGTGTAATCCACGGTCGCCCCCATGAGGTACTGCAGGCTGAGCGGATCGACCAGCAGGGTCACGCCGTCGGTGACCAGCGCCAGGTCGTCCTCGCCCTGCTGCTGGTCGAATTCGAACCCGTACTGGAACCCCGAGCATCCACCGCCCTGGATGTACACGCGCAGCTTGAGGTCGGGGTTGCCTTCCTCGGCGATCAGCTCGCGGACCTTCGCCGCCGCCGCCGCGGTGAAGTTGAGCGGGCGGTCCAGGGCCTGGTAGTCCGGAGCCACGGCAGGTGTTTCGACGGTATCCATGGCACCAGCATGGGGGGGCGGACGCCCGGCTTCAAGCGTCGGGTGCGGATTGCGGGGCGCTCGCCACCGCTTCACCCCACGCAAAGGACTGCTCGACCGCCGGTCCGCGGGCCGGGGCGAGCCGGACATGCACCCGCACGGGCTGGAACCCGGGCGGCAACACGATGTCGCCCTCCACCTGCTGGAAATACTTGAACGAGTACTCCGCGCCGGGCACGTCGTGCTGCTGGCGGAGCTCGCTCCACGACAGGCGTTTCAAACGACCTCCCACGGTACCTTCCACCGACAGCGTCAGGCGTCCGCTGCTCACCGCGCCACGATTGAGGTTCTGGGTGAGCGTGGCGACGAAGTGCCAGGCCTGGTCGGTCTGCGGCTGCAGCTTGAGTTCATGCACGGCCAGGCCGCGACGCTGGCCCGTGGCGCCCACGAAGCGCTCGTAGAAGGCGACATCGGCCCGCAACCCGGCGATTTCCTCGTCACGCTCCGCCAGCGTTCCCTGCAGGTCGTTGTTGGCCTCCCGGCTGATCTGGTCGGAGCGGGCGAGCGTGGCGACGCGCTGTTCCAGGGCATCGATGGTGGCTTGCTGCTCGCGCACCAGGCCCTGCGGGTCGTCGACGCCCGGCGCGAACGTTTTCCACACCCCCCAGCCGCCGAACAGCAGCGCCGCCAGCAGGACGGCGAGCAAGGCGTAGAGGCCGCGATGGTGCACGTCGCCGGCGTGGTCGACGGCGGTCTTCGCCGCGTCCCGGGACGCGGGCCCGGTCCGCGGATCCGCAGGCGCGTCGGGCAGGGGCCCGGTCGGGGGTTCAGTCATCCGCACGGTATAGCGAGCCGTTCACGGGCGCGTCAACCCGGGGCCGCTCCTATACTGGATCGCCGTCACCCGTCACGCGCGCCGACCTGGAGAGCGTCATGACCGAAGCCCACCTGTTCGCCCTCGGGGTCCTGCTGGCCTGGCTGGCCGGCATCCGGGTCTACCTGACGGTGTTCGGGGTCGGCGTCGCGGGCGCCCTGGGCTGGATCGAGCTGCCGCAGGCGCTGGAGATCACCACGTCCCCATGGGTCATCGGCGTCTCGGGGGTTTTGGCAGGCGTGGAGTTCTTCGCCGACAAGATCCCCGGGGTGGACTCCGGGTGGGACATGTTGCAGACCTTGGCACGCGTCCCCGCCGGGGCCTTCCTGGCGGCCGCGACGCTGTCGCCCGACGGCGACCTGGGTGCCGGGATGCTGGCCACCGGCGCCGGCGCGGCGCTGGCCAGCCACATGCTCAAGGCCGGCGCCCGCGCCCTGATCAACACGTCGCCGGAACCGTTGAGCAACTGGACGGCGTCGGTCACCGAGGACGCCGCCGTGGTGGGGGCGCTGGCGCTGGCATTCGCCCATCCCTGGCTCGCCCTGTCGCTGGTGGTCGCGATCAGCCTGTTGCTCGCGACGGGCATCTGGTGGGCGTGGCGACGGCTGTTCCGTCGCGCACCACGCGCCCGCGCGGACTGAGCCGCCTCCCCAACTTGCGGCACGCGACGCACGTGGCCGCGTCTGGCGCAGCGGTTCGTTGTACGCTTCGTGGGACGTCGGGGGTCACCGGCTGGCGATCGATCTGGGCGACGTTCCCGCCTGCGCCGTGTTCGCCAGGATCGGCTGGGGCGGCCTGGACCGGGTCGCGCCCGCCCGGCCACGTCGGTGCCGAAAGCCGCCCGACGGACCAACGATGAGTCCCACCCCGGAGAACCGATTCGTGCGAGCGCAAACCAAGACCGCCAGTCCCTCGGCCCGGGCCGAGCGCCCACCGGCCCAGTATTGGCGCCGCTGGTGCGAGGACGCCGGTCCGCCATTGGAGGTGCGCGACGAGGCTGACGCCAAGGCTGAACAGCTCGCGGACGCCTCGAAAGCCGCGTCATCCGACAATTCCGCAGCCCCGGCGGCGGCCGCCAGCGTTCGTGGCCAGGCCGATGCCCCGGCCTCGCCTTTCCGCGTGATGATCGTGGAGGACGACGTCAGCCAGGCGCTGTTCGCCGAAAGCGTGCTCATGGGCGCGGGGATGCAAGCCACCGTGGTGCTCGCCACCACCGACGTCATGTCCACGATCGAGGAGTTCAAGCCGGAACTGGTGCTGATGGACCTGCACATGCCGGGCATGGACGGGGCGGAATTGACCGGCCTGATCCGCAACCATCCGTCCTTCTCCCATGTCCCGATCGTGTTCCTCACCGGCGACACGGACCCCGAGCGCCGGGTCCAGGTGCTGGAGGCGGGGGCGGACGATTTCCTCGCCAAGCCGGTGCCGCCGAGGCACCTGATCGCCGCGGTGCAGAGCCGGGTCAAGCGCGCGCGCATGCTGCAGCGCCACCGTGCCGGCGATGGGCGCCACCCCTCCACCGGCCTGTACACCCGCCCGCACATGCTCCACCGCCTCAACGCCGCGATCCCCGGCCAGGGCGAAGGCGGTCTGTTCTTCCTGGAAATCGAAGGCTTCGCCGCATTGAGGGACGAAGTCGGGTACGTCGGCGTCGAGACGCTGCTGACCGAGGCCGGCCGTTACGTCGGCGAACTGGCCGGCAACGCCGCGGTCTCCCGCCTGAACGACAACACCTTCATCATCCATGTCAGCGGCATGGAGGCGGCTGGCCTGGAGGATTGCGCGCGCAAGTTCCGCGACGGCGTCGGGCGCCACGTGTTCGAAGTCGAGGGCCAGTCGCTGCGCCTGCGCACCCTGGTCGGCTATGCGGCGCTCGCCGACGGGTTCGACGACGCCAGCAGCGCGCTCGCCGCCGCCGAGCAGGCCTTGCGCCACGCGCGCACCATGCCGATCGGCATCGCGCGCTACACCCCACCGCATGCGCGCCACGACGAGCGCGACCGCGCGATGGCGGCCCTGGTGCGCAAGGCGCTGGCCGAGGACGGCTTCGAACTCGCCTTCCAGCCGGTGGTCGCGGTGGCCGGCGGGGACCAGGCGCAGTACCAGACGCTGTTGCGCTTGCGCGACGCCGATGGCGAGCTGCACACCGCTGCGGAAATCCTGGCGGCGGTGGAGGGTTCGGACCAGCTGCACCAGATCGACCAGCGCGTCGTCCAGATCGCGGTCGACATGCTGCGCGAACGCAAGAAGGAGCAGAAGCGCATCCGCCTGTTCCTCACCCAGTCAGCGCGGACGCTGGCCAGCGAGGGCTATGCGGACTGGTTGATCGAAACGCTGTCGCTGGCGGGGATCGAGCCCGGCACGCTGGTCATCGACCTGCGGCTGGACGAAGCCCTGGTCCACACCCTGTCGCTGCAGGAATTCTGCGCGCGCATGGTGCCCGAGGGCGTGCAGTTGTGCCTGAGCCAGTACGAGACAGGCATCGATCCCGAGTCGCTCCTGACCCGCTTGCCGCTGGGCTTCATCCGGTTGGCGGCGCGCTATTCGCGCGAGCTGTCCGACACGGCCACGTGCGACCAGATGCGCCAGGCCATCGACCAGGCGCATCGCCACGGCCTGCAGGTGATCGGGCAGCAGGTCGAGGACCCGCAGGCGGCGGCCACGCTGTGGATGAGCGGGGTCGACTACATCCAGGGCAACCTGGTGCAGCGCGTCGCCGAGGGGCTGGACTTCGACTTCCAGCATTCGGTGCTGTAGTGGAGGTCAGCCGCGCCCGGCCGACATTCCTGATGTTGCGCTGGCTCGCGCTGGGGGCTGCCGCCGGCGTCGCCTTGACGTTGCTGCTCGCCGTCCTGGGACTCGACGGCCCCTGGCAGGCGGTCGCACTGGCGCTGGCGCTGTTGGCGCTTTTTGCGATTACAGGGGTGGTGTTCGCCATGCGCCAGCGCGAGCGCGTGATCGCCGAGACCGACCAGCGGGCGCGCGAAGGCGAGGCCGCCATCGGCGAGTTGCAACGCGAGATCGACCGCCACACGCAGCTGGAGGCCGAACTGCGCGACGCGAAGCAGGCCGCCGAGTCGGCAGTGATGGCGAAGGGCGAATTCCTGGCCACGATGAGCCACGAGATCCGCACGCCGCTCAACGGCATCGTGCCGATGCTGGACCTGCTCATGCACGCGCCGCTGGCGCCGGACCATGCCGAACTGGTGCGCACTGCCTACACCTCGTCGCAGCAGATGCTGCGCATCGTCGACGACATCCTGGATTACTCGAAGCTGGAGGCCGACAAGCTCGTGCTCGAGAGCACGACCTTCAACCTGCGCGAGCTGCTCGAAGGCGTGATCCAGCTCATGGAGCGGCCGGCCAACAGCAAGGGCCTGCGCCTGAGCCTGCAGATCCATCCCTCGGTGCGCCTGTCGGTGCGCGGCGATCCCGTGCGCCTGCGCCAGGTGGTCGGCAACCTGGTCAGCAACGCGGTCAAGTTCACCGAGCGCGGATCGGTGGTGGTCAGCGTCAAGCGGATCGGCGAGACGGCGGCGCAGCACATGCTCCGCTTCGAGGTCCGCGACACCGGCATCGGCATCACCAAGGCCGCGCAGGCCGGCCTGTTCAAGGCCTTTAGCCAGGCCGACGCATCCACCACCCGCCTCTACGGCGGCACCGGCCTGGGGCTGGCGATCTCCAAGCGCATCGTCGACCTGATGGACGGGAAGCTGGGCGTCGACTCGGAGCCGGGACAGGGCGCGACGTTCTGGTTCGAGATCCCAATGCGCAAGGTGCAGGGCGACATCAAGCGCGCCGACGTCGCCGCCGGCAGCCGCCTGCTGCTGCTCTGCACGGATGCCCGGTTGCGCCTGCGGCTGTCGATGCTGCTGCCCAACTGGGGATATCGCGTGAGCTCGGTCGAGACCACCCAGGAAGCCCTCGACCGCCTGCGGGCGGCCGCCGGCCAGGGAGAGCCCTGGGCCTACTCCATCGTCCTGGCGGACCTGGCCGGCATGCGCAGTACGGCCGTGGCGCTGCATCGCAACCTGAGCCGCCACAATGTGTATGGTGAGCTACGTCTGGTGTGCCTGTATGGGGAGGGGCCCGTGCCGGAAGAACTGCAACGCAACGCCACCGTGCTCAGCCGGCAGGCACCCGACGACGACCTCCGGGCAGCCCTGGCGGGCGCCAAGGGCGCCTCCACAGCAGAGCAGCCGGCCGCCGGACCTCCCGTCGATGACACCGAACGCCCGATCGAAGCCGGCACCAAGGCCGCCATCCAGTCCGCACGCGTGCTGCTGGTGGAGGACAACCCGGTCAACCTGATGGTCGGGCAGCGGCTGCTCGGGGTACTTGGCATCACCTGCGACACCGCCAGCAATGGCGAGGCGGCCCTCATGCGGCTATCCGCCTCGCGTTACGACCTCGTGCTGATGGACTGCCAGATGCCGATCATGGACGGCTATACCGCCACCCGCCGCTGGCGCGAGGGCGAACAGGCAGCCGGCGACGGGCACCACCTGCCGATCATCGCCATGACCGCCAACGCCATGGCCGGCGACCGGCAGAAATGCCTGGACGCCGGCATGGACGACTACCTGCCCAAACCGGTCACCCGCAGCGAACTCGAGCGCTGCCTGCATCGCTGGTGGAATCCCGAACGCGCGCGCTTGAATGCGAGCCTTCCGCCCCCGGTCGCGCCGGATACCGCGCGGCCGATCGAAGCGGGGCAGCCGCTGTCCTCGCCGGCAGGCGAAGGAGAGCCCGTGCGCGCCGAGGATCCGATGACCGCCCCGGCGGACCTTGCGGCAGCCGAGCGCGCGCTGCAGACCACCCCCACCGGAATCGCAAAGGCGGCGGTGGATGCGAAGCCGTCCCCCCGGCCCGACCACACCCAGCCCCCGGACAACGCCCAGGCGGCCCTGCCCCCGGTCATCGATGAAACGGTGCTGGAGGAGTTGCGCGACATGCTCGGCAACGAACTCAACCATCTGGTCGAGGTCTTCCTCGAGGACACGCCCAGGATCATCGACGCGCTCGAGCAGGCCGCCGCCGGCGGCGACTTCGAAGCCTTGCGCGACGCCGCCCACTCGTTGAAGTCCTCCAGCGCCAACCTGGGTGCGATGGCGCTGTCGGCCGCCGCCAAGCGGGCCGAACTCGGCGCGCGCGAGCGGACCCTGGAACGTCCGGCAGTGGCGGCCGCCCTGGTGGCCAACGAGTTCGCACGCGCCCGCAAGGCACTCCAGGCTTTCACCAGCGCGTCGCAAGCCTGAGCCGACGTAAACGGCGCCCGTCCGGACCGGTCGTGCGGCCGCAGAAACGCGGTGGCACGCCGATCGCGCGCAAGACACCCCGCGGGCGCGCCCGCGCCCCGTGCGTCAGTCGTCGCCGTCGACCTTGATCTGCAGGTAGTTCTGCTCGCCCAGGCGCTCGACCAAGGACAGTTGGGTCTCGAGCCAGTCGACGTGTTCCTCTTCGGATTCCAGGATGTCGGCGAACAACTTGCGGCTGACGAAGTCGCTGACCTTCTCGCAGTGGGCGATCGCGGTCTTCAGGGCCGGGATCGCCTCCAGCTCCAGCGCCAGGTCGCACTCCAGGATCTCGCGCGGGTTCTCGCCGACGCGCAGCTTGCCCAAGGCCTGGAAGTTCGGCAGCCCGTCGAGGAACAGGATGCGGTCGGCCAGCGCATCGGCGTGCTTCATCTCGTCGATCGACTCTTCGTACTCGTGCTTGGCGAGTTCGTGCAGTCCCCAGTTCTTCAGCATCTTGGCGTGCAGGAAGTACTGGTTGATCGCGGTCAACTCGTTGAACAAGGCCTCGTTGAGATGCTTGATGACCTGGGGGTCGCCTTTCATGGCGGGACTCCGGATGGCGGGATGGCCCTACTCTAGCGTCGGGCCGCGCGCCATGGCGGAACGCGAATCGAGTGCATTCGCCGTTGCGACCGTCTGCGCCGCCACGCGGCAGCCGCCATGGGACGCCGTGCAACGGAGAGCGTGTCGGGAAAGAAGCAAGCCGGCCCTCGGCCGGCAAGGCTCAGGCGGCGTGCGCCACGCCGGGGAACGCGACGCGGGTGCCCTCCGCAGCGTGGTCCGCGCGTGCCTGCTCGAGCAGCTCGCAGGCCATCGGCAGGCAGCTTCCGCAGGTGGCGCCGCAGCCGGTACGCATCGTCAGTTCGGCCATGCCCCGGCAACCCGCCCTCGCCGAGTGGCGGATGTCGCTTTCGGTCACGCCATTGCAGACACACACGTACATGGGGGACATCACGCCGGTTCGGACGGGATTCCATTGCGCCACGAATGCGAATGATTGTCAATACGGCCGCCACGGCCCGAGCATCCGCGGTCAGTTCCCCGCGGCCTCCGGACCTTTCCCGGCACCCCGGACCGGCGGCTTGCGTGCGCGCTGCGGGCGGTGGTGCCGGCGTTGTTCGAAGCCGATCTTCGGGATCGCCTGCATCCCGGCCACCTGGCGTGCGAAAGGCGCGAGGTGGCGCAGCGCATTGGCATACACGCCGCGCTTGAAGTTCACCACATGCTCCAGCGGATACCAGAAGTCGACCCAGCGCCAATGGTCGAACTCCGGCTTGTCGGTCTGCGCCAGGTTCAGGTCCTCTTCGCGTCCCGTGAACTGCAGCAGGAACCACACCTGCTTCTGGCCGATGCACACCAGGCGGTCATTGCGGCGGACCGCCCGCGACGGCAGGCGATACCGCAGCCACCCGGGGGTCACCCCGAGCACCGCGACGTGGTCGGCACGCAGGCCGGTTTCCTCCTGCAACTCGCGGTACATCGCCTCGAGCGGCGTCTCGTCGGTGTTCATGCCGCCCTGGGGGAACTGCCAGCCATCGCGGCGCACGCGCCGCGCCCAGAAGACGCGGCCGTCGGGATGCATCAGCACGATGCCGACATTGGGCCGATACCCGTCCGGATCGATCACGATGCGGACTCCTGAGATTATTTGACTTGCGTCACTGCCACCGACTCTGCCATGGCGGCCGCGCAGCGACAAGCGCGGGGCGCGGAATTGACTGGCGGGGCGGCGGAATGGACAATGCGCGGCTCGCTGCACCGCTTGGTGCGTGCAGCCAGTCTGGCTATGTAGCTCAGCCGGTTAGAGCACAGCACTCATAATGCTGGGGTCGGTGGTTCGAGTCCACCCATAGCCACCATCCGCCTGCCCGCCCTGCGCCGCCGCGGCGCGCGCCATCCGGGCCTGGAACCGCCGATGGATATCTTCAAGACCTTCACCCTCGAATCGGCCCACCGGCTGCCCAACGTGCCGCCCGGGCACAAGTGCGCGCGCATGCACGGGCACTCGTTCCGGGTCGACCTGCACGTCAGCGGCGAGGTCGGCCAGGACAGCGGCTGGGTCATGGATTTCGCCGACATCAAGGCGGCGTTCCAGCCCCTGTTCGAGCAGCTCGACCATCACTGCCTCAACGACGTGCCCGGCCTGGAGAACCCCACCAGCGAGCGGCTGGCGATGTGGATCTGGGAGCGTCTCAAACCCGGCCTGCCGCTGCTGAGCGAGGTCACGGTGCACGAGACCTGCACGTCCGGTTGCCGGTACCGGGGGTGAGCCGACGTGGCCGCGGCCTGCCCTGCCGGCAGCCCGCGCGTCGGTGAACGCCCGGTCGGCCCCGGTGGAAGGCGGGGGAGGCGCCGGTGTCGAGCGGGCCGCCGGGCGTTGCGATGGTCGACCCCGGGGATGACGTCGACTCCCTGGCCGGATGGCCGGGCGGGACGACCCCAAGCCCACGAGGCCCGGCGATGGATGGCCGCCACGACCCTGCAACAGGTGGTCCGAAGCACTGCCTCGGCCCCGGCGGAAACGCCCGGCCACGCTGCCGGCCCGTGGACTTGGCCCTGGTGGGCGCCGGCGCGGAAGCAGGCCACGATCCGACTGGAAGGCAGGCGCGAAGCCGGTCCACTTAAACCGCCTCGGAAGAACTGCGAGAAGAGCCATCTCGACCTTCCTTGAACTCTCCGACGAGCCGTACCCATCGAGGCGTTCTTGCAACCCCATGATTTGTAACCACTTTAAGAAAACACTGAACGTCCGGATGCGGGTCTGAGTCCAAATGTTGCATTGCAACAATCCCTGCGCTATGCTGCACCGCACAAACCGGCAATCCCTGCCGGAACACCGCAGGAAACCGCCATGTACCAGAACATCAACGAGCAGTTCGTCAACTCGACCCGCCAGTTCGCCGATACCGCCGCCGAGGTCAACCGCCTGGCGCTGGAGAACGCGCAGACCGTGTTCGGCCTGCAGATGGCCACGATCGAAGAGAACACCACCGCCGCCTTCGCCTTCCTCGGCGAGATGGCCGAAGTCCGCGACATGGACGACCTGAAGGCCGTGTGGCCCAAGGGCGTGCAGGTCGCCCGCCAGAACGTCGAGCGCAGCGTCAGCACCGGCCAGGAAGTCCTGGGCCGCACGCTGAAGACCAACGAAGCCATCGCCCAGATCGCCAAGGGCCAGGTCGAGTCCGCCGCCGCCAAGGTGCAGGCCAAGGCCGAAGAGGCCGTGAAGGCCGCCGGCAAGACCACGAAGGCGCGCAAGTAAGCACGCCGCTCCACTGCTAGTCCGGCCGGTCTACCGGCCACGCGGTCTCTCCCCGCGTCAGGAACCCGGTCGATCCGTCGACCGGGTTTCTTTTTGGCGCATCGCCGTGCCCCGCTGCGCCGGGACGCGCGCCCCGACGCTTGCCGCATGAATGAATCAGGTTCACAATACTGCACCCAGTAGTCCAGTTAGATGCCCATGTCGGCCTGCCCCCATCGCCAGCGCGAACTCGCCGACCGGGAGAACGTGTTCCTGGACACCGCCCAGGCGCTGATCCAGCGCGACGGGCTGCTCAACCTGCAGATGTCGCGGATCGCCGAGCGCAGCCGCTACGCGATCGGCACCCTGTACCAGCACTTCGCCAGCAAGGAGGACCTGCTGGTGGCGCTGGCCACGCGCAACTGCCTCAGCCGCGTCGACCTGTTCCGGCGCGCGGCGCTGTGGCCGGGCCCCACCCGCGAACGCATGCTGGCCGTGGCGCTGGCGGACCTCATGGTGATGCGCGACAAGCCCGAGTACTTCCGCCTGACCCAGTTCGTCTGGAGCGACGTGGTCTGGAATGCCGCCAGCCCGGACAGCCGCCGGCGCTCGCTGGCGGCCAGCGCGCCGCTGGCGGAGCTGGTCGACGGCATCGTCGCCGCGGCCAGGTCCAACGGCGACCTGCCCGCCTCGGTGGCGCTGGAGCCACAAGCCCTGACCATCGGCCCTTGGAGCCTGTGCCTGGGCCTGCATACCCTTGCCCATGTCGACGGCATGCTCGACGCCCATGCGGCCGGCGATCCGCATCGGCTGCTCATCAAGCACCTGCACTACCTGCTCAACGGCTACGGCTGGCAGCCGCTGTTCGACCCTGCGGACGACACGGCCGTCGACGCTCAGGTCGAGCGCATCTGCAAGGCGGTGTTCGGCACCGCCTGCCCGGCGCCTTCCCCCCAGCTCCTGACATCCCCGGAAACCTCCCATGCCTAGTCACGATTCGACGCGAGCGCCCTCCACCCGGAAGCGCATGTTCTGGATGCTGCTTGCCGCCCTGGTGGTCTTCGGCGGCGTGTTCGCGGTCAAGGCGTTCTTCAGTGCGCAGACCAACGCCTTCTTCGACAACATGCCGCAGCCACCGGTGGCGGTCAGCAGCACCACCGCCAAGGCGCAGCGCTGGAGCGACACGGCCGAGGCCGTGGGCACGCTGGTGGCGGTGAACGGTACCGACGTGACTACCGAAGCCGGCGGCGTGGTCCGCGCGATCGGGTTCGAACCGGGCCAGCCGGTCCAGGCCGGCACGGTGCTGGTGCGGCTCAACAGCGCCAACGAACAAGCCACGCTCAGGGCGCTGCAGGCCGCCGCGCGCCTAGCCGCGGTGCAGCGCGACCGCTGGCAGCAACTGTCAAGCGAGCAGCTGGTCTCGAAGGACGAGGCGCAGCAGCGCGCCACCAGCGCCGCCACCGCGCAGGCCCAGGTCGAGGCGCAGCGGGCGCTGATCGAACAGAAGACCATCCGTGCCCCGTTCAGCGGCGTGCTCGGCATCCGCCGGGTCAACCTCGGCCAGTACCTGTCCCCGGGCACGCCGATCGTCAGCCTGCAGCAGCTCGACCCGATCCATCTCGACTTCAGCCTGCCCGAGGGACAGATGGGCAAGGTCGTGGAAGGCACGCAGATCCGCGCCACGGTCGACGCGCTGCCGGGCAAGACCTTCGAGGGCCGCATCACCGCGATCGAGCCGCAGGTCGACCCCGACACCCGCAACTTCAGGCTGCAGGCGACCTTGCAGAATCCGGACCATGCCCTGCACCCGGGCAGCTTCGCCCAGGTGCGCTTCGACCTCGGCGGCGAGCGCAAGGTGGTGGTGGTCCCGCAGACCGCGGTCAGCTTCAATCCCTACGGCAACGCCGTCTACGTGATCTCGAGGGTGAAGCGGCGCGACGGCGAGACCGACATGCAGGGCCAGCCGCTGACCGGCGACAAGCTGGTCGTGAAGCAGCGCTTCGTCACCACCGGCGCCACGCGCGGCGACCTGGTGGTGGTGACCGACGGCCTGGCGCCCGGCGAGGAGGTCGTCACCAGCGGCCTGCTCAAGCTGCGCAACGACGCCGAAGTCACCATCAACAACACCGTGCAGCCCGGCGCGCAGGCGCGGCCGAAGGTGCAGAACCGCTGAGCCTCGGCGTCGCCCGCCAAGCCACCGATGCCGGCTAGCCCCCACCCCAGCCCTCCCCCGCTTGCGCGGGAGGGATTGAATGAAGCCCTCTCCCGCAAGCGGGGGAGGGGGAGACCGAGATGAAATTCACCGACATCTTCATCAACAAGCCGGTGCTGGCGATCGTGGTCAGCCTGTTCATCCTGATCTTCGGGCTGCGCGCCTTCGGCGAGCTCAACGTGCGCCAGTACCCCGAGCTGCGCAATGCGGTGGTCAATGTCAGCACCACGTATTTCGGGGCCGACGCCGACCTGATCGAGGGCTTCATCACCACGCCGCTGGAGCGCGAGATCGCGAGCGCCGACGGCATCGACTACATGACCTCCACCAGCGCGGCCGGGGTCAGCGTGATCCAGGCCTACATCCGCCTGGACCAGGATCCGAACGAGGCGCTGACCCAGATCGCGGCCAAGGTCAACAAGATGCGCGGGCAGCTGCCGCCGGAGTCCGAGGACCCGGTGATCGACCTGCAGCAGGGCCAGCAGATCGCCGCGATGTACCTGTCGTTCGCCAGCGACACGCTCGACAACAACCAGATCACGGACTACCTGACCCGCGTCATCCAGCCCAAGCTGGTGACGGTGCCGGGCGTGCAGCGCGCCGACATCCTGGGCGCCGGCACCTTCGCCATGCGCATCTGGCTCAAGCCCGACCGCATGGCCGCGTTGAAGGTCACCGCAAGCGACGTGTCCGACGCACTGCGCTCCAACAACGTGCTCTCGGCACTGGGCTCGACCAAGGGCCAGATGGTCGCGATCGACATCACCGCGCGCACCGACCTGCGCAATGCCGAGGAATTCCGGCGGCTGGTGATCCGCGAGCAGGATGGCGCCATCGTGCGCCTGGGCGACGTGGCCGACGTGGCGCTGGGCTCCGAGAACTACGGCACGTCGGTGCGCATGAACGGCGAGGCCGCGACCTTCGTGGGGGTGTACGTCGCGCCCGACGCCAATTCGCTGGATGTGATCAAGGACGTGCGCCGGCTCTGGGATGCGCAGGTCGTGCCGCAGCTGCCGGAAGGCATCGCCGGCACCATCCCCTACGACAGCACGGAGTCGATCCAGGAAGCGATCGACGAGGTGGTGAGCACGATCATCGAAGCGGTGCTGATCGTGATCCTGGTGATCTACCTGTTCCTGGGCTCGCTGCGCAGCGTGATCATCCCGGCGGTGACGGTGCCGCTGTCGCTGGTCGGCGCGCTGTTCCTGATGCTGCTGATGGGCTTCACCATCAACCTGCTGACCCTGCTGGCGATGGTGCTGGCGATCGGCATCGTGGTCGACGACGCGATCATCGTGCTCGAGAACATCCATCGCCACATCGAGGAAGGGATGAGTCCCTACGACGCGGCGATCAAGGGCGCGCGCGAACTGGCCTGGCCGGTGGTGGCGATGACCACGACGCTGGTGGCGGTGTACGTGCCGATCGGCTTCCAGGGCGGCCTGACCGGCGTGCTGTTCACCGAGTTCGCCTTCACCCTGGCCGGCGCGGTGCTGCTGTCGGGCGTGATCGCCCTGACCCTGTCGCCGATGATGAGCGCGAAGATGCTGAAAGCGCACGACCGCGAGCACCCCAAGGGGCGCCTGGAAGCCTGGCTGGACGAGAAGTTCGACTGGCTGCGCGACGGCTACCAGCGCAAGCTGCATGGCGCGCTGGAAACCCGGCTCGTGATCGGGGTGTTCGGCGCCATCGTGCTGGTCAGCTGCGTGTTCCTGTACGCCACCGCGCCCAAGGAACCGGCACCGCTGGAGGACGAGGGCTTCATCTTCTCCATCGCGCAGGCCGATCCGTACGCGACGCTGGACTACGTCGAGCGCTACACCGAGCAAGTCACCGAGATCGCCAAGGGCGTGCCCGAGGTCGAGGGCTACTTCCTGTTCAATGGCGGCTTCGGCGGCAGCGGCGGCGGTGCCAGCCCCAGCGCGGTGGCGGGCTTCGTGCTCAAGCCCTGGAGCGAGCGCGAACGCTCCACCAAGCAGATCCTCGAGCAGGTGCTGCAACCGCAGATCTCGCAGGTGACGGGCCTGAACACCTTCGCCCTCGTCCCGCCCTCGCTGCCCAGCGCCGGCGGCGATGGCGGCGGCGAATTCATCATCGGCGGCGTCGGCGAGCTCAGCCAGCTCGCCGAGCTGGCCGATGCGATCCTGGCGAAGGCGCGTGAGAGCAAGCGCTTCATCTTCCTCGACAAGGACCTGAAGATCGACAAGCCGCGGATCGAGGTGCAGATCGACCGCGACAAGGCCGCCAGCCTGGGCATCGACATGCGCACGCTGGCCGCGGACACCGCGGCATTGCTGTCCGGCGGCTACAGCAACCGCTTCGCGATGCAGAACCGCTCCTACCTGGTGATCCCCCAGGTCCAGCGCAGCGACCGCCTCAACGCCAGCGCGCTGGAGAACTTCTACACGCGAACACGCGACGGCGAGCTGATCCCGCTGTCGACCCTCATCACCCTGAGCGCGAGCACGCAGCCGCAGTCGCTGAAGCGGTTCCAGCAGCTCAACGCGGTGTCGATTTCGTTCGCCCCGCGACCGGGGGTGAGCAAGGGCGAGGCGCTGGACATCCTGGAGCAGGCGGCGCGCGAAGTCCTGCCGCAGGGTTACAGCGTCGACTTCGCCGGCGAGTCGCGCCAGTTCCGGCAGGAAGGTTCGGCCATGCTGGTCACCCTGCTGCTGGCGCTGGTGGTGATCTACCTGGTGCTCGCTGCGCAGTTCGGCAGCTTCCGCGACGCGCTGATCATGCTGCTGACCGTGCCGATGGCGATCAGCGGCGCGCTGCTCGTGCTGAACGTGCTGGCGCTGGTGTCCAACATCCTCGGCTTCCAGGGCATCGAGGCCTTCCCCGGGATGAGCATCAACATCTACACCCAGGTCGGCCTGGTGACGCTAATCGGCGTGATCACCAAGCACGGCATCCTGATCGTGGAGTTCGCCAACAAGCTGCAGGTCGAGCAGGGGCTGTCCAAGCGCGAGGCGATCGAGGAAGCCAGCGCGATCCGGCTGCGCCCGGTGCTGATGACGACGGCGGCGCTGGTGTTCGCGATGGTGCCGCTGCTGCTCGCCAGCGGTCCCGGCGCGGCCGCGCGCTTTTCCATGGGCACGGTGATCGCCGCGGGCATGACCATCGGCACCGCCTTCACCCTGTTCGTGCTGCCGGCGTTCTACCTGTACCTGGCGCGCGACCACAGCCATGGCCGTGCGCGGGACCCTGGCACGACCACGGTCGCTCGGGAGGGCTTGCCGCCGCCGGCACACCAGCATGGATGAGGCGAGGACCCGCGCCTTTTGCGTACGCCTCGCGGGAATGGCCGGCGACCACTAGGCTTTTTCGCTGGACCAGCGGCGCGTGGGACGGCGCCGGCCGTCGCTCCCCCGCGCCGTAGGCCGGCGCCCACGGACCGCGCCTAGGGCGCGCCGTTTCCGTTCGGAAGCGCCAACCGGGCCGCCAGCAGTGCGGGGTCGGGTGACGTTGCATGCGGCAGGACGCCCAGGCAAGGCACCCCGAGCGCAGCGCGCAGCAGCTCGAGGTAGTCGTCGCGCTCCACGAACGCGGGATCGACCGCGCTTCCGATCCATCCCGTGCAGCGGCAGCCGTCGGCCTGGATCGCACGCAGCGTCAATCGCGCTTGGCTCAGGCAACCCAGGCGCAGGCCGACGACCAGCACCACGGACAGGTCCAGCGCGCGCACCAGGTCCGCCTGTTCAAGGCCGTCGGCCAGCGGCGCCATCCAGCCGCCCACGCCCTCGACCACGACCACGTCGGCCATCGCCGCCAGGCATGCATGCGCGGCGAGCAAGGTTGCGAGTTCGACCTCGACCCCCTCGGCACGCGCCGCCAGCTGCGGTGCGGTGGCCAGGGGCAAGGCATAGGGATTGACGTCGTCGTACGCGGGCCGCGGAGCGCTGGCCGCTTGCAGCAGGCGCGCATCGTCATTGCGCCAGCCCTCCGCGGTCGCTTCGCTGCCGCTCGCCACCGGCTTCATGCCCACGGCGACACCGTGAGCCGCGCGCAACGCATGCAGCAGCGCAGCGGACGCCAGCGTCTTGCCGACGCCGGTGTCGGTACCGGTCACGTACATGCCGCGACTCATTCCGTCCCGGGCGGCCGACGCGCCTTCCACTGCCGGCCACGCCGCATCGCATACAGCGGCATGACCACCGACAGCGCGGCATACAGCCACATCGGCAGGCCCGCCAGCAGCATGATCCTCCGATCGAACGCGGGGGCGATCCACAACACCAGCAGGCTGGCGAGGATGCTCAGCACCGCCACCCAGAACAGGATGCGGTACACGCCCGCCTCGGTCCCTAGCTGGTGGCGCTCGTTGTCGTCCAGGGCCAGCGCATCGGCGTGGCGAAGCGCATGCACGTTGAGGCGCCACATGATCCAGGCGAGCAGGCCGAAACCGACGCTGTAGATGATGAAGGCCGCCTGCACGTCGGCCAGCTGCCCCGACGTGCCCACGCCCAGTTCGCTCGGCAGCCAGCCGCCGCTGAGCAGCGACAGGAAACTGGAGATGACCATGCGCAGCGGGTACACGTACACCAGCACCGTCAGCACCATGGCAAGGCCCAGCAGCGTGGTCCACCCGTCGTGGAGCCCGAAGCGCCGGCTCCAGCGGTGGTGCGCGTTCCAGAACATGGCGATCAGCGCGAAGCTGGCGATGAAGGTCGGGACCCGCATCAACGCCTGGCGCAGTTCCGCCACGGTATCCGGGAGCTGGTTGTAGGAGATCACCAGCAGGGTGAGGGAAAACGCGAACGAGGCGTCGATGAAGGTTTCCAGGCGCGTGGCGTGCTGCCCGCGCAGCCGGAAGCCGTCGCCATCCCGGTCCCCGATCGATTGTCGCGGCATTTGTCCCCTCCTCGCTCCGGAAGCTGGACGGCAGTTGCTAGACTGCCGGCATGTTCTCGACGACAAGTCTAAGCGGCGGCAAGGCCGAACAATACGCCCAGCTCGCGGCACAGGCCGAGGCGTTGCTGGCAGGCGAATCGGACCGCATCGCGAACGCCGCCAACCTCTCGGCCCTGGTCTACCACGCGTTGCCGGCCCTCAATTGGGTGGGCTTCTACTTCTTCGACGGCACGGAGCTGGTGGTCGGCCCGTTCCAGGGCCTGCCGGCCTGCGTGCGCATCCCGCTGGATCGTGGCGTCTGCGGCGCGGCGGCGCGCAGCGGCCAGACCCAGCGGGTCGACGACGTGCATGCCGTGCCCGACCACATCGCCTGCGACGCGGCGTCGCGCTCGGAACTGGTGGTGCCGCTGTTCCGGGATGGCGCCCTGGTGGGGGTGTTCGACCTGGACAGTCCGGATCCGGCGCGTTTCGACGTTGAAGATCAGGAAGGACTCGAGGAGATCGCCCGCATGTACGTGCAATCCCTGCCATGACGACGGCCCCGACGCTGAAGATGCGCAACATCGGCCCGAAGTCCGCCGCCTGGTTGCGGCAGGTCGGGCTGCACACCCCCGAAGACGTGGCCGAGGCCGGACCGCTGGAAGCCTTCATGCGCATCAAGCGCGCCGGCTTCAAGCCCAGCCTCAACCTGCTCTACGCGCTGGAAGGCGCGCTGTGCGACTGCCACTGGCAGGAGGTCCCGCCGGCGCGCCGCGAGCAGCTGGTGGAACAGGCCGAGGCCGCCATCGCCGAACTGCCCGATCCGCGCGGCCGGCCCGCTCCCGCGCCGGTCAAGACCACCGTGATGCCGGTGCATCGGCCGCCACCGCCTGCCGATGCCACCGATTGAGGCGCTGCGGTCCTGAACTCTCCCGTTTCGGGAAAGGTGGCGCGCCCCATGCAGGGCGGGCCACGTGCTTGACTCGGATTCCCGGCTAGCGGGCGGCGGCGAGTCGCAGCCGGCGTTTGCATTCATCGCGTGCGGCGGCATGCGTGCGTCCGCATCGAATGGGGATCGAAGTCGTTGACGCGCATCGCTGCGGCTTCGCCGGGGCTACCCCCCCCGCTCCGCGACCCATGCCGGGCAGGTCCCGATCCGCCCCTGCACGAACGGATCGCACAGGCAGCGCACCGAAGCGACCCCGGGCCGTCGCGCTGCACGTGCACGGTTGCATCTGCGGTGCACGCCGCCGTGGCTGCGCCTTCCAGGCAACCCGCGCCCTGCACGCGGGCGGGACGCCGCGCTACACTGTGCGCGCTTCAGGGTGACCCGGCCAGCGTCCGCTGGCGGGTTGAAACGGGAAGCCGGTGACGCCGTCGTCGACGCACGCCATGTGCCCGCGACCGCCAGTCCGGCGCTGCCCCCGCAACGGTAAGCGAGACAGGTCGTCGCATCCGCCACTGTGCGCTGCATGCATGGGAAGGCGCGACATTCCGGCAAGGGCCATCCTTGCGCCTCGCGAGCCCGGAGACCGGCCCTGGAGTCGACTGGTTGCGATGCGGAGGGCATCACGGCGGCGTTCCCGTCGTGTTCGCGCGCCGGTTCCGCAGCCCGCTCCTTCCCCACGCGACTCCCGCCCGTCCGGGCGACCGATCGCGCGCGCGGGTGTGCGCGCTGGAGACAATCGAACATGCAACGCTATTCCGTTTCGCTGGCCGTCGCGCTGGCCCTCGCCACCCCCTTCGCGTCCGCGCAGGACCCCACCGACCTCGACGAGATCCTGGTCACCGCCACCCGGACCGAGATCGCCCTGGAGGAGAGCCTGCAACCGGCGCAGGTCATCGGTCGCGAGGAGATCGAGCGCAGCCAGGCACGCTCGCTGCCGGAACTGCTGCGTGGGCGCGCCGGCATCGACATCGGCAACCAGGGTGGCGCCGGCAAGCTGTCCACGGTGTTCCTGCGCGGCAGCGAATCCGACCACGTGCTCGTGCTGGTCGACGGCATCCGCATCGGCTCGGCGACGGCGGGCCTGGTGGCGTTCCAGGACCTGCCGGTCGAGCAGATCGACCGGATCGAGATCGTGCGCGGGCCGCGCTCCAGCCTCTACGGCTCCGAGGCCATCGGCGGCGTGATCCAGGTCTTCACCCGCCGCGACGCCGGGGAGATCGCCACCCGCTTCAAGGTCGGCATCGGCAGCCACGACCGGCGCGAGGCCAGCGCCGGCATCGGCGGTGGCATCGGGACGCGTGGCTGGTTCGGTGCCGACGTCGCGTACCAGGCCACGGACGGCATCGATGCCTGCCGCGGACGCGGCCCGGACCCGTCGATCCCGTTCGATTTCGGTGCCGGCTGCTTCGTCGACCAGCCCGACCGCGACGGCTACCGCAACCGATCGGCCAGCCTGCGAGGCGGCATCGAATTGAGCGATGCATTGACGCTGGAGGCCAGCGCCTTGCGCGCCGAAAGCGAAAACGCGTTCGACGGCGGCAGGTTCGGCGGCAACGAGGCCGAGAACGTGCAACAGGCCCTGGGCACGAAGCTCGCCTGGACGCCGAAGCGATCGATCCTGCTCACCGCCCAGGCCGGTCGCAGCGACGACCGCTCCGACAACCACTACGCCGATGCCGCCAGCGGCACGCGCACCTACCTCAGCACCTTCGACACCCACCGCGACACCGCGTCGGTGCAGGCCGACTTCGGCGTGGGCGGCGACCACCTGCTGAGCGTCGGTGCCGACTGGCAGCGCGACAGCATCAACAGCACCACCGCGTTCGCCGCGGAGGCAAGGGACAACCTGGCGGGGTTCGTCGAATACCAGGGCCGCTTCGGCGCGCAAAGCGTCCAGGCCAGCGTTCGCAGCGACGACAACGAGCAGTTCGGCAGCCACGTCACCGGAGGCTTGGGCTGGGGATGGACCTTCGCCGACGACCTCCGCCTCGCGCTTAGCTACGGCACCGGCTTCAAGGCTCCCAGCTTCAACGACCTCTACTTCCCCTTCTTCGGCAACCCGGACCTGCGGCCCGAGCGCTCGAAGACCTTAAACGCCGGCCTCCGTGGCGACCACGCCGGCTGGCGCTGGACCCTGGACGCCTACGAAACCCGGGTCGACGACCTGGTCACCTACGACGCCTCGATCTTCCTGCCCAACAACCTCGAGCAGGCGCGCATCCGCGGCGCCGAGTTCACCCTGGCCGGCAGCCTAGCCGGGTGGGACCTCGGCCTGCAGCTCAGCCATACCGATCCGCGCAACCGCACCCCGGGCGCGAACGACGGCAGGCTGCTGGCGCGCCGTGCGCGCGACACCGGTCGATTCGACCTGGACCGGCGCATCGGCAGCTGGCGCCTGGGCGGCACCTTGAACGCCGCGGGCGCCCGCTACGACAACGCCGCGAACACCGTGCGCCTCGGCGGTTACGCGACCGTCGACCTGCGGCTGGCGTACGCGCTCTCGGCCAGCTGGACCGTGCAGGCCGGCGTCACCAACCTGTTCGACCGCGCGTACGAAACCATCGCCTGGTACAACCAGCCGGGACGCGAGTACGCGTTGAGCCTGCGCTACGCGCCTGCCCGCTGAGCCCGGGGGCGGCGTCCGCAGCCTGTAGACGTCAGCCCGCATCGGGGGACCAACGCCGCGCAGGGCTGGCGTGCCCACCACCGGTCCCGCGTCGATGGCTGGCGGAAACGCTGCGGGCGGTGCGATACCCTTGCCGCAGACGCGCAAACGCAGACCACGAAGCATGATGTTGTGGTGGTTTCCCGAATCCGACGCCGGCATGGACACCGGCAGTCTCGAGTGGACGAGGCCGGGCCTGGCGCCCGCCCACGCCGTGTCGTGGATGGATGCCGCCGATGGCCGGTGAGGCGGCGTCGCTTCCCCTGTCGGTCGTAATCCCGGCCTTCAACGAGGCCGGCAACCTGCCGGCGCTGGTCGAGGAGACCGCGGAGGCATTGCGTGGTGTCACCGCCTTCGAGATCGTCTGCGTCGACGACTGCAGCTCCGACGGAACCGTGGCTGCGCTGCAGGCGCTCCAGCCAGGCATCCCGGAACTGCGCATCCTGCGCCACCAGTCCCGCAGCGGACAGAGCACGGCGATCCGCAACGGCGTGCTGGCCGCGCGAGGTGCCTGGATCGCGACCCTGGACGGCGACGGCCAGAACGATCCGGCGGACATCCCTCGGCTGCTGCAGGCGCGCGATGCCGCCGATGCCGACGTCAAGCTGTTCGCCGGGTGGCGGGTGCAGCGCCGGGATTCGGGGAGCAAGCGCTGGGCGTCGAAGTGGGCCAACGCGATCCGCACCTGGGCATTGCGCGACGACACCCCGGACACCGGTTGCGGCACCAAGCTGTTCGAACGCGCCGCCTTCCTGTCGCTGCCCTACTTCGACCACATGCACCGCTACGTGCCGGCGCTGATGCAGCGCGATGGCTGGAAGACCGCCAGCGTGCCGGTCAACCATCGGCCGCGCGCCAGCGGCGTGTCGAAATACGACAACCTGGGCCGCGCGCTGGCCGGCATCAGCGACCTGCGTGGCGTGGCCTGGCTGATCCGGCGCGCGAAGCGCACCGCCATCGAGGAGCTCTGAACCGGCATGGGTGTCATGGATACCGAGATCGCCTGGCTGGCCTGGACGGGCATCCACATGTCGCCGTGGAAGCTGATCGGCCTCACCGGCGCGCTGATGTTCGGCACGCGCTGGGTGGTGCAGTTCATCGCCACCCGCCGCGCGCGCAAGCCGGTCATCCCGCGCGCGTTCTGGTACATGAGCATCGTCGGCAGCCTGATGACGCTGAGCTACTTCGTGTTCTCGCAGAAGCAGGATGCGGTCGGCATCGTGCAGAACCTGTTCCCGGCCTTCACCGCCGGCTACAGCCTGTGGCTGGACATCCGCCACCGCGGCTGGAACCGCGACCGCGTGCCGCCCGAGCAGGGTTCGACCGGCTAGCCGTCGAACAGTCCCGCCTGGGAATCCAGCACTTCGTCCCGCTCGCGGAATCCCGCCAACCCGACGCCCACCAGCCGGTAGCGCGTGGACCCGGGCAGGTCGACGCGGCCCCGCAAGGCGAGCGCGATGTCGGTGAACCGTTGCAGCGACTCCGGCGGCACGTCGGGCGTGTGGCTCCGGGTGAGGATGCGGAAGCGGTCGGTCTTGAGCTTGAGCACCACGGTGCGGCCGACGCGGTTGGTCTTGCGCGTGGCCAGCCAGGCCTTTTCCGCCAGGCGGCGGATCGCCGGTTCCAGCTGGTCCAGCGGCAGGTCCGACTCGAAGGTGTCCTCGGCCGAGATCGACTGCACCGGCTGGTCGGGCTGCACCGGGCGGTCGTCGATGCCGCGTGCGCGCTGCGCCAGCTTTCCGCCGAAGCTGCCGAACCGCGCCTGGAGCTCCGCGGCGGGGACCTCGCGGAGCTCGCCGACCGTGGTCACGCCGAGCTCCGCGAGCTTCTTCTGCATGACCTTGCCGACGCCGGGAATGCGCGCCACCGGCAAGGGCGTGAGGAAGGCCTCCACCTGGGCCGGCTTGACCACGAATACGCCATCGGGCTTGTTCCAGTCCGAGGCGATCTTGGCCAGGAACTTGTTGGGCGCCACGCCGGCCGACGCGGTCAACGCCGTCTCCTCGCGGATCCGTGCGCGGATGGCTTCCGCAGTGGCGGTGGCACTGGGCGACGCGATCTTCGGCTCGGTGACATCGAGGTAGGCCTCGTCCAGCGACAGCGGCTCGACCAGGTCGGTATGGCGCTGGAAGATTTCCCGGACCTGCCGCGACACCGCCTTGTAGCGCGTGAAATCCGGCGGCACGAAGACGGCGTCCGGGCACAATCGCTCGGCGCGCACCGCCGGCATCGCGGACCTCACCCCGAATACCCGCGCCTCATAGGACGCCGCGCACACCACGGAGCGTGCGCCGCGCCAGGCCACCACCACCGGACGTCCGCGCAGCGACGGATCATCGCGCTGCTCCACCGAGGCGTAGAACGCGTCCATGTCGATGTGCAGGATCTTGCGCACTGGACGATTATGCGGGCGCAACGCATGGCAGGCGACGGAGGGTGGGCCTCGGCCCACCATGACCTGTCGTTTTCGCTCGCCGCCCGCGCAGGGGCCAAGTCGGGCCAAGGCCCGCCCTACGCTATTCCACGGTCACGCTCTTGGCCAGGTTGCGCGGCTTGTCGACGTCGGTGCCGCGTTCCAGCGCGGCGTGGTAGGCGAGCAGCTGCACGGGGATGGCGTGGACGATCGGGCTGAGCACGCCCACGTGGCGCGGGGTGCGGATGACGTGCACGCCTTCGGACTCGCCGAAGTGGCTGTCGGCGTCGGCGAACACGTACATCTCGCCACCGCGGGCCCGGACTTCCTGGATGTTGGACTTAACCTTCTCCAGCAACCGGTCGTTGGGCGCGATCACCACCACCGGCATCGCCGCGTCCACCAGCGCCAGCGGGCCATGCTTCAGCTCGCCGGCCGGGTAGGCCTCGGCGTGGATGTAGGAAATTTCCTTGAGTTTGAGCGCGCCCTCGAGCGCGATCGGGTAATGCACGCCGCGCCCCAGGAACAGGGCATGCTGCTTGGGCGCGAACCGGTCCGCCCACACCGCGATCTGCGGCTCCAGGTTCAGCGCGTGCTGCACGCTTCCGGGCAGGTGGCGCAGGGCCTCCAGGTATTCGGCTTCCCGCGCCTCGTCCAGCCGGCCGTGCATCTTGGCCAGCGTGGCGGTCAGCGCGAACAGCGCCACCAGCTGGGTGGTGAAGGCCTTGGTCGAGGCCACGCCGATCTCGGCGCCGGCGCGTGTGTAGTAGACGAGCCGGCTGGCGCGGGGGATCGCGCTCTCCGGCACGTTGCAGATCGACAGCGTCCTGTCGTGGCCGAGCGACTTGGCGTACTTGAGCGCCTCCATGGTGTCCAGGGTTTCTCCCGACTGCGAGATGGTCACGACCAGGTGCTTCGGGTCGGCCACCGCGCTGCGGTAGCGGTACTCGCTGGCGATCTCCACGCTGCACGGCAGCCCGGCGATCTCCTCGATCCAGTAGCGCGCGATGGAGCCCGCGTAGTAGCTGGTGCCGCAGGCGAGGATCTGCACCCCGGTGACGTCGCCGAGCACCTCGGCCGCGTCCTTGCCGAAGAGTTCCGGCGAGAATCCCTTGTCGTCGATGATCGCCTCGATCGTGTCCGCGATCGCCCGCGGCTGCTCGTGGATCTCCTTCTGCATGTAGTGCCGGTACGGCCCGAGTTCCATCGACGCCAGCGAGACGTCGGAGACGTGCGTCTCCCGCTCGATCGCATTGCCGTCGGCGTCGAACACGCGCACCTGTTCGCGGGTCACTTCCGCGGTGTCGCCTTCCTCCAGGAAGACCACGCGCCGCGTCGCCTGCAGGATCGCCGAGACGTCGGAGGCGATGAAGTTCTCGCCGTCGCCCAGGCCGATCAGCAGCGGGCAGCCCATGCGCGCGCAGACCATGCGCCCGGGATCGCGCTTGCTGATCACCGCGACGGCATAGGCGCCCTCGAGTTCGCGCACGCTGGCCTGCAGGGCGGCCAGCAGGTCGAGACCCTGCGAGCGGTGGTGGTGGATGAGGTGGGCAATGACCTCGGTGTCCGTCTGGGAATCGAACGCGTAGCCCAGCTGCGACAATCGCTCGCGCTGCGCCTCGTGGTTCTCGATGATGCCGTTGTGCACCAGCGCCAGGTCGTCGTGGCTGATGTGCGGGTGCGCGTTGCCCTCGGTGACGCCACCATGCGTGGCCCAGCGCGTGTGGCCGATGCCCAGGCTGGCGCTGAAGCCTTCCTGCTCGGCGGCGGCGGCCATCTCCGACACGCGCCCGGTGCGGCGTACGCGGCGCACGTGGTCGTCGTCGACCACGGCGATGCCGGCCGAGTCATAGCCGCGGTACTCGAGGCGCTGCAGGCCTTCGATCAGCAGGGGAACCACATCGCGATCCGCGATCGCGCCGACGATGCCGCACATAGGGGTTGTTCCGTGTTGTGTGTTGGCCGCATCCGGTGCACCCGGATGCCGCCCCCGCAGGACGCGAAGGCACCGTGCGCAAGTTTAAACGCCGGACGTCGCCGAAGCGTCCGGCCGGACGGACGGAGTGTCCGGGCGGACACTCTGACAATCGATAAAATCACATAAAATCAATAGCTTGCAATTGGCACGGGGATTGCGTAGGCAAGGGCAGGCAACCCTCACCCATGGCAAGCATGCAGCAGCGTCCCCGCATCCGCGATACCGCCGCACAGGACCAGGTCCTGTCGCGGCCCTCGGCTTCTCCCCTTCGGCGCAAGCGTTGGCTGGTCGCCGCGGGCGCGGGCGCCGCACTGCTTGCCCTGGTCACCTGGGTGGTCGCCGGCTGGGCCGGCGGCGGACGCTCCTTCGACGCCGCCCGGCTGCGCATCGCCGAGGTCGAGCGCGGCGACCTGGTCCGCGACATCTCCGCCGACGGCCGGGTCATCGCCGCCAACAGCCCGACGCTCTACGCCATCGCCGGCGGCACGGTCGCCTTGAAGGTCGTGGCGGGCGATGCGGTCGGGAAAGGGCAGGCGCTGGCCGTCATCGACAGCCCGGAACTGCGCAGCCGGCTGGTCCAGGAACAGTCCACCCTGGCCAGCCTGCAGGCCGAGGCCGGGCGCGCAACGCTGGACGCCCAGCTGCTGCGTTCCGCCGCGCGCAAGGCCTTCGACCAGGCCGAGATCGAACGCATCGCCGCGCAGCGCGACCTGGAGCGCTATCAGCGCGGCTTCGAGGGCGGCGCGGTCGCCCAGGTGGACGTGGCCAAGGCGCGGGACGAGCTCAAGCGTACCGAGATCGGCGTCGCCCACGCGCGCCAGGACCTGGGCCTTCAGGGACGCGGCGCCGGACTGGACACGCGCAACAAGCGCCTGCTCGCCGACCGCCAGCAGGCCGTGGTCGCCGAGATGCAGCGCCAGGTCGACGCGCTCACCTTGCGCGCGCCGTTCGACGGCCAGGTCGGCCAGGTGCAGGTCGCGCAGGGCACCAACGTGGCCGCCAATGCACCGGTGCTCTCCGTCGTCGACCTGAGCCGGTTCGAGGTCGAGATCAAGGTGCCGGAAAGCTTCGCCCGCGAGCTGGGCATCGGCATGCCGGCCCGGATTTCCAGCAACAACCAGACCTTCCCCGCCGAAGTCGCCGCGGTGTCGCCGGAAGTCGTCAACGGCGAAGTGACCGCACGGCTGCGCTTCACCGACGGCAAGCAGCCCCCGGGACTGCGCCAGAACCAGCGCCTGTCGGCACGCATCGTGCTCGACACCCGCCGCAACGTGCTCAAGGTCGAACGCGGCCCATTCCTGGAGCAGGACGGCGGGCGCTTCGCCTACGTGGTGGATGGGAACACGGCGGTGCGTCGTCCGATCCAGACGGGCGCCAGCAGCCTGGCGGCGGTGGAGATCCTCTCGGGTCTGCAGGAGGGCGAACGCATCGTCGTCTCCGGCAGCAACCAGTTCGACAACGCGGAACGCATCCGCATCTCAGGACAGTGACCATGAACGCTTCCCTGCAGTATCCCTTCGACCTCCACTGGACTTCGCAGGAGCTCGCCGACGCGGCCCCGGTGCGCCTTTCGGAGATCCTCGACTTCCATGCGCGTCGCGACGGTGGTCCCGTGCCCTCCGCCAACGCCTGCAGCTTCCGCGCCGCCGGGCGCAGGCCACGCTTCCTCGGCCATCCCGGCCGCGCCGAGCCGATGCTGTTCCGCATCGGCTGACCCCCTGCCCGCCGGTCCGCGTTCGCGCGGACCGGCCCCACCCCTCCCATCGAAAAAGGAACCTTCCATGCTGGACATGCGCCAGGTCACCAAGGTCTACCGCACCGAGCTGGTCGAGACGCACGCACTGCGCTCGCTCGACCTCCACGTCAAGGAAGGCGAGTTCGTCGCGATCACCGGTCCTTCCGGTTCCGGCAAGACCACCTTCCTCAACATCGCCGGCCTGCTCGAGAGTTTCACCGACGGCGAGTACGTGCTCGACGGCGAGAACGTCAAGGGCCTGTCGGACGACGCGCGCAGCCGGCTTCGCAACCAGAAGATCGGCTTCATCTTCCAGGGGTTCAACCTGATCCCGGACCTCAACCTGTTCGACAACGTCGACGTCCCCTTGCGCTATCGCGGCATGCCGGCGAGCGAACGCAAGCTGCGCATCGAGGACTCGCTCGGCATGGTCGGTTTGGGTTCCCGGATGAAGCATTTCCCCGCCGAGCTTTCCGGCGGCCAGCAGCAACGCGCCGCGATCGCGCGCGCCCTGGCCGGTTCCCCGCGCCTGCTGCTCGCGGACGAACCCACCGGCAACCTGGACTCGCAGATGGCCCGCAGCGTGCTGGAGCTGCTGGAGGACATCAACCAGCAGGGCACCACGATCATCATGGTCACCCACGATCCGGAGCTGGCCTCGCGCGCACAGCGCAACGTCCACATCGTCGACGGCATGGCCACGGACATCTCGGTCGAGCCGAGCCTGAGCCGGCTGGCGCATCGCGCGCAAGACGGCGCCACCCCCGTCGCTTCCTGAGGAGCGCGCCATGTTCGCCTACTACCTCAACCTCGCGATCAGGAGCTTCCGGCGCAACAGGGTGCTGACCCTGCTGATGGTCCTCGCCATCGCGCTGGGCATCGGCGCCAGCATGACCACCCTGACCGTGTTCCACGTGCTTTCCGGCGACCCGATCCCGCAGAAGAGCGACCGCCTGTTCTACGTGCAGATGGATCCTGCGGCCATGCGCGGCTTCACGCCCGGCGATGACCCGGAGACGCAGATGACGCGTTTCGACGCCGAGGCCCTGCTGCGCGACGGGCGTGCCGACCGGCAGGTGATGATGTCGGGCGGCGGGCTCGCGGTGGAGCCGTCGACGCCGGGGCTGACGCCATTCACCATCGAATCGCGCTACACCTCGGCGGACTTCTTCCCGATGTTCGAGGCACCCTTCGCCCATGGGCGCCCCTGGACCGCGGCCGAGGACGAGGCACGCGCCAGGGTGGTGGTCATCGCCAAGGAGCTCAACGACCGCCTGTTCGGTGGCGAGGACAGCGTCGGCCGGACCATCCGCCTCAACCAGACCGACTACCGGATCGTGGGGGTACTCGACCGCTGGCGGATGGCGCCCCGCTTCTACGACATGACCCAACGGTCCTATGGCACCGAGGAACAGGTCTTCCTGCCGTTCACGACCTCGCGCGAGTTCGACTACGGCAGCAGCGGCAACATGAACTGCTGGGGCGACACCAGCGCCGATCCCGACGGAGCGCAGGCATTGAACGCGCCCTGCGCCTGGGTCCAGTACTGGATCGAGCTTGACGACCCGGCCAGGGCGGACGACTACCGTGCCTACCTCGCCAACTATTCCGACCAGCAACGCGCCAGTGGCCGGTTCGAGCGCCCGACCAACGTCCGCCTCAGCGACGTGATGACGTGGCTGGACTACAACCAGGTCATCCCCGGCGACGTCCGCCTGCAGATGTGGCTGGCGTTCGGCTTCCTGCTGGTCTGCCTGGTCAACACGGTCGGCCTGCTGCTGGCGAAGTTCCTCCGGCGCGGCAGCGAGATCGGCGTGCGCCGGGCGCTGGGCGCCTCGCGACGGTCGATCTTCCTGCAGTGCCTGGTCGAGGCCGCCACCATCGGCCTGGCCGGCGGCGTGCTGGGCCTGGGCTTCGCCATGCTAGGCCTGTGGGCCGTGCGCAAGCAGCCGACCAACTACGCCGAGTTCGTGCAGCTCGACCCCGCGATGCTGCTGACCACCTTCGCCCTCGCGCTCGTGGCGAGCCTGCTCGCCGGGCTGCTGCCTGCCTGGCGCGCGATGCAGGTGCCGCCCGCCCTCCAGCTCAAGTCGCTGTAGCCGACGTCTTTCCCGGAGCATCCCATGGACATCCGCCCCATCCTCTCCACGCTGCTGCGGCACAAGACCGCCGCGGCCCTGATCGTGCTCGAGATCGCCCTGTCGTGCGCGATCGTGTGCAACGCGCTGTTCCTGATCCAGTCGCGCATCGAACGCATGGACAAGCCCAGCGGGCTGGCCGAAGACACGCTGGTCACCGTCCGCGTCCGCGGCATGGCCAAGGACGAGCAATCCGCGGCGGTGACGCGCGCGGACCTCGCCGCATTGCGCGCGATTCCCGGCGTGACCGCCGCGGCCTCGGTCAATCAGATCCCGTTCGGCAACTCGTCCTGGAACAGCTCGGTCAACCTGGTCCAGGACCAGGAGCAGCCCAACCTCGGCGCGGCGACCTACCTGGGCAGCGAGCAGACCCTGGAGGCTTTCGGACTGACCCTGGTGGCGGGCCGCGGTTTCCAGCCGGACGAGTTCGTGGAATGGGACGCCCTCAACACGCCTGGCGACCAGCGCGGCATCCCTGCCGTCATCCTCACCCGGACGGTGGCGGAAAAGCTCTTCCCCGGCGAAAGCGCGGTCGGCAAGTCGATCTACAGCTGGGGCGACCCGCCGCACCGCGTCGTGGGCGTGGTCGAACGGCTGACCCGCCCCAACGAGATCGGCGGCGAAGCCGAGTCCGATTACTCGCTGCTGTTCCCGGTGCGGATGCCCTACGACAGCGGCGGCTTCGTGCTGCGCGTCGACGATCCTTCGCGGCGGCAGGAGGTGCTCCGTGCCGCGTTGCAGACGCTCGAATCCAGCGGACCGACGCGCATCATCTCCGAAGACGACGCGAGGACCTTCGAGCAGGTCCGTGCCGACTACTACCGGCAGGACCGTTCGATGGCGTGGTTGCTGGTCGCCGTGATCGTGGCGCTGCTGGTGGTCACCGCCCTCGGCATCGTCGGCCTGGCGAGCTTCTGGGTCCAGCAACGCACCAAGCAGATCGGCGTGCGCCGCGCGCTGGGCGCGACCCGGGGGCAGATCCTGCGCTACTTCCAGACCGAGAACTTCCTGCTGGCCACGGTGGGCATCGTGCTGGGCATGGTGCTGGCCTATGCGATCAACCAGTTGCTGATGGGCCGCTACGAATTGCCCCGGCTGCCGCTGGCCTACCTGCCGATCGGTGCGCTGGTGCTATGGCTGCTCGGGCAGGCCGCGGTGTTCTGGCCGGCGCGGCGCGCGGCCGCGGTGCCGCCGGCGGTGGCGACGCGCAGCGTATGATCCGTGGCGGGGGCGGTTGACGGCTGCCGGCATGCCGGCAGCCGGCGGGGGCGGCGAGCCGGGGACCTGCTGCAACGATCGCAACCGGGCCGGCGTGCCTGCGTCGGCCCCACGCGACTAAGTTCCCGGCGGACACCCTTTCCTGGCCTGGCGTACGGCGGACATGCCCAACATCCTCGTCATCGATGACAACCCCTCCGTCGCGGTCGCGCTGGAAACGCTGTTCTCGCTGCACGACATCGACATGGCAAGCGCGGACTCGCCGGCTGCCGGGCTGGAGGCGCTCGAGGCGGGCACCTTCGACCTGGTGATCCAGGACATGAACTTCCACGCCGACACCACGTCCGGCGAGGAAGGCATCGCGCTATTCCATGCCATCCGCGACCGCCACCCGGACCTGCCGGTCGTCCTGCTGACCGCTTGGACCCACCTGGAATCCGCGATCGACCTGGTCAAGGCCGGTGCCGCCGATTACCTGGGCAAGCCCTGGGACGACCGCAAGCTGCTGGCCACGGTGAACAACCTGCTCGAACTGGCGCAGGCGCGGCGGGAACTGAGCCAGGAGCGCCACGGCGAGAAGCGCAGGCGCGAGGCCTTGCTGCGGGACTTCGACCTGCGCGGCGTGGTCTACGCAGACGATGCCAGCGAACAGACGCTGGGCCTGGCCTGCCAGGTCGCGCGTTCCGACATCCCGGTCCTCATCGCCGGCCCCAACGGCACCGGCAAGGAGAAGTACGCCGAGATCGTGCATGCCAATTCCAGCGTCCGCGGCGGCCCGTTCGTCGCGGTCAACTGCGGCGCGCTGCCGGGCGAGCTGATCGAGGCCGAGCTGTTCGGCGCCGAGGCCGGCGCCTATACCGGCGCCAGCAAGGCGCGCGAGGGCAAGTTCGAGGCGGCCGATGGCGGCACGCTGTTCCTCGACGAAATCGGCACCCTGCCGCTGGCCGGACAGGTCAAGCTGCTACGCGTGCTGGAAACCGGGCGGTTCGCGCGGCTGGGCAGCAACCGGGAGCGCACGGTGAAGGTGCGGATCGTCAGCGCGACCAATGCCGACCTGGAGTCGCTGATCGCGGAAGGCAAGTTCCGCGAAGACCTGTACTACCGCCTCAACGGCATCCTGCTCCGCCTGCCGGCGCTGGCGCAACGCCCGCGCGACATCCTGCCCCTGGCCCGGCATTTCCTGCCAGGGGGCAAGCGACTGGGCGAGGACGCAGCGCGCGCCCTGATGCGCCATGGCTGGCCCGGCAACGTGCGCGAGCTGCGCAACACCATGCAGCGCGCCGCGTTGCTCGCGCGCGGCGACGTCGTGTCCGCGTCCGACCTTGGCCTGCCGGCGGCATCGTCGACCGGCACCGCGACGTCCGACGAACCGGACCGCGCGGAGATCCAGGCCGCGCTCGAGCGCAACGGCGGCGTGCTGGCGCAGGCGGCCGCCGAACTCGGCCTGTCGCGCCAGGCGCTGTACCGTCGCCTCGACCGCTACGGCATCCGGCGCGACTGAGATGCGGTGGTGGCAGCGCCTCCCGCTGACCCTGGTCTACGCCGCGCTGGCAGGCGCGTACATGCTGGCCGCGGCGGCCGGGGCGCTGTTGCTGTCGCGATGGCTGGTTCCATGGGTCGCGGCCGCCACCGCCGTCCTGCTGCTGGCGCCCTTGCTCGCGTACCACGTGCACCGCGCTTTCGCGCCGATGCACTCGCTGTTCCGCGCGCTGGCGGGCAGCGTCGCGAGTTACCGCGACGGCGACTACAGCTTTGGCGTGTCGTGGAACGGCCAGGGCGAACTGCGCGAGCTGGTCGACAGCCACCGTCGCCTCGGCGACACCCTGCGCGACCAGCGGCTCGCCCTGGTGCAGCGGGAGCTGCTGCTCGACACCATGGTGCAGAACACGCCGGTGGCGATGGTCCTGGTCGACCCCATGCGGCGCGTGGTGCTGGGCAACCTGGCCGCGCGAAAGCTCTTCGGCGAGGGACGCAAGATCGAGGGCCGCGGCTTCGACGACCTCATCGCCGGCACCGACGACGCCGTGCGCGAGGCCTTCGAGCGCGGCGGCGATGCGATGTTCACCGTCGGCGACGACGATGACGTTGAACGCGGCGGAGAGGACATCTACCACCTGTCCCGCCGGACGTTCCGGCTCAACGGCCGTCCGCACGAGCTGGTGCTGCTCCGCCTGTTGACCGCCGAGCTGCGCCGGCAGGAGGTACAGACCTGGAAGAAGGTCATCCGCGTCATCAGCCACGAACTCAACAATTCCCTCGCCCCCATCGCCTCGCTCGCACACTCGGGCGCCGAACTGCTGCGGCGCGGGCAATACGAGCGCCTGCCCAATGCCTTGGCGACGATCGAGGATCGGGCGCGCCACCTGGAAGGCTTCATTCGCGACTACGCGCGCTTCGCCAAGCTGCCGGCCCCCCGTCTGGAGGCGATCGAATGGCAGCGCTTCGTCGACCAGTTGCATGCGCAGGTCGAATTCGTCGCCGACCTCAGTCCGTCGGACGGGGTCGCCCGGTTCGACGCCGCGCAAATGGAGCAGGGATTGCTGAACCTGCTCAAGAACGCGCACGAGTCCGGGTCTCCCGCGCGCGACGTCCGGCTGTCCATCCGCCGCTTGCCCGGCAACTGGCGCATCGAGGTGCTGGACCGGGGCAGCGGCATGAACGATGCGGTGCTGTCCAACGCGCTGCTGCCGTTCTATTCGACCAAGCGCAACGGCACCGGACTGGGCTTGGCATTGGCGCGCGAGATCGCAGAGGCGCACGGCGGCCGGATCGCACTGCTCAATCGCGACGGCGGCGGCCTGTGCGTCAGCTTGACGCTGCCGGCGTAGGGCTCACTTCGCGGGCTTGCGGGGGCGCTGCCAGCCCGGAAGCGTTTCCTGCCGGGCACGGGCGACCGTGAGCTCCCCGTCCGGGGCATCCTTGGTGACGACCGAACCGGCGCCGATGGTGGCCTCCTTGCCGATGGTCACCGGTGCCACCAGGGCGGAGTTGGAGCCGATGAAGGCGCCGTCGCCGATCGTCGTGGTCGACTTGTTGACGCCGTCGTAATTGCACGTGATGGTGCCGGCGCCGATGTTGACGCCGCTGCCGACCCGCGCGTCGCCCAGGTAGCTGAGGTGGTTGGCCTTGCTTCCGACGCCCAGCACGGTCTGCTTGGTCTCGACGAAGTTGCCGACATGGACGCCATCGGCAAGCACCGTCCCTGGCCGCAAACGCGCGAACGGACCGATGGTGACGGCGCCCTCGGCGCGCGCGCCCTCGATGTCGCAATGCGCGCGGACCCGGGTCCCGGCGCCCAGGTAGGCATCCCGGATCCGGCAGAAAGGGCCGATGCGCACGCCATCGCCGAGCGTGACGTCGCCTTCGAGCACCACGTCAACGTCGATTTCCACGTCGCGCCCGATGGCGACCTCGCCGCGGATGTCGACCCGGGACGGATCGGCGAACCGCGCGCCCTGCGCGCACAGCGACTGGACCCTGCGCAGCTGGTAGGCGCGCTCGAGCTGGGCCAGCTGCCAGGGATCGTTGGCGCCCTCGGTCTCGACCGGATCGTCCACCCGCACGATCTCCGCCGCGTTGTATTCGTCCGCGGCCATCGCGAACACGTCGGTCAGGTAGTACTCGCCCTGGGCGTTGTCGTTGGACAGCCGTTGCAGCCAGCCCTTCAGCGCCGTGGCGTCGGCGGCAAGGATGCCGGTGTTCACCATGCGGATGCGGCGCTCGTCGTCGTCGGCATCCTTGTGCTCGACGATGGCGCGGACGTTGCCTTCCGAATCGCGCACCACGCGGCCATACCCGGTCGGGTCCTCCAGCTCGGCGACCAGCACGGCGATGCGGGCATCCGCGGCGAGCAGGCGGTGCAGCGTGTCGGGCCGGATCAGCGGGACATCCCCGTACAGCACCAGGACCTGGGCGCCGTCGGGCACCTGGGGCATGGCCTGCTGCACCGCATGCCCCGTGCCCAGCTGCGCGGCCTGCTCCGCCCAGAGCACGTCCCCCTGGTCGGCGAACGCCGCCTGCACTTGGTCGCCCCCGTGTCCGTGGACGACGTGCAGCCCGGCCGGCGCCAGCGCCCGCGCGGCCGCGATCACGTGGCCCAGCATCGGTTCGCCCGCGATCCGCTGCAGTACCTTGGGCAGGGCCGACTTCATGCGCTTGCCTTCGCCTGCGGCGAGGATGACGACGTGCAGTGGCGCGGTCATGCAGGCTCCCGGTGTCTGTCGTGGGTCCATTCTAGCGGCAGCCGCCGCTGCCATTGCCGGCTGGCGCAAGGCGCACCGGTCACGCAGGACATCCGGTCACGACCGCGGGTTCGGCCATCGCCTGTTCCGGATTCCCGGCGGTCGCGATGGCGATGGGGCTCGGCCAGTCCTCCCACGGGAGTGCTACCCGTTGACGTTGCTGCCTGCGGCGGCCAGCGTGGTCTTGGGCTAACCGTCCCCGCGCCGGCGCGATGGGTGAGACCCGCGGCGCTGACATGGTTGTGGCTGCGTCGGGCAATGTTCCTCGGCAGCGCCCTGCCTTGCCTCGCCATCGCATCCCAGGTGCGGGCGGCTTGGGCGTCCGGTCGACGCCTGCGGCCATACTGGTCGGGATTCCGGAGCCCGGTACGATGTCGGCGGGTTCGCCTTCGTCGCATTCGCCGAAGGCAGCGCGCCGGCCATGCGCAACGCCGCTGCGTGGCCTGGCGCTAGCGACCTGCCTGGCGTTGCGCCAGACGTGGTTACCGATACAGTACGCACGCCATGCCTTCCACGTGCCCGCGCTTCTTCCCGCCGTTTCACTGCCTTGCTTGCAATGGGCGGTGCCGCAACGCACTCGATGCAGCCGGGCAGTCGGCTATGCGCGACACGGGCGCTTTCGGCCTCAGGGATGTTGGCGGTGCCGAGCCGTGGCGGGGGCCCGATGCAGCCCGGCCTGCCGGCGAGCGGGCGCCATGAGCATCACCCGCCAAGGGCGCCATTACCTGCTCATCGGCATGATCCAGTGGCTGGTCGACTGGGGCGTGATGGTCGGACTCAGCCATCTGGGTTTGCGCATCGGCGTGGCCAACGTCGCCGGCCGCATCAGTGGCGCGCTGCTGGGCTTCTGGCTCAACGGCCGCATCACCTTCGCCGGCGACGAACACACCATCGGGCAGCGGCAACTGATGCGCTTCGTGATGATGTGGCTAGTGATGACCGCGGCCAGCACGGTCGCGATCGAGGCCATCGACGGCATCCTCGGGCGCAAGTGGGCGTGGCTGTCCAAGCCGGGCGTGGAACTGGCGCTCGGCCTGATCGGCTTCCTGGTGTCGCGCCAGTGGGTGTACCGGAAGTAGGCCGGGAGACGGTAGGCGCGTCTCGCCCTTGGTCCAGGACCCTGGACCTTCCTGGACGGTTCCAGGCGCGGGCGTGGCTGGGCGTCCCGAATGCTGCCTTCGAGAACGACGACGCCGGCATTGCGCCGGCGTCGTGATGCTTGGGAGGCTGTCCCCGCGCGTGGCGGCCGACGGATCAGTGCTTGAGGTTCTTGCGCAGCCGCTCGAGCGCCTGGAGCTGCGCGGTGACCTCGGCCAGCTGCTTCTGGGCTTCGGCGATTTCCATCGCCTCGCCGCGATTGGCGAGGATGCGCTCGGCTTCGGCCTTGGCGGCCAGCACGGAGGCCTCGTCGATGTCCTGCGCGCGCACCGCGGTGTCGGCCAGGATCGTCACGACTTGCGGCTGCACTTCGAGGATGCCGCCGGAGATCGCGAAGTCCAGGACCTCGCCGCCCGGCTGGGTCACCACCACCTTGCCCGGCTTCAACCGGGTGATCAGCGGCGCGTGGCGCGGCGCGATGCCGAGCTCACCGAGCTCGCCGGTGACCACGATCATTTCCGCTTCGCCGTGGAAGATCTCCTGCTCGGCGCTGACGATGTCGCAACGGATGGTGCTTGCCATAACTCGTTTCTCTGCCTTGTCCCCCTCTCCCGCGGGCGGGAGAGGGCAGGGGTGCGGGAGCGGGCGGCGCGGCGAAACGCCGGACCCTCACCCTGCGCGCTGCGCGCGCTTCCCTCTCCCGCGAGCGGGAGAGGGGCTCGATGTCAGGCCGCGACCTTCTTCGCCTTCTCGATGGCCTCGTCGATGCTGCCGACCATGTAGAAAGCCTGCTCCGGGATGTCGTCGCATTCGCCATCGACGATCATCTTGAAGCCGCGGATGGTGTCCTTCAGCGACACGTACTTGCCCGGCGAACCGGTGAAGACCTCGGCGACGTGGAAGGGCTGGGAGAAGAAGCGCTCGATCTTGCGCGCCCGCGACACGGCCTGCTTGTCCTCTTCCGACAGCTCGTCCATGCCCAGGATCGCGATGATGTCCTTGAGCTCCTTGTACTTCTGCAGCGTCGCCTGCACGCGGCGCGCGGTGTCGTAGTGCTCGTTGCCGATGACGTTGGGGTCCAGCTGGCGCGAGGTGGAGTCCAGCGGATCGACGGCCGGGTAGATGCCCAGCGAGGCGATCTGGCGCGAAAGCACCACGGTCGCGTCCAGGTGGGCGAACGTCGTCGCCGGCGACGGATCGGTGAGGTCGTCCGCGGGCACGTACACGGCCTGGATCGAGGTGATCGAGCCGGTCTTGGTCGAGGTGATGCGCTCCTGCAGCACGCCCATTTCCTCGGCCAGCGTCGGCTGGTAACCCACCGCCGACGGCATGCGGCCGAGCAGCGCCGAGACCTCGGTGCCGGCAAGGGTGTAGCGGTAGATGTTGTCGACGAAGAACAGGATGTCCTTGCCCTTGCCGGTCTCCGGGTCGATGTCGTCGCGGAAGTACTCGGCCATGGTCAGGCCGGTCAGCGCGACGCGCAGGCGGTTGCCCGGCGGCTCGTTCATCTGGCCGTAGACCATCGCCACCTTGGACTCGGGGAAGTTGTCCGGCTTGACCACGCCGGCCTCGATCATCTCGTGGTAGAAGTCGTTGCCTTCGCGGGTGCGCTCGCCGACGCCTGCGAACACCGACAGGCCGGAGTGCTGGGTCGCGATGTTGTTGATCAGCTCGAGCATGTTCACCGTCTTGCCCACGCCGGCGCCGCCGAACAGGCCGACCTTGCCGCCCTTGGCGAACGGGCACATGAGGTCGATGACCTTGATGCCGGTTTCCAGCAGCTCGTTGGTCGCGGCCTGGTCCTCGTAGCTCGGCGCCTGGCGGTGGATCTCCCAGTGCGTGTCGGCCTTGATCGGACCGACTTCGTCGATCGGCTCGCCGAGCACGTTCATGATGCGGCCTAGGGTGCCCTCGCCCACCGGCACGGACACGGCCTTGCCGGTGTTGTCGACCACGAGGTTGCGCTTGAGGCCGTCGGTGGAACCGAGCGCGATCGCGCGGACCACGCCGTCGCCGAGCTGCTGCTGCACCTCGAGGGTGACCTCGGTGCCCTGCACCTTCAGCGCGTCGTACACCTTCGGCACGCTTTCGCGCGGGAACTCGACGTCGACGACGGCGCCGATGATCTGGACGATCTTGCCCTGGTTGCTCATTACTCTGTTTCCTCAGTCTCTCGATGCTGCTCTGGCGGGGGCGGCGGAAGCTTGATAACTGGCTTCCCGTGCCGCACCCGCGCGTGAATGGGTCAAACCGCCGCGGCGCAGCCGACGATTTCGGTTGTTCCTAGTACTAAACCGCCGCGGCACCGCCGACGATCTCGGAAATTTCCTGGGTGATCGCCGCCTGCCGGGCCTTGTTGTAGACCAGGTTGAGTTCGTCGATCAGCTTGTTGGCGTTGTCGCTCGCCGACTTCATGGCGACCATGCGCGCGGCGTGCTCGGACGCCACGTTCTCCATGACCGCCTGGTACACCAGCGACTCGATGTAGCGGGTCAGCACGTCCTCCAGCACGCTCTCGGCATCGGGCTCGTACAGGTAGTCCCAGTCGTGGCGCGCGATGGGCTCGTCGGAGGCCGGCAGCGGCAGCAACTGGTCGAACGCCGCGCGCTGCACCATGGTGTTGACGAAGTCGTTGTAGGCGAGGAAGACCTTGTCGATGCGGGCGGCGTCCTCCCCGGCCGCCTTGCCGGGCTTGTCCTTGCCGTACGCGTCGAGCATGACCTTGATCACGCCGATCAGCTGCTCGACGTGCGGCTGGTCGCCGAGATGGGTGACCGAGGCCAGCATCCCGACCTTGACCCGGCGGAAGTACACCGACGCCTTCTGGCCGATGGTCACCACGTTGACCTCGACGCCCTTCTCCTGCCACTGGCGGAACTCGCCCAGCAGCTTGCGGAACAGGTTGTTGTTGAGGCCGCCGGCCAGGCCGCGGTCGGAGGACACGATGATGTAGCCGACGCGCTTGATGTCCTCGCGCTCGACCAGGTAGGGGTGCTGGAACTCGGAGTTCGCCTGCGCCAGGTGGCCGATGACCTGCTTCATCGCGCGCGCGTACGGGCGCGACGCCTTCATCCGCTCCTGCGCCTTGCGGATCTTCGAGGCCGAGACCATTTCCAGCGCGCGCGTCACCTTGCGGGTGTTCTGCACGCTCTTGATCTTGGTCTTGATTTCCCTGCCACCAGCCATCTCGTCATCCTGTCGCGCGGGCCTTCGCCCGCTGTGTTGTCACCACCAAACCCGACGGCGGGACGCGCCCGCCGGAACCGATTACCAGGAACCGGTCTTCAGGAACTCCTCGATGCCCTTCTTGAAGGCGGCCTCGATCTCGTCGTTCCAGTCGCCGCTGTCGTTGATCCTCTTCATCAGGTCGCCGGCAGTATTGGCGAAGTGCGCGTGCAGGCCGTCCTCGAAATCGCCGATCTTCGCGACCGGGACGTCGTCCATGTAGCCCTTGTCCACCGCGTAGATCGACAACGCCTGGCCGGCGATCGACATCGGCGCGTACTGCTTCTGCTTCATCAGCTCGGTCACGCGCTGGCCGCGCTCGAGCTGCTTTCGGGTGGCGTCGTCGAGGTCCGAGGCGAACTGCGCGAACGCCGCCAGCTCGCGGTACTGGGCCAGCGCGATGCGGATGCCGCCCGAGAGCTTCTTCATGATCTTGGTCTGCGCCGCGCCGCCGACGCGCGACACCGAGATGCCGGCATTCACGGCCGGGCGGATGCCGGCGTTGAACAGGTCGGTTTCCAGGAAGATCTGGCCGTCGGTGATCGAGATCACGTTGGTCGGCACGAACGCCGAGACGTCGCCGGCCTGGGTCTCGATGATCGGCAGCGCCGTCAGCGAACCGGTCTTGCCCTTCACCTCGCCATTGGTGAACTGCTCAACGTAGTCCTCGTTCACCCGCGCGGCGCGCTCGAGCAGGCGGCTGTGCAGGTAGAACACGTCGCCGGGATAGGCTTCGCGGCCCGGCGGGCGGCGCAGCAGCAGCGAGATCTGGCGGTAGGCCACGGCCTGCTTGGACAGGTCGTCGTAGATGATCAGGGCGTCTTCGCCACGGTCGCGGAAGTACTCGCCCATGGTGCAGCCCGAATACGGCGCGATGTACTGCATCGCGGCCGACTCGGCGGCGGCCGCGGCGACCACGATCGTGTGCGCCATCGCGTCGTGCTCCTCGAGCTTGCGCACCACGTTGGCGATCGAGCTGTTCTTCTGCCCGATGGCGACGTAGATGCACTTCACGCCCGTGCCCTTCTGGTTGATGATCGCGTCGATCGCCACCGCGGTCTTGCCGGTCTGGCGGTCGCCGATGATCAGCTCGCGCTGGCCGCGGCCGATCGGGATCATCGAGTCGATCGCCTTGTAGCCGGTCTGGACCGGTTGAGACACCGACTTGCGCGCGATAACGCCGGGCGCGATGCGCTCCACCGGGGCGGTCTGCGCGGCGTTGATCGGGTCCTTGCCGTCGATCGGCTCGCCCAGCGCGTTGACCACGCGGCCCAGCAGCTCCGGACCCGTCGGGACCTCCAGGATGCGGCCGGTGGTCTTGGCCACGTCGCCTTCGCGAAGGTGCTCGTAGTCGCCCAGCACCACGGCGCCGACGGAGTCTCGTTCCAGGTTCAGCGCCAGCGCGTAGGTCGGGGTGCCGTCAGCGGAGGCCGGCAGCTCGACCATCTCGCCCTGCATCGCGTCGGCCAGGCCGTGGATGCGCACGATGCCGTCGGACACGGAGGTCACGGTGCCTTCGTTGCGCGCCTCGGCGGCGAGCTTGACCTTCTCGATGCGGGTCTTGATCAGATCGCTGATTTCGGACGGGTTGAGCGTGGTGGTTGCCATTGGTGTTCCCTTGAACCCGGCGTCGCCGCCGGCCTGCATTGATGGATGTTTAGTGGGCGAGCGCGGCCTGCAGCCGCGAGAGCTTGCCGCGCAGCGAACCGTCGATGACGATCTCGCCGGCGTCGATCACCGCGCCGCCGATCAGCGCCTCGTCGACGGCCGACTCGATCTGAACCTCGCGGCCGAAGCGCCGCTTGAGTGCCGCGCGGATGTTGTCCAGCTCGCCGGCCGGCAATTCGGTGGCCGAAGTCACCGTCGCCTTGACCGTCCGCTCGGCATCGGCCCGCAGCTCTTCGTACAGGCCGGTGATCTCCGGCAGCAGCATGAGGCGGCGGCCCTCGGCCAGCAGCGCGAGAAAGTTCGCGAACTTCCCTGAAGCACCCTCGGGGGCAAGCAATGCCACTGCGTCGCCGTCGTCTAGTTTCGGGTGCGACAGCAACGCCGACGCCCGGGGATCGGCGGCGACGCGCGCTGCGAAACCGAGCGCGTCGGACCATGCCGCGAAGTCGCCGTCCTGGCGCGCGATCGCGAAGGCGGCGCGGGCATAGGGACGGGCAAGGGTCAGGGCTTGCGACATCGCCTTAAATCTCCGCCGCCAGCTCGTCGAGCAGCGCCTTGTGGGCGGCGGCGTCGATCTCGCGGCGCAGCAGCTTCTCGGCGCCGCTCACGGCCAGCACGGACACCTGGTGCCGCAGTTCCTCGCGGGCACGGTTGGCCGCGGCGGTGATTTCGTTCTCGGCCAGCGCCTTCTGGCGCGCACCCTCGGCGATCGCCTCGGCCTTGGCGGCGTCGACGATCTGGTTGGCGCGCTGGTGGGCCTGCTCGATGATCTCGTTGGCCTTGGCGCGCGCGGCCTTGAGTTCCTCGTTGACCTTCTCTTCGGCCTGGGCGAGGTTCTTCTGGGCGTTGTCGGCGGCAGCGAGGCCCTCGGCGATCTTCTGCTGCCGTTCCTCGATGGCCGCGATGATGTGCGGCCAACCGAACTTCATGACCATCCACGCGACCGCGAAGAACGCGATGCCCTGGACGACGAATGTGAGGTTGATATCCATGACGTGCTCCAAGACGCCGGCGCAGGTGCGCCGGCGCTAGCCGAACCGCTCGATCAGACGCCGAAGGTGCCGAGGAAGGGGTTGGCGAAGATCAGCAGCAGGGCGATGGCGACGCCGATGATCGGCACCGCGTCGAGCAGGCCGGCGACGATGAACATCTTGGTCTGCAGCATCGGGGTCAGCTCCGGCTGGCGGGCGGAACCCTCCAGGAACTTTCCGCCGAGGATGGCGAAGCCGATGGCGGTGCCGAGGGCGCCGAGGCCGATCAGCAGGCCCGCCGCGATGACGGTGAACTTGGCCACTTCGGCGTAGAGGGCGATGTTTTCCATGGTGTGCTCCGTGTTGCTGGATTGAAGATGAAGGCGAAGGGTGGAAGGGTGGAACGGAATCGGTGGTTCTGTGTCGCGCCGGTCAATGGCTCTCGGCGGCCATGCTCAGGTAGACGATCGTGAGCATCATGAAGATGAAGGCCTGCAGGGTGATGACCAGGATGTGGAACGCGGTCCAGATGAAGCCGGAGATGAACTGCAACGGCATCATCACGTAGGTCATTCCGCTGGAGAACGCGGCATTCCACGTCATCAGCGCGATGAGGATGAAGATCAGCTCGCCGGCGTACATGTTGCCGAACAGTCGCAGGGTCAGCGAGAGCGGGCGCACCAGCTCCTCGATGATGCGCAGCAGCAGGTTGGCAGGCGCCAGCAGGATCTTCATCACCGTGCCCTCGGCATGGAACGGCGCGGTGAAGGCTTCCTTGACGAACTGCCCGACGCCCTTGTGGCTGACGCCGAAGACCTGGATCAGCAGGAACACCATCAGCGACAGGCCGAGGGTGACATTGAGGTCGGCGGTGGGGACCACGCGCATGTAGGCATGGTGCGGGTCGTGGCCTGCGAGTTCATTGCCCTTCATCCACAGGCCCGGGATCCAGTCGACCGGGATCATGTCCATGAAGTTCATCAGGAACACGACGACGAAGATGGTGATGGCCAGCGGCGCGATCAGCTTGCTGCGGCCGTGGAAGGTCTCGCGCACGAGGCCGTCGACGAACACCACGATCATCTCGACGAAAGCCTGGAACTTGCCCGGCACGCCGGCCGTGGCCTTGCGCGCGGTGCCGATGAAGAACGCCAGGAACAGCGCGGACAGCAGCAGGCTGATCACCACGCTGTCGACGTTGATGGTCATGAAGGCGCTGTCGCCGACCTTCCACTGCAGGTGCTGCAGGTGGTGCTGGATGTATTGGGTGGAGCCACCGGCCGCGGCTTCCGTTGCATTGCTTTCAGCGCTCACGATCGACCCTGCTTCCCGAGTTCCGGCGGCCTGCGATCCAGTCCGCCCAGATTCAACGCCACCAAGTACGCCAGCAGCCCGGCTGCCAGCCCGATCAACATCGGGAGCGGCGGCAGGTGCCACGCTCCCAGTCCGATCGCCACGCACGACAAGGCGATCGTCCACTTTCCAAGCGTCGCCAGCATCAACCTGGCCAACGCCGCACCCCCGCGGGCAATTCCGGCCAGCGCCACGCCGGCCGCAAGCGCATTGCCCAGCACCATCGCGATGCCGCCCCAGCCCGCGGCCAGCGCATGCGCCGGGCCCTGGACGAGGAATCCCAGCGCGACGGCCGCTGAGACAGCGGCCTGGACGGCCACCGCACGCAGCGCTGAGCGGCGGCCCGCGGCAATGGGATCGTGCACGCGAGTGGCCTCTACGTTCTGCCGGGGACTGGCCTCCGCAGCGCTACCCGCTGCAAAACGGCCCTGCGAAGCCGCCGAAGTATAGCAGTGGGGTGTTTTCAGCGGCAACCGCCGGCCTCGCGGGCTGGGGCCCCGGAGCACGCGTTGCGTCGTTTCCCGCGTCCCCGCCGCACCGCGCCGCGGCCCACAACGGCCTTCCGGCACGGATCCACGGCCCCGCTCGAGGCCGGGATGGAACCTTTTCCGGCGATGCCGGTCAATCGTCCCGCGACCTGCCTTCCGCTTCCTCGTCGATCTGCGGCAGGTCACCCCGAAACCCCGGCCCAGGCCGGGGTTTCGCCTGTCCGGGCCGCCTTGCCACCGGCATTGCAGGCTGTCCGGGGCCACGACCGCCGCCGTGTACGGCCGATCCGCGCCGGCGCAGGAACGGCCAAGGCGCGCCGGGCGCTCCCCGGCAAATCCACCGCCCAGCGACCACGCCCCGCGGCGGCTACTTCTTCTTCGGCAGGTAAAGGTCGGTGATGGTCCCGTCGAAGACCTCCGCCGCCAGGCCGACGGATTCGCTCAACGTCGGGTGCGGATGGATGGTGTGGCCGATGTCGGCGACCTCGCAGCCCATCTCGATGGCCAGCCCCACCTCGGCGATCAGGTCGCCGGCGTGGACGCCGACGATGCCGCCACCGAGGATGCGGTGGGTGGCCTCGTCGAAGATGAGCTTGGTGAAACCTTCGGTGCGGCCCAATCCGATCGCACGCCCGCTGGCGACCCACGGGAACTTGCCGACGCCGACCTTGAGGCCCTTCTGCTTCGCCTCGTTCTCGGTCACGCCGACCCAGGCGATTTCCGGATCGGTGTAGGCTACCGACGGGATGACGCGCGCGACCCACGCCTTCTTTTCGCCCGCGGCCACTTCGGCGGCCAGCTTGCCCTCGTGCGTCGCCTTGTGCGCCAGCATCGGCTGGCCGATGACGTCGCCGATGGCGAAGATGTGCGGCACGTTGGTGCGCATCTGCGCATCGACGTCGATGAAGCCGCGCTCGCCGACGCGCACGCCGGCCTTGTCGGCATCGATCCTGCCGCCGTTGGGCGTGCGGCCGACCGCGACGAGCACGCGGTCGTAGACCTTGGCCTCGGGCAGGCTGTCGCCCTCGAAACCGCAGGCGATGCCGTTCTTCTGCGCCTTGGCCTCGACCACCCTGGTCTTGAGGTGGACGGCGACGCCCTGTTTCTTCAGCCGGTCGGCCAGCGGCTTGACCAGGTCCTTGTCGGCGCCTGGCATCAGCTGGTCCATCAGCTCGACCACCGTCACTTCGCTGCCGAGCGCACGGTACACCGTCGCCATCTCCAGGCCGATGATGCCGCCGCCGACCACCAGCAGCTTCTTCGGCACCTCGCCCAGCTGCAACGCGTCGGTGGAATCCATGACCCGCGGATCATCCCAGGGGAATCCGGGCAGCTTCATCGGCTGGCTGCCGGCGGCGATGATGCACTGCTCGAAACGGAGCAGGCGGGTCTTGCCGTCGTCCCCGGTGATCTCCAGTTCGTGGGCCGACACGAACCTGCCGCAACCCGTCGCCACGCGCACCTTGCGCTGCTTGGCCATGCCGGCCAGGCCCTTGGTCAATTGGCCGACCACCTTGTCCTTGAAACCGCGCAACTTGTCGAGGGCGATCTTCGGCTTGCCGAAATCGACGCCGTATTCGCCGGCATGCTGCGCTTCGTCGATGACCGCCGCCGCATGCAGCAGCGCCTTCGACGGAATGCAGCCGACGTTGAGGCAGACGCCGCCGAGGGCGGCGTAGCGCTCGACCAGCACCGTGTCCAGGCCCAGGTCGGCGGCACGGAACGCAGCCGTGTAACCGCCGGGACCCGCGCCGAGGACCACCACGCCGCATTCGATGTCGGCCTTGCGACCGCTGGCCTTTGCCGCGGAGGGCGCCGCGGATTCGTCCGGCTTGGCGAGCGAAGGCGCTACCGGAGGCGCTGGCCGTGAGCTCCCAACCCCGCCTGCAGCGGTGGGCTGGGGTGGTGCCGCGCGGCCAGACGCCGAACCCTCTCCCGCTGCGGGTTCCTTTCCTTCGTTGCCTGCATCGCCACTTCCAGGCCCGGCCTCCAGCACCGCGACCACCCTGCCCTCGGACACCGTGTCGCCGACCTTGACCTTCAATTCGCGGACGACGCCCGCGGCCGACGACGGCACTTCCATCGTGGCCTTGTCCGATTCCAGCGTCACCAGGCCCTGGTCCAGCGACACGCTGTCGCCGACGGCAACCAGCACCTCGATCACCGGCACGTCGTCGTAGCCGCCGATGTCGGGGACGCGGATTTCGATCGGCTTGGCCATGGGGACTCTCCTCTGGATGCGTTCGCCATTCTAAGGTGCCGGGCCCGTGGCCCGGAGGATCACGTGGCCGGCTTGGCCGCCTTGCGCTTGGCGATCTCGCTCGGCACGCTCCAGGTGGTCAGGTAGAGATCGTGGCGACGGTCCTTGAGGTTGAGCACGGTGCCGCTGGAGCGCGCCTCCACCAGGGCATCCAGCCGCAGGTCGGCGAAGGCGACGGCTTCGGTGTTCTCCGTGGTCATCGCCGCGACGCCATCGGGCGGGAACGGGAAGTCGCATGGGGTGAAGATGCCGCTCTGTGCGTACTGGATGTCGAAGTTGTTGACGCCGGGCAGGTTGCCGACGTTGCCCGAGGTCACCACGTAGACCTGGTTCTCCACCGCGCGGGCCTGGCAGCAGTAGCGCACCCGCAGGTAACCCTGCCGCACGTCGGTGCAGAACGGCACGAACAGCAACAGGGCGCCCTGGTCGACCAGATGCCGCGCGAGCTCCGGGAACTCGGAGTCGTAGCAGATCATCACCCCGATCGGGCCGCAGTCGGTCAGGATCGCCGCGGCCTGCTCGCCACCGGCGATCTTCCACCAGTAGCGCTCGTTGGGCGTGGGATGCAGCTTTTCCTGCGTGTGCAGCGAGCCGTCGCGCAGGGCGACGTAGCACACGTTGTGGATGTCCCCGTCCTCGACGTAGGTGGGGTGCGAGCCGCCGATGATATTGATGTTGTAGGCGACCGCCAGCCGCTTGAGCATGTCGCGGAACTGCTCGGTGTACTGGGTCAGGGTGCGCAGGGAGTCCGCGGGCGACAAGGGCTCGTTGGCCACCGACAGCAGCTGCAGGGTGAACAGCTCGGGAAACACGACGAAATCGCTGCGGTAGTCGGCGGCGATGTCGACGAAATACTCGACCTGCCGCGCGAAGGCGTCGAAGTCCGCGATGCGCCGCTGCTGGTACTGGACGGTCGCCACGCGCACCGTGTCGGGCAGCCTTCCTTCCTTTTGCTGGCGCCGGATCACGGGGTTCTCTGCACGCCTGGGGTTGCGCCAGAGCAGGCGGACGCCGTAGCCCATCGAGGCGGTATCCGAGGGCAGGTACTTGGGCATCACGCCGCGGGGCACGAAATCGTTGCGCAGCTGGAAGGAAAGCGTCGCGTCGCGCGCGCGTTCGTTCTCCACCGCCTCGATGTACGACTCCACGCTGCCGTACTGTTTCAGCTTCCTTTGCAGGCCAGGCAAGCGGCCGACGAAGACGATGCCCTTCAGGTCGAGTTGCTGGCAGAGTTTCTTGCGCTGGTCGTACAGGCGGCGGCCCAGGCGCCGGCCGCGGAAGTCGGGGTCGACGCAGACCTCCATGCCGTAGAGCCAGTCGCCCTTCGGGTCGTGCCGCGAGGCGAACCCTCCGCCGGTGATCTCGCGCCACGTATGCGGCGCCATGGCGGTGGCCTCGTCGATGCGGAACGTCGCGCAATGGCCGACGACTTCGCCCTCGTACTCGGCGACGAACTGGCCTTCGCCGAAGTGGCTCAGCTGTCCACGCAGCATTTCCTCGGTGTAACCCGATTCGTAGACACGCTCCGACAACGCCACCAGCGCCGGGAAGTCCTTCGGTTCCATGTGGCGCACGATCAATTTCGGCTTTGCGTCGGCGTGTCGCTTGGGCATCTGCTGCTCCGTGTTGGGGTCTCGTATCGGGATCGCGTTTCGGTGTTGCCTTTCCGTGTCGCATTCTGGTGCCGCAGGGCCAGGCGCCGTGCCGCTCGAATCGCGGCGACCCAGGCAGGGCCACGATGCCCCATGGCGGCGGGGACGTCGTGGCCGGGGCGGTGCGCGGCCCCGGCACCCCGATCACGCTGGCCGGGCAGGCGGGGGGCCCGGCCCGCGGCCGCGGGGTCGCTCACTCCGCCTGCTTGCCACCCTTCCCTGCCGCGCGCCGGGCAGCGCTTGCCTCCTCCGCCGCCCTGGCGGCATCCGCCTCGATGCCGCGCTGGACGTCCTCGACGGCATCGTTGCTGCTCTCCCCGGCCCCGGCCTTGCGCTCCGCAGCGGTGCGATCGATGGCTTCGACATCCAGCTTCAGGGCATGCAGCGCCGCGGCCTCGCTCAGCCCGAACAGGCTGCGGACGTGGACGTCCTGCTGCGGGAACGGGATCTCGATGTCGTACTTCTGCAACGCGCTGTGGATGGCCCAGTTGTAGGCGGCCGTCACGGCGCTGGGCCGCTTGGTCGCGTCGGGGGTCAGCCAGACCACCAGCTCGAAGTTCAGGCTGCTGTCCCCGAACTCGGACAACCAGACCTGCGGCTTGCGCGGGCCCTCCTTCGAAAGCGTGAACGGCACCTCGCAGGCCGCTTCCAGCCCGGCACGCTTGACCAGCTCCTTGTCGCTGCCATAGGCGACGCCGAACGGAACCCGCAGGCGGCGGGAAATGTCTCGATGCGTCCAGTTGACCACGCGCCCCGTCACGAACTCCGAGTTCGGGACGAGGATGTCGATGTTGTCGTTGGTGACGATGGTCGTGGCGCGGATCTTGATGTCGCGCACCTCGCCATGCACGCCCGACTCGAGCTCGACGAAGTCCCCGACCTTCAGCGACTTGTCGAACAGCAGGATCAGGCCGGAGATGAAGTTGCTGAAGATCGCCTGCAGGCCGAAGCCCAGGCCGACGCCGATCGCGCCGGCGAACACGGCGAACTTGCTGGCCGGGAACCCGAGCAGGCTGAGCGCGATCAGCAGACCGACGACCAACAGGCTGTAATGGACGATCCGCGACACGGTGTACAGCGCCGCCTGGTTCGCTTTCTTGTTGTTGCCGCCGTAGCGCTTGATCGCGCGCCGGGCCAGCACGGAGATTCCCCAGGTCAGCAGCAGCGCGATCGCGGCGAAGACCACGCCGCCGACGGTGATCTCGACACCGGACACGGTGAGCAGTTGCTGCTCCAGGAGGGACTGCACGCCCTCGACGCCGCGCTCCCCGGCCCTTTCGAGGCTGTCGCCGGCCTTGTCGAGGCTTTCGCCGATGTTCTCCTGCAGCATGGTGGCGTCCTGGTCTAGTGCGGCGGGGCGAGGTGGAGGTCTTGGCCACGGCCGTGCGGGAATCGGCCCGGCTGCCAGCGCTCGCACGGCGGCCTTCTTCGATCCAACCTGGCCTTGCGCCGGCATCGCGCCGCCGCGTGGCCCCGGGGATCGCAGGGCGCCAGACTAACGGCGAACGCGTCAAGGCCGCGCATCAGGATCGCATCCGCTCCGGCCACGCGTCCTTCCGGCATCGCCGTCCGGCCGCCCATGCCGGCCGGGAAGACATCGGTCGCGCTGCAGGCGCGGGCGCTTCCCATGGCCCTACAACAGTGCCCGGCGCATGTCGCCGACCAGTTCCGCCAGGTACGCGGTGAAACGCGCCGCCGCCGCGCCGTCGATCACGCGATGGTCGTAGGACAGCGACAGCGGCAGGATCAGCCGCGGGACGAACTCCTTGCCGTTCCAGACCGGTTTCATGGCCGACTTGGACACGCCGAGGATGGCGACTTCCGGCGCGTTGACGATCGGCGTGAACGCGGTGCCGCCGATCCCGCCCAGCGAGCTGATTGAAAAACAGCCGCCCTGCATGTCCGCAGGCCCCAGCTTCCCGTCCCGCGCCTTCTTCGCCAGCGCCGAGGTCTCCTCGGCGATCTCGTTGATGCCCTTTCGATCGCAGTCGCGCACCACCGGCACCACCAGGCCATTGGGCGTGTCGGCGGCGAAGCCGATGTGGAAGTACTTCTTCAGCGTCAGGTTCTCGCCGCTGGCATCGAGCGAGGCATTGAACTGCGGGAATTTCTGCAGCGCGGCCACGCTCGCCTTCATCAGGAAGGCGAGCATCGTCAGCTTGGGACCGGTGCGCTTGCCGTCGCGGCCCTCGCTTTCCTTGTTCAGCGCGACGCGCAAGGCCTCCAGGTCGGTGATGTCGGCATCATCGTGCTGGGTGACGTGCGGGATCATCGCCCAGTTGCGCGCCAGGTTGGCGCCGCTGATCTTCTGGATCCGCGACAGCGGCTTGGTCTCCACCTCGCCGAACTTGCTGAAGTCCACGTTCGGCCATGGCAATAGGTTGAGTCCCGCACCGCCGCCGGCACCCGCAGAGGCGCCCCCGCCCTGCAGCGCGCCCTTGACGAACTGCTGCACGTCGTCGCGGGTGATGCGGCCGCCGCGCGCCGAGCCCGTGACGCGCCCGAGGTCGACACCGAGCTCGCGCGCGAACAGGCGCACCGCGGGGCTGGCGTAGGGGACCTTGCCCGGCAACAAGGCGTCGGCATCGAACCGGACCGGCGGCAAACCGGCGCCCATCGGCGCATCGGCCTTGTCGACCGGCGCGCGCCGGAGATGGTCGGCGGCTTCGCCGACGGTGGCATCGTCGTCGGCCTTGTCGCCTGCCGGTCGCTGGTCGCCCCGGTCCTGCTTGTCCTGGCGGCGATCTTCGCCACCGGACCCGGACCTGTCTGCGGATTCCGCCGGCGTCCCCGCCGAGGCGGCGTCATCGGCCTTCGATGGACTGCCAGGCCCCTCGGACGCTCCGCCATCCTCGCCCGCCGGCTCGATCATCGCCACCACGCTGCCTTCAGAGAGCGTGTCGCCAACCTTCACCTTCATCTCGCGGATCGTGCCCGCGAATGGCGCGGGCACCTCCATGGTGGCCTTGTCGGACTCGAGCGTGACCAGCCCCTGGTCCTGCTCGACCACGTCGCCGGCCTTGGCCAGGACCTCGATCACCGGCACGTCGTCGTAGCCACCGATGTCCGGGACGCGTGCTTCCTTGAGGTCGGCCATCCGGCACTCCGCTATGCAATGGGCAGGCGCCTATTGTGTGCCGCGCGCCCGTCCTGCGCCAACCGAGGCAAAAAAAGCCCTCCGGGGGATGGAGGGCGTTCAAATACGGCCAGGCACCGCGCGAGGCGGCGCGCGGCCGTCAACCACTCGGAGACGCGGGCCTGCCATGGTGGCGACGCTCGACCTGCAGCAGGTCGAGCGAGGCGCCATCGGGCAACCGGTATTCCAGCGTGTCGTCGAGCCGGTCCAACGCCTCCATGCGGCGGCAGAGCCGGCGGGCATTGCGCTCCAGGTCCCGGGTTTGCGGCGCGATGCGTCGCTCGATGTCCCGGTCGAGGTCTTCGAGCTCTTGCAGACGCCGCGCGTCGCCCGCGAATGCCGCGCGCACGGCGCCCCCGACCACATCGCCGACCAGCGACGGCAGGACCTCGCGGATCGCATCGGCGATGCCATTGCCGAGCTCCGCGCCATCGAACCGGGTTGCCGTGACGCTGTGCGCCAGGCGCGCCTCAAGGCGGGCCCGGGCCGCAGCGAGCCTGGCGCGCGTCCGCTCGGGGTCCGGGCTCAATCCCGCGGCGACCTCACCGAGCGAGGTGAATGCGATCCTGGCCGCGTCGCGTCCGATGCGTTGGGCCAGGGGCATCGCGGCCCGCGCCTGGCGCTCGTATTCGTGCACGCGGCGAGAGTCTGCTGGCGACAGATGTACCCAGCGGTCGTCGACGAACAAGCGACCCTGCCGCATCAGCACCCGCCGCGGCTCCGCCCGATCCCGGGTGAAGATGACGCTCCGTTCGGTGAGGTGGAAGCGGTAATCGCTGTCGATGCGGCATCCGCCATCGATCGTGAGACTGCTCCCGTGACCGGTGTTCGCGTCCGAGGCGCTCGCCACGCTGCCGGCGATGATCAACAGCGGGATGGCGATCCAGGTGCGCATGGCGACCGACTCCGGCATTGCTAGCTCGGGTCCCGATGATGCGCAACGCCGTCGCGGAGGTCTTGTGCCGTTGGATGCCATGACCTTCGTCATGTGGCCTGCGCATCCCCACCGGAAACGGGAGCTGGCTTCCGGCTCGCGCCTCGACGCCCGTCCTGCTCATCGGCCGACGCTGCGGCATTCGAATCCGAGCTTCGCGAATCGCCGGAACTGCGCACTGCCGGAGGGATCCATCCGCACAGCGAGCAGTTGCTTGAAGGAGGCTTTGGCCTGCGTATCGGTCGGCCCGAAGGGGTCGTCCAGCGAACGCTCGCTGAAGTAGCCCGCGATGCGCACCGTGGAACCGCGCCCGCTTCCGAACGCGGATGAGGTCCGGCGAACCCCTCTGGACCGACTGCGCGCACTGCTGCGCGGCGGGAGCGGCAGCGGCGACGACCAGGGCAGCAAGCGCTGCGGACGACGCTGCCAGGGCGATGCACGGGTTGGGATGACGCATGGACGCAAGCACCAGTCACGTGGAGGCAGGTCCGTCAACGCCAAACCCCGCCCCATCCGGCCAGTGGACAACCCTGCCCCTTTCCGATCCCTTGAGCCCGGTCGCGCCGGCGCTTCACGGCGGCGGCATCGTCGCCTGTGCTTCCTGGCCTTTCGCACGCTCGCGCCGCAGCAGGTACAGGCCGCTGGCGACGATGATGCCCGCCCCCGCCCAGGTGACGCCATCGGGCAGCACCTGCCAGAACATCACGTCGAACAGCACGCCCCAAACCAGCGCGCTGTACTCCAGGGGTGCGATCAGCGATGCCTCGCCACGCCTGAAGGCCTCGGTCAGCGCGACCTGCGCGAGCGTGCCGGAAACGCCGATCGCGATGATGACCCACGCATGCCCGGCGTGGATTGGCCTCCACTCGTGCCAGGCCAGCGCGCCGGCGACCAGCGCGAGGATCGCCAGGAACCAGAACACCATCGCCTGGGTACTGTCGCGCCTCGCCAGCAGGCGCACGGTGATCGCGCCGGCGGCATAGCAGACCGCCGCGAGCAGGACGGCGAGCCCGGCCAGCGTGAACATTCCTTCGCCGGTGGGCCGCAACACCACGAACACGCCGACCAGTCCGACGCCGATCGCGGTCCAGCGGCGCGGCCCGACCTGCTCGCGCAGGATCGGGACGGCCATCGCGGTCACCAGCAACGGGGCAACGAAACTGATCGCATACGCCGTGGTCAGCGGCAGGCTGCGCAAGCCGTAGACGAAGCCGCCCATCATCGCCACCCCGAGCAGGCCGCGCAGCAGGTGCAGCGGCCAGTGCACGCGCAGCAAGGCGCGGATGCCCACGGTCGCCATCGTCCAGGCCAGCACCAGCGGCAGCGCGGACAGCGCGCGAAGGGTGGCCACCTGCATGGCGGGGTAGTGCGGCGCCAGTTGCTTGAGGCCCGCGTCCATCACCCCGAACAAGGCGACGGCACCCAGCATCAGCAGCGCCGCGCGCAAAGGGGAATCGGATTCGTGCAAGGGGTGTCCCTCGATGCCTTCGCCGTCGTGGCACCCGCAACTTACACAACCGCCACCCACCCCGCGACCATTGCGCACGCTCCACGTTCCCGGGCACCGCACGCCCGACGGCTTCACGCAGGGCTGGCTAGCATGGTCGTCCCGCTTTCCGAGTCCCGCCCGTGAGAATCCTGCTCCTGTTGTCCGCCGTGCTGATGCCCCTCGTTGCGTGGCTTTCCGGGACCGGCGCCTTCGGTCCCGACAACGGCACGATCTCGGATCGTTACCCGACCTTGCTGGTCGCGGCGGGCTATGCGTTCTCTATCTGGGGACTGGTCTTCTTGCTCGACCTGGCGTTCGGCGCCTGGCAGGTGCGTGCAAAGCAGGACTCGGCAGGCAAGCTGGAACGCATCCGCCCCGTGGCCGCGGCGGGGTTCGTACTGACCGCGGCCTGGATGCCGATCTTTTCGGAGGAGCTGTTCTGGCTGGCCTTGCTGGTCATCTGGGCCAGCCTGGGGTGCCTGTTGTATTGCGCCATCGTGCTCGCGCGAGGCTTGCGCGCCAACGACGGCGCGTCGCCATGGGCCTGGATCCCGCTGTCCTTGCACGCCGGCTGGTTGTCGCTGGCGGCCTTCCTCAACACCGCGCAGGTCATCGTCGCGTACGAGCTGCTGCCGACCGACGACATGCTCCCGTGGAGCGCGGCGTTGTTTGCCGCCGCCGCCGCCCTGCTACTGGCGGCGAACTGGCGCATGCGCGGCAACTGGGTCTTCCTCGCCGCGGTGGCGTGGGGACTGGCGGCGGTTTACGTCAAGCAATCTTCCAGCCCGCTGCCCGGGGCGCATGCCGCTGCATGGATCGCCGTGGGCGTCGCGGCTGTCCTGGCGGCCCAGACGTTGTGGCTGCGGCTGGGCCGGCCTGCCACGCGCGGGCAACGCGGCTGAACCCACTGATCCGGCGCATCGGAGCGGCCGGCGCCAGGGTCCACGTGCCCTACTGCGTGCGTTCCAGGCTCATGCAATCGATCACGAATCGATAGCGCACGTCGCCCTTGATCATGCGCTCGTAGGCGTCGTTGACCTGGCCGATGTCGATCAGCTCGATGTCCGAGGCAATGTCGTGCTCGGCGCAGAAGTCCAGCATCTCCTGGGTCTCGCGGATGCCGCCGATCAGCGAGCCGCCGAGCTTGCGCCGCTGCATCACTAGCACCCCGGCTGCCAGCGGCACCGGCTGGTCCGGGATGCCGAGCAGGACCATGGTGCCGTCGGTCTTCAGCAACGACAGGTAGGCGTTGTAGTCGTGCGCGGCGGACACGGCGTCGATGACGAAGTCGAAACTGCCTGCGAGCTGCTTGAACGTGTCCGGTTCGCGGGTCACGGCAAACTTGTGCGCACCCAGCGCCAGCGCGTCCTCGCGCTTGGACGCCGAGGTGCTCAGGACGGTGACCTCCGCACCCAGGGCGCGCGCGATCTTCACCGCCATGTGGCCCAACCCGCCGAGTCCGACCACCGCGACCTTGTCGCCGGCCTGCACGCCGTAATGCTTCATCGGCGAATAAGTAGTGATGCCGGCGCACAGCAGCGGCGCGGCGCGATCCAGCGGCATGCCGTCCGGGATGCGCAGCACGTAGGCCTGGTCGACGGTGATCCGCGTCGAATAGCCGCCGAAGGTCGGCGTGGTGCCGTCGCGTTCCACGCCGTTGTAGGTCGCGGTCATGCCTTTCTCGCAGTACTGCTCCTCCCCCGCTTCGCACTGCGCGCAGCTGCGGCAGGAATCGACGAAGCAGCCCACGCCGACCGCGTCGCCCGGCTTGAACGCGGTCACGCCATCGCCGACGCGTGCGACCCGCCCGATGATCTCGTGCCCCGGCACCATGGGGTACAGGCTGTTGCCGCCCCACTCGTTGCGCACCTGGTGGATGTCGGAATGGCAGACCCCGCAATAGAGGATGTCGATCAGGACCTCCCCTGCACGCGGTTCGCGACGCTCGATGGTGAACGGGGCGAGCGGCGAGCTGGCGTCGCTGGTGGCATAGGCGGGCGTGTCGAGCATGGCGGTCTCCGGAGAGCGAAGCATCCATCATGCACGCGTGGACGTTCGGCATTCGTAAACCATGCCGACGGGCGACGGCTGCCTGCGAACCGCCGCATGGTTGCGGTAACCTGACCGCCCCGACCGAGCGCGCCCGCCATGCCTTCCTTCGATATCGTTTCCGAGGTCGATACCCACGAGCTCACCAATGCCGTCGACCAGGCCAACCGGGAGCTGTCCACGCGATTCGACTTCAAGGGCGTGGAAGCGGCCTTCGAGCGCGAGGACGGCGTGATCACCCAGTCCGCGCCCAGCGAGTTCCAGCTGCAGCAGATGACCGACATCCTGCGCGCGCGCCTTGCCGCGCGGAAGATCGACACGCGCTGCCTGGAGTTCGGCGACGTCGAGACCAACCTCGCCGGCGCCCGGCAGAAGGTCACCGTCAAGCAGGGGATCGAGCGCGAGCAGGCGAAGAAGATCACCACGGCGCTGAAGGAAGCGAAGCTCAAGGTCGACGCCCAGATCAACGGCGACAAGCTGCGCGTCAACGGCAAGAAGCGCGACGACCTGCAGGCGGCCATGGCCTTGCTCCGCGGCAAGGAGTTCGGCATCCCGCTGCAATTCGACAATTTCCGCGATTGACCCGTCCGGCGGCGACGCGAGCCGCCACGCGCAGGAGATGCCGCGGATGACACCGGATCCCATCGCCGACACCCGAATCTGGATCGAGCGGGCCGTCATCGGCCTCAACCTGTGCCCGTTCGCCAAGGCGGTGGTCGCCAAGGGCCAGGTCCGCTACGTGCTCAGCGATGCGCAGACGGCCGAGGCCCTGCTGGAGACCCTGGGCATGGAACTGGCGCGGCTGCGCGACACGCCCGCATCGGAGATCGACACCACCCTGATCGTGCATCCCGGTGTGTTGATCGACTTCCTCGACTACAACGACTTCCTCGACGGCGCCGACGCCCTGGTCGCGGAGATGCAACTCGAAGGCGTGCTCCAGGTCGCGAGCTTCCATCCCCACTACCAGTTCGCGGGCACCGCGCCGGACGACATCGAGAACTTCACCAATCGTTCGCCCCATCCCACCCTGCACCTGCTGCGCGAGGACAGCGTGTCGCGCGCGGTGGAGGCGTACCCGGAGCCCGATGCGATCGTCGATCGCAACGTCGAGACGCTGCGGCGCCTGGGCGAGGCGGGGTGGCGAAACCTGCTTGCGGACAATCCGCCCGGGTAGCGGCGGCCCGCGTCTCGTTGAGGACGCCGCACGCACGCCGGCGCTCGCAAGCCGCGGCTAGTCGGCGGCCCCGGGGGCGAACAGCGTCTCCACGTCGTCCGCAGCCAGTACCCTCCACGCGCCTTCGGCCAGCGTGCCCAGCGCGAGTCCGCCGATGCGGCTGCGGTGCAAGGCCTCCACGTGGTTGCCGACGGCGGCGAACATCCGCCGCACCTGGTGGTAGCGGCCTTCGTGCAAGGTCAGCCGCACCCGCGTCGGGGAGAGGGCTTCGAGCTCCGCCGGCAGCAACGGTGTCTTTTCGGACTCCAGCACTAGCCCGCCGCTGGCGAACAGTTCGGCTTCGTCGCCGCGCAACGGCTGCGCCAGGGTCGCCTCGTAGACTTTCGGCAGCCTCGACTTCGGCGAGATGACCCGGTGCAGCAGCCCGCCGTCATCGGTGAGCAACAACAGGCCGCTGGTGTCGCGGTCCAGCCGCCCGACGGTCGAAAGCATCGGGGACCTCCTGGCGTAGCGCGGCGGCAACAGCGCGTAGACCAGTTGCCCCCGGTCCCTGGCCGAGCAGGTGTATCCCACCGGCTTGTGCAGCATCAGCAGCAGTCCCTGCGGCGGATCGAGCGGCGCACCATCGATGCACACGTCCTCGTGGACGACGCGATCGTCGGCATACAGGACGGCGCCGGCCGGATCGGTCACGCGGCCCGCGCGGAACAGCGCCGCGACCTCCTTGCGACTGCCGTAGCCGAGGTTGGCGATGGTCTTGAGCAGCTTCATCGACGCCCGCCCCGACGACCGGGGTCCGCGCCTCCCATCCGCACCGCCTCGATGACCTTGAAGCCGTCGCGCTGGGCCACCAGCCGCACGCGTCCGAAGCTGGCGTCGAGCACCGACTCGTACGGCAGGTGGCGATTGGCCACCAGCCACAATCGTCCACCGGGTTCCAGGGCTGCGGCTGCGGCGGCGATGAAGGCGCAACCGATGTCGGGCCTCGCGTCGCGCGTCTGCGCATGGAACGGCGGGTTGCTGACGATGGTGTCGTAGCGTGCCGGCAGGCCCGCTGCCACGTCGTGCCACTGGAAGTCCAGCGCCACCCGCGATGCGAACGGCGCCAGGTTGACCCGCGCCAAGGCCAGCGCCCGCGCCTCTGCTTCATACACATCCAGCGAGGCGATGCCGGGGCAGCGCTCCAGCAGTGCCGCGGACAGGTAGCCGTACCCCGCGCCCAGGTCCGCGGCCCTGCCGCGCAGGTCGTCCGGAAGGTGCTCGGCCAGCAGGGCGGATGCGGGGTCGACCCGGTCCCAGGCGAAGACGCCCGGACGACTGGTGAAGCGCCCGCCCACCACCGGCCGGGGCGCATCGAGGGCGCGCCATTGCCGGCCCAGCACCGCATCCCCCGGGCCATGCCCCCAGAACACCCGGCACTTGAACTTGGAGCGCGAGGCGACGCGTCCGAAGAGCCGCGTGAAATCCGCCTCGCCCGAGCGGGCCCCGGCGTCGTTGGCCATCGCCGCGACGACCACCCCACCCGGCCGGACCCGTGCCAGCGCCTCGGCGAACAGGGCACGCGCTTCGTCGCGCTGGCGCGGTGGCAGCACCAGCACCAGGGGCCAGTGCGCATCGCCCTCGCCCAGGGCGTCCAGCGTCGCATGCACCTGGAAGCCGGCGCCCTCCAGGGCATCGGCTTCGGGCTTGAATCCCTGCACGCAGGTCATCACTGGCGCGGGCAGTCCAGACAGCGGCGCACCGGCACGGGCGCGCAGGAACAGGACTTCGCCCGCAGGCCACGCGAGGTCGCCGTCGCTGAACGGCAGCAGCAAGGCCTGCAGGGCGGGATCGCCGCGGGTCGCGCTCATGCTGTGTCGATCCCGTTCCCGGACATCGCGACATTCTAGCGAGGGACAAGCCGCGTCCACGCGCGTCGACGGCGGCCCGCGCGCGTCCACGCGGCGACCACGCACGCTTCATCGCGAGCGAACATCCGGCCGGTCACGATCACCCCTCCCCCATGGCACCAGCAGGAGACCTCCATGCGCGCACTGTTCGTCGGCGGCACCGTGGACAACAGCGAACTGGATCTGGAAGGCAACCAGCCCCCCAGGCACTATCCGCCGGATACGGGCACCGGACAGGCGCGCTATCGCTTGCATGCCGTGGGGCACCAGGACCAGGCCGTGGTGTACGCGGTCTACGGCGCTCCGGGGATGGCCGAAGACGAGATCCGGCGCATCGCCGACGAGCGCGACTACGCACGCCGCTTCGCCGCGACCGAGGTCAGGGCGGCCAACGACTGAAACCCGGGCCTTGCCGGTCGCAAACCGTCTCGAGACCAGGCCAGCGGCCCTCCTGGAATCGCCGCTGGTCGCCGGCCGTCCCCCGTCGCGCCGCAGCCCACTCCTGGAGCAGGAGTACTAGCCTTGCAGCTCCCGCAGCGTCACTGAGGGCGGCGCATCGAGCACCCGCCGCGTCGCGAACAGGCCGGTCACCAGCGCCGCGAGCACCCCGATGCCGCCGCCGGCGGCAGCCAGGGCCCAGTTCGGCTGCCACGGCAGGTCGAACACCCGGGTGGCGACCACGCCCGACAGGATCGAGGCCGCGACCGCCGCGACCAGCCCCGACAGCAGGCCGATGGCCGCGAATTCCGAGGCCTGCGCCAGCCGCAACTGCCGGCGGCTGCCGCCGAGCACGCGCATGACCCCGCCTTCGAGCAGCCGTTCGTCCTGGCTGGCGCTGACCGCAGCCAGCAGCACCAGGACGCCGGCGGCCAGCGAGAACCAGAACACCACCTGCACCACCTTCGATACCTGGTCGCCGGTGCGGCGCACCTGCGCGAGCACGGCGTCGACATCGATCACCGAGACGTTGGGGAAGCGCGCCACCAGGTCGGCGGTGAAGCGGGATTGTTCCGGCGGCACGCTGACCGCGGTGATGTAGCTGGCCGGATAGCCATCCAGCGCACCCGGCGAGGCGAGGACGAAGAAGTTCGGCCGGAAGCTCTCCCATTCGATGCTGCGCAGGCTGGTGATGGTGGCCTCGAGCCGTCGTCCGGCGATGTCGAACACGATGAGGTCGCCGACCTGCCAGCCCAGCGACTCGGCGAAGCGCTCCTCCACCGACAGCTCCGGCTCGTCGGACGGCGCATCGCCCCAGAATTTTCCTGCCACCACCTTGTTGTCGTCGCGCAGCCGGGCTGCGCTGGACAGGTTGAATTCGCGTTCGGCGCGGCGTTGCGCCTGGCGCGCCTCGTCGCCTTCCCCGGCGTAAGCGTCGCGACCCGTTGGCCGGCCATTGCGCTCCAGCAGGCGCGCCCGGACCATCGGGAACAGCGTCGGCTCATCGATGCCCTGCGTCGCCAGCTGCGCGCGCACGGCGGCGAACTGGTCCTGCTGCACGTTGATGATGAAGCGGTTGGGCACGTTTTCGGCCAGCGACAGCTGCCAGCGGTCCAGCAGGTCGGTCCGCACGAAGGTCAGCAGCAGCAACGCCATCAACCCAAGCCCCAGCGCCGAGATCTGCGCGATGCTGGTGCCGGCGCGTCGGCTGACGTTGGCCAGCCCGTAACGCAGGCTGCCGCGCAGGCGCGTGCGCAGGCGGCGCACGCCGGCGACCAGCCCGTATGCCAGCAGCGCCAGGACCGCGAGGGTGGCGACGATGCCGCCGAGCATGGCGAATCCCAGCGTCGCCGATCCCGCCTTCCACCACAGCAACGCCGCGAGCCCCGCCAGTCCGACGATGGCGACGACCCAGGCGCTGGGCTCGGTCGGATCCAGGTCGCGGCGCAGCACGCGCAGCGCCGGCACGCGGCGCAAGGCGAGCACCGGCGGCGCGGCGAAGGCCAGCAACACCACCAGCCCCACCGCATATCCCTCGGCCGCCGGCAACCAGCCTGCCGGCGGGATCGAGATGCCCAGCAACCCCTGCAGCCAGTCGCCGACGATCCACTGCAGCGCGAACGCGATGGCCACGCCGGCCGTGCACGCGATGACGCCCAGCAGCAGCATCTCGCCGAGATGGATGCCGACCAGGGTCCGCTGTTCGGCCCCCAGGCAACGCATCACCGCGGCCCCCGACAGGTGGCGCTCGCTGTGGCGGCGCGCCGCCATCGCGACGGCCACGGCCGCGAGGACGACCGACACCAGCGCGGCGAGGCTGAGGAAGCGCCCGGCACGGTCGAGTGCCGAACGGATTTCCGGTCGCGCATCGCCGGCCGTCTCCAGCCGCTGGCCGCGGCCAAGCCCGGCGCGCGCGGTGCGCTCGAATGCCTCCACTGCACCGGCATCGCCCGCGACCACCAGCCGGTAGCGCACCCGGCTGCCTTCCTGCACCAGGCCTGTCGCGGGCAAGTCGTCGATGTTGATGAACACCTTGGGCGCGACGTTGAAATAGTCCAGCGCGGCATCAGGCTCCTGCGCCACCAGCCCGCGCAATTGCAGGCGCGACTCGCCGATACCAATCGCGTCGCCGATGCGCGCGCCGAGGGTCTCGGCGCCGGCCCGGCTCATCCAGGCCTCGCCCCGGGCCGGCGTCCCCGCAGCAACGCGTTCGCCGCCCGTTTCGCCCACGAGCACGAAGCTGCCGCGCAGCGGGAACCCCTCGCCCAGCGCGCGCACCTCGCCCAGGCGCAGGGCGTCGCCTTCGCGGCGCGTGTTGTCGGTTTCGACGACGAGCACGCGGATCATGCTGTCGAGTTCGACCGTCTCGGTGCGGCGCAATCCCGGCGCCTCCGCCGCAGCGCGCAACGGGCCGGTGATCGGCGCATCGCCGCGCAGCACGGCGTCTCCGCCGAGCAGCCGGTTGGCCTCGATCGCCAGCGCGCGCGCGGCGCGGTCGGTGACGAAGCCGACAGCGGTCACCGCGACCACCGCCAGCACCAGCGCAGCAAACAGGATCCGGATGTCCCCGGAGCGGGCGTCGCGCCGCAGCTGCCGCCAGGCCAGCCCGGGAATCTTCATGGTGTCGCCATCGCCGCCTCGCGACGCTCCTGCGCGACCAGGCGTCCGCCCTCCAGCCGCAGCAGGCGATTGCAGCGCACCGCCAGGTGCTCGTCGTGGGTGACCAGCACCAGCGTGGTGCCGGCATCGGCATTGAGCGCGAACAGCAATTCGATGATCCCCTGCCCGGTCGCGGTGTCGAGGTTGCCCGTGGGTTCGTCGGCGAACAGCAGCGACGGCCGGGTCACGAATGCGCGCGCCACGGCCACGCGCTGTTGCTCGCCGCCGGACAGCTGGCGCGGGTAGTGGCCCAGCCGCTCGCCCAGGCCGACCTTGTCGAGGATGGCTTGCGCGGGCGCTTGCGCATCCGCGTCGCCGCGCAGCTCCAGCGGCAGCATGACGTTTTCCAGCGCCGTCAGCGACGGCAGCAGCTGGAAGCTCTGGAACACGAAGCCGACGCGTTCCCCGCGCACGCGCGCCCGGCCGTCCTCGTCCAGGTCCGACAGCACCAGCCCGTCCAGCAGCACCCGTCCGCTGCTCGGCGTATCGAGCCCCGCCAGCAGGGACAGCAGGGTGCTCTTGCCCGAGCCCGAAGCCCCGACCACCGCCACGGCGTCGCCGCGCGCGACCTCGAAGGACACGTCCTCGACGATCGTCAGCGGACCGGTCGGCAGCGAGACCCGCTTGCCCAGGCCTTCGGCCGCGAGCACGACGGGCAGCCCTTCGGTCGGCAGGGCGCCGCTGGCGTGTCGTGGGAGTTCGAGCGCGTCATCGGCCATCTTGGTGGGCATCCTCGTCTTGGTGGCGATCTCGCAGCGGGTAACCGCGCACCGATCGGGTCGTGTGCATCCGCCGGGGACGCTTCATCGCATATTGTCCGGCCTGCAACGATACTTCGGCGCGACGAACGGAGATGGCGAATGGACACAGGATACGGCCCTGCCCGTGCCATGCGGGGATGGTGGCTTGCTTGCTGGTTGATGCTGCTCGCAGGCGTGGGGCAGGCCCAGCCGGCGCGCGCGCCAGTCCCTCAAGCGGCGACCACGCGCACCGTGCTCGTCATGGGCGATTCGCTGTCTGCCGCATACGGCATGCCGGCTTCGCAAGGCTGGGTGGCGCTGACCGCCGATCGCATCGCCCGCGAACATCCGGGCTGGCGCGTGGTCAACGCGAGCATCAGCGGCGAGACCAGCGCCGGCGGCGCCGCGCGCATCATCGACGAGCTGCTGCGCCACCGCCCGGCCGTGGTGGTGATCGAACTGGGCTCCAACGACGCCTTGCGCGGGCTGCCGCTGCGCCAGCTGCGCCGCAACCTTGGCTACATGATCGGCGCCGCGCACCACATCGGCGCCGAGGTGCTGCTGGTCGGCATGCGCATGCCGCCCAACCTGGGCGCCGAGTACACGCGGAACTTCGAACGGACCTTCCGGTGGCTGGCGGAGCTGTTCGACGTCCGCCTGCTGCCCTTCCTCCTGCAACCCATCGCCGGCGACCGCGACGCCTTCCAGGCCGACAACCTGCATCCCACCCCCGCCGCCCAACCGCGCCTCCGGGACCATGTCTGGCCGGCGCTGGAGCCGCTGCTGGATTGATCGCGGCCGGGGCAATGCCTGGACCTGCCGGGACAGCGGCTCGAACCCGCTGAGCCCTCCGCCGGCCAACGCGGCCGTCGCGGGCGCGTGGGAAATCGAATGGCTCCATCTCGGGTCGCCGTGCGGCATCCCGCTGCAAGATCCGCGGACGACTCCCCGATTTCCGCTAGCGACCGCCGAGCAGCGGATACGGATTCACCGGCGTCCCGCGCCACCACTCGCGCTCCGGGCCCAGCAGGAACACGGCGAAGTGCAGGTGCGGCGCGTTTGGATCGGCGTTGCCCGTGGACCCGACGTAACCGATGACCTGGCCGCGCTTGATCTCCTGCCCTTCCCTGAGGCGGGGCGCATAGCGTTGCAGGTGCGCGTAGTAGTAGCAGTAACGACCGCTGGGTTCGAACTGGTAGATGGTCAGCCCGCCGCGATCGCTGTCGAAGAGTTTCTCGACATGGCCGTCGGCCACGGCAAGCACCGGCGTCCCGGTCGGGGCCATGATGTCCATGGCCTCGTGCGTGCGCTCGCTGCCGCGCGCATCGGTGTAGGTGTCCGACAACTGCGCCGCGGTAATGCCCGCGACCGGGATGACCAGGCCGGCCGCGCTCGGGACCGGCCTTGCGATCGGTTTTGGGACCGGATGTGCAACCCCCTGCGGGGGGCCTTCCGAACGTGCTTGGGGTGCGGGCGCGGCGGGTATCCGGGGGCGATGCGTGTCCTCGGTTGCGACCGCACCTGCGTCCGGAACCGCGATCGTCGGCTGTTCCGCGCTGCCGGTCGCGACCGGACGTACCGCGCCCTGGTTCCATGCCAGGAACGCCAGCGCGGCCAGCGCGAGCGCCGCGAACAGCAGTCCGGCCAACGTCTTCAGCATGCCGGCAGCGACCCGTGCGGGATGACGGAGATCACGCGCCGCGCGCCCGCATGTCGCGTCCGGTCGGTGGCGGCGGCAGCCGGATCCGCGCAGGCACCGCCGTCGCCTGATCGCAAGCCGCTGCGCCCGCGGCGCGGGGCATGCGCAGGCACTCCGCATGGCTTCGTCATGGAAGGCTCCCGGTCGAATTCGGGGACATGCTGATCGACGCCGCCACGAGGACACGTGAAGGCTGGCTCGAGGCCTCGCCAGCAGGCGCTTACAGGAGTGCCCCGATCCTCGCCGCTTCCCCGGACAACACGGCCTCCGCACCCTGCGCCTGGCCGATCAGGTAGCCCTGGGCGTAGCGCACGCCCAATTCGCGCAGGCGCCGGAGTTCCGAAGTGGTCTCCACACCTTCCACCACGACCTCGGCGCCGATCCCGTGCGCCATCGCGACGATGGCGTCGACGATGGCCATGGCCTTGGGCGAATCGAACATGTGCCGGGAGAAGGCCTGGTCGACCTTGACCAACTCGAAATCCAGCTTGTGCAGGTGGGTCAGGTTCGAATAACCGGTGCCGAAGTCGTCGAGCGCGAACGGCACGCCGTGCTGGCGGCAATGCGCCATGACCGAAGCGACATGCCCGTAGTCGAGCATGCGGCTCTCGGTGACCTCGAGCTTGAGTGCGCCGGGCGGGAGTCCCGCGCGGTCGATGCGCGACACGATCTGCCGGGCCATGCCGGGTTCGACCAGCTGCCGGGCCGAAAGGTTGACCGCGATGCTCGGCAGCGGCCCCTGCGGCAGCGCCTGACACAGGTCCGACAACAGGGCGATGACGCGATCCAGGACGTATTCGCCCACCGGGACGATCAGCGAGGTTTCCTCGGCGAGCTTGATGAACTCGACCGGGGACACGGCGCCGCGACCGGGCAGGTCCCAGCGCACCAGGGCCTCGTAGCCGGAGACGCGCTGGTCGCGGATGTCGTAGATCGGCTGGTAGCGCACCCGCAGCACTTCCTCCGACAAGGCCTCGCGCAATTGCGCTTCGAGCCGGATCTTGTCGGTGCCGCTGCCATCGTCGGCATCGTCGCGCGGCAGGTCTTCGGCGGGAACCACGACGTCGTCGGGCAGCGCGGCAAGCAGGCTGCGCGTGCGGCGACGCAGGCCCCCGACGAGGGCACGCACGATCGGATCGGCCTTGTCGAGGCGTTCCAGGAACTGGTCGTGGTCGATCGACAGCAGCACCGTTTCGCCGCGCGCGATCGCGCTGGCCGAACGCGGCGTGCCCTCGAGCACGCCCAGTTCGCCCAGGAGTTCCCCGGGCCCGAGCTCGCCGTAGGCGATGCGCTCGCCGGCGTGCTCGAAGGCCAGCTCGATGACGCCGCTCTCGATCAGCCAGGCGCAGTCCGAGGGATCGCCCTGCCGGAACAGTACCTCGCCGTGGAACAGCTCGCGTCGGATCGCCGCCACGCCAACTCCGTGAATCTCTTGCCAGGGCATCGCCGCGATGGCCCGTGTCACTGGGAAACGCCATCTCCCCGATGCATCGGCCAGCCACGCCGGGCGACGGCTCCAGCGACGCGGCGATAGCCCGCCACGAACCGGTCCACGTCGCATGTTTGCAGTGCCATGGTGGAGTCCGCAGAATCGTGGCGTGTCTCCACGACGCTTCCCGCGATGACGTCGATCCCTCGCCCTGACCAGCGGCGCGGGCGGCGATGACGGTGTACGTGGACGACGCCGTGCTGCCCTGGCGTGGCCGGCGCTGGGCGCACCTGATGGCGGACACGCTGGACGAACTGCACGCGTTCGCGGCCGCGCTGGGCGTGCCGCGCAGCGCCTTCCAGGACAAGCGCAGCGGTGCGCATTACGACATCCCCGCCGAGTCCCGGACGCGCGCGATCGCGCTCGGCGCCGTCCCGCTGTCGCGCCACGTCGACCGTGCACGGCTGCGTGCGGTGATCGCCCGCGCCAAGGCCCAGGGCCGCGGCGAGCATCGCTGAACGCACGCCGCCCCGTTCTCTTACCATGGGGCTCCCTCCAGCCTCCATCGACCCCGAACGACCATGTCCGACACGCCTCCAGACCGCCTCAGCAACGATCCCCGCAGTCCGTACCACGATGCCGACCTGCTCGAACGCGGCGTCGGCATCCGTTTCAACGGCCAGGAACGCACCAACGTCGAGGAGTACTGCGTCAGCGAGGGCTGGATCCGCGCCGCGGTCGGCAAGGCGCTGGACCGGCGCGGCCAGCCGATGACCATGAAGTTGCGTGGCGTCGTCGAACCCTATTTCCACCTGCCGGGCAAGGCGCCGGATGCCTGAGGCCGGCGCCCGGCCCGTCGCGGTGGTCACCGGTGCTTCGCGCGGCATCGGCGCGGTCTACGCCGACCGGCTCGCGCGGCGCGGGTTCGATCCAGTCCTCGTCGCCCGCGACCACGCACGATTGCAGGCACTCGCCGAGCACTTGAACACGACGACCGGTTGCCAGGCCACCGTCGAGGTCGCCGACCTCACCCGCGATGACGACATCGCCCGCGTCTCGGAGCGCATCGAGCACGATCCCCGGGTGGAGTTGCTGGTGAACAACGCAGGGCTCGGCAGCCCCGGCCTGCTGGCGATCTCGCCACGGGACGCGACCGACGCCCTACTCCAGCTCAACATCGTGGCGCTGACGCGGCTGTCGCGCGCGGCGGCGCGCGGCTTCGGGCTCCGGCGCCGCGGCACGATCGTCAACATCGGGTCGGCGTTCGCGTTGCACCTGGCGGCCGGGTGCGCCGCCTACGCAGGCAGCAAGGCCTACGTGCTGCACTTCTCGCGGGCGCTGCAACTCGAACTGTCCAAGCGCGACGTCTTCGTGCAGGCGGTGCTGCCCGGCGCGGTGGCCACCGACATCTGGGCCAGCAACGGCATCGATCCGGACAGCCTGCCGGCGGGCACCGTGATGACGACCGAAGACCTGGTCGACGCGGCCCTGGCCGGGCTCGACCATGGCGAGCACGTGACGATCCCTTCCCTGCCCGATGCCGCCGATTGGGAAGCGTTCGAATCGGCGCGCGAGGCCTTGCTGCCCAACCTGTCTCGCGAGCAGGTGCCCGCACGCTATCGCGCGGACGGCGGCGGCTAGTTCCGGGCTCAGCGCAGCCCGCGATTCAACCCAAGTGGAACAGCGGGTCGGCATGCCCGTCGGTGAAATGGCGTTCGCTGCCATAGCCGCTGCTGCTGCCGTAGCCGATGCCGTAGTCGCGTTCGCGGTGCGCAGGTCGGGAAGCCATCTCCCCGGCATCCGTGGGTGACGGCGTCGTGGCGTCGCGGATTTCGGTGTTCCGGCGCTCAGTGTCGGTGGCGTTCATGGCACGACCTCGTGGCGGGGGATCAACCACAGGTTACGACCGGCGCCCGGCGGCGTCGCGTGCCTTCGGTCAGCAAACTGATGGCCTACGCGCGCCGCGTCACGGACGCCGGGCGCATCCACCCCGCCTGCAGTCGGCGGCGGGGACCTTCAGTCCTTGAGCCGCCAACCGCTGTGGAAGATCCAGCGCACCGCCAGCAGGCAGGCGACGAGCAAGCCGACGATCATCGCCGCGCTGACCCGGACGTCGACGTCGGAGACGCCATAGAAGCTCCAGCGCATGCCGCTGATCAGGTAGACCACCGGGTTGAACAGCGACGCCTGTTGCCAGAACGGCGGCAGCATGTCGATGGAGTAGAACGCGCCGCCCAGGAAGGTCAGCGGCGTCATCACCATCAGCGGGATCACCTGCAGCTTCTGGAAGTCGTCCGCCCACAGCCCGATGATGAATCCGAACAGGCTGAAGCTCAGCGCGGTGAGCACCAGGAAACACAGCATCCAAAGCGGATGCTCGACCTGGTAGTCGACGAAGAAGCGCGCAGTCGCCAGGATCAACACGCCCAGCACCAGCGACTTGGTCGCCGCCGCGCCAACGTACCCGACCACGACCTCGACCCACGACACCGGCGCCGACAACAATTCGTAGATGGTGCCCGCCCACTTGGGCATGTAGATGCCGAAGGACGCGTTGGAAATACTCTCGTTGAGCAAGGACAGCATGATCAGCCCGGGGATGATGAAGGCGCCGTAGCCCACGCCGTCGACCTCGCCCATCCGCGAACCGATCGCGGCCCCGAACACGATGAAGTACAACGACGTGGTCAACACCGGCGCGGCGATGCTTTCACCCAGGGTGCGGAAGGTGCGCGCCATCTCGAAGCGGTAGATCGCGCGGATGGCATGCAGGTTCATGCGGGACGTCATGCCGCCGCCCCTTGCCGCTCGCCGCGCACCAGGCTGACGAAGATGTCCTCCAGCGAGCTTTCGCTGGAGTTGAGGTCCTTGAAGTCGATGCCGTGCTCGGCCAGCTGCCGGAGCAGGCTGGCGATGCCGGTCCGCTCGCCCTGCTGCACGTCGAAGGTGTACACGAGCGTCGTGCCGTCGTCCGACAGCTCCAGGGGCAGTGCGGCGAGCGACGACGGGATCGCCGGCAACGGTTCCTTCAGCGTCAGCGCCAGCTGCTTCTTCCCCAGCTTTCGCATCAGCGCGACCTTGTCCTCGACCACCACCAGGCGGCCCTGGTGGATCACGCCGATGCGGTCGGCCATTTCCTCGGCCTCCTCGATGTAGTGCGTGGTCAGGATGATGGTCACGCCGTCCTCCCGGAGCGCACGCACCAACGCCCACATGTCGTGGCGCAACTCGACGTCGACGCCGGCGGTGGGTTCGTCCAGGAACAGGATCCGCGGCTCGTGCGCCAGCGCCTTGGCGATCAGCACGCGGCGCTTCATCCCGCCCGAGAGCGCCATGATCTTGCTGTCGCGCTTGTCCCAGAGCGACAGGTCGCGCAACACCTTCTCGAGGTGTGCCGGATCCGGCGACTTGCCGTACAGCCCGCGGCTGAACCTCACCGTCGCCCAGACGCTCTCGAACGCGTCGGTGGACAGTTCCTGCGGCACCAGTCCGATCCGGGCACGTGCCTCGCGGAAATCCTCGACGATGTCGTGGCCATCGACGGTGACGCTGCCGGAAGTGGCATTGACGATCCCGCAGACGATGCTGATCAGGGTGGTCTTGCCCGAGCCATTGGGACCCAGCAGGGCGAAGATCTCGCCTCGCCGGATCTCAAGGTCGATGTCGTCCAGTGCCCGGAAGCCCGAGGCGTAGGTCTTGGTCAGGTTGCGGATGCTGATGATGGCCGTCACGCCTGCTCCTGCCCGGCCGCGGCCGGATTGCCTCCGCGAACCATACCGGTTTCGCGCATGCGCGGGCGGGGCCGGGGCCTGGAAACGAACGTGCCGTCGCGGTATCCCGCGACGGCACGCCATCCACAGCCGGTTTTCGCGACTACCGGCGCGAGCCTGCTAGTTGCCTGCAACCGGAGCGCTCGGCGGTCACTTGACCACCAGGCCGGTGTGCACGACCGACTTCACGTTGGCGGTGCCACGGGCGATCGCGACCGCCTTGTCGTGCAGCGCCTTGGTCGCGACGCTGCCGGTCAGGTAGACGTCGCCTTCCTCGACGCGGATGTCGATGCCCGAGGCATCGCTGCCCAGGCCGCCCTCGAGGTTCGCGCGCACCTGGTTGGTCAGCCGGATGTCGGGCGTGGCCGGGACCGGAACCGGGATGGTCGCCTGGCCCGGGCCGGGGGTTTCCACCGTGACCGGCTTCGTAGTGCAGGCGGCCAGGGAAACCGAAAGGGCGACCAGCGTCAACGTGCTCGATGTCTTGTTTTGCATGATTGCGAGTCCTTGCGTATGGGGAGTGTCGGAGTGCGACGCGGGCACTCTCACGACACGGCGGTCAATCCGAGGTGATTTCGCCGTGCGTCGTTTCGAAGCATTCAGGTTCATGCGCGGTTGCGAGGAAGGCCAGGGCCCATGCCCTTGCGCGCGCGATGCCGCCACCTCGCACACGGAACCGACGACCGCCCACCGCAGGGACGGGAGCCCCCATCGCCCCCGGCCTCGTTGCACCGGATTCCGCGGGTGCCGAGCCCGCGCAGGACACGCGCCGTCCAGAGACAGACGGGCACCGCGATGGCGATCACGAAACCAGCCAACCGCCACCCACGCGACGGTCCTTCTGTGATCGCGGGCGCAAACCCGGAGGCCGCGCTTTCCGATACTCCCCGCCCAGCTTGCTCCCCCGCGACGCCCCCGACGTCGCCAGCGCATTCCCCGGCATCGGACGCCTTCCCCCTCCGGACCCTGCCCTTCCATGCGCTTTCGTCGCCGTTCGACCGCCCTGGTGGCGGCCCTGCTCCTGGCCTGCCTGTTCCTCGCCTACGCTGCCGGCCGCAACGGCAACACCGGCAACATCGCCCCCGGCGTCACGCTGACGTCGCCCTCGGCCCCGACCACGCTCCAGGCAGGAACGGTGCTGTCACTGGCTGCCGACGCCCACGACAGTGACGGCACCATCGCCCATGTCCAGTTCTACGTCGACGGCGTGCGCGTGGCGCGCGACACCAGCGCGCCGTACCAGGCCCAGTGGAGCGGAGAAGCCGGGTCCCACGAGGTCTGGGCCGTGGCGACCGACAATCGCAAGGCGACCACGCGCTCGACGACGGTCGCCGTCACGGTGGTCGCCGCAGCGCCGGACAAGGTGCCTCCCAGCGTGCCGACGGGCCTGTCGATCGCCGGCCAGACCAGCGCCAGCATTTCGCTGCAGTGGGAAGCCTCCGTCGACAACGCCGGTGGCAGCGGCGTCGCCGGTTACGACCTGTTCCGCGATGGCGCGCTCGTGGGCAGCACGTCCGCCACCCGCTATACCGACTCGGCCCTGGCCCCGGGCACCAGCTACAGTTACGCCGTGCGCAGCCGGGACGTCGCAGGCAATGCCTCCCAGGGCGGTCCGACGCTGGTGGCCTCGACCATGCCCGCCTCGTCCACGGCGAGCCGCAGGGTCGTCGGCTACTTCACGCAGTGGGGCATCTACAACCAGAACTACAAGGTGCGCGACCTCGAGGCCAGCGGCACGGCGTCCCGGCTGACCCACCTCGCCTATGCCTTCGGAAACGTCCGCAACAACCGCTGCGAAGTCGGCGTGCTCAAGGCGACCGACGAACGGACCGGGGAAGGCGGCGATGCCTACGCCGACTACTCGCGGACGTTCACCGCCGCCGAAAGCGTGGACGGCGTCGGCGATGTCTGGGGTGCGCCGTTGCGCGGCAACTGGAACCAGCTGCGCAAGCTCAAGGCGCGCCACCCCGGGCTGAAGGTGATGATCTCACTCGGCGGCTGGACGTGGTCGCGCGGGTTCGCCAGCGCGGCTCGACCCGAGAACCGGCAGGCGTTCGTCGCCTCGTGCATCGACGCCTACATCCACGGCAACCTGCCCGCCTTTGATTACGCCGGTGGCCCCGGCGCGGCGGCCGGCGTGTTCGACGGCTTCGACATCGATTGGGAATATCCCGCCGCGTGTGGCCTTGCCTGCGGCTCGGCCGAGGACACCGCCAATTTCACCGCCCTGCTCGCCGAGTTCCGGCGCCAGCTCGACGCGGTGCGCCCCGGCCTCGTCCTGAGCGTCGCGGCCGGCGGCGGCATCGACAAGATCCGGGTCACGCGCCCGGACCTGTACCACCCGTCGGTCGACTTCATCAATGTCATGACCTACGACTTCCACGGCTCCTGGGAATCGTCGACGAACTTCCACTCGGCGCTGTTCAACGCCGATGGAGATCCCTCGCAGGGCGACGCGCGCCTCTACAACTCGCACGATGCGATCCAGGCATTCCTCGACCGCGGGGTCCCGTCGCAGAAGCTGCTCCTGGGCATGGCCTCGTACGGCCGCGGCTGGACCAACGTGTCCAGCCAGAACAACGGCCTCTTCCAGGCCGGCATCCCGGCGGCCGGCAGCCTGCAGCCGGGCATCGAAAGCTACCGCGTCCTCAGCGCCCGCGGCTATCCGATGTACAGCAGCCCCAGCGCGCGCGCCCGGTGGGCCTTCGACGGCAAGACGTTCTGGAGCTACGACGATCCCACCACGATCGCCGACAAGATGGCGTACGTGCGGGCGCAGGGCCTGGGTGGCGCGTTCCTCTGGGACTTCAGCGGCGACGACGCCCAGGGATCATTGGTGTCCGCGATCGGCGCCGGCCTCGCCGTGCCGTGACCACCGGCGCATCGCCCGGCCGCTGCCGGGGGTGCGCCGATCCGGATCCTCGCGCGGGTGCCCGCGCGGCAATGGCATGATGCACGCGACCACTGCCCGAAGGGATCTCGACGAATGACCCTGCTCACGGACGAACAAGCGCGCGCGCTGATGCACAAGCTGCTCGGCGCGATGGCGAAGGCCGGCGGCTCGGACCTGTTCATCGCCCACGATTTCCCGCCGAGCATGAAGTCGCACGGGCACATGACGCCTCTCACCGAGCAGAAGCTCACCGGCGAGGTCACCGCGCAACTGGCGCGGGCGATGATGAACGAGAAGCAGCGCGAGGAGTTCGCGCGCGAGATGGAGTGCAACTTCGCCATCGTCGTGCCGGGCGTGTCGCGCTTCCGGGTCAACGTCTTCGTCCAGCAGGGCCAGGTCGGCATGGTCCTGCGCACCATCGCCGCCGAGATCCCCAACTTCGAGAAGCTGCGCCTGCCCGAGGTCCTCAAGGACGTGATCATGGAGAAGCGCGGGCTGGTCCTGGTGGTGGGCGGGACGGGCTCGGGAAAGTCCACCTCGCTGGCCGCGATGATCGACCACCGCAACCGCACCTCGTCCGGCCACATCATCACCGTGGAGGACCCGGTCGAATATGCCCATGTTTCGCAGAGCTCGCTGGTCACCCACCGGGAGGTGGGCGTCGACACGCACAGCTGGCACCATGCGCTGAAGAACACCTTGCGGCAGGCCCCCGACGTGATCCTGGTGGGCGAGATCCGCGACGCCGAGACCATGGAGCATGCGATCGCCTTCGCCGAAACCGGCCACCTGTGCCTGAGCACGCTGCATGCCAACAGCGCGAGCCAGACCATGGAGCGGATCATCAACTTCTTCCCCGAGGAGCGCCGCACGCAGCTGCTCATGGACCTGTCGGCGAACCTGCGGGCGATCATTTCCCAGCGCTTGGTCCGCACCGAGGACGGCAAGGGTCGAGTGGCCGCCATCGAGATCCTGCTCAACACGCCGACGATCTCCGAGAAGATCTTCAAGGGCGAGTTCAACGAGCTCAAGGAGGTCATGAACAAGTCCCGCGAACTGGGCATGCGGACCTTCGACTGGGCGCTGTTCGAGCTCTACAACGAAGGCATGATTTCCTACGACGAAGCCATCCGCAACGCCGACTCGGCCAACGAGCTCCGCCTCCACATCAAGCTCAAGAGCCGGCGCGGCGAGCCCTCGTCGGCTGCCGGCCTGTCGCTCTCGCTGCATGAGGAACCGTCGCCGGAAAAGCTCGAGGAACTCCGGCAAGAGGAATTGCGCAAGCAGCAGGCCAAGCGCGACGAGATCGAGTTGAAGCGTCTCCAGGAAGCGAAGGAGCGCAGCCAGGCCTGATGACGGTGGGGCCCTGCGGCTGATCCGGGATCGCGCATGCGACTCGGCCGGGCGGCAATGCCATGCACCGTGCGTGCCGGTTCATGAATGCCCACCACGCCGACGACCCGCCGTTCACGCAGCGAGGGCTTCAATGGCCGCCTCGCCGCACGGAAAGGGATCGCAGCCATGGCCCAGGGAAATCGCTTGCAGAACACGTGGCTTGTCCTGCTCATCGGCGCGGCCGCGCTGCTGCTGGCTGGTTGCGCGACCCCCGGAGGCTACGGGGCGCCCTACCCAAGTGGTGGTTACGGCCAATCCGTACCGAATCAATACGGCCAGCAGATCGTCGGCACCGTGGAGTCGCTGGATGCCTACGGCGACCGCATCGTGCTGTCGGTCGACCAGGGCGGCGCCGGCTACGGCGGCCGGCAGCTGGCCGTGCGCTACGACCAGCAGACTCGCTTGATCTACCAGGGACAGGCGCATCCGGTCGAAGGACTGGAGCGCGGCGACGTGATCCGCATCGACGCCACCCAGTCGGGCGCCGACTGGTGGGCGCGCTCGATCGAGGTGTTGCGCAACGTCCGCGAGAGCGGCGGTTACGGTGGTGGCTACGGCAACGCCTACGAGGAGTTGCGTGGCACCGTCGGGCTGGTCGACACCCGTTACCGCACGATCAGGTTGGACGGGGCGGGTTATGCCGGCACGACCCAGGTCGAATACGACCACGCGACGGTGGTCGAATACCAGGGCCGCAGTTACCGCCCTGAGAACCTGGAGCGTGGCGACCTGGTCCGCGTGCAAGCGCGTCGTGGCAACGGTGGCACCTGGCAGGCGGAACGCATCACGGTCGAACGCAGCGCCCGGCGCTACTGAATCCCTGTTGCAGTGACCTCGGCGCGGGCTCCGCACCCGGCGCGGACGCGCTTGGCATCCACGGCGTCACCGGAACGGGCCTAGACGTCCTGCGAGGACCCGCGGCTGGGCTGGTCCAGCAGCTCGCCCACCAGGCGCTCCATCGCGTCGACCTGTTCCGCGAGCGTCGCCACGGCCCCCTCCAGGGCGTCGGGCATGCCGAGGCTCCCCAGCGCGGTGCGCATCTCGCCCAACTGGTGCCGCAGTTCACCGGCCAAGGTCGCCATGTACTGGTTCTTGACCTCGTCGGCGTCCTTCATCAGCCGTTCCAGGCGCTTGCGTTCGTCGATGCTGACCAGGATGTTGATCCCCGCGACGAGCCTGGCGTCCTCGTCGAACAGTGGCGTGGCGTAGGCAAGGACCGGCAGCAGCGATGCATTCGGGCGTTCGATCAGGATCTCCTGCGCGAGGTACTCGCGCCGGTTGCGGAGCGCGAGCGCCATCCAGCATTCGGCGTGGTCGATGGGCGCGCCGTCGGTGCCGAAAAGCCGGTATGAACCGCAGAAGCGGTCGGACGGGTCCATCAGCCTCGGGGCACGACCCCAGGTCTCGACCGCCTTCTTGTTGTAGTAGGTGATCAACCCCTCCGCATCGCAGGCGTATGCCGCGGTCGGCAGCCGATCGAGCATGTCCCGGTACACGCCCTGCGGGGGGCCCCCTTCAACGTCACTGGCGGAAAGCGCGTTCATCCAGATCCCTCCCGGTCGTCGGGCGCCATCGATCGCCTGTGCGGACGAGTCGGTGGCCTTGCCGAGCATACGCCCGTCGCATCGCCGATCAAGCGGAAGGTCGGCGGCCATCCCTGGCCGCTTCCCCACCGTGCGGGCGGGCCCCCGCGAGCGACGAGGGTCTTGCGCCGGGGCCCGCCCGCGCGGATGAGCCGGCTCAGAGCTTGAGCGTGCCGTTCTCCACGATGGTCTTGCCGTCAAGGGTCACGGTGCTTCCCGGCAGGTAGATCGTCGACCCGAAGGGCACCGTATTGTCTCCCCCGGCCCAGTCGTTGGCGCCGGTCCCAAGGGTCACCGTGCCTGCCTGCACCCAGTTGCCGGCCTTGCTGTCCGCCGGAAGGGCGATATTGGGGTTGATGCCCAGGTCGAAGAACGCAAACAGGTTCTTGCGTTCGTCGTCGACGGCGTCGTACGCGGCCTGCATGTCCGCATAGCCAGGGCCGCTGCCGCTCATCGCCGTCACCTTCCCGCCCTCGACCGTGAGGGTCAGGCCCTCCACCGGCTTGCCACGGAACCAGGTGCCAGTGTCGACGATCTTGCCTTCGGCAGAGCCGGCCACCGGCGTGGTGTAGACCTCGCCGGCCGGCAGGTAGACCGACACCGCGGCTCCGCCTTGCTTCATGTCGTCCGCGGAGATGACGCCGTCGCTCACCAGGACCGGGCGCCCGCCGATGCGGAACCGCAGGTCGGTGCCGTTGGGATGGGTGACGTGGACTTCATCGCCACCGGCGAGTGCGGCCTTGACTTCCTCGCCGCGCGTTTGCAGGGTCGAGTAATCCAGGTTCACGCCATCCCAGAACATCTTCGACAAGGCATCCATGTCCATCGCGAAGCGTTCGGCGCGCCAGGCCGTCGGATACAGGTTGTTGCCGATCTCCACGCGGCGGACGTTGTTCTTCATCATCTCCTGGCCAACGCCTGCGCCGGCCTTGCCGCGCGCGGCGAGCCGTTCCGGATCCGCCCCTTCGAACAGGCTCTCGCTGGTCACATTGCCCAGCGAGATGAAGACGTCCGCCATGCCCGCCATCTGCATGCCGAGTTCGTCTGGCCGGCTGTCGTACTCGGCCGGCACGTCGAAGAAAAGGCGCTTGGCCAGCCGGTCGCTGGAATAGAGGATCATCGGTTGGGCGCCGACCCGCGCGGCATGGACGGCGATGTTCTCCATGAGCTCGGCATCGTGGGGCCGGCCGGTGATCACCACGACGTCGCCATCCCGGACCGCGGCACTCTGGGTCACGATGCGTTCCGCGAGTTGCTCCAGGTCGGTGGCGGCCCCGGGCGACTGGTCCGCGGACTGGCTCGCGGCATCGGCGGGCGCTGCCGCGGTGTCGCTGGTGGCGGCGTCGTCGCGCTGGCAAGCGGCGAGCGACAGACCCATCGCGACCGCGAGCGCGGCCGTAGGCAAGCTTCGATTCATTGCATTACTCCCGGCGTGGCCGCGGGGGCGGCCCGTGCAGGAGGCAACGCGGCCCGTGCGGCGAAACGGCCATTGGCTGGCCCCACAGCGGCGCGCGCAAGCGCGTAGGACGGGCAAAGACGCTGCAAGAACAGGATTGCGGCCAACGGGAACCTTGCGGCGGGAACGCCGGCGTTGCGGCGCAACACGGCGCCTCCGCCGTGAAGCCGGAAAGGCTGGATTCGGGCTTCGCCGATCCTGCCGGACTAATGCACGTTGCCGGGTCGGACCTCGATATCGAGCGCCTGGGCGACCGCCTGCAGCCCCTCGCCGTCGTGCCGCCAGGTGATCCAGCCCATGAAGACATCCTCGCGCACGGCGCCACGCGGGTTCCAGGTCCACAGCGTGTAGCCGTGCTCGCGCAGCTGGTCGTGCGCGCGCGCCAGCAGGCTTCCACCGTCGGCGGCGGCGAGGAAATCCGGGTCCGTCGGATCGTCGACGCCCCAGTCGATCCGCAGGTTCCAGCGCGATGCCAGTTCGTCGAGGCTTTCGATGAGGGCACCCGTGTCATGGGCCCCCACGTCGAAGCCCGACTTCCAGTCGATCACGCGTGCGAGCGCGGCCAAGGGGTCGGGTTCGACCTCCGCGGCGTCCGCCATCGCCTCCCGCCAGGCGCTGAACTGCTGCAACGCGGCTTCTTCGTCGTCGGGGTTGATCAACAGGAGCAACTGCCAGAGCAGGGCCTCGCCACCCGCCTCGTCGTCGATCTCGAGGCCGTCGGTGCCCAGGTGGGCGAAGTTGTCGTCGCTGTCGAAATCGTCGTCGGGGACGGCCATGGTCGGTTCCGCGTGGTCCCCACCATGGTGACGCTCCGCGCGGTCCGTGGAAACCCCGGACGGGCAGCGCCTGCAAGCGACCAGCAGGCGGCGGCCCGACTAGACTGGTCGCTCCCCGCACGCAGGTCGCGCCATGGCCATGTCCGAATCCGACATCCAGACCGGTTGGATCTACCGGACCAGCAACCACCAGGAGCGGCTGGTGCTGGGCCGGGATCGCGACGGGCGGATCGTCTACGTCTCGAAGGGCCGCAACGACGCCGCCCCCTTCCGGAATTGCCACGTGCGCATCACGCCGCGGCGATTCGCCCAGCGCGCCATCGGCCGGCTGCGCCAAGTGGAGGATGTTCGCCCCTACATCATCGCCAACAAGGCGAGTACCGTCGTCGTTCGTGAATCGCCTCGCCCGGCGGGAACTGCGACGCTCCCCGAGGGCGAGGTCGCAGCGCCCGTCGCACGAAACGGCGTGCCCGAGGCCTGAACGCCGCCGCCCCCGGATCGCTTGCCGATGCCCACCTCGCCCCCGCCCTTCCACCTCGCCATCCGCGTCCACGACCTCGCGGCCGCGCGCCGTTTCTATGGCGATCTGCTGGGTTGCAGCGAAGGCCGCAGCGCTGAGGGCTGGGTCGACTTCGACCTCTACGGCCACCAGCTGGTCTGCCATCGGTGCGACGCGGCGCAACCGCTGCCGACGGGCTCGACCAATCCGGTCGACGGCCATGACGTGCCGGTACCCCACTTCGGCGTCGTGCTCGACCTGGCCCGCTGGCGCCTGCTGGCCGACCGCCTGCGCAGGGCAGGCGTGCGTTTCGTGATCGAGCCGCACGTCCGATTCGCCGGTCAGCCGGGCGAACAGGCCACGATGTTCCTGCTCGACCCGTCGGGCAACGCACTCGAGTTCAAGGCGTTCGCGGACATCGAAGCCCAGCCGTTCGCGCGCTGAGGCGGCTTCCGGGCCGGACACCCGGTCCGCTCGCCATGAGGGGCGCGTCGCGGGGTCGGTCGGACGGTGGCGCGGGCAGCCGTATACTGCCCATGGGCTTCCCGGAGCGGACGACCGCGAAGGAGACGGATGATGTTCTTCCTCCTGCATGGCCGTTGGCCGGTTCGACGCCAGTCCACCGATCGCCCGGCTCCGAGGCGGATCGTTGCGTTATCGGCCTTGCTGCTGCTCGCCGCTTGCGGCGGCGGCGGTGGTGGCGGCAGTGCGCCGGTCACTCCGCCACCCTTGCCGCCTCCCCCACCGCCAGCCCCCTTGCCGGTGGTCGACCCGGAATACCTGGTCTCCGGCCAGTCCCCCTTCACGGCGAACTGCGACGGCGTCGCGGTCTCGGGCACGGTCTACATCAACGCCGAGGTCGAGCCCTACCTGGCCGTCGACCCGTTGAACGCCAACCGCATGATCGGGGTGTGGCAGCAGGACCGCTGGTCCAACGGCGGCGCGCGGGGACTGATGGCGGCCGTCTCCACTGATGGTGGCGTCAACTGGACGCGGCGCCCGCTCCCGTTCTCGCGCTGCGCCGGCGGCAATCCGGCCAACGGGGGCGACTACGCGCGCGCGAGCGATCCCTGGGTCACGTTCTCGCCCAACGGCGTCGCGCACGCGATGGCACTCGCGATCACGGGGGGGTCGTTCACCGCCGGATCGAGCAACGCCATGCTGGCCAGCCGCAGCCTCGACGGCGGGCTGACCTGGAGCAACCCCGCCACGCTGATCCAGGACGGTCCGGGCTTCTTCAACGACAAGAACGCGATCACCGCCGATCCCATCGACGCCAACTTCGTCTATGCGGTCTGGGATCGACTGGTCGCCAACAATGGCGGAGGCCCGACCTACTTCGCGCGCACCACCAACGGAGGCGTGAGCTGGGAGCCGGCGCGCAGCATCTACGACCCGGGCCCGGGCAACCAGACGATCGGCAACGTCATCGCGGCGACGCCGGGAGGCCTGCTGGTCAATCTGTTCACCCAGATCGACAGCGCCGGGGGCGGCCAGACCTCGACGATCCGGGTCATCCTCTCCAGCGACCGCGGCCTGACCTGGTCGCCGCCGATCCAGATCGCCACCCTCATGGCAGTTGGCGCCCGGGACCCGCAGACCGGCCAGACGATCCGGGATGGGGCGATCCTCGCGCAGATCGCGGTCGACCCCAACAATGGCGATCTGTTCGTGGTCTGGCAGGACGCGCGCTTCAGCGGCGGCAGCGTGGACGCCATCGCGTTTTCCCGCTCCACCAACGGCGGGCAGACCTGGTCGGCGCCCGTCCGGGTCAACAACACCGCGACCAACGTGCATGCCTTCACCCCCACGCCTTACGTGCGTCCCGACGGCCGGCTGGCCGTCACCTACTACGATCTGCGCGCCAACGACGCCGACCCCAATATCCTGCAGACCGAGTACTGGATGGCGCAGTCGGGTGATCGGGGCGGGTCCTGGAGCGAAACGCGGGTGGCCAACATCTTCGACCTGGATACCGCGCCCGTGGCCAACGGTTATTTCCTCGGCGACTACCAGGGACTTCGCAGCCGGGGGAGCGTGTTCGTGCCCTTCTACGTCAAGAGCGGCGGCCCGGACAACAACCGCACCGACGTCTATTCCGCACCACAAGTGACGGCCTCCGCGGTGGCCACGGGCGTGCAGGCCTTGCCGATGCCGGCGACGACCATGGCGCAACCCGCGCCGCGAGGGGTGACCATGACCCCGCTGTGGCGGCAACGCATGCAGGAACGCATCGAGGCGTACCGGCAAAGCCGCTTGATCGGCCAGCCGAGGTAAGCGTTCGCCCTCGCCGCCGGGACGCAGCCATCCGCGACGCGCCGGTTGCGCGATGCGGAGCGGATCCATGCCTCCCGGTCGCGCGCGCAGCGCGCGCGGGACGTCCCGTCGTCACGCCGGCGACCACCATCGGCATCGGACACTGGATGGATGGACCGAATCGCCAGCGCCCCTGATTTTTCCGACCCGTCGACCGAGACCCAGGCCAATGCCATCGTGCGCGCGCCACGATGGCGAGGCTGGCGGGACGACCGTCGCTGGCGCTGGGCCGTCGTCGCCTTCGGCACGATGGCCCTGGCGTTCGCCTGGCTGAGTTGGGCGCTGCCGGTCTCCCGAGCGCTGGAACCGCTGCCGGAGCCGACGCTGGTCCTCCTCGACCGCGACGGCAAGCCGTTCGCGCGCCGTGGTGCGTACAAGGAGGCACCGGTCGACGTGCGCACGCTGCCACCGCACGTGCGCGACGCCGTGCTGGCGATCGAGGACCGCCGGTTCTACTCGCACATCGGCCTGGATCCGCGTGGCATCGCCCGCGCGGCACGCCACAACGCCGAAGCGGGCCAGATCCGGCAAGGCGGCAGCACCATCACGCAGCAACTGGCCAAGACCTCCTTCCTGCCGGCCGAGCGCACGTTCCGCCGCAAGATCCAGGAGGCCATGATCGCGCTGTGGCTGGAAGCCCGGCTGGACAAGGACGAAATCCTGTCGCGCTACCTGAGCAGCATCTACTTCGGCGACGGGGTCTACGGGCTGCGGGCGGCCGCGCGGCACTACTTCGACGTCCCGCCCGAAGAGCTCGACCTGGGACAGGCCGCGATGCTGGCGGGGATGGCCAAGGCGCCGTCGGCCCTGGCGCCGACGAGCAACCTGCGCGGCGCCCGCAAACGCGCCGGTGTCGTGCTCTCCGCGATGGTCGATGCCGGCTTCATCAGCCAGGCCGAGGCGGACGCGGCGCGCCCCGCGCGGTTGCGCAGCGGTCGCGCGGATCTCCCGGTCGGCTCGTACTTCGCGGACTGGGTGTCGCCGCAGGCCAAGGCCGCGTTCGAGAGCGAGTACGGGGAAGTTCCCGTGCAGACCACGCTCGATCCGCGCCTGCAGTCGCTGGCCGAACGCATCGTCGGCAACGCCGTCCGTCGCGGCACCCGCGAGCGTGTCGGCCAGGCCGCCCTCGTGGCGATGCGCACCAACGGCGAGGTGGTGGCGATGGTCGGCGGCCACGACTATGGCGGCAGCGCCTTCAACCGGGCGACCCAGGCGCAACGACAGCCGGGCTCCACCTTCAAGCTGTTCGTCTACCTGGCGGCACTGCGGGACGGCATGACCCCCGACAGCCTGGTGGAAGACGCGCCGATCACCCTCGGCGAATGGACGCCAAGCAACTACACCGACAATTACCGCGGCTCGATTCCGTTGCGCGATGCGTTCGCGCAGTCGAGCAATGTCGCCGCCGTGCGCCTCGCCGACCAGGTCGGGACGCGCAACGTGGTCCGCGCAGCGCGCGACCTAGGCATCCAGAGCGACCTGGCGTCGGAGCCGACGTTGGCCCTGGGCAGTTCGGAAACCAACCTGCTGGAAATGACGGCCGCCTATGCGGCGCTGGGTGCGGACACGGCGCCCGTGGTCCCCAGCGGACTGCCGCGTGAAACCACGCGCAACCCGGCGAACGGACATCCGCTCACCGAGGAAGAGCGCAAGGCCCTGCTCGACCTGCTGCACGCCACCGTCGACCAGGGCACGGGCCGTGCTGCCCGGCTGTCGATCCCCGCCTTCGGCAAGACCGGCACCACGCAGGATTACCGGGACGCCTGGTTCATCGGCCTGGCGGGCGACCTGGCGGTGGGCATCTGGGTGGGAAACGACGACAACACGCCGATGGAGAGCGTCACCGGCGGGGGACTCCCGGCGCGGATGTGGGCGGACTTCGCATCCGAGGCATTGGACGCTCGCGCCCTGGGCGCGCGCCCCGCGCGTACCCAAGGCCCACAGCGGAGTTCACGCTGGTCGAAGTGGAAGAGCCGCTGGTTCGGGAAGAAAGGCGGGCGCGGCAAGGGAAAGAAGAAGCGTTGAGCGGCCCGGGCACGACCGGCGCGACCGGATCCTTCGCCCCGACTTCCTGAATCGCCGCGCGTCTTTTTCCCGCCGTTCCCGCGCGCGAACGAGTCCAACCTGAATGCCGTCCCGGTGCAGTGCGGCATCGTTTCGCCCGGTTCACGCCGCGCTGGCGAGGATGTCCACCGGATACCTGACAACGGAGAACCCGATGAACAAGACCACGATGATTTCGACGATTGCGGCGAGCATGGCCGCGCTCGCGCTGGCGTCCACGCCGGTCGTTGCCGGGCAAGGCAAGGGCAAGGGCCACGATGCGCAGCACGCGCACCACCCCTCGGCGGCGAAGGGACATGCCCCGAAGGCGGCCGGCCGGCACGACAACGGCTTGCACCTGGGCTGGCACAAGCAGGCGTGGAAGCGCGGCGATCGCCTCCCGCTGGCCGACATCGGACCGGGTTACTACGTCGAGGACTACCGAGCCTACCGCCTGGCGCCGCCGCCCTCGGGATACCGCTGGGTGCGCCCGATGGATGATCGCTACCTCCTGGTGGAAGTCGCCACCGGCGTCATCCGCGACGTGCTCGGCTACTGAGCCGCAATCCGCGCCAGCACCCTCCCCCCAAAGCCCCGCACCGCGGGGCTTTTTCATGGCCCCGCGACTTCATGGCCCCGCAAGCGGGGGTCGGGACCCTGCCCGGCGCCAGGCGGCTCCCGATGCGAGGTCCGCCTGGTCCATGCGTCATCCCAACGCACCGCACATGTCCGGTTCCTGCCGCTGTTTTACGTTTTGGGGGACATGGCCGACCCGGCCATCCGACCGGTCCTCCCCGTCACCATCCGATGGCTACACACGCAACCCCCGCGGCGTCCCCGCGTTCCCGCCACCTCGCTGCCTGGGGGCTGCTCGCCCTGGCCGCACTGGGCACGATCGGCCTCCGGCATGCGCCGGTGTCGGACGCGGTGGCGACGCCTGCCGTCGCACCGCCGCCCCTCCCCGAGCTGCTGAGCCAGACCGGGCTCTACCGGGACCCGGTTCAACGCCAGGTCGACCCGGAGCTGTTCGAGTTCTCGCCGCAGTATCCCCTCTGGTCCGACGGCACGACCAAGCGCCGCTGGCTGCGCCTGCCACCCGGCACCGCCATCGACGCGAGCCGCAGCGAGGCGTGGCAGTTTCCGCCGGGCACGCGCCTGTGGAAGGAATTCGCCTACGGGCGGCCCGTGGAGACCCGCATGATCGAACGGCTGGCCGACGGCACGTGGCGGTTCTCGGCCTACGTCTGGAATGCCGACGGCAGCGATGCGGTGCTGGCGCCCGAGTCCGGGATCGACGCGGTGCCGCTGCGCGGCGCACCCGTGTCGCACTACGTGATCCCATCGCAAGACGACTGCCGCGCCTGCCATGACGGCGCGGAAGTCCCGGTCCTGGGCGTGTCCGCGCTGCAGCTCTCGCCGGACCGCGACCCGTTGGCGCCGCACGCCTCGCCCCCGGCCCACCGCGAGGGGGAGCTGCGCGCCCTGATCGCACGCGGCTGGCTGCGCAATGCGCCGGCATCGCTGCTCGAAACGCCCCCCCGGATCGCGGCACGCTCCGCCACCGAACGCGCGGCCCTCGGCTACCTGCACGCCAATTGCGGGCATTGCCACAACACCGGCGAGAAGGCCGTGCCGGTGCGGCTGGCCCTCGCCGGACACTGGCGAGACGGCAAGCTCGACGCCCAGACCGTGCTCGCCACGGCGCAGGCATTCGCCCTGCGCGCGCCCCGCGGCGCCGACGGCACGCGCGCCTCGCGCATCGTGCCCGGCGACGCGACCGCCAGTGTCCTGGCGCAACGCATGCGCTCGCGCCACCCGCAAACCCAGATGCCGCCGATCGGCACCCAGCTCGTCGACGACGCAGGGCTCGCCCTGGTCGAACGATGGATCACCGAACTTCCCAAACCCGAGGACCCGACACCATGACCCGTCCACACGCCCGCAACCACGCCCGCAGCGCGCTCGCGCTTGCGATCGCCAGCCTTGCCGCCACCGCGGCCTTTGCCGCCGCGCAATCGGATCCGGCCACCCCGGACGGCGTGGCGGGCACCTCGCCACCGCCGGCCCCGGCGGCGGTCGTCGAGCGCGGCCGCTACATCGTGGCCACGTCCGGCTGCAACGACTGCCATACCCCCTGGGTCATGGGCGAGAAGGGACCCGAGCCCGACATGTCGCGCATGCTGTCCGGGCACCCGTCCGACATGAAACTGCCGCCGCCGCCGGCCCTGCCGGAAGGTCCGTGGACGACGCTGACCGCCGCCACCAACACGGCGTTCGCCGGCCCCTGGGGCGTCAGCTACACCGCCAACCTCACTCCGCACGAGGAAACGGGGCTCGGTCTGTGGACCCTGGCCAACTTCCGCGACACGCTGCGTACCGGCAAGCACCTCGGACGCGGGCGCGACATCCTGCCGCCGATGCCCTGGCCGGTGTACGGGCAGCTCACCGACGCCGACATCGAAGCGGTGTACAGCTACCTGCGCACGATTCCCGCCATCGACAACCAGGTGCCCGAGCCGGACCCGCCGGCAGGCTGAGCACCCCCCGGCACCGGCACCTGCGCTGGCGAAGCGGCCAGGTGCCGGGTCATCGCCATCCGGCATCGTTGCATCCGCCATGAACGGGTGGTCCATCGCGCGCCCACTCCCCGCACGCCCGCTTCGCACAGGCGGTGTCCGATGCGTATGCTGGCGCGATGGATGCCATTCGCACAGGTCGCCTGCAACAGGAGATGGTCGACACCTACCAGCGCGCCCTGACCGGCGGCATGTTCTATGCCGTGTCCTGGCTGGTCGTGGGCCTGTACGGTGATGCGTTCGCGCGCGCACCGGCCGCCAGCTGGGCGCTGACGCTCGCGTTCCTCCTGCTCGCCACCTGGCGATTCGTCCATCGCCCGTTGCAGGACGGCGACGGTCCCGCCATCGCCAACTGGCTGCTGTTGCACTGGGGCATCGTCCTGGCCACGACCGCGCTATGGGGCGTGCTGTTCTTCTGGGCGATGTGGGATCCGGGCTTCGGGCGCGCGCAGACCACAGCCCTGCTGTTCACCCTGGGCCTGGCCACGGCCATCGCCCACGCCTTCAGCATGCGTCGCAGCTTCGCCTTCGCCGGCGTCGCGTTGCTGTGCGTCCCCGGGCTGGTCCTGCTGTGGGTCCGCCCCGAGGGTCGCGCCGACGGCCTGATGATGGTGATCTACCTCGTGTACGTCGTCATCGCGCTGCTGCGCGCCTATGTCGAATACCAGCAGCGCCTGGACCTCGACCAGGAACTGCGCAACCAGCGCGACCTGTTCTCGCGGCAGAGCCGGATCGATCCGCTGACCGAGCTGGCCAACCGGCGCCAGTTCGCCGACGTGCTAGACCATGCGGCCGGCAGGGCGGCCGGCACGGGGTCGCCGCTCACCTTGCTGTTGCTGGACGTCGACCACTTCAAGCGGATCAACGACAGCCACGGACATTCGGTGGGCGACGCCTGCCTCATGGCGATCGCGGCGCGCCTGCGGACGGCGTTCCAGCAACCCGGCGACCTGCCCGCGCGCATCGGCGGCGAGGAATTCGGCGTCGTGCTCGACGGGCAGGGCATCAACGCCGCACTCGCCCGTGCCGAGGCCTTCCGGCTGGAGCAGGCCACGCACCCGATCGCGCTCGAGGGCGTGGCCGTCACCGCCACCGTCAGCATCGGCCTGGCGCAGTACGACCCCGCGGTGCACGACGACATGGACGCGCTCTACCATGCCGCCGACGGTGCTGTGTACGCCGCCAAGGCCACCGGCCGCGACCGGGTCTGCCTGGCGCCAGCCGTCGAGGCCGTACCGGCCTGACGCCGGCCCGCGCCGGGCCGATCGCCGGAATCCATCCGCCGACGCGGCGGTTTCGTCGCCCCATCCGGGCGTCCGTCGCACCGGGGCCCACGGCTGCGCGGCGCCTCGCTATCCTCGATCGCAATCCAGTCGCATCCGGGAAACGCACCGTGATCAAGAGCCTCTTCTTCGTCCTCCGCCTCGCCATCGCATGGGCGCTTGTCGTCGGACTCGCCGTGGCCATCTGGGACGAATTGCCGTTGCTCGGTCGCGTGGAATGGCCGATCGCCATCGCCGCGATGCTCACCATGGCCCTGGTGGTCACCGGTGCGATCTCGCACCTGGGCCGGGTGCGCCTGATCGCCGGCGGCATCGACAGCGCCGCGCTGTCCAACCGCCAGCGGCGGCACATCGAGATCCCGCTGGAGGCCGGCGAGGCCTTCGACCTGCTCGACGCCGCGATCCGCGAACTGCCGCGCATCGAGCAGGTGGAAAGCGCCCGCGACAGCCTGCAGATCCGCGCCAAGGTCCGCCGCCCCGACCTGTACGGCGAATTGCCGCTGGGGCGCTGGAACCCGCTGGCCTGGTTCGGCGAGCGCCGCAACCAGATCCTCGCCACGGTCACGCCCGGCCGCGACACCGGCAGCGTCACGCTGCTGTGCGAACCGGAGAACCCGACCTGGTCGGACCTGCTGCTGGTCGACAACGCCACCAACTACGAGAACGCCGAGGCGATCACCCGCGCCGTCAGCCGACGCATCGCCGCCCACCGCCGCGGCGAGAAGGCCGAGGCCGCGCAGACCGCGACCGAGAAGGAACTCACCGTCGCCAAGCTCAGCCTGCTGCACGCCCAGGTCGAACCGCATTTCCTCTACAACACGCTGGCCAGCGCGCAGCTGCTCACGCGCAGCGATCCCGAGCGCGCCGACGCGATGCTTGGGCACCTGATCCAGTACCTGCGCCGCTCGCTGCCGCGCACCGACGACGAGCAGTCCACCCTGGGCGCCGAACTCGAACGCGCGATCGCCTACCTGGAGATCCTCAAGATCCGAATGGGCGCGCGACTCAAGGTCGAAGTCGACGTGCCGGAGGCGCTGCGCGCCACGCCGTTGCCGCCGATGATGCTGCAGACCCTGGTCGAGAACGCGATCAAGCACGGCCTGGAACCCCGCACCGCCGGCGGCACCGTCTGGATCCGTGCGCGCCGCGACGGCGATTGCGTCGCGGTGACCGTGGCCGACGACGGCGATGGCTTCAACGCGAAAACGACCGGCACCGGCATCGGCCTGAAGAACGTGCGCGAGCGGTTGCGCCTGGTCCACGGCAGCAATGCCGCGCTCGCGGTGGTCGCGAACTTCCCCGCCGGCGTGGCCGCCACCATCACCGTTCCCGCCCCGGCCGGCATGCACGACGCCGCGCCCGCGACCGCCGAGGACTCCGCGCATGAATGACCAGGCCCCGACCGCCGTCGTCGCCGAGGACGAGGCGATCCTGCGCGACGCACTGGTCACCCAGCTCGCGCGCGCCTGGCCCGAACTGCAGGTGGTGGCCGCCTGCGAGGACGGTGCCAGTGCGCTGGAAGCCCTCGCCGAACATGCCCCCGACGTCGCCTTCCTCGACATCCGCATGCCCGGCCTGACCGGCCTGGAAGTGGCCGCGGCCAGCGCCGAAGCCAGTCCGCGGACCCAGGTCGTGTTCACCACCGCCTACGACCAGTACGCCGTCGACGCGTTCGAGCGCGGCGCGGTCGACTACCTGCTCAAGCCCATCGACGGCGACCGCCTCGCCGCCTGCGTGCAACGGCTCAAGGCGCGCACCGGGACGCCCGATGCCGCCGCCTTCGCCGAACTGCTGCAACGCCTCAACGACGGCTTGCCACGGGCCGAAGGCCCGGAGCCGCTGACCTGGATCACCGCCAGCGCGGGGCAGGAGACTCGGCTGATCCTGGTCGACGAGGTGGTCTACTTCCGCGCCGACAACAAGTACACCTCGGTGATGACCGCGGAAGGCGAAGCGCTGTTGCGCACGCCGATCAAGGACCTGCTGCCGGTGCTGGACCCGAAGACGTTCAAGCAGATCCACCGCTCCACCATCGTGAACATGAAGGCGATCGCCGGCATCGCCCGCGACGACAGCGGACGCGGCTGCGTGCGCCTGAAGTCGCGTCCGGAAACGCTCCCCGTCAGCGCGCCGTACATGGCGCTGTTCCGACAGATGTAGCCCGCCCCCGGCGCCCTGCCACGCCACGGGCCGGGCGCAAGCAACCCAGTCACGACCGCTCACACCCAGCTTCCCGAGGTGACCCGTGAACAAGTTCATCGCCATCCTCTCCTTCGCCTTGTCGCTGTACGGTTGCGACGTCGGCGGCAATACCTACGTCCATCGCAGCAGCGGCGCCGAAGGCGACGTGCTCCATAGCCGGGTCGTGGCCAGGCCGGGTTTCGCCGAGTTCGAGTGCCTGCGCAGTGCCAGCGGCCACTGCCACTACACCCTGTATCCACGCAAGTGCCCGGCCGTCCCGGATTCGCCTTCGACCGCTCCGCAAGCCGAGGACTGCCGCACCGGGCCCGCCAAGCGCTTCGCGCTGGCCAGCGGCGAGCGCCGGCGCATCGCCTCCCTGAGCCGATTCCGGCTGTGCGTCAGCACCGATCCCGGCGGCTCGATCCCGGGCTGCGCACCACCGCCCGCGGCAGCCGCGACGCAGGCGGGTCTTGCCATGCAATCCCCGTGACAGCAGGCCGCGAAACCCTCGACGCAATGCGTGGCGCCACGAGGGCCATCACGGCTGCCCGCATGTCCGTGCAAGCAGCCCGCACCGTGCGCTGAAGCCGGCAACCGCGCGGTGCACGGGCGGAACACCCGGGGTGCGAATTCACGCCGCCCGCCCCCGCATCGCGTTGCCGCATCGTCCTGCGCCGTTGCTGCTCGCGGGAAATGAATCATCCGCAACCGCTGTCCTCTGGCGATACCGCGCCTGGCACCCTGCGCTGCGGTGCGCACGCGCTTCTCCGCTTGGCTGCACCGTGTGAAAGGCGGGCACGCCCGACGCACGTCTTGCCGATCGCTGCGGCCAGCCCGCACCGTTCGCGCTGGCCAGCGACGATGCGCATGCCTCGCAAGGCCTGCGCACGTGCCGTGACGCGTACCTCTTTGCCTTCAGCAGGCCCGGGCTACTATCCGGCCCATGGAATTTCCCGCCCCGTCCCGCCCGATGGCCTATTTTCTTGCCCTGGCGGCGGCGATCATCGCCATCGTCGTCCGGGTGGCGATCGCGCCAGCGCTGTTCACCAATGCCACCTTCATCCCGTTTTTCCTGGCCGTGCTGCTGGCGGCCTGGTACGGCGGATTCGGGCCCGGGCTGCTGGCCACCGTCATCGGCGCCACGGCCACGAACTGGCTGCTGCTGGAACCGACGGGCTCGTTCGCCGTCGCCGACCAGGACGGCATGATCCGGCTTTCGCTCTACGTCACGGTGGCGGTGCTGATCAGCCTTGCCTGCGAATCCCTGCATCGGGCCCGCCGACGCACGGCCAGCATGCGCTCGGACATCACCGAACTGCGGCGCATGGAGGAGGAGCTGCGGGAACTGGCCGCCGAGCTATCCGAGGCCGACCATCGCAAGGACCGTTTCCTCGCCACCCTGTCGCACGAGCTGCGCAATCCGCTCGCGCCGATCTCCAATGCGCTGGAACTGATCCGGCGCGCCGACGGCGACCAGGGCACGATCGAGGCCGCACGCGCAACGCTGGAACGCCAGGTCGCCCACCTGGTGCGCCTGGTCGACGACTTGCTGGACGTGAGCCGCATCACCCGCGACAAGCTCCAGCTCAAGCGCCAGGTCGTCCCCCTGGCCGCGGTAATCAACGCCGCGGTCGAAGCGGCCGAGCCTTTGGTGGTGGAGCGGAAACACACCTTGGAAGTGGAGCCGGTGCCCCCGGACATCCACCTCGACGTCGACCCGACCCGTGCCGCCCAGGTGCTGGCGAATCTCCTCAACAATGCCGCCAAGTACACCGACCCGGGTGGTCGCGTGCGAATCCGCACCGGCATCGAGGGCGACAAGGCCCGGATCGCCGTGCAGGACAATGGCATCGGCATGCAGGCAGACGATGTGCCGCGCGCCCTGGAAATGTTCGGGCAGGTGGACGCCTCGCTGGAGCGCAGCGATGGTGGGCTGGGCATCGGGCTGAGCCTCTCCAAGCGACTTGTCGAGATGCATGGAGGCAGCATTTCGGTTCAGGCGGTGCGGGACGGGCCGGGAACCGAGGTGACGGTCCTGCTTCCCATCGCACTCGAGACTGCGACCCGGGAGCCGGACCCACCCCTTGCGTTCGCGCACCGGCTGCGCGTCCTGGTCGCCGACGACAACGCCGATTCGGCCGACACGATGGCGATCATGCTCGAATTGATGGGCCACGAAACACGGGTCGCGAGTGACGGGGAGGATGCCCTCGAAATGGCCGCTGCCTACCAGCCCGACCTCGTCCTGCTGGATATCGGCATGCCACGGCTCAATGGCTACGAGGCCTGCCGCCGCATTCGTGCCCTGCCCTGGGCGGGCGAGCGCGTGCGCATCGTCGCGGTCACCGGCTGGGGCCAGGAAGACGACCTGCGACGCTCGCGCGAAGCCGGGTTCGATCGCCACATGGTCAAGCCGCTGGATGCCGAAGAGTTGCAGGCCATGCTGGGCGAACTGTTCGGCGACCGCTGAGCGACGGCGATCGACCCGGCCCGCGCCGCGCGGGGAGGCCAACCCAGACGGCACAGCTGCCGCAGCCCGGCGCCGCCGCACGTACGGCGGCGCCGGGTCACCGGTGGGTCAGGCCCGCTTCTTCCCCGCGATCCACTGGTCCACGCGCCGCTCCAGCAGATGCAGCGGCATCGCGCCGCCGCCCAGGATGGTGTCGTGGAAGCCGCGGATGTCGAAGTCCGCGCCCAGCTCCCGCTCGGCCTTGGCGCGCAGCTGCTGGATCTTGATCATGCCGACCTTGTAGGCCGTGGCCTGGCCGGGCCAGGTGATGTAGCGGCGGACTTCGGCCTGGATCGCCTCGTTCGGGATGGAGCTGTTCGCGGCCATGTAGTCGGCGGCCTGCTTCTGCGTCCAGCCCTTGGCGTGCAGGCCGGTGTCGACCACCAGCCGGATCGCGCGCCACATCTCCGAGGTCAGGCGGCCGTACTCGGAGTACGGATCGGTGTAGGTTCCTGGCATCTCGCGTGCCAGCCACTCCGAGTACAGGCCCCAGCCTTCGGAGTAGGCGGTGAAGCCGGCCTGCTTGCGGAACTCGGGCACGCCCTCGAGCTCCTGCGCGATGGCGATCTGCATGTGGTGGCCCGGCAGGCCTTCGTGGTACGCGATGACCTCCAGCGTGGTCTTCGGCATCGCCTCCATGTCCGACAGGTGGGCGTAGTACACGCCCGGGCGCGAGCCGTCCGGGCTGCTGCGGAAGTAATGCTGCGCGGCGCCGTCGACCTCGCGGTACGGCTCCACGCGCTTGACCACCAGGTCGGCTTTCGGCAGCAGGCCGAAGTACTTCGGCAACTGCTGCTTGATCGTGGCGATCGCCTTGGTGGCGTCGTCGATGTAGGCCTGGCGGCCGGCATCGGTATTGGGGTACTTGAAGCGGCGGTCGGTGTCGACGAACTTGAAGAAGGCCTGCAGGTCGCCCTTGAAGCCGACCTTGTCCTTCAGCGCTTCCATCTCGCCGCGGATGCGCTTGACCTCGTCCAGGCCCAGCTGGTGGACCTGTTCGGGCGTCATGTCGGTGGTCGTCGAGGCGCGCAGGCGCTGGGCGTAGAAGGCCGCGCCATCGGGATGCGTGGTGCCGACGCCGGACGGGTTGACCGCGGCGTTGGGCAGGTCGGCCTCGAACCAGGCGATCACGCCTTCGAAGGCCGGCTGCACCGCCTCCACCAGCGCGGCGCGGGCATCGGCCTTCAGCGCCTTGGCCTGGTCCGCATCGATCTTGCCGTCCTTCACCAGGGCATCGGCCTTGGCCTGGGCATCGGCCCACAGCGCGCTGTTCTTGCCATCGGTGAACGGCGCGCCGGTGACGACCTTGCGCGCCTGCTCGATCACGCCCTCGTGCGCGAAGCGCGGCGGCCGGATGCCCAGTTCCGCCGAGCGCTCCACCTGGTCCATCAGCCGGCCGAAGGCACGCGGCACCTCGCGCAGGCGCGACACATAGGCCGCGTAGTCCTCGGCAGTGTCGACCTTGTGGAAATTGATCATGAAGGTCGGCATGAACGACTGCGCGCCGCCCATCTGCTCGAAGGGATAGCGGTGGTCGGCGAAGCGGTCGGCGGCCTGCGCGGCCTGCAGCTGGTACTCGAACAGGTCCCACGACAACCGCGCCTCGTCGCCCAGCGCATCGCGATCGAAGGTGGCCTTCATCTCATCCACCGCCGCGGCCATCCAGGCGAGGTCCGCGCGGGCCGCTTCGCGCGACATGTCGTCGAGCTCCGAGTAGCGGTCCTTGCGGCCGAGCATCGTCATCTGCATCGGGTTGCGCTGCAGGTTCTCCTCGTACTTGCGCTCGAACCACGCATTCAGGCGCGCATCCTCGGACGTCGCGGCGGCCTGGTCGGCACGCGACGCGGCCGAAGCGCTGCCGGTCTCCGGCGGAGCGGAGGCACACGCGGTGAGCAATGCAAGGGAAAGGACGGATACCGTGAGGACGCGGCGCATGTGGACTCCAGGCTGGCGGGAGCGGGGCTCCGGGACCATCGATGATGCCGCATGCGGCGGCGGGTGTCAGGCTCGAGCCAGGCGGGCCTTTCCGAAGACGCACCAACGGCTGCGCTCAAGCCGTCCCGGGAAGTCGCACCAGCTGCTCGCCATTGCACACGACGCTGCCGGCGCTGTCGGACCCGCGCACCGCGAAACCGCCCGAGAACCGCGAGAACGCCGGCAGCACCAGCGCATCGGGTTGCATCCAGAACAGCGGGAACCGGCCGGCGCCACGCAAGCGCACCACCGGATGCACGTGCCCGCAGACCACGTGCGCTCCGCCGGGAGTCCCGGGCGGTGCGTGGCGGAATTCGAATGGACCGTCGTGGATCGAGCGCGCGACTTCGCGCACCCCGGCCGCGCCGGCATCCAGGGCACGATCGTGGTTGCCGCGCACGACGAGCATGTCCACGTCGGCATGCGCCTCCCGGAACGCGCGCCACGCGGACGCCACCGGGTCCGGCCACGGGCCGTGGAGAAAGTCGCCGAGCACCCAGAGCGCCGTCGCCCGCGTGTCGCGCAACAGTGTCGCGAGCCGCTCCAGGTCGTGCGCCGTGCCCCCGCTGGGAACGGGAATGCCGGCCGCGCGGAAGACGTCGCCCTTGCCCAGGTGCAGGTCCGCGACCACCAGGCGCGCGCGCTCGGGCCAGTGCAACGCGCGATCCGCGAGCAGGCGCAAGGGCACGCCGGCGACCGACACCTCGAGCGCGTCAGCCATGGCGCTGTTCCAGTCGCTGCGCCGCACGCCGCACGCGGGTCTTCCAGTCCTCGTTGCTCAGGCTGCCGCGCATGCCCTCGGCCCACAGCGGGAACGCAAGCGGCGTCAGGCTGCGCGGACGCTGCAGGTCGATGGGCGAAGTCTCGATGCGCGCGAGCAGCGCCTCGAGCGCGCGCACCTCGAGCTGCGCCTCGAGCACCTCGCGCTCCGCCTGGCGCAGGAGCATGTGCCCGGGATCATGCTGGCGGAGGACATCGAACAGCAGTCCGCTGGAGGCCTGCAGCTGGCGCAGGCTGCGCGCCGCGCGGCCGGGCAGCGAGGGCGGCAACAGGCCTGCCACCCGCGCCACTTCACGGAACTGGCGGCGCGCCAGTTCGGTGAGGTTCATGCCGTCCTGCAGGTCGTCCACGAGGCCTTCGCCGGACAACAGGGCACGCAACAGGTCGACATCCGGGGCGACCGTGGCCTGCGCGGTGAGCGCCAGGCCGTAGTCGTTGACCGCGAAGGAGAAGCTGTTGGGCGCCCGGCGACTCCAGCGCAGCGCAAGCAGGGCGGCGAGTCCTTCGTGCACGGCGCGCCCCGCGAACGGGAACAGGAAGAGGTGCCAGCCCTGGCGCGTGCGCGCGAACTCGGCCAGCAGCCCGTCGCGCGACGGCATCGCAGACAGCTCCCGCTGCAGCGCCAGCAGCGGACGCAAGGCGCGCAGTTCGGGCGACCTGGGCGGCGCCGCCAGCACCTCGGCGACGCGCGCGCCCAGTTCGCCGGACAGGGGCATCCGCCCGCCCTGCCAGCGGGGGACGATGCCCTCGGTCCGCGCTGCCAGACGCACGTAGCCGACCATGTCCTTGAACCGCACGAGTTCCAGCGTCCGCCCCGCGAACTGGAAGCGGTCGCCCGGGCGCAGCCTGGCCAGGAAGCCTTCCTCGACGCTGCCCAGCGGCTTGCCGCGCAGCAGGCGCACCTGCATGGCGCCGTCGCTGGCGATGGTGCCGATGGAGAGGCGATGGCGGAACGCGATGCGGCGATCGTGCACGCGGTACAGGCCGTCGTCGTCGCGCACCACGCGGCGGTAGTCCGGGTAATGCTGCAACGCCTCCCCGCCCTGCACGACGAAGGCGAGCACGGCCTGCCACTGCGCGTCGGTCACGCCCGCGAACGCATGCGTGCCGCGGACTTCCCGCAGCAGCGACGCGGACTCGAACCCGCCGGCCAGCGCCAGCGTCACGCAATGCTGGGCGAGTACATCCAGCGCCAGCGTCGGCGGCCGTCGTGCCTCGACCTCGCCTGCGCGCAGCGCCTCGCGCGCGGCGGCGTACTCGGCCACCTCCAGCGCGTGGGTCGGCGCGCAGACGACGTGGCCGGCTTCCCCCGGTCGGTGGCGCGCCCGCCCCGCGCGCTGCAGCAGGCGGGCCACGCCCTTCGGGCTGCCGATCTGGATGACCTGGTCCACGGTGGGGAAGTCCACGCCGAGGTCGAGGCTGGAGGTCGCCACCACGCAGCGCACGCGCCCTTCGCGCAATCCCTGCTCCGCCGCCTGCCGCAGCTTGGGGTCCAGCGAGCCATGGTGCAGCGCGAGCGTCTCCGGTGCCTCGAGCCAGACCGATGCCAAGGCGCGATGCCACAGTTCGGCCTGCGCGCGCGTGTTGGCGAACAGCAGGGTGGTGCGCGCCTGCTGCAGGCGCGCCGCGACGCGCTGCACCTGCGACAGGCCCAGGTGCCCGGCCCAGGGGAAGCGTTCGCCCTGCTCGGGAAGCAGGGTCTCCAAGGTCAGCGTGCGCGGTTTGGCGGCGCGGACGATGGCCGCGTCCGGCATGTGCGGCAGGAGGACGTCGCGGGCCTGTTCGAGGTTGCCCAGCGTGGCCGACAGGCCCCACAGGCGCATCGCCGGGTTCCACGCGCGCAGTCGCGCCAGGCAGAGCTGCAGCAGCACGCCGCGCTTGTTGCCGAGCAGTTCGTGCCACTCGTCCACGACCACGGCGCGCAGACCGGACAGCCGTGCCTGGGTTTCCGGGTAGGTCAGCAGCAGGGCCAGCGATTCGGGGGTGATCACCAGCACGTCGGCGCGGCCCTGCCGGGCCAGGCGCTTGTCCCGCGTGCTGGCGTCACCGGTGCGCATCGCCACCGTCCACGGCAACCCGAGCGCTTCGATCGGTTCGCGCAGCGCGCGCACCGTGTCGTTGGCCAGCGCGCGCAAGGGCGTGACCCACAGCAGCCGGACCCGCGGGCCGTCGGCCTTGCCGGCCTTGCCGGCCTTCCGGGTCACGGGACGGCCTGCTTCGCCCCCGGCCAAGGCCTCGAGCAACGGGCCGCCGAGCACCGCGAGCGTCTTGCCGCTGCCGGTGGGCGTGACCAGCAGCCCGGACTCGCCGCGGCGATAGCGCCGCCACGCCTCGCGCTGGAACGGTGCGGGCGTCCAGCCCTGCACGGCGAACCAGTCCGCCAGCGGCTGGTCGAAGCGCTTGCGGCCACCCACCGGCGCCTCGGCACCCTGGCTCTTGCGCGCTGCGCCCGGCGAATCCGAGACGGCGCGCGTTGCCGGCGTGCGCCGCCGCGCCTTGCGCGCCCGCTTGCCGGAGTCGTTCATCGCGCCAGCGCCTGCAGGGTCGCGAGCGCGTCGGCCTCGGCAGGCGGCTTGTCGTGGCGCCAGCGCAGGATGCGCGGGAAGCGCACCGCGATGCCGGACTTGTGGCGCCTGGAATGGTTGACGGCCTCGAACCCGAGTTCGAACACCTGCACCGGCTCCACCGCGCGCACCGGCCCGAAGCGCTCCGTGGTGTGGGCACGGATCCAGCGGTCCAGCGCGAGGATCTCGGCATCGTCGAGGCCCGAATACGCTTTGGCCACCGGCACCAGCACCTCGCCATCCCACAGGCCGAAGGTGTAGTCGGTGTAGAGCGTGCTGCGGCGTCCGTGCCCGCTTTGCGCATAGAGCATGACCGCGTCGATCGTGAGCGGATCGATCTTCCACTTCCACCAGTCGCCGCGCTTGCGACCGTGCCGGTACGGGGACGCCAGGCGCTTGACCATGAGCCCTTCGACGCCACGCGCCCGCGCGCCTTCGCGCAAACCCGCCGCCGCCGGCCAGTCGTCCGCCACCACCCGCGGCGAGGCTTGCAGCAAGGGCGCATCGGCCGCGTCCAGCAGCTGCTCGAGCAAGGCGCGGCGTTCGACCAGGGGGCGCTCGCGCAGGTCTTCGCCATCGAGCTCGAGCAGGTCGTAGGCGACGACGCGCACCGGCGTTGCTTCCAGCGTCCGCGCGCCCGGCTTGCGACGCTGGATGCGCTTCTGCAGCGCGGTGAACGGCAGCGGCGCGTCCTCGCCGTCGCGCCAGGCCAGTAGCTCGCCGTCGAGCACGGCGTTGCGCGGCAAGGCGGCGAGCGCGCCTTCGATCTCCGGGAAGCGCCCGTCCATGCGTTCCTCGCCGCGCGACCACAGGGCGATGTCGCCATCGCGCCGGATCAGCTGCACGCGGATGCCGTCCCACTTCCACTCCAGCAACCAGTCGTCGATCGATCCCAGCGCCCGTTCGACGGCCACCGGGTCGTTGGCCAGCGCCGTCGCCGCATCCAGACCGGTCGCCGCGTCGCCCGCACCCACCGTTCCCGCCACCGGGGGCGACGGGCGCAACGCCGTTTCCAGCGGCGAGGCCAGGAAGAATGGGTATGGCAGCGCCGCGTCGCCGGGCTGCGACTGGGTCGACAGCAGGCGCTGCATGAATCCGGGCGAAGGCGTCCACGCCCCCATCAAGCGCTGCGCGAGCAGGGCGACGTCGACGCCGGAGAGTTCGGCGAGCGCCTTCTGCACCAGGCCCTGCGAGACGCCCACGCGCAAGGCGCCGGTGAGCAGCTTGTTGAACACCAGCCGCTCCTCGAATGGCAGGCTGCGCCATGCCGCCACCACGACCGCGCGTCGCGCCTCGGGTGCGCCGTTGGCGACCGGCGCCAGGCGCTGCTCGATCCATTCGGCAAGGCCGATGTCCGCGTGGCGTTCGGCCGGATCGTCCAGCAGCAGGGCCAGGGTCTCGGCCAGGTCGCCGACCTGGTCGTAGCTGGCATCCACCAGCCAGCCGGGGTTGCCGCTGGCCTCGGCGATCCAGTCGCGCAGCTCGCGGGTATTGGCGATGCGGGCCTTGCGTCCCTTCAGCGTCACGCCACCCACCTTGCCGCCGGTGAGCAGCCACAGGGCCCACGCCGCGTCGGCGGGCGGGGCCTCGCGGAAGTAGTCGACCAGCGCGGCGCGCTTGTCGAGCGTCGACGTGCTGCGATCCAGCCGCCAGTACAAGCGGGCGAAGCGGCGCATCAGTCGCCCCCGTCGTCGCCGGAGGGCCGCGTGGCCACCGCGAAGGTGCCGGTGTCGACGCCATCCTCGTTGAGCCAGCGCACCAGCGCATCGGTGTTGCCATGCATGGCGATGACCCGGCGCGCGCCGGTCTCGCGCACGGTGCGCAGCAGGGCGGGCCAGTCGGCATGGTCCGACAGGACGAAGCCGCGGTCGTAGTTGCCGCGACGCCGGTTGCCGCGCAAGCGCATCCAGCCGGAAGCGAACCCCTGTTGCGCCCGCCGGAAACGACGAATCCACGGGCTGCCCGCGGCCGAGGGCGGCGCGATCACCAGCCGCCCGGCGAAGTCGGCGTCTTTCGAGGCATCGGCGACGCGCCGCGTCTCGACCATGCCGATGCCCGCCTCCCGATAGACCTGCACGCCGGCGTCGATCGCGCCGTGCAGCCACACGGGTTCCATGTCGCCCAGCGCGGCCAGTTCGGCGAGCACGCGCTGCGCCTTGCCCAGCGCATAGGAGTAGAGGATGGCCACCTCGCCGTTGGCGGCGCATTCGTCGCGCCACTGCAGCAGTTCGCGCGCCACCTCGGGCGTCTCCGGCCAGCGATACACCGGCAGGCCGAAGGTCGCCTCGGTGATGAACACATCGCACGGCACGACCTCGAACGGTGCGCACGTGGGATCGTGTTGCCGTTTGTAGTCGCCCGACGCGACCCAGGTCTCGCCGCCGGCCTCGATGCGCACCTGCGCCGAGCCGAGCACGTGCCCGGCCGGATGCAGCGACACGCGTGCGCCGCCCAGTTCGAACGGCTCGCCGTACTGGTGCGCCACGTAGTCCTGCGCACCCAGCCGCCACTGCAGGATCGGCAGTCCGGCGGCCGCGACGTGGTATCGCCCCATGCCGGCGCGCGCATGGTCCGCATGCCCGTGGGTGACCACCGCGCGCGGCACGGGTCTGGACGGATCGATGTGGAAGTCGCCGACGGGGCAATAGAGCCCCTCGGGGCGCATCTCGACCAGGTCGGGCATGCCGCGCGCGCCCGGCTCAGGGATCGACGGTGCCGGTATCGCTCAAGGCATCGTGCTTGCCGGTGGCGGCGACGGTGGCGAAGTACGCCAGCTTGGTGAGCAGGTTGCCCGGCCCGTCCCAGTAGCTGGCCTCGTCCACGTCCACGCGCAGCAGGCAGACGTTGGGGTCGTACTTGCCGCCCTTGAAGAAGACGTCCAGGGCCGGCGACCAGAGCCGTTCGATCTGGGCGCGGTCGGTCACCACCTCGGCGCGGCCCGATGCCGACACGTAATGGTTGTCGCCCTCGTGCATCAGGCCGACGTGGACCGCGGGGCGGGCGCGGATGTCCTCGGCCGCGGGGTTGTCGGTCTCCGTGGCGAACCAGAACACGCCTTCGAAGTCATCGCCCAACGGCGTCATCGGGCGCGCCACGATGCGGCCGCCGCCATCCACCGTGGACAACATGGCGGTGCCGAACGTGCCGACCAGCTTGGCAAGCTTTTCGCGCTGCGCATCGGTGGATGAATCGTTCATCTCGTCTCTCCGTGCGGCGGGCCAGTGTCCCGCCACCGCCGTGAGCGGGGCGGCAACGCTGCCGCCGGTGCGTCTCACGGATTGAGACTGTCCGCCGCCATGCTGCGTGGATGGAGACGATGCGCAAACTGGCGATCCTGGCCGATGCCGCCAAGTACGACGCCTCCTGCGCCTCCAGCGGCGCGGGCAAGCGCAATTCCGCGGCGACCGGCGGCATCGGCAGCACCGAAGGCATGGGCATCTGCCACAGCTACACGCCGGACGGACGCTGCGTGTCGCTGCTGAAGGTGCTGCTGACCAACTTCTGCGTCTACGACTGCGCCTATTGCGTGAACCGCGTGTCCAGCAACGTGCCGCGCGCGCGCTTCGCGGTGGACGAGGTGGTGGCGCTGACCCTGGATTTCTACAAGCGCAACTACATCGAGGGCCTGTTCCTGTCCAGCGGCATCATCCGCGACAGCGACTACACGATGGAGCAACTGGTCGAGGTCGCGCGCACGCTGCGCGAGGACCATGCTTTCGCCGGCTACATCCACCTCAAGACCATCCCCGAGGCCTCGCCCGAGCTGCTGGCCGCCGCCGGGCGCCATGCCGACCGCCTGTCGATCAACGTCGAGCTGCCCACCGAAGCGGGGCTGGCGAAACTGGCGCCGGAAAAGAAGCTGCCCGGCATCCGCAGCGCGATGGGCGAGCTGCGCTGGCAGATCGAGGAAGGCAAGCAGAAGCCGGGCACCGCGATCCGCTCCACCTCGGCCAAGCCGCGCAAGCCGCCACGGTTCGCGCCCGCCGGGCAGAGCACGCAGATGATCGTCGGCGCCGACGGCGCGGACGACCGCGCCATCCTGGCCACCGCCGACAACCTCTACGGCAACTACAAGCTGCGCCGCGTCTACTATTCCGCCTTCAGCCCGATCCCCGACGCGTCCTCCTCGCTGCCGCTGCGCGCGCCGCCGCTGGCGCGGGAGCACCGCCTGTACCAGGCCGACTGGCTGCTGCGCTTCTACGGCTTCGAACTGGGCGAGATCACCGGCGACGCGCACGGCATGCTCGACCTGGACATCGACCCCAAGCTGGCCTGGGCCCTGCGCAACCCCGAGGTGTTCCCGGTCGACCTCAACCGCGCACCCAAGGAGCGTCTGCTGCGCGTGCCGGGGCTCGGCGTGCGCAACGTCAAGCGGGTGCTCGCCGCGCGCCGACATGCGCGCCTGCGCGTGGCCGACCTCGCGCGTTTGCGCGCGCCGCTGTCCCGCCTGCTGCCCTTCATCCAGTTGCTCGACCACCATCCGCGCAAGGCGCTGGACGATCCGCAGGCGCTGCGCGCGCGGCTGGCGCCGGCGCCGCGCCAGGCCGACCTGTTCGCCTGACATGGCGCGTTACGCGGCGACGGTCGACCCGCCCTGGGACGCGGGCGCCTGGCGCGCGGCGGCGCGCGCGGCCCTGCGCGCGCAGGTCCCGCCCGAGGACATCGACTGGCTCGAGGCTGGCGACGCCGGACTGCTTCCGGGCACGCCGATCGGGCAGGCGCCGGCCGTCGTCGACACGCCGCGCGTGCCGCGCAGCCTGGTCGCGCTCGCCGAGGCGGTCGCCTGCCACCGCGCGCCCGGCCGCTTCGCCCTGCTCTACCGCCTGCTGTGGCGGATCACCCACGGCGAACCGCAGCTGCTCGCGGTCCCCACCGACGCCGACGTGCACCAGGCCGCCGCCTTGTTGCAGGCGGTGCGGCGCGACACGCACAAGATGAAGGCCTTCGTGCGCTTCCGGGCCGTGGCCGGCGAGCAAGACGCCTTCATCGCCTGGTTCGAGCCCGACCACCGCATCGTCGACCGCGTGGCGCCGTTCTTCGCGCGCCGCTTCACCGGCATGCGCTGGGCGATCCTGACGCCGGATCGCAGCGCGCGCTGGGACGGCAGCACCCTGTCGTTCGGCACGGGCGCCCTGCGCAGCGACGCGCCGGCCGAGGATGCGCACGAGGACCTGTGGCGCACCTACTACGCGCACATCTTCAACCCGGCCCGCCTCAACCCGCGGATGATGCGGCAGGAGATGCCGACCCGGTACTGGAAGCACCTGCCGGAAGCCCAGCTGCTGCCCGAACTCACCCGCACCGCGGGCCAGCGCGTGCGCGAGATGGCCGAGCGCGAAGCCGTCGCGCCGAAGCGGCGGATCCCGAAGATCGCGCCGGTCGTCGCGCCGACGCCTGCGGCGGGCACGCTCGACGCGCTTCGCGCCGCCGCGCAAGCCTGCCGCGCCTGTCCGCTGTGGGAACCGGCCACGCAAACCGTGTTCGGCGAAGGCCCGCCGGATGCGCGCGTGCTCCTGGTCGGCGAACAACCCGGCGACGCCGAGGACCTCACCGGCCGCCCCTTCGTCGGTCCCTCCGGGCAGGTGCTGGACCGCGCGCTGGCCGAACTCGGCATCGCCCGCGACCGCCTCTACCTCACCAACGCGGTGAAGCACTTCCGCTTCGAGCGCCGCGGCAAGCAACGCCTGCACCGCAACCCGGAAGTCGCGCACGTCGATGCCTGCCGCGGCTGGCTCGCCGGCGAGATCGAACGCGTGCGCCCCGAGGCCGTCGCCTGCCTGGGCGCCACCGCTGCGCTGGCCGTGTTCGGCGCCGGGTTCCGGCTGATGGACCAGCGCGGCAGCTGGCACACCCTGCACGACGGCACCCGCGCCTTCGCCACCGTCCACCCGGCCTGGGTGCTGCGGCAGCGCGGCAAGGAACGCGACGCGGCGTATGCCACGTTCGTGGCGGACCTGGCGTTGCTGGGCGATGCCCTGGCGTGAGGTTCGACGTGACGCACCCGGTTTACAGTCCCCGCGCGCGCGCGACGCTGGACCGACATGGGCCGCGGCGCGTATCGGTGGTGAACCTGCGTTGGCCTCAGAAAGAATTCCACTGAACCGGTCGCCGCTATTCGCCGACGTGCGTTGGGCCGCGAGGCCCACCGCTGGCACGTAGGAGAAAAAGGGTCCGCGCCGCTTCGCCACACCCGGTACCGGAATGTCCAATCGCCTTGAGGCGCTGAAACGTTTACGCTAGCGACTGTTAGGAGGCGCAACAACGTTAGCCGCTTCCTATCCTGGAGATGTCCGCGTGATTGCCGGACACTCCCTCTATCACCAAGGGGAAATGATGAGCTCTCTCAATACCTTCCGCGCCAGCGCGGTTGCGATCCTTGCTGCTGCTTGTGCAGTGCCTGCACCCGCAAATGCCGACAACGTCGTGCTCGATGACCAGATCGTGGTGGGCAGCCAATGTGTTGGCCTCGACTGCGTTAACAATGAAGATTTCGGATTCGACACACTGCGCTTGAAGGAAAACAACCTGCGGATCGATTTCCGGGACACCAGCAATACGGCATCGTTTCCCAGCAATGACTGGGGGATCGTCATCAACGACTCCAGCAATGGTGGCGACAACTACTTCATGATCCAGGATCGCGGTGCCGACGGCAGTGCCACCGACAGCGTTTTCAGGATCGACGCCGGCGCAGGTGGCGCAGTCACCCTCGGATTCGGCTCGACAAGCTCCGGCACGATGACGGTCTCCGTTGGCGACGCGGGTGCGGAACGACGGATCACCAATGTCGCGGCAGGAACTTCCGGAACGGATGCCGTGAACCTTGACCAGATGACCCAGGCAATCGCCGCGTCGGGCGGTGGGGTCACCCAGGCTTACGTGGATAACGGGGACGCCACCACCCTCTCGGCTGCCAACGCACACGCCAACGCCGGTGACGCCGCCACCCTCACGGCTGCCAACGCACATGCCAATGCCGGTGACGCAGCAACCCTGTCGAGTGCCAAGGCGCACGCCGAGGCCGGCGACGCAGCGACCCTCTCGGCCGCCAACGCACACGCCAATGCCGGTGATGCCGCCACCCTGTCGACGGCCAAGTCTCACGCCGATGCCGGCGACGCCGCCACGCTCTCGACTGCCAAGGCACACGCCAATGCGGGTGATGCGGCGACCCTGACCGCTGCCAACTCCAACGCGGCGGCAGGCGACGTGGCGACATTGTCGAGTGCCCGCGTGTACACGGACAGCCGCGCGACCACCACGCTGTCGACCGCGAATGCATACACCGATCAGCAGGTCGCGACCATGCGGCTGGACTTCGACCAGTTCCAGGGGGACGTCTGGTCACGCCTCGAGAGGACGGAACACCATGTGGACCGCAGTGGCGCGATGTCGGTGGCGATGGCACAGATGACCGCCAATGCCATCGGCTCGCGCAGTGCGCGTGGACGCATCGCGGTGGGCGCCGGCTTCCAGAACGGACAGCAAGCGCTCTCCATCGGTTACGGGCGCGCCCTGGGAGATCGCGCGACGATGACGATCGGCGCGGCATTCAGTGGGTCGGATTCGTCCGCCGGTGTCGGCCTGGGCCTGGACCTCTAGCCCCACGCAAGCGGCAGTCCACGACGGCGGGCCACAGGCCCGCCGTTTTTGCTTACGGGGATCTCCAAACCGGCCCTGCGCAGATGGCCAGACCGCAGGGACCTGCTGGCCAGACCGACACCCACAGCAACGCCCACTGCCATTTCACCGGCCCGCAGCTGCTGACCGCGGTCCCCGCCGTCATTACCCGAGTCTCCACCGGCGCCGCCCCACCCCCGGCACATTGCCGGTGACGCTGGGCTTCTGCGCGCAACGTAGCTTCGCCGGCGACGTTGCAGCCGCAAACCCTTCGCCAAGTGGAATCAGCCGCCCCTGCCGGAAACCGCGGGGGCGATTTCTGCTTGCAGCAAGACAAATTAACCTGACCCTCTTTCTTCCTAAGCCGAGCGCGACACCATTGAGTTGGCCCTGGAACGCAGCTGCCGGGGTCTGACCGCCCATGTGGAAAGCCGACCCGACTGCTGTTCCCGACCTATGTCCCGGGGCGCCGTCGCTCGCCCACAACCAACCGTGGTCACGGCCCGGAAACGCGCGTCCGACTAGAGTCCCGCGAGACCCCCCGAAACAGGAACCTTCGACGATGGCCACGACCCCCAGCAAGCTCGCCGCCGGCGCGCCCTTCCCCGACATCCGCATCGCGCAGGTCGGCGGCGGCCAGCTCGATCCCGCGTCCGGCGAAGGCTGGCGCCTGCTGGTCGTGTATCGCGGCAAGCACTGCCCGCTGTGCGAGACATACCTCGATACCCTCAACGACCTGCGCGACGAGTTCGACGCGGCGGGTGTCAGCGTCATGGCCGCTTCCGCCGATCCGCTGGACAAGGCCCAGGCGCAAGTCTCTGCGCAAGACCTGGCTTATCCGGTGGGCTACGACCTGAGCGTGGCGCAGATGCACCAGCTCGGCCTGTACGTGTCCGAGCCGCGCTCGCCGAAGGAAACCGACCGTCCCTTCGCCGAGCCCGGCCTGTTCCTGCTCAAGCCCGACAGCAAACTGCAGATCATCGACGTCTCCAACGCACCTTTCGCGCGACCGGACCTGGCGTCGCTGCTCAAGGGCGTCAAGTACATCATCGAGAACGATTACCCGGTGCGCGGCACGTTGGACTGAGGGCGGCGCTCACTCGGGGCCGACACGCACCCCCCGGAAACGGGGGGCAAGTTGCGTTTGAACAGAAAAATGAACCTGACCCCTTTTTTTGGTCGCGCTGGAGTTCATGCCGGCGACGTTCGCGCCGCCGGCGATGTTGCAGCCGTAATTCAGGCGCCAGGTTTTACGCGCCGCCCCTGCCGGAAACGGTGGGGGCGGTTGCCATTGGGACTCAGAGTATTCAAGTGAACCTGACCCCATTCGCGTTTTCCCTGTGGGAAGCGCGGCAAGGCAGGGTCCGAGCCCCTTACGGCGACGTCGGCGGTACGGCCCGGGACCCGATCTGTCCGGCTAAATGGCCGCTATCCTGGGAAGAGACCAGGAGCCCCTCATGACCACATTTGGCGCGGCCTATTACGCCGCCGACATCGCCGAGTTCAACGCGGCAGACCCGGACGCCATCCTCGGCCGCCTCGCAATGGCCAGCGGGGACGATACCGTCGAACAGAAGCACGCCTGGCAAGCGGAGATTGCTCTGCTCAAGTCCGCGCTGCATCAACGCACCGGACACGTGTTCTTCGAATTCACCGTCCCGCGTCTCGGCGACCGCATCGATGCGGTGGTTCTATCAGGCGGCGTAATCGTCCCCATCGAATTCAAAGTCGGCGCGTCCCGATTCACCACAGCAGACATTAACCAGGCCTGGGACTACGCCCTCGACCTCAAGAACTTTCACCTCGGAAGTCACAACGCAGAAATCGTTCCGATCCTCGTTGCCACCGCTGCTGAGTCCCGCAGCCATCGCGTCTCAGAGCCCTACGCCGATCTCGTTTACTCCCCTTTGCTCACGAACGCCGAGGACCTCCAGGCCACGCTGGATAGGGCGCTTGCGCGCGGAACAGCGTCAAAAATCGACCCGCGAGCATGGATTGCATCGCCATACGCGCCGACGCCAACCATCATCGAAGCGGCCCGGGTTCTTTACTCTAGCCACTCAGTCGACGCGCTCGCTTGCAACGAAGCCGGGGAGAACCTTGCTCTTACTGCGAGCGCTGTCGACGCGCTAGTCGACGCGGCGGAGCGGGACCGACGAAAAAAGGTAATCTTCGTGACCGGCGTGCCCGGCGCCGGAAAAACGCTGGTTGGGCTGAACACAGCAACACGACGCCATGATGAGTCCAGCGAAACGCATGCCGTGTTTCTGTCCGGCAATGCCCCGCTCGTCGCTGTTCTCACTGAGGCGCTCGCTCGTGACGAGGTGACGCGGCGGCGGGCCTTGGGCGTCGCCGCCAAGAAGGGCGAGGTACGCCAGAGCATCAAAGCCTTTATTCACTTGATCCATCACTTCCGGGATGCTGGGATCACCGCAACGGTGCCCCCTAGCGAGCACGTGGTGATCTTTGACGAGGCGCAGCGTGCATGGGATCGAGCCATGACAGCGGACTTTATGCGCCGAAAGAAGCGCTTACCGGGGTTTGACGAGTCTGAGCCGGAACTGCTGCTTTCCTATATGGATCGTCACCCTGAATGGGCCGTGGTCATATGCCTCGTCGGCGGTGGCCAAGAGATCAACCGCGGCGAGGCTGGCATAAGCGGGTGGCTTGACGCGGTGCGAACGAGGTTCCTCCACTGGGATGTGCACATCTCCCCGGAGCTTCGTGACTCCGAATACGCCGCGGGCCTCGCACTGCAGCGCCTAGGAACAGATGCGAACGTCGTTGCTGATCGGCGGCTGCATCTCTCGGTGTCCATGCGGTCGTTCCGTGCTGAACATGTTTCTGGCTTTGTGAAAGCGATGCTCGACGGCGAGCAAGACCGCGCGTCCGAAGCGCTTCGCAGCTTAATTAGTAGATACCCGATTGCTCTGACCCGTGACCTCGATACGGCCCGGGCCTGGCTGCGCGCTCATACGAGAGGGAGCGAGCGCGCTGGGCTGGTCGCGACCTCCGGCGCCATGCGGCTCAAGCCTCACGCCATCGACGTGCGGGCGCCTATCAATCCGGTGCATTGGTTCCTTAGCTCACCGGACGACATCCGCTCAAGCAACTTCTTGGAAGACGCCGCCACAGAATTCCAGGTGCAAGGGCTGGAAGTCGACTGGAGTTGCGTGACTTGGGACGCCGATCTGCGTAGGACTGGGGTGGGCTGGACGCAGCACATGTTCGCGGGCGCGAAGTGGAAGGTGCTTAAGAACGAGGCACGCGTCCGCTATCTGATCAATGCGTACCGAGTCCTACTGACTCGCGCGCGGCAAGGGATGGTGATTTTCGTGCCGCCTGGAAACCCTTGCGACGGCACGCGCCTTCCAGAATTCTATACACCGACTTACGAATACCTCAGTGCACTCGGGATCCCGCCTCTTTAGCGCTTCGGCCAGATGCGCGGTCGAAGTAACGCCACTCTGCGCCTTGCTGCGCCCGGGTTGAATCGATGAATGCGTGGCAGGTGCTGCGAATGTCAGCCCCGGGGTCCCTCGCCATCTCCAACCTTAATGTTCAAGGGCGCCATGCTTTGCAAGCGTGCAAAATGGGTGCTCGCCTTCACTCTGGAGCCGGGTCTACGCCAACGCCGGATCCACCTTCTCCACATCGATCTTGTAAACCTTGATCGCCCGCGCCACATCCTTCGCCGTCATCTTGCCGTCCTTCGCCAGCGCGGCGATGGCGGCGTGGGCGATGTGGTAGCGGCTGACTTCGAAGTGGCGGCGGAGGTTGGCGCGGGTGTCGGAGCGGCCGAAGCCGTCGGTGCCCAGGACGGTGTAGGTGGCGGGGACGTATTCGCGGATCTGGTCGGCGTAGGCGCGGACGTAGTCCGTGGCGGCGATGGCGGGGCCTTGCTGCTTCTCCAGTAGCTCGGTCACGTAGGGCTTGCGCGGGGTCTTGGCCTCGGGGTGGAGGCGGTTGTGGCGTTCGGCGGCCATGCCGTCGCGGCGCAGCTCGGTGAAGCTGGGGCAGGACCAGATGTCGGCGGTGACGCCGAAGTCCTTGTCGAGCAGCTCGGCGGCGGCGATGGCCTCGCGCAGGATCGTGCCGCTGCCGAGCAGCTGCACGCGCAGCTCGCCCTTCTTCGGCTTGCCGGCGTCGGTGAGTAGGTACATGCCGCGGATCACGCCCTCGGCCGCGCCCTCGGGCAGCTCGGGGTGGGCGTAGTTCTCGTTCATCAGGGTGATGTACCAGTACTCGTCCACCTGCTCGTCGAGCATGCGGGTCATGCCGTGCTGCAGGATGACGGCGACCTCGCCGGCGAAGGTGGGGTCGTAGGCGCGGCAGTTGGGGATGGCGCCGGCCAGCAGGTGGCTGTGGCCGTCCTCGTGCTGCAGGCCCTCGCCGTTGAGCGTGGTGCGGCCGGCGGTGGCGCCGAGCAGGAAGCCGCGTGAGCGCATGTCCGCCGCCTGCCAGGCGCTGTCGCCGATGCGCTGGAAGCCGAACATCGAATAGAAGATGTAGAACGGTAGCATCGGCAGGTCGTTGGTGCTGTAGCTGGTGGCCGCGGCCATCCACGACGAGAACGCGCCGGCCTCGGTGATGCCCTCCTCCAGCACCTGGCCCGCCGCGTCCTCGCGGTAGTACATCAGCTGGTCGCGGTCGACCGGCTTGTACTTCTGGCCCTGCGGCGCGTAGATGCCGAGCTGGCGGAACATGCCTTCCATGCCGAAGGTGCGCGCCTCGTCGGCGACGATCGGCACGCAGCGCGGGCCGACCTGCTTGTCGCGCAGGATGATCGACAGCGCCTGCACGAAGGCCATGGTGGTGCTGATCTCGCGCTCGCCGCTGGATTTGAGCAAACGTTCGAACACTTCGAGCTTCGGCGCCTTGAGGGTCTCGGTGCTCTTGGTGCGGCGCTGCGGCAGGTAGCCGCCGAGCTTCTCGCGGCGGGCGCGCATGTACTGCACCTCGTCCGATTCCGGGCCCGGGTGGTAGAACGGCACGTTGCCGTCCTTGAACTGGTCGTCGTCGATGTCGATCTTGAAGCGGTCGCGGAAGGCGCGCACGGCCTCGTCGTCGAGCTTCTTGGTCTGGTGGGTGGGGTTGAGCGCCTCGCCGGCGCTGCCCATGCCGTAGCCCTTGACCGTCTTGGCCAGGATCACCGTCGGCTGGCCCTTGGTGTCCACGGCGTTCTGGTAGGCGGCGAAGACCTTGTGCGGATCGTGGCCGCCGCGGTTGAGGCGCCAGATGTCGTCGTCGCTCATGTTGGCGACCATCGCCGCGGTCTCCGGGTACTTGCCGAAGAAATGCTGGCGGGTGTACGCGCCGCCGAAGGCCTTGCAGTTCTGGTACTCGCCGTCGACGGTTTCCATCATCAGCTTGCGCAGGATGCCCTGGGTGTCCTTGGCCAGCAGCGGGTCCCAGTAGCTGCCCCAGATGGTCTTGACCACGTTCCAGCCGGCGCCGCGGAAGCTGCCTTCGAGCTCCTGGATGATCTTGCCGTTGCCGCGCACCGGGCCGTCGAGGCGCTGCAGGTTGCAGTTGATGACGAAGACCAGGTTGTCGAGGCCTTCGCGGCCGGCGACCGAGATCGCGCCGAGGGACTCGGGCTCGTCGGTCTCGCCGTCGCCGAGGAAGCACCAGACCTTGCGGTCGGTCTTGGGCATCAGGCCGCGCGCCTCGAGGTACTTCCAGTTGCGCGCCTGGTAGATGGCGGCGATTGGGCCCAGGCCCATGCTGACGGTGGGCGTCTGCCAGTAGTCGGGCATCAGCCAGGGATGCGGGTAGGAGCTCAGGCCGCGACCGTCGACCTCCATGCGGAAGTGGTCGAGCTGGGACTCGGTGATGCGGCCCTCGAGGTAGGAGCGCGCGTAGATGCCGGGCGAGCTGTGGCCCTGGATGTAGAGCAGGTCGCCGGGGTGCTCGTCGTGCGGCGCGCGCCAGAAGTGGTTGAAGCCGACGTCGTACAGCGTGGCCGAGCTGGCGAAGCTGGCGATGTGGCCGCCCAGGTCGCCGGGCTTGCGGTTGGCGCGCACCACCATCGCCATCGCGTTCCAGCGGATCATCGAGCGGATGCGCCACTCCATGTGGGCGTCGCCCTCGAGCTTGGGCTCCAGGTGCGCGGGGATGGTGTTGACGTATTCGGTGGTCGGCGCGAACGGCAGGTGGGCGCCGGCGCGGCGGGTGAGCTCGACCATGTTCTCGAGCAGCTGGTGCGCGCGCTGCGGGCCGTCGGCGTCGATGACGGCCTTGATCGATTCGATCCACTCGCGGGACTCGGCGGGATCGGGGTCGTTGTGCAGCGCTTCGTCGAGCCAGTTCATCGGGGAATGCTCCGCCACGGCCCGCTGGCCGTGCTTGGGGTCTGGGGATTGGGGATCGATTCTAGCAAGCGTCCCCGGGCCGCCCGGCGCGCGCGCCGGCACGGGGCGGGCGCCGCCGGGGCGCGACGGCCCTGGCTAGACCCGCCGGAGCAGGCTGCCGATGGTGGCCAGCAACTCCTGCGCCTCGAAGGGCTTGGCGACATGCGCCTGGTAGCCCGCCATCAGCGCCCGGGTGCGGTCCTGCGAACTGGCGAACGCAGTCAGCGCCACCGCCGGCGCCCGGCCGCCCTGCTCCACCGGCAGCTTGCGCACCTGGCGCATGAAGGCGAAGCCGTCCATGCCGGGCATGCCGACGTCGCTGACGATCGCGTCGGGTCGCAGCGAGGCCAGGGCCTCCAAGGCCTCGCGCGCACTGGCGGCGCGCTCGACGCGGGCGCCGTGCCGCTCGAGCAGCTGGCCGAGGATGGTGCGGGTGTCGGGATCGTCGTCCACCACCAGCAGGGTCGCCGCCTGCAGGTCGATCCATTCGTTGTCGCGCAAGCCGCCGGCTGCCTCCAGGTCGCCATCCTCGGCCTCCCCGGACTCGTCGCCGACGTACGCCCGGCGCGCGGCGACCGGCAGGCGCACGACGAAGGTGCTGCCATGGCCCGTGCCTTCGCTCTCCGCCGACACGCTGCCGCCATGCAGCTCGACCAGCTGGCGGACGATGGCCAGGCCCAGGCCCAGGCCGCCATGCGCGCGCGACAACGACGCGTCGGCCTGGCGGAAGCGGTCGAAGACGTGCGGCAGGAAGGCGGGGTCGATGCCGATCCCGCTGTCGCTCACGCGCAGCTCGACCTGGGAGTCCACGCGCGACAGCGCGACGTCGACGCTGCCGCCCTTGGGCGTGAACTTGATCGCGTTCGACAGCAGGTTCCAGATCACCTGCTGCAGGCGCGCCGGGTCGCCCATCACGGTCCCCGCCTTGGGGTCGATGACCTGGCGCAGGCGGATCTGCTTGGCATCCGCGGACGGCCGGGTGGCGTCGACGCTGGCGGCCACGATCGCCTCCAGGTCGGTGGGCTGCACGTCCAGGCGCACCTTGCCCGACACGATCCGGCTCATGTCCAGCAGGTCGTCGATCAGCTTGGCCTGCGCGCGCGCGCTGTTGGCGATGGTCTTCAGGCCCGCGTCGGTGTCCTCGGGCGTGCAGCCGCCGGCCTGCAGCAGGTGCGTCCAGCCCAGGATGGCGCTGAGCGGCGTGCGCAGTTCGTGCGACAGGGTGGACAGGAACTCGTCCTTCATCATGCTCGCCTGCTCGGCGTCCAGCCGGGCCGCGTGCTCGGCGGCGAGCAGGCGTTCGCGTTCCTGGGCGCCGCGCTTGACGTCCTCGTACAGGCGCGCGTTGTCGATCGCCACCGCGGCCTGCGCGGTGATGCCGCCGATCAGGCGTTCGGTGCGTTCGGTGAACACGCCCGGATCGGGATGGCCGAAGAACAGGCCGCCGATGACCTCTCCGGAACGCGAGATCACGGGCACGGCCAGGTAGCTGCGCACCGGCAGGTGGCCGGGCGGCATGCCGTGGTGCGGCCCCATCGATCCGTAGCGCGGGTCGGTGGTGACATCGTCGATGCGGATGGTGGGATCGCCGCGGAAGGTCGGCCCGAACAGCGCGGTCGCGCGCGGGTGGCCGAACTTCTCGAAGGCTTCGCGCGGGGCGCCGCTGAGCGTGTACAGCAGGTAGCGATCGCCCTGCTCGTCGGTGTTGTTGTAGAAGAAGGCGCCGAAACGGGCACCGCTGAGCTCGGTCGCCGCGTCGGTGACCTTCTGCAGCACGTCCTGCAGGTCCAGCTCGGACACCAGAGCCTGGCCGGTGCGGTTGATCAGGTCGAGCACGCGGGATTCGTCGGCCAGCGCACGGCGGGCCTGGTCCACGGCCTCCATGTCGGTGTTGGTGCCGAACCAGCGCACGATCTTGCCGCTGGCGTCTCGCACCGGGAGCGCGCGCGTCAGGAACAGGCGGTAGTTGCCCTGCGCGTCGCGCAGCGGGAACTCCATCTCGAAGACCTCGCCCGTGGCCAGCGACTGCTTCCAGCGCTCCACCACCTTCGGCAGGATCTCGGGGTCGTGCATCGGGTGCCAGCCGTCGGCACGCATCATGTCCGACTCGGTGGCCCCGGTGTATTCGTACCAGCGGCGGTTGTACCAGAAGATGTCGCCTTCGCCGTCGGCCATCCACACCAGGTGAGGCATGGTGTCGGCCAGCACGCGCAGGCTCGCCTCGCGGGCCTCGAGCGCCGCGGCCGCCTGCTTGCGCAGCGAGATGTCCTCGGCCGCGGCGATGAACTGGCGGGGCTCGCCGCCCGCGTCGCGCAGCACGGTCACCGTGGTCTGGCTCCAGACAGGGGAGCCATCCTTCCGGATATAGCGTTTCTCCAGCACGCAGGATTCGATTTCGCCGGACAGCAGGCGCCCGGTCATCGTCCGCGTGTCGCCCAGGTCGTCGGGATGGGTGATGTCGGCGAATCCCCGGGCCTGCAGTTCGTCGAGCGTGTAGCCGGTCAGCTCCACGAACTTGGAGTTCGCTTCCACGAACCTGCCATCGAGGTCGCACACCGCGATGCCGATGGCGGCCTGGCTGAAGGTCGCGCGCAGGCGCTCCGCCGCGGCCTGCAACGCGGCGCCCGTCTGCCGGCTCTCGATCGCGATGGCGGCGATGTCCGCCGCGAAGGCCACCAGGCCTTCGTCGTTGGCGCTGGGCCGCTGCGGCTGGCGGTAGTACATCGCGATGGTGCCCAGGGTGTTGCCGCGGAACGAGCGGATCGGTCGCGAACAGCAGGCGCGCAGGCCTTCTGCGCGGGCCAGCGGGACGTAGGGCGCCCACTTCGGGTCGGTCTCGATGTCCTCGGCCAGTTCCATTTGCCCGGTGTAGGCCGCCGTGCCGCAGGACCCGACGGCGGGCCCGATCTCGATGCCGTCGATGGCGGCAAGGTACCCGGCCGACAGGCTCGGTCCGGCGGCGGACCGCAGGTGGCGCTCGTCCGGCTCCAGCAGCATGACCGAGCACAACATGCCGTCGTCGGACTGCGCTTCGACCTGGCGGCACAGCGCGTCGAGGACTTGGTCCAACGACTCGCCGGTCGCCACGCGCGCCATGAGGTTTTTCTCCGACTCCAGGCGCAGTTCGGCGCGGCGGCGGGCGCTGATGTCCAGGAAGTAGATCGAGATCCCGCCGCCGGCATTGGGATAGGCGCGGATCTCGAACCACGTGGCGAGCGGCGGGTAGTACAGCTCCAGCATCCCGGCGACGCGGTCGGCGGCCACCCGCCGATACAGGCGCTCGAGCTCGGTCCCCACCAGGTCGGGGAACAGTTCCCAGTGGTCGCGTCCCAGGAAGTCCTGCTGGTCCGGGTACAGCGGCGCGAGCAGCCGGACCCCGGCGGCATTGAGGTACGCGACGCGCCAGTGGGCGTCCAGCACGGCGAAGCCGTCCGAGGCATGGTCCAGGGCCGATTGCAGCGAAACGCCGGCGATCTCGCCGGGCGCGACGAGGGCTTCCACCTGCGATTGCCGATCATCCCGCATCGCCAACACCCCGCGCTGTCCCGCGACAATCGGCGGATGTTACCGGCGGCCCGCCGCCGGAAACTCGACGCGGCCTTCACGGCGCCGCCCGGCGCGTGTTCAGGCGGGACGCCTCCCCAGCGGGCCGGCGCGGCCCACGGCCCGGATCTGGGCATCGACGGCGGCGATGGCGGTCATGTTCACCACGCGGCGGGGCGTGGAGTCCGGGGTGAGGATGTGCGCCGGCTGGTCCAGGCCCATCAGGATCGGGCCCAGCGCGACGCCGTCGGTCATCACCCGGGTCATGTTGTAGGTGATGTTGGCCGCGTCCAGGTTGGGCATCACGAACAGGTTGGCGCGGCCGTGCAGGGTGGCGTTGGGGAACACCCGCTTGCGCAGGGTCTCGTTCCAGGCCACGTCGGCCATCATCTCGCCGTCGACCTCGAGCCGCGGCATGCGCTGCTTGATGATCTCCACCGCCTTGCGCATCTTGGCCGCCGAGGGGTTGTCGTGGCTGCCGTAGCTGGAGTGCGAGAGCAGCGCCACCTTGGGCTCGATGCCGAACAGCTTGAGCCGGTAGCTGGCCTGCAGCGTCGCCTCGGCGATCTGCTCGGCGGTGGGATCCGGCTGGACGTGCGTGTCGAGGAAGAACCACGCACCCTGGTCGTTGATCACGCCGGTCATCGCCGCGGTGCCGGTGACGCCCGGGTCGAAGTCGAAGATGCTGCGCAGGTAGCCGAGCTTCTTGTGGAAGCGGCCGATCACGCCGCAGAGCATGGCGTCGGCCTCCCCGCGCTCGACCATCAGCGCCGCGATCAGCGTCGGCCGGGAGCGGATCAGGTTCTTGGCGGCATCCGGGGTCACGCCGCGGCGCTGGGTCAGGGCGTGGTACTGCTGCCAGTAGTCGTCGAAGCGCGGGTCGGAGTTGATGTTGGTCAGCTCGAAGTCCACGCCCTCGCGCATGCGCAGGCCGAGCTTCTCGATGCGCGACTGGATCACCTTGGGGCGGCCCACCAGGATCGGATGGGCGAGGCCCTCGTCGATCACGGTCTGCACCGCGCGCAACACGGTGAACTCCTCGCCCTCGGCGTAGACCACGCGCTTGCGGTCGCTGCGGGCACGGTCGTACACCGGCTTCATCAGCAGGCCGGTGCGGAAGATGAACTGCGCCAGCTGCTCCTGGTAGGCCTCCATGTCGGTGATCGGGCGCAGCGCGATGCCCGATTCCATCGCCGCCTTCGCCACCGCCGGCGCCAGCTCGGTGAGCAGGCGCGGATCGAACGGGCGCGGGATGATGTAGTCGGCGCCGAAGCTGGTCACGTCGCCGCCGTAGGCGCCGCCCAGGTCGGTGGATTCGGCCTTGGCCAGCGCGGCGATGGCGCGCACGCAGGCCAGCTTCATCGACTCGTCGATCTCCTGCGCGCCCACGTCCAGCGCGCCGCGGAAGATGTACGGGAAGCACAGCGCGTTGTTGACCTGGTTGGGGTAGTCCGAGCGCCCGGTGGCGATGACGCAATCCGGGCGCACCGCCTTCGCGTCCTCGGGCAGGATCTCCGGGTAGGGGTTGGCCAGCGCCAGGATCACCGGGCGCTCGGCCATGGTGGCGACCATCTCCGGCTTGAGCACGCCGCCGGCGGACAGGCCAAGGAAGACGTCCGCGCCGTCGACGATGTCGGCCAGCGTGCGCTTGGCCGTGTCGCGCGCGTAACGCTGCTTGTCCGGGTCCATGTTGTGGCGGCCGGTGTAGAGCACGCCGTCGCGGTCGACCGCCAGGATGTTCTGCGGCTTCATGCCCAGCGCCACCAGCATGTCCAGGCAGGCGATGCCTGCGGCGCCGGCGCCGGCCGTCGCCAGCGTCACGTCCTCGATCTTCTTGCCGACCACTTCCAGCGCGTTGACCACCGCGGCGCCGACGATGATGGCGGTGCCGTGCTGGTCGTCGTGGAACACCGGGATGTTGAGCCGCTCGCGCAGCTTGCGCTCGACGATGAAGCACTCGGGGGCCTTGATGTCCTCGAGGTTGATGCCGCCGAAGGTCGGCTCGAGGCTGGCGATGATGTCGACCAGCTTGTCCGGGTCGCGCTCGTCGATCTCGATGTCGAACACGTCGATGCCGGCGAACTTCTGGAACAGCACGCCCTTGCCTTCCATGACGGGCTTGCCGGCGAGCGGGCCGATGTCGCCCAGGCCGAGGACCGCGGTGCCGTTGCTGATCACCGCCACCAGGTTGCCGCGCGCGGTCAGCGTGCTCGCGGCATTGGGGTCGGCGACGATGGCCTCGCAGGCGTAGGCCACGCCCGGCGAGTAGGCCAGCGCGAGGTCGCGCTGGGTGACCATCGGCTTGGTCGGCGAGACCTTGATCTTCCCGTAGGGCGGCAGGCGGTGGTAATCCAGCGCGGCCTGCTTGAAGTCGTCGCCCTTCTGGATAGCATCGGGATCGGGGTTGTCGCGCGTCTGGTCGGGCATGGCGCTCGGCACGGCGGTCGGGCCGGTCATTCTAGCCGCAGGTGCCGTAGGCAGGCGTTGGCCGCGCTGGCCGGCGGTTCGCTCAATGCCTGCCGTACTTGTCGTCCAGCCGCTTGTTCAAGGCCTTGCCCTGCACGCGCTCGTCGGCCTTCTGGGCCTGGCGGGTGGCCAGCTGGTCCGCGGCGCCGGCCAGCTCGTCGCGCAACTTGAGGTAGTTGGCGAAGCGTTGCGCGTCGAGCGCACCGGCATCGATGGCTGCGCGCACGGCGCAGCCGGGTTCGCGATCGTGGCGGCAGTCGCGGAAGCGGCAGTCGCCGGCCAGCGCCTCGATGTCCTCGAACCCGCCATCGGCCAGGCGCTCCTCGCCGGTGGGCTTGAGCTCGCGCATGCCCGGGGTGTCGATCAGGCAGGCACCGCTCGGCAGCGGGATCAGCGCGCGATGGGTGGTGGTGTGGCGGCCGCGGGCGTCCGACTCGCGCACCGCGCCGGTCTTCATCTTCTCGATGCCGAGCAGGGTGTTGGTCAGCGTCGACTTGCCAGCGCCGGAACTGCCGACCAGCACCGCGGTACTCCCCGGCGGGAGCCATTGCTCCAGCGCGGCGACGCTGCCGCGATCCTTGGCATTGACCGCAACCACCGGCACGCCCGCGCCGATGGCGTCGGTCAGTTCGGCGCGGGCCGCGGTGTCGTCGACACCGTCGCGATCGGCCTTGGTCAGCACCACGACCGGCCGCGCGCCGCCGCTTTGCACCAGCAGCAGGTAGCGCTCGATGCGGCGCGGGTTGAAGTCGCCGTCCAGGCCGGTGACCACGAACACGATGTCGATGTTGGCGGCGATGACCTGTTGCCCGTAGTGCTCGCCGGCGGCCCCGCGCTTGATCGCGGTGCGCCGCGGCAGCAGCGCGGCGGCACGCGCGTCGCCGGCCGCATCCCCCTCGACCAGCAGCCAGTCGCCGACTGCGGGACGCTCGCCGGGGGGGAGGCGTGGGCGTTGCCAATCGGGCAGGGACTCCACCGCGAAACCGCCCGCGAGGCCTTCGGCGACGATGTAGCCGGAACGATGCTGCTCGATGACGCGGGCCGGTCGCGCACCCGGGTGCGCCTGCATCGCGTCCTGCCATGGCCCCGGCGGCGGCATGCCCTCGAACGGCCAGCCGATCGCCCGCAGGGCGTCGAAGCGGGGGCTCAAGCGGGGCGGCGGGCGGGGTGCATGCAGGGATTGTAGGGCCGCGCCCGGGCCGGCGCGCTCGCGGCCTCGCCGGACCCCTCCATCCTGCCCTTGTCGTGCTCGCCGGCGTTCGGCGACGCGGCGGCTTTTCCGCTAGGCTTGCGGCCAATTCCGCGCCGCCCGCTTCCCATGCCGCACGACCCGCTCGCCACCCGCGCCCGCCTGTCCGAAGTCCGGTACGAAATCCGGGGAGAACTGGCGCGCCGGGCACGGGAGCTGGAAGCGCAGGGCCGCGAACTCGTCAAGCTCAACATCGGCAACCCGGGCGCCTTCGGCTTCCGCGCGCCGGACCACCTGCAACGCGCGATCGCCGACCGCATCCACGACACCGATCCCTACACGCACCAGCAGGGCCTGCCCGCGGCGCGCGAGGCCATCGCCGCCTTCCACCGCGCCCGCGGCGCGATCGACGCGGACGCCGAACGCGTGTTCGTCGGCAACGGCGTCAGCGAACTGATCGACATCTCCCTGCGCGCCCTGCTCAATCCCGGCGACGAGGTCCTGCTGCCCTCGCCCGACTACCCGCTGTGGTCGGCCGCCACCATCCTCAACGACGGCCGCCCGGTGTACTACCGCTGCAAGGTCGCCAACGACTTCCTGCCGGACCCCGACGAGATCGAGGCGCTGGTGTCGTCGCGCACCCGCGCCATCGTGCTGATCAACCCCAACAACCCGACCGGCGCCACCTACCCGCGCGCCCTGCTCGAGCGCATCGTCCGCATCGCCGAGAAGCACGGCCTGCTGCTGATGGCCGACGAGATCTACGACGGCGTGCTCTACGAGGACGCGCGCTTCCAGCCGCTGGCGCCGCTGGCCGGCGACGTGCCGTGCCTGTCGCTGGGCGGATTGTCGAAGGTGCATCGCGCCTGCGGCTGGCGCGTGGGCTGGGGGGTGCTGTCGGGCGATGCGCGGCGCTGCGCGGGTTTCCAGCATGCGATGGACCTGCTCGGCGCGCTCCGGCTGTGCGCCAACGTGCCCGGGCAGTTCGCGATCGAGGCGGCGCTGCAGGGCGCGGACACCATCGCGCCGTTGTGCGCGCCCGGTGGCCGGCTGCACGAGGCGCGGCGGGCGGTGCTCGACAGCTGCGCGGCGAGCGAGCACCTCCAGCTGGTCGCGCCGTCCGGTGCGCTCTATGCGTTCCCCGGCGTGGTGGGCGATGCCGCGTCGGGTTTCGAGGACCATGCCTTCGCCCTCGAGCTGCTGGAGACCGAGGGCGTGCTGGTGGTGCCGGGCTCCAGCTTCAACGTGCCCTACCGCAACCACTTCCGGGTGACCCTGCTGCCCGAACCCGACGTGCTGCGGGACGTCTTCGCCCGCATCGACCGGGTGCTGCAACGTCGCGCCACGGCGCGCCGCGCGGCCCCGGTCGACCTCGCGACGCGACGTGCGGCCTCGGGTTGACGCCCTCCTCGCCCTCGCGGCTGCCGGCATGATGGCGGTCGCCGCCGGCTGCACCACGTCCCCGGCCTCCTCCGGCATGCCGCCCGCAGGCGCGGCCCCGCGGTCGCTGTCGTTCCTGGCGCTCGGCGACAGCTACACCATCGGCGAAGGCGTCGACGCCGACGGGCGCTGGCCCGTGCAACTGGCGGCGCGCCTGCGCGCGGACGGCATCGCGCTGGCCGATCCCCGCATCATCGCCACCACCGGCTGGACCACGGACGAGCTGTCCGCGGCGATGGACCAGGCAGGGCCGCTGGGGCGCTTCGATTTCGTCAGCCTGCTGATCGGCGTGAACAACCAGTACCGCGGGCGCAGTGCCGGCGAGTACCGCGACGAGTTCACGGCGCTGCTGGCGCGCGCGATCGAACTGGCCGGCGGCCGCAACGACCGGGTGCTCGTCCTTGGCATCCCGGACTGGGGCGCGACGCGCTTCGGCGCCGCCTCAGGGCGCGACCTGGCACAGGTGAGCCGCGAGCTGGACGACTACAACGCCGTTGCACGCGAGCTTTGCGAGGCGCGCGACGTCGCCTTCGTCGATGTCTCCCGGCCCAGCCGCGCGCGGGGCGACGAGGACGCGATGCTGGTCGACGACGGCCTGCATCCGTCGGCGGCGATGTACCGGCTGTGGGTCGAGCTGGCGCTGCCGGTGGCCCGGCGACTGCTCGGCGACGGCCGGTGAATGCCGCGACGCGGCCGTTCGGCCGCGGCGACGCGCAACGCATCGCCGACGCGTTCCGCCCGGCGATGCCGCTGGGCAATCGCTTCGACTACTACTACAGCCTCGGCAAGCTGCGCAGCGATCCGCTGTATCCCGGCGTGCTCGCCGCGCTGCGGGGCTGCGATGCGCCGCTGCTCGACCTGGGTTGCGGCTTGGGACTGCTGGCGCATGCCTTGCGGCTGGACGGGCAGCGGGTCGCGTACGCGGGCGTCGACGTGGACGCCGGCAAGATCGCGCGCGCCGCCAGGGCCGCGGCGCGCGCCGGGCTGGACGCGGTGCGCTTCGACGTGGTCGACGTCGAACAGGGCCTGCCGGCGCATGCCGGCAGCGTCGCCCTGCTGGACGTGCTGCAGTACCTGACCCGCGAGCAGCGCCGCCAACTGCTGGCGGACGCCATCGACCGGCTGGCGCCCGGCGCGCGGCTGGTGATCCGCACCGGACTGGACGACGACAGCGGTCGCGGCCGCGCCACCCGCCTGGCCGATCGCGTCGCGCACTGGCTCGGATGGATGGTGTCGACGCCGAAGTCCTATCCGACCCGCGCCGGCCTCGAGGCCCGCTTTCGGCTTGCGGGACTGACGGCGCACTTCACGCCCCTGCATGGCGACACGCCGTTCAACAACTGGCTGGTGGTGGCGACGCGCTGATGCACGTGCGGGCGTTGGACTTGGCCAGTGGACACGCTAGCGAACCAGCTGGATTTCAGGGTGCGTGGGCGCCGGCGGCCACGGGTCGCGCCCGGGATCGTGGGTCGCCTTCCAGGGCCTCAGGCAACAGCGTGCCGTAGCCCAGTGCATCGAATCGCCGCAGCAGCAGCGCCATCGCGTCGACACTGCGGCCATGGCCCGCGCCCTCGTGCATCAGCACGATCGCGCCGGGCGCCAGCGTGCGCTCGATCCGCGACACCACCGTGGCCGGATCCGGCGCGACCGCATCGAAGCCGCGTGCGCTCCAGGCCACGCGCGACAGGCCGTGCTCGCGCAGCGGCGCCACGGTGAACGGGTTGGCCATGCCCACCACCGCGCGGAACCAGCGCGGGGGCTGCCCGGTGATCCCGCGCAGGATCGCCTGCCCGCCCGCGATCTCCTCGCGCATGCGTCGTGGCCCCAGTGCCCAGAACCAGCGCGAGGGATGGGCCTGGCTGTGGTTGCCGATGCCGTGGCCGCGCGCGGCGATGGCACGGACCAGGTCGGGCCGCGCCGCGGCGCGCTCGCCGACGAGGAAGAAGGTGGCCTTGGCGCCGTGTGCATCGAGCAGGTCGAGGATCGCGGCGGTATCACCGGACGGGCCGTCGTCGATGGTCAGCCAGACGCGCTTGTCCGCCACGGGCAGCCTCGACAGCGCCGGACCGTAGAGGCGCGACTGCGGCCACAGCGCGCCCCAGAAGAGCGACAGGTGCGACAGCACCATCGCGGGCAGGCCCGCGCGCCAGCCCAGCCACCACCACAGCGCGGCCACGATCATTTGCGACAGCACGAAGCCGATCCAGATCCTGCGCGGATGCGGCGGGACGCGGTGCAGCGGCGTGGCAGGCGACGACATGGCCGGATCATGCCACGCGCGCCTACACTGGCCCGATGTCCGATCCGGTTCAAACCTTGAGTGCAGGGGAAGCCCTAGACCGCGTCCGCGCCGGCACGCTGGTCCTCGTCGACGTGCGTCCGCCGGGCGAGCGCGCCCTCGCCGCCGTGCCGGTGCCTTACGAAAGCCTCGAGTCGGGCGGCCTGGAGCGGTTGATGGCCCGGCCCCGCGACCAGGCCCTCGCCTTCCTCTGCCACCACGGCGTGCGCAGTGAACAGGCGGCGCGGTATTTCCTCGCCCAGGGATTTCGCGAGGTGCACAACGTCGTCGGCGGGATCGAGGCCTGGGCGTGCGAGGTCGACCCGACGATTCCGCGCTACTGACCGCGAGCCGTCGAAGGCCGCACCGCATCGAGGCTTGCGATGCTGGCAACGCTTCGCCCGGCCAGGGTGCACGCCATCGACCCATTGGTTCAGAAGCCGCCGCCAGCCTCCAGCCAGGCCTGTTCTTCCGGCGTGCTGGTCCGGCCCAGCGCATGGTTGCGATGGGGGAAGCGGCCGAAGCGCTCGATGATCCGCTGGTGCTCGAGCGCGTAGTCCAGGTAGCCCACGTTGCCCAGCGCGCGGAACAGCTCGACCGACCGCGCCTGGTCCTGCACGTCCTCGGCATGCTCGTAGGGCAGGTAGAAGAAGGCCCGCAGCTGCGGATCGAAGGCGGCGTCGTGGCCACGGACGATCGCGCGGCCCGCCACATGCCGCGCCAGCGGATCGGCGGCCCAGGCATGGGCGCTGCCACGGAACAGGTTGCGCGGAAACTGGTCGAGCAGGAGCAGCAAGGCCAGCGCACCCTCCGCGTCATCGAGCCAGTCGTCGAGTTCGCGGCGCGCCGCGGCGAAGTGGAGGGCCTCGAACTGCTGCCGGATGGCGGCGTCAAAGGCATCGTCCTTCGCGAACCACTTGCCCGGCCCGGCCTGGCGCCAGAACGCCACGATGTCCCTCGCCTGCTGTAATGCTGCCTGCTGCACCGCTGCCTCCGCGCGCGCCGGCTACTCGTCGAACCGCAGGTGCCGCACGGACTTGCCATGCCGACGGATCAGCCGCAGCGCCTCGATGCCGACCTGGATGTGGCTTTCGACGTACTCGGCGCTCACCTTGGCGTCGGACACTTCGGTCTTGACGCCCTCGGGCACCATGGGCTGGTCGGAGACCAGCAACAGCGCGCCGCAGGGAATCCGGTTGGCGAAGCCCGCGGCGAAGATGGTCGCGGTCTCCATGTCGATCGCCATGCAGCGCATCTGCCGCAGCCGTTCCTTGAACGCGTCGTCGTGCTCCCAGACGCGGCGGTTGGTCGTGTAGACGGTGCCGGTCCAGTAGTCCAGCCCGTGGTCGCGGATCATGGTGGACACCGCGCGTTGCAGGGCGAAGGCCGGCAGCGCCGGCACCTCGGGGAGCAGGTAGTCGTCGCTGGTGCCTTCGCCGCGGATCGCCGCGATCGGCAACACCAGGTCGCCGAGCTGGTTCTTGCGCTTGAGCCCGCCGCACTTGCCCAGGAACAGCACCGACTGCGGCATCACCGCCGACAGCAGGTCCATCATGGTCGCGGCGTTGGGGCTGCCCATGCCGAAATTGATCATGGTGATGCCGTCGGCGGTGGCGCTGGGCATGGGCCGGTCCAAGCCCACGACCTCGGCACCGGTGAGCCGGCTGAAGTGGCCGAGGTAGCCGCCGAAATTGGTCAGCAGGACGTGGTCGCCGAAGCCGTCCAGCGGCACGCCGGTGTAGCGCGGCAGCCAGTTGCCGACGATCTGTTCCTTCTCGCGCATCGCGTGTCCTCCCGTCGTCGGCATTCTGTCACGGGTGCACGGCCATGACCGCCTGCACTTGGCAGCGCTGGCGGCCGCGGCTACGGTGCACGCTGTCCCCGTGGAGACCACCATGCACCGCACCCTGCTTGCCGCGATCACCGCGGCGATCGCCACGGCGCTCGCGACCGGCTGCGCCAGCACCGACGCGGCGACGACCAGCGAGAGCCCGGCGCCCGCCGCGCGCTTCACCGACGATCCCTATCCCAGCACCTACCGCGCCATCGCCGCGCCGCCGGTGCTCATATCCGGCGCGACGGTCCTCACCGGCAGCGGCGAGCGCCTGGATGGTGCCGACGTGCTGCTCCAGGACGGCAAGGTGGTGGCGGTGGGCAGCGGCCTGGCCGCGCCGGCCAACGCCACGCGCGTCGACGGCACCGGCAAGTGGGTGACGCCTGGCCTGATCGACGTGCATTCGCACCTGGGCGTGTATCCCAGCCCCGGCGCCAGCGCGCACAGCGACGGCAACGAGGCCACCGCGCCGGTGACCGCCAACGTCTGGGCCGAGCATTCCGTGTGGCCGCAGGATCCGGGGTTCCACACCGCGCTGGCCGGCGGCGTGACCTCGATGCAGGTGCTGCCCGGCTCGGCGAACCTGGTCGGCGGTCGCGGCGTGACGCTCAAGAACGTGTCGGCCACCACCATGCAGGGAATGAAATTCCCGGGCGCGCCCTGGGGCCTGAAGATGGCCTGCGGCGAGAATCCCAAGCGCGTGTACGGCCAGAAGGGCGGGCCGTCAACGCGCATGGGCAACGTCGCCGGCTACCGCGCCGCCTTCATCGATGCCAGCGAATACCGCAAGAAGCGCGGCAAGGGCGGCGCGGGGAACGGCAAGGACGCCGGCAAGCGCGACCTCAAGCTCGACACCCTGGCCGCGGCGATGGATGGCGACATCCTCGTCCACATCCATTGCTACCGCGCCGACGAAATGGCGGTGATGCTGGACCTGGCGCGCGAGTTCGGCTTCAAGGTGTCCGCGTTCCACCACGGCGTGGAGGCCTACAAGATCGCCGACCGGCTTGCAGCCGAAGGCGTGTGCGGCGCACTGTGGGCCGACTGGTGGGGCTTCAAGATGGAGGCCTTCGACGGCATCCAGGAGAACATCGCCCTGGTCGACCGGCCCGCCAACGGCTGCGCGATCGTGCATTCCGATTCCTCCGAAGGCATCCAGCGGCTCAACCAGGAAGCCGCCAAGGTGATGGCCCATGCCCGCCGCGCCGGCATGGACATCCCGCCGGAGCGTGCGATCCGCTGGATCACGCAGAACCCGGCCAAGGCCATGGGTATCCTCGACCGCACCGGCACCCTCGCGCCGGGCAAGATGGCCGACGTGGTGCTGTGGAACGGCAACCCCTTCAGCGTCTACGCGCGCGCCGAACAGGTCTACGTGGACGGCGCCCGGGTCTTCGATCGCAACGACCCGACGCGGCAGCCACGCTCGGACTTCATGCTCGGCCAGGGCACCACCAATGGAGGTGCCCCATGAACCGCTTGCCGATGATTGCCGCCGCCGCAGCGTGCCTGTGGCTGGCCGCAGGCGCCGCGTGGGCGCAGGACCTGCTGATCCGCAACGCTACCGTGCACACCGCGACCACGCGCGGCACCTTGCAGAACGCGGACGTCCTGGTGCGCGGCGGCCGGATCGCCGCCGTCGGCAACGGCCTGTCGGCCGGCGGCGCCCAGGTGGTCGACGCCCAGGGCAAGCCGCTGACGCCGGCGCTGTTCGGCGGCGTCACCGGCATCGGACTGGAAGAGGTTTCCGCCGAGGAGGCCACCAGCGACCATGCACTGGCGCTGGGCAGCGGCGCCAAGGACATGGTGGTGCGGCCGGAGTTCGACGTCACGCTGGCCTACAACCCGGACTCGGTGCTGGTTCCGATCGCGCGCGTGGAGGGCATCGGCTTCACCCTGCTCGGCGCCGACGCGACCCCGGGCGGCTCGTTCATCGGCGGCCAGGGCGCCTTGATGCGGCTGGACGGCGGGATCGACCCGGCCGGACCGCGCGTGCTCTTCGTGGAACTCGGCGGCGGTTCGGCGGCCAACCTCACCGGCAAGACGCGCGCCGCGCAGTGGATGCTGCTCGACCAGTTGATCGACGAGATCCGCGGCCGGATTCCGCAAGGCTCGGACATGGCCCTGCTGACGCCGGCCGGTCGTCGCACGCTCGCCCACTACATCGACGGCGGCGGACGCGTGCTGGTCGGCGTGCATCGCGCCGCCGACATCCGCCAGCTGTTGCGCTGGTCGAAGCGCCACGGCGTGCGCATCGCCATCAGCGGCGGCGCCGAGGCCTGGAAGCTGGCACCGGAACTCGCCGCGGCCAGGGTGCCGGTGTTCGTCGATCCGCTGGCCAACCTGCCGGCCAGCTTCGACCAGCTCGGCGCCAGCCTGGAGACCGCCGCGCGCCTGCGTGCCGCGGGCGTGGCCGTGGGCTTCACCCAGGCCGGAGACTCGTCGCACAACGCGCGCAAGATCCGCCAGCTCGCCGGCAATGCCGTCGCCAACGGCCTCCCTTGGGAGGACGGCCTGGCCGGCCTGACCCGCGTGCCGGCCGAGGCCTTCGGCGCCGGCGACCGCATCGGCGGCATCGCACCCGGCATGCGCGCCGACCTGGTGCTCTGGGACGGCGATCCGCTGGAGGTGACCAGCCTCGTGCAACAGGTCTGGCTCGATGGCCGCGCGATGCCGATGCGCACGCGGCAGACGGAACTGTTCGAACGCTACCTGCGCACGGCACCGAGCATCGAGGGCGGCGACATGCCGCGCGCCTATCCGGCGACGGTGCGCTAGGCACCGCCCGCTGCACCACGTCCGCACCCGGGGCATGCGAGCCCGGAGCCAGCCGGGCTGCCCGGTGGCGGCGTTGGCGGCGGCATGATCGCGGCGCTGGCGCACGGTCATGTGGGCGGGCACAACATTTCCACCCCTGGCCAGCGAGGACAACGAGGCATGACGATGCAAGGCTCCGGTGCGACGCTTACCTGGTACCACGACTTCATCTCGCCCTTCGCCTACCTGCATTGGCCGAAGGTGCGGGCGCTGATGCAAACGCACGCCGTGGAGGTGGTGCCGATCCTGTTCGCCGCGGTCTTGGAGGCCAACGGGCACAAGGGGCCCGCGGAGATCCCCGCCAAGCGCACCTTCACCTACCGCCACGTGCTCTGGCAGGCGCGGCGTCGCGGCACCCCGCTGCGCTTCCCGCCGGCGCATCCGTTCAATCCACTGGCGGCGCTGCGGCTGGCCGTGGCCGCCGGCAACACGCCCGAGGCGACGACGGCGATCTACGACTGGATCTGGGCGCAGGGGCGCGATGCCGGCAGCGTGGAGGCGCTCGCACCCTTGCTGCGCGAACTCGGCGTCGCCGCCGACGCGCTGGGCAGCGACGAGGGGAAGTCGACCCTGCGCGCCAATACCGAGGCGGCGATCGCCGCGGGCGTGTTCGGCGTGCCGACGCTGGCGGTGGGGAGCGACCTGTTCTGGGGCGACGACGCCCACGCGTTCGCGGTCTCCGTGCTCGAGGAGCCGTCCCTGCTCGCCGAGGCCGAGATGCAACGCGTCGCGTCGCTGCCGGTGGGCGTGCGTCGCGCCTGAGGCACCGCTCGCGAGGCGCCGCGAGATCGCCGCACCGCGACCCTGGCAGGCGCCCGGCCGTGCCGTTGACGCCATCGCAGCGCATGCGACGTTACGCTGGCCACTGCCCCTCGCCCGGAGACACCCATGGCCACGCGCTACTACATCCGCATTCCCGACGCCGAGCAGGCGCAGGCCGCCGGCGAGTTCGGCTTCCGATCCCGCGGCGCCGAAGGGCTGGCCGCCGAGCTGCAGGACGCGTTGCGCAGCGACGCGCTGTTCCAGCGCTGGCGCGCGACGCAGGATGATCCTGACGCCGTCGATCCCTCGATGGGCGCCACCGACCCGGACGCGACCGTGCTCGGCGAGCCCGACGACCTGCATGCCGACCTGATCGTGACCACGACGCTGCCCGGCGGCTTGTTCAAGCATCGCCTGCGCCTGCTGGCCGGCAACACCTGGCAGCTGCGCGATGTGTCGGCGGCCTGAGGGCTCCGACGTCACGCCGCATTGGCGCTTCGCCCTCCTCGCCGCGTCGTTCCGTCCCCGGGCGGCGTTCCACGCTAGCCCCTGCCCACGACGGGACGCATGAGCACGCCGGTGCTGTTGTCATGGAGCGGCGGCAAGGACGCCGCGTGGGCGCTGCACGTCTTGCACCAGCGCGACGACGTCGCCGTCGTCGGCCTGCTGACCACGATCACCGAGGGCTACGAGCGCATCGCCATGCAGGGGATCCGCGTCGAGGTGCTACGCGCGCAGGCCGAAGCCGCCGGGTTGCCGGTCGTTGAATCGCGGATGCCGCAACACGCCAGCAACGAGATCTACGAAGCCGCGTTCGCCCAGGCGCTGGCGGATGCGGGTGCCCGCTGGCCGGGGCTGCGCGACATCGCCTTCGGCGACCTGTTCCTGGCCGACATCCGCGCGTGGCGGGAAGCGCTGTGCGCGCGGCTGGGGTGGACGGCCCGGTTCCCGATCTTCGACCCCTCGCCGGGGCATACCGCGCGCACGGCCCGGGCGATGCACGCGGCCGGATTGCGCGCGCACCTGTGCTGCGTGGACACCGCACAGCTCGATGCAGGGTTCGCGGGCCGTGCCTTCGACCAGGCCCTGCTCGACGCCCTGCCCGAATGCGTCGACCCTTGCGGGGAGAACGGCGAGTTCCACACTTGCGTGCGGGCCGGACCGATGTTCGCGCAGGGCATCGACCTCCAACCCGGCCGGACCGTGCTGCGCGACGGGCGTTTCGCGTACACGGACTTCCGCTTGCCCCGCTCTCGGGGCCCACTGGCCAACGCAACCGCCTGACCTTTCCGGACGGCGCCCGACCTCAGGAATCCTGCAGGGGCGGGGCGCGCCTGCAAACGCAGGCGCATCGATGGCGCAGCGCCGGGCTGGGCCTGCAGGCCCCGTGCATCGCCGCACGGCGGGCGGCGCAACGAAGTTGCGGGCTACGCTTTGCGGCGCAGGGCCCGGGCATGGTGCGCGATGTGCTCGCCGATGAAGCTGGCGATGAAGTAATAGCTGTGGTCGTAGCCGGGCTGCAGCCGCAGGGTCAACGGGTGCCCGGCGGCGTCGCAGGCAGCCTGGAGCAGCTCGGGTTTGAGTTGTCCGGAAAGGAATTCGTCGTCGCCCCCTTGGTCGACCAGCAGCGGCAGCCGCTCCTCCGCGCCCGCGACCAGCGCGACCGCGTCGTACGCCGCCCAGGCATCGCGATCGGCACCGAGGTAGGCGCCGAACGCCTTTTCGCCCCAGGGCACGCGCGACGGCGCCACGATGGGCGAGAACGCCGACACACTGCGGTAGCGCCCCGGGTTGCGCAGCGCGATCACCAACGCCCCGTGCCCGCCCATCGAATGCCCGCTGATCGCGCGCGCGCCGCTGGCCACGGGATCGGCTTCCACCCATGCCGGCAGCTCGTCGACGATGTAGTCGTACATGCGGTAGTGCGCGTCCCAAGGCGCCTGCGTGGCATTGACGTAGAACCCGGCGCCCTGGCCCAGGTCGTAGCCCTCGGCATCGGCGACGGCGTCGCCGCGCGGACTGGTGTCCGGGGCGACCAGGATGAGGCCGTGCTCGGCCGCGTGGCGTTGCGCGCCAGCCTTGGTGATGAAGTTCTGCGCGCTGCAGGTCAGGCCCGACAGCCAGTACAGCACCGGGCAGGGTCCGTGGTCGGGGTGGCCGGGGTCGGCCTGCGGCGGGAAATAGACGCCGACTTCCATGTCGCAGTCCAGCACCTCGGAGCGATGCCGGTAGACGTCCTGCCAGCCGCCGAAGCTGGCGTGGTGTTCGATGCGTTCCATGTGGATTCCGATCGATTGCTGTGGATTGGCCCCTCTCCGGCGTGCGGGGTGAGGGGAGGCGTTTGCGAACCACCGGTTCGTGCGTCACGGAACGCCAGGACGTTTTGCGCGAGGGCCGGGGCGCGAAGCGGAGGGCGGGGAAAGAGTGCGTCGGTAGAAGCGCCCTCATCCGGCCCTTCGCGTCCCCTTCTCCCGCAGGCGGGAGAAGGGGAGGTCAGAAATGGATCACCGTGCGGATCGACTTGCCTTCATGCATCAGCTCGAAGGCCTCGTTGATGCGCTCCAGCGGCAGGGTGTGGGTGATGAAGGGATCGAGGTCGATCTCGCCGCGCATCGACTGCTCGACCATGCCCGGCAATTCGGTGCGACCGCGCACGCCGCCGAAGGCGGTGCCGCGCCAGACGCGGCCGGTCACCAGCTGGAACGGCCGCGTGCGGATCTCCTGCCCGGCGCCGGCGACGCCGATGATGACGCTCTCGCCCCAGCCCTTGTGGCAGCACTCCAGCGCCGCGCGCATCACGTCGACGTTGCCGATGCATTCGAAGCTGTAGTCGACGCCGCCGTCGGTCATCTCGACGATGACGTCCTGGATCGGCTTGTCGTGATCCTTGGGGTTGACGCAGTCGGTCGCGCCCATCGACCGGGCCAGCTCGAACTTCCCGGGGTTGGTGTCGATGGCCAGGATGCGTCCGGCCTTCGCCTGCTTCGCGCCCTGGATCACCGCCAGCCCGATGCCGCCGAGTCCGAACACCGCCACGCTGTCGCCGGGCTGCACCTTGGCCGTGTTGTGCACGGCACCGATGCCGGTGGTGACGCCGCAGCCCAGCAGGCACACCTTCTCCAGCGCCGCCTCCGGGTTCACCACGGCCAGCGAGATCTCCGGCACCACGGTGTATTCGCTGAAGGTGCTGCAACCCATGTAGTGGTGGATGGGTTTTCCCTGGTACGAGAACCGCGTGGTGCCGTCGGGCATCAGGCCCTTGCCCTGGGTGGCGCGCACCGCCTGGCACAGGTTGGTCTTGCCCGACTTGCAGAACTTGCACTGCCGGCATTCGGCCGTGTACAGCGGGATGACGTGGTCGCCCGGCTTGACGCTGGCGACTCCTTCGCCGACCTCGACCACCACCCCGCCGCCCTCGTGCCCGAGCACCGAGGGGAAGATGCCCTCCGGGTCGTCGCCACTGAGCGTGAAGGCGTCGGTGTGGCAGACGCCGGTGGCGTGGATCCTGACCAGCACTTCGCCGGCCCTGGGCGGTTCGACGTCGATCTCGACGATTTCAAGGGGCTTTCCGGCCTCGAAGGCGACGGCGGCACGTGACTTCATGGATCGCTCCGGGATTCGGGCTTCCCAGTATGGCGCGAGGCCGCCGCGGGCGTCATGGCGCCCCGGCCCGGCGCCCCTGACCGGTCCACGCCGCCGCATGCGTTGCCACGAAGCACCTCCGGCAACCTGCGAGGAGAAAGGCCATGCAACTCCGCCGCTCCCTTCCCCTGTCCGCCGCCCTGGTCCTGTGCCTGTCGACCTGCGAGGCACCGCAGCCCCGCGGCGCGGTACCGGCCACCACCGTGGTGCCATCCGCCGCGCCGCCGTTGTTCGAGACCTTCGGCGACCTGCACCGCGACATCGGGACCCCCGTCCCGGCGGCCCAGCGGTATTTCGACCAAGGGCTGCGACTGGCCTACGGCTTCAACCACGAGGCCGCGGGCCGGGCGTTCGCTGAGGCCGCGCGGCTGGATCCCGCCTGCGCGGCCTGCGCCTGGGGCCAGGCGCTGGTGCTCGGGCCGAACATCAACCTGCCGATGGATCCGGCGCTCGCGGCGGAAGCGACCCGGCTCGCCCGCCAGGCCCAGGCGCTGTCGGCGACCGCGCGGCCCGCGGACCGCGCGTTGATCGACGCGCTGGTGCTGCGCTACGCCGCTCCCGCGCCGGAGGACCGGAGCGCGCTGGATGTCGCCTACGCCGATGCGATGCGGGCCGCCGCCGCGGCCTTCGCCGACGATGACGACATCGCCACCCTGCACGCCGAGGCGCGCATGGACCTCTCGCCGTGGGCGTACTGGACAAAAGACGGCGCGCCGACCGAGCACACCCCGGAAATCCTGGCCACGCTCGAGCGCGTGCTCCGGCGCAACCCGCGGCATGTCGGCGCGATGCACTACTACATCCACGCCACCGAGGCCTCCAACGACCCGGGCCGCGCCGAGCCCTACGCCGACGCCATCGCCGCGCTCGCGCCCGGGTCCGGGCACCTGGTGCACATGCCGGCGCATACCTACATCCGCATCGGCCGCTACCACGACGCGACCCTGACCAACTTCGCCGCCACCACCGCCGACAAGGCCTTCCTCGCCGTGTGCGGCGGCAGCAACGGCGTCTATCCGCTGGGCTACGTGCCGCACAACTGGCATTTCGCGGCGATGACCGCGTCGCTGACCGGTTCGCGCACGCTGGCGCTGGAGGCCGCGCGGCAGACGGCGGCCCGGGCCGACCACGACCAGCTTGAAGCGCTCAATTTCATGCAGCAATTCATCGTCGCGCCCTTGATGGCGCGGGTGCGCTTCGGCGACTGGGACTGGATCCTGTCCCAGGCCGCCCCGCCCTCGACCCTGCCCTATCCGACCGCGATCTGGCATTTCGCGCGCGGGATGGCGGCCACCCGCACGGGCGACCACGCAGCCGCGGCCCGCGAGCTGTCCGCACTCGAAGCGGTCGCCCGCGACCCGGCGATGGAGGCCCTCGTGCTGTGGGACATCAACGGCGCCGACAAGGTGCTGGCGGTCGCCTCCGCGATGCTGCGCGGGGAGCTGGCGCTGGCGCGGCGCGAGCGCGAAGCCGGCATCGCGGCACTGCGCGAGGCCGCACGCGCCGAGGACGCGCTGCGCTACAACGAGCCGGCCGACTGGCCGCTTCCGGTCCGGCCCTACCTGGGCGCGGCCCTGCTGGACGCCGGTCGCGCCCGGGAGGCTGCCGACGCGTACGCGGAGGATCTCCGGGCCTATCCGCGCAACGGCTGGTCGTTGTACGGGCTGGCGCAGGCGCAGCGCGCCTCGGGCGACGCGAGCGCGGCCAGCGAGAGCATGGCCGCCTACGCCGAGGCCTGGCAGTGGGCCGACGCCCCCCTGGTGGCGTCCCGGTACTAGCGGCCCGACCGGCGCGTTTGCGCTGCACGCGGCCGGCGAGCGCCCTCAGCCGGTGTTCTGGATGCCGGCCGCGATGCCGTTGACGGTTGCCATCAGCGCCCGCAACGTGGCGTCGTCCTGGCGACCGTCCTCGCGCCATCGGCGCAGCAGCTCCACCTGCAGCAGGCTGATCGGGTCCACGTAGGGGTTGCGCAGGCGGATCGACAGCCGCAGGCGCGGGTCGTGGCTCAGCAGGTCCTGCTCGTCGCGCAGGGCGAGCACGGCGTCGCGCGTGTCCCGGTGCGCAGCGGCGATGCCGGGGAACAGGGCATCGTGCAGGTCGCCCGACAGGCGCGAGTAACGCTCGAAGATGCCGATGTCGGACTTGGCGAGCGCCATCTCCATGTCGTCGAGCAGGGTGCCGAAGAACGGCCAGTCGCGCGCCATCTCCGCCATCGCCTCCCGTCCATGCCGCTCGATGCCATGCCGGAGCGCATGGCCGACGCCGTACCACGCGGTCAGCGCCGAGCGATTCTGCGACCACGCGAACACCCACGGGATCGCGCGCAGGTTGGCGATGCCGCCCTCGCGCCGCCGCGACGGACGCGAGCCGATCTGCAGGCGCTCGATCAGGTCGATCGGCGTCGCGGTGCGGAAATAGTCGTCGAAGCGCGGATCGTCGTAGACCAGGGCGCGATAGCGCTCGCGGGCGACGCCGGCCAGTTCGGCCCCGATCTCGCGCCAGCGGTCCTCGCGCGCATCCACGGGCCGCGGCCGCAGGCTGGCGCGCAGCACGGCCCCGGTGGTCTGCTCCAGGTTGCGCAGTGCCAGGGCGCGGATCCCGTATTTGCGATGGATGACCTCGCCCTGCTCGGTGACGCGCAGGGTCCCGGCCACCGAACCGCGCGGCGCGGCGAGGATGGCGCGTTCGGTCTTGCCGCCGCCACGGCTGACCGAGCCGCCACGGCCATGGAAGAACGCGATGCGCACGCCCGAGGCCTGCGCCAGCGCGGTCAGCGCGACCTGGGTGCGCTGCAGTGCCCAGCGCGAGGCGAGCAGGCCGCCATCCTTGGCGCTGTCGGAATACCCGAGCATCACGGTCTGGCGATCGCCGCGCGCGCGCAGGTGGACGCGGTACGCGGGATCGTCGAAGAGTGCGCGCATCACCGCCGGCGCGGCCTCCAGGTCGGCCACGGTTTCGAACAGCGGCGCCACGTCCAGCGGTACCTGGCCGTCCTCGACGCAACCGGCCAGCCGCGCCAGGGCGAGCACCGCGAGCGCATCGGCGGCGCTGCGGCTCATGCTGACGATGTACGGCCCGATCGCGTCGCGCCCGAAGCGGCGGCGGGCCTCGACCACGGCACGGAAGACGTCCAGCGTGGATCGGGCGATGCCGTCGTCGTCGACCACCCCGCGCGCGGGATCGCCGGCGACCAGCGCATGCAAGCGCTCGACGCGGGCCGACACGTCGCGATCGGCCCAACCGGGGTCGCCGTCGATCACGCCCAGGGCTTCGTCGTGCCAGGCCGAATCCTGCCGCAGGTCGAGCGCCGCCAGGTGGAAGCCGAACGCCTGCAACCGGCGCATGATCCGGCGCAGCGCGAACCGGCCGGCGTGTTCACCGCGATGGCGCGACAGGCTGGCGTCGATCGCCGACAGGTCCGCCAGCATCGCGGCGGGGCCGTCGTAGCCCGCCTCGTGCCCGTCCCCGGTAGCGCGCAGGCGCGTGATCACCAGTTCCAGCAGTTGCCGGTACGGCATGTCGGCCTGGCGCGGGTTGGGCGGCGGCGGGTCCGGCAGGCTGGCGCGATACGCCTCGATCCGCGCATCGATCGCGTCGTCGATGCCGACGCGCTCGCGGGTCTGGGTCAGCACCCCGGCCAGTCGGCGGAGGTCGACCCGGTAGTTGCGCAGCACCTGTGCGCGCTGCGCCGACAGCGCGGCGAGGATGGTGCCGGCGCCGACGTTGGGGTTGCCGTCCATGTCGCCGCCGACCCAGGTGCCGAAGCGCAGCAGGGGCGGCAGCGTGGGGCGTTCGCCGTACACGCGTTCGATGGCGGCGGCGAAGGTCTCATGGAACACCGGCAGCACCCGGTACAGCACCTCGCCCAGGTAGAAACCGACGTGGTCGCGCTCGTCGGCGACGGTCGGCCGGGTCGGCGGGGTTTCCGAGGTCTGCCAGGTCGCGGTGAGCGCCAGGCGGATGCGCTCGAGGTCCGAGTCGCGCTCGGCGGGCGTGCGGGTGCGGTCGATGTCGGCCACCAGCCGGCGCACGATCTCGTGCTCTTTCTCCAGCAGCACGCGGCGCACGGCCTCGGTGGGGTGCGCGGTGAACACCGGTTCGATGTGCAGGCGCGGCAGCAACGCCGCCACGTCCTCGTACCCCACGCCATCGGCCTGCAGCGCGCGCAGGGTCGCCTCCAGCCCGCCAGGCTGCGGGGCGCCGCCGGCACGCTGGTAGTCGCGGCGACGGCGGATGCGATGCACGCGCTCGGCGATGTTGGTGGCCCCGAAATAGGCGGCGAAGGCACGTACCAGCGCGTCGGCATCCGCCAGCGGCACCTGTGCCAGTTCGGCGGCCAGCGCATCGGGCGCCTCGCCCTGTTCGCGGCGCAGGATGGCCGCGCGGCGCAGCGCCTCGACCCGGGCAAGGAAATCTGGCGACAGCTGTTCGGCGAGCATGTCGCCGACCAGCGCGCCGAGCACGCGCACGTCGTCGCGCAGCAGGTCATCGGTCTTCGCGAACGCAAGGTCGTCGCGCAGCGGGTCGTGGTCGTCGGCGGGGGCGGCGGTGTCGGTCATGCGCGATAGCCTATCGGAACGCGGGTCGTTACCAACGGCCCGGCCGGCCGGACGCAACGCGGGATGGCAGGCCGCCCCGCCCGGAGGCGCGTCGATCAGTAGGCGAACTCGTGGAACACGCGGTCGATGTCGCCGCCCCACTGGCCGTGGAACAGCGCCAGCTTGCGCTCGGCGGGACTTTCGTTGGCCTCGGCGAACTCGATCAGCGGGGTGAGGAAGTGGCGCTCGTCGCTGCCGTGCGCACTGAGCCGGTTGCGGCGCTGCAGGCCGGCGGCGGAAATCTTCAGCGCCTCCAGGGCGAGGTCCCGCAGCGTGCCGTCGCGGAACGGCGTCTTCAGCGCCAGCCGCGGCACGCCGTCGCGCAGCTGGTTGCGCTCGGCCATGCTGAAATCCTTCACCAGGTCCCAGGCGGCATCGAGCGCGGCATCGTCGTAGAGCAGCCCGGTCCAGAACGCCGGCAACGCGCACAGCCGGTTCCACGGCCCGCCGTCCGCGCCACGCATCTCCAGGTACTGCTTCATGCGCACTTCGGGGAAGGCCGTGGTCATGTGGTCCGACCAGTCCCGCAGGGTGGGCAACGCGCCGGGCAGCGCCGGCAGCCGGCCCTGCATGAAGTCGCGGAAGCTCTGCCCGCTGGCATCAACGTAGGTGCCGTCGCGGTAGCTGAAGTACATCGGCACGTCGAGGATGTAGTCGACGTAGCGCTCGTAGCCGAAGCCGTCCTCGAACACGAAGTCGAGCATGCCGGTGCGGTCGGCGTCCGTGTCGGTCCAGATGTGCGAGCGGTAGCTGAGGTATCCGTTGGGCTTGCCTTCGGTGAACGGCGAGTCGGCGAACAGCGCGGTCGCCACCGGCTGCAGCGCCAGCGACACCCGGAACTTCTTCACCATGTCGGCCTCGGACGCGAAGTCGAGGTTGACCTGCACGGTGCAGGTGCGGGTCATCATGTCCAGGCCGAGCGCGCCGACCCTGGGCATGTAGGCGCGCATGATCTTGTAGCGGCCCTTGGGCATCCACGGCATGTCCTCGCGACGCCACTTGGGCTGGAAGCCCATGCCCAGGAAACCCAGCCGCAGCTCGTCGGCGACGGTCTTGACCTCGTACAGGTGCGAACCGACCTCGCTGCAGGTCTGGTGGATGCTCTCCAGCATCGCGCCGGACAGTTCCAGCTGACCGGCAGGCTCGAGCGTCACCGACGCGCCGTTCTTGTGCAGGGCGATGGTGCGGCCGTGCTCGGTCACCGGCTCCCAGCCGAATCGCGTCAGTCCCGTCAGCAACGCCTCGATGCCGCGCTCGCCATCGAATCCCGGCGGCCGCAGGTCGTCGAGGCGGAAGCCGAACTTCTCGTGCTCGGTACCGATGCGCCAGTCTGCCTTCGGCTTCTCGCCCGCGGCCACGTACGCCACGAGCTGGTCGCGATCGGTGATCGGGGTATCGGCGACGTGGCTGGGGCTGGACATGGCGATCGCTCGGGGGAAGTGGGGGACGATCTGCGGGCACGGGCCTTGCTTCGCAATGCGGCATCATAGCCGCGCGCCGCGACCGGGGCATTGCCGGATCGGCACGGCTGTGTTCTGTTTCATCCACCGGCGGCCGCCCAGTCGCCACGATTGGAGACAGGCCATGGTGCCGGTGTACGACGCTGCGCACGCCACCGACGCCCATCTGATCAAGCATCTGCTGGAAGATGCGGGCATCCCGAGCTACATCCGTGGCGAACACCTGCAGGGCGGGCTCGGCGAACTCCCGGTGCACGGACTGGTCAGTGTCTGCGTGCCGGAGAGCGAAGCGTTGCGCGCACGCGCGATTGTCGTCGAGTGGCAGGAAGGGGTGCCAGGTGGAGACGATCTCGACGAGTGAACCAGGTCGCCGTGGTCCGGTGCATCGGTCCAGGCCGATCGTCCTGCACCCGATGAAGCGGTTGCGTCATGGATGTCCACCTCGAAGAGGCAGGCGAGCAAACGATCGATAGGGCGCGGCAAGTTCGGGGATGGATCGGACTTGCAACTTGAATCACGCGCACGTGTGCGCTTTCTCGACGCTCTGCTAGAACTCGAGCCAGCGCCCCACCACCGCCCGCGCCTCCTCCACCCCCAGCTTCGACTCGCCGGAAAACGTCTGCACGCCCACGGTATCGCCGTAGGCCGACGACAGCTCCCGCCGCACCGCCTGCAGCGCGTTGGCCGCGGCACCCCGCGAGAGCTTGTCGGCCTTGGTCAGCAAGGCGTGCGCGGGCAGCCCGCGCTCCACGGCGTAGCCCAGCATCTGCCGGTCGTAGTCCTTGAGCGGATGGCGGATGTCCATCACCACCACCAGGCCGCGCAGGGCGAAGCGGTTGCGGAAGTAGCCGGCCAGGAACGCCTGCCAGTGCGCCTGCAGGTCCTTGGGCACCTTGGCGTAGCCGTAGCCGGGCAGGTCGACCAGGTAGCGGGCCTGGTCGCTGGCGACCTCGGCCGCGCCGCCGCTGCCGGCGGTGACGTCGAAGAACACCAGCTGCTGGGTGCGCCCCGGCGTCTTGGAGACCCGCGCCAGCGCGTTCTGCTGGCACAGGGCGTTGAGCGCGGTGGACTTGCCGGCATTGGACCTGCCCGCGAAGGCGACCTCGAAACCGCCGTCGGGCGGCAGCTGGCGCGGGGTATGGGCGGCGAGCAGGTAACGGGCACGGGCGAGGGGATTGGCCATGGGCATAGCTTCTCACGCGAACCCGCCCGGCCACGCCCGTTTGACCGCCCCGCGGCCCGCAACGATAATTTCAGGCCCTGCGGCTGCCGCCGCCGGAACCGCAACCGCACGCCTTGGCGACGGCCCCTGCCGCCGCACCCAGATCCTCGGAGCCATGCAATGCGCAATGCCCGCGCCTACGCCTTCGCCGGTTTCGCCGCCCTCGTGGCCGGTGCGGTCGCCTACGCCCAGACCACGGTGATGCCGCTGCCGGAGAACGAGCCCGTCGAGACCATGCCGCTGGACGCCAACGCGGTCGCGGCGCTGGCCCAGGCCAATCCCGGCGACCCGAAGGCCGGCGCGACGAAGGCCGGCGCCTGCGCCGCCTGCCACGGCCTGGATGGCAACGGCACCGACCCCGCCATTTATCCGCGCATCGCCGGCCACAGCGAGCGCTACATTGCCCGCCAGCTGGCGCTGTTCAAGAGCGGCGAGCGCGTCAACGCCATCATGCAGCCGTATGCCGCCCCCCTGAGCGCGCAGGACATGCGCGACCTTGGCGCCTATTTCGCCACCCAGGAAACCGGCGCCGGCATCGCCGACGACACCGAGATCGCCGAAGGCCCCTACGCCGGCATGAAGTTCTACCAGGTCGGCGAGAAGCTGTTCCGCAGCGGCGACGTGGCCCGCGGCATCCCGGCCTGCATGGCCTGCCACGGCCCGGACGGCGCGGGCAACCCCGGCCCGCCCTACCCGCACGTCGCCGGGCAGCAGGCCTGGTACAGCGCGCGCCGCCTGCAGGAGTACCGCGCGGGCGAGACCAGCGAGCGGGACCGCACCCAGTTCGCCATCATGGCGTCCGTGGCCGAGTCGCTGACCGACGAGGAAATCAGCGCCCTGGCAAGCTACCTGCAAGGCCTCCATGCGCGGCCCGACGCCGCGATGCTGGCCGCGATCGCCCGGATGCCGGCCGCGGCCGCGCCGGCGCCGCCGGCACCGCCGGCGACACCCGCCACCCTGCCCCCGTCCACCGGCGGCGAGGTGCAGGACGAGGCCGCAGCCGTGGACGAGACCCCGTCGCAAGGGTCGTGAGCCACCAGCCTGGACTGGCCTGGCGGGAACTTCGCGGCATGCGAGGGGTCCCACCCTTCACAGCCCTTGAATCACTCCGCCGGCCAGAATCCCTGCGCCGGCGCTTTTTTGCCTGCAGGGAGGCCTTCGCATGATCCATCGCCAGACCTTCGTCCTGCTGGCCGCGCTGACGCTGGCCGGCCTGCTGCCCGTGGCCGGTCACGCCCAGGCCGCCAAGCCCGCGCCCGCACCCGTGGAAGGGGTCGACTACGTCGCCATCGAAGGTGGCCAGCCGTGGCAGCCGCTGGCCGGGAAGATCGAGGTCGTCGAGGTGTTCGCCTACTGGTGCCACCACTGCCGCGATTTCCAGCCAATGGTCGACCAGTGGAGGAAGGGCCTGGCCAAGGACGTCCGGTTCACCTACGTGCCGGCGGCGTTCGACTTGCAGGACAACTACGCCCGCGCTTATTTCGCGGCCGACGCCCTCGGGGCGCAGGGCAAGACCCACCACGCCACGTTCCGTGCGATCCACGACACCCAGGCGATGCCTTCGCGTGGCGTGTCGGTGGAGGAAATCGCGACGTTCTATGATGGCCTCGGCGTCAATGCCAAGCGCACCAGGGCCGCGATGACATCCAAGGCCACCGATGCCCGGATGCAGGCGGCGCGCGAGTTCGCGATCCGCAGCGGCATCGAGGGCACGCCGACGATCGTCGTCAACGGCATCTGGCGTGTCCGCGGACGGACCTTGCCCGACGTCCTGCGCATCACCGATGCCCTGGTCGCCCGCGAGCGGGCCAGGCGCGCCGCATCGACCACCCCCTGATCCACGACACCCCCTTTCGCCACGAGTCCTGCCATGAGCAATTACACGCCGACCAAGTTCGCCACCGCCCTGCTCCTCTCCGTCCTGCTCGCCGCCTGCGGCGGCAACGACGCGCCGGCGCCCGAGACTCCGGCGGCCGAGGCGGCAGGCACCGCCGTGGAACCCACGACCGCGGAACCCGCGCTCGATGCCGTCGAAGGCGAGCCCGCACTCGCCGACGCCCCGGGTGGTGACCCGGCCCCCGCCGATCCCGGCGCTCCGGCCGCGGCCATGCCCGCCGACGCCGCCGGCCTGGTCGCGGGCCGCGACTACGAAGAGATCCCCGGAGGCAAGCCGCTCGAGCCCCTCAACGGCAAGATCGAGGTGGTCGAGGTCTTCAACTACGTCTGCCCGGCCTGCGCAGCGTTCCAGCCACTGGTCAACAGCTGGAAGGCCCGCCTGCCCGCCGACGTGCGCTTCACCTACGTGCCGGCCGCCTTCGGCCCGCGCTGGGACCCCTACGTGCGCGCGTACTACGCCGCCGAGGCGATGGGCATCGCCGAGCGCACCCACGACGCGGTGTTCAATGCACTGCACATCGAGCGCACCCTGAAGGGTGAGCGCGGCGAGGACAGCCCGGCCGAGATCGGAGCCTTCTACGCCAAGCACGGCGTGGATGCGAAGCAGTTCGCCAGCACGATGGCCAGCTTCGCGGTCGACAGCAAGTACAATCGCGCCAAGCAGTTCATCGTCCGCAGCCAGGCCAACTCGACCCCGACGATGATCGTCAACGGCAAGTACCGGATCAAGGGCACCAGTTTCGAGAACATGCTCGAGAACACCAGCGCGATGATCGCGCGCGTACGTGCGCAGGGCAGTGCCGCCGAATAAGCCCGCCAGCGCGTCGGCGGCGCAGACGCTCCGGCTTCTGAGCGCCAACATCCAGGCCGGCTCCAGCACGCGTCGCTACAGCGATTACGCGACGCGGAGCTGGTCGCACGTGCTGCCTGCCGGGCGCAAGCACAGCATGCTCGACACCATCGCCGAGCTCGCCGGCAAGCACGACATCGTCGGCCTGCAGGAGAGCGACCCCGGCAGCCTGCGTTCGGGCTTCACCAACCAGACCCACTACCTGGCCGAGCGCGGCGGGTTCGACTACTGGAGCCACCAGCCCAACCGCCGCGTGGGCAACGTTGCCTCCAGCGCCAACGGACTGCTGAGCAAGTTCGAACCGGTCGAAGTCATCGACCATCCGCTGCCCGGCCGAATCAACGGCCGGGGCGTGCTCATGGCCACCTACGGGGACGACGACGATGCGCTGACGGTCGCCATCGCCCACCTGTCGCTTGGCGTGCAGTCGCGGCGTTCGCAGCTCTCGTTCATCGCCGAGCTGCTGCACGACCATCCGCATGCCGTACTGATGGGCGACTTCAACTGCACCGCCGACTGCGCGGAGATGGGGATCCTCTACCGCCAGACGCGGCTGCAACCGCCGAGCTGCGCCGTGCACACGTTCCCCAGCTGGAAACCGCAACGCGCCATCGACCACATCCTGGTCGGCGACGGCATGTCCTGCCGGGACCTGCAGGCGGTGCCGGCCGCGTTCTCGGACCACCTGGCGTTGTCGGTGGAACTCGACGTGCCGGACGTGGCGCTGCGCAGGTAGGCCCCGTGCCTGGGCCGCGGCGGCGCCGTGCCGTCGCCGGTCCCGCCGCCAGGCGGGCGGCGATTCGCATCGCCGCCCGCCATCGGAGAACCGGCCCCTGGGCTCAGAACCTCAGGTCGGCGCGGACGTACCAGAAGCGGCCGCCCGGGATGTCGTAGGTCGAGGCGTCGTAGCCATTGAGCGAGCAGGTCAGGCAGATCGGCGGATCCTCGTCGGCAACGTTGTTGACGCCGGCGGTGAGTTGCAGACCGCGCATCCAGTCGAACTTGTAGCCGACCTGGAGGTCGTGGTACGTCGTCGCCTCGAGCACGTTGCGATTGAGCGTCGGGTCGCTGCAGACCGGGAATGCCGTGGTGCGGCACGTCTCGCGCACCTCGTCGATGTGCCGGATCGTCCACGCGGCCGACCAGTTGTTGCGTGCCCAGTCGGTGACGAAGTTGGAGGTCCACTCCGGGATCGAACTGTTGTTGACCTCCACGCCCGGGCGCAGCGGCTGGCGCACGCCGGCGGCGCCGCGCGCCTCGTACCTGCCGACGAACGTGTTCCGCCAGCTGACCTTGAACTTGCCCAGGTCGCTGTCCGGGAACGTCCAGAACAGGTCGACGTCCCAGCCATCGGTCTTGATCGTGGACAGGTTGGTCAGGCGGTTGCTGAAGCTGTTGATGGCGCCCGTGGAGGCGCGGGTGATGCCGCTGCAGAAGCGCGGATCCAGCGTGGCTACGCACAGGTTGAGCTGCGTCTGCGCGTCGACGGCCTGGATGCCGCCGTCGATCCAGTGGCGATAGAAGGTGACTTCCAGGTCGACGCGTTCGGCGATCGCGGAGTTCTCGAGGACGCTCGGACTCCAGACCATGCCCATCGAGAAGCTGTCGGCGGTCTCGGGCTCGAGGTCGCGGTTGCCGCCGGTGGTGACCGAGATCTGCGGGTTGGGCTGCGAATAGCCCGCGGGCGCGCCCAGCGTCCGGCAATTCCCCAGCAGCGTGGGATCGCGCAGCGGCTCGCTGCAGGGGTCGGCCAACACGGCATCGAAGCGGCTCGCCGAGCCGAACAGTTCGCCGATGGTCGGCGCCCGGAAACCTTCCGCATACGTGGCCCGGAACAGCAGCTCGTCGACCAGTTGCCAGCGCAGGCCGAGCTTGCCGGTGAACTCTCCGCCGAAGGTCGAATAGTCGGAGTACCGGCCTGCCAGGCTGAGGTCCAGCCGCTTGCCCAGGGGCGAGTCGACGAACAACGGCAGGCTGAACTCGGTGTAGACCTCGCTCACGTCGTATTCGCCGGAGGTCGGTCGCGAGGGCACGCCGTTGTAGAAGCCGGCCACGGTCAGCGCATCGGGCTGGTAGAACCCTTCGTAGCGGCGGTGCTCGATGCCGCCGGCGAACGAGAGCGGTCCCGCCCACAGTTCGACCAGGTCGCCGCTGATGTTGGCCGTGGCCTGCAGCAGGGTGTTCTCGCTCTCGTCGCGCACGACCGGCTGGATGAAAGCCAGCATGGCGGGCGTCAGGGTGCCCGGCCCACCGAACAGGTTCAGCGGGGTGCAGCCCGTCACGGCCGCGCAGGCCGCCGGATCGCCCAGGGCCAGCGCGATATTGCGGATGTCGTAGCTGCCGTAGTTGGTCTGCTCGGCCTGGTTCTCGCTGTAGGCCAGGTTCGCGTCCCAGAACCAGGTGCGCTCGCCGACCTCGAAGCGTCCCTCGAGCCCCGTCCCCAGGTACCACGTATCGACGTCCTGGTTGAAGATGCGCGGCCCGCCCTCGACCGGGCGCCGCCCGATCAGGAACAGGTTGCGCTGCGCGGCGGGCGTGCTCAGGCGCGCATCCAGGTCGAACCCGAAGGGATTGAACGGATTCAACCGCGAGATGAAGATGTTGTCGGCGCGCGGATTGCCGGTTCCCGCCGACAAGCCGAGGAAGATCGGCTCGGGTGCGGCCTGGTTGGTCGATTTGCGACGGTTGTAGAGGCCCCTCGCGTAAAAGCTGGTGTTGTCGCTGATGTCCAGGCGGAACTGGCCGAACAAGCCGGCGCGCTCGGAAGGTGTCAACACCAGGTTGAACGGCGAGAAGTTGAAGCGGTCGGCCGTCGCGAAGCAGTGGTAGCTGTCCGTGCGGGTACAGCCCGTCTGCGTGGGGTTGTAGATGGGGTTGCTGGCGCCGTTGTTGGGCGTCAGGTCATGGGTGACGCCGGTGTTCGGGTTCCGAAAGATGAAGCGCCCGGTGGGAGTGCCCGAACTGCCGAATGCGACGCCGGTGCCGGGCACGGGGAACCTCGCCTGGGCGCGGTCCGCCGACCGCACGGGCTCCTGCTCGGTGTAGCTCGCGCCAAGGAACAGGTTGCTGCGCTCGCCGTTCCTGCCCCAGGCGAAGTCCGCCTTGGTGGTGGCGCCGTCGCCTTCCGCGTACTCGCCGTACTGCAGGCTGACCGAGGCACCGTCGAAGTTGCGACGGGTGATGATGTTGACCACGCCGGCGATGGCGTCGGAACCGTAGAGCGCCGAGGCGCCGTCCTCCAGGACTTCGATGCGCTCCACGATGGCCAGCGGGATGGTGTTGAGGTCCACGGCCGCGCCCACGCCGGACGCCGAAGCCTCGTTGACCCAACGCATCCCGTCGACCAGCACCAGCACGCGCCTGGAACCCAGGTGGCGCAGGTCGACCTGGGCGGAACCCGCGCCGACGCCGCTGCCGTCCGGCGGGAAGCCGAAGTTGCCGGAGGAATTGAACTTGGTGTTGAGCGCCGAGCCGGAAGCGGTCAGCGCCTGGACGACGTCGGCGATCGACGTAAGCCCCGTGCGATCGATGTCCTCCCGGGTCACGGTCTGCACCGGGACCTGGTCTTCAAGTTCGGCTTTCTTGATTCGCGAACCGGTCACGGTGACCGTGTCGAGGGTCGTGGCCTCGGATTGCTCCTGCGCCAGGCACAAGGCCGGCAGGGACAGCAACAGCACGGCATGCACGGCCAGGGCGAGTCGTTTCGGGGTCAGGGACTGCATGGAGCGCTCTCCATTGGATGAGTTAAGGCCCGCATGCGCCGCTAAACGCACGTGGTCGATTGCACTTGTAACGAATTCGTGAAGACGCGGCAATAGGGGAAAGCGCGGATTGCGAAACCGCCGCGGCCGGGCCGGGGGGTCGGACACCAGCTGCAAGCCCCGCTCGGGGCCCACGGCGAAAGAAAAAGCATTCAGAAATCCTTCGCTATGCTCGCCGGATGCCGACTTCCGCCCGCCCTCGCTGCCTTTACGCCCGTTTCCTGGCATCCGCCCTGATCCTGGTCGCCCTCGCCGTCCCGGCGCAGGACGCCAGCGACCCCCAGGCCCGCACCGCGCTGGAGGCCGCCGAACGGGGCTTGCCCATCGCCCTGCCCGAGCGCCACCCCCTGCGCGGCTGGGCGGAGTACGCCCTGCTGGCGCGCGACCTGGACGCGGTCACCACGGCGCAGGGTCAGGACTTCCTGCAGCGCTATAACGACCAGCCCGTGGCCGAGGTGTTTCGTGCCGCATGGCTGACCGCCCTGGCCAAGCGGGAGGAATGGTCGACGTTCCGCGCGGCCTGGGTGCCCGGGATCGAAGGCACCCGGCTGCGTTGCCACTCGCTGCAGGCGCGCGCCCAGGCCGGGGCCGTCGACGCGCAGTGGATCGCGGAGGCGCAGGCAATCTGGCGCAGCACCGGCGAGTCCCTGCCCGATGCCTGCGACGCGCCGTTCGCGACCTTGGCGGCGCGGGGCGCCCTGTCCCCCGAATTGCGTTGGGAGCGGCTGGAGAAGGCCGCGGCGGCTTGGCAACCCGGGATCATGCGCGCGATTGCGCGCGACCTGCCCGCGCCGGAAGCCGCGCTCGCCAACGACTACGCCGCGTTCATCGACGCCCCGCACACGCGCGCGCTGAACTGGCCGAAGACGCCACGCAGCCGCCTGGTCGCGTCGCATGGCCTGGCGAAGCTGGCCAAGTCCGATCCCGACGCGGGCGAGGCGCAGCTGCAGGCCTTCGCCGACGCACTCGGCTTCTCCGAGGCGGACCGCGGCCGCGTGCTGTACCAGTCGGCACTGTGGACGGTGGCCTCCTACCTGCCCGGGTCCGCGCGACGCCTCAATGCGGTGCCGGACGCGGCCTACGACGAGCGCCTGCACGAGTGGCGCGTGCGCGAAGCCCTCTCCCGCTCGGACTGGCGCGCCGCACGGCAGGCGATCGCGAAGATGGGGGCCGAGCAACGCGGCGACTCGCGCTGGACCTATTTCGCCGCGCGAACCGCCGAACTGACGGGCGACAAGGCCGGCGCGCAGGCCTTGTACCGCGACGCGGCCAGGGCGCCCGACTTCCATGGCTTCCTCGCCGCCGACCGCATCGGCCAGCACTACGCGCTGTGCCCGTGGCTACCTGACGACCCGGCGTCCGCCAAGGCCGCCGTGGCCCGCGACCCGGGCATGGTGCGCGCGATGATGCTCTACCGCATCGATCGCGCCGTCTGGGCCCAGCGCGAATGGGCCGCGGCCCTGGACCGCTTCGACGACACCCAGCGCCGGCTGGCGGTGGAAATCGCGCAGGACAACGGCTGGTTCGACCGTGGCGTCTTCGGCCTGGTGAACGTCGGCGGCAAGCACCGCGCCGACGAGCTGCGGCTCTACAAGCTGCGCTTCCCCCTGCACCACGACGGCCTGATCCGGCGCGAGGCGGCGAAGAACGGCGTCGACCCGGCGTGGGTCGCGGCCGAGATCCGCGCCGAGAGCGTCTTCAACCCCAACGCCCGCTCGCCGGCCGATGCCCGCGGCCTGATGCAGGTCCTGCCCGAGACCGGCGCGGCGGTCGCGCGCCGCAACGGCCTGCCATGGAACGGGGCGCAAAGCCTTTACGACCCGGCCATCAACATCCCGCTCGGCACCGCCTACCTGCGCGAGATGAAGGAGAAGTACGGCCGCCCCTACATCGCCATCGCCGCCTACAACGCCGGGCCGACGCCCACCGCGCGCTGGCAGTCGCAGCGCCCCGCGATGGATCCGGATTTCTGGATCGAGACGATCAGCTACAAGGAAACGCGCGAATACGTTGCCCGCGTGCTCGCCTTCAGCGTGATCTACGACTGGCGCCTCAACGGCGACGCGGTCCCGGTCACCGACCGCATGAACGGGCGGATCGACGTGCCGCGCAAGCGCTTCTCCTGCCCGCTGGCGCAGCCACCCAAGGGCTGACGACGATCCGGTCCCCGTAGCCGGCTGGCACCCGCCGAGGTGCCAGCGCCCCGGGACTGCGCCACCACCTGGCGACCCGGCACGCATCGGCCGAGCCGCCTGCCGGCCAACCCCGATTGCGCTTGCGGCATCATGCCCTGCATGGACACCTACCTGGTCGGCGGTGCGGTAAGGGACGCGTTGCTCGGGCTGCCGCCGGGCGACCGCGACCACGTGGTGGTCGGTGCGACCCCCGAGGCCATGCTCGCCGCCGGCTTCAAGCCGGTCGGACGCGATTTCCCCGTGTTCCTGCACCCGGAAACGGGCGAGGAGCACGCGCTCGCGCGCACCGAGCGCAAGTCGGCGCGCGGCCATCGCGGCTTCGTGGTCGATGCGCACCCCTCGGTCACGCTGGAGGAGGACCTCGGCCGCCGGGACTTCACCATCAACGCCATCGCGCAACGCGCCGACGGCAGCCTCGTCGATCCGCACGGCGGCGCCGCCGACATCGATTCGCGCATCCTGCGCCACGTCGGGCCGGCGTTCGTCGAAGACCCGCTGCGGGTGCTGCGCGCGGCGCGGTTCATGGCGCGCTTCGCGCCGCTGGGTTTCACCGTCGCGGAAGAAACCATCGCACTGATGAAACAAATGGTCGTGTCGGGCGAACTCGAAGCCCTGGTGCCCGAGCGCGTGTGGCAGGAGTTGTCGCGTGCGCTCGCCGCGCCGCGACCGTCGGCCTTCCTGTGCACCCTGCGCGACTGCGGGGCGCTGGCCGCGGTGCTGCCCGAGGTCGACGCGCTCTACGGCGTGCCGCAACGCGCCGAGTACCACCCCGAGGTCGACACCGGCGTGCATGTCGAGCTGGTCTGCGACATGGCCGCGCGCCTGGCCCCCGGCGACACCGAGGTCGGCTTCGCGGCCCTCACCCACGACCTGGGCAAGGCGCTGACGCCCGCGGACGAATTGCCGCGCCACATCCGCCACGAGCAGCGCGGGCTGCCGCCGCTACGGACGTTGTGCGGGCGGCTGAAGGTGCCCGCGGCGCATCGTGCCCTGGCCGAGATGGCCTGCCGCGAACACCTCAACGTGCACCGGCTGCTGGAGCTGCGCGACGACACCGTCCACGACCTGCTCGCCCGCTGCGACGGCTTCCGCAAGCCCGGACGCATCGCGAGGCTGGCGGTCACCTGCGAGGCCGACAAGCGGGGACGCGCGGGACTGGCCGACGTGCCCTATCCGCAGGCGGGCGAGCTCCTGCGCCTGCAGGCCGCGGCCGCGTCGGTCCGCGGGGCGGACGTGGTGCGCGAGGGCCTGGATGGACCGGCGCTCGGCCAGGCGCTGCGCCGCGCACGGATCGCGGCGATCCACGCCGCACGCGGGCACCCGACTCGTGAGGAAGCCGGCAAAGGCTGAGGCGCCGCCGTTCGACGCTTTCCCGGCCGCGGCGCCGTCACGGCAGGCCCGGCGGGTTTGGACAATGCATTCCCGGGCTCGCGCGCCCCTCGTCGACACGGCGACCCCGTAGCTCAGTCCCGCCGATCGAGATGCAACAGCGCATCGCGCCACGGCGTCAGCCGCGTCCCGAGGCCGGCGATGACGCCCAGCGTGTTCGCCAGCGCATCCCAGCGATCGGCCAGGCGCGTCTCGGTCAGCACGCCCTGCGCATGTTCCAGTCCGATGCCCAGCAACACCAGGCCCAACCCCGCGCCGAGCAGCGAAGGCCAGCGCGCGTACAGTTGCACGGCCGCGGCCGCGAGCACGAAGTAGGCGAGGAAGTGGTGCAGCTTGTCGCCGCCCGCCACCGCCGGCAACTCGCTTGCCGGCAACAGCGACGCGACGACGACCACCGCGATCGCCAGCGACCAGAGCCCGCTCCACAACAACCGGTGGCGCAGGGGCTTGAGCGCGCTACGCAAACGCACGGGCCCGGCTACAGACGGAAGCTCAGGTCGCCGGCCAGGAAGGCCGCGCCCAGCGTCGCATCGCGATCGAAACCCATGGCCTGGAAGCGCTCGCCCATCCCGCCGGGCAGGGTCAGGCGTTGCACCTGCTGGCGCAGCGCATAGCGCGCCTGCTCGTCGGGCGCGCGCGCTTCCTGTTCCGCGAGCCGCTGCTCCAGGCCGTTCCCGATCAGGAACCCCGCCTGCGAGCAGTAACCGGCGAACTCGAATCCCGCACCTGTGCCGGCCTCGGCCAGCGCGGTGAAATCGACCGATGCGGTGATGTCCTGCAATCCCACCCGGGCGGTCACGTCCTCGACCAGCTGGTGGCGATGGAATGCACGCAGGGTGCCGTCGCGTCGCTCCGGCGCGTAATACTCGCGGCGCGGGTAGCCATAGTCGACGAAGAGCATCGCCCCAGCGCCCAGCCCGCCCATTACCGCCTGCAGCCAGTACGGCAGTTGCGGCAGCAACTCGGAACGATAGCCGTCGGCGAACGGCGACTCGCGCTGTCGCTCCACGTGGCGCACCGCCGCCGTCAGCAAGGCGTCGGCCGGCCGGTCGACGCGCACGAACGTGCCCTCGCCGTCCAGCGCGACGTGCTCCTCGTGGACCTCGCCCCCGTGCAGCGCGAACCGGGGGGTCGGCAGCGCATCGATCACCTCGTTGGCGAACAGCACGCCATGCCAGCGCTCCTGCACCGGACCGTCCAGCCAGGCCACGCGCTCGAACACCGGGGGGGTCAACGTGCGCTGCAGGCGGTCATGCTGCCGCTGGCGCAGGTCGGCGCTGGGTTCGAGGATGGCGTAGCGCGCGGGCATCGCGTCGAGCGCCATCAGCTGCTTGATGGCCGCCTCGGCGAAGGCGCCGCTGCCGCCGCCGATCTCCACGAACTGCGCGTCCCCGCCGAGTTGGCGGAGCACCGGTGCCAGGGCCTCGGCCACGCATTCGGCGAACAGCGTGCCCAGCTCCGGCGCGGTGACGTAATCGCCGGCGCGACCGAACTTGGTCGCCCCGGCGCTGTAGTAGCCCAGGCCGGGTGCGTACAGCGCCAGCTCCATGAACCGCGAGAACGGGATCGCGCCGCCGGCCTGCGCGATCTGCGCGGCGATCAGCGCGCGCAGCTGGTCGCTGTGCGCCTGCGCGTCGGCATCGAGGGCGTGGGAGGGCGGCATCGAGGAATCCCGGGGCTGGCGGCACAGGATAACGATCCGGCCGTGCAGGAGCGACGCGATGCTTCCCCCACCGGTTGCCGCCGCACGACGAGGGTCCACGGAGCGTGCCGACGGTGCGAACACAGCGCGCGGCGATGACGGTATCGTGTCCGCCATGGAGACGCCCCGCCCCGTCACGCTGGTCACCGGTGCCGCCCGCCGCCTCGGTGCCGCCATCGCGCGCCGCCTGCACGCCGAAGGCCACGACCTTGCGTTGCACTATCGCGACTCGGCAGCGGACATGGAGGCGCTGGCGGCCGAACTCGAGGCGCTCCGCGCCGGGAGCACGCTGGTCCTGCAGGCGGACCTGGGTCATTTCGACCGCCTGCCGGAACTGGTTGCGCGCTGCATCGGACGTTTCGGCCGACTCGACGGGCTGGTCAACAACGCCTCCGGTTTCTTCCCGACGCCGCTCGTCGATGCGACGCCGGCCCAGTGGGACGCGCTGTTCGGCGCCAACGCGCGCGCGCCTTTCTTCCTGTCGCAGGCGGCCGCCCCGCACTTGCGCGCCTCGAGGGGCGCGATCGTGAACCTCGTGGACATCTACGCCGATCGCCCCCTGCGCGACCACCCCATCTACTGCATGAGCAAGGCCGCGCTGGTCATGGCGACGCGCGCGTTGGCGCTGGAACTGGCGCCGGCCGTGCGGGTCAACGCCATCGCGCCGGGCGCGATCCTGTGGGCCGAGAACGACGACGGCGACGAACGCAAGGCCGCGTTGCTGTCGCGCACGCCGCTGGCACGCACCGGTACGCCCGACGAAGTCGCCGACGCGGTGCACTGGCTGCTGGCCCGCGCCACCTACACCACCGGCCAGGTCATCCGGCTCGACGGCGGGCGCTTGCTGGAACCCTGAGGGATCGCGCGCCGCGGCACGCCATCGCATGCCGCCGCTGCCCTCGCCCACCACAGCTCGGCTGCACGGCTGTTCCGTGCGTCGACCAGGGGCCTGGACGCTGAGCGGCGCCGGTCATGCCTTCGGGACGAAGGCCTGCTCCAGTGCCACGCCCTTGAATCCCGCCGGCGTCTCGTGCGAGACCGCGTAACGGTACAGGGCCGCCGAATAGACGCCGCTGAGCGCGGCCTGGTAGATGCCCAGCAACAGCACCGCCAGGCCGGCAACGATGGCGACGACCACGGCGAGCGCGACCGAGGCCTGCGCGGCCAGTACGACCAGGCCCACGCCGACCAGCACCATCGCCGCGGTCAGCAGGCCGAAGGCGGCGCCGATGCCGACCTGGCCCACGGCGTTCTCTCCCCAGGTGCGCTTGAGCAGGTCGACGCTCTGCCTGAGCGCATCGATCGGCCCGATGTCGCGGCTGACCAGGACCGGGACGACGAGGAACGTCGCCAGCGTCCACGCCACGCCGAGCCCGCTGCCGACCAGGCGCACCAGGACATTGTTGTCGCGACCCTTGAGCCCCTGCAGCAACACGCCGACGGTGGCGGCGATGGCGGCGTAGCCGAAGATCGCCGGCAGCCGCGACTTCGCCGCGTCGAAACCGTCGCGCACGGTCGGGTCGCCGCCCTCCAGGCGGATGAGCGCCGCGCCCACCAGCGCGCAGTTGAAGAAGATGATCACGCTGTACTGGCAGAAGTAGAACAGGAAGCCGAAGATCGCCGCGCCTGCACTGAACCCGCCATCGAAGATGCGCAGCGCGAACATCGGCAGCAGGAAGGTCGCCAGCACCACCAGCGTCGCGGCGCCGGACAGCAACGGAAACAGCATCAGCTCCCTGTCGGAGCGCAGGACCGCCGCGCTGGCCTTCACCAGCGCCCAGCTGCGCGAGAATTTCTCGAACATCGCGATGACTCCCCAAGCGTTGCCCGCATCGTGCAACCGCTGGCGCGGGGCGCGCAAGCGCCGGAAGTCACCTGCACGCGCGGTCCGCGGCGTTGGGCGAGGTTCGCGTCAGTCCGCGCCGAAACCCTCGACTTCCACCATCGGCGCGTCGCGTTCCGGTGACTCCGCCCACAGTTGCGCCAGCGTGCGGCCGCTGCGCGGCTCGACCATCCCGGGCGCGATCTCCGCCAGAGGCCGCAGCACGAAGGCGTGGCGCAACTCGTCGCGCGGCAGCCGCAGGTGCCCCGGCCCTTCGAGCACGAGGTCGTCGTACAGCACCAGGTCGATGTCCAGCGTGCGGTCGCCGAAGCGCGGCGCGGCGCGGTCCCGTCCGTGCGCATCCTCCAGCCCGTGCAGCCAGGCATCGAGCGCGAGCGGGTCCATGACCGTCTCGACCACGGCCGCGGCGTTGAGGAAATCGGCGCCGTCGAACCCGACCGCCCCGGTGCGGTAGACCCGCGACAGCAGCAACGGACCGAACCGCGCCCGCAGCGCGGCGATCGCCGAGCGCAGGTTGGCTTCGGGCGAGACGTTGCTGCCGAGGCTGAGGCAGGCGCGCGCCATGGCCTACGCCGGGTCTTCCGGTGTTTCCCGCCTGCCGTCCTGCTGCGCTTCGTCGCGTGGCGCCTCGCGCGACGGGGCCAGGCGGGCGAGGTCGAAGCCCGTGGGCTGCTGGAACAGGGACAGGCCGAATTCCGGAAGGATCGCGAGCAGGTGGTCGAAGATGTCCGCCTGGATGTCCTCGTACTCGCTCCAGTTCGTGGTCCCCGCGAAGCAATACAGCTCGAGCGGCAAACCGGTCGCCGAGGGCGCCAATTGCCGCACCATCAGGGTCTTGTCCGTGTCGATGCGCGGGTTGGCCTGCAGGTAGGCGGCGACGTAGGCGCGGAAGCAGCCGATGTTGGTCAGGCGGTGGGTGTTGACCGGGTCGCTGTCGGCCAATTCGGCGTTCCACTCCTCCAGCCGCTCGCGCATCCGCTGGAAATGGTCGTCGAGCAGGCCGAATCGCGACAGGCGCTGGCGCTCGTCTGCGTCGAGGAAATGCACCGAGGTCTGGTCGAGGTTGAGCGCCCGCTTGATGCGGCGGGCGCCGGCGTCCTGCATGCCGCGCCAGTTCTTGAAGCTGTCGTCGATCAGGCGGTGGGTCGGGATGGTGACGATGGTCTTGTCGAAGTTCTGAACCTTGACCGTATGCAGGGCGATGTCGACCACGTCGCCGTCCACGCCCAGCGACGGCATCTCGATCCAGTCGCCGATGCGCAGCAGGTCGTTGGACGCGATCTGCACGCTGGCCACCAGCGACAGGATGGTGTCCTTGAACACCAGCATCAGCACCGCGCCCAGCGCACCGATGCCCGACAGCAGCAGCAGCGGCGATCGCTCGATCAGGATCGCCACCCCCAGGATCAACGCCACCAGGTACACGACCAGCTTGCCGAGCTGGACGTAGCCCTTGATCGGGCGGCGGCGCGTGCCGCCGTGGTTGGTGTACATGTCATTGCAGGCCGACAGGAACCGGCTCAGCGTGCGCGCGACGAAATACACGATGGCCAGCAGCAGCCCCTTGCGCACCAGGTCCACGTGCGCATCGGCCAGACCGGGGATCGCATCGATGCCCAGGTACAGCACCAGCACCGGCGCGAGGTGCGCAAGCTGGCGCAGCACGCCGTGCTCCAGCATGGCGTCGTCCCACTGCGTGTCCGAAGCCTCGACCAGCCTGCGCGCCAGCCGCGGCAACACGCGGTGCGTGATCCAGCCCACGACCAGCGCCACCAGCACGATCGCGCCGAGGATCCACCAGGATTCGGCGGCGATCCCGCCCGGGAACGCGTTCGGAAGTTCGTCGAGGAAGCCCTGCATCGCCCGAAGTCTAGTCGATGCGTCCGATCGGCCGCCCGTCGCGACCCGCGCGCATCAACCCGCGCCAGACCGCCTGCGTTCGATGGCCACGCCGACCGCGCGCGCGCCACGCACCGCGCCGGGCTTGGACAGCTTCAGCCGCACGCGCGCGACGTCGAACTCGCGCAGCACCAGCTCCGCGCAGCGCTCGGCCAGCGTCTCCACCAGTCCGAAACCCGATTGCGAGACGTACTCGATCAGGCGCTTGCTCACCGCCTTGTAGTCCAGGGTATCGGCGATGGCGTCGCTCGCGGCCGGCTTGCGATTGTCGAATTCCATTTCCAGGTCGAAGCGCAGGGGCTGGCGGATGCGCCGTTCCCAGTCGTAGATGCCGATCAGCGCCTCGATCTCGAGGCCCTCGATGAACACCATGTCGGCGCGCGCGTTGTCGTCGTTGCCCTGGCCCATGTCCGTCCCCGTCTCGCAGGCGCTCATTGTAGGAGCGGCGCGCCCGCGCACCGCTCGCCTGCGGGCGACATCACCTGAGTTAGGCCGCCCGGAATCGGGGCGGCGACTGGGCGCAATATAGCCGAAGGCAGGCGCTTAGGCGCCGCGCCGATGCGGGTTCGGCTAGAACGAATGGTCAGGCGTCACCTTCGAAGAACGGCTGACCATCGGACAGCTTGTAGATACTGAGTTCGTTGTTGAGCTTGACCATCCGCCGGTCGAGCGTTGGGAAGTCGGCCACTTCGTCAGGCAAGTTCTCGCCACCCATCAGGTAGGTTAGTTCTTGATCGGTGCGGTTGGCCATGATGTGGGCGACCGACGGGGTGGGGAAGGCCACGAAGTCACCCTCGTCTAGTACGTACTCCTGACCATCGATCGTCGTAACCGCTTTTCCCGAAAGCACATAAACCCACTCTTCCTCCCGATGGTGCATGTGGTAGGCGAAAGACTCCTTGCCCGGAGGGAGTCTGACGAGACTGACGCCGGTTCGCTCGAGACCAGCCAGGCGTCCCATCATCGTCCCGACGATTCCTGACTTCGGGTTCCACGGGTGCGAGAAAGAAAACTCCGCTGCATCAATTTCGGTTTTGCGGAGGATGTGCGGATAGGTATCGGGCATGTCGTACCTGCGTGGTGGGCCGCTAGGGAGGGTTCCTGTGACGCCTAACATGCGATCGCCGGCAGCAGCGCCATGTCCCAGCGCGGCGCCACGTGCACGCTGGCGTCGTCGTGCTGCCCGGCCTGGAGCCGCAGGGCGCCGGCGTAGGCGATCATCGCGCCGTTGTCGGTGCACAGCTCCATGCGCGGGAAGCACACCCGGCCGCCGCGCGTGGCCGCCATCTCGTGGAGCCGCGCCCGCAGGCGCTTGTTGGCCCCGACCCCGCCGGCGACGATCAGGGTCCCGCAGCCGGCCGCGTCCAGCGCCCGTTCGCACTTGATCGCCAGCGTCTCCACCACCGCATCCTCGAAGCCGCGGGCGATGTCCGCGCGCGTGGCGTCGGACTGGTCGCTGTCGCGCCAGGCCAGCATCACCTGCGTCTTGAGTCCGCTGAAGCTGAAATCCAGGCCGGGGCGATCGGTCATCGGCCGGGAGAACCGGTACGCGCCCGGTGCGCCGGTTTCGGCCAGGGCCGCCAGTTGCGGCCCACCCGGATACGGCAGGCCCATCAGCTTCGCGGTCTTGTCGAAGGCTTCGCCGGCCGCGTCGTCGAGCGTCTCGCCGAGCAGGCGGTAGCGGCCGATGGCCTCGACCGCCACCAGCTGGGTGTGGCCACCGGAGACCAGCAGGGCCACGAAAGGCGGCTCCGGGCTGCCGTGGACGGGATCGGGATCCTCCATCAAGGGCGCCAGCAGGTGGCCCTCCATGTGGTGGACGCCGATGGCCGGTACGTCCAGCGCCCAGGCCAGCGATCGCGCCACCCCGGCGCCGACCAGCAACGCGCCGACCAGTCCCGGGCCGGCGGTGTAGGCGACCCCGTCGAGGTCCCCGACCCCCAGCCCGGCCCCGGCCAGGGTCTGGCGCACCAGGGGCAGCAGCTTGCGGACATGGTCGCGGCTGGCCAGCTCGGGCACCACGCCGCCGTACTCGGCGTGCAGGGCGACCTGGCTGTAGACGGCATGGGCGCGCAGGCCCGCGCTCCCGGCCCGGGAGGTGTCGTAGACGGCCACGCCGGTCTCGTCGCAGCTGGTTTCGATGCCGAGGATGCGCATGGGGGACGGCGTCGGCGGGCGCCTGGCTGGCGCGCCCGGGCCGGCGCTTGCTTGCACCGTTGCGTTGGGAACCGCTATCATACGCGGCTCGCCGGAGGGAAGGCCCCGGTGACCTATCGATCCGGAGATTCCATGCCAAGCGTCAAAGTCCGCGAAAACGAGCCCTTCGAGTTTGCGCTGCGCCGCTTCAAGCGCACCTGCGAGAAGGCCGGCGTCCTCGCCGAAACCCGCAAGCGCGAGTTCTACGAGAAGCCGACCCAGGAGCGCAAGCGCAAGGCCGCCGCCGCGGTGAAGCGCCAGACCCGCCGTACCTCGCGCGACGTCACCAAGCGCCAGCGCCTGTACTGAGCCCGGTGGGCTGACGCCCACCCCGGGGCCCTCGAAGCCGGCCGCGCGCAAGCGTCGCCGGCTTTTCGTGTTTCTGGCCCACTGATCCCCGCCACCCTTCCCCGCCGCCGCGACCGCGGCCAACCCCCGGAGCACCCGATGAGCCTCAAGCAACGCCTCACCGACGACATGAAGGCCGCGATGAAGTCCGGCGACAAGGACCGGCTGGGCGTGATCCGGCTGGTCAATGCCGCCATCAAGCAGCGCGAGGTCGACGAACGCACGGAGCTCGACGATGCCGCCGTGCTCGCGGTGCTGGAGAAGATGGTCAAGCAGCGCAAGGACTCGGTGGCGCAGTACACCGGGGCCGGACGCGAGGACCTGGCCGAGGTGGAGCGTGCCGAAATCGCGGTGATCGAGGCCTACCTGCCGGAGAAGCTGGGCGAGGCCGGGATCCTGGCCGAGATCGATGCTGCCGTCGCGCAGACCGGGGCGACCGGTCCCGCCGACATGGGCAAGCTGATGGGCGTCCTGAAGCCGCAACTGGCCGGGCAAGCCGACATGGGCCAGGTGTCGGCCCTGGTCAAGCAGCGTTTGTCCAAGGCCTGATGCCCGGGCCTGCGGCCCGCGCGCCGGCGGCCGCATGCGCGGTCCCCGGGCGGGGATTGCTGCGACAATCGCGGTCGCCATGACGCCCCGCAAGCCCGCAAGGACATCCAGGCGAAAGCCCGCGCAGCGCAAGGGCAGCAAGCCCGACGTGCTCGACCGCATCGACCCGACCGAGCCCGCCTCCGTCACCACCGCCGACGGCGCCCCGCCGCCGCGCCGGGTGGAGACCCTGGTCCGTCGCGCCCAGGGCAGCCTGCCCATGGCGATGCTGCGGCGCTTCCTCGACGCCGATCTCGTCGGCCAGGCCGCGGCGCTGGCCTTCTACGCGGCGCTGTCCCTGGGTCCGCTGATCCTGCTGCTGCTGTGGCTGACCGCCTCGTCCGGATCCGGGGCGCAGGAGCTGGTGGTGCTCCAGGTGCGGCTGCTGGTCGGGCCCGAAGCCGAGACCGTCGCGCGCACCATCATCGACAACGCGGCGACCCGGCCCGACACCGGCTCGATCGCCGGGTGGTGGAGCATCGCGCTGCTGCTGGTGGGCGCCACCGCGGTGTTCGCCAAGCTGCAGGACGTGCTCAACCTGATCTTCCGCACCGACGCCACCCGGCTCGAGAACATCTGGGCGTGGCTGCGCAAGCGCGTGCTGTCGTTCGGCGTGCTGCTGGCGCTGGGCTTCCTGCTCCTGGTCTCGATGGCGGTCACCACGGCGCTGGACGCGTTGTTCGCCCGCATCGACTGGCTGCTGCCGACGGCCGCCCACCTCGCCTCGTTCGTGGTCTACGCGGTGGCCTTCGCCTTCATGTACCACTTCATGCCCGACCGCCGGGTGCGGTGGTACCTCGCGCTGCGCGGCGGTGCGCTGACGGCGGCCCTGTTCCTGCTCGGACGCGCCGCCATCGCCTGGTACCTGCAGCGCGCCCCCACGGCGAACGCCTACGGGGCGATGGGCGCCCTGCTGCTGACCATGCTCTGGGTGTATTACGCGGCCATCATCGTGTTCATCGGCGCGCTGGCCACCGCCGTGGTCGACGAGCGCATCGAACAGTCGCGCCGGCGATCCAGGGCGCGCAAGCGCGCCGTGGCAAGGTAGCCGCCATGGAACAGGCGACCCGCCCCGCAGGCAGCCGGCGAGCGACGAACGCGTCGCGGGCCTGCCTTGCGCACGGCCGCGATCTGCGAACCGGCGACGCCCCCGCCACGATCACGGCGCAGGTCCGCTGACATGGCCCGGCTCTCGGATGCCTTCATCGACGATCTCCTCGCGCGCACCGACATCGTCGAGCTGATCAACGCGCGCGTGCCGCTCAAGCGGCAGGGCAAGGAGTACTCGGCGCGTTGCCCGTTCCACGACGAGCGCTCGCCATCGTTCACGGTGTCGCCGACCAAGCAGTTCTACCACTGCTTCGGCTGCCAGGCGCACGGCACCGCGATCAGCTTCCTGATGAACTACGACCGGCTGGAGTTCCTCGACGCGGTCGACGAACTGGCCCGGCGCGCCGGCATCGAGGTGCCGCGCGAGACCCGCCAGCAGAACGAGCGGCCGGAGAGCAAGGACCTGTTCAACGCGCTCGAAGCCGCCGCGCAGTTCTTCCAGCGCCAGCTGGCCACCAGCGACAAGGCGCGCGCCTACCTCGACGGGCGTGGCGTCGACGAGGCCACCCGCGCGCAGTTCGCCATCGGATACGCCCCCGATGGCTACTCGGCGCTCAAGGACGCGCTCGGCACCGACCCGCGCCGGTTGGGCCTGCTCGAGCGCGCCGGGCTGCTGTCGAAGAACGACAAGGGCCACGTCTACGACAAGTTCCGCGACCGCGTGGTGTTCCCGATCCACGACCGGCGCGGCCGGGTGATCGCCTTCGGCGGCCGCGTGCTGGACAAGGATGCCTCGCCGAAGTACCTCAACTCGCCGGAGACGGCGCTGTTCCACAAGGGCCGCGAACTCTATGGCCTGTGGCAGGCACGGCAGGCCAACCAGAAGCTCGAGCGCCTGGTCGTGGTCGAGGGCTACATGGACGTGGTCGCGCTGTTCCAGCACGACGTCACCCAGGCCGTGGCCACACTCGGAACCGCGACCACGCCCGACCACGCCGAGCTGCTGTTCCGCAACGCCCCGGACGTCTTCTTCTGCTTCGACGGCGACGAAGCCGGTCGTCGCGCCGCCGGCAAGGCGATGGAATCGGTGCTGCCGCGCATGCGCGACGGCCGGCAGGCGTTCTTCCTCTTCCTTCCGGAGGGCGAGGATCCGGACACCATCGTTCGCAATGAAGGCGCCGGCGGGTTCGAGGCACGGCTCCGGGAAGCCACGCCCCTGTCCCGGTTCTTCTTCGATGGGCTCTCGGACGGCATCAACCTCGGCACCCTCGACGGCAAGGCGCGGCTGGCCGAACGGGCGAAGCCGCTGCTGGCGCAGATCCCCGACGGCGCCTTCGGCGACCTGATGCAGCAACGCCTGACCGAACTCACCGGCATCGGCGCGCGCGCAAGCAGTGCCGGGACCCACGTGCCCACGCAACGTGCGCGTTCGGCGGTGCATCGCAACACGCCCAAGCGCAGCCTGGTCCGCAGCGCCATCGAGCTGCTGCTGCAGCAACCGCAACTCGCGCTGGAGCTGCAGCCGCCGTATCGCTTCGTCACCCTGCGCCAGCCCGGCGTGGAATTGCTCACCGAGCTGGTCGCGGTGGTCTGCGCGCGCCCCGACATCCGCACCGGCGCCCTGCTGGAGCATTTCGAAGGCCGTGAGGAAGTGGCGGCGCTGCAGAAGCTCGCCAGCCAGTCGATCCCCGGGGAGGCCGCGCACTGGCGGCAGTCGTTCCTGGACGCCATGGCCCAGCTGGACCGCCTGACCCTGCAGCAACGCATCGACGAGCTGCAGGCCAAGCAGCGCGAGTCGGGGCTCGATGAAGCCGACAAGGCCGAACTGCGCAGCCTGCTGCAGGGACGATTCGCCGTCTGATCCGCCGCGACCCTGACGGGACGGCACGGTGGCGCGGTCGATTGGGGGCCTTGGCGAGTGCCGCCCGCCCCAGGTAGTTCCGCCGATTGGCCCGGACCGTGACTTCCGGCGCAGGTGCCGCATGCACGGGACGCTATGCTCGGCGTCCGATCCGGGGAGAGCTTCCATGCACCGTCCGACCTTGTTCCTCACCGCCGCGCTCACGCTCGCCATCGCGACGCAGGCGGCTGCCCAACAGCGTCCGTCCGCCGCCGATGCCGGCCCGGCGGTCGCCCGCAAGGAAGTCGGGACGCGCATCAGCGAGAACATCCCGGAGATCCCGGCGACCCTGGTCGAGACGCTCAACCGCTACCAGAACACCCGCGGCGCCAGCGTCGCCGGATGGCTGGACGACCGATGCCTGCTGATGAGCACCCGGTTCGCCGAGACCAGCCAGGCGCATCGGGTGTGCGCGCCGATGGGCATGCGCGAACAGCTGACCTTCCATGACGAACCGGTGTCCGGCCTGACGGTGTCGCCCCCGGGCGCCTGGCGCGACGGTTTCGTCTTCGGCAAGGACAAGGGTGGCGACGAGTTCTCGCAGCTGTACTGGTTCGACACCGCGACCCGCACCACGACCCTGCTCACCGACGGCAAGCGCAGCCAGAACGGCGGCACGGTGATCAGCCGCGACGGCGGGCTGATGGCGTATTCGAGTACTTCGCGCAACGGCACCGACCGCGACATCTGGATCCGCGACACGCGGACCGGGGTGACCCGGCCCGTGCTGGCCGAGGGCGGCACCTGGGGCGCCCTGGACTTCTCCCCCGACGGCAAGCGCCTGCTGGTGACCAGGTACGTCTCGATCAACGAGTCCTATCCGGGCGAAGTGGACCTGGCCAGCGGCAAGCTGACCCTGTTCCCCGTCGACGGCGGCAAGGCCGCGTTCGGCGGCTTCCGCTACGCGCCGGACGGCCGCGCCGTGTACTACGTCTCCGACGAACCCGTCGGTGGCCGCGACAGCGAATTCCAGACCCTGCGCCACCACGACCCGGCCAGCGGCAAGCCGCCGGTCGAACTCAGCGGCGACATTCCCTGGGACGTCGACGCCTTCAGCATCGCCGACGACGGCAAGCACCTGGCCTTCGTCAGCAACGAGGACGGCATCAACCGCCTGCACGTGCTGGCATTGCCGGGGCACCGCGAAATCCGGCTGCCCGAGTTGCCGGTGGGCCTGATCGGCGGGCTCGCGTTCTCGCCCGACGGCAAACGGCTGGCGGTGACCCTCAACACCGCGACCTCCCCCAGCGACATCCATGTGATCGAGTTGGCGAGCGCCAGGCTGGCCCGCTGGACGCAGAGCGAGGTCGGTGGGCTGGACACGGCCAGCTTCGTCGCGCCAACGCTGGTCCGCTTCCCGACCTTCGACCAGGTCGACGGCAAGCCGCGCACGATCCCCGCGTTCTACTACAAGCCCGCGAAGGCGCCGCCGGGCGGCAAGTACCCGGTGGTGATCCAGATCCACGGTGGTCCGGAGGCCCAGGCGCAGCCCGGCTTCAGTCCCACCACGCAATACCTGGCCAACGAGCTTGGCGTGGCGGTGCTGGTGCCAAACGTGCGCGGATCGTCGGGCTACGGCAAGGGCTACCTGCAACTCGACAACGCCGGGAAGCGCGAGGATTCGGTCAAGGACATCGGCGCGTTGCTCGACTGGATCGCCGCCCAACCCGAACTCGACGCCGACCGCGTCGGCGTCTACGGCGGCAGCTACGGCGGCTACATGGTGCTGGCGACGATGACCAACTATCCCGAGCGCATCCGCGCCGGCGTCGACATCGTCGGCATCTCCCACTTCGGCACCTTCCTCAAGAACACCGAGGACTACCGCCGCGACCTGCGCCGCGTCGAGTACGGCGACGAGCGCGATCCGGCGATGCAGGCGGTGTTCGAGCGCATTTCCCCGCTCAACAACGCTGGCAAGATCTCCGCGCCGCTGTTCGTCGCCCAGGGCAAGAACGATCCCCGCGTGCCCTGGACGGAAGCCGAGCAGATCGTCAAGGCCGTCCGCGGCAACGGCCAACCGGTGTGGTACCTGCTGTACACCGACGAGGGCCACGGCTTCCGCAAGAAAGCCAACAGCGACTACTTCACCGCGGCGACGATGCTGTTCTGGCGGCAGCACCTGCTAGGCGATCGCCGCTAGCCGGACTTCCATGCAGCCCGCCCTCCGCAAGAGGGCGGCGGCACGGCGCGGTTTCCTTCCGTGGAAAAGCGGGGCGGGCCGGAAGCGGCGCACGCATGATCGATCGACCGGGAGGCCGTCACTGGCGCGTGGAACGCGGCCCGCGGGGCCGCTCGGCTACAATGCCTGCCCGCCTCGCGCGACCAGCGCCGATGCCGGACCCGCTTCCGGCCTCCCATTCGCGCCGGTGCCTCGCCCCTGCCCCGCCCACGCACCGTCCCGGCCGCAGGTGATCCTTCGCTCTTCCCGGGCCCGTCCCGGTCCCGGAACCACCGCCTTGAATCTCGTCTCCCGCCTGCGCCAGGACTGGCTGGGCAACATCCGCGGCGACGTGCTCGCCGGCCTCGTGGTCGCGCTGGCGCTGATCCCGGAGGCGATCGCGTTCTCGATCATCGCCGGGGTCGATCCCAAGGTCGGGCTCTACGCCTCGTTCTGCATCGCGGTGGTGATCGCGTTCACAGGCGGGCGGCCCGGCATGATCTCGGCCGCGACCGGCGCGATGGCGCTGCTGATGGTCGGCTTGGTGAAGGACCACGGCCTGCAGTACCTGCTTGCCGCCACCCTGCTCACCGGCGTGCTGCAGATCGTCGCCGGAGCATTGAAGCTCGGCAGCCTGATGCGCTTCGTCTCGCGCTCGGTGATCACCGGCTTTGTCAATGCGCTCGCCATCCTGATCTTCATGGCGCAGCTGCCCGAGCTGACCAACGTGCCCTGGACGGTGTACGCGATGACCGCGGCGGGGCTGGCGATCATCTACCTGTTCCCGCGGCTCACGCGTTCGATCCCGTCGCCGCTGGTCGCCATCGTGCTGCTGACCGCGGTGGCGATCGCCCTCCAGCTCGACATCCGCACCGTCGGCGACATGGGCGCGCTGCCCGACAGCCTGCCGGTGTTCCTGTTCCCCGAGGTGCCGCTGACGCTGGAGACGCTGTGGATCATCCTGCCGGTGTCGGCGACGCTGGCGGTGGTCGGCCTGCTGGAGTCGCTGCTGACCGCGCAGATCGTCGACGATCTCACCGACACGCCCAGCGACAAGAACCGCGAGTGCGCGGGCCAGGGCGTGGCCAACATCGCCGCCGGCATGCTCGGCGGCATGGCCGGCTGCGCCATGATCGGGCAGTCGGTGATCAACGTGAAGTCTGGCGGTCGTGGCCGGTTGTCGACGCTGGTGGCCGGCGGCGTGCTGTTGCTGCTGGTGGTGTACGCAAGCCAGTGGGTGGCGCTGATCCCGATGGCGGCGCTGGTGGCGGTGATGATCATGGTCTCGATCGGTACCTTCAGCTGGTCGTCGATCAGGCAGCTGCGCACGCACCCGACCACGTCGAGCATCGTCATGCTCGGCACCGTGGTGGTCACCGTGTTCACCCACGACCTGGCGAAGGGCGTGTTCACCGGCGTGCTGCTGTCGGCGCTGTTCTTCGCGCGCAAGGTCGGGCGGGTGTTGCACATCGGTTCGACCGCAAGCGCCGACGCCAGCGCGCGCACCTATGTAGTGACGGGTCAGGTGTTCTTCGCCTCTGCCGAAACCTTCGTCGCCGGATTCGACTTCAGGGAAGTGCTGCAGCGCGTGCGCATCGACGTCACCGCCGCGCATTTCTGGGACCTGAGCGCGGTCGGCGCGCTCGACAAGGTGGTGCTGAAGTTCCGCCGCGAAGGCACCGAGGTCGAGGTCATCGGGCTCAACGACGCCAGCGCGACCCTCGTCGACCGCCTTGGCGTGCACGACAAACCCGACGCCGAACGCCTGATGGACGGACACTGAGGACCCCGCGATGAGCCACGACGCCGCCCCCTTGATCCACGCCGACGGCCGGGTACTGGCCGCGATCGATCCGTCGCACTACGCCACCAGCGTGGCGCGGTACGCCGCCTGGGCCGCCACCCGGATGGCGGCGCCGCTGGAGCTGCTGCACGCCATCGACCACGTCCACGGCAAGCCGGCCACCACCGATCTCAGCGGCAACCTCGCCCTGGGCGCGCAGGACACGCTGCTCGACCAGCTCGCGGCGGTGGACGAGCAGCGCGGCAAGCTCGCGCAGCGACAAGGCCGCGCACTGCTCGACGCCGCGCGTGCGCAGGTCGCCGAATCGCACGGCATCCCGGCCGGGACACGCCAGCGCCACGGCACCCTGCTCGAGAGCCTGCTCGAACTCGAGCCCGGCGTCCGCCTGTTCGTGCTCGGCAAGCGCGGCGAACACGCCGATTTCGCCAGCGGCCACCTCGGCAGCAACCTCGAGCGCGTGGTCCGCGCCGTGCACCGCCCGGTGCTGGTCGCCGCGCGCGCCTTCAAGCCGGTCGAACGTTTCCTCATCGCATTCGACGGCAGCGCCACCACGCGCAAGTGCGTGGAGATGGTCGGTGCCAGCCCGCTGCTGCAGGGACTCGAGGCCCACGTGCTGATGGTCGGCGAAGCGAACGTCGCTGCAGATGCGCACCTCGACTGGGCCCGCACCCAACTGCAGGCCGCCGGCTTCGACCCCATCGTCGAATGCCTGCCCGGCACGCCAGACACGCTGATCGCGCAGCAGGTGACCGAACGCAAGATCGACCTGCTGGTCATGGGCGCCTACGGCCATTCCCGCATCCGCAGCCTGATCTTGGGGAGTACAACGACGCAGGTTCTGCGGAGTTGCCAGATCGCGGTGCTGCTATTGCGCTAAGGCAATCGCCATTGGCGCCCTTTTTTGGCACCTTTCCCTGCCTCTGGGCGATACCTTCTCCTGTGCGTTGAAGCGCTGTGCACGCCATCGCAACCGGCGTGACCGCCAGCAGGGCCGGCTGCTTGCCTCCATTCACGTAGAAATACTCACAGATGGCGCACTATCAATAGCTGTTGCAAGCGCCTGCCACGGCCGATGCATGGTCGTGAGCACTGGGAGCCAGGTTGGTGGATTCAGAGGATCGCACGGGGATCGATAGCATCCTGGCGCAACAGGTCGCAGCAGGCGCCGGAGCGGATGCCGTTGCCGATGCAGTGGTGGCGGCTTGGCACGAGATCGACGGGGCACTGCGCCCGGTGCTCGGCCAGCGCGGTGTCGCCGCCCTGTACGGACGCTGCGTGTACGTGGTGGCGACGCGACACCCGTGGATCGAGGAACTGCGCGACGGTGCCTCGACGCAGATCGATTTCGCGGCGTTGACTTCCGTCCTTGCCGGGCAACCCGCGGGACAGGCCGCTGCCGGCGGCAGCGAGCTCCTGCAAACCTTGTACGAACTGCTGGCCAGCCTGCTTGGACCGGCATTGACTGAGCAGCTGCTCCACAACGTGCGACCCCATCTTTCAGGCGGCTCGCCCGCACAGGACACGTCTTCATGAGCAACCCAGTCACCATTCAACGCCTCGCGACCGGTGTGCCCGGCCTGGACGACGCACTCGGCGGGGGGCTACCCGAATTTTCATTCAACATCATTGCCGGGCCGCCGGGGTGCGGCAAGACGACGCTGGCGCATCAGATGATGTTCGCCCTGGCCAGCCCCGAGCGCCCGGCGCTGTATTTCACAGTGCTTGGCGAGCCGCCGCTGAAGATGTTGCGCTACCAGCAGCAGTTCGCTTTTTTCGACAATGCCGCGCTCAACCGTTCGGTGAGGTTTATCAGCCTGATGGACGACATCGGCAGTGGCGACCTGTCGGAGGTCCTGAAACGGATCACCACCGAGGTCGAGGCCCACGACCCCTCGTTCGTGTTCGTCGACTCGTTCCGATCGGTCGTACTGGCTGGCACCGCCGCCAACAACGGTCACAACGCGGTGCAGCAGTTCGTGCAGCAGCTCGGCATGTTGATGACCAGCTGGCAGGCGACCACCTTCCTGATCGGCGAATACTTCGGCGAAAGCGACAACAATCCGGTGTTCACCGTGGCCGACGGGCTGATCTGGCTGCGGCAGAGCGTCGATCGCGATTCGATGGTGCGCAAGATCGAGATCATGAAGATGCGCGGCCAGGCGACACTGCCGGGGCGGCACACTTTTCGCATCGACTCCGACGGCATCCAGGTGTTTCCGCCGGCGCCGGCGCCGACTCAGGTACTCGCGCACGCATCGGCAGTCGCTGCCGCAGACCCTGCACCGATCGCCCGCCGCCTTGCCATGGGCGTGCCACACCTGGACGAAATGCTGGGCGGCGGTCTGCCTCTCGGCTACTCGCTGCTGGTCGCCGGGCCATCCGGTTCGGGCAAGAGTGTACTGGCGGCGGCATTCCTGGCCGCGGGCGCGCGCAACGGCGAGACCGGGGTGATCGCGACCTTCGAGCAGTCCCCCAACCGCTCGCGCGACCGAACCATCGTCGAACTGATCGACGGCGATCGCGTCGGTCTGGTCGACAGCCGCGCGCCCGACCTGTCGATGGGCGAGGTGCTGTTGCTGCTGCTACGCGAGATCGAGCGGCTCAAGGCCACCCGTGTCGTCATCGACTCCCTGTCGGGATTCGAGCTGGCACTGGCGCCAACCTTCCACAAGGACTTCCGCCAGAATCTCGGCCGCATGCTTGCCACCCTCGCGGCGACCGGGGTGACCGTGCTGATGACATCGGAGCTCGAGGACCGCTACACGGACCTGCGTTTCAGCCCGTACGGAACCGCGTTCATGACCGACGCGATCATCGTGCAGCGCTATATCGAAGTCGATAGCCGGCTGCTGCGGATGATAGCCGTGGTCAAGGTTCGCGCCAGCCAGCACTCCAACGACCTGCGCGAATACACCATCGATGGCGATGGAATCCGTATCGGCGACAGGCTCGACGACTTCGAAGGCCTTCTCGGCGGCCGCCCGACTCGCAAAGAGCGGGACGTTCACGTCGAACTGGACACCACCGCCGACGATGGATAAGTCCATCGCCACATTGACCGACGCCAACGTCTCCGACGCGACCACAGCCGCCCGGGAGCTGTCCCGATTGCACGAACGCACCGACGACGAGCGCGCGGTTCTGGCCAGGCTGCAGGGCGAGGTTGCCCAGGCGGCGAAAGGTCTGGGCGGCATGCGCAGCGCGCAGTTGATCGAGGCCAATGAGCGGCTGGTGCTGGCGATGGTGCACGCACAGAGCGTTGCCGACCGTGCTGCAAAGGCGTTTGAAGAAGCGCTGCGACCGTCCGAGCATGATCCGCTGACCGCGCTGCCCAACCGTCTCCTCCTGCTCGATCGGCTGGCGCAGGCGATCGAGCATGCCCGGCGTCACAAGGTTCGCCTGGCGATGCTCTTCCTGGACCTGGACAATTTCAAGCAGGTCAATGACACCCTCGGCCATGCAGCCGGTGATCGCATATTGCGTATCGTCGGCCAACGGCTCGTCGCGTCTGTCCGCGCCACCGACACGGTGAGCCGACACGGCGGCGACGAGTTCCTGATCCTGCTGAGCGAGATCGATCGCCCTGCAGTAGCCGTGCAGGTAGCGGACAAGGCCACCGCGGCACTCGCCGCACCCTGCCGCGTCGGCCGACACCTCCTGCAGCTGGAGGCAAGTATCGGGATCAGCTTCTATCCCGACGACGGCGAGGATGCCCAGACGCTGATCGATCGTGCGGATGTCGCCATGTACCGCGCCAAGCGCAGTAGCAGCGGCAGCGCGGTCTTTGATGCCCGCGTACTGGATGAGGTGGGCGGCACGCCGCCGGAGACGGTGTCACCGCTGCCGCTGCCGCTGGCCACCGCGCCCGGCTTGCCGCACGACACGCTGCTGAACTCGCAGCTACAGGAGGCCAACGGCCGTCTGATCCTGGCGGCGCTCAGCGCGCAGCAGTTGCAGGCGGCCGCTGTCCGTGCGCATGGCCAACAGCAGGAATTCCTGGCGGTGATCGCGCACGAACTGCGCAATCCGCTGGCATCGATCCGCCTGGCGAACTCGATTCAACAGTCCGACGAGGCGCCCGCCTCGGCGAAGGCGCGGCACATTGTCGACCAGGAGGTGGAGCGGATGGCCCGGATGGTCGACGACCTGCTCGACCTGGCGCGGGTCAACACCGGAAAGCTGCGGCTGAAATCCGAGATCCTCGATATGGCCGAGTTGTTCGGCGATGCCGTGGACGGCTGCAGGCCGAGGTTCGATGCGCGTCGGCAATCGCTCTCCGTGCAGGTGCCGGACCAGGTGATGCCGGTTTATGGCGATGCGACCAGGCTGATGCAGGTGTTGACCAACCTTCTCGACAACGCATCAAAGTACACCCCTGAAGGCGGCGAGATCGCGCTTGGAGTCCAGGTGCTCGAGGATGTAGTCGTAACCACCGTGTCCGACAACGGCATCGGCATAGCGGTCGACACCTTACCGCGGGTGTTCGAGCAGTTCCTGCAGGATAGCCAGGCCAGAGACTTCAACGATAGCGGTATCGGCGTGGGCCTAACGATCGTGCGCGAACTGGTCGAAGCCCACGGCGGCACCGTGCTGGCGACGAGCGCAGGCATCGGTTGCGGCAGCCGCTTCGTGGTCTCGCTTCCGCTGACATCGATATCGCTTCCTGCCGAGAAAAGCTGATGCCTGCAAACGCCAGCAGCCTCCGTGCATCGACAACGCAGCGTGCTGGAACGCGGGCGAGATCCACTGATTCCAGCGTGGGTGAAAAGTGGTAGGCGCCATCCACTCGACTGTCCATCACTAGCGCGTCTCAGCATCCTCCCTCACCACCGCCCCACCCTTCATCACGAACGGCACCGCCTCCAGGAGCCTCACATCCTGCGTGGGATCGCCGGGCACCGCGACGAGATCCGCGTAACGACCGGCTTCCAGCACGCCGACATCGCTGCGCCCCAGCGCCTCGGCCGCGTTCACGGTCGCGGACCGGATGGCTTCCAGTGGCGTCATTCCGTAGCGCACCATCACCGCGAACTGGCCGCCGTTGCGCCCGTGCGGATACACGCCGGCGTCGGTGCCGTAGACCATACGCACGCCGGCGGCGTGGGCCCTGCGGAAGTTCTCGCGCTGCAACTCGGCGATCTCGCGGTCCTTGCGCAGGTTGTCCTCGAGCACGCCGTTCCTCGCGCCCTCGGCCTGGGTGTAGTCGGTGTTGTAGATGTCCATCGACAGCCACGTGCCGTGCTTCCTTGCGAGCGCGATGCCCTCGTCGTCGATCAGGCTGGCGTGCTCGATGGTGTCGATGCCGGCGCGGATGGCGTCCTTGATGCCGGCGGCGCCGTGCGCGTGCGCGGCCACCTTCAGGCCCCACTGGTGCGCCTCGTCGGCGACCGCCCGCATCTCCGCCAGCGACATCTGCTGCTGCCCCGGCTCCGTGTTGCGCGAGAACACGCCGCCGGTCGCGCATATCTTGATGACCTGCGCGCCGTACTTGCGCAGGGTACGCACGGACTTGCGCGCCTCCTCGGGACTGTCGGCGCTGAAGGGGTTCTTCTGCTCCATCGACGGCGGGAAGTAGGTCGAGTCGCAATGGCCGCCGGTGGCGCCGAACGACGACGCGGCGGTGACGATGCGCGGGCCTACGACCTTGCTTTCGTCGATGGCCTGGCGCAGGCCCACGTCGTTCCAGGCGTCCGAGCCGACGTTGCGCACCGTGGTGAAGCCGGCCATCAGCGTGCGTTCGGCATGGGGTACGGCCAGCATCGACCAGAAACGGTCGCCGAACTGCAGACCGGTATAGCCGCCGTAGGTCGGGTCGCCGTCGAGGTGGACGTGCATGTCGATCAGGCCGGGCAGCAGGGTCATGTCGCCCAGGTCGATGCGCGTCGCGCCGGCGGAGGCAGCGGACGCGCCATCGCCCTGCCCGATTTCGACGATGCGACCGTCGCGGACCAGCACGTGCGCATCGCGCAGGATGCGTCCGCTGCGGACGTCGAGGAGGCGGTCGGCGGTGAGGAGGGTCTCGCGCGGCGCGGCTTCGGCCGCCTGCCGTGCGGTCGCGGTCGCGATGGGAAGCAGCAGGCAGGCCAGCAGGACGAAGAGGCGGAACGCAATCGACATGGCGGCACCTTGGGTCTCGATGCCGGCAGCATAACGGAGCGGCGTTCGAGCGCACCGCGCACGGGCTTCGAACCTTCCCTCCGCACACCTTCAAGCCCACGCACCCCGAGCCTCATCCCCGTTGCGCGCCCCGGCCCTGGCCAGCGGCATCGGCGCTCAGCCACCGACGCGCCCGTGGCGCGCGGGCCATGCGGCTTCGCCCCGCAAGCGGACGGGGGGTCGCGCGCCACGCCGAAGCGGGCTACGGGACCGGCACCAACTCGAACGGCGTCGCCGGCTGCAGCCACGGCAGCAGCCAATGGTCGACGAGCAGGAAGGCGAACAGCGCCATCAGGTAGACGATGGAATAGTTGAACACCCGCATGGCGAAGAATTCGTCGGGCGGGTCGAGCAGCTTCCAGGCATGCCAGAGGAAGACGACGCCGAGCACCAGCGCGCCGCCGAGGTAGAACACGCCGCTCATGCCTGCGGCCCAGGGCAGGACGCTCACCACCAGCAGCAGCACGGTGTACAGCAGGATCTGCCAGCGGGTGTACGTCACGCCGTGGGTGACCGGCAACATCGGCACCAGGGCGCGGGCGTAGTCGTCGCGGCGGAAGATCGCCAGGGCCCAGAAATGCGGCGGGGTCCAGACGAAGATGATCAGCACCAGCAACAGCGCGTGCGCCCAGTCCCACTCGTTGTTCATGCCGGTGACGGCAGCCCATCCCAGCAGCGGCGGCGCGGCGCCGGCGATGCCGCCGATGACGATGTTCTGCGGCGTCGCGCGCTTGAGGTAGCCGGTGTAGACGATGGCGTATCCGATCAGCGAGGCGAAGGTCAGGGCCGCGGTGAGCGGGTTCACCAGCGCGATCAGGATCGCCATCGACGCGGTGCCCAGGAACACCGCGAACGCCAGCACCTGCGCCGGCTTCAGCGTGCCGGTCGCCAGCGGGCGCTGCGCGGTGCGCGCCATGAGCTTGTCGATGCGCTGGTCGATCAGGTGGTTGATCGCCGCCGCCGAGGCCGCCGCCAGCCAGATGCCGAGCAGGCCGAACAGCGCCGGGCGCAGCGGCGGCAGGCCCGGCACCGCCAGGAACATGCCCACCAGCGCCGTGAACACGATCAGCGCCACCACGCGCGGCTTGGTCAGCTCCCAGTACTGGCCGAACGCGGCGCTCACGCGCGCGGCACGTCGCGCAGGCGCGCCAGCAGGGTCACCAGCACGAACAGCAACAGCGCCGCGCCGGCGTTGTGCATCACCGCCACGGCCAGTGGCAGCGCCAGCTTGACGTTGAGGATGCCGAGCACGACCTGCGCCACGGTCAACGCCCCGAGCAGGCCGCCCCAGAAGCGCAGGTCGGGCGTGCGCAGCAGCCGCATGGCCATCGCCAGCAGCACGACGAAAGCGACCACCGCCATCATCCGGTGCGCGAGCTGGATCGCGATGCGCGAGGCACCGTCGAGCACGCCGCCTTCGTAGTCCACGCCCACGCCGCGCCAGAGCACGAAGCCCTCGCGGAAGTCGGCGGGCGGCGCCCACAGCCCGACGCACTTGGGGAAGTTGCCCGCGGACCAGTTGCCGGCGCCGCACGACAATGCGGCGTAGTTCGCGCTGACCCAGCCGCCGAGCGCGATCTGCACGCCGAGCACCCCCAGCGCAAGCCAAAGCCAGCGCCGCAACGCGCCGGCATCGGCCCGGAGGATGGGCACGTCGGTCGCCCGCCACGCCATCCAGCTGAGCAGCGAGAAGGTCAGCAAGCCGCCGAGCAGGTGTCCCATCACCACGATCGGCTTAAGCAGCAGGGTGACCGTCCACATGCCGAGCAGGGCCTGGAACACGATCACCGCGAGCGTCAGCGCGCCGGCGCGCGCCAGGTCGACGTTTGACCAGCGCAAGGCGGCGAACAGCAGCATGGCTTCCCCCAGCACCGCCAGCGCGGTGGCGGCGCCGTGCGCGCCCTGCATGTACAGCGGGATCGCCAGCGCCACCAGCCCGGCTGCGGCGACGACCTGGGAGATGCCCCACCGCCGCCTGCGCGCCGCCAGCAGCGCAAGCGAGAACACGACCAACCCGAGGAACGCCGCCAGGTGGCGATGGACCTGCTCGCGCCAGGCCTTGTGCGTTTCGAACGGGCGGATGGCCGTCGCGGCGTGGCCGGCGGCATCCGCCGAGGCCTGCGGCCAGGTCGCGCGGCCGTAGCAGGTCGGCCAGTCGGGACAGCTCAGGCCGGCATCGGACAGCCGCACGAAGGCGCCGAACACCACGACGCCCAGGGTCAGCGCCACCGCCAGCCAGGCGATGCGATGGAAATGCCGGTGCACCGCCGGCTTATGCCAGCCGGGCTGCGGCGTGGCATGCGTGGTCTCGCCGGGGTTCCGGGGGGCAGGGATCATTTGAGCTTGAGCAGCCGGGCCATGTCCTGGCGCAGGTGGCCGGGATCGAAGCCCGGAGCGTAGCGCAGGATCACGAAGCCGTTGGGATCGACCACGTAGACGGGCACGCCCGCGGCCTCGCCCGTGACATCGGCGTGCCTGGGCAAGCCGCCGATCAGCGCCGGATCCGGCTGCAACACCCGCCATGCGCTGTTGCGCCTGGCATCGGGCGGGGGCGTGCCGATCCAGAGGATGTGCACGTGGTCGGCGTTGCGGCCGAACAGTTGCCAGACCGTGTCCAGGCTTGCAGCCAGTTCGACGCAGGCCTCGGCGCAGCCCGCAGGCGGCGCGAGCGCGATCCGCCAGGTGCGCCCGGCCGGATTCCAGGGATAGGCGCCGCCATCGGCGAGGACGGCTTGCGTGTCGCGCAGGTCGCCCGGCGGCTGCAGCAACTCGCCGTGGTTCTTCATGCCCGCCGGCCGCCACCCCGAGAAACGCAGGGCGCCGGCGATGACGAAACTGCCGAGGAAGATCGCGGCGATCAGCAGGAGCAGGAACCGGTTGCGCCGGTCGCGGCCGGCGTTCGCGGGGGCGCGTTGCGAATGGGAAGGACTCATGGGCGTGGGCGTGCCTTGCGCAGGGTGAGGACGATGGCCACCACCAGCACCGCCAGTGACAGCGCGAACCACTGCACGGCGTAGCCGAGATGGCGCTCCGGCGGCAAGGTGTTGGGCAGGATGTCGAGGTCGCGCGCATGCCCGAACGGCAGGGCCGGATCGAGCTTGAGCACGCGGGGCGGCAAGCCCGCCTGGCCGAGTGCCGCAGGGAGTCCCGCGGCCCCAAGGCCGGTCGCGAGCACGGTGCCATCGGGTTGCACGACGGCCACCGCCTCGCCGATCCCGTGCACCGGTGGCGGCGCCAGCAATCCTTGCACGGTCGAAACGTCGGTCGGCCGTTCGACCACGGGCAGGGTGCGCGCCCCGTCCAGCGGCAGCCAGCCCAGCTCGACCAGCAAGGGATGGGCGCCCGCCGGGCGGAACAGCCGGTAGGCGACCACGCCGGACCGGCCGTCGCGCTGCTGGTTGTCGAGCAGCACCGCCGGCGCATTCGCGAAACGTCCCTCGCCCACCGCCCAGTCGTAGCCACGCGCTTGCGCTGCGGCGCCGGCAAGCGCCAGCGAAACGGGGCGCCGTTCCTCCAGCACGCGCTGCACGCGATCGAGCATCGCCTGCTTCTGCTGCATGCGTCCCAGCTGCCATGCGCCCAGCCCGGCGAAGACGGCCATCGCCACCACGGCCAGGGTCCAGCCCAGGAACATGTCGCGCGCGCGGCTCATGTCGCCCGCCCCGGCGGCTGCGATAATCGCGTCATCGCCCGCACCTCATCGCCTGCCGCCGGAGGCCGCCATGAACGACTCGCTCAAGACCTTGCTGATCATCGCGTTCCTGGTGCTCATCCTCTGGAACCTCGGCGCCGGCCTGTACTACATGCTGGTGGACAAGGGCCAGACCAGCCGGACGGTGAATGCACTGACCAGGCGCATCGGGTTGTCGGTGGCCCTCATCCTGTTGCTGGTCCTGGCCATCTACATGGGCTGGGTCACGCCGCATGGGGTGAATCCCACGCGCTAGCCGATGCGCTGCCGGCTCGGCTGCGCCGGGCGTGGCATTCGCAGCGCCCCGGACGACCGCGTCGCCACGCGTCGCGATGGCGACCCGGAGCGACCGCATGCACTTCATCCCAGGGTTGCAGGGCCGGGCATTCCGGCGCCCGCATCGTCGCGCCACGGATGGCAGCGGTCGCCGCCGGAAGGCAGGGCTGGCGACTACAGGCCGCTCCCGCAATCGTTCGCCGCGCCCGTCAGAGCACGTAAACGAACAGGAACAGGCCCAGCCACACCACGTCCACGAAGTGCCAGTACCACGCCACGGCCTCGAAGGCGAAATGGTCGTTCTTGCTGAAATGGCCCTTGGCGCAACGCAGCCAGATGATGATCAGCATGATCGTGCCGAGCGTGACGTGCGCGCCGTGGAAGCCGGTGAGCATGAAGAAGGTGGAACCGTAGATGCCGGAGCCCAGCGTGAGGTTGAGGTCACGGTAGGCGTGGATGTATTCCTCGACCTGGAAGAACAGGAACAGGCAGCCGAGCAGGATCGTGAGGCCCAGGAAGACCAGCAGCTTGCCGCGGTGGCCGGCGCGCAGCGCATGGTGGGCGATGGTGATGGTGATGCCGGAGGTCAGCAGGATCAGGGTGTTGAGCAGCGGCAGCCCCCATGCCGGGATCGTCTGGAAATGGCCGCCGACCTGGCCCGGCCCGCTGCTCGGCCAGGCATTGCTGAAGCCGTCCCACAGCAGGCTGTTGGTCATCACGCCGTCGCCGGCGCCGCCCAGCCACGGCAGCGAATAGTTGCGGGCGTAGAACAGGGCGCCGAAGAAGGCCGCGAAGAACATCACCTCGGAAAAGATGAACCACACCATGCCCATGCGGAACGAGGTGTCGACCTGCTTGTTGTAGTAGCCGGAGACCGACTCGAGGATCACGTCCGCGAACCACTTGAACAGGATGCCGAGCAGCACGACCAACCCGACGAAGAACATCGCCGGTCCCCAGGTCGCCTCGTTGAGCCAGCTCGCGAGCCCGAACATCGCCACGAACAGCGCGACGGACGCGAACACCGGCCACCTGCTGCCGTGCGGCACGAAGTAGATGTTGTTGTCGTGGGTGTCGGCGTGGGCCTGTGCCATGGGTCGGTTCCGTCGCTGGTCGAAGGGTGGGTCGCGGCGAGTCGCGTCGTCGCGTCAGGGCGCTGCGCGGGTCGCGCTGCCCGCGGCCGGCGGCAGGGCATTGGCCCGCGCCGTCAGTTCGTCGTTCTTGAAGAAGGTGTAGGACAAGGTGATCGTGTTGACGTCGTCGGGCAGCGACGGGTCGATGATGAAGCGCACCGGCATGTCGCGGCTTTCGCCCGCGGCCAGGGTCTGCGCGGTGAAGCAGAAGCATTCGGTCTTGCTGAAGTAGCCGGAGGCGCGCGCCGGGGCGACCGAGGGCGTCGCGCTGCCCACGATCACGCGGTCGCTCTCGTTGCGCGCGAAGTACGTGGTGGCGAACTGCTCGCCGACGCGCACGCGCATCGAGGCCTCGTTGGGGTGGAAAGCCCACGGCAGCTTCGAGTTGACCCCGCCGTCGAACTGCACGGTCACCATCCGCGCCTGCCGTTCCCCGCTTTCGATCTTCGACGCATCCACGGCGGTGTTGTCGAGGCGGATGCCGAACACCTTCTGGCAGGCGATCCGGTACAGCGGCACCAGCGAAAAGGTGAACGCGAACGCCGCGACGGCGACGGCGACCATCTTCACGGTCCCGGACGTGCGGCCGCTCATCGCCCGAACACCCCGAGCAGGATGAAACCGATGTAGATCGCCACCGCGATGGCGCCGACGACCAGCGCGGTGCGCACGGCGCCGCGCCGGCGCGCGCGGGCGTCGGCGTCCGTCATCTGGACCGGCGGTTCAGGCTTCGCGGACATTGGTGTGGGCGGCGGTCGCGTCGTGCGCCGTGCTCTCGTCGTAGTCCAGGTGCACGAAATCGCCGTGCGCCAGGTCGCCGTCGCGGATCACCGGCGGGGTGGTGAAGCTGTGGTGCGGCGGCGGCGACGACAGCGTCCACTCCAGCCCGCGCGCACCTTCCCAGGAGCGTGCCCTGGCCGGGGCACCATGCTTCAGCGAGTGCCACAGGATCCCGAACATCAGGAACGGGGTGACGAACATCCCGAACGCACCGATCGAGCTGATCAGGTTCCAGTCGGCGAACACCACGTTGTAGTCGGGGATGCGCCGCGGCATGCCCGCCAGGCCGAGGAAGTGCTGCGGGAAGAACAGCAGGTTCACGAACACCATCGACCACCAGAAGTGGACCTTGGCCCAGAACTCGCTGTACATGCGCCCGGTCCACTTCGGCCACCAGTAGTAGACCGCGGCGATGATCGCGAACAGGGCGCCGGTGACCAGCACGTAGTGGAAGTGCGCGACCACGAAGTAGGTGTCGTGGTACTGGAAGTCGGCCGGGACGATCGCGAGCATCAGCCCCGAGAAGCCGCCGATGGTGAACAGGATCACGAACGAGATCGCCCACAGCATCGGCGATTCGAAGCTGAGCGACCCCTTCCACATGGTGCTGACCCAGTTGAATACCTTCACCCCGGTCGGCACCGCGATGAGCATCGTCGCGAACATGAAGTACAGCTCGCCGCCCAGCGGCATGCCCACCGTGAACATGTGGTGCGCCCAGACGATGAAGCTCAGGAAGGCGATCGAGGCGATCGCGTAGACCATCGCCTGGTAGCCGAACAGCGGCTTGCGGGAGAAGGTCGGCAGGATCTCCGACACGATCCCGAACGCCGGCAGGATCATGATGTAGACCTCGGGATGGCCGAAGAACCAGAAGATGTGCTGGAACATCACCGGGTCGCCGCCGCCGGCGGCGTTGAAGAAGCTGGTGGCGAAGAACTTGTCGGTGAGCAGCATCGTCACCGCGCCGGCCAGGACCGGCATCACCGCGATCAGCAGGAAGGCCGTGATCAGCCAGGACCAGCAGAAGATCGGCATCTTCAGCAGGTCCACGCCGGGCGCGCGCATGTTGAGGATGGTGGCGATGACGTTGATCGCGCCCATGATCGAGCTGATGCCCATCATGTGGATGGCGAAGATCACGAAGGCGACGTTGCTGCCGCCCTGGATCGACAGCGGCGGGTACAGCGTCCAGCCGCCGGCGGGGCCGCCGCCGGGCAGGAACAGCGTCAGCAACAGCATGGTGAAGGCGAACGGCAGGATCCAGAAGGACCAGTTGTTCATCCGCGGCAGGGCCATGTCAGGCGCGCCGATCTGCAGCGGCACCATCCAGTTCGCCAGGCCGACGAAGGCCGGCATCACCCCGCCGAAGATCATCACCAGCGCGTGCATGGTGGTCATCTGGTTGAAGAATTCGGGACTGACGTGCTGCAGGCCCGGGACCGTCAGCTCGGTGCGGATGACCACGCTCATCGCCGCGCCGATGACGAACATGACGAAGCTGAAGATCAGGTACAGCGTGCCGATGTCCTTGTGGTTCGTGGAGAAGAACCAACGCTCCACGAACCCTGGCGCGTGGTGGTCGTCGTGGGCGTCGTGCGAATCGGCGGTGGGGGTGTACGTGGCCATGGCCTACCTCGGGATGTCTGACCGGCGTGCTGCCGCGGTCATGCTGTTTGGTGTCGCGCGGGGCGTCGCAGGATCAGGCTGCGCCGGCGTCGGATTCGGTGGTGGCCTCGGGCGCGGCATCGTCGTCCCCGGGCTCCAGGGCCCCGGGCACGGTCGGCTCCTCGCCTTCGACCACGTCCTCGACCAGGTCGGGATCGACCTGGCGCGGGCCGATGCCGGCACCACCCTCGGTCACCGCGGACGGATCCCGCGGCGCCGCCGACGCGGCCTTGCGCGCGGCCAGCCAGCTGGCGTATTCGGCCTTGGGCAGCGCGCGCACGACGATGGGCATGAAGCCGTGGTCCTTGCCGCAGAGCTCGGCGCACTGGCCGCGGTACACGCCCGGCTCGCGGATCTCGGTCCAAGCCTCGTTGATGATCCCGGGGATCGCGTCCTGCTTCCAGCCCAGCGCCGGCACCCACCAGGCGTGGATGACGTCGTCGGCGGTGATCACGAAGCGGATCTTGGTGTCGACCGGCAGCACCAGCGCGTTGTCCACGTCGAGCAGGTAGTGCGGGTTGGCGGCGGCGTCCGGGGTCGCGCCGTTCTGGCGGATGCGGTCGCTGTCGCGGTCCAGGCGGCTGGTGATCTCCACGCCCTCGCCGAGGTACTCGTACTTCCACAGCCACTGGTAACCGGTGACCTTGACCGTCATCGCCGAATCGCGGGTGTCGTACATGGCGATCAGCTTGGCCGTCGCCGGCCACGCCATCACGATCAGCAGGATCACCGGCACCACGGTCCAGATGATCTCGGCGACGGTGTTGTGGCTGAACTGCGCGGCCACCGCGCCCTTGGACTTCCGGAACCTGAACATGGCGTAGGCCATGGCGCCGAAGACCAGGACGCCGATCACGACGCACACCCAGAGCACGAACATGTGCGCCTCGTAGGCGTGGTTGGACGAAGCGGTGACCCCGCGGCCCATATTCAGCTGCCAGCGCACCGGGTCGGTGGACTGTGCCCACGCCAGCATCGGCGCCAGGCAGGCCGCCGCCATCGCCAGGCGCGCGGGAATGGACCGGAAGAAAGACGCCTGCATCATCGCGTGGACCCCAAAGATCGTCGGTCGCGGCCCGCAGGCCGCCAGCTCACTGGAAAGTTGGTGGGAAAACATTCGTTACGGTGGGCTTCGGCGGGACGGTCCCGGCGGAACACACCCGGTGGGAGCACTCCCGACCAGGGTTCGCCTGACCAGAGTACGGGCCGCGAACCCGTGGCTCGGGGCGCGAAAACCCGTAAATAGTAGCGGTCGCGGGGCTTTACCGGCAAGCCGGAGCGCCCCGGCGCACCGCATCGCGGCCCCCGGCGCGCGCAACGGCTAGAATCGCGCCCCTGGACCGCGTTTCCACCTCCACCGGGTTCCCGTGACCGACCTTCTCTCGCCCGAGCTGCCGGAGCAGCCCGATCCGCTGCGCGCCGCCATCACCGCTGCCTGGGCAGTGGACGAGGCCGCGCACGTGCGCGGACTGCTGACAGAGGCGCAACTATCGCCCGCCGCGCGCAGCGCCGTGCAGGCGACCGCGACGGACCTGGTGCGCCGGGTCCGCCGCCACGCCGAGGACCAGGACGCGATCGAGGCCTTCATGCGGCAGTACGATCTGGGCAGCCAGGAAGGCGTGCTGCTGATGTGCGTGGCCGAAGCGCTGCTGCGCATCCCCGACCAGGACAACGCCGACCGCCTGATCCGCGACAAGCTCGGCGAGGCCGATTGGCGGCGGCACATGGGCCAGAGCGATTCGGTGCTGGTCAACGCCTCCACCTGGGGGCTGATGCTGACCGGCCACCTCGTGGACCTGGCCGACGACACCAAGCGCGACGTCCACAACGCCTTCAAGCGCCTGGTGGGGCGGATGGGCGAACCGGTGATCCGGCTGGCGGTCCGGCAGGCGATGCGGATCATGGGCCACCAGTTCGTGATGGGCCGCAGCATCGGCGAGGCGCTCACCCGCGCGCGCAAGGGAACCAACGCGGCCTATCGCTACTCCTTCGACATGCTCGGCGAGGCGGCGCTCACCGCCAAGGACGCCGCGCGCTACCTCGAGGCCTATCGCCGCGCGATCGACGCCATCGGCAAGGCGACGCGGGTGCCCGGCGGCCAGGCCCCGGACGATTTCGCGGCGCCTTCGATCTCGGTGAAGCTCTCCGCCCTGCACCCGCGCTACGAGCACGCCAAGCGCGCACGCGTGCTGGCCGAGCTCTCGCCGCGCGTGCTGGAGCTGGCGCGGCTGGCCAAGGCGCAGGGCATCGGCTTCACCATCGATGCCGAGGAGGCGGACCGGCTCGAGGTCTCGCTCGACGTGTTCACGCAGGTCTTCGCCGACGACTCGCTGGCGGGCTGGGAAGGTTGCGGCCTCGCGGTGCAGGCCTACCAGAAGCGCGCGCCGGCGGTGATCGACTACGTCATCGCCCTGTCCCGCCGCCATGGCCGCCGCATCCCGGTGCGCCTGGTCAAGGGCGCTTACTGGGATTCGGAGATCAAGCGCGCGCAGGTCGAAGGCCTGGACGGCTATCCGGTGTTCACGCGCAAGCCCAATACCGACGTGTCCTACCTCGCCTGCGCCCGGCGCATGCTCTCGGCGACCGACGCGCTGTACCCGATGTTCGCCACCCACAACGCGCACACGATCGCGGCGATCCACCACATGGCGGCGAACGCGTTCGCCGGTGCCCCGGGCGGGACGAAGCCCGACTACGAGTTCCAGAAGCTGCACGGCATGGGCGACGACCTCTACGCCGAGGTGATCCCCGCCGACCGGCTCGACGTGCCCTGCCGCGTCTATGCCCCGGTCGGGTCGCACGAGGACCTGCTGCCCTACCTGGTGCGCCGCCTGCTGGAGAACGGCGCCAATTCCAGCTTCGTCAACCGCATCACCGACGAATCCATCGCCATCGAAGAACTGGTGCGCGACCCGGTCGAGGTCGTCGCCGGGTTCGAGTCCATCGCGCATCCGCGCATCCCCCTGCCGCGCCAGCTCTACCGCGCGCAGGCCGTTCCCGGCAGCAGTGCCGACCGAGACAATTCCATGGGCATCAACCTCAACAACGACGAACAGCTGCGCGCACTCGCCAAGCAGGTCGACGCGATCGAAGCCGACTGGCGGGCGATGCCGCTGGTGCCCGGCGCATCGACCTCCGGCGCGCAGGTCCCGGTGACCAACCCGGCCGACCGCCGCCAGGTGGTGGGGCGCTGGCAATCCTCCGACGCCGGCACCATCGAACGCGCGCTGTGCAATGCCGTCGAGGCGCAACCCGGCTGGGACGCCACGCCCGTCGATACCCGCGCGGCCATGCTCGAACGCGCCGCCGACCTGCTCGAGGCGCGCATGCCGCAGTACATCGCCATGTGCACCCGGGAAGCCGGCAAGACCATCCCCGACGGCGTCGCCGAGGTGCGCGAGGCGGTCGATTTCCTGCGCTACTACGCCGGCGAGGCGCGCAAGCTGTTCGTGCCCGACCCGCTGCCCGGCCCCACCGGCGAGACCAATACCCTGCAGCACGCCGGGCGCGGCGTGTTCGCGTGCATCTCGCCATGGAACTTCCCGCTGGCGATCTTCGTCGGCCAGGTCGCTGCCGCGCTGGCCGCGGGCAACAGCGTGCTGGCCAAGCCGGCCGAACAGACCAACCTGGTCGGGTTCGCCGCGGTCAAGCTGCTGCACGAGGCCGGCATCCCGGACAAGGTGCTCCAGTTCCTCCCCGGCGACGGCGCCACCGTCGGCGCGGCGCTGACCTCCGACCCGCGCGTCTCCGGCGTGGTGTTCACCGGCTCCAACGCGACCGCGCTGGCGATCAATCGCGCCCTCGCCGCGCGCGACGGCGCCATCGGCGTCCTCATCGCCGAAACCGGTGGCCAGAATGCACTGATCGCGGATTCTTCCGCCCTGCCCGAGCAGCTGGTCAAGGATGCGCTGGCGTCCGCCTTCACTTCCGCGGGCCAGCGCTGCTCGGCCGCACGGGTGCTGTTCGTGCAGGACGACATCGCCGACCACGTGATCGACATGCTGACCGGGGCCATGGCCGAGCTGAAGGTCGGCGACCCCGCCCTGCTGTCCACCGACGTCGGCCCGGTCATCGACGAGGACGCGCTGCGGATGCTCGAGGCGCACGCCGAACGCATGGCCGGCGAGGCGCGGCTGATCGCACAGGCGGCGATGGACGACGACACCGCGCACGGCACGTACTTCGCGCCGCGCGCATGGGAACTGCAGTCGCTGTCGCAGCTCAAGCGCGAGAACTTCGGGCCCGCCCTGCACGTGATCCGCTGGAAAGGCGAGGAGCTCGACGCCGTGATCGATGCGATCAACTCCACCGGGTACGGCCTGACGCTGGGCATCCATTCGCGCATCGACGACACCGTCGAACGTATCGCCGCGCGTGCCCGCGTCGGCAACGTCTACGTCAACCGCAACCAGATCGGCGCCGTGGTCGGCGTCCAGCCCTTCGGCGGCCAGCGCCTGTCGGGCACCGGTCCCAAGGCCGGCGGCCCGCACTACCTGCCGCGTTTCGCCACCGAGAAGACGGTCACCATCAACACCACCGCCGCCGGCGGCAATGCGTCCCTGCTGACGCTGGGTGAGTGAGCGCGTTCACGAAGCACTGCTTCGTGCGCGAACGAACGCCCGCTGCGCTGCAGCGGGCCGGAACGAGTAGGCGCTGCCCACGCGGCACTGCCGCGTAGCGCCTGCGAACGCCCGCCCTGCTTGGGCGGGCCGGAACGAGTGAGCGCATTCACGAAGCACTGCTTCGTGCGCGAGCGAACGCCCGCCGCGCTGCAGCGGGCCGGAACGAGTAGGCGCTGCCCACGCGGCACTGCCGCGTAGCGCCTGCGAACTCCCGCCCTGCTTGGGCGGGCCGGAACGAGTACGCGCGTTCACGAAGCACTGCTTCGTGCGCGAACGAACGCCCGCCGCGCTGCAGCGGGCCGGAACGAGTCGGCGCTGCCCACGCTCGCAGCCGCTAGCGCCTGCGAACGTCAGCGCACGCCTCCACGCCAGGGCCTTCGATCCCCTGTTTCGCGTCTAGCGCCGCGCATGCTGCGATGGACACTGGCCGAATTCGTCAAGCACTCACGTGTCTAGCGACAGGAGGAACCGAATCCATGAAAGCGATTCCGAACGGCCTTGCGCTCTTGCTGCTCGCGTTGCTCGCGGCGCCGTGCGGCGCACAGCCGCGCGCAGAAGCGCCCGATCCGGTGGTGGCGCTCGCCAATGCCACGGTCGTCGACGGCCGCGGCGGTCCTGCGCAACCGGCGACGACCGTGCTCATGCAGGGCGGGCGCATCCTCGGGTTGCTTCCGGAGGGCGCGCAGTTGCCCGAGGGTGCCGAGGTCGTGGACCTGGGCGGGCGCTACCTGCTCCCCGGTTTCTTCGAGACGCACACGCACCTGACCACCGTCGACCTCAAGAGCGGGCGATCGCGGGTGGACAAGGACTTGCGGCGGCTCCTGTACGCCGGCGTGACCACGATCCGTGACATGGCGGGCGACGCTCGCCTCCTGGCCGCCGTCGAGCGCGACCTCCTGCTCGGGCGCATCGAAGGACCGGAGATCCATTACTCCGCACTGTTCGCCGGTCCGGCGTTCATGGCGCTCGATGCGCGCATCGGTCTCGCATCGATCGGGCACGCACGCGGCACGTCCCCCTGGCAGCAGACGGCGAGCGCGGACACCGACATCGAACAGGCGGTCGCCCGCGCCGCCATGACCGGCGCGACCGGCATCAAGTTGTACGTCGGGATCGAAGCACCGGTGATGCGCCGGCTCTCCGACGCAGCCCGGCGCCGCGACCTGCAGGTCTGGGCCCACGGCGCCGTGTTCCCCGACCGCCCGATCGAAGTGGTCCGTGCCGGCGTCGACGCCGTCTCCCATCTCTGCTGGCTGGCATGGCAGGACGCCGACCTCGATCCGTCGACCAGCATCCCGTATGTCCACCAGAAACCGCCCGCCGACCCGCGACCGAGCTTCGATCCGACCGTGGTCGACCCCGGCAGCCCCGAGATGTCGGCGCTGTTCGCCGAGATGGCGCGCCGCGGCACGATCCTGGACGCGACCTATTCGGCGTACGACGGACCCGAGGGCCGGAATTGCGCGCCCTCGCTGATGACCGGGATCGCCAGGGCCGCGCATCGCGCAGGGGTCGCCTTCTCCACCGGCACCGACTGGTTCACCGAGGACGACGACCCGTTCCCCTCGGTCACGGTCGAGATCGAGCGTCTGGTCGAGGGCGGCGTCCTCACCCCGGCCGAGGCCATCACCGCGGCGACGCTCAATGGTGCGCGCGCGACGGGGCTGGAGGACACGCACGGCACGATCGAGGCGGGCAAGGTCGCCGACCTGGTCGTCCTCGCGGCCAATCCCCTCGAGGACATCGCCGCGATCCGCAGCGTGGTCACCGTCTACAAGGGCGGTCGCGCCTTTCCGCGTTCCGCCTACTAGCCAGGTGCGTCAGAACCGGTACTGCGCCGCGATGCCGAACAGGTTGACGTCGGAGTCGTACCTGCCGGTGAGCCGGGTGCCGCTGGAGGAGACCACGCCGTTGATGGTGGGGTCGTCCAACCGGATGTGGGTGTAGCCACCGCTGACCTCCAGCGCGTCGCTGGCGGTCCAGGTCAGGCCCACGGAAATCCAGTCGCGGTCCTGGTCGGGCAGGCGCGGGGAGCGGTTGGCGTCGTTGGTCGGGGTTTCGTCGCGGGCCAGCCCGGCGCGCAGCGTCAGCGCGTCGCTGACCTTGAACTCGGCCCCCACCGAGAAGAAGCTGGTGTCGGCCCAGTTGAACTCCTCGTTGCTCAGCACCGCGCCGTTGCTGCGGTAGATGGTGACGTCCTCGAGCGTGCTCCAGCCGGTGCGCGACCAGTCGGCCATCAGGGTGAAGCGGTCGCTGAAGGCATAGCTGACGCTGAGCGTGTCGATGCTGGGATTGGTCAGCGGCGCGACCGCGCCCTGGTCGGTGAACGCGGCGGCCTGGCCGGTGGCGGCCAGCACGGTGGCGACGTTGCCCGGCACGGTGAAGTCGGCGGTGCCCGCGAGGTCGTGGTCGATCTCGGAACGATGCGAATAGCCGATCGCCAGCCGGTCCGTCGGGCGCCAGTGCACGCCCGCGATCCAGCCGGTGCCGTTGTCGTCGCCCGTGACCTCGGCGAAACCGTCCGCCGACTGCGGCGCGAACCCCGGCACGCCGCCTGCGGCCAGCGAGGCGCCGAAGTCGATCGCATTGGACAAGGTGGCTTCGGCATGCTCGTAGATGAAACCCAGGCCGACCGAGAACCGGTCGGTGATGTCGTAGGAGGCGGACAGGGTCAGGTCGACCACCTTCAGGTCGGATTCGACCGCGTGGTAGCGGCCGACCCAGTTGCGGTCGTACTCGGTCTTCAGTCCGAACGGCGCGCTGACCATGGCACCGATCGTCAGGCCGCTGTCGCCGATGGGGAAGATGGCGGAGAACGCGGGAATCGCGGCGATGTCGCCCGCATTGCCACCGTCCCCGCCGGCCAGCGGGGTCCCGAACGCGGTCGTGCCGCCGCCGCTGAACTGCGCGGAGACGTCCACCGCGGTCAGGTCGACCTGCACCGTGCGCTGCCCGAACCCCCCCATCGCCGCCGGGTTGTTGGCGACCACCGAGGCATCGCCCCGGGCGGCCGCGGTCCCGGCGAACGCGCGGCCCATCGCCTTGACGCTGTTTTCCTTGAGCTGGAAGCCCGCGGCATGCACGGGACCCTGGACGAGCGCCGCCGGGATTCCCAGCGCGAGTGCGGACAGTAGGATCAGTCGGGTCTGTGCTTGCATCGCCATGCGTCTCCTTGCAGGGGTCGGGCAGCGAATGGTCCGGTCAACCTCGCCAGGCAGCCAGCAGGTGGACCCGTCCGGGTCGCACACCGCCCCTTGGCTCCCGCCACGCCGGTGTGCGGCCGAACTATACCGTGGCGTGTGGTCGTTCGCAGGGACGTGGCCCGGGGCCCCTCGGACCGATGCCAAAGCGGCAACATGCGGTTGGAATGTCGGACGCCGCGCCAACGAATGGGTATGGTGTCGACTCCCGCACGAGGTCGTGATGTTCGTCTCGATTCCCTCCCGCGCGCAGCCTGCCCTGCGCTGGGCCACGCCGCTGCTTTTCGCCGTCCTGCTGCTCGCCTTCGCGTGGGCCAGCACGCACGCCGAGGGTGCCCAGCGGCAATTGATGGACGACTGGGGCGCGCTCAGTGGCGAGATGGCGCGCGACGACCTGTTGCGCGCCTGGTCGCATGGCGACCACTGGCTGCGCCTGGTCACGGCCCTGTTCCTGCATGCCGACTGGGCGCACCTGCTCGGCAACCTGGTGTTCCTGCTGATCTTCGGCCTGCCGGCGGAACGGGCGATGGGACCCTGGCGTTTCCTGCTGCTGTTCCTGGTCGGAGGCGCCTTCGCCAATTTCACCGCGGTGCTGGCGATCGGCGCCCCGGACCAGCTGGTGATCGGCGCCAGCGGCGCGGTGTCCGCGGTGATCGGTGCCTACCTGGCGCTGTTCCCGCGCGCGCGGCTGGGCGTGGTGGTGCCGCTGGGCCTGTTCCTGGAGTTCGTGCGCGCACCGGCCTCGCTGCTGATCGGCCTGTGGGCGGCCTTGCAGGTCGGGTTCGCCTACATCGGCCCGGCCTTCGGCGCGGTGGCGTGGTGGGCGCATATCGCCGGCTTCGCGTTCGGCCTGGCGTTCGCGGTGCTGTCGCGGCGCGCCATCGCCCGCCGGCTGCGCAAGCGCCAGGGCTACTGACCGCGCGGCCCGCGGCGACCCCAAGCTCCCGCGGCCGGGCGGAATCGTCGATGTCACCAGCCAAAGGGGACGACCGCGCCGGCCGCCCGCGGCCTGCTCCGTATAATCGGCCCATGTCCAAGATGCTCTACAAGGTCAGCTTCCTCAACCACGGCAAGGTCTACGAGCTGTACGCGCGTCGCGTGGCCAGCGGGGACCTGTGGGGCTTCGTCGACGTCGCCGAGCTGGTGTTCGACGTGCGCGAAGGCGTGGTGGTCGATCCGACCGAGGAACAGCTGCGCTCGGAATTCGCCGATACCCGCGTGCTGCACCTGCCGATGCAGAGCGTGCTGCGCGTCGAACAGGTCGAACGCCGGGGCCCCGCCGCGATCCGCGACGCCGCCACCGGCGAGCAGGTAGTCACCCCGTTCCCGCTGCCGGCCAAACCGCGATAGCGAGAGTCAACGCACCGCCGGCGCGGCGCCATCGCGCATGAGCCGCCGACCTGGATCGATACGCGGTCGCGATCGCTAGAGTTCGCCGGACGCCCGCCAGACGTTTTCGCGGCCCACCCGCCGTTCCCATGCCCGGTACCTGGCCACGTATGGACGGGCATAGCCCGGCACGTCGTGCGCCGGCGGATCGCTGATGAAAAAGGGCATGCCTTCCTTGAACCAGGCAGGCGACCGTTCCCGTGCGTGCAGGCCAAGGTGCTGTGCCTGCAACATGTGGATGTACTCGTGCTCCACGATATGGGCGACCCATGATTCGGGCGGGAGGATCACCCCCCAGTCGAACAACGTCGCCCCCCGTTCCTTGCCGCCACCGAATGATCGGTAACAGCGCCGCGTCGAGCAGAACACCGTGAGGGGCGCTTGCCGCAGGGCACCGAGCTTGCGACCCACCGCTGCCATTGCTTGCAGTTGCAGCCTCCGGGCGCTGTCGAGCCGGGACGGATCCTCGACGCAGACACGGGCAACGCAGGTGACGCCGTTGAGCGTCGGCGCCAGGATCCTGACGGGCTTGAAAGTCGCCCAGGCCAATGCGGGGGCCGCGACCAGCACGGCGACCGCGAAACGACGCAACGTGGGAAACGATCGCTCAGCGCACCCGCACCACCAACGTCACTCCTGCTGCGGCGAGGATGTCCGCAAGCGCTCCGCCCTCGCCTAACGGCGCTGCGTCACCGCCGCGCCGGCAACCTGCTTCTTCAACTCCGCCAGGGCCGCCGCGATCGGCGCCTCGCCATCGAGCACGTCGCCGGCACGCGCGCCGGCGCGATCGTCCTCCTCGTCGCCGCGCAGGTGGCCGGGCAACAGCACTTCGGCGAATTCGCTGGCGGCGCTGGCATTGGCGTTTTCGGGTTTCAGCACGACATCGGGCTCGATGCCGCGCGCCTGGATCGACTTGCCGCTCGGGGTGTAATACCGCGCCGTGGTGAGCTTGACCGAATCGCCATTGTCCAGCGGCAACACCGTCTGCACCGAGCCCTTGCCGAAGGTCCGGCTCCCCACCACGCGCGCACGCTTGTTGTCGTGCAGCGCGCCCGCGAGCACCTCCGAGGCGCTGGCCGATCCGGCATCGACCAGGACCACCACCGGCGCGCCGGCGAGCCGGTCGCCAGGCGTCGCCGAAAACTCCGCCTCGCTGATCGGCGCGCGCCCGCGGGTGCTGACGATCTTGCCGCGTTCCAGCAGGTCGTCGGCGATCTGCACCGCGGAGGTCAGCAGGCCGCCCGGGTTGCTGCGCAGGTCCAGCACCAGGCCCTGCAGCTTGCCGCCCGCCTCGCGCTGCAAGCGGGCAAGCACCCGCTGGAAGTCGGCGGCGCTGTCGACCTGGAAGGCGGCGATGCGCACATAGCCGTAGCCGGGCTCCAGCATCCGCCCGCGCACGCTGGCGACGCGGATCGTCTGCCGCTGCACCTCGATGTCCAGGGGCTTGTCCGCGCCGTCGCGGAGGATGGTCAGGCGCACCGCCGTGCCGGGTTTCCCGCGCAGCGGGCCCGGGCCGTCGTTGTCGGACGGCACCAGCGGTTTGCCGTCAACCGCCACGATCGTGTCGCCGGCCTTGATGCCGGCCTTGTCGGCCGGGGTGTCGTCGATCGGCGCGATCACCCGCAACTTCCCGTCCGGCAATTGCATCACCTCGACGCCGATGCCGTCGTAGGCACCGGTGGTGCCTTCGTCGAAGGCCTCGGCATCGGGCCGTTCCAGGTAGGCGCTGTGCGGATCCAGGTCCAGGAGCAGGCCGCGGATCGCCGAATGCATCAGCGCCTTGTCGTCGACCGGATCCACGTAGGCCTCCCGGATCGCGTTGTAGACGCCGACGTAACGCCGGATCTCCTCCAGCGGCACTTTGGTGGTGGCGCTTTCGCTGGCATCGGGATCGTCGCTCGGCGCGACCTCGACCGCCTTCCCGCCTGGACCGGGCTCCCCGTCCTCCATCGCTGGCGGTTGCGCCGGCGGCGCCTCCTGGGCGTGCACCGCGGGCAACACCAGCAGGCTGGCGACAATCAGGGACAACAGGCGACGACGCATCGAGGACTCCAGTGGCGATCCCGGGAACAGCGAGCCGGGCCGCCGTGCGCGGCCAGGACAGCCGGATTATCGCGTGTCGCGGCGGTGAGATTTCGTTAAACGTTCCACGCGCCGGGCGCAGCCGCCCCGCGGGGACGGTCAACGCTGCTGCAGCCAGGTCTTCGGATCCACCGGCTGCCCGTTGCGGCGCAGCTCGAAATACAGGCCTGGCCTGCCCTGCCCGCCGGAATTGCCGACGCTGGCGAGGGTGTCGCCGCGCTTGACCGCGTCGCCCGCGCCCTTGAGCAGGGCGTCGTTGTGCGCGTACAGGCTCATGTAGCCGTTGCCGTGGTCGACGATCAGGATCATGCCGTAGCCGGTCATCCACTCGGAGAACACCACGGTGCCGTCGGCGACGGCCTTGACCGGTGTACCGGCCGCGGCGCCGATCAGCACGCCCGAACTCTTGCGGCCGTCGGGCATGCGACCGCCGTAGCCGGCGAGCAGGCTGCCCGACAACGGCCAGCCCAGCCCCCCGACCTGGATGGGCGCGGTCTTCGCCACCGTGACCGGCGGGGGCGCCTTGGCGCCACTGCCCGCCGCGGCACGCCTGCGCGCCGCTTCGGCGGCGGCCTTGCGTTCGGCCTCGGCCTTGGCCGCCGCGGCGCGGAGCTGCCTGAGCAGGCGTTCCAGGCCCTTCGCGTCCCGCCCCAGCGCCTGCTCGCGCGCGCGCCGGTCCTTGTAGCGCCCGTCGAGTTCGGCCACGGTCGCCGCGCGTGCCTTGCGGTCGCGTTCCAGTTCGGCGACCTGCTCGCGTTGGCGGGCCAGCGCCGCATCCAGCGCCGACTGTTCCGTGGCGATCTCGCGCTCCAGCGATTCCAGTTCGGCCAGTTCCGCGGTGAGCTCGGCGATGCGCCGGCTGCGCGCGCGCTGCAGGTAGCCATGGTAGGCAAGGGTCCGGTTCGCTTCCGCGACGCGGTCCTGCGCCAGCAGGAGTTTGAGCGGCGCATCGTCGCCGACGGTGTACGCGGCGCGCAGCAGGGCGGCCAGCTCGAGACGCTGGCCGGCGAGCGTGGCGTGCAGGCCGTCGCGCCGCGTGCGCAATGCCGCCAGCGCGTCGCGCTTGCGGGCCAGTTCGGCCTCGGTGGCCTTCAGTTCCCGGACGGTCTTGCCGACCTGTTCGTCGGCGGCACGCAGCTGGCGGCTGGCGTCGCCGCGCTGGCCCTCGAGCTTGCGGCGCTCCGCGGCGACATCGCGCAATTCGCGCTTGACGCGGTCGAGCTTGCGTTCGGTGTCCCGGCTGCCCTGCGCCCCGGCCGGGCCGGCCAGCAGGACCGCGATCGCGACCACCAGCAGGCAGCGGACGGGGGCGTGCGGCATCAGGCTTCCGCGAACAGGCTGCTGCCGCTCATCTCGCCGGGCTTCTCGACGCCAAGCAGGTCGAGGATGGTCGGCGCCAGGTCGCGCAGCGCACCGCCGCCGCGCAGCGTGCGATCACCGGTGCCGACGCTCACCAGCGGCACCGGACCGACGGTGTGCGAGGTATGCGGCGCCCCGGTGTCCGGGTCGCGCATCATCTCGACGTTGCCGTGGTCCGCGGTCACCAGCAGCACGCCGCCCTGCGCGCGCACCGCGGCATCGATCGCGCCGACGGCCTTGTCCACGGCCTCCACGGCCAGGATCGCCGCCTTCAGGTCACCGGTGTGGCCGACCATGTCGGGATTGGCGAGGTTGCAGATCACCACGTCGAACCGGCCGGATTCGATCGCCGCCACCAGCCTTTCCGTGACCTCGGGACAGCTCATCTCCGGCTGCAAATCGTAGGTGGCCACCTTCGGGCTCGGCACCAGGATGCGCTCCTCGCCGGGATAGACCTCCTCGCGCCCGCCGCTGAGGAAGAAGGTGACGTGGGCGTATTTCTCGGTCTCGGCGATGCGCAGCTGGGTCAGCCCCTGCGCGCCCAGCACCTCGCCGAGCGTGTTGCGCAGGTTGTCGGGCGCGAATGCGACCGGCGCGGGCAGGCGGGCGTCGTATTCCGTCAGGCAGACGTAGCGCGACAGGTCCGGGCGGCGCGCGTCGAAGCCGTCGAAACCCGGCGACACGAAGGCGGCGCTGAGCTGGCGCGCGCGGTCGGCGCGGAAGTTCATGAACACCACCGCGTCGCCGTCGCGCATCGGCGTGGCACCCTCGATCACCGTGGGCCGTACGAATTCGTCGTTCTCGTCGCGCGCGTAGGCCTCCGACAACGCCGCCAGCGCGTCGGGCGCGACGCGCTCAGAACGCGCCTCGACGATCGCATCCCAGGCCTGGCGCACGCGCTCCCAGCGGTGGTCGCGGTCCATCGCGTAGTAACGGCCGGAGACGCTGTGGATGCGGGCATTGCCGACCGCCTCGCACTTTGCCTGCAGCGTGCGCAGGCTGGGTTCGGCCGAACGCGGCGGCATGTCGCGGCCGTCGAGGAAGGCATGCACGGCCACCCGCGGCACGCCCGCGCCTGCGGCCAGCTCCAGCATCGCGAACAGGTGCGACTCATGGCTGTGCACGCCGCCGGGCGAAAGCAGGCCCATCAGGTGGAGGGTGCCGTCGTTCGCGATCGCCGCGTCGCAGGCGGCGCGGAGCTCGCCATTGTCGAAGAAGCTGCCGTCCTCGATCGCACTGTCGATCCGGGTCAGGTCCTGGTACACGACCCGGCCGGCGCCGATGTTCATGTGGCCAACCTCGGAATTCCCCATCTGGCCGTCCGGCAGGCCGACGTGGCGGCCTTCGGTGTGGACCAGGGTGTGGGGATGGTCCGCCAGCAGCCGCCGCCAATGGGGGACGTCGGCCATCGCGATGGCGTTGTCCTGTCCCTGCTCGCGGTGGCCCCAGCCATCGAGGATCAGCAGCACCACCGGCTTCGGGCGCGGGCTTGCGGCACGCTGGGGGGCTTCAGGCACGACGAGAGGACCAGTGACTTGAGACAGATGCGATTGTAGCGAGTCGCCGGCACACTGGTTTGCAACACCGTCCACGGCACCGCGTGCTCCCGGGCGGGCTAGTCGTCGCTGCAAGCCCGCGGCGCCCTCGCCGCGGCCGCCGTGTTCCCGCCATCTTCACGAACGAGGTCCCGCCATGTCCCGCATCCGCCGCTTCCATGCCTTGCCGCTCGCCCTGTCGCTCGGCCTCGCCTCCGCCTGTGCGCTTGCGTCAGGCCAGGACATCGACAAGATCAACGGCAGCATCACCGCCGAGGCCGGCCAGTCGTACGGCGAGCTGAGCACCGTCAACGGCAGCATCCGCCTGCGGGACGGTTCCCGGACGGGGAACGCCGACACCGTCAACGGCAGCATCCGCGGCGGCGACGATCTGCAGGCGGGCAGCCTGGAAACGGTCAACGGCAGCATCCGGCTCGGGCACCGCGCCAACGTCTCCGGCCACGTTGAAACCGTCAACGGCAGCATCTTCATCGACCGGGGCAGCCGCATCGGCGGCGACGTCGAGACCGTCAACGGCGGCATCGGCCTGGTGGCCACCGAAGTGGGCGGCAACCTCGAAACCGTCACCGGCGACGTCACCGTGGGCGTCGGTTCGCACGTGCGCGGCGGGCTCCGGGTATCCAAGCCGAGCCGGAGCTGGCTGCCGGTGAGCTTCAACCAGCGCACCCCCCGCATCGTGATCGGCCCCAACGCCGTGGTCGAGGGCGACCTGGTGTTCGAACGCGAGGTCGTACTGTACGTCCACAAGACCGCCCGGATCGGCGCGGTGACCGGCGCCACGCCGATCCCCTACGACACCCCGACCTCGCCCCGGGACTGAGGTGGCGGGAACCGTCGACGCGCTAGACTCGGCGATTCCACCGCACCCGCGAGGCTCCCCCATGCCAAGACACCTCCTGCTCTGCCTGCTCGCCGCCGCCACGCTGGCGGCCTGCAACCGCGAACAACCGGCCGCCGACGCGCCCCCGGCCGGCCAGGCCGCGGCGCCGGGCGCCGCGCATGCCTTCTCCCCGGAGATCACCGCCGGCGATTTCGCCGAGATGGTCAAGACGCTGTCGTCCGACGAATTCGGCGGCCGCGGGCCCGGCTCCCCGGGCGAGGACAGGACCGTCGAGTACATCCGCGCCCAGTACGAGCGCATCGGCCTGGAGCCCGGCGGCGAGAACGGCAGCTGGTACCAGACGGTGCCGATGGTCGAGACCACGGCCGACGAATCGACCGTGCTCAACCTGGAGGTCAAGGGCAAGTCGCACGCGCTCAAGTTCGGCCCCGACATGGTGATCGGTACGCGCAGCGGCCAGACCGAGGTCAAGGTCGACGGCAGCGAACTGGTGTTCGTCGGCTACGGCGTCAACGCGCCGGAACAGGGCTGGAACGATTACGCCGGCGTCGACGTCAAGGGCAAGACCGTGGTCATGCTGGTCAACGACCCGGGGTTCCACGCCGGTGACGAGTCGCTGTTCGAAGGCAAGCGCATGACCTATTACGGGCGCTGGACCTACAAGTACGACGAGGCCGCGCGCCAGGGCGCGCAGGCAGCAATCATCATCCACGACACCGAGGGCGCGTCCTACGGCTGGGACGTGGTGAAGAACTCCTGGTCGGGCGCCCAGTTCGACCTGCGCGCCGCGGACGACCCGGAGCCGCGCCTGCCGGCGCAGGGCTGGATCTCCCAGGAGGTCGCCAAGCAACTGTTCGCCGACGCCGGCATGGACCTGGCGCAGATGTACAAGGCGGCCAACCAGCGCGGCTTCAAGGCCGTGCCGATGGATGCGAAGGTCTCGTTCGACCTCAAGAGCACGGTGGCCGAGAAGTCGTCGCGCAACGTGGTGGGCGTGCTGCGCGGCAGTAGCAAGCCCGACGAGGCCATCGTCTACATGGCGCACTGGGACCACCTCGGCAACCATGCCCACGAGGGCGAGGCGGCCGACGGCGACGACCAGATCTACAACGGCGCGGTCGACAACGCCACCGGCGTGGCCGGCATCATCGAGATCGCCGCGAAGTTTGCCGGCAGCGAGCCCAAGCCGGCGCGTTCCCTGGTGTTCCTGGCGGTGACGCTGGAGGAATCCGGCCTGCTCGGCTCCAAGTACCACGTCGCCCACCCGACCTTCCCGCTGGACAAGACCGTCGCCGTGGTCAACCTCGACGCGATGAACGTCAATGGTGCGGCGCGCGACATGGTCGTGGTCGGCAAGGGCAGCTCCGAGCTGGAGGACATCCTCAAGACCTACACCGACGAGCAGCAGCGCACGCATGTCTCGGAGACCAACACCGCGGCGGGTTACTACTTCCGCTCCGACCACTTCAACTACGCCAAGGCCGGCGTGCCCGCGCTGTATGCCAAGGGCGGCGACGACCTGGTCGAGGGCGGCCGCGCCGCCGGCGAGGCCGCGGGCAAGGCCTACACCGAGTCGCGCTACCACAAGCCCGCCGACGAGTTCGATCCGAACTGGAACCTCGACGGCGTGGTGCAGGACCTGCAGGCCCTGTACGGTGTGGGCCGCACCCTGGCCGACGATGCCGACCGCTGGCCGAACTGGTACGAGGGCAATCCGTTCCGGGCGGCGCGCGAGGAGATGATGGCGGCCAAGCCCGCGGCCGCGCAGGCCGGAGCCGCCGCGACGCAATGATTCAATAGGACATCGATCGATCGAAGACGGCGCCCGGGTGGCGCCGTTTTCGTCCGTGGCGCCGATCTCGTCCATGCCGCCGCGGCTCGCGCCTTCCGCGATCGCCCTGGCGGACGCGCCATGCCGTAGGACCGGGCGGCTGCCACCGTTGCCGCCAGAGGAGGCGCGGCCGAGCGCAGCGCCGACGCCGCGGCTTTACCGGGCGCCCGACCTGCCGCAAGCTGCCCGCAACATCGTCCGGAGCATCGCCATGTCCACCGCCTACTGGTGCGTCCTGATCGCCGCCCTGTTGCCCTACGCGTGGGTCGCGTACGCCAAGGCTGGCCCGCGCTACGACAACCGGAATCCGCGCGCGTGGCTGGCGCGCCAGGAGAACCCCCGCAGCCAACGCGCCAATAACGCCCACCTCAATGCCTTCGAGGCCTTCGCGCCTTTCGCGGCGGGCGTGCTGATGGCACAGCTGGCCGGGGTCGACGCCGCGCGCATCGACCTGCTGGCGATGGCCTTCGTCGGTCTGCGCGTGCTCCACGGTGTGTTCTACATCGCCAACATCCACCTCATGCGCAGCCTGGTCTGGAGCGGGGCGCTGTTGTGCGTGGTGGCGTTGATGGTGCAGGCGGCGATGACGGTCGCCGGCTGAGCCGGCGCGAGAGCGTCGCAAACCCCGGGTTTTACCGCCGGCGGCGTCGAGCTTCGGTCCCACGCGCGCGGCCATGCGCCGCGCGGCCCGGTGATACCCGTCATCCGTCCGCCACCAGCCGCACCCGCGCGAAGTTGCGCTTGCCGACCTGCAGCACGCCCTCGAACCCGGGCTCGAACAGCTGCTGGCCATCCTCGACCACCGTGCCGTCGACGCGCACCGCGCGCTCCCTGAGCTTGCGGTTAGCTTCGGAATTGCTGGGGGTCAGGCCGGCGGCGGTCAGCAACGCGGCCACGCGCAGGCCTTCACCGGGAATCGCCACCTCCTGCAGCGGCAGCAGCGACGTATCGCCCTCGCCGCGCACCGCGGCATGCCAGCCGGCCACCGCGGTTTCGGCGGCGGCGGCATCGTGGAAGCGCGCGGCGAGTTCCCGCGCCAGGCGCAGTTTCACGTCGCGCGGATTGAGCGTGCCGCCGCTGACGTCGGCCCGCAGCCGGTCGGCCTCGTCGAGGCCGATCTCGAAACTCAGCAGCTCGATCCAGCGCCACATCAGGTCGTCGCCGATCTTCATCGTCTTGTTGACGATGTCGATCGCCGGTTCGTCGATGCCGATGTAGTTGCCCAGGGACTTGGACATCTTGTTGACGCCGTCCAGCCCCTCCAGCAGCGGCATCGTCAGCACCACTTGCGGCTTCTGCCCGTGGTGCTCCTGCAGGCCCCGCCCCATCAGCAGGTTGAACTTCTGGTCGGTGCCCCCGAGTTCGACGTCGGCCCGCAAGGCCACCGAGTCGTAGCCCTGCACCAGCGGATACAGGAACTCGTGGATCGCGATTGGCTGCTGCGTCGCGTGGCGCTTGGCGAAGTCGTCGCGCTCCAGCATCCGGGCCACGGTGTGCTGCCCGGCGAGGCGGACCATGTCCGCCGCGGTCATCTTGTCGAACCACTCGCTGTTGAAGCGCAGTTCGGTGCGGTCCCGGTCGAGCACCTTGAACACCTGGTCGGCATAGGTACGCGCATTGGCCTGCACTTCGTCCCGGGTGAGCGGCTTGCGCGTGGCGTTCTTGCCCGAGGGATCGCCGATCATCCCGGTGAAGTCCCCGATCAGGAAGATCACCGTGTGGCCGAGGTCCTGGAACTGCCGCATCTTGTTGAGCAGCACCGTATGCCCGATGTGCAGGTCGGGCGCGGTCGGGTCGAAGCCGGCCTTCACCCGCAGCGGCCGGCCCGAAGCCAGGCGGGCCGCCAGCTCCTCGACCTTGAGGATCTCGTCGGCGCCGCGCGCGAGGCCTTCGAGGACCCCAGCGGTGGCGGATGTCGGTTGCGAATTGTGATCTGGCACGTTGGAAATCCCGGGAATGTGGCGATGGTCGACCTGGTTCCGTGATCGGGTCGCCCTACGTTGTTAAACGGCGGTTAAACAAGTCGGGGCCGAAAAACCCGAGGCCCGACAGGGGTTTGACGCATCCATTTCATGTGCTTATGGTGTGCCCTTGACGCGATCGTCACGCCATGAGGGGGCCCCGCACATCATGACATCACCCGCATCGCCGGCGTCCGAACTCCCCCGCACCCAACGCGTCCGCCTGCACAACCTGCGCGAAGTCGCGCGCCAGGCGGCGATGCTGCCCCAGCACCTTCCCGCATCCTTCCAGCGCGACGCAAGCAGCGGCCGCTGGACCCGGCGCCAGTGGGCGCATGCGAGCCTGTTCGCGACCCTCGGTGCACTGCTGATGACGCTCGCACCGGGCTTCTCCACCGCCATGCAGGCCGAGGCCCGGATCCCGCTGACCACGATGTCGCTGGCGCTTCCGCCGCTGCCGAAGGCCGCCAGGCACGCCGATACCGTCGACAGCTGGCAGGTCGTGACCGTCGAGAAGGGCCAGACCCTCGGCGCGATCTTCGCCGGCCTGGACATCCCCGCCGCCACCATGCACCGGCTGCTGGAGCATCCCGGCGCGAAGGCCGCGCTGACCCGGCTCAGCCCCGGCATGCAGATCGCCTTCGACCTGCCGCTGGACGCCCGCGGCAAGCCCGGCGCGCTGCGGGCCCTGCGCTACGACCGCGGCGACACCGAACGCGTCGTGCTGCAGCTGGCGGGCGACACGATCACCGAGGAAGTCATCCAGCGCCCGGTCGAGGTCCGCACCGCCGTGATCAGCGGCAAGGTCGGCAAGTCGCTGTTCCACTCGGCGCGCAAGCTCGGCCTGTCCGGCAGCAACATCAACGCGCTGACCGACGAGATCTTCAAGTACGACATCGACTTCAATTCCGACGTGGCCGCGACCGACCGCTTCAGCGTCGTCGTCGAGCAGACCTTCCGCGAAGGCGAGCTGATCAAGAGCGGCCCGGTGCTCGCCGCCACCTTCACCGCCAAGGGCAAGCCGTACAGCGGCTTCCGGTTCGAGCGCAACGGCAAGGCCGAATACTTCAACGGCGAAGGCCGCCCGCTGAAGAAGAGCTTCATCCGCATGCCGATCCCGTACGCCCGCCTGAGCTCGCGCTTCGGCGCGCGCCGCCATCCGGTGCTGGGCAAGCTGCGCATGCACAAGGGCGTGGACTACGCCGCGGGGACCGGCACCCCGATCATGGCGGCCGGTGACGCGCGGGTGGCCTTCATGGGCTGGAAGGGCGGGTACGGCCGCGCGGTGATCCTGGAGCACGGCCGCGGCTACACCACCCTGTACGCGCACATGTCCGCCTTCGGCAAGATCAAGCAGGGCCAGCGCATCAGCCAGGGCACGGTCATCGGCCGCGTCGGCAGCACCGGCCTGGCCACCGGCCCGCACCTGCATTACGAATTCCGCATCAACGGCGTGCATCGCAACCCGCTGGCGCACACCATGCCGCCGCCCGAGCCGCTCAGCGGCGCCCAGCTGGCGGCGTTCCGCGCCCAGACCGAGCCGGCGCTGGCGCGGATCCGCACGGTCGAGGACGTAGTCTTCGCCGAGGTTCCGGCCGAGCCGACGGACAGCCGTGTCGCGGTCTCCGGCAAGGACGGCAAGTCGTCCGCCAAGGGCTGACTCGGCACACGGACAAAACGGAGCGGCGGCATCAGCAGGCCCTGATTGCCGCCGTCCTCTTTTTGCCGCCCCTACAATGCCGCCATGGCCGACGCCGACCTCTACCTTGGCCTGATCTCGGGCACCAGCGCCGACGGCATCGACGCCGCCATCGTGCGATTCGACGACGCGCACCGCCCCGCCCTGGTCTTCGGCGGCACCTACGGCTGGGACCCGGCCCTGCGCGCGCGGCTGGTCGCGCTGGGGCAGGAGGACGCCCGCCTGGGCCTGGACGACTTCGGTGAACTCGACGTGGCCGTCGGCCGCGCCTTCGCCGACGCCGCGTTGCATGCGCTGGCCGATGCCGGCATCGCCACCGGCGCGGTGGCCGCCATCGGCTCGCACGGGCAGACCCTGCGCCATCGCCCGAGGGGCCGGCGTGGCGATGGCGAACTGCCGTTCACCCTGCAGATCGGCGACCCCGGCACCATCGCCGAGCGCACCGGCATCGCCACGGTCGCCGACTTCCGCCGCCGCGACGTCGCCGCGGGCGGACACGGTGCGCCGCTGTTGCCCGCCCTGCATGCGGCGCTGCTGCACGACGCCGGCGAGGATCGCGCGGTGCTCAACCTCGGCGGCATCGCCAACCTCACCCTGCTGCCGGCGCGCGGGGCGGTCCGCGGATTCGACACCGGCCCCGCCAACGGACTGATGGACGCGTGGTGCCTGGCCCACACCGGCGAAGCGTTCGACCGCGACGGCGCCTTCGCCCGCAGCGGCCGGGCCGATGACGACCTGCTCGCGCGCCTGCTCGACGAGCCCTGGTTCGACCTGCCGCCCCCCAAGTCCACCGGCCGCGACCAGTTCCACGTGGAATGGGTCAGGGACCACCTGGCCGGCGACCTCGCGCCGTGCGACGTGCAGGCCACCCTGCTGGCGCTCACCGTGCGCACCGTCACCGCGGCGCTGGGCGCGACCCAGGCCTCGACCCGCCGGGTGATCGCCTGCGGCGGCGGCGTGCACAATCCGGCATTGATGGAAGCGCTGGGCGATGCGTTGTCCGCGTCGCTCGCCGGCTGCGTGCTCGACTCCAGCGCCGCGCACGGGCTGGACCCGGACCATGTCGAGTCGATGGGATTCGCGTGGCTCGCGCATGCCCACGTGCATGGGCTGCCCGGCAACCTGCCCGACGTCACCGGCGCCGCCGGGCCGCGCGTGCTGGGCGGGCTCTATCCCGCCTGAGCGGGCGCGCGCGCGGGGCGAAGCCATTCCGCCGAGCGCTGGCCCGCCACGCCATGCGGAACGCCTACGGGTCGCCGCCCTCGCGACCCACCCTGCCGATCAAGGCGTAGCCTTCGTCGTCCTCGACCTGCTCCATGGCCGAGATCGCCGCCTTGAGCGCATCCTCCTCGGACGCATCGAAACTGAGCGCACCGCCATCCTCGTAGGCGTACAGCCCCTGCTCGAGCAGGTGGAGCAAGGTCTTGGGGACCGTCCAGCCGCGCTTCTCCGCGACCCGCTTGATGCGTTCGGCCAGGACGCCGTCGATGTCCTTGAGCACGATGTCGGTCAAGCCGGACCTCCCTGCACTGACACGATGCGACGCAGTCTAGCCCGGTGCAGGGCCGGCTGGAGTGATCTTCCGCGGCACCGGGGCCCGGCGCCACAACCAGATGCACAGCAGCACGGCCGGTATCCCGACCAGGGCCGTCGCGGTGAAGAACAGCGCGTAACCCTCCAGCAGGGTCCGTCCCAGGGCCAGTTGCTCGACCCACACGCCGGAGAACCCCTTCAGGACCTTGCCCGCCAGGGCATAGAACGAACTGAGCAAGGCGTATTGCGTCGCGGTATACCCGGCGCTGGTGAGGCTGGACATGTAGCCAATCAGGGCCACCCCGGCGTAGCCGCTGCAGAAGTTGTCGATCACCATGGCGGCGCTGAAGACGCCGGTGTCCGAGCCGTGCAGCGCCAGGTAGGCGAAGGCCAGGTTGGAACCCGGCCCCAGCACCGCGCCCGCCAGCAGCGTGGGCATGAAGCCGAACCGCACCGCGGAAATCCCCGCGGCGGCGATGCCCAGGATCGTGGCCACCAGGCCGATCGAGCCGCGCACCGCACCCACGGTCTCCTTGTCGATCCCGAGGTCGGCATAGAAGGGATTGGCCATCGGCCCCAAAAGAAAATCCGGCAGGCGGTAGAGGCTGATCGCCAGCAGCATCACCAGCGCGAAGCGGCCATGGCTCTGGAAGAACCGCACGAACGGGCCGAGCACCGCGTCGTACAGGCCCCGCGCGGTCCACAGCCCCGTCTGCTGCTGTGCCGCCGCCAGGCTGGCCGCCGGCTCCCGGGCCATGGCGACCGCGACCATGCCGACGCCCATGAGCACCGCCATCCACCCGTACGACACCGCCCAGCCGATGTAGGCGGCGGCGATGAGGATCAGCGAATCGGTCACCAGCAACGCGCCCCTGTAGCCGAGCGTGGCCGTGGAAGTGAGCAACCCCTGTTGCTCGTCGTTGCTCGCCGACTCGATGCGCCAGGCATCGATGACGATGTCCTGGGTGGCCGAGGCGAAGGCGACGACCAGGGCCAGACCGCCAAAGACCAGCAGCCGGTCGAGCGCGATGCCACCGACGCTCACCAGATCCTCCCTGGGCTCGACCAGCGCCATGCCCAACAGCGCCGCCGCCACCACGGCCTGTGACAGCAGCATCCAGCCGCGTCGCCGGCCCAGCCAGCGGCCCAGTACCGGCGCATCGACCTTGTCGACCAGCGGTGCCCACAGGAACTTCAGCGAATACGCCAGGCCGACCCAGGACAGGAAGCCGATGGTCGACAGCTCGATGTCGTTCTCGCGCATCCAGAACCCGAGCGTGTTGCCGACCAGGTAGATCGGGATGCCCGAGCTGAAGCCCAGCAACAGCATCGCCAGCACCTTGCGCTGCCGCAGGTTGGCCAGCACATAGCGCCAGCCGTGGCGCGGGACGGCGTCGTCGGCGACCGGATCCTGCGCCGCGCTCACAGGGCGTAGTCCACGGCGAAGGGGGCGTGGTCGGAAAACCGGGGCTCGCGGTGGATCGCGCAGCCGCGTAGCTTGTCGCGCAGCGACGGCGTGACCAGCTGGTAATCGATCCGCCACCCGACGTTTTTGGCGCGCGCCGCGCCGCGGTTGCTCCACCAGGTGTAGTCCCGGCCTGCCGGGTGGAGCGCGCGATAGGCATCGACCCAGCCGCCTGCGCACGCCGCGGTGCCGTCGCTGCCGCCGTCCTCGCCGATCAGCCCGTTGAGCCAACCGCGTTCGGGCGGCAGGCAGCCGGAGTTCTTCTGGTTGGATTTCCAGTTGCGGATGTCGAGTTCGCTACGCACGATGTTCCAGTCCCCGCACAGCACGTAATGACGGCCGCTGGCCAGCCACTGGTCCAGCTGCGGCTTGAGCCATTCCATCACCTCGAACTTGTAGCCCTGGCGCAGGTCGCCCGAGCTGCCCGACGGAATGTAGAAGGACACCACGCTGAGGTCGCCGAACCGGGCCTCGATGTAACGGCCCTCCTCGTCGAACGTGTCGCGCCCCAGCGCGGTGCGAACCTCGTCCGGCTCGCGCCGGCTGTAGATCGCCACGCCGCTGTAGCCCTTGCGGGTGGTGGCGTCGCGGAAACGGACCTGGTAACCGGGCGGACGGAAGGCCTCGCCCGCCAGCTGGTGCTTCTGGGCCTTGGTCTCCTGCACGCACAGGACGTCGGCATCCTGGCCAGCGAACCAATCGAAGAAGCCCTTGCTCGCGGCGGACCGGATGCCGTTGGCATTGAAGCTGATGATGCGCATGTGGGAGGGGAATCGTGCGTGCCGGGAGGGTGCAGACTAACGGATTCCGCGCGCAGGGCGCCTCCCCGGCAGGCGCTGTCCGCCCCGGCTATGCTCGGCGGATGACCAGCGTCCTGGACCTGCGGGTCGTGCCCGTCGCGCCGTCCCAGCGCGGGGCCATCCGCGCGCTGCGGTTGGCGCCCGGCCAGGCCGACTACGTCGGCGACATCGGCCTCAACCTCGACAGCGCCGAATCCGATCCGGACAGCGAGGCCATGGCGATCCTCGCCGACGGGGTCGTGGTCGGCTTCTACCGCCTCGACCACCGGCCTACCGCCGTCAGCCGCCGCCGGCTCGACGGTCGCTGCGCGGTGCTGCGGGCCCTGGTGATCGACCAGGACTGGCAGGGCCGTGGGCTGGCGCGGCAGGTGCTCTTGTCCTGCTGCAACGATCTGGCCCGGCGCCATCCTGCGTGCCGGTTGCTGGCACTCAACGTCGATTGCCGCAACACGGCCGCCGCGCGTGCCTACCGCGGCGCCGGCTTCGTGGATAGCGGCGAATTGCACGCCGGGGGTCGGGCGGGTCCGCAGCGGCTGCTGCTGCGCGCCGTCGGCGCCTGATCCATCCGGCCGGCGGAATCGGCGCGGCGCGCATGGCAGAATCCTCCGCATGTCGGATCATCGCCAGCGGTTCCTCGAGCTCGCCCTGCAGGCCGACGCGTTGTGCTTCGGCGAATTCACCCTCAAGTCCGGCCGCACCAGCCCCTACTTCTTCAATGCCGGCCGCTTCGACCGCGGCGCGGCGCTGGCGACGCTGGCCGCGTGCTATGCCGACGCCATCGAAGCGGCCGGCGTCGACTTCGACCTGTTGTTCGGACCTGCCTACAAGGGCATCCCGCTGGCCACCGCGCTGGCCTGCGAGTTCGCGCGCCGCGGCCGCGACCTCCCGGTGGCCTTCAACCGCAAGGAAGCCAAGTCCCACGGCGAAGGCGGCTCGCTGATCGGCGCCGACCTGGCCGGCCGGCGCGTGCTGGTCGTGGACGACGTCATCACCGCGGGCACGGCGATCCGCGAGGCCCTTGCGCTGATCGACGGCGGCGGAGGCACGCCCGCGGGCATCGCGATCGCCCTCGATCGCCAGGAGATGCTCGGCGAGGGCGGTCCCGGCACGGCGCGCCGTTCGGCGGCGCAGGCCGTGGCCGCGGAGCACGCGATCCCGGTCGTCGCCATCGCGTCGCTGGACGACCTGCTCGCGCTCGCCGGCGGCAGCGCCGCGCTGGCCGCGGAGCGTGACCGGCTTCTCGCCTACCGCCGCCGTTACGGCGTAGACTCGGGGTCACCGTGACCGCGCCAAGCTCGCACGCGGCATCGAGACGCAACGACCGGCCGGGGGGCGGGTGCCATGAACAACCGTAGCGTGATCCTGGTCGCCTGCGCGCTGCTGGCGATGCTGCCGACCGCGGCCGAGGCGCAGAACAAGCCCGCCGGCAAGAAGTTGTATTGCTGGGCCGAGAATGGCGTCCAGGTCTGCGGCGACACGCTGCCGCCTTCCGCGGTCGACCGTGCGCGGACCGAGATCAATTCAACCAGCGGGCTTCGGACCGGGTCAGTGGATCGCGCGCTGACGGGCGAGGAGCGCGCGGCAGCCGCACAGGCCGCCGAGGAGGCCCGGCTGGCCGCCGATGCCGAGGCCGCGCGGCGGCGCCGCGACCTGGCGATGATCGAATCCTATGCCACCGAGGCCGACCTGCGCCGCGCCTACAACGAACGCATCGTCCTCAACGATGAATCGGTCAAGACGCTGCGCATGGGCATCGACAACCTGCGCCAGAGCCTGCTGTCCTTGCTGCGCCAGGCCGCGGAAACCGAACTGCAGGCCCAGCCGGTGCGCAAGCCGCTGGCCGACAGGATCGTGGGCCAGCACACCGAACTCGTGCGCCTGCAGGCGATGCTGCGCAAGCAGCTGCAGGATCGCGCCGAACTCGGCAACGATCTTGACCAGGCGCTGCAGCGCTACCGCGAGATGAAGACGCCCAGCCAAGGTTGAGCGCGAGGCGCCCCGCAACGCGGGGCCCACCCGGCGCCGCACTCGCCGCCCGTCCAAACGGAAACGCGGCACGCCCGCTCGACGCGGGCGACCAGCGACGCCGCGACGGCTGCCGTCAGAACGGCAGCTTCAGGCCCGGATCGAGCGCCAGCATCTGGCCGCGGAACTCGTCCTGGATGCGCGCCAACGCCTCCTCGCTGTCGGCGTCGAAGCGCATCACCAGCACGGGCGTGGTGTTCGACGCCCGCACCAGCCCCCAGCCGTCGCTCCAGTCCACGCGCATGCCGTCGATCGTGGATGGCCGCGCGCCGTCCTCGAACCTGGCGCGCTCGACGAAGCGCTTGACGAAGGCGTGCGGATCGCCATTGGGCGCTTCGACCTTGAGCTCCGGCGTCGACACGCCATTGGGCAGCGCCTCGAGCACTTCGCCCGGCGACTCGGGGCGCCCGGCGAGGATCTCCAGCAGGCGAGCGGCGGCGTAGATGCCGTCGTCGAAGCCGTACCAGCGCTCGCCGAAGAAGAAATGGCCGCTCATCTCGCCAGCCAGCTCGGCGCCGGTCTCGCGCATCTTTGCCTTGATCAGCGAATGCCCGGTCTTCCACATCAGCGGGCTGCCGCCATGGCGCAGGATGTGCCCCGGGAGCCGGCCCGTGCACTTCACGTCGTAGAGGATGACCGCGCCCGGGTTGCGCTCCAGCACGTCGGCCGCGAACAGCATCAGCAGGCGGTCGGCGAAGATGTTCTCGCCGGTGCGCGTCACCACCCCGAGGCGATCGCCGTCGCCGTCGAAGGCGATCCCCAGGTCGGCGTCGAAACGCGTGACCATGTTGATCAGGTCCTGCAGGTTGGCGGGATCGCTGGGGTCGGGATGGTGGTTCGGGAACGTCCCGTCCACCTCGCAGTACAGCGGCTCGACATCGGCGCCGATCGCCGCCAGGACACGCGGCGCGATCTCGCCCGCGGCGCCGTTGCCTGCATCCACGACCACCTTGAGGCGACGGTCGATCTGCACGTCCGAGGCGATGCGCTCGACGTAGTCGTCGGCGATGTCGCGCACCGACAGCGACCCAGGCTCGTCGGCGGTGTGCAGGCGGTCCTCGGCGATGCGGGCATGCAGGTCGACGATCGCATCCCCCGAAAGCGTCTCGCCCCCGACCACGACCTTGAAGCCGTTGTAGTCGGGCGGATTGTGGCTGCCGGTCACCGAGACGCAGCAGCCCGCGCGCAGGAAGTAGGCACCAAAATAGACCAGCGGCGTCGGCGCCATGCCGATGTCCACGACGTTGCGGCCTGCCTTGCGCAGGCCCTGGATCAGGCCGGCGGCCATCTCCGGGCCCGACAGGCGCCCATCGCGCCCCACGACGATGTCGTTGAGGCCCTTGTCGGCCATCAGCGATCCGATCGCGTGCCCGACCAGTTCGGCAACGCCCCGGTCGAGCGTCTGGCCGACGATGCCGCGGATGTCGTAGGCGCGGAAGATGCCGCGGTCGATGCGCACGGGCGCGGGCGCAGGCGCTTGCGGCACCACCACCTTGTGCGCGACTGGTGCTGCTTCCGGTGGCGTCTCGATGACGGACTGCTGCAGGGTCGGTGACGCCGCGGTCTCCCCGACGCCCTCTGCCGGCGCCCTGGCCGTGCGCGGCGCCCGCCACAGCAGGAATGCCAGCACCAGCAGGAGGGCGGAGATGCCGAACAACGGGATCGCGTCCAGCGAGAACGGGGCCGCGACTGGCGTGGGCATCGCCGCGGCCACCCGCAGGCCGGTTCCCGGCACGGGAATGGCCCGACGCTCCGCGACCTCGGCCAATGCCGCGTTGCCGCGCTCGGCAATGGTGAAGCCGCCTTGGCGAAGGGCCAGGAACGTCCGTTCGTCCAGCGAGACCGCGTCGATCCCCGCGGTGGCGCGAGCGATCGGGAGGCGCGCCAGGGCGACGCCGACGATTTCGCCGCCCGCGCGCGCCGGTGCTGCGATGGCGAGCTTGGGCGCGCCTGCATCGCGGATCACCCAGGAAACGGCCGAACGGGAGGCCAGCGCCGATTCGGCGACCGCGATCCGCCCGAACCCTGCCGCGGGCAGGCCCGCATAGGCGGCGGCGAGATCCGTTGGCAGCACCACGACCTCCTCGGCCTGCCGCCAGCCGCGGCCCAGCGCGGCACTGGCCGCTGCCAGGTTGCCGGCCGCCAGTGCCGATTGCACCGGAGCCGAGGCCAGCTCGCGCTCAAGGTGATCAAGCTCCTTCTGGAGCGTCTTGCTGGTCATCGCGGCGATCGAGTCGCGATTCTGCTCCAGCGAACTGCGCCGGGCTTCGCCCTGCATCTGGCTCCAGCCGCTCCAGGCCATCCATACGGACAGCAGCGCAGCCACCACGGCCAGGATCGGCAGCGCGGGACGGATTTGCGCCATCCACTGGCGCGGGTTGCTCGTATCTTGCTCGGTCATTGCCGTGTTCCCCTGTCAGCGCATGCCGGTATGGCCGAACCCGCCTTCCCCTCGGGCGCTGTCGGCGAAAGTATCCACTACTTGCAGGGTGGCGCGCACGATCGGCAACACCACCAGTTGCGCGATGCGGTCCCCGGGTTCGATCGTGTAGGTCGCCTTGCCGCGGTTCCAGGCGCTGATCATCAACGGCCCCTGGTAATCGGCATCGATCAGGCCGGTGCCGTTGCCCAGCACGATGCCATGCTTGTGCCCCAGCCCCGAACGCGGCAGCACCACCGCGCAAAGCGTCGGGTCGGCGAGGTGGATCGCCAGCCCCGTGGGCACCAGCGCGGCGTCGCCGGGCGCGAGCGCGACAGGTGCATCGACCGCGGCGCGCAGGTCCAGCCCGGCGCTCGCCGCGGTGGCGTAGGCGGGAAGTGGCCACACCTCGCCGAAGCGCACGTCCAGTACCTTGACCTCGAGCGTGCGGTTCATGCCGTCATCCGCTCGCGCACGACGTCCAGCAGCGCCTCGGCCACCATCGCCTTCGGCGCGGGCCCGATGCGGCGCTCGCCGCCGGCCCAGAGCACCGCCAACTCGTTGTCGTCCCCCTCGAACCCCGCCCCCGCCGCGCCGACGCGGTTGGCAGCGATCAGGTCGATGCCCTTGGCCTCCAGCTTGCGGCGCGCGTTGCCCACCACGTCGTCGGTCTCCGCCGCGAACCCGACCACCAGCCGCGGACGCAGCGCATGCCGCGCCACCGTGGCGAGCACGTCGTCGGTGCGGACCAGGTCCAGCACGCGACTTTCGGCATCTTCGGGGGATTTCTTGATCTTGCCGGCAGCGACCGTGCGCGGGGTGAAGTCCGCCACGGCGGCGGCGCCGACGTAGGCATCGGCCGGCAGGGCAGCGAGCACGGCGGCATGCAGCTGCGCCGCAGAGCGCACGTCGACCCGGGTCACGCCCTGCGGCGTCGGCAAGGCCACAGGCCCGGCCACCAGGACCACCTCCGCGCCACGCCGGGCCGCGGCCCGCGCGATCGCGAAGCCCATCTTGCCGCTGCTGCGGTTGCCCAGGTAGCGCACCGGGTCCAGGTCCTCGTAGGTCGGTCCGGCACTGACCACGATGCGCAGGCCGGCGAAATCGCCCGGTGCGACCGTCCCCGCCAGCGCGGCGACGATCTCCAGCGGCTCGCTGAGGCGTCCCGGGCCGGATTCGCCTTCGGCCAACGGTCCGTCCGCGGGGCCGACGACCTGCACGCCGCGCGACTGCAGCAAGGCGATGTTGGCTTGCGTCGCGGGATGCAGCCACATGCGGTGGTTCATCGCCGGCGCCACCGTGATCGGCGCGGTCGTGGCCAGGCACAGGGTGCTGACCAGGTCGTCCGCCAGGCCGTGCGCCAGCCGCGCGAGCGTATCGGCCGTCGCCGGGGCGACCACGATGCGATCGGCCCAGCGGGCGAGCTCGATGTGCCCCATCGCCGCCTCGGCGGCGGCGTCCCAGAGCGAGCTTCGCACCGGCTCGCCGGACACGGCCTGGAAGCTGGCGGCACCGACGAAACGCTGGGCGTTGTCGGTCATCGCCACGCGCACCTCGGCGCCCGCCTCGCGCAGCCTGCGCACCAGGTCGACCGCCTTGTAGGCGGCGATCCCGCCACAGACGCACAGCAGGATGCGCTGGCCGTGCAGCTTGTGCGCCGCGTCGCTCACGGGTCGGAAAATTCCTACGGCAAATCGGGGAAACAGCTTACCCGAAGGCGTCATGCAGACTGAGGGCGCAGGTCACGATCGGGGACCAAGCTGGCGAGCATGGACATTGCCCCGATCCCCTTGCCCGCTGCCCCCCGGCCTCACGCGGACCAGACCCCGGACCCGCACGCCGCCTGCCCGGCCCACCCCGGCGCTGGTCGTGCCCCCAGCCACATCCGCGATTGGCCCGCCGCCGAACGTCCCCGCGAAAAGCTGCTGGCCCGCGGCGCGCCGGTCCTGTCCGACGCCGAGCTGCTGGCGATCTTCCTGGGCTCGGGGCTGCGCGGCCTGGACGCGGTGGCGACCGCCCGCAACCTGCTGGCCCTGCACGGCCCACTGCGCTGCCTGCTGGAACGCCCCCCGGCCGAGCTGGCCGATCTGCCCGGCCTCGGCCCTGCCCGCGCCTGCCAGTTGTCCGCCGCGCTGGAGCTCTGCAATCGATACCTGGCCGCCGGGCTCGAACGCGGCGAGGCGCTGACCGATCCGCAGTCCGCGGGACGCTATTTCACGCAACGCCTGCGCGGCCATCCCAACGAAGTCTTCGCGGCACTGTTCCTCGACTCCCGCCATCGCGCCCTGGCGTTCGAGGAGCTGTTCCGCGGCACGGTCGATGGCGCCGAGGTCCACCCGCGCGAGGTGGTCCGCCGCGCCCTGGCCTACAACGCCGCGGCGGTGATCGTCGGCCACAACCACCCCAGCGGCAATGCCGAGCCCAGCGCCGCCGACCGCGCAGTCACCGCGCGCCTGAAACAGGCCCTGGCGCTGGTCGACGTCCGCCTGCTCGACCACTTCGTCGTCGGTGACGGCGCCCCGATGTCGCTGGCGGCCCGGGGTTGGGTCTGAACGCTGCTGCAAGCACGACCGACCGCGTCTGAAGTGCAAGGAAAGATGTGTCCGCGACGGCGCCTTGCCCGCGCCGAGTCCACGGCACGGCGTGCGTCCTGCGCCACGACGCGGGTCTGCGCGGACGGCGCTCGCGTACAATGGCGGCCGCTCAAGACGTCGCAGACTTCTCCGTGAATCCCCCTCCCAGCGCCCCGCCGCGCGACGTGGTCCGAACGCTGGTCAGCCAGGGCATCGCCGGCCTGCGCGCCGCGGGCACCCTGCCCGCCGATGCCACCCTGGCGGACTTCGTGGTCGAACGACCGAAGGATCGCAGCCACGGCGACTTTTCCAGCAACGCGGCCATGCTGCTGGCCAAGGCGGCGCGCACCAACCCGCGCGCCATCGCCCAGGCCCTGGTCCAGGCATTGCCCGCCAGCGACGACATCGCCCAGGTCGAGATCGCAGGGCCCGGCTTCCTCAACTTCCGCCTGTCGCCCGCGGCATGGCAGCGCGCCTTGCGCGAGGTCCACGCGCAAGGCGGTCGCTACGGCCGCAACGAGGATGGCGGCGGCCGTATGGCCGGCGTCGAATACGTGTCGGCCAATCCCACCGGACCGCTGCATGTCGGCCATGGCCGCGCCGCGGTCATCGGCGACTGCATCGCCCGCGTGCTGGCCGCCAATGGCTGGGACGTGCGCCGCGAGTTCTACTACAACGACGCCGGGGTGCAGATCGAGAACTTGGCGCTTTCCGTGCAGGCCCGTGCCAAGGGGCTGTCGCCGCAAGACTCCGGCTGGCCGGAGGACGGCTATCGGGGCGACTACATCGCCGATGTCGCCCGTGCCTACCTCGACGGCGCCTCGGTGGAGAGCGACTGCCGGACCGTGACCGGCAGCGGCGACATCGACGACCTCGATGCGATCCGCCGCTTCTCCGTGGCGTGGCTGCGCCGGGAGCAGAACGCGGACCTGGCCGCGTTCGGCGTCGCCTTCGACGTGTACTTTCTGGAAAGCTCGCTGTACGACGAGGGCCGGGTCGAGGAGACCGTGCGCGAGCTGGTCGCCCACGGCCATACCTACGAGGATGGCGGCGCGCTGTGGCTGCGCACCACCGATTACGGCGACGACAAGGACCGCGTGATGCGCAAGTCCGACGGCACCTATACCTATTTCGTGCCGGACGTCGCCTACCACCGCAGCAAGTGGCAGCGCGGCTACCAGCGCGCGATCACCGAGCTGGGCGCCGACCACCACGGTTCGCTGGCGCGCGTCCGCGCGGGCTTGCAGGCGCTGGACGCCGGCATCCCCGAGGGTTACCCGGAGTACGTGCTGCACCAGATGGTCACCGTGATGCGCGGCGGCGAGGAAGTGAAGCTGTCCAAGCGCGCCGGCAGCTACCTGACGCTGCGCGAATTGATCGACGAGGCCGGAAGCGACGCCACGCGCTGGTTCCTGGTCGCGCGCAAGCCGGAGTCGCAGCTGGTGTTCGACATCGACCTGGCGCGCTCGCAGTCGCTGGACAATCCCGTCTACTACGTGCAGCTCTCGCACGCACGCATCTGCGGACTGCTGCGCCAGCTCGGCGAACGCGGCTTGTCCTTCGACCTGGAGGCCGGGCTCACGCAGCCACTGGAACTCGACGGCGACTCCTCCGCCAGCCGCGCCACGCGCAACCTGCTGATCGACCTGTCGCGGTGGCCGGAGATCGTCGCGGTCGCCGGCCAGCAACTGGAGCCCCACCTGCTGGCGACGTACCTGCTGGAACTGGCGCAGGCCTTCCAGAGCTACTACAACGACCACCAGTTCCTGGTCGACGACGACGCCACCCGCAACGCGCGCGTGGCGCTGGCGCTGGCGGTGCGCCAAGTGCTGGCGAACGGGCTGGACCTGCTCGGCGTGTCCGCGCCGGAGGCGATGTAGCGTCGCCATCGCGTGCCGCGTCCCGAACGCTGGGGACCGTCCGCCGATTGGCATAAACTCACGGATATCCGCGCAAGCGTGCAAGCGGCACGCGGCGCGACCCGGATCACGAGGGCAACACGGCAGTGGCAGTCAAACGCGGCAGGTCCCAGGCACGACGCAGTAGCAGCCACCGGGCGGGACTCCCCGGCTGGGCATGGATGATCCTGGGCATCGTGCTGACGGTGGTCGTGGTCCTCGCCGCGCCCCGGCTGCTCAAGTCCGATGGCGAGGAAGGCTTTTTCCGCCCACGCCCCAATCCGGATGCCCGTCCGGCCGCGACTTCCAGCGACGAGGGTGACGATCCCGTCGTCCCCGACGAGATCGCGCCCGCGCCCGAAGCCGGATCGCCCCCGGAAACGCAGTACGACTTCTACACCATGCTGCCGGCCGACGAAGTCGCGCTGACCGACGCCCAGATCGCCGCCAGCGCGCGTGCCGAGGAGGCCCGCCAGCGCGAGCAGGCCGACCCGGATGCCGCCGACCTGGCGCAAACGCCATCGACCGCCCTTCCGGACACCGCCGCCACGCCGCCACGCCCCGCGGCTTCCGCCGCGGCCGGCGGCGACGATGCCCGCTACATCCTCCAGGCCGGCGCCTTCAGCGCGTCCGACGACGCCGAGGCGCTGAAGGCACGCATCGCCCTGCTCGGCCTCGGGGCGCGCGTCGAAACGGCCGAGGTGGGCGGCAAGACCGTGCACCGGGTGCGCATGGGGCCCTACGCCACGGCGTCGGAGCTCGCGGAGGCCAAGCAGAAGCTCGGCAACGGCGGCCTGCCGGCGCTGGCGATCAAGTCGAAGTAGGGACGGCAGCCGGCCGCTGCCCGTCCGCCCCCGTCGCGGTCGGTGAGACCTGCGAACCGCATGCTGCCCTGCTCACCGGGATTCGCCATGCCTGTAGAAGCCGCCCTGATCAAACCCGTCGTCGATGCCCTGCTGCTGCTGTTCAGGCAGAGCAGCGACCTGCGCCTCAAGCGCGATGCCGCCGCGGCGCTGCGCGAGGCGATCCGCGAACTGCTGCTCGCCAATCCGGACGAAAACAAGGCCGAGGCGCGCATCGCCATCGCCAAGGCGGCCGGGATCCTGTCCGAGGACGTGGTGCTGGCCGAGGACATGCTGAAGAAGACCCGGGCCAGCCGCGCGCGCACGCGCGGCAAGTCGGCCACCGGGCGCAAGCGCAAGCCTTCGGGGCAGGCCTCCGGAACCGCCACCCCCAAGACAGCACCCAAGACGGCTTCGAAGACCGCCAAGTCCAGCCTCGCCGGGAAAAAAACGAACCAGCCTGCGAAGAAAAAGGCCGCAAAACCGGCCACGAAGAAGACGCCCCGCTGAGCGCCTCCACCGACCCGGGCCGCGCGGGCACGGTGCATGCACGATGGGCAACGGCTGGCCGCGGGGATTGCGGCGAGCCGGCCAGCCAAGCGGGGTGAGCGCGCCATCCGCGATCGGAGCCGGCACCTCTGCAGCGGATCGCGTCGACTAGAATCGGCGCATGCCCCGCACCATCCTCATCACCGGCGCGACCTCAGGCTTCGGCGCCGCTGCCGTCGAACGCTTCGCCGGTGCCGGATGGCGCGTGATCGCCTGCGGCCGGCGCGCGCAACGGCTGCAGGAACTCGCGCAACGCTTCCCACCGGGATGCATCCACGCCGCGAGCTTCGACATCCGCGACACCGAGGCCATGCAGGCGGCGATCGAGGCCCTGCCCACCGGCTTCCGCGACATCGACGTCCTGGTCAACAACGCCGGCCTGGCGCTCGGCACCGCGCCTGCGCAGCATGCCGACCTCGGCCAGTGGCGGCAGATGATCGACAGCAACGTCACCGCGCTGGCGACGCTGACCCATGCCTTGCTACCGACCCTCGTGCCGCGGCGCGGCGCCATCCTCAACATCAGTTCGATCGCGGCGACCTATCCCTACGCCGGCGGCAACGTCTACGGCGCGACCAAGGCCTTCGTCACCCAGTTCTCGCTCGGGCTGCGCGCGGACCTGCACGGCACCGGCGTGCGCGTGACCTCGATCGAACCGGGCCTGGCGGAAACCGAATTCACGCTGGTGCGCACCGGGGGCGACCAGTCCGCCTCGGACGAGCTTTACGCGGGCGCGTCGCCGATCACCGCCGCCGACATCGCCGAGACCCTCTGGTGGGTCGCGAACCTGCCGCCGCACCTCAACATCAACCGGCTGGAACTCATGCCGGTCAGCCAGTCGTTCGCGGGCTTCCGGATCCACCGCGAATCCTGAGCGCGGCCAGCCCTCGCGGCCCCTGCTCACGCGGCCGCGAAACAGGACGGGACGGTATCCGAGCCGGCGCGGAGCACCGGCAGCCGCTCCCCGCGGCCGGTCCCGCCGACCCGGCTACGCGCCGGGATCGGCGTTGAGGTAGGTGTAGCCGGTCAGGCCTGCCTCCAGCATCTCGTTGAGCTTGGCCGCTTCGGACTTGCCGATGTCCGCGGAGCCGACCAGCGCGCGGTAGCGGCGCCGCAGGTCGTCGACCTTGTATCCGACGTAGTCGAGCATGACGTCGGTGGTGTCGCCGCGCCGTTGCTGGGTGATGCCGATCGCGCCGTCCTTGATCCGCACCTCGACCGCGTCGGTGTCGCCGAACAGGTTGTGGATGTCGCCGAGGATCTCCTGGTACGCGCCGACCAGGAAGAAACCCAGCCGGTAGCTCTCGCCGGGCCGCAGGGCGTGCAACGGCATCGAGGTGTCCAGGTCCTCGTTCTCGACGTAGGTGTCGATCTTGCCGTCGGAGTCGCAGGTCAGGTCGGCGATGATCCCGCGTCGGCCCGGCTTCTCGTCGAGGCGCTCGATCGGCGCGATCGGGAACACCTGGTCGATGGCCCATACGTCCGGCATCGACTCGAACACGCTGAAATTCACGAAGTACTTGTCGACCAGGCGTTCGTTGAGCTCGTCGAGCACCGGCCGATGGCTCTTCTCGCCGTAGGCCAGCCTCGAGCGCACGGCGTGCGCGATGGCGTAGAACAGGTCGTCGATCCGCGCCCGGTGGATCAGGTCGATCTGGCCGAGGGCATAGGATGCCAGGCCCTCGGCGTGGAAATGCTGCGCCTCTTGGAACAGCTCGACCGCCGGGCGCGCATCGAGTTCCGCGTGGATCTCGCGCAGGTGGCGGATCACCGTCGGCTCGTCGTCGTGGACGTCGGGCACGCGCCCTTCGGGCGCGGCCTCAACCTCGGACACGTTGGCCACCAGCACCGCGTGGTGCGCGGTCATCGCGCGGCCGCATTCGGTCACGATGCGCGGCGGCGGCAGGCCATTGGCCTGGCAGGCATCGGCCAGCGGCTGCACGATGGTGCCGGCGTACTGCTGGATGCCGTAGTTGATCGAGCAGAAGCTGCGCGAGCGCGTGCCCTCGTAATCGATGCCCAGGCCGCCGCCGACGTCGACGTGCGTGATGTTCGCGCCCAGCTTGGACAGCTCGACGAAGTAGCGCGTCGCCTCGCGCATGCCGTTGGCGATGTCGCGCACGTTGGAGATCTGCGAGCCCATGTGGAAATGCAGCAGGCCCAGGCAGTCGCCCATGCCGCTGTCGCGCAGCGACTTCCACAGATCCAGCAACTGCCGCGGGGACAAGCCGAACTTGGCCTTGTCGCCGCCGCTGTTCTGCCACTTGCCCGCGCCCAGCGAGGCCAGCCGCATGCGCACGCCCAGCGCGGGCTTGACGTCCAGCGCCCGCGCCTCGGCCATGACCAGGGCGAGTTCGGACGGCTTCTCGATCACGATGTAGGTCTGCACCCCGAGCTTGCGCCCGATCAGCGCCAGCCGGATGTATTCGCGGTCCTTGTAGCCATTGCACACCACCAGGCCGCCGGGCCGGCTCAACGCCAGCACGGCCATCAGCTCCGGCTTGCTGCCGGCCTCGAGCCCGAAGCCCTCCCCCGCATGCGTCGCCAGCGTGCCGGCCACGCCCTGGTGCTGGTTGACCTTGATCGGATAGACCGCGGTGTAGCCGCCGGTGTATTCCCAGTCGGCCTGCGCCTGCGCGAAGGCCGACTGCAGCTTGCGCAGGCGATCGCCGAGCATGTCCGGGAAGCGCACCAGCAGCGGCAGGTGCGCGCCCTGCGACAGTGCCGTGTCGACCACGTCGGGCAACGGGATCGTCGGCCCGTCGGGGCCATCGGGCTGGACGATGATGCGGCCGGCGGCATCGACGTCGAAGTACCCTTCGGCCCAATGCGGGATCGAGTACGTCTTGCGGGCTTGGTCGGGCGACCAGGTGGTCATGGGCGCTATCCGGCGAGTACGGACGGGCATTCTAACGCCCGCCTCCGGGCCCGTTGGATACAATCCGCGGCCCCGCCCCGGCGAACGCCCGGCTGGCTGCGGCGGCAGTCGGCCGCGCAACGCGGTGGTACTCACCCTCGACCAGGCCCCACGATGACCGATCCCAGCTGGAAATACGAAAACTTCGAACCCGCGGGTTCCGCCATTGGCTACCGGATCGTGCGCAAGCTCGACGAGGTGCAGTCGCCCTTCCAGAAGATCGAGATCTACGAGAGCACGGACTGGGGCAACCTGATGCTCATCGATGGCGCGATGATGCTGACCACGCGCGACAACTTCCTGTACCACGAGATGATGTCGCACCCGGCATTGTTCACGCACCCGGATCCGAAGCAGGTCGTGATCATCGGCGGCGGCGACTGCGGGACGTTGCGCGAAGTGCTGAAGCATCCGGGCGTCGCGCGCGCCGTGCAGTGCGACATCGACGAGCAGGTCACGCGCATGGCGGAGAAGCATTTCCCCGAATTGTGCGAATCCAACGGCGATCCGCGTGCCGAGCTGTTGTTCGACGACGGCATCGCGTACATGGCCGCTTGCGCGCCGGGCAGCCTGGACATCGTCATCGTCGACTCCACCGATCCGGTCGGGCCCGCCGAAGGCCTGTTCAACAAGGCGTTCTACGAGAGCTGTTTCCGCGCACTCAGGGACGACGGGATCCTGGTGCAGCAATCCGAGTCGCCGCTGGTGCTGCTGGACCTGATCCTGGAAATGCGCGGGGAAATGCGCAAGGCCGGCTTCAATGCCTTCCAGACGCTGCCCTTCCCCCAGCCGTGCTACCCCACGGGGTGGTGGAGCTGCACGCTGGCAAGGAAGTCGGGGGGGTTTGGGTTCCGCGAGCAGGACGCCGCGGACAAATCCTTCGAAACGCGCTACTACAGCGCCGGCGTCCATGGCGCCGCGCGCGTGCTGCCGCCATTCGTGGCGGAGCGCCTCGAGCGCTAGCGCGCGATCGTGAGCCAGGTTGCCTGTCGCACCCATCGATGCGTCCCGCGCACTTCCCCGGGTGGGCAGTAAGCTGGGCCGCACGGATGCTACGCCGAGGAGCCGGCCACCGGACATGAGACCGACTGCCGCCAGCGTGCTGCTGGGGGGGATGCTGGCACTGGCCTTGTGCGCGGACCTGCCTGCGCGGCAGGTGGACCGGGTGCAGGCGCCAACGCCGCGGGATCACGCGCGCGACGCGGGACCCGCGCATCGCGTCGAGTCCGCGCAGGCCGGCGTCGCCACCGGCGCAGGACGCCAGGACCGCGTCGCGGGGCAGCGCCTGCGCCACTGGCAGGTCGGGACCTTCGTCCTGGGGGGATTGCTGCTGGCCAGCTGGTCCGTGATGGCGTACCAGCAACGCCGGCGCTCCGGCAAGCTCCGCGAGCTCGTCGAAACCGACTTGCTCACCCGGGTGTCGAGCCGCCTGCACATCCAGGAGCGCGCGGGCAAGGCGATCCAGCAGGCCCTGCTCGATCACGTCCCGATGTCGATCCTGATGCTGGACATCGACTACTTCAAGCGGATCAACGATCGCTTCGGCCATCCGGTCGGCGACCAGGTGCTGCGGCGCGTGGCGCACGTCTGCCAGTCGTCGCTCGGCCTGGGCGACCTGATCGGACGGATCGGCGGCGAAGAGTTCCTGGTGGTCTGCCCCGGTACGCGCGCCAAGGCGGCCATGCTGATCGCCGACGGCCTGCGCGCCGCGGTCCAGCAGCGGTCCTTCGACGACCTGTGCCCGGGCATGCCGGTCACGATCAGCGTCGGCGTCGCCCAGAGCCAGGATCCCGACTCCCTCGGCGACCTCATCGAACGCGCCGACACCGCCCTGTATCGCGCCAAGGAGGCCGGGCGCAATCGCGTCGCCTGCCAGGACGGGGGGGTGTCTTAAAGCGCGTCGCCGTCCAGTTCGCCGGTCCTGATCCGCACCACCTTTTCCAGGTCCCAGACGAAGAGCTTGCCGTCGCCGATCTTGCCGGTGCCGGCGGCGTGCATGACGGCCTCCACCACCGCGTCCGCGCGATCGTCGGTGACCGCGACCTCGAGCTTGATCTTCGGCAGGAAGTCGACCACGTACTCGGCGCCCCGATACAACTCGGTGTGGCCTTTCTGGCGTCCGAAGCCCTTGACCTCGGTGACGGTGATGCCGGCGACCCCAGCCTCGGCAAGCGCCTCCCGCACGTCGTCGAGCTTGAATGGCTTGATGATGGCCATGACCATCTTCATCGCGAAGTCTCCCCTCGTTTTGCGGCCAGCATAGCGCGGCCCGGTCGGCGCAAGCTGCCGCGGCGGGCACGCCGGCGCGATACCGGGCATTCGGAGTTTCCCGACGACACGGCGCGCCGCGCACCGATGGCCGGGCCGCGCGGTGGATATCATGCTGGGCGCACCAACGGAGGACACCGCCATGATCGACCTCAACCACATCGACGACCTCGCCCGCCGCCTGAGCGGACTGGTGCCCCCGAACCTGCGCGACAGTCGGGAGGAAATGCAGGAGAACTTCAAGTCGGTGCTCCAGGCGGGCCTGTCGCGGCTCGACCTGGTCACCCGCGAGGAATTCGATGTCCAGCGGGCGGTGCTGTTGCGCACGCGCGAGAAGCTCGACGCCCTGGAAGCACTCATGGCGCAACTCGAAGCCCGCTCGCCCGGGACCCCCGACGCGCCCGGATCCGTACCCGGATCCTCCTACTGACGCTGCCGCGATGGGCCTGGCATTGGTGCATGGACGCGCCCGCGCCGGGATTCGCGCGCCGGCGGTCAAGGTCGAGGTCTACCTCGCGGGGGGCTTGCCCCGCATGTCCATCGTCGGCCTGCCCGAGGCCGCCGTCCGGGAATCCAAGGACCGCGTCCGCGCCGCCATCCAGTGCGCGCAGTACGAATTCCCGGCGCGCGTGATCACCGTCAACCTGGCGCCGGCGGACCTGCCCAAGGATGGCGGCCGCTTCGACCTGCCGATCGCGCTCGGCATCCTCGCCGCCAGTGGCCAGGTCCCGCGGGAAGCGCTGGAAGGGTACGAGTTCCTCGGGGAGCTGGGGCTGACCGGCGAACTCCGGGCCGTGGACGGCGTCCTGCCTGCGGCCCTGGCCGCGGCCGCCGCGGGCCGCAAGCTGGTCGTCCCCGTTGGCAATGGCGAGGAAGCCGCCCTGGCCTCGAACGTCGAGGTCCGCACCGCGCGCACCCTGCTGGAAGTCTGCGGCCTGTTGCACGGCGACCAGGCGCTGCCGATCGCGGTGCCGCCGCCGTCGGCCGCCGTCGCCGGTCCCGACCTACGCGACGTTCGTGGCCAGGCGCATGCCCGGCGCGCACTGGAGATCGCCGCCGCCGGCGGACACCACCTGCTCCTCGTTGGCCCACCCGGCTGCGGCAAGACCCTGCTCGCTTCCCGGCTGCCGGGGCTGCTGCCGGAGGCCAGCGAGGACGAAGCCCTGGAGACCGCCGCCATCGCGTCGATCAGCGGACGCGGCCTGGATCCTGCCCGCTGGCGCGAGCGGCCGTTCCGTGCCCCGCACCACACGGCCAGCGCGGTGGCCCTGGCGGGCGGCGGCGCGCAGCCGCGTCCTGGCGAGATCTCGCTGTCGCACCACGGGGTGCTTTTCCTCGATGAGCTGCCCGAGTGGGACCGGCGCGCGCTAGAAGTCCTGCGCCAGCCGCTGGAATCGGGCGTCGTCACCATCTCGCGCGCGGCCCGTCAATGCGAATTCCCGGCGCGCTTCCAACTCGTGGCGGCGATGAATCCGTGTCCCTGCGGCTGGGCGGGCGATGCTTCCGGACGCTGCCGGTGTGGCGTGGAAGCGGTTCGCCGCTACCGCGGGCGGGTGTCGGGTCCGCTGCTCGATCGCCTGGACCTGCACGTGGACGTGCCCCGCCTGCCGCCGGCGGACCTGCGCCCGGATGCGCCGGAGGGTGAGTCGAGCGCGACCGTGCGGACGCGGGTGGCCGACGCCCGAGGGAAGCAACTCGCGCGCGCAGGATGCCTCAATGCAGGACTGGACCAGGCCGCGACGATGGCGCATTGCCGGCTGGAGCATCGCGACCAGGCGTTGCTGGAACGCGCGATCGATGCCCTGCAACTGTCGGCCCGCGCCATGCACCGGATCCTGCGCGTGGCCCGGACCATCGCCGACCTAGAGGGACAGGCCGATATCGGGACGCCGCACCTGACCGAGGCGCTTGGCTACCGCCGCGCCGATCGCCGCCAGGAAGCGGTGGCCGCCTAGCGGCCCCGGTCAGGGCGTCCAGCGGCCTCCCGGCTGCTCGATCACCGAACCGCCGCAGTAATCGCTTCCGTCGCCCAGCTGGCAGGCCCCTGGCTTCTCCATGTACAAGCGGGCGCCGTCGCGCAGTTCCCGGCGCTGCGCGACCGTGGCGCAGCGTGTTTCCTTGATCGTGCTCCCGAGCTTGTGGCCGCGCGTGCAGACCAGCCTGTCGTCCTCGTTGTCGGCAAGGATGGCCTGCACTTCCTGCAGCGCATTGAACAAGGCGACCTTCTGGTTCTTGTCCAGGTGGTCGACCGTGCTGGCGCCGCCGAGCAGGTTGAATATCCTTGCCTGGACCGCATTCAGCCTGGCCGTCGCCTCGGGGCTGAAGCGCGAGTACTTCCCGAGCGGATCCTCGACTTGTTCCTGGATCTGGCGCTGTTCGCGAAGGATCTGGCGGGCGTCCTGCGAGGTTCCGAAACTCGCCATCGCAGCCGAGGCCATGCCGAGCATTACCAAAGAGACCATTACCCTTTTCATGTTCCTCTCCGGGGTCAGTGTCCCTTGGAAAATACTCCTGGCGCCCCAACCGCGCAAACGCAGGCGGGCGCCCCCCGTTCACCGCTGTCGAGGTCCCTGCGCGCGCCAGGACTCACGCAGCACGGGCAACGCAATCCCCGCCTGCCGACATAGGCCAGGTCCCGGCCTGGGCCAATGAGGAAGAGCGACGCGGTCATGCCGCTCAAATGAAAACAGCCGGCCGCTTTGAAGCGGCCGGCTGCTTGGACAGCCCTGCGCGGGCCAGGTTGACGCGTGAACCGGACGATCAGCCGCCGGTGCAGCCCGCGCCACCCAGGTCGGTACAGGCACCACCGCGCATGAGCTGTTCGCGCGCACGCTCGCGCGCTTCCGCCCACTGGCTTTCCGTACGGCAAATACGGGTCATCCGATTGCTGCCGATGGTCTTCTCGCGAACGCAGACCATCCGCTCGTCGGGCTCGTTGTTGATCGTCGCCTCGATCCACTCCAGCGTGTTGAATGCCTCCACGCGCTGCGCTTCGGTCAACTCGTCGGTCGACTCCTTGCCTTCGAGCAAGTGCACCAGCTCCTGCTGCCGGTGCAAGAGCGTTTCGCGGTCCTTCGCGGAAATGGACGCGTAGCGGCCCTGTCCCGCGAGGACGTCGGCCTTGATCTGCTCCTGCTGGGCCAGGACGGCTTTGACTTCCAGCGACTTCTGGCCGGCCATCGCCGCCAGGGGGATGATGAGGACGGCGACCGCCGCCAGGATGGACTTGCGCATCGTGTGCACCTTCTTCGGACAAGCCCTGCAACCTACCCGACGGGTTGACCCCTGTCCATATGACTTTCGACCCGACCAGGCGTTCACCAGCATGAACGCGATTGCGTGAATGCGGCGACCCAGGGCCTTCTTCACGCGCTGCGTGGCGAAAGCCCCAAGGCCGCGGCTACGCGCCGGGGGACACACCTGTCCGGCGGCGACCTGCACGCCATCCCGACCCACGCGGAATGACCGCAAACCTCACCCGCTGCAGTCTTCGCAGACCCGGCGTTTCTCGAGCGAGTCGCGGCTATCCTGGCGCACGCGGTCCCACTCGGCACGGGTCGCGCAGACGGTGGTCTTGAGGGTTGCACCACTCCGCCGCACGCGCTTGCAGATTTCCTGCTCGCCACTGGCCGCGTGATCGAGGTCGCCGCCCTTTACCTGGGTGTTGATCCGCTCCAGGGCATTTTCGAGCCGCACCTTCTGTTCGATGTCGAGTTCGTCCATCGAGATCTTGCCTTCGACCAGGCGGAAGACCTCCGCCTGCGCCTTGCGCACCACGCCCAGCTGGCGCGGCGTCAGGCCGTAGGTCTCGCCGGCTGCCAGTCCGGTCTGGATCTGGCGCTGCTGCTCCAGGATCGCCGCGAGCTTGTCGCTCTGCTCCGACCCCAGGGACGAGACCGGCGCCAGCAACGCGAACAGCGCAATCAAGGAAAAAAGTACCTGCCTCATTTCTATCCCTCCCATTTCCTCCATACCCGCGGCGCGGGCTGGCGCCGCGAAGCCGGTCGTCCCCAGCACTCCCGTCACGGAAGCATCCATGACCGCCGGTTAGTTGCCCATCCTGCATCCACCATGGCCTTGCGCCATTTCGCCGCATGTCAGCCCAGGACGATTGATGTCGCCTTGACCTGCCTCGCGTTCCGCAGCACGTTGTGCGGCGGTCCTGCAGGTGGTGATCGGCCGCTTGCTGCCCGTGGGCTTGTACCTTTCGCAGACCACGCGCTCGTCCGGGGTCCGGTTCGCAATGGCCTGGATCGCCTCCAGCTCGTTGATTAGCTCAGCCTGCTTCGCGCCGCTGAGTGCGTCGAAATCGTCTACCCCTTCGATGATGGCCTCCACCCGGTCCTGGTGCTGCAGCAGCCTGGAGATGCTCGCCGAGTCGAGCTTCGCGAAAACACCTGTACCTGCTTCAACGTCCTCCCGAACGAGCGCCTGCTTTTCCCGCACGACCGCAAGATCGATCGGATTCGGACCCTCTGCGCGGAGTGAGCCCGGTAGCGAGGCGGCAATGAACGACACCAACATCAAAATCCCGTGGACCTTCATGTTTTCCTCTCCCGGACGGACATGGCCCCTATGAGGAGAGGCGTTTACTCCTTCTCCGGGCAGAGGTCAATCCGGCCGAGTCCCGACCTTTTGAACGGATGCAATCTCGCTCAAGCAGCCTGCACGGCGAACTGTTCCTCCTCCGTCGACCCCTTCAGCGCCACCGTCGAGGAATGCGCCCCCTGGATCGCCTGGGTGACCGCGTCGAAATAGCCGGTACCGACTTCGCGTTGGTGCTTGACCGCGGTGAAACCGCGCTCGGCGGCGGCGAACTCGGCCTCCTGCAGCTCGACGAAGGCGCTCATCTGGCGGCGGGCGTAACCGTGGGCGAGGTGGAACATGCCGTAGTTCAGCGCGTGGAAACCGGCCAGGGTGATGAACTGGAACTTGTAGCCCATCGCTGCCAGTTCGCGCTGGAACTTCGCGATGGTGGCGTCGTCGAGGTTGGCCTTCCAGTTGAAGCTGGGCGAGCAGTTGTAGGCGAGCAGCTTGCCCGGGTACTTCGCATGGATGGCCTCTGCGAACCTGCGCGCGAAGGCGAGGTCCGGCTTGCCGGTTTCGCACCACACCAGGTCTGCGTAGGGCGCGTAGGCCAGCCCGCGGCTGATCGCCTGGTCGAGTCCCTTGCGTGTCTTGAAGAAGCCCTCGGCAGTGCGCTCGCCGGTGACGAAGGGCTTGTCGTTGTCGTCGATGTCGGAGGTCAGCAGGTCGGCAGCCTCGGCATCGGTGCGGGCGACGACGAGCGTGGGCACGCCCATGACATCGGCCGCCAGCCGCGCCGCGTTGAGCTTGTCGACGGCCTCGCGCGTGGGCACCAGCACCTTGCCGCCCATGTGCCCGCACTTCTTGACGCTGGCCAGCTGGTCCTCGAAATGCACGCCGGCCGCGCCGGCCTCGATCATCGCCTTCATCAGCTCGAAGGCGTTGAGCACGCCGCCGAAGCCGGCCTCGGCATCGGCCACGATCGGCTGCAGGAAGTCGATGCTGTCGTCGCCCTCGGCGTGGTGCAACTGGTCGGCGCGGAGCAGGGTGTTGTTGATGCGCTTGACCACCTGCGGCACGGAGTTGGCGGGGTACAGCGACTGGTCGGGGTACATCTCGCCGGCCAGGTTCGCATCGGCGGCCACCTGCCAGCCCGACAGGTAGATCGCCTTCAGCCCGGCCTTGACCTGCTGCATCGCCTGGTTTCCGGTCAGCGCGCCGAGGGCGTTGACGAATTCCTCCCGGTGCAGCGACGCCCACAGCTTCTCGGCGCCGATGCGCGCCAGGGAATGCTCGACCTGGATCGTGCCGCGCAGGCGCACGACCTCATCGGCGCCGTAGTTGCGGGTGATGCCGGACCAGCGCGGGTGGTTGTTCCAATCGAGCTGCAGCTGTTCGGCAGTGGGCAGGGGGCTGGTCTTCATGGCGGGATCCTTGGCGGTGGGTTTCGGGTTTCGGGGCGACGGAAAATCCGTGGCGGGGCAAAGACGCGAATCGCGGCCACGGGTGCGTACGGTCAGTCGAGGCGTTCGTAGGCCGGCAGGGTCAGGAAGTCGGCGAGGGATCCGGCGCAGGCCAGGGTTTCGAGCATCGCGATGGCCTCGTCGATGCGGCCGCGGCCCGGGACGTCTTCGGCGGCCAGGCGTGCCGAGAGGCCAAGCAGCGACGCCTGCAACAGGGTGGCGTCGATCGTGGTGCCGTCGTCGAGCTGGACGTCCCCGTGGTGCAGCCACTGCCACAACTGGGCGCGCGCGATCTCGGCGGTGGCCGCGTCCTCCATCAGCCAGTGGATCGGTACGCAGCCGTTGCCGTCCAGCCAGGCAGCGAGGTAGCGCACGCACACCTCGACGTTGCCGCTGAAGCCCTTGTGCGTCACGGTTCCACGCGGCGGCGCCAGCAGGTCGTCGCGGGAGACCTCGACGTCGTCCCTGGCGACATGCTGCTGGTGGCTGCCCGGCATGTGCGCGTCGAACACCTCGCGTGCCAGGGGGATGAGGGCCGGATGCGCCACCCAGGTCCCGTCGTGGCCGGCGCGGACCTCGCGCAGCTTGTCGTCGCGCACGCGTGCCATCGCCGCGGCATTGGCGTCGGCGTCGCCCGCGATCGGGATCTGTGCGGCCATGCCCCCCATCGCGTGCGCGCCGCGCCGATGGCAGGTGCGCACGAGGGACTCCGAATACGCCTTGAGGAACGGTTGCGCCATGCCGACCTGCGAGCGTTCTGGCAGGACATATTCCCGGTGCGCCCGCAGCGTCTTGATGTAGGAAAAGATGTAGTCCCAGCGCCCGCAATTGAGGCCGGCGATGCGCCCGCGCAGCGCATGCAGGATCTCGTCCATCTCGAACGCCGCGGGCAACGTCTCGATCAGCACGGTTGCCTTCGCCTGACCGCACGGCAGGCCCAGCGCGTCCTCGATCCAGGACAGCACCTCTTCCCAGAGGATGGCTTCCTCCATCGACTGCAGCTTGGGCAGGTAGAAGTAGGGGCCGCGATCGCGTTGCATCAGCGTCCGCGCGTTGTGGAAGGCGAACAGGCCCAGGTCGAACAGGCTCGCCGACATCCGCTCGCCGCCGACCAGCACGTGATTCTCGTCCAGGTGCCAGCCGCGCGGACGGACGATCAGCACGGCCTGCTCGGGGAAGGGTTTCAGGACGTATGCCTTGCCGGTGTCGCTGGTGAAGGCGAGGGTCCCGGCGACGGCGTCGCGCAGCGCACGCTGGCCGGCGACGAGGTTGGCCCAGGTCGGCGAGGTGGAATCCTCAAAGTCGGCCATGTAGCACTGCGCGCCGGAATTGAGCGCGTTGATGACCATCTTCGGGTCGACCGGGCCGGTGATCTCCACGCGCCGATCGCGCAAGGCGGCCGGGATGTCCGCGACGCGCCAATCGCCCTCGCGGATCGCACGGGTGTCCTCGCGGAAGTCGGGCAGGTCGCCGGAGTCGAAGCGCGCTTGGCGGGCCGTGCGGGCGGCCAGCACTGCCTGCCTGCGGGCCTCGAACCGCGCATGCAGGGCCGCGAGGAAGGCGCTCGCCGGCCCGGACAGCAATGCGTCCTGTCCCTCCTGGACGGGTGCCGTGACCTCCACGGCCAGGGGCGCTTGCGCGAGAGGCGGTTCCGCCGCCTGCAGGTCCTTTACCGGCGGCTGGACCGGCGGCTGGTCGAGGACTGCGGACATCGGCGGCTCCTGGTTCGGTCTGGGGCCTCACCATCCACCTGCGTATTGTATTTGACAATACAGTTTTATCTATGTAATTGATTAGTTCTGCTTATATTCAAGGCGCCTAATGCCCCGGAAGGCAGGCTCCACGCCCCGATTCGCCTACAAGGGCGATCGCCTCAAGCCGCTGCGGGCCTTCTGCCAGACCGCCCGGCTGGGCTCGGTGACGCGTGCGGCCGAGGCCCTCTACCTCAGCCAGCCGGCAGTCACCCTGCAATTGCAGGCTCTGGAGCGGGAGATGGGGGTCGCGCTGTTCGAGCGCAGCGGACGGCGGCTCATCCCCACCCGGGAGGGCGAGGCCCTGTACGAGCTGGCGCGGCCATTGGTCGAGGGGATCGACGGCCTCGCCGACAGTTTTCGCGCCCAGGTGCAGGGCATGGACGCGGGCGAACTGCACGTGGCCGCGGGCAGTTCCACCATCCTGTACCTGCTGCCCCGGATCGTCGAAGCGTTTCGCGCCGCGCAGCCCGAGGTCCGCCTGATCCTGCACAACGTGACCGGTGCCGGCGGGCTCGACCTGCTGCGCTCCGACGAGGTCGACCTCGCCGTGGGTTCCATGCTCGACGTGCCCGCCGACCTGGACTACGCGCCGGTGTACGGGTTCGCGCCAATGCTGATCACCCCGCTCGACCACCCGCTCGCACGCAAGGCCTCGGTCTCGCTCGAGGACCTGTCGCCCCACGGCCTGATCCTGCCCCCCAGGCGCCTGACGACCTATCGCCTGGTCGACCTCGTGTTCCAGCAGGCGCGCGTGCCCTACACCGTCGCGCTGGAAGTCGGCGGCTGGGAGGTGATCAAGCAGTACGTGGCCATGGGGCTGGGCATCAGCATCGTCACGTCGATCTGCCTGACCGAGGCCGATCGCACGCGGCTGGCCGCGCGATCGCTGGCCGACTACTTCCCCTCGCGCAGCTATGGGGTGGTGATGCGCAAGGGCAAGTACCTCTCGCCGCAGGCGCGGGCGTTCACCGACCTCATCAAGCCGGACCTGTTCTCCCGCGGCGAGTACCACGCCAGCGGACACTCCGAGCGCTGACCGGCGCGGCGGTGTCATCATCCTCGCCGATGGAGAAGATCGCCGACAGCACCAGCGCCTTGCCCGGCCGCCAGTGGCGCACCTGGGCAATGCTGGTTGCCATCGTGTCCTGGCTCTGGGCGCGCTCCTCGCTGACGCCGTGGGCGCCGGATCCCGCGCCACGGCTGTGGCTGTACGACACGCTGTTCTACCTGGGTTTCGCGCTGCTGGCGTGGTGGCTGGCGGAAGTGGCACGGGTCCTGTTGCGCCCCCGGGCCGGCGCGCGCAGGGACGCGGTGCCCCTGGTCGTGGCGGCGCTGGCATTCGCCGCCAGCCTCGCCACGGAAACCGCGCCGGGTTGGGCGATCCGCACCGAACTCAGCCAGCCGTCGCTGCACGCGCTGGCCGAGGGTGGTTACGACGACACCCGCCGCCGGGCCGGATGGTTCCTCGTCGATACGGTGCGCGAACCCTGCCGGGGACAGGCATGGCTATGGCTGGGCCGGCCCCATGGCGGCGGCAAGGGGACGGGGCAGGCGCTGGTCAGGACCGGAACGCGACGTCCAATGTCACCGGCGGAGGACGCGTTCGCGTTCGTGCCAGCGGGCGACGGTTGGTGGGTCGCCTACCAGGACAGCGGCCGTTACCACGCGCGCCGGCCGAGGCAAACGGCGGAGGCTGGTGCGGGCTGCGTGCCGGGCCGCATACTGCCTGGCCACAGCGCGGGCCGCGCCTTCCTCGCGCGCGGCCGCGAGCGCCATGCCGGCCTTTGACGAGCGGGAGCCATCGCCGATGAAGAACGAGAATCCGACCGGGGGCCACGCGCGATTCGCGGGCGCGGGACAGCGTTTGCTCGTCTTGCTGGTGTTCGCGGTCTTCGCCGGGCTGGTCTGGCTCGCCTGGAGCGGTCGATTCGACGCGGAGGTCCAGCAGGTCGCCGCGTGGCTCAGCGACCGGTACGCGTCGCTGTCGGCCTGGGTCCGGCGGAACCTGTAGGCGGCCGGCCCCGGGGCGCCGGCGCCGCATCCCGGATCAGGGCGGGCAACGGTCGGCGCGGAACTCGCAGAAGCGGTAGCGCAACTCCAGCCCGACGCTGGTGCCCTCGTACGCGCCGAACTCGTTCAGGCGTTCGCTATAGCCGGCGCGCGCGGCCAGCTGCCAGTGGGTGAAGATGCCCACGGTCAGTTCGCCGCCGACGTCGACCGCACGCTTCCAGCCGTCGAACGTCTCGTCGCGTTGCAGGCCGACCGCGCCCTGCAGGTAGAGCCCGACGTCGTCGTTGAACTTGATGTAGGTGGAGACCAGGGGCGCGACGCGCGTGTAATGGTCGGGGCTGTAGTAACCGTTCCCCGGGTCCTCCGAGTAGGCGAACCACTCCACCTGCCCACCGACGTCGACGTTGATCCGCTCGCTGCGGTGCACGGCATGCCGGTAGTCGGCCGTCGCGCCGATGCGCCGGTTGCCGTCGTTGAGGTCGTCGAGGGCGACGCTCGTGCGCAGCAGGTTGTCGAGCGTCGGGCGCCATTCCGTGGACAGCATGCCGCGATTGCGCATCACTCCCAGCGACACGGCGCGCGGCGATGCGTTCATCCGGTCGCGCTCGGCGCGCAAGGTGTACTGGAACTGGTCGCTCGTGCGCTGCGTCCATGCGGCATGTCCGATCGTGTCCGAGTCGCCCGGATCCAGCGACGAACGCCCGACGGAGAACTCCAGGGCGGCATGCGGGGACACCGCGTAACGGGCACCGATGCCGATGCGCGTCTCGTCGACGCTGTCGCCCCCGGTGACCGGCGCGAACGGGCCGGTCGCCGGCGCCGAATGCTCGCGTTCCACCGCGTATCCGAGCAGGCGCCACTGGTCGCTGAGACGGAGGTTGGCATCGACGCCGACGCTGCGGATGCGGATGTCGTCGGAATCGTCGTACACCGACACCGGCACGCCGACGCTGGAGAACAGCGGCAGGCGCACGGCACGGACGAGGTCCTCGGTGTCCTTGCCCTCGGGCTTGGCGGCGAGGACGTTGGCCAAGGCCTTTAGCGACTCCTGCGGCCATTCGCCGTGGCGGGCCGCCAGAGCCTGCGTAAAGGCCGCATCGTAGTCGGTCGGGTCCGCTTCGTAGACCGGCGTGTTGATCGCCAGCGCGGTGTCGCGCCAGCCGGCCCAGGCGTAGATGCGCGCACGCAAGGTCCGCATCGCGTCGTCGTCGCCGCCCAATGCATCCAGCGCACGGATCGCCTGGTCGTAGTCGCCGCTCCAGGCAAGGAAGCGCGCGCGATCCATCCGGGCCTCGCGATCATCGGGATGGGTCGCCAGGTGCCGGTCGATCAGCGCCAGACCCTCCGACACCCGACCCGACCACGCCGCCTCGCGCGCCTGGCGATCCAGCCCCATGTCCTGGGCATGGGTGGTGAACAGCGGCATCCCGCCGGCGAGCGCCGCGGCGACGGCCAGCGCCAGCCACCGCCTTTCTCGCAATGTCGTCACTTGCGCCATTTGCGGTTCCCCGTCAGCCAGAGGTCGGTCGCGAAGCGCCCGATCGTGAATACATCCGCCACCATCAGGAAATAGCGGAGCGGTGTCACCAGGATCCCCTTGAGGACCGTGGTGATCCGCGCGCCCTTCGACACGATGAAGAGCACCAGGAGCGAGATCACCAGCTCGGCGATCAGGGTCACTGCCAGCGGCTCCCACAGCTGCAGGATCAGCATGATGATCAGCGCCGTCGGGAAACCGATCTTCTCGACCGCGGACAGGAACATCGACCAGCCGATCGGCCGCCCGTACTCCCTGGTGTGCTTGTCGCCGAAGGGCTGCCTGTATTGCTCCTTGATCTTGCGCATCTCCTCGACGCGCTCGGCCTCGCCGCTGGCTTCGTCCCGGCGGCGCTTGCGCCACCTGCGCACGGTGCGGAACGGCGTCCTCAGCAGCGCGTCGAAGTAGTAGCAACTCTGCAGGAAGGAGGACGACCACAGGTAGACCTGGCGCGGCAGCCGCTGCACCTCGGGTTCCTCGGAGCGCGCCATCACGTCCTGCAGCTGGATGTTCCGGTAACCCTCGTTGTTGAGGGCGAATCCGATGAAGATGTCCTCGGAGTTGGTCAGGTCGTCGCCGAACAGGGGTTCGTAGCGGTCGAACAGGTCGGCGATGTAGCGCCGGCGGTAAGCCACCGCGCAACCCACCGGGTTGGTGATGCTGCCGAAAAACACCATCTGCCCCTTGTAGACGAATCGCTGCAGGAACAGGTACAGGCATTCCCGATAGGTATTGGTGATCCACCACCACACCGAATGCAGCATGCCGCGCCGCTTGTGCGGATCGTCGTAGGTTTCGGCGCCGTGCCAGCGCTGGAATTCCTCGGTTTCGCACAGCGCGTGCCTGCTTTTGGGGGTCATCGGCAGGATGGTGCCGCAGGCGCTGGCGATGCCGACGCCCTGGTAGAGCTCCTCGACGCAACGCGCCAGGTAGTCCGGCGACTCCAGGAACGTGTCGCCGTCGAGGATGAACTCGACGTCGGAGTCGAACTCCCGCGCCTGGCGCTTGATGGTCGGCGTCTTGCCGATGGAACTGGCGCGTTCGATCACCGTCAGGTCCATGCCCACGGCAGCGGCGTACTCGCGTGCGCGCGGGACGGTCTGGTCCTTGGCGCCGTCCTCGACCAGGATCACGTGGCGCGGGCGCAAGGTCTGCCGCGCCAGCGAGGCGAGGCAATGGATGATGTTGTCCTCTTCCTTGTAGGCAGGGATCACCACGTCCACGACCGCGGTCCGCCAGTCCTCGGCGGGCGTGGGTACGGTCTTGTCTGGCCCGCGCAGCAGGCCGATTGCGCTAAGCAGCGCGTTCGGACTGATTACGAACCAAGGTGCAGTGGCCATCGTTTCCCCCTTCGAGTTTCCTGCGTTCGACGTCGATCAGGTCGTCGATCGTCTGTTCCAACGTAAAACGATGCTCGAAGCCGGTCATCCCGCGCAGCTTTGACAAGTCCGGGCGGCGGCGCCGGATGTCCTCGAAGTCCTCCCCGTATGCCTCGCGCAGCGCGACGTCCTTGATCGTGGAGCTGCTGCCGGCGCGCTGGATCACCAGGTCCGCCAGGTCGCGGATGCTGATCTCGCGATCGTTGCCGACGTTAACGATGTGCGTTTCGCGTCCCGAGCTGGTCGCCATGGCATCGAGCGCGACCACCGTGTCGCGTACGTCGCAGAACGAACGCGTCTGCGCGCCGCCTCCGAAGACCGTGATCGGTTCGTTGCGCACCGCCTGGGCGACGAACCGCGGCACGACCATGCCGTAGCGGCCGATCTGCCGGGGTCCGACGGTATTGAAGAAGCGCGAGATCACCGCCGGTATGCCGAAGCGCTGCGAGTACGACAGGCCCAGCGCCTCGTCGGCGATCTTGCTCACCGAATAGCCCCAGCGCGTGCCCGCGCGCGTGCTCACCGTCAGCTCCTGGTCCTCGTGGAGGATGTGCTCGTCGTTGTGCCCGTAGACTTCCGAACTCGAGGCCAGCACCACCTGCGGCTTCCAGCCGCCGTCGCGCGCCGCGCGCAACAGGCGCTCGCAACCCGCGATGTTCGTTGCCAGCACCTTGGTCGGCTCGGCGATGACGCGGTACACGCCCACCACGGCGGCCAGGTGGTAGATGCGGTCGGCCCAGCCGACCACTCGGTCGAGCTGGTCCCAGGTCAGGACGTCCGCCTCGTCGAAGCGGAAGTTCGGCTGGTCCTCGTGCGCGGCGAGGTTGGCGCGCACGCCCGTGGAAAGATCGTCGACCACATGCACCTGGTCGCCCCGCGCCATGTGCAGGTCGACCAAGTGCGAGCCGATGAAACCCGCGCCCCCCGTGATCAGAATATGCATCCGTTCGGTACCCTTGTTCGCTGATTGCCGCGCTACTGTGACGCAGGTCATGATTCGCACGCAAATCCTGTGCCATGAGCGTCAACGACGCGCGGCAGGTCGGCATGGCCGCCATCAGGTCGCGCCGTGATGCTTCCCCTGCCAGGGCTGGTACCACGCCCTGAGCCTGGCCAGATCGGCGTCCAGGCTCTCGCCGGGCCAGAACAGGTCCCCAACGCCGATGGTCCGCTCCGGGTAATGGAAGTACACCGGCAGGATGGGAACGTTGGCTTCCCGCGCGATCCGCCAGAAGCCCGGCTTCCAGCGGGCAACCGGCTTCCGGGTGCCCTCGGGGGCCAATCCCAGCCAAAATTTGTCACTTGCGACCATGAGCGCCGCAATCTGGCCCACGACGCCGCTGGATACGCCGCGGTCCACCTCGATGACGCCCAGCCGCCGCAGCAACGCCCCGAGCGGCCACCAGAACAACTCGCGCTTGCCGAGGATCTTGATGTCCAGGCCCAGCGCCATCTTCGCGGCGAATCCCCAGATGCCGTCCCAGTTGGACGAATGCGGGGCGCCGATCAGCACCAGCCTCGGGACATCCGGGAATGCACCGACCATGCGCCAGCCCCCGAGTCGCAACACGGTACGGCCGAGCCAGCGCACCAGGCGATTGCGCCGCACCCGTGGCGCCCGGGGCGGGAGGGGTAGCACGGGATCATCGTGTCGTTCGCTCATGCGCGCGCGCCGGCCTCGCCCTCGTCAATCCCATTCGGGGCGGCCGCGGCCGCGCTTGATCGTACTACGCACGCGCTTCTCGTCGAGGCGTCGCTGCTTGGCGGCGCGCCCGGGGCGCGTGGCGATCCTGCGCTTGGGCACGCGCAACCCGGCCGCGATGAAGGCCGCCAGGCGCTCCCGTGCGTCCTCCCGGTTGCGTTCCTGGGTGCGGAAGCGCTGCGCATTGACCACGAAGACCCCCTCGTCGGTCAGCCTGCGATCGCGCCGAGCGAGCAGGCGACTGCGCACGGCCTCGTCCAGCGACGGCGAGCCGGCGACGTCGAAGCGCAACTCCACGGCGGTCGCCACCTTGTTGACGTTCTGCCCGCCCGGGCCGGACGCACGCACGAAGCGCTCGACCAGTTCGTCGTCGGGAATGCTGCAGTTGTCCGCGATCCGGAGCATGCCCTGATTGTAGGGGAGTGCCTGTCGCCCGGATTTCGCGCGCACGCCACGCGGATTGCGGTGCCGGCTCCGGGCCGGTGTCGAGCGTGCCCGCCCATGCCAACTGTCGTTAGCGCGCCCCGCTCCGCATCAGCAGCGTGCAGGACCGCGCGGCGGGAATTGCGGCGATGGCCCGCCGACCGTCAGCGCGTTGTCAACCGGGTAGCGCGTCGGCGGTGTTCGCCGTCGACGACGCGCGGAACAGCGCCATCGCACGTGCGAAACCCCCGTCCATCGGCGCGACTGCATCGACCGGCTCGCCGCCATGCGGATGCGGGAAGCGCAGGCGTTCGGCATGCAGCAGCATGCGATGGATGCCCAGCGCGCGGAAGGTGCGGTTGTGGCGACCATCGCCGTGGCTGGTGTCGCCGACCAGGTGGTGCGAGGCGTGCTTGAGGTGGCGGCGGATCTGGCGGAACCGTCCGGTCGCGGGACTCGCCCGCAGCAGCGCGTAGCGCGAACTCGGGAACTGCGCCGACGGCACCGCCAGCTCGGTCCGCGCGAGGCACTCGAAGTGCGTCAATGCCGGCTTTCGTTCCGGTTTCCCGGGGCCGCCGTCGAGGGGATGGTCGATGCTGAAACGATCGTCGGCAGGCCACCCCCGGCACACGGCGAGGTATCGCTTGTCGACTCCGCCGGCCATCAAGGTCTTGCCGAGTGCGGAGGCGGTTTCGCGGTTGAAGGCGAGCAGCAGGCAGCCACTGGTCGCACGATCCAGCCGGTGGACCAGGAAGACCGGCCGACCGAACTGCGTGCGCAGCCGGTCGGCCGCGAAATCGGTCTCGCCACGCGCCAGCGCGCTGTCGTGCACCATCAGGCCGGCGGGCTTCGCCACGACCGCGAAGTCGGGGTCCTCGTGGCACACGGGCAAGCGTTCCAGGGCAACGGGTCCGGCGGTGCCGTTCATGGCAGGCCGGGTGTCGATCCGACCGCAGGCTCCGCCACCGCGCGATTCCCGCCTTGCGCCTTGCTCCTGTAAAGCGCGCGATCGGCCCGGTCGAATACATCCGAAGCGCGCTCGGGGTGGCCGCCAAGGGGGAACACCGCGACACCGGCGCTGGCGCCGACGGTCGTTTCTCGGCCGCCGTCCAGCGCGATCGGTTGCTTGATCCGCGCGATCGCCCGCTTGGCGAGGTTGACCATGTGCTGGTCGGACTTGACGTCCTGCAACAGGATCGCGAATTCGTCGCCGCCCAGCCGGTACACGACATCGGTGCCACGGATCAGGTTGCGCAGTCGTTCGGCCACTTCCCGCAGCGCCGTGTCGCCGGCGGAGTGTCCGTGCGTGTCGTTGACCGGCTTGAAACCGTCCAGGTCGATCAGCACCAGCGCGCAGCTTCGAGGCTTGCCTTGCAGCAGGCCGCGCAACTGGTAGTCGAAGGACTTCCGGTTGGCGAGGCCGGTAAGCGGATCGCGGCGCGCCAGCTCCTGGTTCCGGTAGCGGCTGGCCACCACCCGGTAGGCGATCCAGCCAAGCACCAGCGGCAGCAGGTACAGCAACGCGCGCAGGATGCCCGGGATCCCCTCCACGGACTGCCATCCGCCTTGCGGCATGGCGCCCAGTTCCCAACGGTCGCCGCCGGGCAGCGAATACAGCATGGTGACGGGGGGGCCTGAAAACACCTCCGGGCTGCCGGCCACGGGCATCCCGGGGCTGCCGGCACGGGGGGCGCGCCTGACGCCGATCGAGAAGCCGGTGCGATCGGCGATCTGGCGGATGTCCTCGAACAGCTGGTCGGTATCCACTGCCAGGGCGACGATGCCCCAATAGCGCGTGTCCTCGCCTTCGCTGTCGCGCAGGAACACCGGCGTCCGGCTCAACAACCCGGTGCCGCCCTGCACCAGCTCCAGCGGTCCGGCGATCACGGTGCGTCGCGTCCGGATCGCGCGCAGGACCGCGGCGTTCTGCGCCGGCACGTCCGCGTAGCGCAGGCCCAGCGCCGCTTCGTTGCCGCGGACCGGGTGGATCGCGGAGATGACGCCGCCCGGCGCAAGCGCCACGTTGCGAATGGATGGATTGGCGCGGATCAGCCGCGCGGCGATGGCATTGAAGGCCTTGTCGTCGATCCGCTCCTCGGCCGCGATCACCGCGGCCAGCGTCTCGGGCACCGCCAGGGCGGTTTCCAGCCGGCGGTCGATCTGGTCGCGGACTTCCGCCAGCACGGCGTAGGCCCGGCTCGATGCCTCCAGCTCGGCCTTCGCGTCGACGTAGTACAGGAGGATTCCCGTGAGTGCCGACATGGCCAGTGCGATCAACCCTCCGACGAGGATCGGCACCAGGCGGGTACGGGCTGGCATCTGCGCGGCGTTCATGGCGAGGCGTGCCCGGTGTGCAGGCGCCGACATGTTACGCGCCCGCCGCGCCGCGATTGCCCGCGGGGCCGTGACATCGCGATGCGTGCCTCAGCGCGCACGCGGCCAGGCGGCCAGCAGCGCCCAGAGGCCGCCCAGGCCGGCGATCCAGGCCGCTGCCGGGACATCGCCCACGCGGGGCCCGCCGGCATCGAGCCCATAAAGCACGGCGGCCACGACCAGCAGGCCCGTCCCGAGGATGGCCGCGACGGTGCGGCGTTGTCCGTCCCTGGCCACCCGCGCCAGCTCCGCCAGGTCGCGAGAGCGCATCCGCATTTCGTGGCGGCCTTCGACCTGCTGGGTCAGCCACGCGTGCAACAGGCGCGGCATTTCCGGGGCGTGCGTGACCATTTCCGGGAGCCGCTTGCGGAACTCGTTGGCCAGGCGCTGCGGGCTGTAGCGCTCGACCAGAATCTTCTCGAGCACCGGCTTGGCGACCGCCCAGATATCCAGCTTGGGATCGAGCAGCCGGCCGACGCCCTCGATGTTGAGCAGGGTCTTCTGCAGCAGGATCAGTTGCGGCTGCAGCGTGAGCTCGTAGCGCTGCGCCGTGCGGAACAGCTTGACCAGCACCTCGGCCAGCGAGATCTCCGACAACGGACGGGTGAAGTACGGCTCGCAGACCGCGCGCGCCGCGGCCTCCAGTTCGTCGATGCGGATGTGCGCGGGCATCCAGCCGGCCTGCACGTGCAACTCGGCGATGCGACGGTAGTCGCGGTTGAAGATCGCCATGAAGTTCTCGGCGAGGTAGTACTGGTCCTCGCTGGAGAGCTGGCCGACGATGCCGAAGTCGATGGCGATGAAGCGCGGGTTGTCCTTGCGCGTGGCGTCGACCCAGATGTTCCCGGCATGGGCATCGGCGTGGAAGAAGTTATCGCGGAACACCTGCGTGTAGAACACGCGAACGCCCTTGGCCGCCAGCGCCTTGCGGTCGATCCCTGCGGCATCGAGCGCATCGATGTCGTCGCTGGGGATGCCGTGCACGCGTTCGAGCGTGAGCACGCGTTCGGCGGTGTGGCTCCAGATCACCTCGGGGACGTACAGGTCCGGGGAATCGAGCCAGAAGCGGCGGATGACCGACGCGTTCGCCCCTTCGCGCTGCAGGTCGAGTTCCGCGGCGAGCGTGGCCCGGACTTCCTTGACGATCTCGCGCGGACGGATCTTGTCGGCAGCCGGATGGGTGCGGTCGACCAGCGCCGCGATGCTGGACAGCAGGGACACGTCCTCGGCGACCTGCGCCTCGACACCCGGCCGCAGGACCTTGACCACCACCTCGCGCCCGTCGGCCAGGGTGGCCGGGTGCACCTGGGCGATCGACGCCGAAGCCAGCGGCTCGACGTCGAAATGCGCGAACGCCTCCGAGACCGGGCGGCCGAGCTGTTCCTCGACGATCGCCCTGGCCTTGCCCCCGTCGAACGGCGCCACGCTGTCCTGCAGCAACGACAGTTCGTCGGCCACGTCCCGCGGCACCAGGTCGCGCCGGGTCGACAGGATCTGCCCGAACTTGACGAAGATCGGGCCCAGTTCCTGCAGTGCCAGCCGCAGGCGCGCGCCGCGCGACTGCGCGGCGATCTCGGCCGACGCACTCGGCACGAACGGCCGCATCAACCGCAGCCAGCGTTCGGCGGGCGTGCCGTCGAGCAGGTCGTCGAGGCGGTAGCGCAGCAGGACGCGGCCGATGCGCAGCGCGCGCGCGATTCCGGTCACCGGGCGTCCTCCCCGCCGGCCCGCTGCAGGCGGGCCACGCGCGCGGCCAGGCGGTCGACGTCGTCGCGCACGGCGTCGACGTCGTCGTGGAAGGCGTTCAATTCGTCCCGGCCGACGACGTCCCGCGACTCCTCGACCACGTATTCGGCAGCCGTACCGGCCAACTCGGCACCCGCGACCCGGGCCTGGCGCAGCGCCGACGCCACGCCGTTGGCGACCTGCACGCCGATCACGTCGCCGAACACCGCGGCGAAGGGCTGCTGCCAGTCGGGGTCGAAACCCGTGGCGAGGCGTTGCAATTGCTGCGCGAGCTCGGCGTCGCCCTCGATCCGGAGGCGACCGGCTGGCGGCGCGCCGGCGCGCGGGCCGCGTCCGCCCAGCAGGCTCGAGACCTGCGACAGCAATCCCCCGAGCGTGCTGCGCACGGCCAAATCGGGGGCCGCCTCGGATCCTGGCACCGGCCCCACGCGCAATCGCCCATCGTCGACCGTCAGCTGCAGCGCCAGCGGTGGCGACGCCAGGTGCAATGCGATCCGGCGCCCCTCCAGGCGAGCGAGCTGCGCGCGGGTGTCCGTGTCCAGCGCGAGCGCACGGTTGAGCGCGGCCTCGAGCGCGCGGCCGGCGGCGGGCTTCAGGTCGTCGAACGGATGGGCGGTGGCCTCGGGCATGCCGCATTGTAGCGGCGCGCCTCGCGCCGCCTCCGGACACCATGCCGGGCGGGCGTCAGGTCAAACCGCGACGCGCTGAGGGCTGGCCTGCGGTGCACGCCACCGCGTCGCCACGCGCCCGGCAGTCCCGTCCGCGGGCTGTTGGCGTTCAAGCCCTCGCGCAAGCCGCAGCCAGGCGCTCCAGTCCTTCGTCGATCGTGACCCGGGGGACGTAACCGAAATCCCGCCGGGCCGGCGTCATGTCGCGCCAAGTTGCGGATAGGCTTGCGGTGTACTCCACCGCGTCGCCACGCGCCAGGCAAGCCCGGCCGGGGGCTGTTGGCGTTCAACCCCTCGCGCAAGCCGCAGCCAGGCGCTCCAGTCCTTCGTCGATCGTGACCCGGGGGACGTAACCGAAATCCTGCCGGGCCGGCGTCATGTCATACCAATGCGTCGTCGCCAGCTGCTCGGCAAGGAAGCGTGTCATCGGCGGCTCGCCTTGGAGCCGCAGCAGCGGCCACAGCGCCTCGCACGCCGCGCCCGCTGCGTAGGCGACCGTGAACGGGATCCCCTTGTCGACGGGCTGTTCCCCCGCCGCGCGCAACAGGCCGTTGATGATCTCCCGCGCCGGCCGGGGCTCGCCGTTGCTGATGAAGTAGGCGCGACCGGCACATGCCGCGCCCGGCTCGAGATGCTCGAACGCCGCGAAGTGCGCGTCTGCGGCATTGTCGATGTAGGTGGTGTCGATCAGGTTGCGACCACCGCCGACGAAGCGCAGCCTCCCGGACCGCGCGCGCTCGACCAGCCTCGGCAACAGCTGGTTGTCGCCCGGACCCCAGATCAGCCGCGGGCGAAGGGCGACCGTGGCGAGCATGCCGTCGTTGGCTGCCAGCACCGCGCGCTCGGCGAGGGCCTTGGTAGCCGCGTAGGGGGCCTTGAAGTGTTCCCCGTAGGGCACGCTGTCCGCGTTGCCGCCCTCGACCGGCCTCGTGGCGCGATGGGTCACGCTCGGCGTGGACGTGTAGACCAGCTTGCCGATGCCATGGGCACGGCACGCCGCGATGACGTTGTCGGTGCCGACGACGTTGGCACGGTGGTAGCTGTCATGACTCCCCCAGGCACCGGCCTTGGCGGCGTTGTGGAATACCGCGTCCGCGCCCGACGCGGCCGCCGCGACCGCGTCGCGGTCGGCAAGGTCGCCCCGGAACTGGCGCACGCCGATCGCGTCCAGCGCCGGGTAATGGCCCCGGTTGAAACTCGTCACGTCGTGTCCGCGCTCGACCAGCCCACGACACAGCGCCTGGCCCAGGAACCCGCCGCCACCGGTGACAAGGATGTTCATGACCAGGCCGCGCCCTGTTTGCGGAGTCGTTTCTTCGCCCACCGCCCGAGCTGCTCGCGTCGGATCTTGGCGTTGTGGCGGATGTCCACCGGGAAGGGCTCGGGGTAGTGCAGAAAGTGCTCGACCTTGGCGGTGTGCACGTGACCTTCGCCCAGGTGCCGCAGCTCGGATTCGACCCGGGGCCACTGCGCCTTGTCGATACCCTGGCGCAATTCGACGCAGAGCACCGCCGTTTCCGTGCCGCGCGTGCCGACGCCGACCAGGGCGGTCCGCAGCACGTCGGGGTGCTGGTTGTAGACCGGCTCCACCTGTTCCGTGCACAGCGTGCCGTTGGCGGTGGCGACGCGTTGCGACTTGCGGCCGCAGAACCAGAGGCGACCTTCGCGATCGAAGTAGCCCAGGTCGCCCATGCGGTGGACGATGCGTTCGGCGGAGGTCGCGCTCGCTGCGTTCGCTTCCTCACCCCTGCCCCTCTCCCGCAGGGGGGAGAGGGGTTCCGTCGGTGCCCCTTCGTCCGCCTGCGTATCCGGGCATTCCCGGGTGGCGTCTTGCGCAGTGGACGCGGTGGCCGAACGCAACTCGCGGATCTTCGCCAGCCGCGTCTGCTCGTCGCGGTTGAAATAGCTGTCGGTCGTGCTCGGCCCGGCGACGGTGATCTCGCCGACCTGCCCGCCTTTCACCAGCAATGCGTCCGACCAGGTGTCGATGGCCTCGTCGCTGATGCCGATGATGCGTACCTCGTTGGGCGGCACCGGTCGCCCGACGCAGGTGCCGGCGCCGGTTTCGGTGCGCTCGCGCAGGCCGACCAGTTCACCGCCCTCGATCACCGCCACCGGCAGGCACTCGGTGGCGCCGTACGGCGTCCAGAACTGCGCGTCCCCGGGCAGCAGCGCGCGCATCCGCTCGACCACGTCCGCCGGCACCGGCGCGCCGGCCGAGGTCACGCGCTCGAGCGTTGGCAACCGTTCGCCGTGGTCGGCCAGGACCCGCATCAACGCCGGTGAACCGAACAGCTGGGTGACGCCGAAGCGCTCGATCGCGCGCAACAGTTTCCGGGGATTCGCGCGCGCCGGGCGCGTGGGATCCATGTCGGGGATGATCGAGGTCAGGCCGAGGGCCGGATCGAAGAGCGCGAACGGCGGGAAGGTCGGCAGGTCGATGCCGCCGGGGTCGATGCCGAACGCCGCGCGCAGCATGTCGACCTGCGCCACGAAGTGGCGATGCCGGTAGACGACGCCCTTGGGCACGCCGGTCGAGCCGCTGGTGAACAGGATCGCGGCGATGTCGTCGCCGGCGGTGTCCTGCAGTTGCGGTCCCGCGCCCAGGCCCTCGTCCTCGATCTCGGCCAGGGTCGCATCGGCCAGCCAGGCATGGCGACCGGTGGTGATGTGGATGCCGGCGTGCCGCGCCCAGCGCAGCAGCACGCGCGCGGCATGCGCCAGCGGGATGCCGATGAATGCCTGCGGCTCCACTTCGTCCAGGCAGCGCTTCAACGCGCGCTTGTCGATGCCCGGGTCGACCAGGACCGGCACCGCGCCGGCCTTGAACAAGGCGAACATCAGCAGGAAGAACTCCGGCGTCGGCCGCACCATGACCACGGTGCGCACGCCGCGCGCGACGCCGCGTTTGGCCAGGCCGGCCGCGATCGCATCGGTGCGCGCATCGAGCTGCGCATAGCTCAGCGCGATGTCGTAGCGGCCGCCCCGGCCCGGGCAGCGCATCGCGACCTGGTCGGGACGCTCGGCGGCCAGGCGCGGCAGCGCCGCGGCGATGTTGCAGGACTCGGTCATGCCCGCATTGTAGGAGCGCGGCGCCGTGGCGGACCCGGCGTGCCACCTTGCCCCGCGCCCTCGCCCACGCGCGCAGGGGCTGGAAGGCCGGATGCGGTCAAACGGGATGGGCGTCGAGGAATTCCCGGATCCTTGGCACCAGCACCTCGTGCTTGTCTTCCAGCACGTAGTGCCCGGCGTCGCGGTAGGCCTCGACCTGCGCGCCCGGCAACGCGCGCCGGAAACTCTCGAGGAAATGCCGGTCGAACACGAAGTCGCGCAAGCCCCAACCGAGGAACGCCGGCCGGTCGGCGAACCCGGGCAGGCGTCGACCCGCTTCCTCGACCAGCGGCCACGCCCGGTCGCCGGCGCGCAAGGGGATGTCCTGCATGAAGCGCAACGTGGCGATGGCGTTGTCCCAGCCGTCGTAGACGCCGCTGTAGGCCTGGCGCACGTTCGCCGGCAAGCGCCGCCGCGTGCCGATCCACGCCGCGCCGCGCGCGAACAGGTTGAAGCGCCGGATCGCCCAGCCACCGAGGCGCGAATCGCGTCCCAGCGACAGTCGCCACGGCATCCGCTTGGCCTCGGGCAAGGGGAAGGCCGCGGTGTTGAGGATCACCAGTCGTTTCACCTGCGCCATGTGCGAGAGCGCCCAGCCGAAGCCGACCATCCCGCCCCAGTCGTGTACCGCCAGCGTGACCGGCGTGGCCTCGTCGATGCCGGCGTGGCGCAGCAGCGCCTCCAGGTCGTCGATGCGCGACTGCAGCGTGTAGTCGTAGGCCGGCGCGCCGTTCGCGGCCGTTTGCGGCGGCCGGATGCCGCCGCCATCGTCGGGCCGGTCGCTCAGCCCCATGCCGACGTGGTCGGGCACGATGCAGCGGTACCGGTCGCGCAGACCCGTCACCAGGTGCCGCCAGTAATAGCTCCACGACGGATTGCCGTGCAGCATCACCACGACCTCGCCGTCGCGCGGGCCGTCGTCCAGGTAGGACATGGCGATGCCGGGGCGCACGGCGAATCGCTTTGGGGCAAACGGATAGTCTGGGAATTCCATCATCGGCCTTCGCGAACGGAAAGGGCCGGATGCACCGGCCCTGTCGTCGATCCCCGGGGCGACGCTACCAGACCACCTCGGCCATGGAGCAGTTCAACCCCGAGCCGATGCCCAGCAGAGCCACGCGGTCGCCCTTCTTCAGGCGGCCCATCTCGCGCAGCTTGGACAGCACGATCGGCACCGAGGCCGGGCCGATGTTGCCGTGCTCGCCGAAGATGGTCATGACCTTCTTGGGATCGATGCCGAAGGCGTCGATGAAGGCCTGGGTGTGGACCTTGCTGACCTGGTGGATGACGAATTCGTCGAGTTCCTCCACGACCCAGCCCAGCGCGACCCGGGCCGCGACGAAGGTCTTCTGCGCGAGCTTCAGGCCTTCGACCAGCAGCTGGCGGGTGTCGGTCACCATGCGGTCGAGGTTGCCGCGGCACAAACCGTTCCACTGCGTGGCCGCGCGGGTGACGCCGCCGCGGTAGCGCGGCGCGCCGGGCGCGAGTTCGGCGCGGGCCAGCACCATGCCGGCGGCGCCGCATCCGAGCGTGAGCGTCGCCAGTTCGTTGCGGAACTGCTCCTCGGTCACGTCCGGCAGCAGCAGGCGCTCCATGGTCTTGTCGTAGGCCAGGTTCGCGGTCTCGCCGTCGACCACTAGCGCGTAGTCGATCTCGCCGCGCTCGATCATGCGGCTGGCGATGTCCATGCCGTTGAGGAAGGCCAGGCAGGCGTTGGCGACGTCGAAGTTCTGGCAGTGCTCGGACAGGCCCAGGTTGCCGCTGACGATGCTCGCGGTGGACGGTTCGAGGAAGTCGCGGCTGACCGAGGTGTTGACCAGCAGGCCGACCTTGTCCGGGTCGATGCCGGCATCGGCCAGCGCCTTGACGCCGGCCAGCGTCGCCGCGTCCGAGGCCAGCACGTTGTCGTCCCACAGGCGGCGCGCATCGATGCCGGCGATGTCCTGCAGCACGTTGGTCTTGATGCCAAGGCGATCGAGCGTCGGCTTGAGGCGCGCGTTGATCTCCTCGGTCGACAACCGGCGCGGGGCGTCGATGTGGGCGAGGCCGGCGATGGCGACGTTCTTGAACAGCATGGGAAACCGCCGGATCGGGCGAAAGGCCGCATAGGTTAGCGGCTTCGGCTGGTGCCCGCATGAAGCGCGGCTTTAGAGCGGGGGTGCCGCGGGATCGGGCTCCCTGGCCTGGGCGATGGGCCCTGCCGACCGATGCGGCGGGTGTGACGGCTTCCCGGAGGTCCTAGCGCCCGCAGCGCCAGGCGACCCAGGACTGGCTGCCGCGCACCGGCTCGGAGAGGGGGTGGATGGTGTCGGCGCCGAGGCCCGGCGCCTCGTTGCGCGCCAGGGTCTCGAGCTCTTCCCTCACGCGAAGCGGGTTGCGCTCGATGAATGCGACCCCGTGCTTGACCGCGACCTCGACCTCGCCGCGCTTCTCGCAGCCGGCCGGCGGGCCGGACACCACCCGCACGCTGCTGGCGCCGGGAGCCATGTGCACCCAGGTGCAGGCCGACAGGAGGGGCAGCAGTATCGCGGTCAGGAACAGTCGCATCGGGTGTCCTCGTTGCGGGGTGGAAGGTGCCCGCCATCATGACGGGCACCCCTCGGGGCGACAACACGGGCGGCGCCGGCGTAGGGCGCTTCGTTCACCCCCGTTCCGTGCGCGTGGCGCATGTCACCCGGTTGCCGGCCTCAGTCGCGAACCGGCTTGCCGTCGGCATCGAGCACCGTCACTTCGCCGAATCCCAGCGCACGCACCGGCGCCTCGATCTGCTTGAGGTCGCCGACCACCACCCAGGTCAGGGCATCCGGGTCGATGGCCTTGGCCGCCTCGGCCACCTGCTCCACCGTCATCGACTCGATCTCGGCCTTGCGGCGGAACACGTAGTCGTCGGGCCGGCCGTAGCGGACGATGCCGCCGATGGTGCCCATCACCGCGGACGCGGTTTCGTACGCACCCGGCAGGCTGAGGGTGTTGATCGCCTTCATCCGGGCCACTTCGGCCTCCGCCGGCGGCACCTTGCCGGAGGCGTACTCGGCGATCTCCCGGCGCATCTCCGCCATCGCCTCGGCGGTCTTGTCGATCTGCACCGGGGCGCGCGCCGACCACGGCCGCTGGCCCAGCGCGCCGCTGGCGCCGCTGCGCGCACCGTAGGACCAGTGCTTGTCCTCGCGCAGGTTCATGTTCAGCCGCGCGGTGAAGTCGCCGCCGAGCACGCTGTTGGCGATGTCGAACACCGTGGCGCCGGGATCCTTGGTCGAGGGCACCAGCTGCGCGGCGAAGATGTTGGCCTGCACCGCACCGGGCTGGTCGATCAGGAACACGCGCGGCTTGGCCGGCAAAGGCGCCTCCGGGATGACCGCGACGCTCGCGCGCGCCTCGGCCGATTCGGCAGGATCGGAGGCGGACCAGTCGCCGAAGTGCTTCTCCAGCAGCGGCGTGATCTCCGCAAGCGTGGTGTCGCCGACCACGATCAGGGTCGCGCCCTCGGGCCGCACCCAGTCGCGGTGGAAGTCGACCAGGTCGGCGCGCGTCAACGACGCGATCGACGGTTCGGTGCCGCTGCCGGTCGCCGGCATGGCGTAGGGATGGTCCTTGCCGTAGAGCAGCGGCGGCAGCACGCGCAGCGCGACGACGCTCGGCTGCGCCTTTTCCTGCGCGATGCCGGCGATCCAGCTGGCCTTGATGCGGTCGATCTCGGCCTGGTCGAAGCGCGGCCGGCGCAGCATGTCGGCGAACAGGGCCAGCGACGGGTCGAGGTTTTCCTTCAGCGCCGACAAATAGGCATCACTGCCGTCGAGCGAGGCGCTCGCGCCCAGGCTGGCCCCCAGCGCTTCGGCGCGGTTGGCGAAGGCCAGCGAGCCGAGCTCGCCGGCGCCCTCGTCGAGCATGCCCATCGCGAAACTCGAGGTGCCCGGCTTCCGACCGTGGTCGGCGGCATAGCCGCCCCCGAATTCGTAGCTCATCTGCACCACCGGCACGTCGTGTCGCTCGGCAATGATGAGTTGCGTGCCGTTGCTCAGTTTTGCGCGCTGCAGCGGCGGGAATTTCAGGTCGGGGAAGGACTGCGGCAGCGGCACGCCCTTCGAGCGGTCGACGTCGGTTTCCACCGTGGTGTACTTCGGATCCGGCTTCGGCGGATCGAATGGCTCGGGCGTCTGCGCCGGCTCCTCCACCAGCGGCGTCCGCTCGCCGGGCACCACGACGATGGTATGGCTGCCGGTCTGCAGCCAGTTGGCCGCGGCCGCCTTCACGTCGCCGGCGCGGGCGTTGCGGATGTTGGCCAGCGACCCCCGGAAACAGCCTGGGTCGGCCTCGTACACGGCGCAGGCGGCGAGCACGTCGGCCTTGCCGCCGAAGCCGCCGATGCGTTCGATGCCGCGGATGAAGCCGGCGCGGACCACGGTCTTGGCCTGCTCGAGCTCTTCGGCGGTGGGGCCGTCCTTGACCAGCTTGCGCACTTCCTCCTCGATGATCGCTTCGACCGTCGCCGGCTCCACACCGTTCTTGACGCTGGCGATGATCATCAGGTTCGACGACAGCTGGCCGTCGAAGGCGAAGGCGCTGATGCTGTCGACCAGCTTGTCCTCGTGCAGCAGGCGCTTGTCCAGCCGCGACGACTTGCTGCCGCCCAGCACCTGGGCGAACAGCTGCAGGCGATCGAAATCCACGGTGCCGGTCTGGGCGATGTTCCAGCTGCGGTAGATGCGCGCCTGCGGGACCTTGTCCTCCATCGTCTCGCGGGTCGCCCGTGGACGGCGCGGCACGTCGACCTTGGGCTGCGCCATGGTCGGTCCGGCCGGGATGTCGCCGAAGTAGCGCGTGACCTTGCGCTTGGCGGTCTCCAGGTCGATGTCGCCGGCCAGCACCAGCACGGCGTTGTTGGGGCCGTACCAGGTCCGGAACCAGGTCTTGACGTCCTCCAGCGACGCGGCGTTGAGGTCGTTCATCGAGCCGATCACGCTGTGGTGGTAGGGATGGCCCTTCGGGTACATCGCCTCGCCCAGCTTCTGCCAGACCTGGCCGTAGGGCTGGTTCTCGCCCTGGCGCTTCTCGTTCTGCACCACGCCCCGCTGCTCGTCGAGCGCGGCCTGGTCGACCGCACCGAGGAAGTGGCCCATGCGGTCGGACTCCATCCACAGGGCCATGTCCAGCGCCGTGGTCGGCACGTTCTGGAAATAGTTGGTGCGGTCGTTGTTGGTGGTGCCGTTCTGGTCGGTGACGCCGACCTTCTTGTACGGGTCGAAGTACTCGCCCTTGTGGTTTTCGCTGGCCTGGAACATCAGGTGCTCGAACAGGTGGGCGAAGCCGCTGCGGCCCGCCGGCTCGTCCTTGCTGCCGACGTGGTACCAGATGTTGACCGCCACGATCGGCGCCTTGTGGTCCTCGTGCACGATCACCCGCAAGCCGTTGGGCAGGGTGAATTCCTGGTACGCGATGTCGACGGCCGCGGCCTTGCCGGCCTGCGCGTGCGCGACCTCCGGCAGGAAGCCGGCGCCCAGCGTGGCGGCCAGGGCCAGTGCGAACAGCGCGGCGCGGGGCCGGGCGGGGACGGTGCGGTGCGTGGACGGCATGCAGGGGCTCCAGGGCTGGCGGACTTGGTCGATCGGGCATCTTAGCGGGTGCACCGATGGCGGACCCGGGCCGGAAGTCCTGCCCGCGCGCGACGTCGCCTGAACATGCGCTGGGCCATGCTGGCGGCATGAACCCTTCAGGCAGCGTCCGTCGGAACGTCCTGGTGACCGGTGCGAACCGGGGCATCGGCCTCGAATTCGTCCGCCAGCTGCTGCGCCGCGGCGACCACGTGGTCGCCACCGCCCGCGCTCCGGGCAAGGCGGCGGCGTTGAACGCATTGGCCGGCGAACATCCCGGCCGGCTGCACGTGCTGCCGCTGGACGTGGCCGATCCGAAGTCGCATTCGGCCCTGGTCGCCGAATTGCCCCTGGTCCTGGGCGAGGACGGCCGCCTGGACCTGCTGGTCAACAACGCCGGCGTGCTGCATGCGGGCGAGCGCTTCGGCGCCGTCGCGGCCTCTGCACTCGCCGACAGCCTCCAGGTCAACGCGATCGCACCGTTCCTGCTGACGCAAACCCTGGCGCCGATGCTGTCCGACGGCGCGACCGTCGCCAACATCTCGTCGCAACTGGGCTCGATTGCCAACTGCACGCGCTTCGGCACGCCGAGCTACAACATCAGCAAGGCCGCCCAGAACATGGCCACGCGCCTGCTCGCCCTTGCCCTGGCCGAGCGCGGCATCGCGGTGCTGGCCCTGCACCCGGGCTGGGTGCAGACCGACATGGGCGGCGAGGACGCGACGCTGGAACCGCGACGCGCGGTCGAGGGGCTGCTCGCGACGCTGGAAGACGCCCACCGCCACGAGCCGGGCGCGTTCCTCGACTGGAAGGGCGAACGCCTGCCCTGGTAGGGCTGCATCCGGCCTTCCACGCGCTGCGTAGGTCGTGCATGGCGCTTGCTGGCGGACATCGCGTTCCCGGTCCCAGGGTGTTGGCCACCCTCGTCCTGGTCGTGTGCTGCGGTCATGCGTCTGCAGCCCTCCTGTCGGTTCGGGGCGATGCGCGCGATCCCGCCAGCGAGCGCCTGCTGTATCGCGAAGAGCACCTGTTGCGCGAAGCCGGCGGCGCGCCCCAGCGGCGACTGGTCACGTACCGCTGCCCCGACGGGACCGCGTTCGCGCGCAAGGAGGTGGATTACCGCGGCTCGGCGATGGCACCTGCGTTCGGCCTGGTCGATGCCCGCGACGGTCATCGCGAAGGCCTGCGCCGCAGCGGCACCACCGTGTCCGTGTATAGCGGCGACAAGCGCGCCCGGCTCGACGCCGGCGGCCCGGACGGCCGGCTGGTGGCCGACGCCGGCTTCGACGTGTTCCTGCGCCACCACTGGGACGACCTGCTGGCCCGCCGGGCGGTGACCCTCCGGTTCGCAGTCCCGGCCTACACCCGCGACGTGGCGTTCAAGGTGCACAGCCTGGGGGCGGCCAGCATCGACGGCGCGCCGGTCCAGGCCTTCCGCCTCCAACTGGGCGGCCTGCTGTCCCTGGTCTCGCCGAGGATCGACGTTGCCTACGACGCGCGTACTCGCGAACTGCGTCGCTACACCGGCGTCACCAACATCCGCAGCGACGCCGGCAAGCCGCTGACGGCACGCATCGACTTCGCCACCCCGGCGCAGCCCGCCGACGAGACCCGATGGCACTCGGCTCATGCCGAACCCTTGACCCGCTGCAAGCTCGGCGCCTGAAGGCAAGCGACCACCGCTCGCCACGCGAAGCAACGCATCGATGCAGGCAGGCGGCGTCGCGCGCCGGCGGAGCGATGACGGATAATCCGGCGCGCACGCGCCCCCGGGGATCCGATGTTCGACATCCTGCTCTACCAGCCCGAGATCCCGCCCAACACCGGCAACGTCATCCGACTGTGCGCCAACACCGGCGCACGCCTGCACCTGGTGGCGCCGCTGGGATTCGAGCTGGACGACCGGCAGCTGCGCCGCGCGGGTCTGGACTACCACGAGTACGCTGACGTCCGCGTCCACGACGACCTCGACACCGCGCTCGCGACCATCGCGCCGCGCCGCCTGTTTGCATTGAGCACGCGCAACAGCACGCGTTACGACCAGGTCCGGTACGCGGCCGGGGATGCGTTCCTGTTCGGACCGGAAACCCGGGGCCTGCCCGAGGCGGTGCTGGCCGCGGTGCCCGACGGGCAGCGCCTGCGCCTGCCGATGCGTCCCGGAAACCGCAGCCTCAACCTGTCCAATGCCGTCGCGGTCGTGGCCTACGAGGCCTGGCGCCAGTGCGGCTTCGAAGGCGGCGCGTGACCCGGGGCTTTCCGGAAAGTTCCTGACCCCGCGATCCCCGCTCAGTCGCGGTTGAATCGGTCCACGGACAATGGCGCGCACCGACCCGGGTGGCGGGCCGCCCGACGGCGTTTCCTCCCCCTTTCCGCCACCCGCGGGCCGGCCCATAAACAAGAAAGCAGAGGTTCCCCCATGAAGCTATCCCGTTCCCCGCTGTTGCTCGCAATGGCCCTCGTGGCCACGGCGCCGTTGGCGGCCACCGCCGCGGAAGGCGTCTCCTACAACTATGTCCAGGGCGGTTATGTCGCGACCAATGGCGATGGCGCCGATGCCGACGGCTTCGGCGTCGACGGCTCGTTCGCCGTGCACCCGAACTTCCATGTCTTCGGCGGTTACTCGAACCAGGAAATCGACGGTACCGATTTCGACTTCGACCAGTGGCGCGCCGGCGTGGGCTACAACCACCAGATTTCGCCCAAGGCCGACCTGCTCGCCCGCGTGGCCTACGAGAAGTTCGATGCCGGCCGCGACCTGTTCGGCGACCGCATCGAGGCCGACGGCTACAGCGCCGAGGTCGGCGTGCGCGGCGCGCTGGCCCAGCACCTGGAGGGCTATGCGCTGGCCGGGTTCGAGGACTACGGCAGCGACGTGGACGGCGACTTCTACGGTCGCCTGGGCGCCAACGTGAAGTTCAACCAGAGCTGGTCGATCAACGGCGACGTGAAGTTTGCCGGCGACGATACCCAATGGTTCGTCGGCCCGCGCCTGAGTTGGTAACCGTTGCCCGCAGGACCCTGCCCCACCCTCGCGACTGTCTCTCTCTCCCCCTCGTCGCGACCCGCCCCGGCCCGGAACGGCCGGGGTTTTTTTTGCGGAACGCGGGCGAGGCTCAGTCGAACAGCTTGCCCGGATATTCCGCCTTCTGTTCGCGAGCGAGCAGGCGCGCCAGTCCCTCGCCCGGGGTGATCTCGCCGTGGAGGACGTCGCGCACGTTCTCCGCGATCGGCAGTTCGACGCCGTGGCGCTGCGCCAGGCGCATGACTTCGTCGGCGGTCTGCACCGACTCCACCACCTGCCCGATCTCGCGGACCGCGGCCTCCAGCGTCTGCCCGCGTCCCAGCGCCAGGCCCAGGCGGCGGTTGCGCGACAGGTCGCCGGTGCAGGTCAGCACCAGGTCGCCGAGGCCCGCCAGGCCCATCAGCGTTTCCGGGCGCCCGCCGATGGCGATGTTCAGGCGCAGCATTTCGTTGAGTCCACGCGTGATCAGCCCGGCGCGCGCGTTCAGGCCCAGGTTCATGCCGTCGGCGACGCCGGTGGCCACCGCGAGCACGTTCTTCATCGCGCCGCCGAGTTCGGCGCCGCGCATGTCGTCGCCGGTGTAGGCGCGGAACGCCGGCCCGTGGAGCACGTCGGCCACGGCCTGCGCGAAGGCCTCGTCGTCGCCGTGGACGGTCAGCGCCGTCGGCAGGCCGAGCGCGACCTCCTTGGCGAACGACGGCCCGGTGACCACCGCAAGCGGCACCCCGTCGCCAAGCACGTCCGACGCGACCTCATGGAGGAAGCGCCCGCTGCCCGGCTCGAACCCCTTGGTGGCCCAGGCCACGCCTGCCGGACCCGGGCGGTGCGGCGCCAGGGCGTGCAGGGTCTCGGTGAAGGCATGCGACGGCACCGCCACCAGCACCATGCCGGCATCGCGCAGCGCAGCGCCGAGGTCGGCCGTGGCGCGCAGCGACGATGGCAACACCACCCCGGGGAGGTAATGGCTGTTCTCGTGCGCGGCATCGATGGCCGCCACCGCCGCCTGGTCGCGACCCCACAGCACGGTGTCGTGCCCGTGGCGCGCAATCAGCGCCGCGAGCGCCGTGCCCCAGGAGCCGGCGCCCAGCACCGCGACGGACATGCGGTCACCCGCTCCTTCGTCGTGGCCTAACGGCATGGGACCGGGCCTGCGGCGCACGGTTGCGGGACGGCGCGCAGGCCGTCCCGCTCGCGCGCGCATTGGCGAGCCGTCATCGGGCCGACCTCAGGCGTTGCCGGCGGCCTCGCCGTCTGCCGGATCGGTACCGGGCTGCGGCTGCGCGGCACGCTGGCGCAGGCCTTCGGCGTACAGCGCCTCGAAGTTGATCGGCTGCAGCAGGAAGGGCGGGAAGCCGCCGGCGGAGATCAGGTCGCCGATGGTCTGGCGCGCGTAGGGATACAGCACGGTCGGGCAATGGGTGCCGAGCATGGCGTCGAGCGTCTGCTCGTCGAAGCCCGCCAGGCCGAACACGCCGGCCTGCTGCACCTCGACCACGTAGATCGTCTTGTCCTCGCCGATCTTGCAGGTCAGGGTGATGCCGAGCACGACTTCATACGCGTTCTCGTTCAGCCGCTGCACGCGCTGGTTGAGGTTCATCTGCAGCTGCGGCTGTTCCTGTTCGTTGAACGCCTGCGGCGAATTCGGGGCCTCGTACGAGACGTCCTTGACGTAGATCTTCTCGACGCTGAACTGCGGGCCGGTGTTGGCTTCGGCAGGCGCGGCGCCGCCATTGAGGGCTTGGTCGGACATGGGGAGGACTCCAGCGGATGCGTGTGGAAAGCGGTCGATTATCGCACTGTGGCGATCAGGACTTGCCCTTGGCGAGCGGCAAGTCGGCCTGATGCCAGGCGCCGATGCCGCCCTCGAGCACGTAAACCCGCTCGAAACCCGCCTTCTTCAGCCGCTTGGCCGCCGCGGTGGACGATTGGCCGGCCTTGCAGACCACCACCACGGGAAGCGACCTGGCGGCCGCCAGCTGCTTGTTCTCGGGGTCGAACTGGCTGACCTGCACGTTCTTCGAACCCGGGATGTGGCCCTTCTGGTAGTCGGCGATCGGCCGCAGGTCCACCACCAGCGCATTGTCGCGGTTCATCAGCGCGGTCAGCTCGGCCGGACGCAAGCCCTTGAAGCCGCGGAACAGCGCCGCGAACTCGTTGTACAGGATCGCCGCCGTCAGCCCCAGCAGGGCCAGCGACAACAGGGGGTGGCGGCCGGCGAAGGCCTGCAGGGTCTCGAAATCCACGGGGTTCCAGTGCGGCGACGGCGGGCGGCGATTGTCGCCTTTCGACCGCGGCGGCGCAAAGACGGGCCGGGCGCGCGTCCGGCCGCTCGCCCCCGCACTTCATGCGCGAACGGCGGTTGACCCTGGTGCGGCATGGCGAAACGGGTCACCGAATGCGCGGCGGGGGTTGGCCGCCCCGGCCGCCAGCGGCAGGTGGATCCCCGGTCGGAGGTGGAGTCGACGTACAGGCAGGGGGCAGAAGGTCGACGTCGCCGAACCGCGCGCCGGGCCACTCCGTTCGTCTCCAGATGCGTCCGGTCCGCCGAGGATTTGGGGAGTGGCCAGCGCAGGATGACCGAGGCCAGGATCAGGCTGTCGTTCGACGAGTCCTTGCGAGCCTTGCCCGCGGCGCCGATGACGACCGCTGGACCAGGTGGACGCCGGGCGGCGCCTGCCCGCCCTGGCGGGCGCGACCGCGCCAGCGCGCCAGCGGCTTTACTCGCCCGCCCAGAAATCCGGCAAGCCGCTGGTCAGCCACCAGGTCTTGGCGGCCGGGTCGTAGCGCCAGCGTTCGGTGTAGCGCATCGAGCGGGTGGTCATGTTGTGGCGGTTGACCAGGCCGATCTCGATCTCGCGGGCGGCGACCATCTCCCCGACCTGGCTGGCCATGTCGCGGTAGCCCGACACCTGGACCTGGTTGTAGCGCTCGAACTCCAGGTGGGTCATCGGGTTTTCCTCCCGGTACTCCGGGTCCACCAGCGTCCAGGCCCCTTCGAAATCACCCCAGCGGATCGCCGCGGAATACGCGTATTGCGCCTTCTCCAAGGCATCCATCTGGCCGCTGGTGGCGCAACCGGCGAGCAGCAGCGGCAGGCAGGCGGCCAGCCACAGGGCCAGCCAACGGCGGGGGTGCGGGGCGTGCTCGCTGCGCATGGCGTCCAATCCTCGGGGTGTGCGTCGGGCCATGCTAACCCTTCGCGACGGCGACGTAGCGCGAGCGGCATTCCGCGGCGACGCCACCGGCCGGCAGCCGCACGCCTGCGAGCAGCGGCAGGCTGGCGCGGCCCCGCTCGCGGAGCCTGGACACGAAACCGTCCCAGTCCGCGTCGTCGGCGACGCGGGCATCGGCCACGAGATCGTCGAACAACGGCGCCAGGTACTTCACCTCGCTGTCGGCGACGAATACGTCCGCGGCGATCCCGGCCTCCTGCAGGCGCAACATCACCACGCCCCAACCGGCCAGGGTCATCATCGACACCAGGCTGCCGCCGAAGGCGCAGCCCTTGTCGTTGACGTGCGTGGCCAGTGGCGCCTCCAGGGTCAGCACGCCGTCTTCGTACCCGCCGAAGCGCAGGTCCATGGCGGCGACCGGCGGCATCGCCTGCAGGTAGCCGTTGATGTAGCGGGCAATGCCGGACGGGCTCATCGGGGCCAGGCTCTCGATCGGGGAGGGGGCGTGCGCGACCGCAGGCCGACGGCGAACTTGCAGCGCACGTGACCTGCGCACAAGCTGGCGGGATGCCGCATCGCTCCGATCGACCCACCGACAGCTCGTCGCCGCTGCGGGGATGCTACGTCATCTCCCTGCGTCCCGTCGGCGGGCACGGGGCTTTGCGGCGCGCGGCGGGGTCCCGAGGCGCCCGGTTGCTGGCGCTGTCGCCGTGGCGCATCGGCTTCCGCGACGACCCCGCCACGCGCGATGCGTTGCGCGCGGCGCTGGCGGCGGCGCACGTGGTGTTCACCAGTCCCGCCGCCGTGCGGGCGGCTGCGGCGCTGCAGCCGCTGCAGGCAAGCCCGGGCCAGGCCTGGCTGGCCGTCGGCGGCAGTACCGCGCGGGCCCTTCGCGGCCAGGGGATCCGGAACGCCGCGTCGCCTGCCCGGATGGACAGCGAGGGGCTGCTGGCGATGCCGCAGCTCGAGGCCGTGCGCGGGCGAGAGGTGGGCCTGGTCACCGCGCCCGGCGGGCGGGGCGCCATCGCCGACGGGTTGCGGGACAGGGGCGCGGAGGTCCGGCGTGCCGATGTCTATGCACGGCTCCCGGTGCGGCCGTCGCCGCGGGTGGTGGCGCGGCTGCGGCGGCTCGACGCGCCGGCGTGGCTCATGCTCAGCAGCGCGGAAGCGCTCGCGCGCATCCTGTCCGTGCTGCCCGCCGACGCCGCGGGCGTGTTGCGGGCGGCCCGGGTGGTCGCGGCCAGCGACCGCCTGCGCCAGTTCGCCAGCGAACAGGGGTTCAAGCGGATCGTGCGTGCGGAGGACGCCACCCCCGCCGCACTGGTTGCCGCCGCCGTGCGCCACGCGAAGGCGCCCGGGGACGCGTGAATCCGCCGTCGTCCCGCCTGCGAACCATCGATTGCGCTTACTCTATCGCCGCCCCCCGGCTGCCCTCTCCCCCGTGACCCCCGATTCCCCCTCCCCCGCGTCCCCGCCGCGACGGTCGTCCGCGCTGTTCTGGCTGTTGGCCCTTGGCGCCGTGGTCCTTGCCACCGGCCTGGGTTGGCGGCAGTGGCAGGCCGTGCAGGCCGAACGCGTGGCCACCGCGGGCGAGCAGCAGCTCCTGCTGCAATCGCTGGAGCGTCGGCTCGACGCACTGCGTCGCGACCAACGTGCACAGGCAGCGCGGCTGCGGCAGGCGACCGACACCAATCGCGTGCTGCGCGACGAACTGCTCGGTATCGCCCAGCGCGCAGCGCTGCTCGAGGACAGCCTGGACAGGTTGTCCGATCCCCGGAATGCCGGCCCGCAGGCCCTGCGCCTGGACGAGGTGGAATGGCTGCTGGACCAGGGACGGCAGCGGCTGGAACTGGCCGGTGACCTGGCCGGAGCCCGCCGCGCCTACGCAATGGCGGCACGGCGCCTGGACGGCGTCGCCGGTCCCGGTTTCCTCGACCTGCGGCAGACCCTGGAGCAGGAGCGCGCGGCGCTCGGAGCGATGGACGCGGACCCCAAGGCGCTGGCCGCGCAGCGGATCGACGCGTTCGCCGCGCAGCTGCCGCCCCTGACGCTGCAGCCGGAAGGCGACCCGCAGGCGGCCGCCCGGCCCTGGTGGCGCAGGATCGCGGACCGGATCGTCGCCGTGCGCCGGTCCGAGGCGTCGGTCGCCTCCGACCCCGCCGACCGTGTCGCCGCCCTGGCCGCCTTGCAGCTGGAACTCAGCCTGGCCCGCGCCAGTGCGGAGCGTCGCGACGCTGCCGGGTATCGCGCTGCGATCGACCGCGCCGATGCCTGGCTGCAACGCCTATGGCCCGCGCCGGTGGTGCAAGGCCAGCGCCAGCGACTGCGCGCCCTGCGCGAACTCCCGCTTGCCCTCGACGTGCCTACCCTCGGCAGCACCATCGAACAACTCCAGCGCCTGCGCGATCCGGATTGACGCGACTCTCTCCAGGGCCGTGCGGCCAGCGTTGGGCCATCGGTGCCTGTCAATTCTGCCCATCGACAACCCGGCGACACCCGCCACGCTAGGGTGGCCGCAGCTTCCGGAGAACCGCCCATGAATCTTTTCCGCAACTTGTTGATCTGGATCCTGCTGGCGATCATCGGCGCGCTCGCCTGGCACCTGCTGGCGCAGGATCCGGGCTACGTGCTGGTGCGCTACCGCGGCACCGATTACACGACCACCGTGTTGTGGGCGGCCGTGGGGATCGTCGCCGGCCTGCTGGCCCTGTGGCTGCTGTGGACCGCGCTGACCCTGCCGTTCCGGGCGTGGCGCGGCCGCAAGGAACACCAGGCTCGGGCGCGCCTGGGCGGTGGGCTCGAGGCGCTGCACCACGGGCACTACGCGCGCGCCGAGAAGCTGCTGGCTCAGGCCGCCGAGGACGACGACACGGCCGTGGCCCGCATCGGCGCCTCGCAGGCGGCGATGGCACGGGGTCGTGCCGAGGACGCGCGCCAGCACCTGGCGGCGTTGGGCGAGCGTGCCGCCACCTCGCGGGCCATCGCCACCGCGGAACTCGCCCTGCTCGATGGCCGCCCCACCGACGCACTGGTCGCGCTCGACGCGCCCGCCGCGCAGCCGCTGCCGCCGCGCGGCCTCGCCCTGCGCGCGGAAGCGCTCGCGAATTCCGGACAGTCCGCGCAGGCCTACGAAATGCTGGGCGCGCTCAAGCAGCAGAACGCACTGACCGAGGCCCAGTGGGCGGACAACCAAGGCCGGTGGTCCGCCGCGGCCCTGCGCGAAGCCCGGGACGCCAACGTCCTGGCCGATCGCTGGGAAGCCTTGCCCAAGCAGCTCAAGTCCGACCCCGCCATCGTCGGGGCCTACGCCGACCGCGCCGCCGCCCTGCGCTGGGAGGAGGCGGCGGCCAAGAGCATCGAGGATGCGCTCGACACCCGCTGGGACGAGGACCTGGCCGAGCAGTACGGGCGCCTGCCCATCGGCCGGATCGACCAGCGCCGCGATGCCGCGCAGCGCTGGCTCAAGGCGCACCCGGCGAGCCCGGCGCTGTTGCTGACCCTCGCCCGCCTCGAACGCGCCCAGGGCCATTGGCCGCAGGCCGAGGACTACCTGCACCGGGCGCTCGCGCAGGGCGCGGGTGCCGAGGCGTGGGAGGAGTTCGGGCACGGCTATGCGGCGGCAGGCGACGACGCGCACGCGCGGCTGTGCTATGCCAATGCCTTGCGCGCGAGCCGCGGCGACGCGATCGAACCGTTCACCGACCGCGACCTGCGGCAGACGATCGGCGACCGCGCCGTGGTCGAGGAGCGCGACGAACACGGGATGCCCCGGTTGCGGGAGTAGTGCGAACGGCCAGCGTCGTTCCCGGCCCGGGCCAGGCCAACGCCTGCCAAGCCGGCGGGCGTTTTCTGACCGAGCGGCCAAGCCGGCCAGGCCTGTCGTCTGGCCCTGGCACCCTCGGCGACGACTGCCGTCGTTCGATTGGATTTCCGCCCGCCGCTACGGGCGCGAGGCCGACGGATCCGCCGGCGTCGGCTGCTGGAACGCCTCCGCGAAGAACGACCAGTACCATTCGCCCAGGGCCGGGAAGACCGCCGCCGGTGAATGCCCGACCCCCGGCAGGACCCGGTAGTCGTGCGGTATTCCGAGGGCAGACAGATGCCTCGAGAAACGCCGGTTCGCGTCCAGGACGGGGTCCTCGCCGCCGACGATCTGCCGGAAGCGCAGCCGCTTCCTGGCCGCTTCTTCGGTCCCCTCCGCCAGCACCCACGGGCTGTTGGCGCGGAAATAGTCCGGATCGCCGCCGTACACCCGGTCCAGCGTGGCACGGGCCCTGGCTTCGCCGGCGCTCGGCGCGTTCCGGGGTTCGAGCACTTCCTGCATGGGACCGGCGTTGATCATCGACACGGCACCGAACAGCTCCGGATACTTCAGCCCCAGGCGCGCAGCGCCGTAGCCGCCCATGCTGCCGCCTTCCAGGAGCCGTCCCCGCGCCGTAGCCACGGTGCGGAGCGTCGCATCGACATGGGGAACGAGTTCGCGGACGAAGATCCGCTCCATCGGCAGGCGGCCGTCCTTCGAATCGACCCACATGCTTTCGCCCAGGCCATCGGGGAAGACGACCAGCAGCGGCGGGATGCGGCCTTCGGCGATGGCCGCGTCGAAGCGCCCCGCGAGCATCCGGATGACGCCCGGGGGGAAGCCCCCCGAGCCATGGAGCCAGTAGACGACGGGAAAGCGCCGCGCAGGATCTGACTTGTACGCCTCAGGCAAGTACAGGTGGAACGGGATGTCCCGGCCCATGGCCTCGCTCCGGAAGGCGCGCTGCTCCACGTGGGGCGCGGCGCCATCCGCGGACGGCGGCGACCCGGCGCCACTGGCCGCCGCCGGCAAGGCCAGCAGGGCGGCGATCGCCAGCAGGACGCGTTGCAGGAAGCTGCCCACGACGCCCTCAGCAGAAGCCGCGTTCGATCGCCATCGGGATGCAGGGCGTCAGCGCGCGCGAAAGGATCTTCCACGTGCCGTCCTGCCGCACGAAGACGGACATGAACTTGGCAGGGCGCAACGCGCCGACGGGATGCATGACGCCGTCGATGTCGATCTTGCCAATGACCACGGCCGTGTCGTCGACGACGTGGACCTGCTCCTGGGTGATGTCCATCCCCCGGGCGACGATCGATGTGGCGCCGGCCTTGGTTTCCTCCTTGGTCTCCACGCGGCCCCCGGGCGCGATGATCCGGTAGTCGGGGTGCGCGTGCGCGAGGAGGGTCGACGGATCCTGCCGGAGGACCAGGTCTTCCATCATCTGGCGGTTGAGCGCCAGCAACGCGTCGGCATCGGGATCGTGGGCGCCCACCGAGCCCGCTGGCAGGCAAGCCAGCAGCATGCAGGCGGCAATGACGACGGGGTGGGCAGCGTGGATGCGCACGGGCGCCTCCTTCGTTGGTGTCCGCTCCTCTCCAACGGATGCCATGGGGCGGACAGGACAACGCACGCCTTGCTCCCTTCCGTAGCACCGTCACCGCACCGCCCGGAGCTCATGCCTGGCGCGCGGCTCGCGCCTGGTGACAGTCTTCGTGCAGCCGCTGCACGAGAGCGGCCGACTAGCGCTCCAGGATCGCCACCACGCCCATGCCACCGGCGGTGCAGATCGAGACCAGGCAGCGTCCGCCGCCGCGCGCCTGCAACGCCTTCGCCGCGGTGGCGACGATGCGCGCGCCGGTGGCGGCGAAGGGATGTCCGGTGGCCAGCGAGGAGCCGTTGGGATTGATCTTCGCCGGGTCGATGCGGCCCAGCGGCTGCGCGAGTCCGAGGCGGTTCCTGCAGTAGTCCTCGCTCTCCCAGGCCCGTAGCGTGCACAACACCTGCGCGGCGAAGGCTTCGTGGATCTCGTACACGTCGAAGTCCTGCAGCGACAAACCATTGCGCGCCAGCATCTCCGGCACGGCGACGGTCGGCGCCATCAGCAGGCCCTCGCCATGGACGAAGTCGACCGCCGCGACCTGCGCATCGCGCAGGTGGCACAGCACCTCGTGGCCGTGTCGCGCCGCCCACTCGTCGGTCGACAACAGGCAGGCGGCGGCCCCGTCGGTCAATGGCGTTGAATTGCCCGCGGTGAGCGTGCCGTTGCCCGAAGTGCGGTCGAACGCCGGCTTGAGCGTCGCCAGCTTCTCGATCGAGGTGTCCGGGCGCAGCACGTTGTCGCGCGAGACGCCGCGGAAGCTGACCACCAGGTCGTCGAAGAAGCCGCGCTCGTAGGCGGCGGCCAGCTTGTGGTGCGAACCGGCCGCCCATTCGTCCTGCGAATCGCGGCTGATGCTCCACTGGCGGGCCATGTCCTCGCAGTGCTCGCCCATGGACTTGCCGGTGCGCGGCTCGGCGACGCCCGGGAAGTCGGGCTTGAGTTCGCGCGGCGAGAAGCCCTTGAAGGTCCGCAGCTTGTCGCCGAAGGTCTTGGCCGCCGCGGCGGCGAGCAGGCGCCGGCGCAATGACTTGCCGTAGACGATGGGCACGTCGGAGGTCGAGTCGCTGCCGCCGCCGATGCCCGATTCGATCTGCCCCGTGGCGATCCTGTTGCCGACAGCGATGATCGAATCCAGCGAGGTGCCGCAGGCGCGCTGCAGGGTGATGCCTGGCGTGAGCGGCGACAGCCCCGAGGACAAGGTCGCCTCGCGGCCGAGGTTCCAGTCGCTGCTGTGCTTGATCACCGCGCCCATCGCCACTTCGCCCAGCTGCTGGCCGTGGAGGCCGAACTTCTCGACCAGGGCACCCAGGGTGCGTACCGACATGCCGAGGTTGCCGACGTCGGCATACGCGGTGTTCTGCCGGCAGAAGGGGATGCGGACGCCGCCGAGGACGGCGACGGGACGACCATGCTGCATCGGGACTCCTCGTGACCGCCCGCGATCCGCGGCGGGCATAATGCGCGCAGTTTAGCGCCGGGGATGCGCACGGCAAATGACGACGAGCGAACCCGCGGCCACCGCCAAGACCCGTGTCCTGGGCGCGTTGGCGCTTGAACTGACGCCCGGCAGCGAGGTTGCGCGCGACGCCTTGTCGCAGCGCGAAGCCGGCGCGCTCGCGGCCCTGGTCGCGCGCGACCTCGCCACGCACGATGCCGACGCGGCGCGCCTGCAGCTGGCCACCGTGGCCGCGCACTACGATCCGGTCGAGTTGCTGCGCCCGGGCTGGCCGCTGCACGAGGCATTGCGGCAACTCGCAGCCCGCGCACCCGGCGGCAGGCAGGGCGACGACGGCCGCATCGTCGCGTTCGGCACGCACGAGGGTCGGATGCCGGGCACGCTTTCGCCGGCGCCCGAGTTCGCGGGCGGCCCGCTGCGGCTGGTGCCGTTCGTGCTCGATGGCGATGCGGCGACAGTCGCGCGCGTCGCCACCGCGTTCGAATCGGCATTGATGGAACGGGGCATGGCGGCGGCCGACACCGCGCTGGCCATGCAGGAAGCGTTCGGCCTGCGCATCGAACACGCGCGCTACCTCACACTGCACGACCTGTGCGCGATGACGGCGCTGCAATACGAACACGCCGGGCTCGCACCGTTGTGGCCGATCCTGGAGACCGCGTTGCTCGCGCCGGGGCGCGAGGCCTGGCTGGACGCGCCGCCGGAACCCTTGTTGCGCTATGTCGATGGCGAAGCGCGCATCGCGTTGTTCCCGGTCGACCGCTGGCGTCGTCGCTATGCCGGCGATTCGGACGGAGACGCGGCGACGCTGGAGCGCAGCCACGCGCGGTTCGAGGCGCGGCAACGCCAGTTCGCCAGCGTGTTGCAGGCGCACGCGGTGCCGGTGACGTTCGCCCACTGCAGCGGGGATGCGTCCCAGGACCTTTAGCGGCTCGGAATCCTTGGCGGCTCGGCGAGTGCTTGCGTGCGCCCGGGTTCGATGCGCGTCAGCGTGGACCGCAGGCCCCGTGCGACGCGCCCGCTGCAGCCGGCGCTACTGCGGGGCCTCGGACTCGTAGATGCGGTATCCGGCGTCGCGCATGCCCAGCGACTGGTAGGTGCGCATCGCGGCTTCGTTCCCGTGCTCCACGTACAGGCGCAAGCCGATCACCCCGGGCGCGGCGCGTGCCCGCGACTCCACGTGCCGGTAGAGCGCCGCGAACACGCCGCGGCGACGGTAGGCCTCGCCCACGTACACGCTCTGGATCCACCACCACGCGCCGTTGCGCCAATCGCTCCATTCGCGCGTCAGCATCAGGGTGCCCAGCGGCTCGCCCGCGGATTCGGCGACGAAATAGCGCGCCTTGCCCGGATCGGCCAGGCCGGCGGCGATGCCCTGGCGCACGGTCACGGGATCGAGCCGCTTCTTCTCTGTCTCCCAGGCCAAGGCGATGGCGCCTTCGGCGAGCCAGTACAGGTCGCCGACCTCCGCCTCGCGGACGCACGGACCCGGTTCGACGGGGGAGGCGCCCGCGGTCAGCGCGCCGCCTCGATCACGCCGCAGGACAGGCGCGCACCGGCATCGCCGGTGGGCTGGGTGCTGTAGTCGTCCGGACCGGCATGCACGATGACGCCCTTGCCGACGATGTCCGTGGCCGAACCGTCGCCCAGCGTGGCGCCTCCGAGGTGGTTGTCGACGGCCGCCACGCCATCGGCATTGGCCTGGAGGTTGTCACTGTCGCCGGCATGGTGCGGCGGCGAGCCAACCCGGCCATGACGGCTGCCCGCCGGATTGAAGTGCCCGCCTGCGCTGCTGCCGTCGGGCGCGCTGCAGTCACCGGTTTCATGCACGTGGAAGCCGTGGCTGCTGTCGGGCGCAAGGCCGACCACCTGCCCGGTGACGTGCACGCCGCCGTCGACGGCTTCGAATCGCAGCGATCCGTTGACCGCATTGCCTTGCGTGGCGGCCAGGATCGCGGTCGCACCGGGCTCGGCGGGCGCGGCGGCGGGGGCCGGCGCGGCGTCATCGACGACCGCAGGCTCCGGCGCGCTTTGGCGATCGCAGGCGCCCAGGCCCAGCGCCATGCACAGTGATGCGAGCAACAGCGGTGTCCTCGATGTCCTCGGGGCGGGGATGGATCGCATCAGTTGACCTCCGGACGCGGAATGGCGGGACGGAGGCCGAGGATTGCGCGGGGCGGGTTCGGATGCCGTGAATGCAACCTCGCCGCGCGCGTACCGCCAGGGATCAGGGCTGCACGCGAATGACGCCGCAGGCCCTGCGCGCCGGGGCCGGGCCGGGTTCGGGACCCAGCACCACCAGCGCACGGCCGGCGATGTCGTTGCGTGCACCGCCGCCGAGGACCACGCCGGGCAGGAGCAGGTCGATTTCGGCCACGCCCTTCGCGTCCGACAGGATGCGTCCACCCACCGCTTGCCCCGGGGCCAGGGGCTCGAACGGGGCACCGGCGCTGCGCGCATCCACCGCGCTGCAATCCCCGCGCTCATGCACCTGCAAGCCGTGGCCGCTCTTGCGCGGGAGCCCGCCGAGGGTGCCGGTGATGCGCACGCCGCCCTCCGCGGGCCGCAGGAAGAGCCGCCCGCTGACCAGCGTGCCGGACGCGGCGGACAGGTTGGCGATCGCGAGGTTCGCGGTACCGACGGTGGCCAGCGGCGCTGGCGGTGCCGCGGATCGGTGCACCGCGGAAGGTCGGTTCGTACTGGCGCAGCCCGCGGTCAGGGCAAGGGCGAAGGCAAGGCACGCAAGGCGCATGGGCAGGCAAATGGCGGTCGGGGCCCGTACGCTACCCATCGCAAGCTGCATGCGCGGTGAAACCGGTGCTGCATGTCGCCCTACCCGGGCGTGGCCATCGATCCACCGGCGACACGCTGCCGCCGCTCGCGCCCGTGCGTCAGGTCGGCGACGACGATCCGTCCTTCCCTTGGCGCCGCGTGCGCTTGCCGCGCGCACCGAGCTTGCGCGTCAGCGTGTTGCGGCCCAGGCCCAGCCGTGCGGCGGCTTCGGTGCGACGACCGCCGGTGTGTTCGAGCGCGGCGTCGAGCAGCACGCGGTCAAGACGTTCCCGGGCCTCGGCATGCAGGCCGTCGTCGCCAGCGGCCAAACGATCCCGCGCCCATGCCTTGAGTGCAGCGTCCCAATCGCCGGGCTCGCGGCGACGGCCGCCGTCGAGCGCGTCGCCCAGGTCCGCCGGCGTGATGACGTCGCCGGGCGCGAGCGCCGAAAGGCGCCAGCACAGGTTCTCCAGCTCGCGCACGTTGCCCGGCCAGTCGTACGCGCGCAGCCGTTCCAGCGCGGGCTTGCCGAAGCGTTTGGGCGCGGTGTCGAACCGCGTCGCGGCCGCGCGCAGGAAACGCGCCGCCAGCCGCGGCACGTCGTCGCGACGCTCACGCAAGGGCGGCAGGTGCAGCCGCACGACGTCGAGCCGATGCAGCAGGTCGGCGCGAAAGCGGCCCTCAGCCGCCAGCGCGTCCAGGTCCTGGTGGGTGGCCGCCACCACGCGCACGTCGACGTGGATCAGTTCGCGGCCACCGACGCGGAAGAACTCGCCCTCGGCCAGCACCCGCAGCAGCCGCGTCTGCAGCGAGGCCGGCATGTCGCCGATCTCGTCCAGGAACAGCGTCCCGCCGTCGGCCTGCTCGAATCGGCCGACGTGCTTCTTCTGCGCCCCGGTGAACGCGCCCGCCTCGTGCCCGAACAGCTCGTTCTCCAGCAGCTCGGCCGGGATCGCCGCGGTATTGAGCGCGACGAAGGGCTTGCGCGCGCGCGGCGACTCGCGGTGCAGCGCGCGCGCTACCAGTTCCTTGCCGGTCCCGGTCTCGCCGGTGACCAGCACCGACAGCGGCGCTTGCGCCAACCGCCCGATGGCGCGGAACAGTTGCTGCATCGCCGGGGTTTCGCCGATCAGCCGGTCGTCCTCGGCGGGTTCGGGCGCGACGGCCGTGTCGGGGGACTGCTCGCGCTGCGCCAGCGCGCGTCCGGCCAGCGCGACCGCCTCGTCGATGTCGAAGGGCTTGGACAGGAACTCCGCGGCGCCGCCGCGGAACGCGCCGGCGGTGCTGCTGATGTCGGTGTAGGCGGACATCACCACCACCGGCAGCCGCGGGTGCGCGCGCTTGAGGCGTTCGAGCAGGACCAGGCCGTCGTCGCCGGGCATGCGCACGTCGGTGAACAGCAGGTCGGGCGCGCGGGTGCCCGCGTCCAGCGCGGCCTGGACCGCCTGCGCGGAATCGAACGCGGTGACCGCATGGCCGGCCTCCCGGAGCGCCGTGGCCAGCACGAAGCGCACCGCGCGATCGTCGTCGACCACCCAGACCGTTGCCGCCTCAGCGTCCATCGTCCGTCGCCTCCTGCGGGGCCACGCCAGCGCCGGACGCGTCGGTGCCGGTGTCGGTGTCGGTGTCCGTGCCCGTGGCCGCGGCACCGTTGACGGTGTCTTCGTCGCCCGCCCGGACGCCGGCCGGGTACGGCAGCACGAGGGTGAACACCGTGTGCCCCGGGCGCGAGCGATAGGCCAGCGTGCCCCGGTGCTCGCGCGCGACCTGCTGCGACAACGCCAGGCCGAGCCCGGTGCCTTCGGCGCGTCCGGACACCAGCGGCAGGAAGACCTGCTCCGCCAGCGATTCGGGCACGCCGCGCCCGTCGTCCACGACCTCCAGCCGCAGCGCCATCGCATGCAGCGCGTCGCCGATGCGCGCGCCGTGTTCGGCGCGGGTGCGCAGCACCACCTCGCCGGCGCCGGCCTCGATGGCGTTGCGCACCAGGTTCCAGACGGCCTGCATCATGCGGTCGGCGTCCCCGAGCAGCTCGGGCAGGCTGGGGTCGTAGTCGCGCACCAGCTTCACCGCCCAGCCGGCGTCGCTTTCGGCCAGCCGCAGCACGCGTTCGAGCACGGCGTGGATGTTGACCTCGGCATGCGGCTGCGGCGGCGCGGGTTCCAGCATGCGGTCGAGCAGCTGCGCGAGCCGATCGACCTCCGAGCCGATCAGCTCGACCAGCTCGCCCGCCTCGCCGCCATCGACACGCCGAGCCAGCAGCTGGGCCGCGCCCTTGAGTCCGGCCAGCGGGTTACGCAATTCATGGGCCAGGCCCTTGAGCGCTGCCGACAACGCCATCGGCAATGCCGCCACCGGGTCGCCGCCCGGGAATTCCTCGACCGGGTGCGCCTCCAGGAGCCAGCCCGCGTCCTCGTCGACCGGGCTCAGCCAGACATCGGCGAAGCGCGGCGCCGCCCCGGGGAACGCCATCGACAAGCGCTGCAGGCGGAGGCTCGACCGTGGCCCGTGCGTCATGCCGGACGCCCGCCCCAGCGCATCGCCCTCGAACTCCAGCGCCGACAGGGGCAGGCCCGGCAGGCGGCGGGCGCTGACCCCCAGCCACTGCGCGAACGCCAGGTTCACGGCCGCCACGCGTCCGGCGGCGTCGACGCGCGCCAATGGGGTGCTGAGCTGGTCGTAGGCGGGGTCGAGCGGCATTGCACCAATGTAGTGCATCGCTGCCCGGCGTGGGACCCCTCAGGGGGCGGCGCAGGCGCAGGCGAGTGCACCGCCCCCTGCCCGCCGCATTGTTAGTCCTGTTCGTCGGCCCGGAGGCGCCGTTCGAGCCTGCGCAGTCGCTCGGCTTGCCCGTTACGCATCGCGGCGCGGACCGGGGCGGGGAAGAACGCGTCCAAGTCGGTGGCGTGCCGATTGCCGTCGCGCGGCATGCGATGGGCGACCGGACGGCCGGACGGGTCGAGCGCAATCGCGACCGGCAGCGACATGCCCTGCCCGTTCGCCGGCGAGCGGCAGAGCGCCCAGACGTAAACCGTCGATCCCGCCCGACCCAAGCCCTCGGAGGCGCAGCGCCCGCCCTGGACCCATGCCGCGACGGTTTGCTCCAGGTAGCGGCGCAGGCGCGGATCCTCGTCCACCCGTGGCTCGGGCGCACAGGCCGCCGAGGCGACGGCCAGCACGCAAAATGCGCCACGCAAGGCGCGGACGATCACCGGTACTGCCGAACCAGCGCATGCAGGATGCGCACATCGCTGTCGTCCAGCGTGTCGGCCTCGTCGCCCCGGTAACGCATCCGGTAGGCGCGGATCGCGGCATCGGGTTCGCGCATCGAATACCCCAGCAGTCGTAGCGCGAGCAACGGATCGAAGCCTTCGGGCACCGCTTCAGTGGTGGCATCGGCATCGGGCCAGGTGCCGAAGCCTGCCTCGGCCAGCCGCCGCCATGGGAACAGCGGCCCGGGATCGCGCTTGCGCGCCGGCGCCAAGTCGGCGTGGCCGATGACCTGGTGGCGCGGGATGCGATGCCGCGTGCACAGGTCGTCGAGCAGGCGCAGCAGCGTGTCGATCTGCGCTTTCGGGAACGGTGATGCGCCGTCGTTGTCGAGCTCGATGCCGATCGAGGCCGAATTCACGTCGGTGATCGTGCCCCAGCGGCCGGCACCGGCGTGCCACGCGCGGTCCTCGTCGGCGACGAGCTGGTACAGCGCGCCGTCGCGGCCGACCAGGTAGTGGGCGCTGACGCGGCCGAAGCGGTTGCGCGTGCGCAAGGTGTCCAGGCTGCGCTCCACCGAATCCTGCTCGGTGTAATGCACCACCACCAGCTGCGGCTTGCGCGGTTCGTGGTTGGGCGACGGCACCCACTGCGCCATGGGGTTGCGCGCGGGCCCGTGCGCGCAGCCGGCGAGCAGCCACAGCAGCGCGGCGAACAGCGTGATCCGCATTGCGACGTGCCGTGCCATGGCCCGGATGGTAACGCGGGCGACCCGTGCCTCGCGGGCACTCGCGCGCACTCGGTGGGGCGTGCCGGCGTGCACCGCGCTGTGATTAGATGTCGCGATGTCCAGCGCGCTCGCCAACCAGGCCAAGCAGCAATACGCCGCCGGCCGCCATGCGCAGGCGCTGCAGATCCTCGTCGACGCGCCGACCCTGCAGGGCGACGACGAAGCGCTGCAGCTGCTGGCCCTGGTGGCGATCCAGCTGGGCCAGGGCGCGCGCGCGTTGCAGGCCATCGACGAGGCGCTGGCGATACGCCCCGACGCGGCGCGCGTGCACGCACTCGGGGCGGCGGTGGCGCAGGCATCCGGCGATGCGGAACGCGCGGGCCGGATGGCGCAACGCGCGGTCGCACTCGATCCTGGCGAGGAGATCGCCGCCAGCATCCTGGTCGAACACCTGGCCGATCGCTTCGCGATCACGCCCGCGCTGCAGGTCGCGCAGGCCTGCCTGCAACGCAAGCCGACGGCATGGGGCGTGCGGCAGGCGCGCAGCTTGGCCTGGATGTCGGCGGGCGAAGCGCAACGCGCGCTGGAGGACGTCGAGGCCACGCTGGCGGCGATGCCCGGCTCCTTGCCGGTGCTGCAGAACGCCGCGATGGATGCGCTCTACCTCGACGAACCCGCCCGCCGGACGCTCGACCGGCATCGCGCCGTCGCCAGCCGGATCCAGGCGCTGACCGGCAAGCGCATGTCCGCGCGCAGCCCCTATGCGCGGGGCAGCCGGCCGCTGCGCGTGGGCTTCGTCTCGCCCGACCTGCGCCGCCATCCCGTCGGCCTGCTGATGGCGCCCCTGGTCCGGCACCTCGACCGCCAGCGCATCCACGCCATCGCCTACAGCGATGCCGGCCGCGACGCGCACGGCGACAGCCTGCGGCAGTCATTCGCGGAGTGGCGCGACAGCAAGGGCTGGCCCGACGCCATGCTGTTCGATGCCATGCAGCGCGACGCGATCGACGTCGCCATCGACCTGGCCGGCTACTCCAGCGGCGGGCGGCCCGGCCTGTTCGCCACGCGTTGCGCGCCGCTGCAGCTGGGCTACCTGGGCTACCTGCATCCCACAGGCCTGCCGACGATGGACGGACTGATCGGCGACGCCGTGACCCTGCCCGATGACGCGCAGCTGCCCGCGCACGAGGCCGCGCTGCGGCTGCCGGGCCACCTGTTCTGCTTCCAGCCAGACCAGGAGGCCCCGTTCGTCTTGCCGCGTGGCGACGGCCCCATCCGCTTCGGCAGCTTCAACCACCTTGCCAAGCTGTCGCCCGCCACCGTGCGGCTGTGGGCGCGGCTGCTGCAGGAAGCGCCGGACGCCAGCCTGCGAATGAGCGCGATGGGGCTGGGCGACGAAGGCGTGCGCAACGCGGTGTGGATGCGCTTCAAGGCCGAGGGCATCGACCCCGCGCGCATCGTGCTGCTGCCGCCGGAACTCGATACTGGCAAGTTCCTCGCCCGCTACGCCGACGTCGACGTCGCCCTCGATCCGCTGCCGTTCAACGGCGGCATGACCAGCCTGCAGGCGCTGTGGCAGGGCGCGCCGGTGCTGACCTTGCCCGGCGAGCGCATGGCCGCGCGCATGGGAGCGTCAGTGATGCAGGCGCTTGGGCTCGACGCGCTCGTTGCAGGCGACGCGGACGCGTTCATCCGCATCGGATCGGAGCTCGCACGGGACCTCGACCGGCTCACCCCTTTGCGCAGCGGGATGCGCGAACGAATGAGCGCCGCCGGACTGCTCGACGGCAAGGCCTTTGCCGACGGCTTCAGCACCACGCTGGAACAGGTCGTCGCCGACCGGATGCGGTAGCCGTTGACTGCCGTCAAACCGGACGGCCGACGGCGGACCACAAACGACGACAGCCCGGCGCGTGCCGGGCTGTCGGTGTGCTGCGTCATGACTCGTCGACGCCTGGAACCTCAGATCGTGTAGTACATCTGGTACTCGAGCGGATGCGTCGCCGCGCGGAAGGCGGTGACTTCCTTCATCTTCAGCGCGATGTAGCTGTCGATGAGGTCGTCGGTGAACACGCCGCCGGCCTTGAGGAACTCGCGGTCCTCGTCGAGCGCCTGCAGGGCCTGGTCGAGCGACGCGCACACCTGCGGGATGTTCTTCTCTTCCTCCGGCGGCAGGTCGTACAGGTCCTTGTCGCTGGGGCCGCCCGGGTCGATCTGGTTCTTGATGCCGTCCAGGCCCGCCATCATCAGCGCGGCGAAGGTCAGGTAGCCGGACTGCATCGGGTCGGGGAAGCGCACCTCGATGCGCCGCGCCTTGGGATTGGACACGTACGGGATCCGGCACGACGCCGAGCGGTTGCGCGCCGAGTACGCCAGCATCACCGGCGCCTCGTAACCGGGCACCAGGCGCTTGTAGGAGTTGGTGGTCGAGTTGGCGAAGGCGTTGATCGCGCGCGCGTGCTTGAAGATGCCGCCGATGTACCACAGCGCCATCTGGCTCAGGCCGCCGTAGCCGTCACCGGTGAACAGGTTGGTGCCCCCCTTGGCCAGCGACTGGTGCACGTGCATGCCGCTGCCGTTGTCGCCGACGATCGGCTTGGGCATGAACGTCGCGGTCTTCCCGTTGCGGAAGGCCACGTTCTTGATGATGTACTTCATCGTCAGCAGCTCGTCGGCCTTCTTGACCAGCGAGTTGAACTTGGTGCCGATCTCGCACTGGCCGGCGTTGGACACCTCGTGGTGGTGCACCTCGACCTCGATGCCCGCGGCCTCGAGCGTCTTGCACATCTCGGCGCGGATGTCGTGCAGCGAATCCAGTGGCGCGACCGGGAAGTAGCCGCCCTTGATGCCGGGCCGGTAGCCGGTGTTGCCGCCCTCGTATTCGCGGCCCGAGTTCCAGTGCGCCTCCTCCGAATCGATGTGATAGAAGGTGTGCCCCATCTCGTTGCTGTAGCGCACCGAGTCGAAGATGAAGAACTCCGGCTCCGGGCCGAAGAACGCCTGGTCGGCGATGCCGCTGGATTTCAGGAACGCCTCGGCACGCTTGGCGACGCCGCGCGGATCGCGCGAGTAGGCCTGCATCGTCGCCGGGTCGAGCACGTCGCAGACCAGGATCAGGGTGGGATCGGCGGTGAACGGATCGATGATCGCGGTGTCCGCGTCGGGCAGCAGCACCATGTCCGACTCGTTGATGCCCTTCCAGCCGCTGATGGAGCTGCCGTCGAACATCTTGCCGTCCTCGAACAGGCTGTCGTCGACGATCGACGCCGGGTAGGTGACGTGGTGCTGCACGCCCCTCACGTCGGTGAAGCGCAGGTCGACGAATTCGACCTTGTGGTCCTTGATGAGTTTTTCGACGTGGTCGATGGACACGGTGGAGCTCCTGGGCTGGGTGGGATATCCGTTGGTATTGCAAGCCGCGTGCCAACTTGTAACCGACTGATCTTTATGGCGAATCCGGGCCACGGTCGCCTGGGGCGCACCTCGCTGGTGCTACCGGGTCATCGTTTGCACCACCGCGGTGCCATTCCGCCTTCCGAGGGCTTTGTGTTCAATCCCCGCCCCGGGGGAATGAACCCGACCCCTTCGAAGGCCTATCCTTCCGGTTTCGCCCACGCTCCGGACCTGCATGCCACCCCTTGCCGGCGTCGCCTCCCTCGACGAAATCCTTGCCGCCGTCCTGCTCGGCATCATCGAGGGCATCACCGAATTCCTGCCGATCTCCAGCACCGGCCACTTGCTGATCGCCGAGCACTGGCTGGGGCACCGCAGCGACCTGTTCAACATCGCCATCCAGGCCGGCGCCATCCTCGCCGTGGTCCTGATCTACCGGCAGCGGCTGTGGGCGCTGGCGGCCGGCTTCCTGGGCCGACGCGTGCAGATGCCGGGTGCCGACGGCGGCCACACCGATGATCCCGCCATGGCGCGCGACTACGGCTTCAAGCTGGCGGCCGCGTTCGGCGTGACCGCCGTCCTGGGCCTGCTGGTCAAGCGCCTGGGCTGGGAACTGGACAACGCCATCGCCCCGATCGCCTGGGCGCTGGTTCTGGGCGGCTTCTGGATGGTCGCCGCCGAGCACCTCGCCGCGCGCCGCGCCCGCACGCTCGGCGAGCGCAGCGAGATCACCTGGCTGGTCGCGGTGCTGGTCGGCGTCGCGCAGGTGGTAGCCGGCGTCTTCCCCGGCACCTCGCGCTCCGCGGCCACGATCTTCGTCGCCCTGCTGTTCGGCACCACCAACCGCGTCGCCGCCACCGAATTCGCCTTCCTCGTCGGCATCCCCACCATGTTCGCCGCGACCGGCTATGAACTCATCGACGTCGTCGCCAGCGGCCAGGCCGCGCACGAGGACTGGACAATCCTCGCCATCGCCTTCGTCGTCTCCGCGATCACCGCCTTCATCGCGGTCAAGTGGCTGCTGCGCTACATCCAGACGCACCGGTTCACCGCGTTTGCGGTGTATCGGGTGGTGTTGGGGGTCGGGCTTTTGGTTTGGCTAGCAACAGGTCGTTAGCCCTAGAACCGGTGCCAATTGTCGCCCTGAAACATCTGCGATCCCAGGTTAATTGTCCCTGACACCTTTTTCCCGTGGTTGCCGGCGGGGTAAAAAGCGGGCGCAAAAAGTGGCACTTTCAGAAACAATAAGACCCGCGGTGCGGGCCTTGTGCGTCACGGGCGCAGGTTAATTGTCCCTGACACCTTTTTCCCGGAATCCTTCACCCCGCCCAAGGTCCACGACTTCACATTGTCCAGCGCGTCGTAGCTGAACCTGTGCCAATTGTCGCCCAGATTAATTGTCCCTAGCACCGTTTTTCTGCGAACCGGCGCCCTGCTGGGCATCCGCGTCGCACAAGCCTTGCCGTGACGCTGGGACCGGTGGTGGCGTCCCTCGGGCTGGCCGCCACGCTGAGTTGAAGCTGTCAGGTTCATTGCCCGGCCTAGCCGCTCGTAACTGGGATGAACGCCGACGCGGCCAACTGAACCTGACCCCTTTCGAGGCCCCGTTCTCTGCCAATGCGAACTCATTCTTCTGAATCGAGCGCCGTCAACTCTAACCATCTCATTTCATTTCACTCGCCGCTTTGAGGCATTTGCACCTTCCTATCTTCCTCATAGAAACGCCAAACAGAACTAATAGAGATCAAGGCTGACAAAGTAGTTCGATACTCCTAACAAGCGATCCATCACGGGTAAATTCGACCCAGCATGAGTCTCCGATGTCGGCAATTCCAGTGGACGACGTTTTTACATAGCTACCAGAACCTCTTGACGCAAGCACGCTCCATTGCGAGCCAACGCAAACACCATTTTTATCACATGCCCTCTTCGTTTTTGCAAAAACTCGAGCAACGGCGCCAGTTTCGTCAAACCCAACTATCACATCACCAAACTCGTGAGTTACCGTAATGAAGCCAATCGACTTGAATGTTCTAAGTGGTTGACCATACTTTCGACCGACACTTTGAATGCTCTCACCTGGATACAGACCTCCTAATGAAAGCCCACCTCCTTTACTCGGGCTCTCTCTTTCGCACGCCTGACTGAAGGCGGTAGCTAGGAGAATTACAGCGAGGAAATGTGATTTAACTTCAAAGCCTTTTCTATTATTCTTCATAGTCATAGTAAACATAATTGGTAGGGTCCAGAGGAGTTCCATTCAATCGCACCTCAAAATGTAGATGAGGAGTCGCGCCAGGCGGGAGATTTCCAGAAATCCCCGTGTAACCGATCACATCGCCTACGCTGACAAGCTCTCCATTTTCACGTGTTGTTCTTGAAAGGTGCGCATAACGGGTCGAAAGCCCATCACCATGATTGATTACTACATAGATGCCGTATCCCCTAGGCTCATTCAAATTTCTTACTCTCCCTGCTCCTGCGGCTTGAACTGGAGTGCCAGGCTCTGCGGCGACATCTACCCCGTGATGAACGCGCGCGCCACCGCTTCGAAGCTTCTTAGAGCCTTCAGGATCGAATCCACCATCGGCAGTAGGTGGTTTGCGCTTGTTTATTGCCCCTTCGACGGGGCGAATTTCGATTCCATTCGGTTTCTTTGGACCATATGCCGGCCCACCGTCGATGGGTCCGATTGTCTTAATAAACAAGTTGCTCGTGTGAGAGCTCATGGACGACCGGTCGCGGCGGAGTCGTTCCTGACGTCCATCAGGATCTAGAAATCGATAGGGATTGTTCGCCGCATACTTGTATCTGTTGAAGTTGATTCCAGAGTTTCCATTCGCAGCGACCGGATCCACGCTCAAGAATCTTCCGATTTGGGGGTCGTAATAGCGCTGCTGCATATAGGTCAGTCCCGTCCCACCATCCATCACATGCCCGGTGTACCCGACGCCACTGTAAGTCGGTTTGCCGACCGCCGCTCCGTAGGGTTCCCAGACGGTGCGTTCCAGCACCCGGCCGGCCTCATTGGTCACTGCAACCGGGCTACCGAGGGCATCTGTGTGCTGGTACTTCGTGGCCAGGATGGCGTTGCTGGGCCAGGCGCGGTCGATGATGGCGACGAGGCTGCCGGCCAGGTAGACCTGCTCGTGGGTCTGGTGGTCCTGGTAGTTGGGCCCGTTCCAGTCGCTCCAGAACAGGGGTTGTCCAGCCTGGCTGTATTGCCAGACGGCGGTCTTGCCATCGTTACGGGTGACCTGCACCCGTCGGCCCAGGGCGTCGTAGCGATACGCTTCCTTGCCCGGCACTGCGCGCAGGCGGTTGCCGAAGTCGAAGACGTGCGCCTGACCATTCTTGTTGGCGAGGTTTCCTTGCACGTCGTAACCAATTCCGACCACCGTTGCACCGGCGGAATTGCGGATGTTGGTCAGTCGATTGCGGGCATCGTAGTCGTAGAAGGCGTAGTCCTTGATGCCGCCCAGTTTCCACGACGTGAGGTTGTCCAGGGCATCGTATGAGAACCGGTGCCAATGGTCGCCCTGGAACATTTGGGAACCGGCCGCGATCAGTCGATCCAGGCCATCGTAATAGAGGTATCGGTGGTCCCCGGGACTACGCCAGTCATAGATGTATTGCACGTTGGCGTTGGGATCGTAGACGTACTGTTGGTCGAGAACCCCATGGCTATCGCTGCTGCGCGCGGGAAGCTGCCGCAGGTTCTGCTGCATGGTGTGGACGATGCCATTCCCATAGGTGAACTGCTTGATGGCGCCGTTGGGGTGATAGCTCACCCCGGTTGCATAGCTGCCAGCGCGCGTGGCCTGGCCCAGGGCATTGGGCGCGTAGTCGATGTACAGGCCGGTCGGGTAGCTCTGCCCGGCCAGGTTCGCATTCCTGTCGTAGGTGTAGTCCAGCCCCCAGGCGTACCACCCGGGTTGAACGAGTCGTTCGCCGATGAGGTGGCGACGAAGGTCATAACTATATTCGTTGTGCACGGGGGCGGCACCGGCATCGTTGCTGGTGACGATCTTCTCGGGCAGCCCGTCGGGCGTGTAGGACCAGGACTGGTCGCCGTTGCCGTCCGGGAAACGGAGGGTCTTGAGGCGATTGCGTGCATCGTATGTTCGATCCACGCGTCGTCCCCACGTATATCCCTCGCTGGAATTGCAGGAAGCGGTGCTCGATAGTTCCTGGTGACCGCTGGCGGACCATGCCAGGTTTCCCGCCTGGTCGTAAGCCATGACCGTGGCGCCCGTTTCCGGCTCGATGCTCTTGCAGAGTCGCTGGTGTACGTCGTACACGTAATGACGCCAAACATCCTTGCTGTAGTCACCATCGTGCCGGCGAAGATGGAGCGGCTTGCCGAAGATGTCCCGTCGTATCTCCGTGTGGCGATCCCCACCCAGCTCGCTGATGCGTAGCGGCTCGTCGTAGGTCGGCTGGTCGAAGGCACGGTGCGTGGTGCGGGTGGCCTGTCCACGCGGGTTGGTGACGGTCACGACGTGGCCCGCCTCGTACGTGGTCGTCGTCGTCAGCACGCCCAGTTCCGAGTCCTGTTCCAGCCTCACGACCCGGCCCAGTGCGTCGTACAGCGTGCGCGTTCCAGACGTTGCCTGCTCTGCGCCGGCGATGGGATAAGTGCGCATGCCCACCCGACCGGCGGCGTCATAGGTGGTCCGACTGCTTCGCATGCTGCCCGAGACGTCGCTGGCATCGTATTCCAGCTCCATGACGGGGCGCCACATCGCGTCGAGGTACACCGCCTTGAGGTAATTTCCTTTCGTGACCGTCTGGCGCCAAAAGCCTGGGAGCACCCCCGGAGGCAACCAATGGCTGTCCGTCAATTGAAGGAATGTTGCCTGCTGCCCGTTCCAAGCCGACTCGTCGCAGGCACCCGCCTGAGTTTCGGATGGATAGAGCACCTGGCTGATTCGACCCATCGCGTCATAGCCGTAGCAGTGCTTCGCGCCGACCTCGTTGGTCACGGACAGGATCCAACCATTGCCGTCGACTTCCGCAGTTTGCACCGTGCCCGCGGGCTGGTCCGCCGTGCCCGGATGGCGGATCAGCTGCGGGATGCCGCGCTTCCATCCGCTGAGCGCCACGACGTTGTTGTTGCCGTCGGCAACCGTCGACAGCGTTCCATCCGGATGATAGGTGAGGCTCTGCAGCAGCTTGCCGAAGCTCCATGAGTGCCTCGGCAGCGCCGAATCCTGCGTGTACTCCGTGCGTGCCGACTCGATCCCGTCAGTGGCCTCGGTCGAGACTTGACCGACCACCCAACTTGCCAGGTTGTCGTGGTACGTCAGGGACTCCGTTTTCACGCTGCCCATGGAGCTGGACTTGACGATCGTCAGCGGTCTCGCCCAGGCATCGAAAGCCGTGATTTCGCGCGTGAATTCCGTTGCCGGTACCACAGCGCCGCTCTCCGTCGTGCTGGGAGAGGCATTCGTCCCCTGGGCCCCCTCCGCAACCCGGTCCGGATCCTTGATGACCATCGGGTCGTCGCATTGGCCGGTTGCCGGGTTGATTTCGCATGGCGGGGGAGACTGGCATTCCGGCGGACAGGGTGGCGGCTCGCACTCTTCCGGTGGGCACGGCGGCGGCGGAGGCGGCGGCGGTGGAGTTGGATCCGGAACCGTCGGATCCGCGATGTAGCCATCCTGCCGGATCACTGTCGCGACCACGGGCAGGTTCAATTCCACGGCGGGATCGTCGCCGACCAGGGAGATGCCGCCGTTGAATTCCGGAAACGGCATCGTTGCCGCCTGTGCCCGCGTCATGTAGCGGCTGCTTTCCGAACGCACGATGCGGGCCTGCCTGTCGCGGTGGTAGGTCGCCAGCAGCCGACCATCGTTGATCCCATACTGGATCCCGAAGCTATGGTCCACGCGCGTGCCATCGGGCTGATGGACGGTGACAGTCTTGCTCACGGGGCCCTCGCCGTAACCGGTGCGCCCGTTACCCACGATTTCGTAGTCGTACTGCCACGAGCTTCCCGGCAGGCCGGCGCCCGATATCCCCTTGCTCACGATCGAGTACACGTCGAAGAATTCCGGCAGCGCCGTTGCGTAGTGGTCCTGACCGGTGGTCAGGTCGCGATAGACCCATTGGCAGAGATCCCCGGGCAGACCGCTACGCCTGTGGCGGATGTGATTGAACTCGAACGTCCCGACGGCCCCGCTGGGATGCGTGGCCCTCAGGGTGAATGCGTCTGGTGCCTCGAATGGCTCGAGGCAGTTCGGCCCGGACGTATTGACATCGGTGTCCGTGTAGTTGGGCTGCAGGGCACCGGTGCTCTCGTATTGCCATTGCGAATGGTCGGGGCGAACCACGCGGCTCAATCCGTTCTGATCGAAGGAATACGTCCACGCAAGGCCCGTATCGGTGGTGGCGACGACTTGGGATCCCTGGTACGACAAGGCAATGGATCGCCCGTCGTTTGCCTCGATCCGGTCGAGACGCCTGTTGCTCCAGTCGTAGCGGACCCAGTTTCCGAAGCGATCCTCCACGCGCCGGAGGACGAGGTAGGACTTGTACCTGGCATGCGGGGTCAGTTGGCTGAAAGTGACAAAGACCCGCTTGTAAAGTGTTTCCGACTGGACGTCCCAACCAATGTCGAAGTAGTACCGGTTGCCTTTGGTGTCGCTTGCGAGGAACCCCTGGCCTGCATATCCATTCGTCGTCGGAATGCAGCTGAACCTGTGGTGCGCGCGCGTCCCCCAGTAATGCGGTCCACCCGTCGATGGCTTGGGGTATTCGGCATCGCTGCCGATCCACAACAACGGCTGGTCGCCTTGCCCCGGCAGGTGCATTTGCACCCCTTGCCAGATTTCCTCTTCCTGGAATCCCGTTGGTACGTAGGGGCGCCATCGCTGACTACAGCGATTCGCCAGGTTCTTGCGATTGTCGTGCCAGTTGTAGGCTGTCAGGTAGGGCACCTCGATGTCCCAGTCGCCCAGACCGCCCAACCCATCGCGGCCCTTTTGCGACTGGACCTTGAAGCGCCGCGCCAGGCGAACCGGCAGCGAACTGTTGCCCGGCAAGTCGATGTCGACGACCGAAAACTCGGTCGAACCGTTGTAGAGGCTGATCGACTCGCCGAACATATCGTCGGAAAGGGGCGCCACCATCTCCGACTTCTGGAGCCGCTTCCCGTATTCCTGGTACGGCATGAGGGGCGCTTGTGCCGGGGCGGCGGTGGGCAGCCAGAGGAGGGCAAGCAGGACGCTTGGGATAATTTCCAGGCGCGGTTTGTTGAAGCCGGGCAATGCGGGGGTGCCAGCGAGCTCGTCACCGGTGCATGGCAGTCGACCGAATGACCTTTTCCGTTTCGACTTGCCGCACGAGGGTGCGACTACGCAATTCAAGAAGGCGTGCAGCCGGTTCCTCCCCGAAACCGCTGGCACGGCAACGCTCCCGCTACCGATGGACTTGCCTCTGTCAGCCGCGGTTCCAACTTGGGCGGATGTCGACTTCGGCGTGACCCGCCATTTCCGGGCCCACGGCTTGGCCCGGGCGCCTGAACGTCCTTGTTCCATTTTCCCCTTCCCTGGTGTGATCCGACGGATCGAATTAAGCCCGGACCTCCCTGTCCGGATGACGGGCGCATCATCCTGCTGCTGCACGCCCGATGGAACCCGCCGTTGGCCGCCGAGGGATGAATGCAAGTCACCGCTGCAACGCGCTGCGGCCGCAAGTCATTGTCCGGAAATGTGACTGCAGTCGCGCGTTAGCGGGATTAGACGAGCGCGCGCCAGTATCGTTGGCCCGGACAAGTCCGCTAACCTTCCTGCGGGGATTTGGTTTGGGGAAACCATGAAGTTCTCGGAACGCATCCGGCTGGCCCGCCGCAACGCGGGTTTTTCGCAGGCCGAGCTGGCCAGGAAAGTGCTGGTCAACCGCAGCGCGGTCAGCCATTGGGAATCGCTGAAGGGCGTGCAGCCGTCGCTGGGGCGGCTGCAGGCGATCGCGGTGGCGACGCAGGTCAACTTCGAATGGCTGGCGACGGGGCGGGGCGAGATGCGCGTGGGCAAGGCGGTGCTGCTCGATACCGTCGCCACGGCGGCTTGCACACTGGTGGACGAGCCGTTGGAGCTGCGCCTGGTCCAGGCATTCCGCGAGGCGCCTGCGCGTGCGCGGCTGTCGCTGGTGGAACTGGCCGAGGAACTGTCACGGCAACGGACCGGGCGGCGGCGCGTCGCGGCCTGAAGCGGTGCGGCCGGATCGATGCACTGGGCAGGCATCCCTGCCCCGCCAGCGTCTTCCCGGGTGCCTTGCACGCCCGGCGCGGGCGGCCTCGACACAGGCCTAGGTCGCTTGCCACCATCCGCGCGCCGCCCATGCGAACCACGCGATCGCGCCCAGCCACACCACCACCACGACGGCCGCTGCCGTCCGGCTGGCGGGTTTGTCGGCCGCCGTGTCCGCCTGCGCCTGGGCGCGCGCGACGACGGAGGCCGGTGTCAGCCGGACCACCAGCATCACGCCCAGCGGCACCAGCACGAGGTCGTCGAGCAGGCCGAGCACGGGAATGAAGTCGGGGATGAGGTCGACGGGACTGAAGGCGTAGGCGGCCACGGCCAGCGCGAGCAGGCGCACGCCCCAGGGCATGCCGGGATCGCGCGCGGCGAACCACACCAGCAAGGCCTGCCGCTTGAGCGCGCGGGCGCGGTCGCGCAGGCGCGCCGGCAGGCTCATGGCACGCGAGGAGAGTGGTTGCCGCCGCTCAGGGATGCGTTTTCGGATCCGGATGCAGGGAGTACGTGCCGTGCGTCGCGGCCTCGGCCAGTACGTGGCCCTGGATGGCCTGGAGCACGTCGGCGCCGGTGAATTTCTCCGGGAGCTCGAGGGTGCCGACATCCAGCGCGAACACGCGGAAGAAGTAGCGGTGGATGCGCAGGTCGTTTGCCGGCGGGTACGGGCCGTCGTAGCCGAAGTAGTCGCCGCCCATGTCGGCGTCGCCGTCGAACCATTGCGTGTAGTCGTTGAGGCCCTGGCGCGCGCCGTCCGGGCCCTTCGGTGCCTGCTTGCCGCCCTTGCTGATGCCGTCGCTGCAGCTGCCGGCGGCGATGTCGGTCACGTCGCGGGGAATGTCCACCATCGCCCAGTGGGTGAAGTGCGTGCGCGGCTGGGCGACGGGGATCTCGACGCCCGCCTTGTTCACCATCGCGCCGTCGGTGGGCACGTCGGTGTCGATGCACAGCAGCGCGAAGGACTTCGTGTCGTCCGGCACGCCTTCCCACGACAGTTGCGGGTTGCGGTTGCCGCCGAAGCCGTCCGGCGTGCCCATGGCGAACTCGGGCGGGATCGGCTTGCCATGCTCGAAACTGCTGCTGTGGATGCGCATCGCGTGACTCCTTGTTGCGTGGTCAGTCCTCGGGATAGCCCAACCGGCGTGCAACCGGCGTCAGGATCGCGAACGCCTCGGCCAGCGGTTCGGCATAGGCGCGCCAGCGGCCGGGCGCGAAATGCTGTGCGCCGAAGGCGCCCGCGGGCGGTTCCGGCAGGGTCGTATTCAAGGCTTCGCCGAGCAGCCGCGCGAGCGCCGGCGGATCGTCCGCCTGCTCGTCGATGCGCAGCAGCCGGTGGCGGATCAGGTCCTGCTCGTGCAGCAGCGCGATGTGGCTGAGCTGGACCAGCAGCCACTGCGCGGCGACGACGGGCGACTCGATGCGGTAGGACATCGGCGCGCCGTAGGCCAGCCATTCCAGCAGCATGTCGCGCGGATCCCGCAATGCGACCATCAGCAGGGCGTGCGGCAGTTGGTCGCGCAGCGCTACCAGCAGCGCGTTGTCCCAGAACGGCAACCAGTCGATGACCTCGCCATCGTCCACGCCGCGCGAGGGCAGTTGCGCACGCCAGCCGTCGACGACGCTCGCGGGATCGATCTCGCCGCTGGCCAGACGGCTCGGCGTATTGAAGTTCTGGAAGGCATCGTCCGGCGCCGCCTGGCCGAAGCGGTCGCCGCGGAACGAAGTGACGCCGCCGGCCAGCACCGCCGCCACGCGCTCGACCATGGAACCGGGAGCCCCGACCAGGAACGCCACCGGGCGGGCATCGCCCGGCACCGGTCCCGGTTCCGGCCATTCCTCGCGCGGAGCGATCGCTTCCGGGAGTTCAAGGCGCGATGCGGCCTGCTCGGCGTTGATCGCCGCCCACAGCGCGGTGGCTTCGGCGACGTTGCCGGCGCGGTCGTGGGCCAGGGCCAGCCAGGTGCGCAGCAGTTGCTTGCCGTCCTCGTTCTGGCTGCGGTCGATCAGGTCCTGGATGTGCGCCACCGCGGCGGCCGGATCGCGGCGCAGCTTCGATTCGACCAGGCGGGACTCGGCCATGCCGTGGCCGGGATCGCGTTCGACCAGGCGCGCTGCCGTGGCATCGGCGTCATCGTCGCGGCCACGGGCGACGTGCTGCGCCATCTGCGCTTCGAGCAAGGCGGTCGAGTCGGGCGATGCCGCCGCCCAGCGCGCCAGCAGGTCCTCGGCCTCGTCGCTGCCGATGGTCTCGAACGCGAGCCGTGCGCGCCACAGGGGGTCGACCTCAGGCGTGGTCGCGAGCGCCGCGTCGAGCGTGTTGCGGGCCTGCTCGTCGTCGCCGTTGCGGCGCCAGGCCTCGACCAGGGCCTGGATCGTGCGCGGGTCGCGCGGCTGCGCGGCCAGCGATTCGCGCAGCAGGGGCAGTGCGTTCTCGTGGCGGCCCGCCATCAGCTCGAGCTCGCCGGCGAAGCGGCGCAGGCCTGGCGTGGCCTGGCGCTCGTCGGCCAGCAGCGGCGCGAGTTCGTCCGCCGCTTCGGCATAACGCCCCTGCCGGCGCAGCAGGTCGGCGATGAGGCCGTGCAGGTTGGTGGCGTCCGGCGTGGTTTCGAGCACGCCGCGGAAGGCCTGCTCGGCGAAGGCGAAGTGCTGCTTGGCCAGGTAGGCGAAGCCCAGGGCGTAGCGCACCTGCGCATCGTCGGGCGCCTGCTCCGAGGCCTTGGCCAGGATCGCCAGCGCGGCATCGGCATCGCCGCGGCGCAGCGCGATCGTGCCTTCGACGGCCGCCAGCCACGGATGGTCGGGCGCGATGCGCGCGGCCAGCCGGGCCACGCGCTCGGCTTCGCCGAGGTCGCCGCGCCCGAGCGCCAGCTGCGCCTGCAGGATGTAGGCGCCGAACTGGTTGGGGTCGAGTTCGACCGACTGCGCCAGCGCGGCCTGCGCGGCGTCCAAGTCACGCGCGTCCAGCAGCAGGCCGGCGCGGGCGAAGTGCAGGTCGGCATCGTCGGGCGCCAGGGTGATCGCCTGCTCCATGCTGGCGCGGGCCGCTTCGGGCTGGTGGGCGGCGCGCTGGGCCATGGCCAGCAGGCGGTGGGCCTGGGCGTCGCCCGGCTCGGCGGCCACGGCGTCGGTGGCGGCGGCGAGCGCCTCGTCGGCGGCGCCGCGACGCAGCGCGTCGAGGATCAGGTCTTGTTGGGGCTGCTGCATGGTGCGGAGGCTGCGGGCGGGCGGAACCCGGAACCGACCATTCTATCCGCTCGTCAGGCAGCCGCTCCCCGCGCCGGCGCGGCGCCGGGCAGCACCGCGGCCAAGCGGTCGGCGACCCAGGCCTCGGCGTAGCTCTCCAGGCGGGCGTTTTGCAGGAAGGCGCAATGCCCGCCCCAGCGTGCGATCTCGAGGTGCGCGGCCGGCGGCAGTTCCAGGGCGAGGAAATCGGAGACCGGGATGACCGGATCGTCCTCGCTCATCAGCAGGTCCGCCGGCACGTCGAGCGTCGCCAGCCGCTCGCGCGCGATGGTGTAGCCGTCGAAGTACTGGTCGAGGCTGCCGAAGTCGGTGTGGCGCTGCACCAGCCAGTCGGTCAGTTCGCGCATGCGCAGCTTGAGCGTGGCGTCGTCGAAATCGTGCTGTTGCGGGAACAGCTTGCGCTTGCGCAGCAGGGAGTCGCGCCACTTGCGCTCGAAGTAGTGCATGTACAGCGGGAACCCCCGCTCCATCTGCAGCATGGTGCGGGCCGGGTCGAGCACCGGGCATACCGCCGCCACGCGCGCCAATGGCAACCCGGCGGCCGGCGCGCGCAGGGCCAGGCGCAGCGCGAAGTTGCCGCCCAGCGAATACCCGGCGGCGACCATCGGCAGGTTGCCGTCGTCGCCGCCGGGCAGGAAGCGGCGGCGGACGTCGAGCGCGGCATGCACCACCTCCTCGATGCGGTTGGAGTGGAACAGGTCCTCGTTGAGGTGGTGGCTGTCGCCGTGGTCGCGGAAGTTGAGGCGGAACACGTCGAACCCGCGCTGCAACAGCCGCGTCGCGGTCAGGCGCATGTAGCTGGATTCGGCGCTGCCTTCCCACCCATGCAGCAGCAGCGCCAGGCCGCCCGCCTCGCGGCCCGGCAGGTGGCTGTGCAAGCCGTGCAGGCGGATGCCGTCGCCGCCGTCGACCACGTGCCCGGTGGTTTCCGCCGCGCTGGCCGCCAGCAGGCGCGCGCCGCGACGCCGGCGCATGGGGCTGCTGCCCAGCACCGATTGCACGTGGGGATTGCGCAGCCAGCGCGGCGGCGCGTAGGGACTGCCGCGCCGGCTCACGTGGCGGACATGGCGCGGACGATGCGGTCGCGGGCGGTTTCCGCGATGCGGCGGCGCCCGCTCGAATCGCCCGGCGCGATCGGATCCAGGAAGACCACTTCCGCCACCCGGCCCGGCTCGCCGAGCAGGCGCAGGAAGTTCTGCAGGAAGTTCTCCTTCGCGGTGAACGCCACCACCGCCTGCGCGGAGCCGCCTTCCCCGTAGCGCAGCGCGACCGGCTGCACCGGGGCGCCGGCCTCCACCGCCGCCAGGAAGATCCGCGCGTGGAAGGGTCCGACGGCGTGGCCGTCGCGCGTGCGCCCCTCCGGGAACACGCCCACCGAGCGCCCGGCGCGGAGCCGGGCCATCATCTCGTGCAACACGCCGCCCAGGGATTCCTGGCTGCCGCGCTGGTGGAAGATGGTTTCGCCGCGCGCGGCCATCCAGCCGACCACCGGCCAGCCGGCGATCTCGCGCTTGGCGACGAAGCCCATCATCCGCTGGCTGTGCAGCAGCACGATGTCGACCCAGCTGACGTGGTTGGCCACGAACATGGTCGCGCCGGGCATCGGCGAGCCGATGCGACGAAGCCGGAACCCGAACACATGCATCAGGCCGGCCGACCAGGCGCGGATGACGCGATGGTCCACGCGTTCGCCGCCGACCACCAGCGAAGCCGTCAACGGCGTGATCGCGAGCATGGCCAGGGGCAGGTGGACCAGCAGGTGCCAGAGCAGCATCGGCACCCGGTAGGCGTAGCGCCAGGCGCGCAGCCAGCCGGGGGAGGCCGGCGGTTCGGCGCCTTGATTGGCGGGGGGAGGCGTGGTCATCGGTTCGTCGGCATCTCGCGCCGGCCTGCGCCGGACGGATCGAGCGGACATTCTAGGGCCAGTCCGCGAAATGGCCGGCCCGCGCCCCAAGGTTGGGTCAGGATTGCGCCGACCGGTCCCCGCCCCGGGTCGGGACCACGGCCAGCGTGAGCCGCGAGACGCACACCAGCGCCCCCGCGTCGTCCTCGATCCGGATTTCCCAGACCTGGGTGCTGCGACCGACATGCAAGGCACGCGCCGTGCCGGTGACCACCCCGTCGCGGACGCCGCGGACGTGGTTGGCGTTGATCTCGATGCCGACGCAACGCTCGCCCGGTTGCACGCGGAGGTTGCCGCCGGTACTGCCGAGGGTTTCGGCCAGCAGCACGGACGCGCCGCCGTGCAGGAGGCCGTAGGGCTGGCGCGTGCGGGCATCCACCGGCATGGTCGCGCACAGGAAGTCGGCGCCGATCCGGGTGAATTCAATCCCCAGCGATTCGATCGCGGTGCCGCGCGACAGCGCGTTGAGCGCCTCGGGCGAGATGCAGGATTCCGGGGGTGTCGAAGTCGGGGTCTGCGCCATCACGGCCTGCCTTGGGAAAGGCGCCAGCTTAGGGCGAGAGGGGCGGGTCAGGCGAGTCGAATCGCCGTGGCGACGCGACACGCGTCACGCGGGCCGGAAAAGAAAGGGCCGCATGGCGGGGCCATGCGGCCAGGAGGAGAGAACCAGGGTTGACGGACGACCACCGCATGGGTGGTTCAACCGCACTGGAAGCGGGACGTATTCCAGTTGCTGGCGTAGCGGCGGTTGCTGACGTAGCCGCTGCTGTTGCCGTAGCCGATGCCGAAATCGCGGACGCGCGGCTCGGGGCGGGCCGGGGCCAGGACCTGCGAGCTGGGGCTTTTGCGATCGCTGCGGACGGTGGTCTGGATGCTGGGGATGGCATACATGGTGGACTCCTGCGGTGGGTTTGTGACTTGGTGTGCTGGTAGACTACAACACCACCACAAAAGCGCATGGGCCGGAAGTCACCCCACTGAGGTCACGCATGCAACGTGCTGATTTCCTGGCGGATTTTCCGCAGCCAGACCGGATCCCCGGCTACAGGATCGGCGCCAGGCCGCCGCCGAACCCCGTAAAAATGCGGGTCAACAGCGCCTTCAGGCTGAGGTTGACCTCGGGGAAGTCGCCCACCGGCTCGTAGCAGGCCCGGAACCCGGGATCGCGGGGGGACAGCGGCACCGGGCACTCGGGACCGGGCCGGAATTCGTAGCTGGTGGCGTAGCGCACTGGCCACAGGTCGAAGATCGGCAGGTGCTCGGAGATCTTGGCCAGCGAGTATTCCAGGCCCGAGAACACCGGCGGCTTGTCCCGGCGCGCGATGGTCCAGGCGTTGTCGGGCTGGATGTCGCGGCGGATGCTGCCGGCCAGTTCCCGCGCGAACCGTTCGTCCTCGATCACCACCGCCGATTCGGTGTTGTAGTTGTCGCCGCGCGGATCGAAGTTGTGGGTGCCGACCACGCCCACGCGCTCGTCGACCACCAGCGACTTGGCATGCAGGCCGAAGCGCACGCCGCCGCGCGCCAACGGCACCGGGTCGTTCGACCCGGCGACCGACCAGCGCAACGCCGAATACTCGCGTCCCAGCGGACGCACGACGTCCGCGCCAGCCGCGGGCACCGCCTCGCCCGGGCGGGCGACGTCCACGGTGCCGGTGGCGTCGACGTCGATCGGGGCGTCCTGCGGGAACGGCTTGAACTCGTGGATCTCGAACCCGAAGTCGCGCAGGTAGCGGCGCTTGTACTTGTAGGCCACGGCGTAGGTGATGAAGGCATCGGTCGCCGCCAGGCTGTTGGTGGAGACGATGATGCGCGGGGAATCCTCGCGCTGCTGCAGCTCGCGGAACAGGTCCTGCGCGGCGGGCGAGAGCACCAGGTACGGGGTCTGCAGGAGGACCTCCCGCCTCGCCGACTCGATCAGCTCGCGCAGCCCGTGCGTCGAAGGGGCCACGCCCTCGTAGCTGCGGCGGTGCTTCTCCGGCGGGTCGGCGATGAAGTCGACCGCGCCCACCGGCAGTGCGCGCGCGGTCAGGCGCTCGTCGACCAGCGCGGCATCGTCGGCGTCGCGCGAGATCCGGGCGACCCGCTCGGGATGTTCGAAATTGCCGTGCTCCACGGTGGGCACGCCGTCGCGCAGGAGCCGGCGGCCGACGTCGGTGAGCTGCTCGACCGGACGGGCGAGCCGCGCGTTCCAGTACTCCTCGAAACTCGCGTCCATCGCCGCGACCTCGGGTCCGGCGACCAGCAGGTCCCGGTCGCGGAAGTTGTACTCCGGGTCCCAGTCGTAGTACCCGTTCTGGTAGTTGCGGCCGCCGGTGACCCCGACCACCCCATCGACCAGCAGCAACTTGTTGTGCATGCGCTGGTTGAGCTTTCGCCAGCAGCACGCGGCCGCCAGCACGTATTGCGGGTAACTGATCCGCGCGCGGCCCAACACCGGGTTGTAGATGCGCATCTGGAAATTGACGTGCGCGCCCGCAAGCGAAGCCAGGGTGTCGACGCGCTTGAGCGCCGACAACTGGTCCACCAGCACGCGCACCTGGACCCCGCGCCCGGCCGCCGCCAGCAGTTCGTCCATGAACAGGTGGCCGGCATCGTCCTCGTCGAAGATGTAGGTCTGCACGTCGATGCTGCGCGTGGCGCTGCGGATCAGGTTGAGTCGGGCGAGCAGCGCGTCCTGGCCGTAATCGAGCAGCAGCGCGTAGTGCCGCGGTGCCTGCGCCTCGCTCTCGGCCAGCGCGCGGGAACCGAGCGAACGCAGCGACGAGGGCTGGGCGCAGGCGAACGCGGCCTCGCAGGACACCACCGTGGCGCGCGCGTCGGCGGCGATGCGCGCCGCCTGTTCGCGCTGCGCGTCGGACAGGGTGGCGCAGGCGCTGCCGGCCAGTGCAAGGACAACGATGCCCGCACGCAGCACTGCGTTCACTCCGCGAGGCCCTCGACGGGCTCATGCGTGCGCAATCGCAGCGAGAAGCGGATGCGGTCGGCGATCGCGAAGCTCCAGCGGTCCATCCCGTAGTCGCTGCGGCGCACCGTGCCGTGCGCGACGGCGTCGCAGTCGACGCCGGGGCGCGCGCAGCCGGCCGGTTCGACGGTGAAGGTTTCGCGCCGCTCCACGCCGCGGATCCGCAGCTGGCCCGCCAGCGGGCCGCCGGCGCGAACCAGGGACTCGGCATAGGGTTGGGAGACGAAACTGAGCTCGGGGTGCCGCGCGGCATCGAAGAAGCCCTCGCCGCGCGCGATGCGCGAATAGGTCGGGAAGCCGACGATCTCCATGTCGCGGACCGAAAGCACGAGGCTCACCTGTCGCCGCCCATCGGGCAACACGGCGATGGCGCCGCCACGCACCGCGAACCGCCCTTCCAGGGCCTGGCCCCAGCGCGTCTTGAGCTCGAACCCCACCCGCGACTGCCCGGGGTCGATCGCGGCGGCGCGCACGGCGCCCGACGCGGCTTGCGCGCCCACCGCCACCGCACAGATTCCCGCCAGGGCGAACGCCGCTAGCCGGTTCACGGCCACCAGAATTCGGACAGGGTGGCCACGCCGGGCTCGATCACGGCATCGGCCGGCAAGCGCAGGACCGCGACCCCGCCCGGCGGCATGCCGCGGTAGTCGCCGGACTGGCCGCTGTGCATCAGCGCCGCCAGCCGCTCCAGGCCCGGGTTGTGGCCGACCAGCAACAGGCGTTCGGCGTCGCGGTGCTGGTCCACGAGACCGGCCAGCGTGCCCGCCGACGCTTCGTAGATGGCGGCTTCCTCCTTGCGTTCGACCTCGCCGATCACCGCCAGCACCGCGTCCAGGGTCTCCCGCGTCCGCCGCGCCGGCGAGCAAAGGGCGCGGTCGGGGACCAGCCCCTTTTCCTTCAGCCAGCGGCCGGCGGCCTCGGCTTCCTTGCGGCCTTCATCGGACAGCGAGCGGTCGACGTCGGCGGTCCCGGCGGCCTGGCCGGCGTGGGCGTGGCGGAGCAGGATGAGGTCGCGCATCAGGCTTTCTTCAGCCAGCGCAGCAGTGGCTTCCAGTCGTCCTGGTGCTCGCGGACCTGGGCGGAGTGGTAGTCGAACAGGCTCTTCCCGAGGCCCACGAGCATCACGTAGGCCTGGCTGTCGCGCAATTGCGCCACCACCGGGTAGGGCCATTGCCCGAGCAGGTCCAGCGCCTGCCTGGAGGCGTTGGTCCACGGCTTGAGCTTGTTGCCGACCAGGCCGACCCGGAGGTCGCCGCGGCGGATGCGCGGGTGCCTGGACAGCGAGTTCAGGAACGGCACGGTGGCCTCGATGTCCAGCGCCGACGGCAGGATCGGCACCACCAGGGCGTCGGCATGTTCGAGCCAGGTGGCCAGCGAGTCGCCCATCGCCCCCGCGGGCGCGTCGATGACGATGCGGTCGGCGCCGTCGGGCACCGATTTCCAGGCGGTCTTGTGGCGGCTGCTGCCGTCGATGGGCAGGACCGCGCTGTCCAGGGACGCGCGGCGCTCGCACCAGCGGGTCGAGGAGCCTTGCGGGTCGGCGTCGATCAGCACCGTGCCCTGGCCAGACAGCGCGGATTGCGCCGCCAGGTGGGTGGCGATCGTGGTCTTGCCCACGCCGCCCTTGGAACTGGCCACCAGCACGGTCTTCATCGACATCCTCCGGTCTTCGCCACGACGATCCCGGAGGGTACACCGGGCCGGTGGAGGCTGCGACAACGGCGGTCGGGCGTGGCGGTCTGCTATGTTCGCCGGCCACGGGCACCGCACCATCCCATGAGCGAACTGCAGGACCTGGCCGCGCTGATCCGCGCCGATACGCCGCTGATCGTGATCGAGACGCCCGACGAGGCGCGCATCGTCGAGTTGTTCCGCCAGTCGCTGCTGCACGTCTGGCGGGCGCTGTACCGCTGGTCGATCACGGAAGGCCTGCGCCGCATCGACCTGGACCGCGAGGATCCCTCGGAGGTCGCACCCGACGCCAGCACCACCCTGGCCGAGATCCGCGACGCCGACCAGCGCGGCGTGTACCTGTTGCTCGACTTCCACCCCTACCTGGGCTACGCCAGCACCCAGCGCCAGCTGCGCGACCTCATCCAGCGCCGCGATTGCCAGCCACACACCCTGGTGCTGGTGGGCCACGGCATCGAACTACCCGCCGACCTCGAGGCGCTGTGCGTGCGCTTCACGCCGCGGTTGCCCGACGCGCAGGCGCTGCTGAAACTGGTGCGGGACGAAGCACGCGCCTATGCCACCGAACACGGCGGCAAGCGCGTCGAGGCCGACGACACGGCGGTCGCGCAGATCGTGCGCAACCTGCAGGGCATGAGCCTGACCGACGCCCGCCGCATCGCCCGCCACCTGATCTTCAGCGACGGCGTGCTCGACGCCGACGACCTGCCCGAACTGGCCCGGCTCAAGTTCGAACTGCTCAACCGCAGCGGCCACCTGCACTACGAATACGACACCGCGCGCTTCGCCGACGTCGCCGGCGCGGCGCGGCTGAAGCGCTGGATCGAACAGCGCCGGCGGGTGTTCGTCGAAGGCGACGCCCCGCCCGGCCTCGACCCGCCCAAGGGCGTGTTGCTGCTGGGCGTGCAGGGCTGCGGCAAGTCGCTGCTCGCCAAGTCGATCGCCGGCGGCTTCGGCGTGCCGCTGGTGCGGCTGGACTTCGGCACCCTGTACGCCAAGTACCACGGCGAAACCGAGAAGAACCTGCGCGCTGCGCTGGCCTCGACCGAGCAGATCGCGCCCTGCGTGCTGTGGATCGACGAGATCGAGAAGGGCCTGGCCAGCGGCGGCACCGACACCGACGGCGGCGTCTCGCGCCGGGTGCTGGGTTACCTGCTGACCTGGATGTCCGAACGCAAGTCGAAGGTGTTCCTGGTCGCCACCGCCAACCAGGTCCACGAACTGCCGCCGGAACTGCTGCGCAAGGGTCGCTTCGACGAGATCTTCTTCGTCGACCTGCCCGATGCCGCGACGCGTCGCGAGGTGTTCGACCTGCACCTCCGCAAGCGCGACCTGCATCCGGCGAGGTTCGACCTCGACACCTTGGCCCACGACAGCGAAGGCTTCTCGGGTGCCGAGATCGAACAGGCGATCGTCGCCGGGCTGTACGCGGCGCATGCGGAGGACGCGCCGCTGTCCGAGGCGACGCTGCGGGCCGAACTCCGCCAGGCGCGGCCGCTGTCGGTGCTGATGGCCGAGCAGGTCGACGCGCTTCGCCGCTGGGCCAGCGCACGCACGGTGCCGGCGGACTGACGGACCGTTTCACGTGAGCAGCCGCTCCTCCGAGCGAGCGGCCACGGATTCGACTTGAAAGAATCGTCAGAACGACGATTCGACGCATGCTGGCCGGCGCGCCTCCGGCAGCGCCATGCACGTGGCCACTGCCCGATCGGATGGGGCGGACCCGTCCTCCGCGTGTCGCGCGAAGGCGCTCGCCCGCAACAGCCGCAGGGGCATGACCAGCCATCCGCGACGAACGATCCGCGTCATCGCCCCACCCGCGTCCTTTCCCGGGGACCGTGCACCAACGGGCGCTGGCTCAGGGGCGGTCCGGCTCGGCATCGCGCAGTGGTTGCGGCGGTGCCACGATCACGCGCGCCTTCCACTGCCGGTCCTGCTCGCGCCAGTACTCGTCGTTCCAGCGCTTGTCGACGAAGAAGTATTCCGCCGACACGTCGCCCTGCTCGAACCGCAAGCGATCGCTGGTGGCACCCACGCGGCTGCCGGTGGCGGCGGCGAACGCGCGTCGCATCGCCCACGCCTGCCGGGGCCGGGCCACTGCATCCGCGTACTCCGCGTACAGGGCCTGGCCGGCCAGCATCGCGCGCGCCTTCTGCGCGGCATCGAGCTGCATCCACATCTTCTCGCGGACCAGCAGCAGGTCGCGGTACCCGCGCTCGGCGGCCAGGTCGCTCCACGCATAGGCCTGCGCGCGATCCACCGGGCCGCCGACGCCGTTCCACATCATCAACGACAGGGCATGCTGCGAGAACTTGTCGCCGTAGCGGGACGCGAAGCGGAAGTAGCGCCGCGCGGCCTCCGCCTGGTGCAGCTTCAACGCCCGCAAGGCCCGGTAGCGCCACATCTCGTTGGGATGCCCGGGGCTGGCCATGGCCTCGGCCCGGTCGATCTGCAGCAGCGGCAGCGCCTCGAGTTGCGGGATGAGGGTGGCGGGCGTCGCGCCCGGCTGCGCGCGGGCGCCGGAAGCGAGCAAGGCCGCCAGCAAACACGGCAGCAAGGTCTTCATCTCGGCCCGTCCTTTGCGAATCCTGGCCTGCGTCCGTTGATACCCCTGCCGGGCGCCAAGGTCAAATCGCGGCCAGGTCGAAGGAGATGCTGATGCGCTCGCCGTCCCCGGGGAACGGCAAGGTGCGATGGAACAGGTACGAAGGGAATAGCAGCAGGGTGCCCGGCGTCGGGCACGTCAGGCGTAGCGCCGTGTCCGGCACCGGCGACAGGGCCAAGGGCGGTCGACCGAACTCGATCCACCCGGCATGTGCCGGATCGTCGTCGCGGATCGAGGCGGGCAACTCCACGTAGTACGCGCCGGACAGCCAGGATTCTTCGTGGATGTGCGTGTCGATGAAACCGCGCGCGTCGGCCTGGGTCGCCCAGACATGCAGCCGGTAGCGGCGCGGGATCGCGGACAGCATGGCATCGTCGGCGTCGGGTTCGCAGGCGGCGATGTAGGCATCGATGGCTTCCCGCAGGCGCTGCTCGAACCCGACGATGGCCGGCGTGCGGTCGGCGAGCAGGTCGCCGCTGAGGTATGCATTGCGCGCCGCCAGTCCGGCCGGCTCCCAGCGTTGCCGGCTGTGGCGACGGATGTCGTCGGCGAGCGCGGCGCGGAACGCGGCGTCATCGTCGAACCCCTCCGGCGGCAGGATCCGCACCGAGCGGACGTGGCGGTGCATGCCGAGCAGGCGTTCTGCCTCGTCGTGGCGGCCGAGCACCTCCAGCGCCGCGCCCAGGTGCGCGATGGTGCGCTGGTCGCCGGGCCGCTTGCGCAGGTCGGCATCCAGCTGCGCCACCGCCGCCTCCGGCTGCCCGTCCTGCAGCAGGGCGATGCCGAGCTGGCGCGCGAGGATCGGCGACTCAACGCCCTCGGCGGAAGCCTGCTCGTAGGTCTGGATGGCGGCATCGGCCTTGCCCTGCAACAACTGCAGTTCGCCAAGGATCTCGGCGGTCTCGACGTCCGCCGGCGCGAGTTCGCGGGCCTGCCGCGCATGGTGTTCGGCCTGGCGAAGGTCGCCGGTCTTGCGCAGCAACAGTGCGGCGGTGAGATGTGCCTTGGCCATTCTTGGCGCCAGCCGCAACGCATGCGCGATCAACTGCAGGCCTTCCTGCAGCGAAGGCGCGTCGAAGCGGTTGACCAGCAACACCGCCAGCGCTTCGAGGGCATTGGCATCCGGTCGCAGCTGCAGCGCGCGGCGGGCGGCGGCGATGGCGGCGTCATGGTCCTCCAGCCGTCCCAGGGTCGCGGCGAGGTTGTTCCACGCCTCCGGCCATGCCGGCTGCAACCGGGTCGCGGCTTCGAATCCCGCCTTGGCGGCTTCGAAGCGCTGCAGCGCGTAGGCGCAGGTGCCGTAGCGGAACGCCGCCAGCGGCTCGTCGGGCATGGCGCGCATGGCCTGCTGCAAGGGTTCGAACGCGCGCCCGGCCTCGCCGGATTGCAGCAGCGCGGTCCCGAGCGCGAACACCGTCCGTGGATCACCCGGCGATAGCGCCTCGGCGCGCGCCAGTGCCTCGGCCGCGGTGGCGGCATCGTCCTGCGCCAGGCGGGCATGGCCGAGCAGCCGCCAGCCGTCGATCGAATCCGGGAACCGCGCCAGCAGTTGCGTGCATGCCGCCTCGGCCGCCGCGGCGTGGCCGCCCTGCAAGGCCTGGATGGCGCGCTGCACCTGCGCGACCAGCTCGCGCGGCGGTGCGCTCACGACAGGGCCCACCCCGTGATCGCCAGCCGATCCTGGTCGGCCCACGGCGCTACCAGCGACACCGCATGCCCGGCCGGCACCTTGAACAGCGACAGGCTGTTGTAACGCGGCAGGTAGGTCTCGACCACGCGCCCGTCGCCGTCGATGAACTGCAGCAACCCGCCCCAGTCGGCCCGCCACTCCCGGGTCAGGTTCAGCACGTAGGCGAACCGCCGCCCTTCGGTGCTGTCGATGTCGGTGTGGTAGCGCAGGAAGTGGCCGCGCCGGTAGCGCGTGGCCTGGGCGTTGACGCGGCGGATGGCGGCGTCGCCGGTCAACGCGTGCAGGAAGGCGATGTACTCCGGCGAGTTGAACACCTCGAGCACGCGGTGCAGCAGCAGGCCGGGATCGCGCCCCTCCTTGTAGGCCGGGACCATCATGTAGCTGTCGTAGGCGAAGCGGTATTCGCCGCCGCGGGCGCTGTCGGCGACGCCGCGCAGCAAGGCCGCCAACGCCTCGGGAGCCATCGCGGCATACGTGCGGTTGTCGATGGTGCGGGGCTGGTCGCCATCGCGCAGCGCGAGCGTCCACGGCACGTCCTCGGCCAGGCACTTGCGCAGCGTGTCGGCGGCGTCGGGCTGCAGGTAGTCCGCGACCTGCACGCGTCCGTCGCGCGCCAGGCGCGCGCGCACTTCGGCCGGGTCGATCGCCGCGTTGAACATCAGTAGCCCGCCGCCTGCCCGTCCTTGCGCGACTCGCTGGCGCCGACGTACCCGCCTTCCGGGTTCACCATGATCGCCTGGTAGCCGCCGTAGGGACCGTCGGCGAAGCGCACCGAATGCCCCTTGCGCATCAGGGCGCGGACGGTGCCGTAACCGTAGCCGGTCTCCAGGTCGACTTCGCCGCCGTCGTCCATCGCCACGTTCTGGCCGGCCGGTTCGGTCGAGCCGTCGTGCTGGATGCGCGGCGCGTCGCCGGCCTCCTGCAGGTTCATGCCGAAGTCCACCAGGTTGATCAGGATCTGCGCATGCCCCTGCGGCTGCATCGCGCCGCCCATGAGGCCGAACGATAGCCAGGGCTTGCCATCCTTGGTGACGAACGCCGGGATGATGGTGTGGAAAGGCCGCTTGCCGGGGGCGAAGGCATTGGGATGCCCGGGCTTGAGCACGAACTGCTCGCCACGGTCCTGCAGGATGAAACCCAGCCCCGGCGGTGCCATGCCGCTGCCCATGCCTCGGTAGTTGGACTGGATCAGGGACACCATCATCCCGTCGGCGTCGGCGGTCGCCAGGTAGATCGTGTCGCCTTCGTTGATCTCGGGGATGATCCCGGGCTCGACGGCGCGCGCCGCGCGGTCCATCGAGATCGCCTTGCCGCGTTCGCGTGCATACGCCTTGGAGACCAGCCGTTCGACCGGTGTCTTGAAGAAGTCCGGGTCGGCGTACGACGCCGCGCGGTCGGCGAAGGCGAGTTTCTTGGCCTCGACGAACAGGTGCACGTGCTCCGGGCTGCCGAAACCGTACTTCGCCAGGTCGTAGGGTTCGAGCAGGTTGAGGATCTGCAGCGCGGCGATGCCCTGCCCGTTGGGCGGCAGCTCCCACAGCGTATGGCCGCGGTAGTCGGTGCCGACCGGCTCGACCCACTCGCCGGCGTGCGCGGCCAGGTCCTCGTAGCGCAGGAAGCCGTCATTGGCCTTGAAATACGCGTCGATGGTGCGCGCGATGTCGCCCTTGTAGAACGCGTCGCGCCCCCCGCGACCGATGGCTTCCAGGGTGTTCGCGAGGTTGGGGTTGCGCCAGGTCTCGCCGCGCCTGGGCGCGCGGCCGTCGATGGTGAACTGCTCGCGGAAACCGGGCCATTTCGACAGCACCGGCACGCTGCGGTTCCAGTAGTACGCGATCACCTCGTGCACCGGGTGGCCCTGCCGCGCATACCGGATCGCGGGCGCCAGGTTCTGCGCCATGGTGCGCTTGCCGAAGCGGCCGTGCAGCGCGAACCAGCCATCGACCGCGCCGGGCACGGTCACCGGCAAGGGGCCGTGCGGCGGGATATCGGACAGCCCCCGGCGCTGGAACTCCGCCAGCGTCAGCGCCTTCGGCGATCGCCCGGAACCGTTGTAGCCGTGGAGCTTGCGCGTCTTCGGATCCCAGACGATGGCGAACAGGTCGCCACCGATGCCGTTGCCGGTGGGTTCCATGAGGCCGAGCGCGGCATTGGCGGCGATGGCGGCATCGACCGCGCTGCCGCCCGCCTGCATCACGTCCAGCGCGACCTGCGTGGCCAGCGGATGCGAGGTCGCCGCCATCGCCTGCGGCGCATAGACCTCGCTGCGGGTGGCGAAGGCTTCGCCGGTGACCCGGTCGGCGGCCAGGGCGGCCATCGCCGGCGAGAACAACGCCAGCGCCAGGACCGCGAGTGCGCGAAGCGCAGCCGGGCGTTCGGGGAAGCGGGATCGAGGATCGGCGTCGCGGACCATGGCGGTACCCGGGGAAACGGAGGTCCAACGATAACGCAGCGGCCGTGGTGCCGCGTGGTGGCACGGTTCATCCGCGCACCGGCGGGCAGGAAACTCCGAAGGCGTTGCAGCTCAGGCGAATCTCGCCAGCAACTCCGTGTCGGGGAGGGCCGATGCGAACAGGAAACCTTGCGCCAGGCGGAACCCTTGGTCGCGGAGCCAATCAGCCTGCCCGCGGGTTTCCACGCCTTCCACGACCACCACGACGCCCATGCCGGTCGCCAGCGCACGAACGGCGCTGACGATCGCCTGGTCCACCTGGTTGCCGGGGACGCCGGCGACGAAACTCCGGTCGAGCTTGAGCACGTCGATGGGAAACTGCTTCAGGTGCGCGAACGACGAGTACCCGGTGCCGAAGTCGTCGATGGCGATCGACACGCCAAGTCGGCGCAGGGATACGATCAGGGCCCTGGCTGCCTCCAGGTCGCGCATCAGCGTGGTCTCGGTGATCTCCAGGCACAGCCGGTCGGCGGCCAGGCCCGCGCGCTCGAGGCAGCCCGCCACCATGTCGGCAAGCCCGCAGGACTCGAACTGCCGGGTGGACAGGTTGACGCGCAGGCCAGGCAGGCGTCCTTCCGGGCCCGCCGGCCATGCGGCCGCTGACTGGCACGCCTGCTCTAGCACCCACTCGCCCAGCGGCACGACCAGCCCGCAGGATTCAGCGGCATCGATGAACTCGCCCGCGACGACCACCTCGCCGTCGCGCCGCCAGCGCATCAGTGCCTCGGCACCCAGCCACCGTCCACTGTCCAGGCACACCTCGGGCTGGAAATGCACCTCGAACCGACGTTCGTTGAAGGCACGCCACAAGGTGCCCTCCAGTTCCAGGCGTTGCACCAATCGCTGGTGGTGCCCGGCATCGAACACCTGGAACCGCTGCCCCCCGTCGGACAGGGCCTGCTCGCTGGCCTGTTCGGCCTGCCGCAGCAGCTTGCGGGCATCGCTGTCCCCGGGCTCGGCGAACGCAACGCCCACCGAGGCCTGGATGCGCGTCATCGACGCGGCGTCCAGCGGGTTCTGCGCCGCCTCGACGCAGCGTTCTGCCAGGTGCACGACGTCGCGCTGCGACCAGGTCGCGCCGGGCACGAACGCGAAGCCGTCGGGGCGCACGCGCGACAGCTGCACGCCGTCGTCGACCAGCGCGCGCAATCGGCTGGCGACCTGCGCATGCACGTCCTCCATCGTGTCCGACTGCCCCGGCAGCGGCGCGCCTTGCGCCAGGCCCACCTTGACGTGCACGACGGCCGGCAACTGGTCGACGGACTGGGGCACGTGCATGCGCTGGGACAGCGCCTCCAGCAGGAAGTCCCGGTTCGGCAGGTTGGTCGTGCCGTCGTGGAGCTTGAGGTGGCTGACCTCCTCCTCCGCGTTGCGGCGGCGGACGATCTCCAGCGCCATGGCCACGAAGTCGCCCATGCTGCCGGCGAACGCCTTCTGGCCCGGCGACCAGTTGCGTGGTTCGTCGAGGTGCTCGTGGCAGATCACGCCCTGCAGTTCTCCCTCGACCAGCACCGGGGCATCGAGCAGCGACTGGATCCCGTGCCGCTGGAAGTAGGCCTTCCATTCACGGCTTGTCGGCGTACTCGCCACGCCCGCGCCCACGTCGTCGTAGGTGATCACGCGCACCGAATCCAGCTGGCTGGCATAGGCCGCGTCCAGGGGCAGCGTTTCCAGTTCCTCCCTGCAGGCGTGTTCGTCCTTGCGAAGGTCGTAGGCATGGATGCAGGCCAGCCGGCAGGCGTCGCGTTCCAGGCGCCACACGTTCACGCGCCCCACCTCGAGCGTCTCCGCCGCAGTCCGGGAGATTTCCGCCAGCGCGGTGTCGAAGGTGCAATCGGGATGCCACACGGTGCGCGTCAATACACGGAGCGCGGCGGCATGTCGGGCGGCCTCGCCGGCGTCCGGGCGATCGACCTGGGATGCCAATGCGGAAGGCATGGAGCTCTCCCCTGCGGCGGCTGGCGCGCACCCTGCCCATGACCAGCCAAGGACCCATTCTAGCAGGGGCGTCGTTTACAATGCCGGCGATCCCCCCATCGTTCCGGCGTGCCCATTGGCGCGCCTTTTCGCGTCGAGCCGCCCATGACCAGTACCGCCGAACTGTCCTCGCCCGCCTCCGCCAAGCGCGGGCTGACCCAGGGCGTCCTCGACCGCGACTACACCCTCGACGACAAGTACCGGCGGACGCAGGGGCGGATCTACCTGTCCGGCGTGCAGGCACTGGTGCGGTTGCCGCTGATGCAGCGGCTGCGCGACGCGCGTGCAGGGTTGAACACCGGCGGCTTCGTCTCCGGCTACCGCGGCTCGCCGCTGGGTGGATTCGACCTGGAGCTCTGGCGGGCGAAGCAGCACCTGGCCGAGGCCGGCGTGAAGTTCACGCCGGGCCTCAACGAAGACCTCGGCGCGACCATGGTCTGGGGCACGCAGCAGACCAACCTGTTCCCCGGCGCGACGGTCGATGGCGTGTTCGGCATGTGGTACGGCAAGGGTCCGGGCGTGGACCGTTGCGGCGACGTGTTCAAGCACGCCAATGCCGCCGGCACGTCGAAGCACGGCGGCGTGCTGGCGCTGGCCGCGGACGACCACAACTGCCGCAGCTCGACCTTGCCGCACGGCAGCGAGCACGAGTTCGTCAGCGCGATGATGCCGGTGCTCAACCCGGCCGGCGTGCAGGACATCCTCGACATGGGCCTGCTGGGCTGGGCGATGTCGCGCTACACCGGGCGCTGGGTCGGCTTCAAGACCATCGCCGAAACCGTCGAGTCGTCCGCTTCGGTGCAGGTCGATCCGTTCGCGTTGCACATCGCCACGCCGGAGGACTTCGAGATGCCGCCGGGCGGCCTCAACATCCGCTGGCCGGACCCGCCGCTGGAACAGGAGATGCGCCTGCACCGTTACGCGGTCGCCGCCGCGCAGGCGTTCGCGCGCGCCAACGGTATCGACCGCATCGTGCTCGATTCCCCCAATGCCCGCCTGGGCATCGCCACCACCGGCAAGTCCTACCTCGATGTGCTGCAGGCGCTGGAATACCTGGGCCTCGACGCGGATGCCTGCGCCGGCCTCGGCATCCGCGTCTACAAGATCGGCATGACCTGGCCGCTGGAGCCGGTCGGGCTGCGCGCGTTTGCCTCGGGCCTGCAGGACATCCTGGTGGTGGAGGAGAAGCACGCCTTCATCGAGAGCCAGATGAAGGAGGCGTTCTACAACTTCCCGGGCGAGCGGCCGTCCATCAACGGCAAGCACGACGAATCCGGCGACTGGATCCTGCCCTCGACCGGCGAACTCACGCCGGCACGCATCGCGCGCGCCATCGCCGCGCGGCTGGGTCGCTTCCACCGCAGCGAGCACATCGACCGGCAGCTCGGGTTCCTCGCCGCGAAGGAAGCCGAACTGGCGCTGCCGCGCGCCAACTTCCCGCGCGTGCCGCACTACTGCAGCGGCTGCCCGCACAACACCTCGACCAAGGTGCCGGAGGGCTCCCGCGCGCTGGCAGGCATCGGCTGCCACTACATGGTCACGTGGATGGACCGCGACACCGACACCTTCACCCACATGGGCGGCGAAGGCGTGACCTGGGCCGGGCAGGCGGCGTTCACCGACACCAGGCACGTCTTCCAGAACCTGGGCGACGGCACCTACTTCCACTCCGGCTCGCTGGCGATCCGGCAGTCGGTCGCCGCCGGCGTCAACATCACCTACAAGATCCTCTACAACGACGCGGTCGCGATGACCGGCGGCCAGCCGGTCGACGGCCAGCTGTCGGTGCCGCAGATCGCCCACCAGGTGCGCAGCGAGGGCGTGCGCACGATCGTGGTGATGAGCGACGACATCGGAAAGTGGTCGGACACGTCGATCTTCCCCGAGGGCGTCGAGTTCCTCGACCGCCGCGAACTCGACACCGCTCAGAAGCGATTGCGCGAGGTCGAGGGGGTCTCGGTCCTGATCTACGACCAGGTCTGCGCGACGGAGAAGCGCCGTCGCCGCAAGCGCGGCAAGATCGCCGACCCGGCCAAGCGCGTCTTCGTCAACACCTTGGTGTGCGAGGGCTGCGGCGACTGCGGGGTCAAGAGCTTCTGCGTCTCGGTGCTGCCGAAGGAAACCGAATTCGGCCGCAAGCGCGAGATCGACCAGAGCAACTGCAACAAGGATTACTCCTGCGTCGACGGCTTCTGCCCCAGCTTCGTCACCGTGCACGGCGGCGCGCCGCGCAAGGGCAAGAAGGTGTCCGCGGAGGAGCGTCTCGCCGACCTGCCGATGCCGACCTTCGCCAGCGACCTGTCGCGACCCTGGAACATCCTGATCACCGGCGTCGGCGGCACGGGCGTGGTCACCATCGGTGCCCTGCTGGGCATGGCCGGCCACCTGGAGAGCCGCGGTTCGACCGTGCTCGACCAGACCGGCCTGGCGCAGAAGGGCGGCGCGGTCACCACCCATGTGCGCATCGCGCGCACGCCGGAGGACATCCATGCCGTGCGCATCGCCGCCGGCGAGGCGGACCTGGTGCTGGGCTGCGACATGGTGGTGGTCAACGACTACTGGGCGCTGTCGAAGCTGCGGGCCGGGCGTTCGCAGGTGGTGCTCAACACCTACGAGGCGATGCCTGGCACGTTCACCACGCGTCCGGACATGCAGTTCCCCGCGTCGGGCATCGTCAGCGCGGTGTCGCAGGCGCTGGGCGGCGCGGCGCCCATGCAGTTCGAGGCCACCGAGCTCGCCAACGCGCTCATGGGCAACGCCATCGCGGCCAACCTGATGATGCTCGGCTTCGCCTGGCAGCAGGGCCTGGTGCCGCTGAGCTTCGATGCCCTGATGCAGGCGGTGGAATTGAATGGCGCGGCCGTCGAGATGAACAAGACCGCCTTCGCCTGGGGCCGCCTGGCCGCCATCGACCCCGATGCGGTGCATGCCGCCGCGGGGCTGGTGCGCAACCCGCGCACGGCCGCCGAATCGGCACCGCAGCCCCTCGATGCCCTGCCCCCGGGCGAGTGGGAAGGCCATGAGATCGCCGGGCCGTCGGCGCCGAACCCGACGCGCAACGAGGACGAGCTGCGCCACGTGCCCGAGCATGGCGGCGACGGCGTGGCCTTCCTGCCGCTGGACGATGCCCGCCTGTCGCGATCGCTGGACGAACTCATCGCGCGCCGCGTCGCCTTCCTCACCGACTACCAGGATGCCGCCTACGCGAGGCGATATTCGGACTTCGTCGCGACCGTGCGCGCCGCCGAACAGGCGCGCGCGCCCGGCTCCACCGACCTGGCCGAGGCCGTTTCGCGCTACTTCTTCAAGCTGATGGCCTACAAGGACGAGTACGAGGTCGCGCGGCTGTACACCAGCGGCGAGTTCAAGCGCCGCCTGCAGCAGCAGTTCGACGGTGACTACAAGGTCCACTTCCACCTCGCGCCCCCACTGCTGGCCAGGAAGGACGCCGAAGGTCGCCTGGTCAAGCAGGAATTCGGGCCGTGGGTGTTCACCGTGTTCCGCGTGCTGGCGAAGCTGCGCTTCCTGCGCGGTGGCGTGCTCGACGTGTTCGGTTACACCGAGGAGCGCAGATCCGAGCGCCGATTGATTGACGAGTACCAGCGCACCGTCGGCGGACTGCTGGACGGCCTCGACGGCGGTAACGTCGACCTCGCCGCCGAGATCGCCGCCATCCCGGAACACATCCGCGGCTACGGACACGTCAAGGAAGCCCACTTGCACAAGGCGAAGGCGCGCGAAGCCGAACTGCTGGCCCAATGGAACAACCCGTTGCGGATCGTGCAGGCGGCCTGAGCCGGAAACGGTCCCGTCCGGCTTGCCGCAGGGACGGGTCGCTACCGTCGCTACATATCGCCGCGCGCAGGCGGCCCGGGCCGCCGCACCCGCTTCAAGTCGCGCGAATCGGCGGCGACGATTCGTGTCGGGCTTTCGAGGAACGTCGGCGGGATGCCCGCGGTGGCAAGCCGCACCGACCCCGGCATCGCCCCTTCCCGGCCTACCGCCTGGGCGGCGACGACGCTTCCGATCGCAATGCCTCGAGGACCTTGTTCCCGGCGCGTCCATCCGCCGGCGTCATGCCCAGCCGCTGCTGCTCCGCGGCGATGGCCCGCCGGGTCAGGCTGCCGATCAGGCCGTCGGCTTCGCCGATGTCGTGGCCGCGGGCCAGCAGCAGCGTCTGCAACTCGCGGCGCTGCCTGCGGTCCAGGCCGGGGTCGTCGGTCGGCCACGGGGTCGCGAACGGACCTTCGCCACGCAGCCGGTCCGACAGGTGCGCGATCGCCAGCGCATAGCTTTCCGCGGCGTTGTACGAATAGATGGCGTCGAAGTTGCGGAACACCACGAACGCCGGACCGGCCGCGCCGGCTGGCAGCAGCACGCCGGCCTTGGCCGTCTCCGATGCGCCGCTCCCCGCAAGCGCATTGCCATCGACACGGGTCACGCCCCGGGCAATCCAGTCGGAAAGCGCACGCTTGCTCTTGCGCCCGGCGAGCGAGGCGTCGAAGCCCGCCGGCAACTTCGCCTCGAACCCCCAGGGCTCGCCGCTACGCCAGCCCGCCCGCTTGAGGTAGTTGGCGGTCGAGGCGAGCGCGTCGGGGATGCTGCCGACCAGATCGCGGCGTCCGTCGCCGTCGAAGTCCACCGCGATGCGCTTGTAGGTGCTGGGCATGAACTGGGTGTGGCCGAACGCGCCCGCCCACGAACCGGTCAGGCCGGCGTCGCGCAGGTCGCCGGACTGCAGCAGGCCCAGGGTGGCGAACAGTTCGCCGCGAAAGAAATCCTGCCGGCGCCCGAAACAGGACAGGGTCGCCAGCGACTGCAGCAGCGGTCGCTTGCCGAAGGTCTTGCCGTAATCGCTTTCCACGCCCCAGACCGCAACGACCGTTTCCGGGTCGACGCCGTATTCGTTTCCGATCCTTTCCAGGACCTCCGCGTGCTCACGCAGCATGGCCTTTCCGTCATCGATGCGTTCCTGGTCGACCAGGGCCGCGAGGTAGTCCCAGATCGGCGTGGTGAACTCGGGCTGGGCGTCGAGCAGGGGCAAGACCGACAGGTCCGGTTCGATCGTCGCGAGGAGACTGTCGAAGGTCGGTGGGCTGACGCCGGCCTGGACGGCCTGGCCTCGCAGGCCGTCGCGGCAACGCCGGAACGACTCCGTCGCCCCTTCGGGCGGCGAGGCATCGGGAGTTGCCGGCAGCGCGGCCTGTTGCGCCAGCGACGCGACCGCGACGGGCGCGGTCGATGCGACCGCGGCGGTGCACGCCACGCCGGCCAACACGGCCACGGCCAGCGGCAACCCGCCGCCCCGGCCAGCCCGCCGCTTGAAGGCCCTTGGATCTTCCATCGTCGCTCACTCCTTCTTGTTGTCGGCCCGGTTCCCGCGCCCTTCCTCGGCCCACGCTGCCACGGGCGGCGGCCAGGTCGCGTGAGCGCGCGCACCGCGCCAGGTGGCCGTCGCCAGACCGGTGGCTCGAAAACATGCGCGGGGCTCCTTGGCCGCCGGAGCGCGATTACGGCGTTGGAGGGCGAATACGCGCCTGCGCGTCCCAGGGACTGCCCGTGCTGTTCAACTCGCTGACCTTCATCGCCTTCCTCGGGATCGTGCTGGCGGTGCACGTCTCGCCGCTGCCATGGTCGGCGAAGAAATCCAGCCTGTTGATCGCCAGCTACCTGTTCTACGCGGCCTGGAACCCGCCCTTCGTGATCCTGCTGTGGATCTCGACCCTGGTCGACTGGTGGGCCGCCGGTCGCATCGCCCGCACCGAGGCGCCCGCGCGCCGCCGCGCCTTGCTGCTCGTCTCGCTGGCGACCAACCTCGGCCTGCTGGGCTACTTCAAGTACGGCGGCTTCCTGACGCGCAATTTCGCCGAGGCGATGGCCGCGATGGGCGTGCCCTGGCAGGCGCCGGCCTGGGACATCGTGTTGCCGGTCGGCATCTCGTTCTACACGTTCCAGACCATGGCCTACACGCTCGACGTCTACCTGCGGCGGGCGCCGCCAGCCCGCTCCTTCCTCGACTTCGCGCTGTTCGTGACCTTCTTCCCGCAGCTGGTCGCCGGGCCGATCGTTCGCCCGCGCGACCTCGTCCCCCAGTTCGCGACGCCGCGCATGGCGACGGCGCGGCAGTTCGGCTGGGGCGCGATGCTGTTGGTGCTGGGGCTGTTCGAGAAGATCGTGGTCGCGGACGGCATCCTCGCCCCGGTCTCCGATGCCGCCTTCGGGGCCAGGGAACTCCTGCATCCTGGCGACGCCTGGCTAGGGACCCTGGCGTTCTCCGGCCAGATCTTCTGCGACTTCGCCGGCTACAGCACCTGCGCCATCGGCATCGCATTGATGCTGGGCTTCTCGCTGCCGGACAACTTCCGCTACCCGTACGCGGCGATCGGCTTCTCCGACTTCTGGCGGCGCTGGCACATCTCGCTGTCGACCTGGCTGCGCGACTACCTGTACGTGCCGCTGGGCGGCAACCGTCAAGGCGCCGCGCGCACCTACGCCAACCTGATGCTGACCATGCTGCTAGGCGGGTTGTGGCACGGCGCCGCGTGGACCTTCGTCGCCTGGGGTGGGCTGCACGGCGCCTACCTGGCCGCCGAGCGCTGGCTCAAGCCGCGCGTGGGCCATCTGGCGCTGTGGCGAACCTTGCCCGGGAAGCTCCTGCTGGCGCTGCTGACCTATTTCCTCGTCAATATCACCTGGGTGTTCTTCCGCGCCACCGATTTCCCCACCGCGTGGCGGATGTTGCGCGGGATGCTGCTGCTGGACACCGGAGGCGCCCCGATCCTCGGCACCTATGCGCTGGCCAGTGCGAGCGCCGCGGTCGCGACCATCCTCGCCGTGCACTGGCACATGCGCCACCGTGCGCTGCACGCGGAGGTCTCTCGTTGGCCGGTCGCCGCCACGGGCACGTTGTGGGGACTGATGCTGTTCGCCATCGCGATCACGCAGGGAGGGAGCGATGCCTTCATCTACTTCCAGTTCTGAGCGGCCCTCGAACGCGGGCGAACTACCGGCCTACGAGGTGCCCCTGGACGATCCGCCGGTGCGCGCCTTGCCGTCGCGCGCGCTGGGCTGGCCCTGGCTCGTCGCGCTGCTGCTCTTCGCCGTCGCGCTGTCGGGATGGGAGCTGTACTGGCGCGACTACGGTGTCGCGCCCTCGTATCGCAACAGCGACGGCGCGTGGGCGATCCAACGGCGCCGCATCGACCAGGGCGAGGGCGACGCGACGGTGATCATCGGATCCTCGCGCGTGCTGTTCGACATCCAGCTCCCGGTCTGGGAACGACTCGACGGCGAGCGCCCGATCCAGCTGGCGCTCGAAGGCACCTCGCCGCTGTTCCTGCTCGAGGACCTGGCCGACGACACAGATTTCACCGGGCGACTGGTGGTCGGCGTGACGCCCCTGTTGTTCTTCGCGGATTTCTCCCGGCGCCACGCCGTGCTGCCCTACTACCGCAACGAGAGCCCGGCGCAGCGCGCGGGGCAGCGCCTGTCGATGTGGCTGCTGGAACCCTGGCTGGCGTACTACGACCCGGATTTCGCCCTGTTCACCGTCCTGGAACGCCAGCCATGGCCGGCGCGCCCGGGCGTGCCGAACGAGGTCGCCGTCCGCAGGCTCTCGGTGGCCGATGCCGATCGCGCCACGCGCATGTGGGACAAGGTCGAACGCGATCCGGCCTACCGCGCACTGGCGCGCGACATCTGGTCCCGCCTGCTGCAGCGCCCGCCGCCCCCGCCCGCCGCCGCCCACGCGCTTCGCGACAAGCAGATCGCGCGGGCCGTGGCCGCCGTCGGCAAGCTGCGCGCGCGCGGCGTGCCGGTGGTGTTCGTGCGCGCACCCAGCGCTGGCCAGTGGCTCGAGATGGAACGCAAGGCGTTCCCGCGCGCCGCGACCTGGGAACGCCTGTTGGCCGCCACCGGTGCGCCGGGCATCCACTTCGAGGACCACCCGCAGCTGCAGGGTTACGAGCTGCCGGAATGGTCCCACCTCTCGGCGAGCGAAGCCGAACGCTTCACCGAGGCGCTGTTGCCGCTGGTCGAAGAGGCCTCGACCCGGCCCGCGCCAGCCGCGCCACCGGAATCGTGAGTCACGGCCGCGACTGCATCGCGTTCACGCCGGCGACGGCACGCTGGCCCGGCATGCATGACGGGACACCGCGATGACCGCGCTCTACCTCTGGATCAACGCCTTGATGTACGCCGTGTTCGGCGTGTGGTGCGCGCTGCGCCTGGAGCCGACGGCGCAGAACCTGGGTTATACGATGCTGTCGAACAGCGGCCGCTCGGAATACCTCACGGTTTATGGTGGTCTGCAGTGGGGCCTGGCGCTGGTCTTCGCATGGCTTGCGTTCAAGCCGGAGCTGCATCGCACCGGCGTGCTGGTGGCGATCGCCCTGTACGCGCCGATCGTGCTCCATCGCACGATCAGCCTGGTGCGCTTCGGGCCGGTGGAGTCGCTGACGAAGGTCATCGCCGGCCTGGAAGTCCTGATGCTGCTCGCAGCCATCGCGCTGTGGTTCCTGGACCGGGCACGGTCCACTGCCTGAGGCCGCGGCGATGGATGTGCTCACCCAGGACCTGGGCATCCTGCTGCGCGTCGCCGCGGCGATGCTGTTCGGCGGGGTGGTCGGCTTCGAGCGCGAACTCGGCCGCCATACCGCGGGCCTGCGCACCCACATGATGATCGCCGGCGCCGCCGCGCTGATCGTCAGCCTGGGCGACATCGTGGCCCAGGACTTCGCTCGCGAACCCTACCGCGAGCTGCTGCGCGTGGATCCCCTGCGCCTGATCGAGGCCGTGGTCGCGGCGGTGGGCTTCGTCGGTGCCGGCGCGATCCTGCGTGCGGGCGGACGCGACCGCGTCCGTGGCCTCACCACCGCCAGTTCCCTGCTGATGGCCGCCGCGATCGGCATTGCCGCAGGGCTTGGAAACTACCTGCTGGCCTTCGGCGCCTCCCTGCTGGGCGTCACGGTGCTCGCGGTGCTGCGGCGGCTGGAACGCAAGCTCGATACCCGCGACTGACCGCGACAGCGGCCCGGGGCAAGCATGACCGGTGGGTACGGCGAGCGGCGGGCAAGCCCGTGCCGGTCCGGCCTAGCCCCTCCGCCACACCAGGCACCGGTTGTTGGCAGGCATCGCCACGTCGTCGACCAGGCGAAGCCCGACGCCCTGCGCGAGCGCGTCGACGGCCTCGAAGTCGCGAATGCCCGATGACGGGTCGCGTGCACGCAACCAGGCATCGAAGTCGCGGTTGCTCTGGCTGGTGTGCGCGCCGCCATAGTTGAACGGACCATAGACCACCACCGTCGCATCGGCGGCGAGCAGCGCATCGAGCGCAGCGAAGAAGGCTTCCACCAGCGGCCAGGCGACGATGTGCAAGGTGTTCGCGCTGAAACCCGCATCGAAGCCCTCGCCGGGGGTTGCACCCGCCAGCAATGGAGGGTTCCCGGCGGGCGTCGAGGCGTTCGCGGGCCAGTCGTTCCGCGACAGGTCCAGCGCCACCGGTGCCGGCGTGTTCGCCAGGCCCGCGTCGTCGAGCCACGTCGCGATCCCCGGCAGCTGCGCGGCGACATCGGTGCACTGCCACGCCAGCCACGGCATCGCCGCTGCGAAGTACACGGCATGCTGGCCGGTGCCGCTGCCGATCTCCAGCACCTGGCGACGATTGGCGAAGTGCTCGCGCAGCACGGCCAGGATCGGCTCGCGATTGCGTTCGCAGGCGGGGGCGAAGGGTTTCTCGGTCATGGTCGATGCCGGCTCATGCCGTCGGCGGCAACGCGTCCGCCGGCAACGTCGATGGCGCCTGCGGCGGGCGACGGAACCGGTAGAGCACCGCGCCGACCAGCAGCGCGATGGCCGCGGCGACGAGGTTCTGCCACGTCGCCGACGCCAGCAGTCCCAGCGACATCGCCAGCGCCAGCAAGGGGATCAGCGGCCCGCCCGGTAGCCGGAACGCGGTCGCCTGGTCGCGATGGCGCCGCGCGAACACCAGCACCGCCGACGCGGTGCCCATGTAGGAGAACAGGCGCGCGACCACCGACAGCAAGGCCAGCTGCACGAACGAGCCCGACAGCGCCAGCGCCACCGCGATCCCGCCCTGCACCAGCACCGCCGCCGCGGGCGTCCTCCAGCGCGGATGCACCCGCGCGAACAGCTGCGGCCCGAAGCCGTCCACCGAAAGCGCATACAGGTAGCGCGGCCCGAACAGCATGGTGTTGCTGTTGGTGCCCAGGATCGACACCACCGCGCCCACCGTGAGCAGCAGCGCCGCCGCCGGCCCGGCGAAGGCGCCGGCGGCCTCCGCCAGTGGCGAAGCCGATTGCGCCAGCCCCGGCAAGGTGCCCTGCGCGACCACCTGCACCGCCGCATAGGTCAGCGACACCAGTACGATCATGGTGACCAGCGCGAACGGCACGTCGCGTCTCGGATTGCGGTACTCGCCCGCCGCCGCCGGCGTGTTCTCGAACCCGGCGTAGGCGAACAGCAGCAGCAAGGCGCCCTCGCCGAGGTTGTCCATCGGCGGCGCTTCCACCGCCAGGCCGCGCGACCAGTCGACGAAGAACACGCCCACCACCACGAAGAACAGCAGCGGCAACAGCTTCGCGACCACCAGCACCACCGCGGTGCGCGCCGCGGCCCGCACGCCGATGAGGTTGATCCAGGTCAGCAGCGCCAGCGAACCGACCACCACCAGGTGGTTGCCCCAGCCTTCGGCCGCCGGCGGCCACAGGTAGGCCACCGCCTGTGCGAGCCCCTTGCTCAGCGAGGCCGCCACCGTCACCCGGGTCAGCCAGGTCATCCAGCCGATCTCGAAACCCACGAACGGACCGAACGCCTCGCGCGCGTACAGGTAGCTGCCCCCGGGTTGGTCGAAATAGCTCGCCGCCTGCGCGTAGCACAGCACCAGCAGGCCGACCGCCGCGCCGGCGAGCAGGATCGCCCAGACGCCGCCGCCGCCGAGCAGGGCCGCCACCGCCGCCGGCAAGAGGTAGATGCCGCTGCCGACGACGTCGTTGATCGACAGACCCACGATCTGCCAGCGCGACACCGCGCGCCGCAGGGTGGGCGTGGCGGCAGCAGGCTCGGAATCGGTCATCGCGCACCCGGATCGGTTGACGGCTTGCGACGATCCTACCTCGCCGGCCCGCCGGCCCCGCAGGCCCGTCCCGGTCCTGACACGGCGTCGACATCGGCGACGGCAGGCTGCGGCGATACCCCAGGAGGCCGCCACCATGCTCGACCGTTCCCCGCGCCATCACCGGGCATCGCCCTGGTTCGGTGCGATGCTGCTGTTCGCCCTGGGCGCCTGCGCGCCGATCGCCCCGCCCACCGAGGACCCGCCCATGACCAGCTGCAATGCCGATGCCGCCCGCGTGGTGATCGGCCGCACCGCCAGCGAGGATGTCGTCGAACAGGCCCGCCGCGCCGCCGGCGCCCGGGTCGCCCGCACCCTCAAGCCCGGGCAGGTGGTGACCATGGAGTACCACCCCAGCCGGCTCAACATCGATGTCGACGATGACAACGTGGTGGTCAACGTGCGTTGCGGCTGAACGGATCCGCGCGTGAACCCCCGTTAGCGAAAAAACGACGCGAAAGCTACATCCAGGCCGGGATACTCGCCCGGCAGCTGGCGAGCGCAAGGAGGAACGACATGCAGCGCACCATCGGTTCGGTCCCGGTCACCATCGCCGTGCTGGCCATCGCCCTGGCGGCCTGCAGCAAGGCCGAAGACGCCTATGCACCCGTCGAGCAAACGGAGGCGCAGCGCGAGCAGTCCGAAATGCCGCCACCCCCCATTCCCGAGCCAGAGCTGGAACCGCCGCCGGTCGATGCGACGCTGCCCGACAATCCGGCGCTTCCCCCGGATCCGGTCGCCCCGCCGGAGGACCCGACGCAGCAACCCCCACGATCACCCGAGGAGCCGCCGGAACACCCGACGGACCCGGTCCCGTTGCCGACTTTCTGATCTCTCTCTCCAGAGCTGAAGTCGATTCCCGACTCCCGCGCGCCTTCCCGGTTTCGCGGGAGTATTTTTTCCTGGCTCCCGACTAACGCCGCGCGCGCTTCCGAGCAGTCGACCCGGCACGCCGGGCACGCTTGAGGAAGCGCAGCGCGGCCTGTTCCCATTGCCGCTGGCCGCGGGCATCGCGCGCGCAGCGCGCCAGGGAGCCGTCGCGCCATCCTTCGAAGACGACCGGGTCGATGTAGGCCTTGCGGCAGACCGAGGCCGTGTTGCCCAACTCCGAGGCCACCTGCCGGACCACTTCGTTCTCCACCGCCGCGAACGCGCGCGCCGAGGGTTCCTCCCCTGGCTTCCCGTCCGGCAACGGCGTCCGGCCGAAGCAGCGGATGGCGTGCAGGGTGCCGCCCCAGGTGCGGAAATCCTTCGCGGTGAAGTCCTCGCCCATGACGCCGCGCAGGTAGTCGTTGACCATGCCTGAATCGACCGGCTGCAGCGTGCCGTCGTCGTCGCGGTACTGGAACAGCGTCTGTCCAGGCAGTTGCTGGCAGCCCCGCACAAGCCGCGCCAGGCGCTTGTCGTCGATCGCGATGTCGTGGTCCTGTCCGCCCTTGCCACGGAACGCCAGGCGCACCCGGCCCCCCGACGCGAACCTGGCATGGCGGTCGCGCAGCGTCGTGAGCCCGTACGACTTGTTGCTGCGGGCGTAGTCCCCGTTGCCGACGCGCACCAGGGTCTCGGCCATGATCGCCACGACGATCGCCAGCACCTTGTCGCGTGGATGGCCCTTGAGTGCCAGGTCCGTACGCAATCGCCGCCGCAGTTTCGGCAGCGCCTCGCCGAACGCGACCACGCGGTCGAACTTGCCGTCGCCGCGCACCGTCGCCCACTGGGGATGGTAGCGATACTGCTTCCGCCCACGCGCATCGCGCCCGGTCGCCTGGAGGTGGCCACGAGGATCGCGGCAGACCCACACGTCCTGGTACGCCGGCGGAATCGCCAGCGAGCGGATGCGCGCCAGCTCGTCGCGGTCGCGTATCGGCGTCCCGTCCGGCGCGCGGTAACTGAAACCCTTGCCGCGCCGGCGTCGCGTGATGCCGGGCAGGGTGTCGCTGACGTAACGCAGGCCAGCGCTCTTCGCCGTCCGCCGCGCGGCATCGGCATCGACATCGGCGGACGGCTTCGGCATCGGCGGGGCTCCGTGGTCGGGCACGCGGAACGCGCGCCTGGCGGCGAACGTCGACGGAATGGGGCAAGTCGAGATCGACAGCGGCAAGGCGGGCTTCCTGCCCGCCATGCCGCGTGCCGACACCTCCCTGTGGATGCGCTTTGCGCCTGCGCACTGCGCCAATCCAGCGGCGCGATCGTCCTTGCCGCCGCAAGCTATCGCGCGCGGCGTGAGCCGTGGGTCAATTCCACGCGCAATTGCCGCAATTCGTGACGCGCTGCGTGAACGATTCAGCCTGCATGGCGATCAGGACTTCGACACGGCCTTCGCGATGTCGGCAGGCGCTTCGATGTCGTCCCGCGCATGGCGCCACGCCAGCAACAGTCCGACGCCCAGCAACGCGGCGGCGATGTACCACGGCGCGCCCGGCAGGTGCACCCCGGCATCGTCCCCGATGAAGTGGGCGAAGCTGCCGGCGAACACGGCCGGCCCCAGGATGCCGGCGAGGCTGACCAGGCTCATCAAGGCGCCCTGGATGCGGCCCTGCACGTCCGGCCCCACCGCGCGGGTGATCAGCGCCTGCGTCGCTGGTGCCGCCAACGCCCACAGCGCGCTGACCGGCAAGCCCAGCAGGAACACCCAACCGACATCAGCCAGGCCGTACACCATGAACCCCATCGCGCCGCATCCCAGTCCGAGCAGCAGCGTGCGGCGCTCGCCCAGCCGCGCGACGAGACGGCCCACCAGTCCCGCGTTCACCACCACGCTCAGCACGCCCACCGCGGCGAGCACCCAGCTCACTTCGCGCGGACCCCACGCGTACTGGTAGTCCGCGAACAGCACGAACACGCTCGGGTACACGTAGTGCGCGAGGTTGGCGATGAACACCACCGCCGCCAGGCCGAACACCTGCGGATAGCGCTTGAGCAGCAGCAGCGCACCGAACGGATTGGCATGCGACCAGTCGAAGCGCGTCGATCGCCGTTCCGGCGGCAACGACTCGGGCAGCACGAACCAGCCGTAGCAGAAGTTGGCCAGGGCCAGGCCGGCCGCGAACCAGAACGGCAGGCGGAGGTCGATGGCGCCCAGCCAACCGCCCGCCAACGGCCCGGCGATGAAGCCGATGCCGAAGGCCGCGCCCAGCATGCCGTAGCTCTTCGCGCGCTCCCCCGGCGGCACCACGTCGGCGACGTAGGCATTGGCCGTGGTGAAGCTGGCCGAGGCGACGCCCGAGACGATCCGTCCGACCAGCAGCCAGGGCAAGCTCTGCGCCAGCGCCATCAGCATGAAGTCCACGCCCAGCCCGAGGCACGACAGCAGGATCACCGGCCGCCGCCCGAAGCGGTCGGACAAGGTGCCCTGGATGGGGGCGCTGACGAACTGGATGGCGGCGAAGGTGGTGCCGAACACGAATACCCAGAACGCCGCGTCCGCGGTGTCGCCGCCGACGAAACCCTTGATCAGGTGCGGCAGCACGGGAATGATCAACCCGAACGCCAGCACGTCGACCAGCACCACCACGAAGATGAAGGCGAGCGCGGCGCGGCGCGCGGGCGGGGAGGCTGGCGTCACGTCGGCGGCCGGCGGCGGGAGGGCGCGCAGTCTAGCGCGGTCGCGCGCCCGTTCCAGCACCATGGGCCATCGCCGCGTGAGCCCCGGTCGCCACCGGTCATGCGTCCTCGGGTTGGCTCGCCTTGTCCTCGCGGAAGTTGCGGGGCAGCCGGTTGTGCACGGCCGTGGCCGCGACCGCGGCATGGCCCACGGCCACGCTGATCTGGTTCAGCGCGCTGACGATGTCGCCGATGGCGTAGAGGCCGTCGACGCTGGTCTGCAGGTGCTCGTCGACGACCAGTTCCTCGTTGTCGTCGACTTCGGCGCCCAGGCCGATGGCGAGGCCGGACTGCGCGTTTCCCCCGAGCACGGGGTAGACCGTGTCGAAGGTGCGCTCGTCGCCGTCGGCGAAGCGCATCCGGCACCCCTCGCCGGCCAGGTAGTCGATCGACTCCGGCACGGGCAGCACCGCGACGCGCGCATCGTGCGCCAGCCGCGCGCACTCGGCCGATGGCTCGCCGGCTTCCGACCGTACCGCCAGCACCTCGCGCGAGAAGGTACGCAGGAACAGGGCATGGCGGATCGCCTCGTCGACCGGCGCGTACACGGCGATGCGCTCGTCGCAGGCCTCGTACCCGTCGCAGACCGCGCACAACCGGATCGCCCCGTTCTCGATGGCTTGCTCGAGGCGCGCCATCTTCGGCACGCAATCGACGATGCCGGTCGCCAGCAGCACGTACCGGGCCGCCCAGCGGCCGCCCTGCTCGCCCACGGCGTGGAAGGCATCGCCATCGCGCTCGAGGCCCGACACCCGGTCACCCACGATCTCGGTGCCGTAGGCCCGGGCCTGTTCCCGCAACTTGTCGAGCAAGGCGTCGCCGGTCACCCCGGACGGGAACCCGGGGCAGTTGTGGCTGGTCGGGATCCAGCGCGCGCGGCTGTTGCCGGCATCGACCACGGCGATCCGGCGCTTGAACCGCGACAGGTAGGTGGCGGCGGTGAGTCCGGCCGGGCCGGCGCCGATCACCAGCGCGTCGAGGATGGGATCTTCTTCGGTCATGCGGCCTCCGTTGGCCTGGTCGAGCCGGTTCGACTCATGCCGACGCCGGATCGGGGTGGTCGAAGCGGCAACCGGCGTCCCACTTGTCGCGCTGGTTGCCATGCGCCGGGAAGCCGCCGGCGTCCTTGAGCAGGCGCGCCAGGTGCATCAGGTTCCAGGCCATGAAGGTGGTGTTGCGCTGGGTGAAGTCGTTGTCGTATCCGGCGCCGTCGTCGCCGTAGGACTTGCCGGGTCCTGCCTCGCCGATCCAGCCGGCGTCGGCCTGCGGCGGGATCGCGTACCCCAGGTGCTGCATCGCGTACTGCAGGGTCATCGCGCAGTGCTTGATCCCGTCCTCGTTCCCGGTCACCAGGCAACCGCCGACGCGGCCGTAGTAGAGGTACTGGCCCTGGTCGTTGAGCTTGCCCGACTCGGCGTACAGGCGCTCGATCACCCGCCGGCACACCGAGCTCTCCTCGCCGAGCCAAATCGGCGTGCACAGCACCAGGATGTCGGCCGACAGGACCTTTTCGCGCAACCCGGGCCAATCGTCGCGTTCGAACCCGTGTTCGGTCATGTCCGGCTGCACGCCGGGCGCGAGCTCCAGGTCGACGGCGCGGACGATGTCGACCTCCACCTTGTTGGCCCGCATCACTTCGGCGGCCACGTGGATCAGGCGCTGGGTATGCGACGGCTCGCCGCCGCTGCGCTTGAGCGTGCAATTGATGAACAGCGCGCGCAGGTCGTCGTAGGTCGCGGGCGGCTTGGGATCCTTGGTCGTCATGGTCTCGTGTTCCCGGGGTTCGAGGTCTCCCCTGCTTCGTCGTTGGTCGCGTCGCCAGCGCATGGGAGAAGGGCCTGCGCCGGACTAGTTGCCACGTGGCACGTTGCGCCGGACAAGGGTGCATCCGACGGGAGGGACGGTCCGGGCAAACGCCGGGCCCTCACCGCAACCCCTCTCCCGCATGCGGGAGAGGGGCTATCAAGCGCGTTGCAGCAATCGCAGTCCGAACCAGTCCTTCGGGTCGTTCCAGGCCCGCACCACCTTCAGGCCGGCGTCGGCGGCGAGCGCCGCGAAACCCTGGTCGTCGTACTTGTGGCTGTACTCGACCTGCATCGCCTCGCCCTGCGCGAACTCGAACGCGTGGCCTTCGACATGCACCACCTGCGGCCGGCGGCTGACCAGGAAGGTCTCGATGCAGCCGCGCTCGATGGAGTACGTCGCGCGATGCTCGAAGCCCGCCAGGTCGAAGTCGCTGCCGATGTCGCGGTTCAGGCGCGCCAGCAGGTTGAGGGTGAAGGCGGCGGTGACGCCGGCGGCGTCGTTGTAGGCCGCTTCGAGGATCTCCGGGGACTTCTGCAGGTCGATGCCGACCAGCGCGCCGCCGCGCTCGCCCATGGTCTGGTGCATCGCGCGCAGCAACTTGCGCGCCTCGGCGTCGGTGAAGTTGCCCAGGGTGGACCCGGGGAAGAAGACCAGCGCATGGTCGGCCTCGCGCCGTGGCCGGGGCAATGGCACCGGCTCGGTGAAGTCGGCGAGCACGGGGAGCACCTCGACGTCGCCGAATTCGCGGTCGAGCCGTTCGACGCTGGCCAGCAGCGCGCTGCGCGAGATCTCGATCGGCGTGTACGCCACCGGGTCTTCCAGCGCGTCGAGCAGGATGCGCGTCTTGCGGCCGCTGCCGCTGCCGTACTCCACGACGTGCGCGCGCGGCCCGACGGCTTCGGCGATCTCGCCGCCCTTGTCCTCGAGCAGGACCAACTCGACGCGGGTCAGGTAGTACTCGGGCTGGCGGGTGATCTGCTCGAACAGCTCGGAACCGCGCTGGTCGTAGAAATACTTCGAGGGCAGGCGCTTGGGCGTGCACGACAGGCCGGCGAGCACGTCGCCGATGATGTCGTCCGGCGTGGGGTGCAGGTCGGTCAGCTGGGCCACGGCGTTCACGCGGCGTCCTTGGCCAGGCGCAGGCCGGAGAACTGCCAGCGGTCCGGGGGCGTGAAGAAATTGCGGTAGCTGGCGCGCACGTGGTCGCGCGGCGTGGCGCAGCTGCCGCCGCGCAGCACGAACTGGCCGCACATGAACTTTCCGTTGTATTCGCCCAGCGCGCCGGGCAGTTCGCGGAAGCCCGGGTACGCGGTGTACGTGCTCGACGTCCATTCCCAGACGTCGCCGTACAGCTGGTGCGGCGCGCCCTTGGCCGCGCCCTCGGCCGGCGCAACGGGATGCAGGTAATCGTCCTCGACGAAGTTCCCGCGCACGGGCTGGCCGGCCGCGGCGTGTTCCCACTCCGCCTCGGTCGGCAGGCGCGCACCGGCCCAGCGCGCGAACGCGTCGGCCTCGTAGTAACTCAGGTGCACGACCGGCGCGTGCGGATCGAGCTGGCGCATGCCGCCGAGCGTGAATTCGCGCGCACCGTCCTCGTCCCAGTACAGCGGACCGCGCCAGCCTTCGGCCTGCACCTGCGCCCAGCCGGCGCTCAGCCACAGCGTCGCCGTCCGGTAGCCGCCGTCGGCGATGAAGTCGTGGAACTCGGAGTTGCTCACCGGCCTGCTGGCCAGCGCATGCGGCGACAGCAGGGTGCGATGGCGCGGCGATTCGCTGTCGAAGGCGAACTGCCCGCTGCCGGGCCAGGGCGCGGCGCCGATCTCGACCTCGCCCTCGCTGCCTGCGATCCATTCCAGGCGCTCGGGGCTCGCCTGCCTCGGCATCGACAGGTCGTCGCGGTACGCGGGCTTCAGCGGATTGCTCCACAGCGCATGCTTGATGTCGGTCAGCAACAGCTCCTGGTGCTGTTGCTCGTGGTGCAGGCCGAGGGTGATGCGCTGGCGCATCGCGTCGTCGAAGTCGCCGCGCTCGAACGCCTCCGCCATGCGCGCGTCCACCGCGTCGCGGTAGGCCAGCACCTGCGCCAGCGCCGGTCGCGACAGCAGCCCGCGCTTCGGGCGCGCGTGCATCGGGCCGACGCTGTTGTAGTAGCTGTTGAACAGGTAGTGCCAGTCGGGGTCGAAGGGCGCGTAACCCGGGCGCGCGCCGAGCACGAACTGCTCGAAGAACCAGGTGGTGTGGGCCAGGTGCCATTTGCTCGGGCTGGCGTCGGGCATGCTCTGCACAATCGCGTCTTCCGCCGACAACGGCGCCGCCAGCGTACGGCTGCGCGCGCGCACCGAGCGGTAATGCGCGGCCAGCGCATCGGCTCCGGAGAAGGTGGCTGGCGCGGCTGCACCGGCCTGGCGGATGGTCTGCATGCGGTGGGTGGATCCAGGGCCTGCGACGTCGCGACAGGATACCCGCCCGAACCGTGACGGACATGTTGGTGGTGGCAACGCCACTGCCCTACAGTTCGGCCATGCACGCCAGTCGCGATCCAACGGAAGATCATCGCAGCCTGTTCTCGCTGCCACCGGGTGCGCTGTACCTCAACACCGCTTCCGACGGCCCGCGCCTGCATGCCGTGCTCCAGGCGGCGCGCGACGCGATCAACCATTCGACGATGCCCTGGCGGCTGGACATGGCGGGCTGGACGGCGCGGATCGAGCGCGTCCGCACGCTGGCGTCGCGATTGTTCGATGGCGATGCCGGCGGCGTCGCGCTGGTCCCGTCGGCCGGCTACGGCCTGAGCACGGCCGCGCGCAACGTGCCGCTCTGGCCCGGCCAGGCGGTGCTGGTGCTCGAAGGGCAGTTCCCCTCGAACCTGTTGCCATGGCAACGGCGTTGCCGCGAAGTGGGCGCGCAACTGGTGGCGGTCCCGCGCATCCCCGGCATCGACTGGACCGAAGCGGTGCTGGCGACCCTGCACCGGAACAAGGACATCCGCATCCTGGCCCTGCCGCATGCCTACTGGCACGACGGCGCGCTGCTCGACCTGGACCGGATCTCGGAGGCCGCGCGCGAGCGCGGCGCCTCCCTCGTGCTCGACCTCAGCCAGAGCCTCGGCGTGCTGCCGGCCGACGTGGCGCGCTGGCAGCCGGAGTTCGCGGTCGCCGTCGGGCACAAGTGGCTGCTGGGAGGCAGCGGCCTCGCGTACCTGTGGGCGGCACCGCAATGGCGCGCCGAGGGCGAACCGCTGGAACAGAACTGGATCGCGCGCACGGGCCGCGATGACTGGCGGTTCCCGCCCGATGCGCCCCCGCCCTATCTCGACGGTGCCCGCCGCTACGATGCCGGCGGCGTCGCCGATCCGCTGCGGCTGGCGATGGCCGAGGCGGCGCTCGCGCAGGTCCTGTCGTGGCAGGCGCTGCCGCTGTCGGAGGCCCTGGGCAAGCGCACCGCCGCCTTGCGCACCGCCCTCGACAATCGCGGCCTGGGCGACTGGCTGGCGGACGGACACGCCCCCCACCTGTGCGGCGTCCGTCCCCCTGGCGATCGCCTGGCTGCGGTCGCCGGCGTGCTGGAGGAAGCGGGCGTCATCGTGACGGTGCGCCATGGCCTCGTGCGGATCGCCCCGCACCTGCATGTCGAGGCCCGCGACATGGTCCGGGTCGCCGACCTGATGGCCCGGGCCGCGTAGCGTTCGATTGCTACGCGACGGGTGCCGTTGCGCGCGGCGCGAAGGCCCGCGAACGCATCAGCCGCGGTTGCCGACCTGGATGAATTCGAGGAACTCCGATCGCGTGCGCGCGTCCTCGCGGAAGGTGCCGAGCATTTTCGAGGTCACCATGCTCACGCCGCGCTTGTGGATGCCGCGGGTGGTCATGCACTCGTGCGCGGCTTCGATCACCACGCCGACGCCGCGCGGCGCCAACGCCCGTTCGATGCAGTCGGCGATCTGCGAGGTCATCTTCTCCTGCACCTGCAGCCTGCGCGCATAGGCCTCGACCACGCGCGCCAGCTTGCTGATCCCCACCACCTTGCCGTCGGGCAGGTAGCCGACGTGCGCGCGGCCGATGATCGGCGCCATGTGGTGCTCGCAGTGGCTTTCGAACTCGATGTCGCGCAGCACGATCATCTCGTCGTAGCCGCCGACCTCCTCGAAGGTCCGCTGCATGTAGTCGTCCGGATCCAGCGCATAGCCGCTGAACCAGTCGCGATAGGCCTCGGCCACGCGCCGCGGCGTGTCCAGCAGGCCTTCGCGCGCAGGGTCGTCGCCGGCCCAGCGCAGCAGGGTCCGCACGGCCGCTTCGGCCTGGTCGCGGCTGGGCATTGCGTCGTCGTCCCGGGGGCCGGTCATGGGCGTCTTCCGCTGCTTTCGAGGGCTGCCATGTTAGCGCGTCCGGCCGCCCGGCCGGACCGGCAGGCAAACGAAACGGGCCGCCCGAAGGCGGCCCGTCGACTCACTTGGATGTGACTGGTGACAGTCGCCGTGGATCAGCGGCCGTCGCCATCGGCGTCGCCCGGCATGGCGCGCTCGATGTGGTGCCAGCCGTCACGCACGGCGTCGCGTGCTTCGTTCCACGCCAGGCGCGAATCGGCCCGGGTCTCCGACCACTCGCGCTCGAGTTCGCTCTCGACGCTGTCGAAGTTCTGGCCACGGTAACGGCCATAGGTGTCGTAGCCGTACTTGTAGGCCGGCTCGTAGTCGCTCCACGCGCGGTCGTCGCGGTAGTACGGCGCCGACTGGTACTTGCTCTTGAAGTGCGTGGTGTACTCGGTCGGGTTGACGGCTTCGGCGATCGAGTCGCCGGCCTTCGCGCCCAGCACGCCACCGGCCACCGCACCGACGGCGGCACCCACCGGCCCACCGGCCGCGCCGACGGCGGCACCCGTCACTGCACCTGCAACCGCACCCGTACCTGCACCGATGTTGTGGTCTTTCTTGATGTCGCTCATGTCTTGCTCCTGTCTATGCGTGCCACGTGGCATGCCACGTTGGGGGATGTCACGCCATCGTTGGCGTGCGGGTCGACGTTAGGCGCGTCGCGATCAGCGAAACGTGAAGTCGCACACCGGCGGCTGAATCCGTTCACGCATGTCATGGCCGTGTCGCGACTACGCGGCAGGGGTGCTTTGCGAAGGCGTGAGGTACGAGCGTCGTGCAGGAAGCGGCACCCGGCTACGACCCGCTGTCACCGATGGTCCCGATCGTGCCGGCTTCCGCTCGCGTCTCGGTATGCGCACGAAAAAACGCGCGGTCCCTTGCCCGCCTCCAGGCGTCGTGGACGGCGCCCCGCGCTTCGACCCAGCTCAGGCGCGAACCCTGCCTGGCGTCGATCCAGTCTCGCGAGAGTTCGTGTTCCACCTCGTCGAAGCGCCGGCCGCGATGGCACGCGAAGGCCTGCTCGCCATAGCGGTACGCCGGCGCATAGTCGTTCCAGTTGCGCCCAGTGGAATAGTAAGACGCGTCCCGAAAGAGGGCGCGGAATGGACTGTCTGGGTCGGCATTCGCGGCGCGGTCGGTTCGGCGCCTGTTCGGTCGGGCCGGTGTCGTATCGCGATACCCACCCGATGTCTGCGTGGTGGTCTTCATGGTGCATCCTGCAGCCGCTTCCGGGGATCGAGCCCCGGGCGGCGTGCCTCTCTGGGGGGAGAAGAGGCCCCGACCCTAGACCCGCGCAAGTCGCATGCACGTGAAACGGCAGCGTCCTTTTCGCGTTGGTTCATTTCGATCGACATGAATACGCGCGCATGAGGCGCGCCGTGCGCGGTCGATCCCGCGCGCGGAGCCGAGTCGCATTCCGGCGTATTCAGCGACGGCCAGGACGCTGCACGCAGTGGTCACACGCCGAGTTGAACGTGCGTGGCGGTGCAATTGGTGCCAGGAGGGAGGAGAGAGTTTTTGCTCGAAAGGAAACAGAGTCGCTGGATTCTCTCCTGAGCCCCCTCGTGCAAGCCGCAGAAGATGCTCGACGCGTTCATCGTTCCGCACCATGCTGCCTTGCCCGCCGAAACGGAATCGTCATCCCCGGCTTCGACTCCCTTTTCGACACCGCCGTGGTTGTCCTTGGGCCGGCATGGATCCGTGCTTCCGCAACTGGAATCCTTCTGGACGCGGCCGGCGGAGGGAGGGCGTCGCCGCCGGCCTGCCGCGCAGCCGGCGCGCTACATGCCGTGCGCGCCCGTCCCCAGCAAACCGAATTCGGCCAGGCCCATCCACACCGCCATGCCGATCATCATCAGGTTCTCGGTCAGCGACACGAAGCCCAGCGGCACCTTGCTCGCGCCGCCGACGCAGGCGCACTTGAGGGTGCGCTTGTCGATGTACACGGCCTTGAACACCGACACCGCGCCCACCGTGCCGATGAACAGCGCCAGCGGCACCGATAGCCAAGTGGCGACGCCCGCGATCATCAGGATGCCCGCCAGGCCTTCGGCGAACGGATAGACGTAGGAATACGGCACCCAGCGCCGCGCCAGCAGGTCGTAATTGAGGAACATGGTCGCGAAGCGTTCGACGTTCTGCAGTTTCAGCAAGGCCAGCACCGCCATGCTGAAGGCGATGAACCATGCCAGCGCCTGCCCGGTGAACGGCGTGCCGAAGGCCGCCGTGCTCGCGGCCAGCGCCATCAGCAGGGTCATTCCGAACAGCGCGGCCACGGGCGTGTAGCTGGTGGCGTCGGGGTCCGGCACCGGCTTGCCGAAATGCGCGCGCAAGTCCTCGTATCCGCCGATCCGCTGGCCGTCGATGAAGACCTGCGGCGTGGTCTTGACCCCGTGTTCTGCCTTGAAGGCCTCGACCTGCTCGCGCGTGGTCAGCCAGCGGTCGTCGACGGCGTAGCCCTGCCGGCGCAGCAGGTCGCGGGCCTTGAGCCCGTACGGGCAGACATGCTCGTCCATGACCATGCGATGGAGGGTGGCGGTGCGGGGCTTGGAGGTGGCGTCTGTGGCCATGGCGGGGTCCTGTCCGTAGAGGCTTGCGGGAGGTAGGGGCGCAGCCTACATTCCGTACCATGGTACGGAGTCAAGCCCCCCGCCTGCCCATCGGCCGGTTCGCCCAGGCCGGCGGCGTCGGCGTGGAGACCGTGCGCTTCTACCAGCGCAAGGGCCTGCTGGGCACCCCGGACGCGGGTGACGGCATCCGCCGCTATGGCGACGACGACGTGCGCCGCCTGCGCTTCATCCGCATGGCGCAGCGCGCCGGCTTCACCCTGGACGAGATCCGTGAACTGCTGGCGCTGGACGCCGGCCACGACCGCCGCCGCGCGCGGGAACTCGCCCAGTCCCGGCTCGAAAAGCTCGACCGGCAGATCGCCGACATGCAGCAGGCCCGGGACTACCTGCGCACCCTCGCACGCGAGTGCAGTCGCGAGGCCGAGGGGCCGTGTCCGATCCTGGCGTCGTTCGATGGGTGAGGCGGGGGAGTCGTTGCGCTGGAAAGGATCCGGCTCAATTGCCTCCGTCCCCTTCCTTCTCTTTTTGCCCTTCGTTCGACCCCAGCGCAACGGTGCGCGCCGAACCCTGCAATCGGCGTAGTCCCCCGGAATCGCTCCCGATCCTGACGCCTTCATTCCCCCGAATCGCGTGTCCGTCGCAAAGCCGCGCGACGGCGTGCGCCCCGGTCGTAGAGTTCCGGCACCCCGAATCGACGTGATGCCAACCCACGACCATGACGCCCGACCCCTCACAAGCGGACGCAATGCTTTCCGCGGAACCCGGTCGGCTCCTGTCCGCGCGCCTGCGCCGCACCTTGGCGATGCTGCTTGCGCTGCTACTGGGCGGCGCGTCGATCCTGGGCATGGTGATGCTCGTCCGGCAGGGCCTCGTGCCGCTGGTCGATGCGCTGTTCCATCCCGGGCCGGCGTGGCTGAGCGCCTGCCGGCGCATCGGCATCTTCGTGGGCGCGCTGGCAGGATACTGGGCCTACGTGCGCTGGTACGAGCGGCGTCCCGCCACCGAGCTGCGGCTGCAACCTTGGCGCTTGATGCTGGGCGGCGCGGGTGGCGCACTCATGGTCGGGTTGCCGATCGCCGCGCTGTTCGCGCTGGGCGCTTACGAACTCGTGCAGTTCCGCGGCGCTGCGTCGGCGTTGTGGGGCGTGGCGGCCCTCATCGGCCTTGCGGCCATGCTGGAAGAGCTGGTCTATCGCGTGCTGCTGTTCCGGGTCCTCGAGCGCGCCTGGGGCACCGGGCCGGCACTCGCGGTCCAGGCGCTGCTATTCGCCCTGATGCACGTGGAGAACGTCACGCACGGCGGCCCAGGCGATGTCGCGACAATGCTCGTGTCGGTGACCGTGCTGGGCCTGTTCTGGACCGGGCTGTTCGTACTGACCCGCAACCTGTGGGTGGGCGTCGCCCACCACGCGGCCTGGAACTTCACCATCCTGCTCAGCGGCGTGCCGTTGTCCGGCATCGACGACTGGCGCGCGCTGGCGCCGCTGGCAAGCCGCTATGCCGGACCCGACTGGCTGACCGGCGGCCTGTTCGGCCCGGAAAGCTCGTGGCTGGTGATCGCGACGAACACGCTGGCGACGTTGCTGCTGCTCCACATGGCGCGGCGGCGCGGTGCCTTCCGCGCGCCGACTGGCGGATCGGAACGCTGACCCGGTTCCTGGCCCCGTCGTTGTTCTTCGCTAATCCGCCTCTTCCGGCGCGCCCATGCTGCCCTTGCTGTACATGCCCGAGCGATCGAAGCAGCAGGCGCGGCGGCTGCCGGAGGCGAGCTTGTCGACGGCGACCGCGATGCGCTTGACGCGCGTCTCGGCCTTCTTGCCCGAGGTGATCCAGTGGATCCAGTCGCGCCGCGCAACGGGCGTGATGTCGCCCCAGGTCGCTTTCGCGGCCGCGTTGGCCGCAAGTGCCTTGCGCAGGTCGGCGGGCACGCGGGGTTCGGGTTCCTTCGCCACGGGTGCGATGGCAAGTGCGACCGTGTCGCCCACCGCGACGTCCGCGGCCTCGCGCAAGGCCTTCGACACCTTCAGCCAGTGGCTGCCTTCGCCGTCGGGTTCGAGCGTGGCCTGGAAGGGTGCGTCGTCGAGCGTGCCCTCGACGGTCACCATGCTCCGCGTCGGCAGCTGCTTGCTCGCGCTTTTCGGCAGCACGACGAAGGACCAGGTCGCGCCCTTCGGGGTTGCCGGTCGCGAGAGCCGTGCCTTGAAGCGGATGGGATCGGCGGACTTGCCCACGGCGGAAATCTTACCTGGACCCCGCCTGCCTGGCCGACAGGGAACCGGGCCGACTCACTCGCCTGCGTCGCCCTTCTTGCGCAGCGCTCCCATCGCGCGCAGGTCGAAGCGCACCTGCAGCGGCGTTTCGCCGCGCCAGGCACCGACGTGGATGTGCGGGGCGCGGGCGAAACCGTTGTTGCCGACCACGCCCAGTGGCTGGCCCGCCTGCACCGTGTCGCCGGCCTCGACGAGGATGTCGTCGACGTGCGCCACCATCACCCGGGTTCCGTCCGCCGCGGAAAGCAGGATGAAGCTCGCCGGCGGCTTGCCCAACTGCCCGGGCACATTCACCACGGCGTTGACGTTGACGCGGTCCACGGTGCCGGCCAACGGCGACAACACCGGCGTGCGCCAGCCGTACCAGTCCTCGTTCGACTTGCCGTCGGTGCGGAACGGCCTGGTGTAGCCGCTCTCGCCGCCGCCCTCGATCCCGCCCACGACCATGCAGTCGCTGCCCAGGGCATCGCCCAGGTACGGCACCTGGCCTTGGTAGTGCTCGCTGCACATGAAATCGACGTCGAACAGCGGATGCAGTACCACCGCCTCGATCGGCGCGGCGGTGTCGGGTGGCGGTGCCGCCGGCGGCACATCGACGGCGTAGGCGGTGGTGGCGAGGACGAACAGGCTTGAGGGCAGGAGCCGGCGCAACATGGGCGCGATTCCGATAGGCGCAAGGGCGGAAATCTATGCCTGGCGACTACCCGGGGCATGGCCCGGAAGTCATGCGCCGGTACGGCGAATGCCACAGGCCAGGACACAAAGGCGAACAGAAAGTGGACGGTGGTAATTAGTTATTGCCTCCGTCCCCTGTTCTCGCCGCCAATCGGGTGCCCGGTTCGCTAAATGCCGTGCGCGGCCGTCCCCAGCGCCCCTAACTCGGCCAGCCCCATCCACACCGCCATGCCGATCATCATCAGGTTCTGGTCAGCGGCAAGGTGCTCGCGCCACCGACGCAGGCGCACTTGAGCGCCAAGTGGGGGGACCGGGGTCGTTGCCAATTGCCTTGGTCCAGCTGCACAAGTACAGCCGGAGCTCGAACTCCCTGGTGCTTATTTCGAACCGCTGGCTGCCCCGCCCACGAGGTGCTTGCGGAAAAACCGCGTCAACTCGAGCGTCGAGCGCACGCGGTTGGGCTGCTTCCTCCAGCCGTGGCCCTCGTCCGGGAACAGGATGTACTGCACCTCGACGCCGCGCTGCTTGAGGTTGTCGACCACCTGTTCGGCTTCCACCACCGGCACGTTGGTGTCGTTGGCGCCATGCATCACCAGCAGCGGCGTCACCACGCGGTCGAGCTTGTGGATCGGCGACAGGTCCTGCAGAAGTTTGAGCTGTGTCTTGGGGTCGCCGTATTCGCCGGTCGAGATCGCGCCCATCCACGGCGTGGATTGCGAGAAGAAGGTTTCGAAATTGACCATGCCGAACAGGTCCGCGCCGGCGGCGAAGGTGTCGGGGTACTCGGTCACGCCCACCAGCACCACGTAACCGCCGTAGGAACCGCCCGTGATGCCGAGCCTGTCCTTGGCGCCGATGCCGGCATCGACCAGGAAATCCGCGGTGGACTTGATGTCGCGGTTGGCGTCGAAGCGCAGGGCCTGGTTGTCCAGCGCCATGAACGCCTTGCCGAAGCCCGACGAGCCGCGGATGTTGGGCGCGAACACCGCGATGCCACTGGCCAGCAGCGCCTGGTAGTCGGCGCGGAACGCGGGCTGTTCCTGGCCTTCTGGGCCGCCGTGGAAGCTCAGGACCACCGGACCGGGCGCCTTGAAGCCGGGAGGCAGGTACAACCAGCCGGACAGCTCCAGGCCGTCATGCGCGGTGTAGGTGCGCAGCTCGGGCCGCACCAGTGCGTCCAGGTCGACGCCCGTGTGGGGGCTCCAGGTCAGGCGCGTGTACTTGCCGCTGGCAAGATCCAGTTGCCACAGGTCGGGGGGCGCCGTGGAGCCGGCCAGCGTCAGCGCGATCTTGCGGCCATCGGGCGCGAAGTCCGCGCCGTACACCAGCTCGGACGGGGCCGCAGGCAGCGCGCGGCGCTTGCCCGTCGCGATGTCGATGAGCTCGAGTTCGTTGCGGCCCGCCACGTTCCAGACCAGCAGCGCGGTGGCCTTGTCGGCGCTGAGTTCGAAGTCCTCGAGCTCCGCGTCGTCGCGTTCGGCGAGCGTGCGCGGCGCCGAGGGCGTGCCGTCGGCGCCGATGTCGATGCGGCCGAACGCCATGCGATCCCGCCCCAGGTTGTGCCCGAGCAGCACGACCGACGGATCGGCGCCGAACTTCCCGAACACTTCCGCGGCGCCCTCGTGCGGGGTCAGCAGGATCGACGTCTCGCTGTCCAGGTCGTCCAGCCAGAGGTTCGAATTGCCTCGCGTGACCAGCCGCCCGACCAGGGCCTGGTTGCCCGACAGGTCGCTGATGCCGCCGAGGCCCTCCATCTCGATGGCCAGGCTGGCCTTGCCGGTGGCGGGATCCCAGATCCAGGTGTCCATGCTGGCGCCACTGCGCGCATTGGACGAGAAGTAGTAGCGGCCGTCCTCGGCGAAATCGCCAGTGAAGGTGTTGTGCTCGCCTTCGTTCATGCGCACCACGTCCACGCCATCGGGCGTGGCGAGGAACAGTTGGGCGTTGTAGCCACCGCCCGGCGCCACCGCATACGCCACGCGCTTGCCATCGGGCGCCCAGCGCAGGCCCAGCACCGAATCCGCGTAGGCGGTGATGGGCTGCGGATAGCCACCGCCGGCCGGCATCCGCCATGCCTGCGGCGTGCCGCTGAGCGTGGTGATGAAGGCGATCTCGCTGCCGTCCGGCGAGTATTTCGGATCGCCTGCCCTGCCGATGTTCCCCATCGCGCTGATGCGGGCCTCCAGTGCGGCTTCATGTGCCGAGTCGGCCGCGATCGCACAGGTTGGCAGGGCACATGCGAGGGCCAGCAGGATGCGGATCGACACGGTCATATGCGACTCCGAAGAAAGAAGTAGTGGGTGCGCGAAAGGCGTGGAGTGTCGAGGACATCCGAAGCGCCGGGCTCTCCCCTGCCGGGCGCTGGTGCCTTTGCTGCATCGAGGATAGCAGCCCCTTGGATTGACCAGAGGGAGGCGTCTTCGCGGATTGATTGCCTCCGTCCCCTCTTGTTGTTTTTCCCTCAGTCGTCGGGGCCGTGCGCGAAGCTGAATGCCCGCGTGACCTGCCAGCGGCCGGCCTGCTCGCGCCACAGCAGGACGAAGTCCGCCCGCCCCTCGCAGGTGTCGGTGTCGTGCTTGCAGAAGCGGTGCGTTCCGCGAGCGAGTGCGCCGTATCCCTTGATCGGGAATGCCTCCAGCGTCCCGGCCACCAGTTCGCGCCGGTACTTGCCGCAGGCGTTCTTCGCGGTGTTCGCGATCATCTCGCCGCGCGTCAGGGTCACGCCGCCGAGGTCGTGGTAGAACTCGATGTCCTCATCGAAGTAGTCGGCATGGCGCTGCAGCTGCGCCGGGTCGCTGCAATGGTTGAAGGCATCGAACAGCGCTTCGTCCAGCGCCGCCACGGTGGCGTGGAGCGTGTCCGCAGCCCGTGACTCCTGTTTGGCGGACTGTGCGAAGACCGGCGACATGGCCAGGCTGATTATGGCCGTGCCGAGCAGCGGCAGCGACGGGCGAAGCATCATGGAATGTCCCCTCTCATGGCCCGGGCTCTTCGCGGCTGCGAAACGCCGTGCGGGCGGAACGGCCACGGTGGCAGGGTTGCTCCCTGGCCGCCAAGGGAATTGCGACGAAACAAGGATGGACGCGACGAAACCCTGCAGCACGGCGATGTGCGAGGGTCAAGAAATTGACCCAGAGATTGTCTCTGACACATTTTTCTATCGGTCGGATTTTGCTTCAGCTTCTCTCTCTAGCGAGAAGAGTTCGTTCACTATGTAGAACTCCCGGTATGCGAGTTCTACCCCGCCCTCAACTTCTCGGTGAGCCCTGGGGTTCCGATAGGCCAAGAATGCCGCTTCGAAAAGTTGCGCCCGCCCTTCCACTTCAGAGGCCGCAAGCCCGGGCCACGAAAGGATCGCTCCCGCTCCCCGGAAAGCCCTTCTGAAGACTTGCACGCCGTGAATCTCACCTGGTAGGCCACAACGTGACTTGACCGTTACCTCCAATCTTCGGAAGGCGTTGAAGATCGCTCGATCTGGATCCTGCCCGATCAGCAGGGCGAGATCGACCAATCTTTCATCTAGGACGCGCCATGGAATCGACCCAGAGAACTGGTTTCGCATTGCCTCTGGGGGCGGCGTCCGTCCGAGCAGGCCATCACGCTTATAGTCATGAAGACGCAGCGGTCTTACAACGCGAGCCTTTTCAATCGCTTCTAGGTCGTTGGGACGGAGGTCGCAGGCATCTAGGCGATTGAGGACTCTCTCAGGCACCTCAACCTCGTCCGTCTCGACTGAGAAGCGCTCAAGCAGATGCAGTGCGATCGCGAGTCCGGCTGGTCCCTCACCGCTGTATCCGGAAGTGAATCCACAACGAATGAAGATTGGTTCTGGAGAATCTGCATCCAGATAAAAGCCATGCCGGCCATCATGGGTGAGTAGCAAGGCGTGGCGGATCTGTAGTGAAGTAGCAAGTAGGCGAACTAAAGCGTCCAAGCAGGATTGCGTCGTCTGTTGTGAACCGTGGTACTCCGCAGCCTGGTGTTGTGCCGCACTGGTCTTATGCATCATGGCTTCCAATGAAAATTGTCCCTGACACCTACTTCCTAGTCCCGCCCAGGCGGTGGGAGAAATTGTCCCTGACACCTTTTCCCCACACTTCCCCGTCCTACAAATTGCGTCGAGTGCCATCAATTGTTCCTGCGTTTCGACTACTGACCATAGAGCCGCCGGATGGATCGGGTCGTCGTGAATCAGAAGTCCGTACAGCAAGCGGTCGTCAATGCGCTTTAGAACGAAAGTTAGACTGGATCCCAGTAGAATGCTTTTCAGTACGAGGGTGCTGGCCTTTATGAGCAGAGTAGCTTCGAACCCACCTTCGCCCAAAGCGTAGTCAAGCTTGACCAGCTGGGGACAAGCCAAGAATTCGCATCGGTTTTCGCTGGACAGAATGTGCATAGATGTTGGCTAGGCCGGTGAATGAACGTCGCGGGGACCAAGCGGTGTCGACCAAGCGGGGTCAGGTTCCCTTCTGAAGTAGCCCAACCTCCACGCAACCCCGAGACCGGCTCGCATGCCGTGACAGCGTCGCCTTGAGCACCTCCCCGCTCCCCTCCATAGCAGCGCGGGCAGGCCGGTGTAGCGCGATTCGCGCCTCAGATCGCGCGCTGGGCACGCCGTAGCTGGAACCCCATTTCGTCGAACTCGTTAACCTGCGCCCGGTGGGCGTTGGTAGCGCGTGATTACGTGGGCCCGGGTAGGAAGGTGGCGGCGGATCGAACGTCAAGAGCGCACGAAAGCCAAGAGCGCCGCGTAGTCTGCTCTGTCTGCCAGACGGATGGCGGCTAAGTAATACTTTCGTGCATTAATTGAGGACAGTGATGCGCCCCACGTAAAGACCGCAGCGCCTTGCTGCTGAAGATAGTAATCCGCCGCATACCGTGAGACGCGCCCATTACCGTTTGGGAAGGGGTGGATCCAGGTCAGGCGGTGATGCAGGCGCGCGGCTTGTTCATCCAGACAATAGCTGTCGAATTCCCGCCACGCGGCGGCATCATCAAACAGATTCTGAAGTTCAGTGGCAATTTGATGTGGCGCCACGCCTATGTTGCGCTCGGTCTGCCGATATATTCCCGCCCAAGTCCAAACGTCTTCGAACATCGCCCGATGAAGTCCGCGTAGAAACTCTGCCGATGCTACCTGCACGCCGGCATCTAGTTGTCTATTTGCCCAACGGGAAGATTGACGGATGTTATGCGCTTCCGCCTCGTTCAAATCGTCGCGCGTGCTAATCCACCGAGGAATCAGACCATGGGCCTCGTCGGCATCGAGGGGTGTTTGGCCATCGTCCAATTCCCCTTCAAGCGGACGAGGGTCGTTCATTTGGACGTAATGCGTTGCCTGACACGCCACAGTTGACTATCCGGTATGACCTCCTCGGCCTGTCGGAGAAGGTTGTTCCGCCAGTCGGGATCGGTCGCGCTCTGGCCTTCGAGGTCCATGTGGTGATTGGTTCGCGTCACCACATCCGAAAAAACTCGCAAGCGCTGCTCGTCCACCATGGTTTGCAGTGACTTGCGCGGCACAAGTGCATAGACCAGGTCGCACCCCAAAGCGTCAGCGGCACGTTGTAACGTGTCTAGCCGGATCGTACGACTGCGTTCGCTCTCTTCTAGTTTCGCTGCCGTACTGCTGCGAACGCTCATGTTCCGACCTAAATCGGCTTGTGACATTCCCATGGCTTCACGGATGGCGCTGATCCACCCTCCCTTGGGCACCAAGTGCAGTCGCTGAGGCAACTGGCGCCATTGATTTCCTACGTCATCCAACTTGCGTCGAGCGAGTCGTTTCATACTTTGGGATGTACTATTCGCGCCCATTCTTGTCGCCCTCTAAGGCGAGAGTGTGATACAGTTTAACTCCCTGTAGGGATGAAATCAAATAGAAATTATATCCCCAGGGGGAGCAAGTTGATTAATTGATTACTCCCTGCGGGGCGAGAACACTCCGCTGAAGTCGTAAGTTTTCATCTAGGCCCCGGCTTAGGTGTACGGCTACGATCCCCGTTAGTGCAACCTCCACCCCAACCCCGACACCCGGCTCGCATGCCGCGACAGCGCGGTCTCGATCACCTCGGCGCTCCCCGCGATATGTAACGCGGAACGGGCGCGGGTCAGGCCGGTGTAGAGCAGTTCCCGGCTGAGCACGCGGGCGTCCATGCGCGGCAGCTGCAACCAGACCTCGTCGAACTCGCTGCCCTGGGCCTTGTGCACGGTGGTGGCGAAGGCGGACTCGTGCGCGGGCAGCGCGGCGGGATGGAAGGCGCGGACTTCGTTGGCGCCGGCGCCGCCGTTGCCGGGGAACCAGGCCAGCGGGGTGCCGTCGTCGCCGGGCAGGCAGAGGCCGACGTCGCCGTTGAACAGCTGGTGGCGGTAGCTGTTTTCGGTGACCAGCAGCAGGCGGCCGGGGAACCAGGCCGGCGGCGCGCCGATGCGGCGGCCGGCGAGCTGCGACTCGATGCGGGCGTTGAGGCCGCGCGCGCCCTGCGGGCCTTCGCGCAGCGCGGTGAGCAGGCGCAGGCGGTTGGCCTGGCGCAGGGCCTGGGCGGGATCGGTTTCCGTGGCGAGCGTGCGCCAGTGGGCGAGCAGGTCGGGGCGGGCCTGCAGCGGGTCGTCGACGCCTTCATGGAAGTAGACGTTGGACAGGGTGTCGCCGCGCAACAGGGCGAGCACGGTGCGGGCGTCGCCGTCGCGGACGGCTTCGGCCAGGGGGGCGAGGTCGAGTGCGGCGTCCTGGCGCCAGCCGCGGCGGAGGTGGACGCGGTGGCCGTGGAGGGGGGTGGTGGTTGCGGAAGCAGGATCAAGAGCCCCCCTCCCCGGCCCTCCCCCGCGCGCTTCGCACGCAAGGGAGGGAGAAGAGCCAACCGGCCCTCGCCTGTGCGCTTCGCGCGCAAGGGAGGGAGGAGAGCCGAGCAGGGGCTGGAGCGCGTCGGCATCGTCGGCGGACAGCGCGTCGCCCGGGCCGGCCGCGGCGAGGATGGCGGCGAGGACGTCGCCGGCTTCGACCGAGGGCAGCTGGTCGGGGTCGCCGAGCAGAATGAGCTGCGCGCCCTCGCCCACCGCCTCGGCCAGCTTGCACATCAGCGGCAGGTCGACCATCGAGGCCTCGTCGACGACGACGATGTCGAAGGGCAGCGGGTGGTCGGCGCGGTGGCGGAAGCGCGGCGAGTCGGGGATGGTGCCGAGCAGGCGGTGGAGGGTGCTCGCGTCGGTGGGGAGTGCTTCGAGCAGGGTGGTGTCGACGCCGAGGTCGGTCATCTGCTGCGATGCGCGGCGCAGGCTTTCGGCCATGCGTTCGGCGGCGCGGCCGGTGGGGGCGGCCAGGGCGATGCGCGGCGATTTCTGTCCGGCGTGCGCGGCCTGCGCGATGCGCAGCACCAGCAGGCGGGCGATGGTGGTGGTCTTGCCGGTGCCGGGGCCGCCGGTGACCAGCAGCAGGGCGCGGCGCAGGGCGAGGGCGGCGGCGCGGGCCTGGTGGGGGTCTGCGGTCGCCCCCTCTCCCGCTTGCGGGACGGGGTTGGGGTGCGGGGCTGCTGAACGAAGAGCGCCCTCACCCGCGCCTTCGGCGCGACCTCTCCCGTGAACGGGAGAGGTGATGGGGGCCGGCTGGGTGTCGGGGACAGGAGCGGTGTCTGGGACGGGCGAGGTGGCTGCCGCAGCGCGGGGCGTTAGCCCTTCCCCCGCTTGCGGGGGAAGGGTTGGGATGGGGGCCGCGGGGAACAGGGTTGCGAACAGCGGCGCGATGGCGGTGACGTCGGCCTCGGGCATGGGCTGCGCGGCGATGCGCCTGAGTTGCAGGGCAAGGCGGCGCTCGTATTCGCGGTAGCGGCGTAGGTAGAGGAGGCCGTGCTCGAGGGCGAGCGGTGCGGCGGCGGCTTGTTCGTCCGTGGTTGCGGGCGTGGCGACCCAGGGGGAGTCCGCGAGTTGTTGCCGCCAGTCGTCGGCGTCGGGCCATGGCAGGTCCGCGTCGGTGAGCTGGCGTGGGCGCGCGGGATCGAAGCCGGCGTGGCCTTGCGACACAGCGAGCGATGCGAGTGCGGCGGCGGCGAGTACGGCGTCGGGGGTGTCGGGGTCGAGGCGGCGCAGGCTCTGCGCCAGCGCGTCGTCGAGGACGCGCAGGACGCCGGCTTGTTGGAGGGCGCGTAGGAGGGTCATGGAGCGCCCCCACCCCCGCCCTCCCCCGCAAGCGGGGGAGGGAGTGATTCGTGTGCGCGTGCGGGCACGCGGCCGGGATCGGTTGCGCCGAACAAGGCATCCAGTGCGTGCACCAGTTCAGGACTGAAGCGCTGGGCGTGGATGCCGGGCGAGTCGTCGCGTGTGGCGTCGAGGCCGCGGCAGAAGACGTAGCGGATGCCGCCGAAGTCGCGGGCGTAGTCGTAACTGTCGCCGAGGCGGAAGCGCAGCCAGCGGTGCAGGGCCAGGGTGTAGATCAGCGCCTGCAGGTCGTACTCGCTGTGCGCCATCGCGCGCTGCAGTGCGGCGGTGTCGTAGCCGGGCAGGCGGTTGGACTTGTAGTCGAGCACGTACCAGCGGCCGTCATGCCGGTAGGTGAGGTCGATGAGGCCGGTCATCAGGCCTTCCAGCCGCTGGCGCAGGCCGAAGCCGTGGCGGTCGCGGACCACGCCGTGGGCGTGCAGCAGTTGCAGCAGGGCATCGACCTGCAGGGGTTGCAGGGCGAACTGGAATTCGATTTCCGGGCGACGCTCTTCGAACGGCAGGTCGCACAGGCGCGTGCCTTCGGGCAGCGGCACCGTGAGCGTCTGGCCGATGAACTGCGTGGTCAGCGCGACGCCGTCGTCGACCACGTCGGCGCCGTAGCCTTCGGCGCGCAGGGCCTCGGCGATGACGAGGTCGTGGCCGGCGGGTGCGGCGTTGCCGGGTTGCCAGTCGCGCCAGGCGGCGAAGCCGGGCTGCACGTGTTTGTCGCGCCCCGATGCAACGTCTTGCAGTGCCATGTGTTCCAGCGCGCCGTGCAGCGCAACGCCGTAGCGGTTCCCGGCGAAGCGCGGATCGAAGTCGGCCTCAACCGGCGCATCCTCGGCGGCATCGGGTTCGTCGTGGCCCCCAGGTGCGGGCAAGGTCGACGCCGCGGTCGCGTCGCCGGCGTCGGCGCGGGCGAGCTGGCTGAAGCTGTGCACCCACCAGTCGTGCGACAGGCGGCGGGTGGCGGTGCGCGCGGGCGGGATGGCGGCGTCGGACTCGGGCGGCAGGCGTGGCAGCACCTCGGGCGGCAGGGCGTCGTCGAACACGAGGCCCGGCGTGGCGGCGAGCGTGCGAGGGTCCTGCAGCATCCCCGCCAGGGGCGTGTTGCCGTGCAGGTAGAAGTCGCCGCTGGCGATCCACAGCGCGTGCTCGGCGCGGGTCAGGCCGACGTAGAGCAGGCGCGCGTCCTCGGCGCGCTGTTCGGTCTTCCACGCCTCCTTCGCCGCGTCCCATTCGGCTTCGGGCAGGTCGAGCTTCCAGTGCAGGCGGCGGCCGTGCGCGGCGTCGTGCGCGATGCAATAGCCCGCCGGCGACTTGTCCTGGCGGCCGATGCCGACGAAGGGCAGGAACACGAGCGGGTATTCGAGGCCCTTGGCCTTGTGCAGGGTGACGATCTGCACGCGGCGGGCGTCGGACTCCAGCCGCAGCTGCTGGGTCTCGTCGTCCGCGTCGGCGGTGGCGATGCGGTGGCCCAGCCAGTCGACCAGGCCGTGCAGGCCGAGCGCGCCCGCCTGCGCTTCCTGCAGCAGTTCGGCCAGCTGCAGGTAGTTGCTGACCCGGCGCTCGCCGTCGAGCAGGCCGAGCAGGCGCTCCGATCCGGCTGCGCACAGGTCGCCGGCCAGGGCGAGCGGACCGCCGCGCAGCAGGCGCTCGCGCCAGGCCAGCGCCTGCGCTTGCCAGTGGCGGTGCGCGTCGACCGAGGCGCCTTCGGCCGGATGCTCGAGCGCTTCGATGCCGGCCGCGTCGACGCCGACCAGCACGGTGGACAGCGCCGCGCGCAGGCGGCCGTCGTCGCCGGCGTGCAGCAGGGCGAGCAGCAGCGCGTGCAGTTCGCGGGCCTCTTCGGTGGCGAACAGGCTGAGCTTGCCGGCGGCGACGGCGGGGATGCCGGCCAGGGCGAGCGCGCGCTGCACCAGGGTCGCTTCGTGGTGGCTGCGCACGAGCACCGCGATGTCGCCCGGCTGGACGGGTCGCAGCGCGTCGCCGTCCTTCAGCGTCGCGCGGCCCGCGCGCGCATCCGACAGCACGCCGTGGATCGCGGCGACGCAGGCGCGGGTGGCGAGCGCGCGCGATTCCGGTGCACTCCAGTTCTTGGGGTCGCCCTTCTTGTCGAACTCGCCGGTCGGAGGCGCGCGCCAGACGGTGAGCGCCGGCGCGGGCTCTCCGTCGCGCAGGAAGTCGTCGTCGCCGCGCTTGCCGCCCGCCTCGACCGGATGGAAACGGATGCGCGGATCGACGAAGGGCGGCGCATCGACCTGCTTGTTGCCTTCGTCCTCGAAGGCGGCCTGCGCCCTGACGTAGAGCGCGTCGATGGCGGCAAGCACCGACGGCCGCGAGCGGAAGTTGTGCGCCAGCGGCGGCGCCTTGCCCGCCCTGTCGCCGGCCGCGAGGTAGGCGTGCACGTCGCCGCCGCGGAAGCCGTAGATCGCCTGCTTGGGGTCGCCGATGAGGGCGAGGAAGCGGGTGTCGGTGTCATCGGCGTGCGCCTTTGCCAGCGCGCCGATGGCGTGCACGCCGTCCGCGGCCTCTGCGGCATCCGCTTCGCCACGCACGTCTGCGCCGAACACGCGCGCGAAGATCCGCCACTGCCGCGCGTCGGTGTCCTGGAACTCGTCGACCAGGGCGACGCGGTACTGCACGCGCAGGCGCTCGGCGAGCGCGTCGCCGTGGTCGCCGTCGAGGGCATCGGCGACGCCGTCGATCATGTCGTCGTAGGTCTGCACGCGGCGCTGCTGCTTGAGCAGGGCGAGGCGCGCGTGCGCCTCGTCACGGATGCGGTGCAGCAGGGCGGCGCGGCGCGCGTGCTTCCAGGCCGACAGCGCCGCGAGCGCATCGAGGTAGCCCGCGAGCGCGTCGCAGAGCGGGGAATCCGGCGTCAGCCCCGCGCCCTTGGCATTGGTCTTGTCGAGCAGCGTCTCGCGCCGCAGGTTGGGCAGCTTGGCGTGCTCGAACGGGGTGTCGAGGGTGCCCGCGCACCAGGCCGCGGCCTCGGCGAACAGCGGCTCGATCCACTCGGCCCGGTAGCTGCCCGCGTTGAGGACCTTGGCGTCGAGCGCCGCCAGCAGGGCGGCGCGGAAGTCGTCGCCGTGCGCGCGGAAGGCCTGCGCCAGTGCCTCGGCAGCGGCGCGCACCTGCGCAACGGGTTCCGGTGGCAGCGGCACGTCCGGCGGCAGCAGCACCGGCTCGCGCAACAGGTCGCGCAGGTCGGCGGCGAGCGCGGCGTGGCCGCCCGGCCACAGCGCGGCGAGGTCGTCGACCGCCGCGTCGTCGATGGCGTGGCTGCGCCAGAGATCGGCGGCGAGGGCTTCGCGCAGGTCGCGGTCGTTGGCGAGCAGCTCGGGCGGATCGAAGCCCTGCCCGCTTTCCAGCGCGTGCTCGCGCAGCACCCGCGCGCAGAAGCCGTGGATGGTGAAGATCGCGGCGAGGTCGATGTCCAGCAGCGCCTGGCGCAGGCGGCGGCGCAGGGCGTCGTCGCTTTCGCCGCGGCGGTCGCGATGCGCCTGCAGCAGCTGCCGGGTCAGCGTCGCCGCCGGGGGTTCGCCATCGGCCGCCGGCGTGCCGACGAGGTCGTGCGCCAGCTGCAGGCGTTCGCGGATGCGCTTGCGCAATTCCTGTGTGGCGGCCTCGGTGTAGGTGACGGCGAGCACCTGGCCGATGCGCAGGTCGCGTTCGACCACCAACCGCGTCACCAGCGTGGCGAGGGTGAAGGTCTTGCCGGTGCCGGCGCTGGCCTCGATGAGCTGCGTACCGGACAGCGGCAGGTCGAGCCAGGGATCGCGGGCGACGGGCGCGCTCATGCGGCGTCCTCGGCGTCGTCGCGCTCGGACACGGTCGTGCGATCGAGGTGGATCGGGCTGGGCGAGCCGAGGGTGGTGGCGCCGAACACGATGCCCGTCAAGCGCGCGAACTCGCGCTGGGTGTCGGCGTCGGCGAACGGATCGCGCCCGCGCAGCGCCAGGCGCAAGGCGTCGGCATCGCCTTCGGCCCAACCCTTCCCGTAGCCGCTGCCGCGCCACTTCTTCGCGGCCGCCTCCAGGCCACGCTCCGTCGTCGCGGCCCGATGCAACTCCCAGGCGCTGTAAGGCGCGAACGGCAGCGGCCGGCGCAGGCCTTCGCTGCGCAGCGCCAGCAACTGGCGCAGTGATTCGATTGCGGCCTCGCGCGGCAGCACGCGGCGCGGGTAGGCGCCGACACCGTCTTCTTCGTGTTCGTGGAATTCGACGAAGGGCACTTCGCTGCCGGTGGCGGCGAGCAGCAGCCAGTCCAGGCCATTGCGGATCGTCGACGGGCCGTTGGGCGTGCCGAAGCGGACGCGTGCGATGCCCTGCGACCAGGCATCGCCGAGGCGGCCCTGCAGGCGCACGCCGTCGATGTCCACCTCCAGCGGCAGCGGTTTCGAAACGGCGTCGCCTCGCCACCGGGCGAAGGCATCGGCGTAGGGCGCGATCTCCCGGGTGAGCTCGGCCAACGCGCGCCGCCCCGAGGGGCCGGACGGCAGCAGGCCGCGGGCGCGCAACAGCGCCTGCAGGGCGTCGGCCTCGTGGCCGGCCAGGAGGCCGTCGAACACCGCGAGCTGCAGCCAATGCCGCTCCAGTCCGCGGCCCGGCGCCTGCAGTGGCTCGATGTCCTCGACGGCGTCCTCGACCTCCGGCAGGCGCAGCCCCAGGCGCTGGCGCAGGAACTCGCCGGCCGGATCGAGCAGGAAGCGCCGCAGTGCATCGATCGACAGTTCGCTGTCCGCTTCCACGGGCGGCGCGAGCGCGATGGCGGCATCCATCCACGGCCCCAGCGCGCGGCGCGGACCGGACAGCTGGCCGGCCGCCGGATGCCACTGGCCGCGGTAGCTGAAGCGCCGCGCGTCGCCGGCGCCAAAGGCCGCGGGCGAGAACGGCTGCAGCGGATGGTGCAGGACGAGCTCGCGCGCGGCGGCGGCCGAATCGGCGTGGTACGCGGCGGCGGCCGCGAGCAGCTCGGTCACCAGCGCCGAGGGCTCGCGCACGCTGCCGTCGCGCGGGTCGGCGCCGAGCCAGCTGACATGGAACACGTCCTGCGCGGCGGAGAACAGTTGCAGGAACAGGTAGCGGTCGTCGTCGCGGGTGGAGCGGTCGCCACGGCGGCGCGCATCGGTGCCGAGTTCGGCGGTGAGGCGGTTGAGCCCGGCGGCGGGATCGCGGCGCGGGAAGTCGCCATCGTTCATGCCGAGCAGGCAGACGACGCGGAAGGGCAGCAGGCGCATGGGCACCATGCGCGCGAAGCTGACGCCGCCGGTGAGCAGGGGCGCGCGCGTGTCGGCCGCCGACAGCACCGCATTGAAATGCGCACGCACCACGTCGGCCGGCAGCGGTGCATCGAAGCCGGCGCGGTCGGCGTCGCGCGCGAAGTCGTCGACGAGTGCGCGCAGCCGGTCGAGCGCGCGCTGGCCGGCGGGCGTCGCCGGCGGCTTCGGCAGCAGGGCGTCGAGCAGGGCCAGCAGGCGCTCGCGCCACTGGGTGGGCGTCATCGCATCGCGGAGGATGCGTTCGTGGCGGGCGAGCACGCGCAGCAGGCGCAGCAGGGCGTCGAGCGCACCGAGTGCGCCGCCCTCGAGCTCGGGCCAGGGCGCGACCTGCTGTCCGCCGGCGGTCGCGATGTCGACGTCGTCGCCGATGGCGTGGCCGAGCAGCAGGCGGTCGAGCGCGAACTGCCAGGTGTAGGCGTCGTCGTCCGGCGCGCCCTGGCGCGCGCGGTGCGCGGCGTCCAGCCCCCAGCGCGCGCCGGCGCCGTGCAGCCAGCCGCGCAGGCGCTCGAACGCGGCGGCGTCGAGCCCGGCGGCTTCGGCCAGCGGCGGGCTGGCGAGCAGGTCGAGCATCTCGTCCAGGCCGAAGCGCGACACCGGCAAGGCCAGCAGGCGCAGGAACACCGCCGCCAGCGGCTCGTCGGCGAGCGGGCTGGCATCGGCGACGGCGTAGGGGATGCGGCCCGCGGACGCGGCGTCGCCCGCGCCGTGGTCGCCGAACACCGCGTCCAGGTAGGGCACGTAGGGATCGATGTCCGGCGCCAGCACCGCGATCTCGCGCGGCTGCAGCGGCGGGTCGAAGCGCGCGTCCTCCAGCAGCCCGCGCAGGCGGTCGTGCAGCACCTGCAGCTCGCGCAGGCGGGTGTGGCAGGCGTGCGCCTGCAGGCTCGGATCGTCGGGCGCGACGCCCTCGCGCAAGGGACCCGAGGGCGTGGCGCGGCGATGGAACAGGTCGGCCTGCATGCGGTGCAGCAGGCTGTCGCGCAGGCCGCCCTCGGCCATCGGACGGCCGCCGGCGTCGGCGGGATCGGCGTAGGCCGCGATCTCGCCGGAGGGATGCACGATCTCGTATCCGCCGAGCACGGCCATGAAGTCCCGGCCGGCGGCGCCCCAGTCGCGCAGCAGCGGGTTCTCGAGCGCCTCGTCGCCGAAGGGATCGGCCGCGCCCGCACGCAGGCGCGCGCCCAGCGACTGCAGGTCGCCCCAGTACGCCTTGCTCGGCGTCGGCAGGTAGAAATGCAGCGTGCCCACGCGGGCCTGCGAGGCGACGACGCGCAGCACGTCCGGCGAGACGTTGAGGATGGCGAAGGCGAACAGGCGCGCGGGCAATCCGGTCGGTGCCGCGTCGCCGTCGACGAAGCGCGCGAGGTAGTCCTGCAGGCGGCGCGCGCGATGCCTGCGGCCCGTGGCGATGGCGCGCCACAGGATGGCCTGCGGGTCGTCGGGATCAGCGCCGCCTTCCCAGCGCAGCAGCCAGTCGCGGCGCCAGGCCATGTACTTCTCGAACGTCGCGGCCAGCTCGCCCGCCAGGGCCCACGGTCTCACCGGGTCGGGCGGGCGCGCCGCGCGGCCGGCGAGGTAGCCGGCCAGCGACGCCATCGCCGGCTTCGCCATCAACGCCGGGTCCGAAAGCGCCGCGTACAGCCGCCACTGCAGGGAGGACGCGTCCAGGTCGTCGTCGGCCGGCCCGAGGTTGGCGTCCAGGGCACGGGCCACGAACTCGCCCGGGGTCAGGAAGGCCAGGTTGGCCGCAATTCCGTGGCGCTGCGCCAGCGTCGCCTGCAGCCAGCGCCGCATCGCCGCCTGCGGGATGAGGATGGTGTCCGGCGCGAGCAGGGGCTGGCCCGGCGCCGGGGTGCGCAGTTCCTCGGCGAGCAGCCCGGCCAGGACCTCCAGCGCGTTGGAATGGTAGAGGCGGAAGTCGGCCGGGCGTCCGTGCATGCCGGCCATGATGCCGGAGGGCGGTCGCACCCGCCGAGAACTGATTTGCCGCGGGCGGAGCTGCGGACGCAGCCGGTGATCGCGCCCAAAACCGGTACCCTGCTCCGCATGAGCCCCGATTCAGCCCCCGGCAGGCATGCTGCGCGGGTTTCGTCCCCCGGCGGCGCGGCCCGCGCCCCTTGCCTTCCGACCCCATGACTGCAGCCGACGCTATCGACATCGCCGTGCGCCTCACCGACGTCCGCCTCGACCGCGGCGCGCACACCGTGCTGTCCGGGATCGACCTCGAGGTCCCGCGCGGCAGCATCACCGCGGTGCTCGGCCCCTCGGGCAGCGGCAAGTCGACCCTGCTGGCGGCGCTGACCGGTGAACTGGCGCCCGCCGCCGGCACGGTGGAGGTGCTCGGCCAGCGCGTGCCGCACCGCCAGCGCGACCTGCTGGAGCTGCGCAAGGGCATCGGCGTGCTGCTGCAGGGCAATGGCCTGCTCACCGACCTGACCGCGGCCGAGAACATCGCCCTGCCCCTGCGCACCCACACCGACCTGCCGCGCGCGGTGGTCGACCGGCTGGTGGCGATGAAGCTGCACGCCGTCGGCCTGCGCACCGCCGGCACGCTGTATCCGCGCGAGCTGTCCGGCGGCATGGCGCGGCGCGTGGCGCTGGCGCGCGCGCTGGCGCTGGACCCGCCGCTGATGGTCTACGACGAGCCGCTGACCGGCCTGGACCCCATCGCCAGCGGCGTGATCATGAGCCTGATCGCGCGGCTCAACGCGACCCTGCACCTGACCAGCATCATCGTCACCCACCACGTGCACGAAACGCTGCCGGTGTGCGACCGCGCCATCGTCATCGCCAACGGCCGCATCGTGTTCAGCGGCACGCCGGCCGAACTCGAGGCCACCGACGACCCGCTGGTGCTGCAGTTCCTGCGCGGCGAGCCGGACGGGCCGATCGCCTTCGATACTGCCGTGCGCAGCGAGGCCGCCTGATGCCCTTCGTCGCCGCCACCCGTTCGCTCGGCCGCGCCGGCCTGTTCTCGCTGGCCGTGCTGCGCGCATCGAAGCCGACCGCGGACTTCTTCGCCGAGCTCGTCCGCGAGATCTACAAGATCGGCGCGCGCTCGCTGCCGATCATCGCCGTCGGCGGTGCCTTCGTCGGCCTGTCGGTGACCTTGCTGGGCTACCGCGCGCTGGAAACCTACGGCGCGTCCAACCAGATCAGCGCGCTGGTGGGGCTGGGCCTGTACCGCGAACTGGCGCCGGTGCTGACCGCGCTGCTGTTCGTGGGCCGCGCGGGAAGCTCGATCGCCGCCGAGCTGGGCCTGATGCGCGCCACCGACCAGATCACCGCGCTGGGGCTGATGGCGATCGATCCGATCGCCAAGGCGGTCGCGCCGCGGTTCTGGGCGGCGGTGATCACGGTGCCGCTGCTGACCGGGTTCTTCTGCAGCCTGGGCATCACCGCCAGCTACTTCGAGGCGGTGCACGTGATCGGCATCGAGTCCGGCACGTTCTGGCAGGTGCTGCGCGACGCGGTTGATTTCCGCGACGACTTCCTGGTCGCCTTCCAGAAGGCGGCGGTGTTTGGCGGCACCGCGGCGCTGGTCGCGTCCTACGTCGGCTACCACGCCGAACCGACCATCGAGGGCACCTCGGTGGCCACCACCAAGGCGGTGGTGAATGCCTCGCTGCTGGTGCTGATGTTCAACTTCATCCTTTCCGCATTGCTGTTCCGTTAAGCAAGCCCCCTGCCGCGCCGGGCGCATGCCCGGGCGGCGCAACCAGGTGACACTCATGGCGACACATGGTCCACGTCTCGAATTCGCGGTCGGCGCCTTCCTGCTCCTGGCGCTGGCATCGATGCTGGTGCTGGCGATCGCGTCCACCAACGGCAAGTTCGGCTTCTCGCGGAACACCTACGAGCTGACGGCGCGATTCACCAACCTGGGCCAGTTGCGGCCCAATGCGCCGGTGAAGGTGGGCGGCGTCACCATCGGACAGGTGGCCGACATTCAGCTTGATCCTGTCAAGTTCGACTCCATCGTCACCCTGGCGATCGACAAGCGCTACGACGAGATCCCGATCGACACCTCCGCCGGCATCCTCACCGGCGGCCTGCTGGGCGAGAGCTACGTCGGCCTGCAACCCGGCGGCGACATGGAAGTTTTCAGGCCCGGCGAGGAGATCGCATTCACCACGCCGGCGGTCGACCTGATCCAGATGGTCGGCAAGTACATGTTCGGCGGCGGCGCGCCGGCCGCGGACGACGCGGCTGCCGAAGCTCCCGCCAGCGAAACACCCCCCATCGAAGAAGAGTCCACGCCATGAAGCACAACGTCCTCGCCATCGTCATCGCCTCGGCCCTCGCCGCGGCCACCCCCGGCCTGGCGCTCGCGCAGCAGAAGCCCGCCGCGACCACCGCCGCCAAGAGCGCGCCCAGCCAGATGGTGCTCGACAACAGCCGGCGCGTGCTGGCGACCATCGAGAAGCGCCGCGCCGAATTCACCCGCGACCGGATGGCGCTGCGCAAGTTCATCGACAGCGAGTTCAACACCATGTTCGACCGCGACTACGCCGCGCGCCAGGTGTTGGGCCGCCACGGTCGCGGCGCCTCGGATGCCGACGTGGCCCTGTTCGCCGACGCGCTGGCCAACAACCTGATGCAGCGCTACGGCTCGTCGCTGATCGACTTCAACACCGAGCTGCGCGTGCGCATCAAGTCCGAGACCACGCTGCCCCGCGGCCTGGGCGTCAAGGTGTCGAGCGAACTGCTGCGCAGCGGCGGCGAGCCGATCCCGGTCGACTACCTGATGCGCCGCAGCGGGAGCAGCTGGAAGGTGTTCGACGTCATGGTCGAGGGCGTGTCCTTCGTGCAGACCTTCCGCCAGCAGTTCGACAACGAGCTGCAGCGCAAGTCGATCCGCCAGGTCGCGTCCGACCTGCGCAGCGGCCAGCTGCAGGCCGATGCGAAAAAGTGATGCCGCCACCGTGCGTCGCGATGGCGACGCGCTGGTGTTCTCGGGCACGCTGACCCGCGACGCGGTGGCGTCGCTGTGGAAGCCGGCCGTCGCGGCGCTCGATGGCGCGCGGCGGCTGGACCTGTCCGCCGTCGACCTCGTCGACAGCGCGGGGCTGGCCTTGCTGGCCGAGTTGTCCGAACGCGCCGGTGGCGCCGTGCTGCAGGGCAGCCCGGCCGGGCTGTCCGACCTGCGCAATGCGTACCGGTTGGCGCCGGGACTGGGTTTCGCCGCGCGGGACCAGTGACGCTGACGCTAGTGTCGGCGGCACGAGGGCCCTAGACTGCCGAACATGCGTCGCTTCCCAACCCCCATTCGCTCCTGCATGTCGCTGTTGCTGTGCGCGCTGCTGCTCGCCGGTTGCGCCGGCCAGACGCCACGCGACGCGGCCACGCAGCCCGCCTTGGTCGACGGTGGCGCGCTGGCCGCGGATGCCGACGTCGATGCCCGCGGGCCTGCCACCGGCCTGGACGCGACGTCCTCCGCCGAGGACGCGGCCCCGGCCGGTGTCGCCGACGCCGAAGGATGGCCGGCTGAGTCCCAAGCCGTAGGCGACGAGGCCCCGTCCGACGACCCCCGCACCCAGGCCGAACGTGATTTCGCCGCCATCTACGGCGCGACCTACGACCCGGTGGCCGACCCCACCCTGCCCCAGGCCGCGGTCCTGCCGTCGACCTACGATCCCTGGGAGCCGCTCAACCGCCGCGTGCATGCGTTCAACAACGCGATCGACCGCCGCATCGCCACCCCGCTGGCACGCGCCTACGTGGCCGCGGTGCCGCGGCCCGTGCGGCTGGGGGTCAGCAACTTCTTCAACAACCTGGGGCAGCCGGTCAGCGCGATCAACGCACTGCTGCAGGGCAAGCCGGTGCAGGCCAGCGCATCGCTGGCGCGCTTCCTGGTCAATGCCACGGTCGGCGTCGCCGGCGTGTTCGATCCTGCCACGCGCATGAACATCCCCAACCGCAGCGAGGACTTCGGCCAGACGCTCGGCGTGTGGGGGTGGGAAACCTCGCGCTACGTCGAACTGCCGCTGTTCGGGCCGCGCACCGTGCGCGACGTGTTCGGCCTGGTCGGCGACGCGCCGCTGTCGCCGGTGCAGCAGGTCGACAACGCCGAGGCGCGGTTCTTCCTGCAGGGCCTGCAGCTGGTCGACCTGCGTACGCAGCTGTTCGCCATCGACAGCATGCGCGAGGGCGCGACCGACGAGTACGCCCTGTTCCGCGACTCGTGGATGCAGCGGCGCCAGTACCAGATCTTCGGCGACCGCATGCGCGAAGGCGACGAGTCGTTGCCGGACTACCTGCGCGAGGACCAGTCCGACACCACGGTGCCGGTGGACGTGATGCCGATCGTGCCGGGCGGCGGCTGACCGCGAACCCCCTGGGCGCGACCGCCCCGGCGGTGGCTTCAATCCTGTTCGGCTTCGCCGTTTGCCTCGTCCGCCAGCAGGCCGGTGCCGCTGTCGTCGGCCAGCACCGGCGCCGCCGGCCCATCCAGCGACTCCACCTTGCGCAGGCGCCGCTCGATCGTGCGCGTCTTGCGGCTGGCCTCGCCGATGCTGCGGCCGACGGTGCTGATCTGCTTCTCGGCCTTTTCCAGGATGCCGGCGAACTTGCCGAACTCGTTCTTGACCGCGCCCAGCAATTGCCAGACGTCGCTGGACCGCTTCTCGATCGCCAGCGTGCGGAAGCCCATCTGCAGGCTGTTGAGCAGGGCATTGAGCGTGGTCGGCCCGGCCAGGGTGACCCGGGACTCGCGCTGCAGCAGCTCGAACAGCCCCGGCCGGCGGATCAGTTCGGCATACAGGCCTTCGGTGGGAAGGAACAGGATCGCGAAGTCGGTGGTGTGCGGAGGCGACACGTACTTGGCGTGGATCACCTTGGCCTCCTCGCGGATGCGCCGCTCCAGCGCGGTCGCCGCCGCGCCCGCCGCCGCCACGTCGGCGCGCTCCTGCGCATCGAGCAGCCGCTCGTAGTCCTCGCGCGGGAACTTGGCGTCGATCGGCAGCCAGACCTGGCCGCCATCGGCGCCGCCGGGCAGGCGGATCGCGAACTCGACCCGCGCCGCCGACCCCGGCACGGTGGCCACGTCGGCGGCGTACTGCTCGGCGACCAGCACCTGCTCGAGCAGCGCGCCCAGCTGCACCTCTCCGAAGGTGCCCCGGGTCTTGACGTTGGTCAGCACGCGCTTGAGGTCGCCGACGCCGGTGGCCAGCTGCTGCATCTCGCCCAGCCCGCGCTGCACCGCCTCCAGCCGCTCCGACACCAGCTTGAACGACTGGCCCAGGCGGGTTTCCAGCGTCGCGTGCAGTTTCTCGTCGACCGTCGCGCGCATCTGCTCGAGCTTCTGCGCGTTGTCGGCCTGCAGCTTCTGCAGCTGCTGCTCCAGCGTGGCGCGCATCTCGCCGATGCGCTGCTCGTTGCGTTGGGTCAGTTCGTTCAGCCGCTGGCCCAGCGCCTCGGCCAGGCGTTGCTGCTGGTCGGCGCCTTCGCTGCGCGCCTTGCGCGCGTCTTCGGTGAGCGCCTGGCGCAGCACGTCGAGCCGCTGGTCGGTGCGGCTGCTGAAGTCGTTGAGCCGTGCGCCGAATCCCTCGATGCGCTGTTCCTGCGCCGCCGACAAACTATCGAGCTGCTGCCGCAGTTCGGCGCGCCCATCGCGCTGCTCGGCGCGCAGCGCAGCCTCCAGCGCGCGTTCCGGCTTGCGCAGCAGCAGCACCACCAGCAATACGATGGCGACGCCGACCGCGACCAGCAGCAACAGCAGGAGGAGCGAAGGATCGGGCATGGCGCCAGTGTAGCGGCCGCGATCCCAGGTCGTGAGACGCACGCGGCTATGATCGAGGCCTGGCGAGGACCCATGGGAGGCGACCATGCAAGCCGGAACTTTCCCGCCGCTCGATGGCGGCTGCACCTGCCGCGCCGTGCGCTACCGGCTCCGGTCGGCACCGCTGGTCGTCCACTGCTGCCACTGCCGCTGGTGCCAGCGCGAGACCGGCAGCGCGTTCGCGATCAACGCCATGATCGAAACCGGCCGCGTCGAACGGCTGCAGGGCGAGGTCGAGACCGTGCCAGTGCCCTCTGAAAGCGGCAAGGGCCAGCGCATCGCGCGCTGCCCCGACTGTCGCATCGCGCTGTGGAGCCATTATCCCGGCGGCGGCCCGGAGATCGCCTTCGTCCGCGTCGGCACGCTCGACGATCCGGACGCGCTGCCGCCGGACATCCATATCCACGTGGGTTCCAGGCAACCGTGGGTGGCGCTGCCGGAAGGCGCGCGCGCCTTCGACGCGTTCTACGACCCGAGGCAGGAATGGACCGCCGAGGCGCTGCAGCGTTACCGGGACGCCAGGCGCGCCGTCCGGCCGACGGAATGAGGCGCGCGCTGCTTGCGCCCGCCGGGACTCAGTCCAGCACCCGGCAGAACACCGCCTTGAGGTAGCGCGGCTCGTGCACGTGGGCGTGGAAGGGATGGTCCGGCCCGGCACCGGCGACGCGGATGACCTGCAGCGTGCGATTGGCCTGGTAGGCCGCGCGCCGCAGCGTGTCGAGGAACTGCTCCTCGGTCACCAGCCCGGTGCAGGAGAACGTCGCGAACAGGCCGCCCGGCGCCACCATCGCCAGCGCGAGGCGGTTGAGCTCCAGGTATTTCTTCAAGGCCGGCACGACCTTCTCGCGCGCCCGGGTCATCTTGGCCGGGTCGAGCACGACCACGTCGTAGGTCTCCCCGCGCGCCGCGGCATCGCGCAGCCAGGCGTGGACCTCGGCCTGTTCGAAGGCCACGTCGACGTCGTTGAGCTCGGCGTTGGCGCGCGCGATCCCGAGCACGTCGGCATCGATGTCCACGCCCAGGACCGACTTCGCGCCGCGCGCCGCCGCATGGATGCCGAACCCGCCGGTGTTGCAGCACAGGTCGAGCACCCGCTGCCCGGCGCACAGCCGCGACAGCCACTCGCGGTTGTCGCGCTGGTCGGTGAAGAACCCGGTCTTGTGCGCCGCGGCCGGGTCGGCGCGGAAGCGCACGCCGTGCTCGTGGATGACCACCGGCGCGACGGGTTCGACGCCCTCGCTGTTGAACGGCCGGCAATCGAAGCTCTCCTGCTTCTGCACGTGCCGGTCGGCGAAGGCGTGGAAGCGGCAGCCGGGGAACTGCGCGCGCAGGGCGTCGAAGATCCACTCGCGGTGCCGGTGCATGCCGGCGCTGAAGAACTCCACCACCAGCAGGTCTGCGTAACGGTCGACCACCAGGCCGCTGAGCCCGTCGCCCTCGCTGTGCACCACCCGCCAGGCGTCGGTGGCCTCGTCGAGGCGCAGGATGTCGCGGCGCAGGCGCACCGCGTCGGCGATCTTGCGCGCGAACCAGGCCGCGTCGACGGCGACCTCCGGGTCGGTCTCCAGCAGGCGCAGCGCGACGCGCGCATGGCCGTTGTAGAAGCCGCGGCCGATCCAGGCATCGTCCTCGCCCCGCACCTCGACCACGCTGCCGGGCCGGGGCCGGTCATCGGGCTTCTCGACCAGGCGCTGGAAGATCCACGGATGGCTCGATCGCCAGGGATGCTTGAGGCGCACGATCTGGGGGGGTTGGTCCATGCGCGCATTCTATCGTCGCGCCACCGGCGTTCCGGGCGGGCAACCGCGGCCGTGCTGGCGGCCTGGACGCGCGGGCGCCGGCCTGCCTTGCAACACGCGCCGCGGGCGCCATGTAGGAGCGATGGACCTGCCCCACACCGAATCCCCGCTCGACCCGGAAGCGCAGCGCAAGGCCGACCTGCGCCGGCTGCGCACGGCCCTGGCCGCCAGCCTCGCCTTCGGCGCGCTGCTGCTGGTGATGTTCCTGGCGCAGGGCGCCTTCGACTGGCGTCCCTTCGCGGTGGCCCCCGGCGCCGCGCGCGGCCTGGTGGGCGTGCTGACCGCACCCTTGCTGCACGGCTCGCCGGCGCACCTGGTCGCCAACGGCGCCTCCGTGTTGTTGTTGGGCACGCTGGCCGGCGGCGTCTACCCGCGCGCAACGCTGCGCTCGGTGCCCCTGCTGTGGATCGGTTCCGGACTGGGTGCCTGGCTGCTCGGCGAGTCGGGCAGCCACCACCTCGGCGCCAGCGGCCTGACCCACGGCTTGATGTTCCTGGTCTTCAGCCTGGGCCTGCTGCGCCGCGACCGCCCCGCGATCGCGGCGGGCATGATCGCCTTCTTCCTCTACGGCGGCATGTTGTTGACCGTGCTGCCGCAGGAACCGGGCGTGTCCTGGCAGTCCCACCTGGGGGGTGCGGTTGCCGGCGTGGTGTCGGCGTTCGTGTTCCGGCGCAGCGACCCGCAGGCGCCGCGCCGGAAATACAGCTGGGAGCTGGAGGAGGAAGCCGAGGCCGAGGCGGCGGCCGCGGAGCGCGCGCAGTTCGAGCCGCCGCGCCCGGACGACGTTCCCGTGTTGTGGCAGCGCCCGGGGGATCGCGACCAGGGCGTGGTGCTGCGGTTCACGCGCGAGCGCCGCGACGACGACTGACGCGGCCGTTCGCCGCGATCGGCGTCAGCGCGCCAGGCCCAGCTGCCGGTCGTGCAACCGCGACCACAGCAGCAGCGACGCGATCGCGCCCACCAGGCACAGGAACATGTCCCACTGCGTGTCCCACACGTCGCCCTGTGTGGCGAGGAAGGCGTCGGCATCGGCGCCGAAGGCCAGCGCGCTCCACCATTCGATCAGTTCGAACAGTGCGCTGAAGCTCAGGCAAGCGGCGAGCACCAGGTAGGCCAGCCAGCCGCCGCGGCGCAGCGGGGTCAGCCGCAGCAGCAGCTCGCGCGCCAGGATTGCCGGCGAGAACCCCTGCATGAAGTGGCCGACGCGATCCCAAGGATTGCGCTCGAAACCCAGCGCGTCGCGCAGCCAGAACCCGAGCGGGGTCTCGGCATAGGTGTAGGCGCCGCCGTACACCAGGACCAGCGCATGCGCCGCCAGCAGCCAGCACAGCAGCCGGGTCAGCGGGAACCGCGGCCAGGTCGCGGCGATCATCGGCAGGGCGGCGATCACGCACACCGTTTCCAGCAGCCAGGTCAGGCGGTCCCGGGCGATGAACCACGAGGCGAGCAGCGCCAGGACCACGACCGTCGGCAGGAACAGCCTTTCCACTCGAGACGGGGGGCCCGCGATGGACGGAGCGGTGGGTGCGTGCATGCCTTCCTGCCTCCTGCCGGCGTCGCGCGCCCGGGGGCCGCAGCATACGACGGGCGGTTTGGCGGATGCGGGCCGAGGTGCTAGCGTCGACAGCCTCGGCCGATGCCTTGCCATCGTGCCCTCCCCCTGCCCCTGGAACCCCGTCCATGCGACTGATCGCCACCGCCCTGGTCCTGTTGTTGTCGGCCGCCTGCCAGCAGGAAGCGACCCCCGCCACGGCGCCCGGTTCCGGGGATGGCGCCGACGCCAAGCCATGGGCGGACGACCCCGCCGCGCGGCGCATCGAGGCGGACCTGCGCTACCTCGCCGACGACCGCATGGAAGGCCGGGAAACCGGCACCCCGGGCTACGAACTCGCCTCGGGCTACCTCGCCCGCCGTTACGACGAACTCGGGCTGCAGCCGGCCGGCGACTCGGAAACGTATTTCCAGCACGTGCCCCTGCTCAAGGCGACCCTGCTCGCCGATGGCGCGCAGTTCGTGGTCAAGCGCGGTGGCAGGGTGATCCCGCTGGCGTTCGAGAAGGAGTTCCTGCCGTCGTCCAACTTCAACACGCCGGAGTTCCTGGTCGAGGCGCCGGCGGTGTTCGTCGGCCAGGCCGTGCACGCGCCGGAACTGGACCACGACGATTTCGCCGGGCTCGACCTGGCGGGCAAGATCGCGGTGGTCTTCGGCGGCGCGCCGGAGCGCTTCGACAACGACCGGCGCGCGTTCCATTCCTCCAGCCGCGAGAAGCTGCGCAACCTGGTGGAGCGCGGCGCGATCGGCGTGGTCTTCGTCAACACCGCCGAGGAAGAGGCACGCTCGCCCTGGGCGCGCGGTGCGGCGAACTGGGCGCGGCCCACCATGCGCCTGCGCGACGACGACGGCACCGCGATCGACAGCTTCCCGCAGCTACGCGGCGCCGCACGGGTCAGCGCCGCGGCGGCCGACGCGCTGTTCGTCGGCGGCGACCAGTCGTCCGCGCAACTGTTCGACGCCGCGGCGGCCGGCAAGCTCAAGGGCTTCGACCTGCCCGGCACCGTACTCATCTCCGGCAAGTCGAAACTCGAACAGATCGAGTCGCGCAACGTGGTCGGCCGCATCCCCGGCAGCGATCCCGACCTGCGCGCCGAGCACGTCGTCTACACCGCGCACCTGGACCACCTGGGCATCGGCAAGCCGGTGAAGGACGACCGCGGGCAGGACGACCGCATCTACAACGGCGCGTTCGACAACGCGCTGGGCGTGGCGATCATGCTCGAGGCGGCGCACCAGCTGCAGCAGGCGGCGGCCAAGCCGCGGCGCTCGATGCTGTTCGTGGCCCTGACCGCCGAGGAAAAGGGGTTGCTGGGATCGACCTGGTTCGCGCAGCGGCCGACCGTGCCCAAGGACTCGCTGGTCGCCAACATCAACATGGACATGCCGGTGATGACCGCGCCGAGCACCGACGTGGTGCCGATCGGCATCGAGCATTCCTCGCTGCAGGGCGTGGTCGAGGCGGCGGCCAAGGAGGTCGGCGTGGCGTTGTCGCCGGATCCGTTCCCGGAGGAAGTCGTGTTCGTGCGCAGCGACCAGTATTCCTTCGTGCGCGCCGGCATCCCGGCGGTGTACCTGGACGGCGGCGTGGTCCCGGCCGACAAGCAGCGCAAGCCCAAGGTCGCGCTGACCTACTTCCTGCGCAACTGCTACCACCAGCCCTGCGACGACGCCGACCAGCCCATCCATTACGGCGACGCCGCGCGCCTGGCCCGGCTCAATGCCCGCATCGGGCAGCTGGTCGGCGACGCAGACCAGCGCCCGACGTGGAACAAGGGCGACTTCTTCGGAGAGCGGTTCGGGCGCGCGCCCGCGGCCGGGCCGAACCCGCCAACCGCAGCCGCGCCCGAATAGACCGGTCGCTCAGCGCCCGGGCGCGCCGCCGTTCCGCTTGCGCTGCGCTTCGGCCACCAGCACCCCGCCCCACCGGCGCAGCCGCTCCAGGGCATACAGGCACGCCGCCACCGCGGCGATCGCCAGCGCCAGGCCGGCGTAGCCCAGCACGTCCCATTCGACGAAGCACGTCCAGGCGAACTGGCCGACGCACAGCACCGCCACGAACAGCAGCGTCGGCCGCCGCCCGACCAGCGCCACCACCAGCACGCCCAGCGGCGCGCCCAGCGCCACCACCGGCGCCGCCGCCAGCCAGTTGCCGAACACGCCCGGCTGCACGCCGGTCAGCCCGAGCTTGAGCGCGATCCCCATCAGCGAGGTGGCCGCCATGATCACCACCGACGTGGGGATGGCGATCTTCAGGTCCGCGCGGCACAGCAGCACCAAGGCCGCGTACAGCACCATGTCGATACCGACGCCGGTCACGGCGGCGACCGTCGCGCCGGCGCCGACGCCGATCGCCAGCCCGACGCGGAAATCCCAGCGTTCGTCGAACTCGGTCATGCCGGTGTGTCCGGCGATCTCGTCGATGCGGTACAGGTGCAGCACGCCGAAGCTCGCCCAGACCACCGCGAACACCAGCTTGATCCACAGCTCGGGGATCAACGGCGCGATGAACAGGATGCCCAGCGGCGTGCCGATCGCGCTGCCCCACAACGCGCCCTTGAGCATCGACCACGCCAAGGGTTGCCGGCGCGCAAGGATGAAGATGCTGGCGCTGACCATGCCGATGGATTGCACCGCGAAGCTGAAGTCGCGCCCGAGCGTGGCCGGCATGTCGAAGGCCAGCACCAGGATCGGGAAGCCCACCGTGCCCCCGCCCATCGGCGTGGAGCCGGCGATGTAGCTGCCGAAGGCCATCGCCAGCGCGATCGGCCAGTGCGCCTTCGCCTCGTCCCAATGCCCTTGCCCGAACACCAGCCAAGCCCAGGTCGAATAGAAGCCCGCCAGCCAGAGGAACCAGACCCAGAGGTGGCGTTTGGGGGGCGCGAGCAGCGTCATCCAGGCGTTCGTCCTTGCGTCGCAGGTCGCGCTTTATAGCCTGTCCTTGCCCCGAGGTCTCGACTGCGCCCGTCCGGGGCGGGGATGAGTTGGCGCCGGCGGCACGCCTTACTGCGCCACCGGCAACCCGCGGAATGCCTTGACCGTGCGCAGCACGAAGCTTGAATTGACGTCGGCCACCCCCGCCTGCGTGAGCAGGCGGTCGAGCAGGAAGCGGGAAAAGTGGTCCAGGTCGCGCACGGCGACCTGCAGCAGGTAGTCCATGTCGCCGGTCAGGGCGTGGCAGGCGACGACCTCGTCCCAGTGCCCGACGAATTCGGCGAAGGCGGCGACCGAGGCGGCGTCGTGGTGGTTGAGCTGCACGCGCACGAAGGCCTGCAAGCCCAGGCCGACGCGTTCGGCATCGACCTCGGCGCGGTAGCCGGCGATCACGCCTTCGCGTTCCAGCCGCTGCACCCGGCGCAGGCAGGCCGACGGCGACAGGTGCACCCGCTCGGCGAGATCGGCGTTGCTTTGCCGGCCGGCGCGCTGCAGTTCGGCAAGGATGTGCAGGTCGATGCGGTCCAGCTCGGGTGCTGTGGTCATATGTTGTGCGCTCCTGCCGGATGACGCTTCGATATTGCGCGAATTCCCACCATCGCCGCAACTTTGCAACCCATTTGCAGGCAAGGGACGATACCCTGAAAGCGGCCTTGCACCCGCCCCGGGGCGGTGGAGGCTTCGCAATCCGCACGTCGCAATCCGCAAGCGGTGGTCGATCCCGACCGTCCACCCACGTCCAGGAGCCCTGCCATGTCCACCACGCCGCGCCGCGTCGAGAACCTGCAGACCGACAAGGGCAAGGTCCCGGTCTACGCCACCGGCATCGTCGAGCAACCCTGGGACGACTACAGCGACGACGACCACGCCACCTGGACCACGCTGTACGCGCGGCAGCGCGAGATCCTGCACGGGCGCGCCAGCGATGCCTTCCTGCAGGCGCAGGACGCGATGGGCATGACGCCGGATCGCATCCCGAAATTCTCCGACCTCAACGAAGTGCTCGAAGCGGCCACGGGCTGGACGCTGATGGGCGTGGAAGGGTTGCTGCCGGAACTGGACTTCTTCGACCACCTCGCCAACCGCCGCTTCCCGGTGACCTGGTGGATCCGGCGGCCGGACCAGATCGACTATATCGAGGAACCCGACCTGTTCCACGACCTGTTCGGCCACGTGCCGCTGCTGATGAACCCGGTCTTCGGCGACTACATGCAGGCCTACGGCCAGGGCGGGGTCAAGGCGCACGGCATCGGCGCCGACGCGCTGCAGAACCTGACCCGCCTGTACTGGTACACGGTGGAGTTCGGGCTGATCCGCGAGCACGGCGCGCTGCGCATCTACGGCAGCGGCATCGTCTCGAGCAAGGGCGAGTCGATCCATTGCCTGGACTCCGACGCGCCCAACCGCATCGGCTTCGACCTCGAACGCATCATGCGCACGCGCTACCGCATCGACACCTACCAGAAGACCTACTTCGTGATCGACAGCTTCGAGCAGCTGATCGAAGCGACCCGCCCCGACTTCACCCCGATCTACGCGCGGCTGGCCGAGCAGGAATCGATTCCCGCCGGCACCGTGCTCGATGGCGACAAGGTCTACCACCGCGGCACGGGCGAGGGGTGGGCGACCGACGCCGACACCTGACACCCGCACGCGACGCGGGGGCGCGTCGACGCCAGCCCGGGTCCAGTCGGTCCCCGGGTGCCGCGCAACGTCGCGGCGGAAGGCCACGTGCTGCAGGCCCCACGGGAGCCACGTCCCCCGCGGTTGGGGGATGGACGCTGACTCCCGTGCACGACAACCGGTAAGCTTCCAGCCATCTTCTCCCGGGCGGACCGGATGACTCGTACGGAAGCCTGGTGGCGCTGGTCCCGCAAGTGGCGACGCGAGCACCTGTTCGCCAACGTCGACCGCACCGAGGTGCTGGCGCACGTCGACGAGGCCGGGGAGCTCGGGCCGCGCTACGCCTTCATGACCCTGATGTCGGCGGGCATCGCGATGCTCGGCCTGCTGCAGGGCTCGGGCGCGGTGATCATCGGCGCGATGCTGATCTCGCCGCTGATGGGGCCGATCGTCGAGATGGGCATGGCGCTGGCCACGTTCGAGCTGCGCACCTTGCGCTCGGCGCTGCGGACCATGGCGGTGGGTGTCGTGCTCGCGGTGGGGATCTGCTTCGCCATCGTCTGGATGTCCCCCCTGCAGGAACCGACCGCGGAGATCATCGCGCGCACGGAACCGACGCTGTTCGACCTGCTGGTGGCGATCTTCTCCGGACTGGCCGGTGCGTACGCAACGATCACCCGCAAGGGCGAGACCATCGTCGGCGTCGCCATCGCCACCGCATTGATGCCGCCGCTGGCGGTGGTGGGTTACGGCCTGGCGGTCGGCAACTGGCAGGTCGCGGGGGGCGCCTCGTTCCTGTTCATGACCAACCTGCTGGCCATCGCGCTGTCGGTGACGATCATGGCGCGCTGGTACGGCTTCGGCGCCGGCGACACGCCCAAGCAGTCGGCGTTTCAGGCCGGCCTGATCATCGGCGCCTTCCTGTTGCTGTCGATCCCGCTGGGCCTGGCCCTGCGCGACATCGCCGCGCGCACCCTGGCCCAGTCCACGGTACGCAGCACGCTCGAGGCGGCCGCGCGCGAGGGCGGCGGCCGCATCACCACGCTGCGGGTCGACGCGGGTGGCAAGACCATCCAGGTGGACGCGGTGCTGCTGACGCCGGAGGGCCGGCCGGACCTGGCGCCGCGGCTGGAGCGCACCCTGGAGGACCGGCTCGGCCGGCCCGTCACCGTGCAGCTGCAGGAAGTCCACACCGCCGACATGGCGCGCCTGCAGCGCGAGCAATCCACCCTGTCCGAGCTGCGCAACAGCGTCGCCGAACTGCAGACGGCCGCCACCCGCGACGCGGCCAGCCGGGAGGCGCACGACGCCGCGCTGATCGCCATGCGCCAGCGCGCGCTGGGCCATTTCGGCACCCTGGAAGTCCTCGACGGCGGACGCGCCGCGCGTTGGCAGCTTGCGCCGGATGCGGGCCTGGACCTGGTCGCCGCGCACGCGCTGGAACGCGATCTCAACGCCGTCCCGGCGGCCACGGCCAGTGCCGCGGCGGGACGTGACGCCGCCAGGCCGCTGCAGGTGCGCGTCCTGCCGGCACTGCAGCCGCTGCCGCGGATCGGCTTCGCCGACGACAGCGCCGAGCTCACGCCGCGGCAGCTCGCGCGCATCGACGCCATCGCGTGGGCCCTGCGCCGCTGGCAGGCCGGCGCGCTGGACGTGGTCGGGCATGCAGGCGGGGACCCCGGCCTCGCGCGGTCGCGCACCGACGCGGTGGCCGCCGCGCTGCGGGCACGGGGCGCCCCCGTCGCGGCGACCACCGTCGCCGATGCCGAGCAGACCCGCGAGCAGATCCGCGAAGCCGGCATCGCCGCCGGTCGCAGCGTGGTCGTGCAGCTGGCGACCACCGCGAGCGAATAGCCGCCGGGGCGCACGGGCGCGGCGTCCCGCCGCCGGTTCGAAATCGGCGGCGCCAGCGGCGACAATGGCCGCCCCCCTCCCCGCCCGGCCGCCATGACCCCTGCCAACGCTTCGCCCGTCTCCCTGACCCGCCACCTCATCGAGGAGGAGCGCCGCGGGCACATCTGCGCCGACCTGAGGCTGCTGCTGGAAGTCGCGGCGCGCGCCTGCAAGAGCATCTCGGTGGCCGTCGGCAAGGGCGCGCTCGGCGGCGTGCTCGGCGAGGCCGAGGCGGCCGCCGGCGGCACCAGCGTCAACGTGCAGGGCGAGGCGCAGAAGAAGCTGGACGTGCTGTCCAATGAGATCCTGCTGGAAGCCAATGCCTGGGGCGGGCACCTGGCTGCCTGCGCGTCGGAGGAGATGGAGCACTGCCAGCCGATCCCCGACGCCTACCCTCGCGGCAACTACCTGCTGCTGTTCGATCCGCTGGACGGCAGCAGCAACATCGACGTCAACGTCAGCGTCGGCACCATCTTCTCGGTGCTGCGCTGCCCGGACGATGTGGGCACGCCGTGCGACGAGCACTTCCTGCAGCCGGGCACCGCGCAGGTGGCCGCCGGCTATTGCATCTACGGACCGAGCACGATGCTGGTGCTGACCATCGGCCACGGCACCCATGCCTTCACGCTGGACCGCGAGCAAGGCGCGTTCCTGCTCACGCGCAAGCACATGCAGGTCCCGGAGCAGACGAAGGAATTCGCGATCAACATGTCCAACCAGCGCCACTGGGAAGCGCCGATGCAGGCCTACGTGCGCGATCTGCTGGCCGGCAGGGAGGGCCCGCGGGGCAAGGACTTCAACATGCGCTGGATCGCCTCGATGGTCGCCGACGTGCATCGCATCCTGACGCGCGGCGGCGTCTTCATCTATCCCAGGGACCGGAAGGACCCGGGCAAGGCCGGCAAGCTGCGCTTGATGTACGAGGCCAACCCGATGGCGCTGCTGGTCGAACAGGCCGGCGGCGCGGCCACCAACGGCCGCGACCGCATCCTCGACATCGCACCGGGCGAGCTGCACCAGCGCGTGCCGGTGTTCCTGGGTTCGCGCGACGAGGTCGCGGAGGCGACGCGCTACCATCGCGAGCACGACGCGCGCGCGCCCGCCGCCGGCCTGGCCGGCTCCGCGGCATGAGCGGCGCGGACTTCATCGAGGTCACCGACGGCGCGCTGGATGCGCAGGCCTGCGCCGCGATCGTGGCGCGCATGCGCGCCAGCGACAGCCTGCAGCCCGGGCGCATTGGCGGCGGCGTGTTCCCGGAACTCAAGCACAGCCGCGACCAGCACATCACCGGCGACGCGGCGTGGGCCGACGTCGAGCAACAGCTCAACACCGCGGTGTACGCCGGGCTGCTCGCCTACCTGCGCCGCTATCCGCAGGCCCTGATCGCGCCGCTGATGCTGCAGCAGGCCGGCGAGGACGGGAAGCCAAGGCGGCTCGCGGCGGAGGACTTCCCCGGCATGCCCGACGAGCGGCTCGGCGAACTGGCCCGCACCTGCCTGCGCCCCGGCGCGATCAACCTGCAGTGGTACCGCGCCGGCGAAGGCGGCTACCCGTACTGGCATTGCGAGCTCTACCCCAAGGACGGCAGCGCCGAGACCCTGCATCGCCACCTGTTGTGGACGATCTACCTCAACGACGACTTCGACGAGGGCGAGACCGAGTTCCTGTTCCAGCAGCGCAAGGTGGCGCCGCACACGGGATCGCTGCTGTTCGCGCCCACCGCCTTCACCCACACCCACCGCGGCAACCGCCCGCAGCGTGGCGACAAGTTCATCGCCACCAGCTGGATCCTGTTCCAGCGCGCCGAGGCGCTGTTCGGCGCGCGCTGAGTCAGCGCTCGGTGGGCTGGTTGAGCACCAGCCAGTACAGGCCGACCTGCTTGACCGCCCAGACGAAACGCTCGAAGTCCACGGGCTTCTGGATGTAGCTGTTGACCCCCAGGGCGTAGCTGGCCTCGACGTCGAAGGGCTCGGCGCTGGTGGTCAGCACCACCACCGGCAGGTTGCGGGTCCGCTCGTCCGCGCGGATCGCCTGCAGCACCTCGCGCCCGTCGACCTTGGGCAGGTTGAGGTCGAGCAGGACGATCGACGGCAGCGGCTGGTCCTTGCGGTCGGCGTGCGGGCCGCGCGCGAACAGGAAATCCAGGGCTTCGGCGCCGTCGCTGACCACCACCAGGGGATTGGCGATCTTGGATTCGGCGAACGCGATGCGGGTGAGCTCGACGTCGTCCGGGTTGTCCTCGACCAGCAGGATGGGTTTGTCGGTCATGCCTGGATCTCTTCGCTGTCGTCGTGGACCGGGAGTTCGATCCGGAACACCGCTCCCTCGCCCGGCGCGGACTCCGCGCTGATCCGGCCGCCATGGCGCTCGGCGATGCGCTGCGCGATGGCCAGGCCGAGTCCATGGCCGCCACCCTGCTCCGGCGGATGCAGGCGCTGGAAGGGCTCGAACACCTTGTCAGCATAGCGCATGTCGAAACCCGCGCCTTCGTCGCGGACCGAGACGACGAGCCGGTCGCCGAGGCGCTCGCCACTGACCCGGATCCGCACCTGTTCGCGGTCGCGCGAGAACTTCCAGGCGTTCTGCAGCAGGTGGTCGAACAGCAGCTTCAGGTGGCGCTCGTCGCCGCGGACCACGAGGTCCTGCTGGACCTGCAGGTCCGCGTCGCGGCCGGGGTCCTTCTCCTGCAGTTCGGCGTAGGTCCATTCGGCGATGAGGCTCAGGTCGACGACCTCGGCCTTCAGCTCCGTGCGCGTGGCGCGCGACAGTTCCAGGAGCGAGTCGATCAGGCCTCCCATCCGCTCGACGGCGCCGCTGATGCGATCGAGGTAACCGCGGCCGGCCTCGTCCAGAGCGTCGCCGTAGCGGGTCGCCAGCAGGCGCGCGAAGCCTTCGATCGCGCGCAGCGGTGCGCGCAGGTCGTGGGAAACGCCGTGGGCGAACAGCTCCTGCTGGCGCGCGGCGTGCTCGAGCGTCGCGGTGCGCTCGGTGACGCGCCGCTCCAGGCTGGCGTCCATCTCCCGAAGCGCTGCCTCGGCCGCGTGCCGTGCGCTGTCGTCGCGCAGCTGGGCGATGAAATACAGCGGCTCGCCGCCATCGCCCCGCATCACGCCCGCATGGAGTGCCACGTGGACGACGTCGCCGCCAGGGCGCAGGCAACGCAGGCTTGCCGCGAGCGTCTCCTGGCCGCCGTCGGCCAGCGCCTGCCATTGCCGGCGCAGCTCGCCCGCGTCGTCCGGGTGGACGGCATCCGCCACGGGGCGGCCGGCCAGGGTGTCGGCGCCCTTGCCGAGCATGCGCTCCAGCGCGGGATTGACCTGCAGCCAGCGGGCGTCCACGTCGACCAGGGCCATGCCGATCCCCGAGCACGCCATGGCCAGGTGGAATTGACTGTCTGGCGCGACTCTCGGGCGCTCGTTCGGGTTCAGCATGGCAAGGCGACGACGTTCCCTTTCGGACGGCGCAAGTTAGCAAGCGCCCGGCCGGCCAAGGTGTAGGTTTCGTGAATACCGCAGGTGCACAATGCGCCTCGACCTCCGGCGATGTCCATGACCCTCGACCAGATCCTGTTCCTGCTCATCCTCGCCGGCGGCCTGTACCTGTTCGTCAGCGAGCGCGTGCGCATCGACGTGAGCGCCATGCTGGTCCTGCTCGCCCTGGTGGTCACCGGCGTGCTGGATCCGTCGCAGGCCCTGTCCGGCTTCGCCAGCGAACCGGCGATCATCGTCGCGGCGGTGTTCGTGGTCTCCGGCGGCCTGGCCGCGACCGGCATCACCGAGCACATCGGCCAGTGGATCGGCCGGGCCTCGGGCCGCCGCGAGGCGCGGGCGATCGCCGTGACCATGCCGGCGGTGGCGGCGATGGCGTCCTTCAGCCACCACGTCATGGTGACCGCGATGATGCTGCCGATCCTGGGCCGGTTCGCGCGCGCCACCGGGCTGTCGGAGTCTCGTCTGCTGATGCCGATGTCCTTCGCCGCCTCGCTGGGAACGACGCTGACGCTGGTCAGCGCGCCGGCCTTCCTGCTCGCCGACAACCTGCTGGAGCGCAGCGGCGGTCCCGGGCTGGGCATCTTCTCGATCACCCCGATCGGCGTGGCCCTGGTCTTCATCGGCATCGTCTACATGCTGGTCGCCCGCTGGTTGCTGCCCAAGCGCAGCGGCCGCTCGGGCGACGATGAATACCTGCGCCTGGACCGCTACCGCGCGGAACTGGTCGTGGTGAAGGAATCCCGCTGGAGCACGCGCCCGCTCGCGGAGCTGGAAAAGGCGCTGGGCCACAAGTTCCGCGTCCTGGGCTGGCTGCGCGACGGCGTGCTGCGCGGCGACCTGGGCAGCCGGCACCCGCTGCTGACCGGCGACGTGCTGCTGGTCGAGATTTCCGCGGACGCGCTGGCGTCGCTGCGCGACGACGACGGGCTGGCATTCAACGCCTTCTCCGCCTATGGCCGGCTCGACGACGCGGCGCCCGCGGTCGATGGCAGCGCCGAACTGGTGCAGGCGGTGGTCGCACCGGGCTCCGAGTTCATCGGCCGCAGCATCCGATCGCTGGATTTCTCGCGCCAGTTCAAGGCCGTGGTGGCCGGGCTGTGGCGACGCGACGGCTCGGTGCCGCCGCGGCTGGCCGATGCACGGCTGCGCGCCGGCGACGTGCTGGTGCTGTGGGGGCAATCGGAGGGGTTCGCCGACCTGGCCGCGCACCATGGCTTCCTGATGCTCGTCCCGTTCGCCGGCGAGGGCAAGCGCCGCGTCCGCGCGCCCGTCGCACTGGCCATCCTCGCCGCCACCGTCGGGATCGCGGTGTCCGAATGGCTGCCGGTGCCGGTCGCCTTCCTGATGGGGGCGGTGGCGATGGTGGTCTTCCGCTGCGTCGACATCGGCCAGGCTTATCGCGAGATCGACGTGCGCGTGTTCGTCATGATCGCGGGCGTGATCCCGCTGGGCATCGCGATGGAGCAGACCGGAACGGCGCGCCTGCTGGCCGACCATTTGCTTCCCCTGGTGCGCGAGTGGCCGGCGCTGCCGGTGTTGCTGGTGTGCTTCACCGGCGCGGCGTTGCTGACCCAAATCCTGTCGGACGCCGCGACCACGGTGCTGCTGGGGCCGATCGCGGTGGCCATGGCGCAATCGCTGGGCATGCCGCCGACGCCGTTCGTGGTCTGCACGGCGCTGGGCGCGGTGGTGGCGTTCCTGACGCCGATCGGCCACCACGGCAACCTGCTGATCCTCGGCCCGGGGCAATACCGGTTCGGCGACTTCATCCGCGTCGGCGCGCCGCTCACGGTGCTGCTCGCGGTGGTCAGCGCGTGGATGGCGCGCTGGCTCTGGCTGGACGGGCCGATGCTGCCCTGGTAGCGGCGGGGTCGCGGCGGACGCCTGCCGGACGGCAGGCCCTCCGTTTGCAGGCCATCCTGGGCAGGCAGGGGTCGCGCCACCCCCGGCTGCTCAGAACAGATTTCCTTGCGGGGAAGCTTGTCGCGGCGCCACGAAGCGCGTGCAGTCCAGCGCCGGCAGCCGGCCGTACCCCAGCCGACGGTGCGCCCTCGCGAACCGGGCGGCGATGAGGTCCGCGAAGGGGCCCTCGCCGCGCATGCGCTTGCCGAACGCGCTGTCGTAATCCTTGCCGCCGCGCATCTGCCGCAACAGGCTGGTGACGTGCGCGGCGCGCTCCGGGTAGTGCAATCGCAGCCACTCGGCCCAGAGGTCCTTGAGCTCGTGCGGCAGGCGCAGCAGCACGTATCCCGCCGCGCGGGCGCCGTGTGCATGGGCGGCCTCGAGGATCGCCTCGAGTTCGCAGTCGCTGATCGCCGGGATCACCGGCGCCACCATCACTCCGACCGGCACGCCGGCGTCGGCCAGCGCCCGCATCGCGCGCAGCTTGCCGCGTGGCGCGGTCGCGCGCGGCTCCATCCGCGCCGCCAAGCGGTTGTCCAGCGTGGTGATCGAGAAGTACACGGTCGCCAGCCCCTGCGAGGCCATCGGCGCCAGCAGGTCCAGGTCGCGGGTGACCAGCGCGCCCTTGGTGACCACGCTCACCGGATGGCGGCACTCGGCGAACACCTCGAGCAGCGAGCGCGTGATCCGGAGGCTGCGCTCGACTGGCTGGTAGGCATCGGTGTTGATGCCCAGCGCGACCGGCGCGCATCGATACGACGGCTTGGCCAGTTCGGCGCGCAGGCATTCCGCGGCATTGGTCTTCGCCGACAGCCGGGTCTCGAAATCCAGCCCCGGCGACAGGTCCAGGTAGGCGTGCGACGGCCGCGCGAAGCAGTACACGCAGCCATGTTCGCAGCCGCGGTACGGGTTCACCGACTGGCTGAAGCCGACGTCCGGCGAGTCGTTGCGGCTGATGATGCGGCGCGCGCGCTCCTCGCGTACCCGGGTGTCGGGTCGCGGCGGGCACGGTGCGCCGTCGACGTCGAGCGTGGCCTCGACCAGGCAATCCCAGCCGTCGTCTTCGGCCTCGGCATGGGTCTTGTCGAACCGGCCCTTCGCGTACGACGCCGCGCCGCGGCCCTTGATCGGCCTGGCCTCCGGGTTCACGGCTTTGCGGTGGAGCGCCATGCCGCTTAGCCTACGCCGGAGCCGTCGCACTCCCCGCGACGACAGGGAGCGGCGTCATGCCCGATTGGCTGCAACACGCGTGGTCGTCGTTCACCGCGATCGACAACCTCGGCGCCTGGTTGGCGATGGGCTGGCTGGCCTACCTGGTCGGCCTCGGCGGCTGGATCATCCTGCAGAAGCGCGAACCCGTCGCCACGATCAGCTGGCTCCTCGGTCTGGCCGCGCTTCCGTACGTGGGCTTCCTGATCTATTTCTTCTTCGGCCCGCAGCGCATCCAGCGCAAGCAGCTCCGGCGGCAGAAGGCCAAGGAAAGCCTGATGGCCCCGGAGCGCGACCGCAGCAACCAGGAAGTGATCGAGCTGGGCCGCCTGGGACAGGCCGTCTGCAAGCTGCCGACCAGCCGCGCCACCCGTGTCGAGCTGCTCGTCGATGGCGCGAAGAAGTACGACCGGCTGGTGGAGGCCATCGGCCAGGCGCGCCACCACGTGCACATGGAGTACTACATCTATGCCCCCGACCAGACCGGCGACCGCGTGCTGGAAGCGCTGGCCGAACGCGCCAGGGCGGGGGTCAAGGTGCGCCTGCTGCTGGATGCCATGGGTTCGATCAAGGTCACCAAGGCCTACCTCAAGCCCCTGCTCGACGCGGGCGGCGAGTTCTGCTGGTTCCACCCGACCAAGCCCTGGACCATCAGCCGGCCCTGGATCAACCTGCGCAGCCACCGCAAGATCGCGGTCATGGACGGCAAGATCGGGTTCGCCGGCGGCATCAACATCACCGACGACGAGAACGAGGAAGTCTCGGACGAAGCGTTCCGCGACCTGCACATGCGCATCGAGGGCGACGTCGTTGACTCCCTGCAACTGGTGTTCCTCGAGGACTGGGCCTATGCCACCGGCGATCCGGCGCCCACCGGCCCGGAGCTTTTCCCCGACGGGCCCGAGGGCGACATCCCGGCGCAAGTGCTGGCCTCCGGGCCGGATTCGAACTGGGAGGCCATCCACCGGCTGCAGGTCGCAACGATCTACGCGGCCAGCGAGCGCGTGTGGCTGGTCACGCCCTACTTCGTGCCCGGCGAGGCGGCGATGATGGCCCTGACGTCGGCGGCCCTGGCCGGCCTGGACGTCCGCCTGCTGATCCCCAAGAAGAGCGACTCGCGGATGGTCACCCAGGCGGCCCGCTCGTATTTCGACGAACTCATGGAAGCGGGCATCAAGGTCTACGAGTACGGCCCGCGCATGCTGCACACCAAGGCGCTGCTGGTCGACGATTCCACCTGCATCCTGGGCAGCGCCAACTTCGACCACCGCAGCTTCCGGCTCAATTTCGAGGTCGCGGTGCTGATCGACGACAAGGCGACCGCCCGGGAACTCGCCCAGCTGATCGAGCACGAGATCGCCAATTCGGTGCGCGTGCAAGACGGCCGCCGTTCCTTCTGGCGCCATCGCCTGCCGGAGGCCCTGGCGCGGCTGTTCTCGCCGATGCTCTGAGCCGCGCGACCGGCGGCGCCTGCGGGGGTGCCGTCGGCCGATCCCCGGTGGTCCGCGGGTTAGACTGTGGACCGATCCCGCACGCCGGATGGAGGCCGTCGCCATGCCCTGGTTGTACCTGCTGCTCGCGCTTGCCGCATTCGCCGTCGCCTTCAAGACCACGTCCATGCTCCTTGCGGTGTTCTGCCTGCTGGCCGCGCTGGGCCTGCTGCTGGCCTGGGTCATGGGCCTGCTCGCCGAGCGCGTCGGCAGCCAGTCGCGCGACGACAGCCAGATGCTCGACCCGCAGGAGATGCGGCGCCTGCGCGAGCAGGCCGAGGCGCGCCGCCAGGGCGCGGACTCCGCCGGCGACCCGCCGGGCGCCTGACCGATCCCCAAGCGCCGCCCTCCCGGCCGCGACCGGCCGACCCATTGCACGCCTAGGAACCCAACCGGCCCGCATGACACGGCTGAGCGTCAACCTGAACAAGATCGCGTTGCTGCGGAACGCCCGCGGCGGCGGCGAACCCGACCTGTCGCGCGCCGCGCAGGCGTGCCTGGACGCGGGGGCGCATGGCCTGACCGTGCATCCGCGCCCGGACGCGCGCCACGCGCGCGCCGAGGATGTGCAGGCCCTGGCCGGGCTGTGCCGCGCGCGGGATGTCGAATTCAACCTCGAGGGCAATCCGTTCGCGGCGCCACGCAGCGGTTATCCCGGTTTCCTGGCGCTGTGCGAGCAGCACCGCCCGCACCAGGCCACCCTGGTGCCGGACGGCGATGGCCAGCTCACGTCCGACCATGGCTTCGACTTCGCGCGCGATGCCGACCGCCTCGTGCCGGTGGTCGCGGCGCTGCGGGCGATGGGGTGCCGGGTCAGCCTGTTCGCCGACGCCGGGAGCGACGTGGCGACGGCCGCCCGCGTGGGCGCGGACCGGATCGAGCTTTACACCGGTCCCTATGCCGATGCCCACGCATCGGGCAACGCGGCGGCGGCGCTGGCGGCCTGCCGCGCCAGCGCGCTGCAGGCGCAGGCAGCGGGCCTGGGGGTCAATGCCGGCCATGACCTCAGCCAGGGCAACCTTGGCGATTTCCTGGCGGGCGTCCCGGGGGTCCTCGAGGTCTCGATCGGCCACGCCCTGATCGGCGAAGCGCTGTACGACGGCCTCGCACCCACGGTACGGCGCTATCGCGCGATCGTCGACGCGGCGTCGGCGTGATCGATGCCGGCGCCGCGATCGGCGCCGGCGATCTGGTCGCAGCGGGCTACTTCCTGGCGAACGCCACCCGCGCCATCCCGGCGTTTTGCGCAGCGGCCAGCACGCTGGCCACGACCTGGTAGTCGCTGTCGCCGTTGGCGTCGACCTCCAGGCGCGGCATCGCGCCGGCGTCGCGCGCGACTTCGCTGGACATCATGGCCTGCAGGGCGGACAGCGGCGTGGCGCTGTCGTTCCAGTACACCTGCCCGGCGCCGTCGATGCGCAGGCGGATCGGTGGTGGCTCGACGCGCGCCTGCCGCTCCCGATCCGTCCTCGGCAAGGTGAGGTCGATCTGCCGGGTCAGGGCCGGGCTCGCGACCATGAAGATGATCAGCAGCACCAGCATCACGTCGGACTCGGAGCCTCTGATGGATTCAGAGGCTCCGCGCGCCATGGATGGCGCGCTCGCGGATCAAACACGCAAGTGTTTGATCCGGCGGGAGCCAAGACGGGCTTGGCCCGGCCTGGCGACGTCGGAACAATTGCACGATGCAATTGTTCCGACCATTCCGAACGCAATGATGTTGATCTCGGCGACCTGGCCGTGGGCGGAACCTGTCGAGTACGTCATGGCGCGTCTCCTGTCGGCGGTTCACATGCCTCGACGCTACGCCCGGCCGGCCTTTTCGCGCAAGCACAAAAAAACGCCGCCCGATGGGCGGCGTCGAATCACGGGTAAGCGTGGTGTCTACCGGGCGGCGCGCTGCAGGCGACGCCCCCCGGGTGTTCAGTTCTTGACGAAGCCGATCTTCACCATCTGCGCGTTCTTGGCGGACGCCAGCACCTTGGCCAGCACGCCGTAGTCGGCCTCGGCGTTGACGTCGATCTCCAGCGTCGGCTGGTTGTTGACGTCACGCTGGACCTCGGCCTCCATCATGTTGCGCAGTGCCGACACGGGGGTCGGGCTGTCGTTCCAGAACACCTGGCCCGCCGAATCGATGCGCAAGCGGATCGGCTCCGGGGGGTCGACGGTGGTCGGTGGCGGGTTCAGCGACCGCTGCGGCAGGTCGATGTCGATCGGGTACGACAGCTGCGGCGCGGTGACCATGAAGATGATGAGCAGCACCAGCATCACGTCCGCGAGCGGGATGATGTTGATGTCGGCCATCGGGCCTTCGCCGGCATTGGATGAGAAAGCCATGGAACGGGCTCCGGGTTATTGGGATTCGCGGGTGGCGACGAAGCCAACCTTGCGCATGCCTTGGGCCTGCGCAATGTTGACCACCTGGCTGACCACGCGGTACTTCGTGGTCTTGTCGCCACGCACGTTGACCGGCGGTTGCGGCGTCTTCTGCGCTTCCACCGCCAACGCGCTTTCCAGCAACGCGGTGGTGACCGGCTGGTCGTTCATGAAGATCTGGCCGTTCTCGGTGACCGCGATGGTGATCGGCGGGGCCGGGGGGGCGCTCTCGGGACGTTCGTCCAGGTTGGCCTCCGGCAGTTCCACCTTCACCTTGTGCGCCATCAGCGGTGCCGTGACCATGAAGATGATCAGCAGCACCAGCATCACGTCCACGAGTGGGACGACGTTGATGGTCGCCATCGGCTTGCCGCCGCCTTGATCGGTACTGAACGCCATATCCGGACTCCGTCAGTCGCCGTCGATCAGGACTTGACCGTGACTTCGCCGACCCGCGAGCCGGTGGCGAAGAAGTCGTGCAGGTCGTGCGCGAAGGTGTCGAGCTTGTTGTTCGTGACGCGGTTCATGCGCACGAAGAAGTTGTAGCCCAGCACCGCCGGGATCGCGACGCCGAGGCCGATCGCGGTCATGATCAGCGCCTCGCCCACCGGACCGGCCACCGCGCCGATGTCCGCCTGGCCGCTGGCGCCGATGCGCAGCAGCGCGCGGTAGATGCCCCACACGGTGCCGAGCAGGCCGACGAACGGGGCGGTCGAACCGACCGTCGCCAGCACCGTCAGGCCGCCTTCGAGCTTCATCGACTCGCGGGTCACCGCCTGGCGCAGGGCCCGGTCGACGAACTCGGAGCGATTGAGCGACTCGACCAGACGCGAGCCTTCATGGCGCTGGTGGTGCGCGGCGGCCTGGGCGGCATCGAGCGCGACCTTCGAAAAGGGCTCGCTGTTGCGCTGCTCTTCCATGAAGCGGATGGCGTCCTGGGCGTTGGAGGTTTCCCAGAACGTGTTGATCACGCGGTCAGAGGACCCGCGCAGCCGCATGTTCCGGATGAAGTTGAAGATGATCCAGTAGATCGACATGGCGGACATGATGAGCAGCGTGGCCAGAACGACATAGCCGACGATGTCCATGTGCTGGAGCATGTCTGCGAAGCCCATCTGCTGGAGGCCTTCGGCATTGCTGCTTCCAGCGGGGGCGATGGTAGTGGTTTCCTGCAGCATGACGCTTACCTTCTAGATGTTGTGGTTTGGGTATACGGATGGAACGTGGAGCGGGTATTGCCTGAAGCGATTCGGATGTCCGGGCTCCCGGCCCGGCGCCAGGGGCGCCAGGGTCAGGACAGGGTGAAGTCGACGGGGACGCGGACCCTGCCCGCGGCGGGCTTGCCGTTCACGCGGGACGGGTTGAAGCGCCACTTGCGCGCGGCATCCATCGCGGCGCGGTCGAGGTCGCGGTTGCGGCTGGACTTCTCGATCGACACGTTGGTCACGTTGCCGTTGGCGTCGACGTCGACGATCAGGACCACCGTCCCCTCCACGCCCTGGCGGTAAGCCGCCGGCGGGTACTTGGGGGGATTCATGTTCTTGGAAGAGATGTCGACGCTGGCACCGATGTCCGGCTGCGGCGCGGGCGGCGCAGGCGGTGCGGGCGGCGGCGCCGGGGTATCCACGGGCGACGGCGTGTCGAAGATCACCGGCGGGTCTTCCGGCGGCGGCGGGATCGGGGTCGGCTGCGGCGGCGCGAGCTGCTTGATCTCCTGCGGCTTCGGCGGCTCGGGCGGCGGCGGCGGCGGCGGCGGCGGCGGGGGCGGCGGCTCGATGATCACCACCTGGGTGACTTCTTCCGCTTCCTCCGTGGCACCAGGCGGCGTGACCGGCGCCATCAGCAGCAGGACGGCGGCAACGTGGAAGGCCACCACCATGGTGAAACCGGTGATGCGCGCCCAATTCAGGCCCTCGTCCTGATCGTGCCGCTCGGTCGTCGTCAAGGGTTGCGTCATGCGGGGGAACTCAAGTCTGGCTGGGCGTCGAGCGCCCCGATGGGGTCAGGAACCGGGCCGTTTCGGGCGCGGGAACCTGCAAGCTTATACCAACTCCCGCCTGCGTGTACCAACCACAGGCGGGAAAATCGTCGTCCCTGGCCTAGCGCGACAGCAGCTTGCGAGCAGCCTCGGGGTCCTTGACGCCCTTGTCCAGTGCCATTTGTGCCGCCTGCTTCGACTCGGCCGTCCGGCCTTCGTTGGCCAGGATCTTGGCCAGGTCGAGGTAGGTCTGTCCGTCGGAAGCCAGCGGCGCGGCCTTCTGGTAGGCCTCGATCGCCTTGCCCGCCTGGCCGGAGAAGAAGTAGGCCTGGGCCAAGGCCTGGTAGGTCGCGTGGTCGGGCTTGAGGATGCCCTTTTGGAGTCCGTCGTTGATGACGGTGACCACTTGCGCCTCCTTGCCCTGCGCGTTGAAGTAAAGCGCGTACAGGTTGCGGTAGTCGCGTTCCTCGGTCAGCTGCCCGGCGGCGCGCAGCTTCTCGTAGATTTCCGCGGCCTTGTCGTACTGGTCGCTTTGCAGGTAGGTCGCGGCGAGGTTGATCTGCGCACGCTTGTCGCTGGGCGTGCCGGCGGCGATCTTCTCCGCCAGCCTGGCGGCTTCCTCGGGCTGGTCGGACGCGGCATACGCGCCCATGAGCAGCTGGGTCCAGTCGGCGCGCGGCTCCGGCGTGGCGTCGATGGCCGGCTTGAGCACGGCGATCGCCTCCGGATAGCGTTCCAGCCGGTACAGCGCATTGCCCTTGAGCACCAGGTGCTCGGGCTTGGTCGACCGCGTTTCCGCGAGGAACTTCTCGAGGGTTGCCAGGCTCTGGTCGTACTTCTCATCCTGCATCTGCAGCTGCGCCACGATCAGCATCGACTCGTAATGCTCGTTGTTGCCCAGGCCGTTGAAGTCGACGGCCTGCTGCAGGTAGGCCTGGGCCCGCGCATCGTCCTGGCCCAAGTGCATCGAACCGATGATCCGGGCGGCGATGGCTTTCTCGTAGGCATTGGCGTCGGGGTTGGCCAGGACCTCGTCCGCGATCGCCTGCGCCGCGGCGAGATCGCTTTCGTCGTAGGCCTCGAACAACTTCTGCAGCCTGGGCGTGAGCTTGGCCGACGCCTTGCCATTGGGCTCCTGCCGCGTCGCGGACGGATAGGTGGGTTCGGCCGTCGTGGCGGCGACCTGCTCCGTTTCGGCCTTCGCCGCGGCGTGCTTGGCGCGGCGCGCTTCCGCGCGCTCCTGGGCGGAGCCCTGCGCGAAGACGGGGGCGCTCGAGACCACCAGGAGCGACGCCATCACGGCGGCGCTCAGCAGGAGTCGGGGGGGGAGGCGGTGCTTGGACATTGGGATTCCTCGGTGGGGCCCATCGCCTGGTCGGCGCGGGTGGCCGAGCTGGCCGAGTGGAGAGGTCAACGCTGGCAGCGGGTTCGGTCGGGTCGGGTCCGAAGCCGCGATACCGGCAGGATAGGGCCCCGGATGTTAATCGACCGCAACCGCGTCAGCCACAGTTCGGGCGGCGACCCGTGGCCCTGGCTTGTTCGTACGTCGGGATCAGCCCCTGGGCGCGGGCCTGCAGCTCACCGATGCGCGCGCGCGGATCGGGGTGGGTCGAGACCCATTCCGGCGGGCGCGCCCCACCGGCGGCGATCATGTTCTGCCACAACGTCACCGCCGCTCGAGGGTCGAACCCGGCCTTGGCCATCAACTGCTGGCCGACGACGTCGGCTTCGGTCTCCTGGGCACGCGACCCGGGCAGCAGGAAGCCGGTCTGCGCGAGGATGCCGCCACCCTGCGCCGCGGCCTGGGCCGCGCCCTGTCCGTAGCGGGAGCCCAGCAATCCGCTCACCACCTGCAGGGCGCCTGCCGCGCCGGCCTGGCGGGTGATGCGCTCATCGTGGTGGCGCGACACGACGTGGCCGATCTCGTGCGCGATCACGCCCGCCAGCTGGTCCTGGTTGCGCGCGACGGTGAAGATGCCGGTGTAGACGCCGACCTTGCCGCCGGGAAGCGCGAAGGCGTTGGCGTCCTTGTCGGCGAACACCGCCGATTCCCAGCCGCCCCGCCAGTTCGCCGGCAGTTCCCGCACCACGGCGTCGACCACGCATTGCACGTAGGCCCGTTGCCGGGAGTCGCTGGTCTGCGGCTTCTGCGCCTTCATCTGGGCGAACGCTTGCGCCCCGAGCTGGTTGAGCTGGGCTTGCGGCACGGCACCGACGTATTGGGTGCGCCCGGTGGGTGAGGTGGTGGTCGCGCAGCCGCCGACCGCGACCGCGATGGCGACACCCAGGATCATGCGTTTCATTGGCCGGACTCCGTGAAAGGTCCGCCCGTTGTAGGCGATGCCACTTGAAGGGGGCGTCAATCGCTGACTGCCTTGCTCAGCCTGGAGGGCGACCGCGCGGGAGCCCGATTCCGGCCGCATCGGCGCACCCCGGCCGGCGTTCGTGGAAGACGCCCGGGCGCCGGTGGCGCCGGCATACGGCACCTCCCTGTTTGCACGAGGAACACGCCCCGCCAGCGCGAGGGCGACGGCGCTAGACGTCCAGGTTCGCGACCTTCAGCGCGTTTTCCTCGATGAACTCGCGGCGCGGCTCGACCACGTCGCCCATCAGGGTGCTGAAGATCCGGTCCGCGGCGACCGCGTCCTCGATGCGGACCTGCAGCAGGCGCCGCGTTTCAGGATTGACCGTCGTTTCCCACAGCTGTTCGGGGTTCATCTCGCCCAGGCCCTTGAAGCGCTGGATCTGCCGGCCCTTCTTGGCTTCGTCCAGCAACCAGGCCTGCGCCTCGGCGAAGCTCTCCACGGGCTGGCTGCGATTGCCGCGCATGATCCGGGCGCCCTCGCGGACCAGGCCATGCAGCAGCAGGGCGACGTCGCGCAGTGCGCGCAGCTCGCCGCTCTGGAAGGTCGACAGCGCGATCGGCTGGATCGTCTCCACGCCCATGTGCTGGCGATTGACCAGCAGGGCCGCGGCGCGCGTGTCGTCGCCGGGCTGAAGTTCCAGCGTGTAGCGCGGCTTGCCCTGGCCGCTGCGGTTGATGCGCTTCTCCAGCGCATCGAGTTCGTGGCGCTCGTCGGTATTGCGCGCGAAGCTGTCGGCATCCAGCGGCGTGAAGTCGATCAACGCCTCCAGCACCGCGGGGTCGTACCGGTGTGCGTTGCGGGCGATCGCGTCGCGCGCGCCGGCGAAGGCCAGCAGCAGCTGCTCCAGCGCCGCGCCTTCGATCGGCGGTTCGCCCTCGGCGGGGACCAGCGAAGCTCCCTCGACCGCGTTGGCGGCCAGGTAGGCATCGAGCGCCGCCTGGTCCTTGAGGTACAGCTCGGTCTTGCCCTGCTTGACCTTGAACAGCGGGGGCAGGCCGATGTAGATGTGGCCGCGCTCGATCAGCTCCGGCATCTGCCGGTAGAAGAAGGTCAGCAGCAGGGTGCGGATGTGGCTGCCGTCGACGTCGGCGTCGGTCATCAGGATGATGCGGTGGTAGCGCAGCTTGTCCGGGTTGTACTCGTCCTTGCCGATGCCGGTGCCCAGCGCGGTGATCAGCGTGCCGACCTCGGCGCTGGCGAGCATGCGGTCGAAGCGCGCGCGCTCGATGTTGAGGATCTTGCCCTTGAGCGGGAGGATCGCCTGGGTCTTGCGGTTGCGGCCCTGCTTGGCCGAACCGCCGGCCGAGTCGCCCTCGACGATGAACAGCTCGGACAGCGCCGGATCCTTCTCCTGGCAGTCGGCGAGCTTGCCCGGCAGGCCGGCGATGTCCAGCGCGCCCTTGCGGCGGGTGAGGTCGCGGGCCTTGCGCGCGGCCTCGCGCGCACGCGCGGCATCGACGATCTTGCCGGCGATCGCGCGTGCTTCGTTCGGATGCTCCTGCAGGAATTCCTCGAGCTTGGCGCCGAAGGTCTGCTCGACCACCGGACGCACGTCGGAGCTGACCAGCTTCTCCTTGGTCTGCGAGGAGAAGCTCGGGTCCGGCACCTTGACCGAGAGCACCGCGATCATGCCCTCGCGCATGTCGTCGCCCGACAGGTTGACCTTCGCCTGCTTGGCGATCCCGTTCTGCTCGATGTAGTTCGACAGCGTGCGCGTCAGCGCCGCGCGGAATCCGATCAGGTGGGTGCCGCCGTCCTTCTGCGGGATGTTGTTGGTGAAGCAGAACATCGTTTCCTGGTAACTGTCGGTCCACTGCAGGGCGACGTCGACGGTGATGCCGTTCTGCTCGCCGGTGACGGAGATGACGTTCGGATGCAGCGGGGTCTTGAGCTGCGCCAGGTGCTCGACGAAGGAGCGGATGCCGCCCTCGTACTGGAACACGTCGCGACGCCCCTCGCCGCGCTCGTCGATCAAGGTGATCTTGACGCCGGAATTGAGGAACGACAGTTCGCGCAGGCGCTTGGCCAGGATGTCGTAGTGGAACTGCGTGTCGGTGAAGATGCTCGACGCAGGCCAGAAGCGCAGCAAGGTGCCACGGCGTTCCGACGGGCCGGTGGCCTGCAGCGGCGCCACGGGCTCGCCCATGACGTAGGTCTGCTGGTGGTGCTGGCCCTCGCGCCAGATGTCGAGGGTAAGTTTCTCCGACAAGGCGTTCACCACCGACACGCCGACGCCGTGCAGTCCGCCGGACACCTTGTAGCTGTTGTCGTCGAACTTACCGCCGGCGTGCAGCACGGTCATGATGACCTCGGCGGCGGAAACGCCCTCTTCCTTGTGGGTGTCGACCGGGATGCCGCGTCCGTTGTCGGACACCGAGACCGAGCCGTCCTCGTGCACCGTTGTCACGATGTCGTCGGCGTGTCCGGCCAGCGCCTCGTCGATGGCGTTGTCGACCACCTCGAACACCATGTGGTGCAGGCCGGTGCCGTCATGGACATCGCCGATGTACATGCCCGGACGCTTGCGTACCGCCTCCAGGCCGCGCAGCACGGTGATCTTGCTCGAGTCGTAGGTATTGGCGCCTTCGGCGCCGCGGATCGCATCGTCAGTCATTCGTCGGGGTCTGGTGGTGGGCACCGCGAGGTGCTGGATTCGGGGGCCGGGTTCCTCGGCGGCGGGCTGTCCGGGACGGGCACAGGCGCCGGTCGGCGAGCACGTCCGGGACGCACTCGTCGACGACACATTAATTATAGGGGCACGAAACCAGAATTATACCATCCCGGCGGGCCTTACGCCGGTCAGGTCGCAGGGGAGGCCGCCACCACGCCATGTTCCACGTGGAACACCCGTCCCGCGTGGCCGGCAACCGCCTGAGGCTCCTCGGTACCGGTCATGAAGACCTGTGCGCCCGTGGACACGAGGGTTTCCACGAGGCGGCGCTGGTGAGACCGGTCCAGCTCGGAAGCCAGGTCGTCCACCGAGACGATCGGCCAATCGCCGCGCTGCGTCGCGCAATCCCTGGCCTGGCCCAGCAGGCAGCTGATGGCGGCGATCTTCGCCTGCCCTCGCGACAGGGGTTCATCGTTGGGCAGCCCCTCCAGGCGCAGGCGCCAGTCGCCGCGGTGCGGCCCGATGCTGGTATACCCCAAGCTGCGGTCACGTTCCTGGGCATTGACCAGGGCATCGGCCAGGGAGACCTCGTCCTGGCGCCAGCCAGGGTGGAATTCCAGGCGTGGCGCGCCCAGGCCGGGCGCCAGGGCGTCCATGGCCCAGGCCACGGAGGCCTCGAGGCGTTCCAGGTAGAGGCGGCGGGCCCGGGTCAGTCGTTCGCCGGCTGTGGCCAGTTCAAGCTCCCAGGGCAACAGTTGCGACGCGGGCGTTCGCGCTTTCAGCAGAGCATTGCGCTGCTTGAGGCTCCGGGCATAGCGCCGCCAGTCCGCCAGGAAGCCCTGTTCCACGTGGAACAACCCCCAGTCCATGAAGCGCCGCCTTGGCTCGCCACCTCCGGATACCAGTGCATGGCAGCCGGGCTCGATCGTCACCACCATCAGCGCGGCGCATAGTTCGCCGAGTTGCGCGACCTTCAGCCCATCGAGGCGCCCCTCCCAGTCTTGCCCGCCATGGCGCAATCCCGCCTTGCGGATCCTGTCCTGCCCGTCCTCCTGCCATTGCACGAAGATCTCCAGCGCGTCTGCGGACGTCCGGACCAGCCCGTCGCCGATGCGGCCACGGAAGCTGCGCCCATAGGCCATCACGTGCAGGGCTTCGAGCACGCTGGTCTTGCCGGCGCCGTTGTCGCCCACCAGCAGGTTCAAGCGCGGGTCGGGGTCCAGCCACGCCTGGCGCAGGCTGCGCAGGTTCCGGATTTCGAGCCGTTGCGCCTTCATCCGAGGTCGCTCCGCGCCCGGCCGGGGCTCGCAGGCAAGAACGCCCGGGGGGGCCCGGGCGTCTTGGTTTCACGTGGAACACCGCGTCCGCGGGTCCCTGGCGTGCCTTGCGAGGGAGTCACAGCCGCAGCGGCATGACCACGTGGCGGGATTTTTCGCTGCTCGATTCACGGACCAGGGCCGACGAATTCGCGTCGCGCAGGGCGATCACGATGGTCTCGTCGCGCAAGGCGGTCAGTGCATCCTGCAAGTAGTTGACGTTGAATCCCACCGCCAGTCCGTCGACCTTGGTGTCGGCCTCGACCTCTTCCTGCGCCTCCTCCTGCTCCGGATTGTGCGCATTGATCTTCACCAGGCCCGGCGACACTTCCAGGCGGACCCCACGGTACTTCTCGTTCGACAGGATCGCGGCGCGCTGCAAGGCCGCGCGCAGGCTTTCGCGGTCGACGCGGACCTCGCGATCGGCGCCAATCGGGATCACGGCCTCGTAATCCGGGAACCGGCCATCGATGAGCTTGCTGGTGAACGTCACGTCGTCCCGCTTGACCCGGATATGGTTGCGGCCCATCTCCAGCTCCAGGGTGCGCTCGCCGCCCTCGAGCAGGCGCTGCAGCTCGGTCACGCCCTTGCGCGGCACGATGATCTGGCGCTTGGTCTGCACATCGTCCTCGAGCGCCGTCTCGCACAGGGCCAGTCGGTGCCCGTCGGTGGCGACGCAGCGCAGGCGGGCTTCCCCGAGGTCGAACAGCAAGCCGTTGAGGTAGTAGCGCACGTCCTGCTGGGCCATTGCGAACGCGGTACGCTCGATCAGCTCCTTGAGGGCGGCCTCGGGCACGTTGACCCGTTCATTGGCCTCGACCTCGTCGATGGACGGGAAGTCGTTGGCCGGCAGGCTTGCCAGCGTGAACCGGCTGCGACCGGCCTGCACCGTGATCTTGTCGCCCTGCTGCCCGTCCGCCTGCTGCGACACGGTCACCTTGCTGCCGTCGGGCAGGGCGCGGACGATGTCGAACAGCTTGCGGGCGGGGATCGTGGTCTCGCCGTCCTCGGCCTGGTCGACCGCGCAACGCGCCACCATCTCGACCTCCAGGTCGGTTCCGGTCAGCGACAGCTGGTCACCGTCGACCACGACCAGGAGGTTGGCCAGCACCGGCAGGGTCTGCCGCCGTTCGACCACATTCACGACCTGGGCCAGAGGCTTCAGGAACGCTTCCCGCTGCAGACTGAAACGCATGCCGGTGTCTTCCCCTTTGGTGCGGTATCAAGGATGGATAAGAATCAAAAGCTGGTGGTGCTGGTGTCGGGAATACTGGTTGGTAACCGTGTTAACTTGTTGATTTGTAACGTTTTTATGGTCTTGAAAAAGGCAGGATAACCGCGACAGTGACGGGTTGGCATCCTGTGGACAACTTGACGCGGGCCGATCCATCCACGAGTTGTCCACAGCTTCCCGGAGGGCCTTGCCGGGCGAGGCACCCGGCTATTCGCTCAGCTTGCGGATCAGCTTGTTCCAGTCCTCCCGAAGCTTGCCGTCGGTCTCCTGCAGGGTCCGGATCTGGCGACAGGCGTGCAGCACCGTGGTGTGGTCGCGGCCGGCGAACGCGTCGCCGATTTCCGGCAGGCTGTGTTCGGTCAGTTCCTTGGCCAAGGCCATCGCGACCTGCCGCGGCCGTGCCAGCGAACGTGTCCGCCGCTTGGACAGCAAATCCTTGATCTGCAGGCCGTAGTAGTCTGCCACGGTCTTCTGGATGTTGGCGATGCCGATGGACTGCTGCTGGGCGCGCAGCAGGTCGCGCAGGGTTTCCTGGGCGAACTCCTCGGTGATCGGGCGGCCGGTGAAGTTGGCGCGGGCGGCCAGGGTATTCAACGCGCCTTCGAGGTCCCGGACGTTGGAGCGCATCTTCTTGGCCAGCAGGAAGGCGACGTCCTCGGGGATCTCGGTGCCGCGCTCGGCGGCCTTGGACATCACGATCTGTGCCCGCGTCTCGAAATCCGGCGGATCGATCGGTACGGAAAGCCCCGATGCCAGGCGCGACTTGAGCCGCGGCTCCAGGCCGTCGACCTCTCGCGGGAAGCGGTCGCAGGTCATGATGATCTGCTGGCGGCCGTCGAACAGCGCGTTGAAGGTGTGGAAGAACTCCTCCTGCGTGCGGTCCTTGCCGGCGAAGAACTGGATGTCGTCGATCAGCAGCGCATCGACCTGCTGGAACTGGCGCTTGAAGCCGTCCATCGCCTTTTCCTGCAGCGCCTTCATCATCGCGCTGAAGAACTGTTCGCTGCGCACGTACAGGACGCGCATCCCCGGGTTGCTGGCGCGCATGGCGTTGCCGGCCGCGAACATCAGGTGGGTCTTGCCCAGCCCCGTGCCGCCGTAGAGCAGCAGCGGGTTGTGGGCCCGGTCCCCGGGTTTCTGCGCGGCGTGCCACGCGGCGGCACGCCCGAGCTGGTTGCTGCGCCCCTCCACGAAGTTGTCGAAACTGTAGTGGCCGTCGAGGTTGCCCTGGAACTCGACGCCCCCGAACGCGCGCGCCGCCCCGGGCGCCGGTGCGGGCGCGATCGCGGCGGGGCGGGGCAGCGATCCGATCTCCAGCGCCACCTCCGGGCTGCCGGCGAAGTGGCCCAGCAGCTCGCGGATCCGCTCCAGGTACCGGTCCCGGACCTCGTCGCGGACGAAGGCGTTGGGCGCATACAGCACGGTGGTGTCGTCGCGGCGGGTGGCCTGCAGAGGTTTGAGCCAGGCGTGGACGTCCTCGGCCGGGAACTCGGCTTCCAAACGTTCGAGGCAGCGGGGCCAGGCGTCCATAGGGGTACGACTTCGGGGCAGGAAGCGGTTCCGCCTTCGGCCGGGTCGCGCGGACGACACGGGCCACGCGGCCACCGGGGGAGGGGGGAAGGCAGACTACCACTGCGTCCCGACCCCGGCCATGCGCATCGACACGGCACGGCCTCCTGTCCCGCAGGGGACGCCGCAGCCGCCCCGATTCCACGGTGCCCGGCCAGTCGGCTTGACCGAATCCCGTCCAGCCACCTAAAATCGCCGGTTCACTCCGTTACACCAGCACCCGAGCAACCGCCATGGCGACCAAGCGCACCTACCAGCCCAGCAACCTCAAGCGTAAGCGCGACCACGGCTTCCGTGCCCGGATGAAGACCGCCGACGGCCGCAAGATCCTCGCGCGCCGCCGCGCCAAGGGTCGCAAGCGCCTGACGGCCTGAGGCCGCCGCCGTCGAGGCCGGCGGGCCGCCGCCTGTCGCGCCGCCGCCCTCCGCTGTTCCGATGACCGACTCCGCACGCGGCTTGCCACGCCAAGCCCGCGTTCGCGCGCGCGCCGAATTCGACCGCGTGTTCGCGCAAGGCCACCGCACCGCCTCGCCCTGGCTGGCGCTGCACTGGCAGCGCGACGTCCCGCCACCGCGATTGGGCCTGGCGGTGTCGCGCAAGGTCGACAAGCGCGCGGTCGGGCGCAACCGCATCAAGCGCGTGCTGCGCGCCTCGTTCCGCATGTTGCGGGGGCAATTGCGCGACGGCGCGTACGTCGTCGTGGCGCGTCCGGCGGCGGCGCAACAGGAAAACCACGCGCTGGCGGCGGACCTCGTCGCGCTCTTGCGCCGCGCCGGCGCATTGCCGGCGACCGGCGCGGACGGCACAATGCCGGGCGATCCCCCGCCACACCCTTCCCACCCGGACCCGTCCGGCGAATGAGCTTGCCTGCCTGATGAACCAGACCCGCACCTTCCTGATCTTCGCCTGGCTGATGGTGGCGGTGTTGCTGTGGATGGAGTGGAACAAGGAGCAGGCCGCGCCGGATGCGGCCGCTGCGCAGAGCAGCCAGGCGGCAAGCGGTCGGGCGACCGACGGTGCGCTCCCGGCAGCGCCGGTCGCGACGCCGGATCCGGGCACCGGTCCCGCGGTGCCAAGCGCCCCGGCGGCCGTCGGTGACCCCGGGGCCGCGCCTGCCGGCCCGTCCACCGCCGACGGCACCGTCGTGACCGTGACCACCGACGTGCTGCGGCTTGAAATCGACGGCGGGACCGTGCGCCAGGCCGACCTGCTGCGCTTCCCGCGCACCCGCGAGGCTGGCAGTCCCCCGGTGCGCCTGTTCAGCACCGAACCCGGCAGCTATTACACCGCCCAGAGCGGTTGGGTCAGCCAGGCCAATCCGGCGCCGACCCACGCCCAGGGCTTCGTCCCCGAGACGCCGCAAACCGCCTACACCCTCGCCGATGGTGCCGATACGCTGGTGGTTCCGTTCGTCTGGCGCGGGCCGGACGGCGTGACCATCCGGCGCACCTATACCGTCACCCGGGGCAGCTATGCCCTCGAGGTGGAGGACACCGTCGTCAACCGCGGCGCGCAGCCGTGGCAAGGCTACGTGTACCGCCAGCTCAACCGGGTGCCGCCGCAGCTCGACCGCGGCATGACCAACCCCGAGTCCTTCAGCTTCAACGGCGCCACCTGGTTCAGTGCCCAGGACGGCTACGACCGCCGGGCCTACGACGATTTCCTCGACGATGGTCGTGTCGAGCAGCCGGCGCGCGGCGGCTGGATCGCCATGCTGGAGCACCACTTCTTCAGCGCCTGGATCCCCGCAGCGGGAGACGACGCGACGCTGTCGCTGGACGTCGACCGCAGCAGCGGTGCGCAGCACAACCTCATCCGCGAGGTCGGGCCTGGGCTCAGCGTCGCGCCGGGCGCGCAGGCGGCCACGCAAGCGCGACTCTGGGTCGGCCCGAAGCTGGTCGACCAGATCAAGGCCCAGGCCGTGCCCGGGCTCGATCGCGCGGTGGATTACAGCCGCTTCTCGCTCTTCGCCGTGCTCGGGGAAGGCCTGTTCTGGGTCCTCAACCACCTGCACGCGCTGTTCGGCAACTGGGGCTGGGCCATCGTCGGCCTGGTGGTTTTGGTCAAGCTGGCGCTGTACCCCTTGTCGAAGGCGCAATACAAGTCGATGGCGAAGATGCGCAAGTTCCAGCCGCGCATCGCCCAGCTCAAGGAGCGTTACGGCGACGACCGCCAGAAGTTCCAGACCGCGATGATGGAGCTGTACAAGAAGGAGAAGATCAACCCGGTCGGCGGTTGCCTGCCGATCCTGCTGCAGATGCCGATCTTCCTCGCGCTGTACTGGGTGTTGCTCGAGTCGGTGGAGCTGCGCCACGCGCCGTGGATGCTGTGGATCCAGGACCTGACCGCGCCCGATCCCTGGTTCATCCTGCCGGTGCTCAACATCGCGGTGATGTGGGCGACGCAGAAGCTCTCGCCAATGACCGGCATGGACCCGATGCAGCAGAAGATGATGCAGTTCATGCCGATCGTGTTCGGCGCAATCATGATCTTCTTCCCCGCCGGCCTGGTGCTGTACTGGGTCACCAACGGCGCGCTCGGCCTGCTGCAGCAGTGGACGCTGATCCGCAAGTACAGCGACGACACCCCGGCCAAGGCCTGACCCCAGGCCGCGCGCGACTGCGCGGCGCGGAGCCGGGGGGCCGCTGCCCGGCCCGCGTTCTGCGACCATAGCCGCATGCCCGCCCCCGCCGACCACAGCGCGGACACCATCGTCGCCATCGCCACGCCGCCGGGCGCCGGCGGCGTCGGCATCGTGCGCGTCTCCGGCCCCGGTTCGGCCGCGATCGCCGGCGCGCTTTGCGGCTTCGTGCCGCCCGTGCGCCGGGTGCGCCATGCGCGCTTTGTGGATGCCGCCGGCGAGACCATCGACGACGGCATCGTGCTGCGTTTCGCCGCGCCGGCCAGCTTCACCGGCGAGGACGTGGCCGAATTCCAGGCCCACGGCAGCCCCGCCGTGCTGCAGGCACTCGTGGCCCGCTGCTGCACGCTCGGCGCGCGCATGGCGCGGCCCGGCGAATACAGCGAGCGCGCCTTCGTCAACGGCAAGCTCGATCTTGCGCAGGCCGAGGCCGTCGCCGACCTGATCGCCGCCGGCGACCTCGTCGCTGCCCGCGCAGCCCGTCGCGCGCTCGACGGCGTGTTCTCGCAGCGCGTCGACGCCATCGCCGACGAGCTGCTGGCCCTGCGGGTGCATGTCGAGGCGATGATCGACTTCGCCGACGAACCCCTCGAAACGCTCGGCATGGACGCCGTGCAGGCACGACTGGCGCGGATGCGCGACGCGCTGGCCGCATTGCGCGACGCGGCGCACGGTGGCTGCAAACTGCGCGACGGCATGCACGCCGTGATCGTCGGCCCGCCCAATGCCGGCAAGAGCTCGCTGTTGAACGCGCTGGCGGGCAGCGAGCGCGCGATCGTCACCGATGTCGCCGGCACCACGCGAGACCTGTTGCGCGAAACGGTGCGCGTGGACGGCCTGGAGCTGACCCTGGTCGACACCGCCGGACTGCACGCCGGGGGCGACAGCATCGAGCGCGAGGGGATGCGCCGGGCGCGCATGGAACTCGAGCGCGCGGAACTGGCGATCGTGGTGCTCGATGCGCGTGACCCGGCGGCCGGGCGCGAGGAAGCCGCGGCCGCGGCCGCCCAGGCCACGGCCACGTTGTGGGTGCACAACAAGGCGGACCTGTTGCCGGACGACGCTCCGCCGGCCGCCGCGGGCGTGCTGCGCATCTCGGCGCGCCGGGGCGATGGCCTGGCGGGACTGCATGCCGCCCTGCGCGAGCAGGCATTCGGCGCGGCAGGAGAGGGGTCCGAGGGCGCGTTCACGGCCCGCGCGCGGCATGTCCAGGCACTGGACCGCGCGGCGGCCGAGCTCGAAGCCGCCGACGAGGCGCTGCGCCGGCAGGCCCTGGACCTGGCCGCGGAGGCCTTGCGCGGCAGCCACGACGCCTTGGGCGAGATCACCGGCAAAGTTGCGCCCGATGCGCTACTGGGTCACATTTTCTCCACGTTTTGCATCGGCAAGTAGCGCCCCGGCCCCATTCGGCCGGTCTGCTTGTTGACAAATGGCCCGGACTGCCGCGTCCTACGCACTTGCGTCTCGATGGCACCAACAGGGGGAAGTACTCGATGTCCAGTTCCAATACCAACCAGACCGCGTCGACGAAGGTGATCCTGCGCCTGGCGCTGGTCGCATTCGTGGCCTGCAGCGTGGCGGCCTGCAAGAAGGACGAGGCCGCGGGTCCGGCGGCTGACGCGCCGGCCGACGCCGCCACGGCCGAGCAGCAGGTCGACGAGGCTTCCGCCGCGCTCGCCGCGCTCACGCCGGAACAGCTGCGGGAAAAGGCGCGCACGGCCTACGCCGAATCCAGGCTCTACGCGCCGGCCGGCGACAACGCCATGGAGTACTACCTGGCGCTGCGGGAAAAGGTGCCGGGCGACGCGGGCGTGTCCAGCGCCCTGACCGACCTCATGCCGATGGTGGTGATCGCCACCGAACAGAGCCGCGACCGCGAGGACTTCGCCGAAGCGCAGCGGCTCTACGTGCTGATCGACAAGGCCAACAGCCAGCACCCGTCGCTCGAGCGCCTCAAGCGCACCATCGCAGAAGCGCAGTCGACGGCGGCCCAGCGCGCCGAGCAGGCGGAGCTGAGCGCCGAACAGGAAGCCGAACGGCAGAAGCAACTCGCCGAGGAGCGCGAGCGCCAGCAGCAGCAGCAGCAGCAGCAAGCCGCGCAACAGCTCGCCGCGCAGCAGGCCGCCGAACAGCGCGCGGCGGAACAACGCGCCGCCGAGCAGCGGGCGGCCCAGCAACGCGCCGCCGAGCAGACCGCCGCCCAGCCCGCGCCCGCGCAACCGGCCCCGGCACGCCCCGCGCAGCCCGCGACGCCGCCGCCGAGCAACGAACTGCGCGCCGTCAGCACGCCGGCACCGGAGTACCCCGCCGACGCATACCGTTCGCGGCAGTCCGGTGAAGTGGAGGTGGAGTTCACCGTCAACCCGGACGGCTCGGTCAGCAATGCCCGCGTCGTGCGGTCCAATCCGTCCAGGGTGTTCGATCGTGCCGCGCTGTCCGCGGTGCGCCAGTGGCGCTTCCAGCCCGTCGGCGCGCCGGTCACCACCCGCCGCAGCATCGCCTTCAACCCGGGCGGGTGAACGCGAACGCCCGGGGCGGCATGGCCGCACCGGGCGCCGAGCGGATCACCGGCGGGGTTGGCCGGTGCAAACGAAAACCCGGCGCCGCCGGGTTTTCGCGTTTTCCGCGAGGGCGATCGCTCAGGCCGAGATCGCAAGCTTCTCCTGGTGGTACAGGCGCGCCGCCAGCAACCACAGCACCAGGCCGAGGCCGAAGCTCGCGCCCAGGTAGACCGCCCATTCCTGCATCGAGATCACCTCGCTGCGCACCAGCTTCAGGATCATCTGGTTCTGCGCCAGGAACGGCACCGCGAACTGCCACAGCTGGTTCTTGATCGGGTTCACCATCAGCATGATGGTCGGGATGATCGGCAGCAGCATCAGCACGCTCATGTAGCTCTGCGCTTCCTTCACGGATTTCACGCTCGCCGATATCAGGGTCAGCAAGGTGGTGCCGACCAGCACCATCGGCAGCAGCACCCCGAGCAGTTGCAGCATCACCGGCAGCGAGACGTTGACCACGCGCAGCTTGCCCGGCGCGACGGTGAAGCTGAGCTTCAGCGCGACCAGGATCAGCAGCAGGCTCAGCATGCCGAACGCGATGGCGGCCAGGATCTTGCCGCTCATGATGCCGGCGCGCGCTGCGGGCGTGGACAGCAAGGGTTCCAGCGACTGCCGTTCGCGTTCGCCCGCGGTGACGTCGATGACCAGGTAGGCGCCGCCCAGGAAGGCGCTCAGGATCAGGAAGTAGGGCAGCATCACCCCGAGGATCATCCCGCGCCTGGCCTCCGGCGTGGCCGCATCGCGCTGCGCGACGCGCACCGGCTGGGTGACCTCCGGACTGACGCCGCGTTCGATCAGCCGCAGCACGCCCAGGGTGCGGCTGTACTGCTCGACCGCGCCGCGCACGCGCGCGACCGGGATCCGAGAGTCCTGCCGGGAGCTGTCGTAGATCAGTTCCACCGAGGCCGAGCGGCTTTCGCGCCAGCGCTCGGCGAAATCGGGAGCGATCCGCAGCACCGCGTCGAAGTTCTGCGCGCGGACTTCGGCGTCCGGATCGTCCGGGGCCGGGAGCATGCGGATGTTGTGGGTCTCGAGGTAGGACACCAGGTTGGGCGCGTGCTCGGCGCCGATCACGGGCAACTCCAGCTCGCCCTCGATCTGCGTCCTGGCCTTGCGCTCGGCCAGCGCGCCCATGCCCAGGATCAGCGCCGGGAACAGCAGCGGCATCATCAGCAGGCCGAGCATCACCGTGCGGCGGTCGCGGAACAGGTCCATGAGTTCCTTGCGCGCCACGATCATCAGCGTCTTCATGCCGCGTCCTCCATGTCGAGGCCGGCCAGGCGGACGAACACGTTCTCCAGGTCGTCCTCCCCGGTCAGCGCACGCAGCTCGTCGGGCGTGCCGATGGCCTTCACTTCCCCGTGCGCGATCACCACGATGCGATCGCACAGCGCGGCGACCTCCTGCATGATGTGCGACGAGAAGATCACGCAGCGGCCCTCGTCGCGCAGCTGCTTGAGGAAGCCGCGCAAGCCGCGCGTGGTCATGACGTCCAGGCCGTTGGTCGGCTCGTCGAGGATCACGTTCTTCGGGTCGTGCACCAGCGCGCGCGCGATCGCGGTCTTGGTGCGCTGCCCCTGCGAGAAGCCTTCGGTGCGGCGGTCGAGGAAGTCCATGCCCAGGGTGCCGGCCATCGCGTCGATCCGGCAGGCGATGGTGGCCTCATCCAGTCCGTGCAGGCGCCCGAAGTAGGCGATGTTCTCGCGCGCGGTGAGCCGCTTGTACACGCCGCGCGCGTCGGGCAGGACGCCGAGCCGCTGGCGTACCGCGGTGGCGTCGCGCTGGATGTCGAGGCCGTCGACCTGGACGTGGCCCTGGTCGGGCGCCATCAGCGTGTACAGCATGCGCAAGGTGGTGGTCTTGCCGGCGCCATTGGGGCCGAGCAGGCCGGTGATCTCGCCGTCGCGGGCATCGAAGCTCACGCCGCGCACCGCGTGCACCGGGCCGCTCTTGGCCTTGAAGGACTTGTGGAGGTTGTCGACCAGGATCATTGGAACTCCGGGATTCGGGTTTCGGGAAGGGAAGAAGGCGAAGACGGGAAGCGGCGCGGCCGGGCGCGCCCGCTCACGGCTCCCAGCCGTAGGTGCCGGCGAACGGCGGCGTCGGCTTGAGCCGCTCGAGGCACTCCGCGTCCAGCGCCTTGGCGTCCGCGGTTTCGATGAACTGGGCGAACAGCTTGGGCATGCAGCCGATGCCGAGCACGCTGTGGCCCTGGCCGGGCAGGACCAGGTGGCGGCCGTTGGGGAGGTGTTCGACGACCTCGTCGCCGTAGCGCGGCGGAGTGACCGGATCGAACTCGCCGCTGATCGCCAGCACCGGCACGTCGCCGGCGAGCGGCTTGCGGAAGCCGGCGGGACGCTCGCCCTTCGGCCAATGCTTGCATTGCGCCAGCATGAAGTCGACGAACTCGCTGCCCAGCACGGTGTCGGCGTCCTCGGGCGCGACCGCCAGCTCGGGGTCTTCGGTGCAGCTCACCGACATGCCCATGCCGGCGGACATCGTGCCGGAGATCTGGGCGTAGATCGCGCGCGACTGGGCAAGCAGGCTTTCGTAGTCGCCGTTGGCGGCGTCGCGCACGATCAGCGGGAGCATCGCCGCCGCCTGCGGCTGGTAGGCGTACAGGCGCAGCAACATGGCCAGGTGGCCGAAGTCGGGGATGTCCTCGCGCCACTGGCCCGAGACCGGGTCGCGGTAACGCACCGGCGCCAGCCCCCCGGCGCGCAAGGTCTCCCGCACCTGCGCCAGTTGCTGCCGGGTGTCGCCGAGCTGGGTTTTGCAGGCGGCGTCGGCGGCGCAGCGTTCGAATTGCTGTTCCAGGGCGGCCTCCAGGTTCCGCGCATGCTCCTGCCCCAGCACCAGCGAATTGGGCACCACCGAATCCAGGGTCAGGGTGCGGGTGTGCTGGGGATAACGGCTGGCGAACTGCTGCGCGACGCGGGTGCCGTAGGAGACGCCGACCAGGTTCAGCCGCTCCACGCCCAGCTTCCGGCGGAGCAGGTCGAGGTCGCGGATGTGGTCGGTGGTGGTGTAGAAGCGCAGGTCGGCGTCGGCCTCGAGCTCCTTGCGGCACGACTCGGCGTATTCGGCGGCGGCCTCGGGCGTCAGGTCGGCCGGGGCCATCGCCTCGTAGCGCGCCTGTTCGGTCTCGCAATCCAGCGGATGCGAACCGCCGGTGCCGCGCGCATCGACCAGCAACACGCTGCGGTTGCGGCGTGCGTCGCCGAAGGCGTCGTGCAGCTGCGGATAGGATTCCAGCGCGGACTGGCCGGGCCCGCCGGCGATCATCACCAGCGGATCCGGCTCGGCCTGCCCGTCGGCGGGGATCAGCGCGACGGCCAGGTCGATCTGCCGCCCGTCCGGCGCGTCGTGGTTTTCCGGGACTCGCAGCGTGGCGCATTGCGCCTCGACCGCATCGACGCCGGCCGTGCTCAGCGAGCAGGGCTTGAAGGCGATGTCGCCGTATCGCAGGTTGCCGTCGGGCGTGGCGCGCGGACCCGTGGCATCGCCGTCGCCACCGCAGGCCGACAGCGCGAGCAGGGCGGAGGACAGGAACAGGAGGCGGAAACGTTTCGGCATGGGATCTCTCTCGTCAAGGGCGCAAATGGCAAGTCCGCGGGTCACGCGGCAGGTGGCAGCCGTGGTCACGCATCGGGAAGGAAGATGTCTTCGATGCGCATGGCGAACAGGCGGGCGATGGCGAAGGCCAGGGGCAGGCTGGGATCGTACTTGCCGTTTTCCAGCGCGTTGACGGTCTGCCGCGAGACGTCCAGGTGTTCGGCGAGCACGCCCTGCGACCAGCCCCGGGCGTCACGAAGTTCGCGCAGGCGGTTGTTCATGCGTACCTGCGATGCAGCCAGCCGCGAATCAGGGCATAGCTGGAGAGCAGGAACAGCCCGATCCCGGCGGCGACCGTCCGCGCGGGCCAGTCGACCAGGCGCGCGTCGAGCAGGAACAGCGCCGCCATCGCCGCCTGCAGGGCGATCCCTGCAGCCCAGGCCAGCGCGCCCAGCTCGATGCGGCGTTCGAGTTCGTCGCATTCGCCCAGGAAGCGCAGGTAGACGATGAAGGTCCACCCCAGCGCCAGCACCGGCGCCAGTGCGAAGCCGGTGCGCAATGCCGTCCCCAGGCCCGGTTGGCGCGTCGCGATTTCATGGACGATGGCCAGGCCTGCGAAGGCCAGGCTCGGAACCACTCCCGCGCGGTAGTAACGCTGCAGCGCGGGGCTCAGACCTTGCCAGTAGCGGACGAAGGGCGCCATCACGAATAGCGCCTCGACACGACCATCTTGGCCAGGCCGTAGCCGAAGCAGACCAGCGGGAACACCCAGATCATCGCCACGCCCGAGGGCACGTCGATCACCTTGGCCAGCTGCAGGAAGCCGCCGGTCATGTACAGCAGCGAGATCGACGCGGTGGCGATGCTCACGGCGGCCAGCTCGATCTTCTGCTGCAGTTCGTCGGCGTCGCGGATGTAGCGCACGATCGCGCGGAGCATCAGGGCGATCGGCGGCACCGGCAGCAGCGCCACCAGGATGCGCAACCAGTCGGTGTCGACGCGCTTGAGCAGCCAGACCGACAGGAACAGGAGGGCGACATAGCCCACCGAGGCCGGCAGGAGCTCGCGCTGGTAGCGCCGGCGCAACTTCGGCGTGCCGGTCGCGCAGGGCGCGGGCAGCCAGGCGCGCAGCACCGCGCCGAACAAGGCGCCGAAGGCCAGCCCATACAGGATGCCGGGCACCATGGCGTTCACGCCCGGCAGCAGGCGGGGCAGCAGGAGCGCGGCCGCGAGCAGCAGGCCTGCGATGGACAGCAGCAGCTTGGGCGAAGGGGACATCACTCGGCTCTGTCAAGTAAACTTGACAAGGACCATAGCGGCGCCGGATCGACCTGTCAAGCGAGCTTGACAGGGTCGTTCCCTCCTGCATCGACAGGCCGCTGCGGGATTCCGGCTGGACCTGGTAACGGAGCCGCGGTGCGCGGGCTCACGCCACCGAAAGCGCCCTGCGCGTGGACGGGATCCGCCGCCTGCGCTACTTGCTGCTGACGTATTTCTCGCGGCGGATCTGCGGGACCGGGAGCCCGCGCTCCTTCAGCACCTCGAAACAGGCGTCGACCATGTTCGGGTTGCCGCAGAGGTAGGCGATGTCGGTGTCGGCCGACGGCGCGAACTCCTCCAGGAAGTTCTGCACGTAGCCGTGGCGCACGTCCGCGTGGTCCTGGGCGGAGCCGGGCGCCGGCATTTCCCGCGAGAAGCAGGGCAGGAAGCGGAAATTCGGGTGGGCCTCGGCGAACGCGCGGAACTCGTCCCCGTACAGCAGCTCCTCCGGGGTGCGCGCGCCGAATAGCAGCACCACCTCGACCCCCCGTTCGGCCATTGCCTTCTCCAGCAACGGCAGCATCGAACGATAGGGGGTCACGCCGGTGCCCGTGCCGATCAGCAGGTAGCGGCGGTTGGCGTCGGTCGGCATCAGGCAGAAACGGCCGTAGGGGCCGCTGGCATCGATGCAGTCGCCCTGGTCCAGGCCTTCGAACATGGCGGTCGCGGCGCCGCCGGGCACGTAGCTCACCGCGATCTCGACCGCCTCGCCCGGGCCGATGGCGTGGTCGTGGATGGTCGCCAGCGAATAGCTGCGGCGGGTCGCGGTGCCGTCGGCGTAGGTGAAATGCACCTGCACGAACTGGCCGGGCACGAAGTCCAGCGGCTGGCCGTCGTCGCGGACGAAGCTCAGGTGGGCGACGGTGGGCGCGAGCATGCGGCGCCCGACGAGTTTGAGGGGAAAATGGACGGGCACGGAGGTCTGCAGGTTCGGCGGGGCGTGGGTCGCGCCGGCGCCCGCTGGGCGAGGCCGGTGGCGTCCACAAGGCACCTATAATACCGGTTACCGCCGCAGCGACCGCGGCGAGGACGCCCCATGACCGACCACACACCGCCGAGCGCGGTCGCCGGCACGCCCGCGGCCCACGCCACCCCCGCTTCCCCCGACGCCGAGCGCGTCCCGGCGCTGTCCGTGCAGGACCTGCACAAGACCTACGACGGCGGCGTGCAGGCGCTCAAGGGCGTGTCGCTGGAAGTGCGGCCCGGCGACTTCTACGCCCTGCTCGGGCCCAACGGCGCCGGCAAGAGCACGCTGATCGGCATCGTCTCCTCGCTGGTCAACAAGACGTCCGGGCAGGTCCGCCTGTTCGGCGTGGACATCGCCACCGACCGCGACGCGGCGATGCGCCTGATCGGCCTGGTGCCGCAGGAAATCAACTTCAACATGTTCGAGAAGCCGCTCGACATCCTGACCAACTACGCCGGCTTCTACGGCATCCCGCGCGCGGAGGCACTGGTGCGCGCGGAAGAGGAACTCAAGCGCGCGCAGCTCTGGGGCAAGGCGCGCACCATGTCGCGCACGCTGTCGGGCGGCATGAAGCGGCGGCTGATGATCGCCCGCGCGATGATGACCCGGCCGCGGCTGCTGATCCTCGACGAGCCCACCGCCGGCGTCGACATCGAGATCCGCCGCGGCATGTGGGAGACGCTGCGCGAGATCAACGCCGCCGGCACCACCATCATCCTGACCACGCACTACCTGGAGGAAGCCGAGAGCCTGTGCCGCAACCTGGCGATCATCGACCACGGCAGGATCGTGGAGCAGGGCCCGATGCGCGCGCTGCTGGCGAGGCTCGACGTCGAAGGCTTCGTGCTCGACGTCGCGGACACGCTGCCGGAGGCGTTGCCGGACATCCCGGGCGCGAAGCTGGTGAAGCGCGACGCGCACACCGTGGCCATCGACATGCCCAGGGCGATGGACCTCAACCGCGTCTTCGCCTCGCTCGACGCCGCCGGCATCCGCGTGCGGTCGATGCGGCCCAAGACCAACCGGCTCGAGGAACTGTTCGTCCGCATGACCGGGCCACAGGCCGGGAACGAGACGGCCACCACGGAGGCCGCGGCATGAGCGCGCAACCCGGAGGCACGGACGTCGACGCCGGCACCAGCGACGCGCGCCGCAACTGGATCGCCCTGCGCACCATCGCCCGCCGCGAGGTCGTCCGCATCCTGCGGATCTGGGGCCAGACCCTGGTGCCGCCGGCGATCACCATGACCCTGTACTTCTTGATCTTCGGCGGCCTGATCGGCTCGCGCGTCGGGCAGATGGACGGCATCCGCTACATGGACTTCATCGTCCCGGGCCTGGTGATGATGGCGGTGATCCAGAACAGCTACGGCAACATCTCCTCCAGCTTCTTCGGCGCCAAGTTCGGACGCCACGTCGAGGAGCTGCTGGTCAGCCCGATGCCGAGCTGGGTGATCCTGGGCGGGTACGTCAGCGGCGCCGTGCTGCGCGGCCTGCTGGTCGGGATCATCGTGCTGTGCATCGCCATGCTGTTCACCACGGTGCGCATCCCGCACCCGCTGGTGACGCTGTCCACGGTGCTGCTGGGCGCGGTGATCTTCTCGCTCGCCGGCTTCCTCAACGCGGTGTTCGCGCGCAAGTTCGACGACATCGCCATCGTGCCGACCTTTATCCTCACCCCGCTCACCTACCTGGGCGGCGTGTTCTATTCGGTCAAGCTGCTGCCTCCGTGGGCCGAAGCGGCCACCCACGCCAACCCGATCTTCTACATGGTCAATGCCTTCCGCTACGGCCTGCTTGGCGTATCGGACGTGCCGCTGTGGATCGCCTACGTGCTGATGCTGGGCTTCGTGGTGGTGCTTGGCGGGCTGGGCTTGTGGTTGTTGAACCGGGGCGTCGGCTTGCGCAGTTGAGGAGCAGCGTCCGCGCGCGCGGACGCGCAAGGACAGCGTCGTTTCACGCTTCGTTTCGCCATGCAGGGCCACGATTGCCCGCGCGAATCGAGGAGTCCGGCAATGGCAAACCGCAAGTTGACCTTCCCCGGCCACGACGGCAGCGAGCTGGCCGCGCTGCTGGACATGCCGGCAGGCACGCCGCGCGCCTACGCGCTGTTCGCGCACTGCTTCACCTGCGGCAAGGACAACCTCGCCGCGGCACGGGTCAGCCGCGCGTTGACCGCCCACGGCATCGCCGTGCTGCGCTTCGACTTCACCGGCCTGGGCGCGAGCGAGGGCGAATTCGCCAACACCAACTTCAGCTCCAACGTCGCCGACCTGGTGCGCGCGGCGGACTACCTGCGGGACACGCACGCCGCGCCGGCGTTGCTGGTCGGACACAGCCTCGGCGGTACCGCGATGCTGGCCGCTGCACGCGAGATCACCGAGGCGGTGGCGGTGGCGACGATCGGTGCACCGTCCGAACCCGCGCACGTCGCGCGTCAATTCGGCGCCGTTGCCGACACGCTTGGATCGGAGGATGAGGTCGCGGTCGAGCTGGCCGGGCGCCCGTTCCGGGTCCGGCGCCAGTTCCTGGATGACGTGCGCGACAGCAAGATCGATGCCTGCATCGCCGGGCTGGACCGGGCGTTGCTGGTGATGCACTCGCCGCTCGACGCCATCGTCGGCATCGACAGCGCCAGCCGGATCTTCTCGCTCGCCCGGCACCCCAAGAGCTTCGTGTCGCTCGACCACGCCGACCACCTCCTGACCGATCGCGAAGATGCCGACTACGTCGCCGCCGTGTTGTCCGCCTGGGCGGGCCGCTACCTCGAGGGTGGGGCGTTGACCGCTGACGATGGCCCCGTGGCGGAGGCGGCAATGCCGGCCGCGGCGCTGGATGCGGGCCTGGTCGAGGTCGCCGAAACCGGCGACGGCAAGTTCATCCAGGTGATCCGCGCCGGCCGCCACGCGATACTCGCGGACGAGCCGCGCAGCGTCGGCGGCGACGATGCCGGCATGACCCCCTACGACCTGCTGCTCGCCGGACTGGGCGCGTGCACCACGATGACCTTGCGGATGTACGCCGAACGCAAGCAGTGGCCGCTGCGCCGCGCCAGCGTGAGCCTGCGGCACGACCGCGTGCATGCCGAGGACTGCGCCGACTGCGAAACCGTCGAGGGCCGAATCGACCAGGTCAGCCGCACGCTGGTGCTGGACGGCGACCTGGACGCCGCGCAGCGCGACAAGCTGCTTGAGATCGCCGACCGCTGCCCGGTGCATCGCACCCTCACCGGGGAGATCAAGATCCGCACCCACCTGGAAGCCGTCGAGGATCCGCCCGCCTGACGCTCGCGGCCCTGGCCTGTTTCGGACAGCGTTCCCGGCTAACCGGACAAAGCGCCAGCAGCCGCCATGGGGAGTGGCCCGCGCGCGGCCGTGGATTGCCAGTTTGGCGATACATATGCCGGTGGTCGTGACCGAGGATCGGAGTTCGCACCGGGAGGATGGCGTCGGCGTGTGCGCTGGCCGGCATGCCGGGGACGTTGCGCGTGGCCAAGCCGCTCCAGGTTGAGGAACTGCTCGCCAAGCGGGTGATCGCCTGTGCCTGGGCAGGCGGAGGCCCCTTGGAGCCAGCTTACTCGCAATGGAAGTCGGCGGTCCCGAGCGGTCCGCAACCATCGCCCCATTGGCCCGTTTCCCGCCAGTAACCGACGACGCCGGTCTCGACCAGCAGCCTCTTGAACTCGGGGTGGGAACGAACGTCGGAATAGGGAAGGATCCAGAAAACGTTGTAGTCGAAGTGGGTCAAGGTTCCTTCCCGGAAACCCGGCATGTGTTCCAGTTCCTTGCGCAATCCGAGCGCCGCCAGGTCGGCGTCGCCCAGGGCGTCGGCCGCCGCGGCCCAGATGCCGACCGTTTCGTCGCCGTGGCGATAGGCGTGGTCGGCGAGCGCCTTGCGCGTGACATCGAGCATCGCGCGACGATCATCCAGCACCTTTCCCAAGTCGCGGAACGCAGGCGTGTCGTAACGGGCGTCCCCCCGCAACAGGCGCCGGTGCAGTTCCCGAAGCTCCGACAGGCCGCCGGGTCGCTTGCCCGCCAACTGCCGGTAGAAGGCGATGTAGTCAGGCACCAGCTGGCTCCCTTCCAGGCTCCTGCCTCGCAGGTACTCCGCTTCGGCATCCGCGAAGCGTCGTGCCGCGATGTAGTCGAACTGCAGGTCGCGCGACAGGTACAGCGCGAGCGGCTCGCTTGCCCGGACCCGCTCGACCAGCGCCACGTTTTCGTCCAGGTAGCCCACCGCGAAGATCATGTAGGAGTAGTCCCAGGTTCGCTCCATGGTCGGCGGGCCCGAATCCGCGGTCTGTTTCGCCAGCGCCATGGCCTGGGCCCACTTGCCGTTCTGCCACAAGCCACGAGAGCGGTAACGCTTGGCGACCCAGCTGTCCGGGGCGATCCGGGCGATGTGCTCGCGCGCATGGGTTGCCTCGGAGCGCAGTTTGGCCTGCTGGGATCCGCCGATTTCGCCAGCCATGGCATCCAGCGACCTGGCCAGCGCGTCCCAGCACAGCACGCACTGCGGGTCCAGCGCGACCATTTCGCGCGCCAGCTGCAGGCGCTCGCGGTCGTGCTGGAAGTCGAAGTGCTCGCGCATCACGGTGCTGCGCCAGCGCAGCAGGCGCTCGTAGGCACCGACGTGGGTGGTACCGCCCTGTCCGCGGTTGAACGCCACGACGTCCAGCTTCACGCTCAATGCGGTCGCCACGCCGCTAGCGATCTCGTCCTGGATGGCGAAGACATCGCGCAACTCACGCGCGTAGGTCCTCGACCACACATGCGAGCCATCGTCGGCGCGGACAAGCTGCGCCGTGATGCGCAACTGGTCGCCATCGCGGCGCACGCTGCCTTTCAGCAGGTGGGCCACTCCCAGGGCGTGGCCGATCTCCCGCAGGTCATCGCTTTCGCCCTTGAAGGAAAAACTGGAAGTCCGCCCGACGACGCGCAGCGCGGGCAGCTGGGCGAGCTGGTTGATGATTTCCTCGGTCAGGCCGTCGGCCAGGTACTCCTGGTCACGTGTGCGGGACAGGTCGGCGAACGGCAGCACGGCCACCGAGGGCCTTGCCTCGACGGAGGCCGCCGTTATCGCCTGCACGGCTTCAATCTCACCCTGGCGTGGCCAGGCGATGGCGATCGCGACCAGCAGTGCAGCGCCGGCCGTGGCAGGCCATAACCAGCGTCCGCGGTCTGGCTGCCGGTCCGTCGAGACCGCGGGCGACGCGACTGGTTGCCTGCCCGGCCCGGAGCCATCGACCGTCGTCGTTTCCGCTCCGGCCATTGCCAGGGGGGGCGGGTCGAACCGGTATCCGACGCCGTGCACGGTGTGCAGCAGGCGGGGGTGGTGGGCGTCCTCCCCCAGTGCCTGCCGCAGCAGGTTGATGCTGCGGCTCAGCACGCCCGGGCTGACATGCTGGTGACCCCACACTGCGTCGAGGAGTTCGTCCCGGCCGAAAACCCGGCCAGGCGAACCGGCCAGCAACGCGAGGACGGCGAAGGCCTTGGGTTCCAGGGCCTGTTCGACACCGCCGCGCAACAAGCGTTGCCCGGTGAAATCGACCACCACGTCATCGAACGCGAGCCGGGCCGGCGCAGGCATGCCTGAACTCCCAGAATGGGCCATAGCATACGCCTCGGGGATGGGGCCGCTCACACCCTCATAAACCCTGAAAAAGCCTTGAATCGGCCACGAAGAAACTTCGACGTTCCGTCATGACCTGCCTGCGGAACGGGGGGACGCTGGCGGTGCCGGGATGGACCGGCCAAACGAGGGCACCACCATGAATGCGATGGAGTTGGGAAGTAGCTACAAGGAGGGGTGGCGCGGTGCGCGGCTTCTGGCCGCGTGCGCGCTCGCAACGGCAATGATGGCGCAAGGCAACGCCGCGTCGGCAGCCGGCGAAAGGAGCATCGCCGTCTCCGGCAACAGCACGTTCTCGGACTGCGGCGGGGCCGGGGCCGACCTGGCGCTGCTGATGACGGGCGACCTGACGGGCTGCCTGAGCGTCTTCATCCAGGACTACACCTGCAACGAGCTGGGCGAGTTCGACCACTACCGGGAGTACGGCCGCGAGACCTTCGTCGGCACGTGGCGCGGCAAGGCTGGCAGCTTCACCACCGACTACACCGTCGATGCCGCGTACGCCAAGGGCTTCTGCACTTCCCTCGACTACACCCTCCAGCTGAGCGGGAGCTGCATCCACCGCATCGGTGGCGGGACAGGCGCATTCGCCAACGCCAAGGGCGTCTTCAAGCTGTTCGACGTGGTCACCGGCGTGACCGGCGACCCCGTCACTGGCCAGTTCGCCGCTGGTTCCGGGGCGAACAACTTCCTCTATTACGGGAGCATCCGCACGAATGGACTCGGCCGTCCCTCGGCGACGTTGCAGGATCTTCCGACAGGAGCGGGGCGGACTCCGCAGGCAGCCATTGCCGCAGCCGGGAAGGCGCGCTCAGGGCGGTCCTGCTGACGCACGCAGGGCGGGGCAGGCGGTGCGCGCGCGCCCGGCTATCCGGGGTGCGCTGCACCGCCACCACGATCCCCGTGTCGTTCCGGCGGCGGGCAGGCCTCGTCCCAGGGCGGCAGGCGGAAGAAATCGCGCGTGGTCCGTACCGTCGCAGCCGCGGTCGTCTGGACCTCCTCGCCACGATCGCGGGCCAACTCCTCGACGATGTGCGCCAGGTACATCGGCTCGTTGCGACGGTGCGATGGCGCGGGCTTGACCGTGCGCGGCAGCAGGTAGGGCGCGTCGGTCTCGATCATCAGCCGATCGGCGGGGATCGACGGCACCAGCTCGCGCAGGTGGGTGCCGCGGCGTTCGTCGCACAGCCAGCCGGTGATGCCGACGTGCCAGTCCTGGTCGAGGTAGTCGAACAGTTCCGCGCGCGAGCCGGTGAAGCAGTGGACCACCGCCGGCCCTAGCCGCCCCTGGAACTCGCGCATGATCGCCATGAAGTCGGAGTGCGCATCGCGCTGGTGCAGGAACAAGGGCTTGCCGGTGTCGACCGCGACCTGCAGCTGGCGCTCGAAGGCCTTGCGCTGCGCCGGGCGGGGTGAGAAGTCGCGGAAGTAATCCAGACCGCATTCGCCCACCGCCACCACCGCGTCGTGCGCGAGCAGGGCGCGCATCTCGGCGTCGCATTCGTCGGTGTACTCGGTCGCGTGGTGCGGATGCACGCCCGCGGTGGCGAACAGCTCGCCCGGGTGCGCCTGCGCCAACGCCAGCGCCTTGGGCGAATGCTCGCGGCTGGCGCCGGTGACCACGATCTGCACCACACCCGCGTCGCGCGCGCGCTGCAGCACCGCGTCGCGGTCGTGGTCGAAGCTGTCGTGGCTGAGGTTGGCGCCGATGTCGATCAATTGCATGGCAGGAGTCTAGCAACGCCGGGTGGTGCCGCCGCGCCCGCGAGCGATGCGTATGCTTGGCCGATGCGGTCCCCGGACTTCCCCATCGACACGCTCCTGCCCGGGATCCGCGAGAGTCTCGCGGCGCATCCGCGGCTGGTGCTCGAGGCGCCGCCGGGCGCGGGCAAGACCACGCGCGTACCACCGGCGCTGCTGGACGAAGGCTGGTTGCAGGGACGCCGGATCGTGATGCTGGAACCACGTCGCGTGGCGGCGCGCGCAGCGGCCGGATTCATGGCGCGCCAACTGGGCGAGCGCGTCGGCGACACCGTCGGCTACCGCATCCGCTTCGACAACAAGATCTCCGCGCGGACGCGGATCGAAGTGGTCACCGAGGGCATCGTCACCCGCATGCTGCAGGACGACCCGACCCTCGAAGGCGTGGGGGCGTTGCTCTTCGACGAGTTCCACGAGCGCCACCTGGCCGGCGACCTCGGCCTGGCGCTGGCACTGGATGCGCAGGCCGCGCTGCGCCCGGACCTGCGCATCGTGGTGATGTCGGCCACCCTCGACGGCGAGGCGCTGGCGCGGTGGCTGGACGCGCCGCGGCTGTCGAGCGCGGGGCGCAGCCACGCGGTCACCGTCGCCCACTTCCCCGGGCAGCGCGCCGAGGCGCTGGAGTCGCAGGTACGGCGCGCCGTCGAGCATGCGCTGCAATCGCATCCGGGCGACGTGCTGGTGTTCCTGCCGGGCCAGCGCGAGATCGCGCGCGCGCAGCGTGCGCTGGGCCCCCTGGCTTACGCGCAGAACGTGGCGGTGCTCGCGCTGCACGGCGAACTGCCGGTCGAACGCCAGGCCGAGGTGCTGCAGCCGGGCGCCGACGGCCGCCGCCGCGTGGTGCTGGCGACCAACGTCGCCGAGTCCAGCGTGACCCTGCCCGGCGTGCGCGTGGTCGTCGACAGCGGACTGGCGCGCGAGCCGCGGTTCGATCCCAACAGCGGATTCCCGCGGCTGGAGACGGTGCGGGTGGCGCAGGCGTCGGCCGACCAGCGCGCCGGCCGGGCCGGCCGCGTCGCCGAAGGTTGGGCCTACCGGTTGTGGCCGCAATCGTTGCGGTTGGAACCGCAGCGGCGTGCCGAGATCGCGCAGGTCGAGCTCTCCGGGCTGGCGCTGGAGCTGGCCGCGTGGGGAAGCGCCGACCTGCGCTTCGTCGATCCACCACCACCGGGCGCCTTGTCCGCGGCACGGGACCTGCTGCGCCAGCTCGGCGCCACCGACGCGGGACACGCGCTCACGCCATTGGGTCGGCAGATGCAGGCCACGGGCGCGCATCCCCGCCTGGCCGCGATGCTCTGCGCGGCGCGGGCCTCGGGTTCGCTGGCGCTGGCCTGCGACCTGGTCGCGCTGTTGGACGCCCGCGATCCATTGCGCTCGCGCTCCGATGCACTGGCCGAACGCTGGCGCGCCCTGGCCGCATCGCGGTCCGGCCGCCTGCCCGCCGATGCGGGCCGTGGCGCGCTCGCCGTGATCGACGCCGCGGCAAGGCAGTGGCGACGCCGGTTGCGTGTCGAGGGCGCGGCGCCCGCGGACGTCCCGGCGCATGCGCTGGGCGACTTGCTCGAGCACGCGTTCCCGGATCGCATCGCCCATCGCCATGCGCAGGACCGCCATCGCTATCAGTTGTCGAACGGACGCATGGCGCGGCTCGCGGATGACAGCACGCTGGTCGGCGAACCTTGGCTGGTCGTGCCCGAGCTGCGCCACGAATCCCGGGATGCACTCGTGGTCACCGGCGTTCCGCTCGACGAAAGCGCATTGCGCAATGCCTTTCCGCATCGCTTCGTCGAACGCGACGAGACGCGCTGGGACGACGACCGGCACGCGCTGCTGCGAGAACGCATCCGCCGTTTCGACGGCATCGTCCTCGACGTGCGCCCGGCGGGGCGGCCCCACCCCGGGGACGCCGCGGCCGCGCTCGCCGATGCCGTGCGCCAGTTCGGGCTGTCGGCATTGCCGTGGACGGAGGAGCTGCGGCAGTGGCGCGCGCGCGTGCAGTCGCTGCGGGCCTGGATGCCGGAGCTGGCGCTGCCCGACCTCTCGGATCCGGCGCTGCTGTCGACGCTGGATGCCTGGCTGCGGCCGGCTTTCGCCGGCAAGACGCGGCTGGATGCGTTGTCGACGGGCGAATTCTCCGCTGCATTGAAATCCGCCCTGGACTGGGAAGACGCGCGGAGCCTGGATCGCTTCGCGCCACCGCGCATCCAGGTGCCCTCCGGGCAGGCGAGGCCGGTCGCCTATGCCCTCGACGAGGCCGATGGGCCCGCACCGCCGGTGCTGGCGGTCAAGCTGCAAGAGCTCTTCGGACTGGCCGAGACGCCGCGCATCGCCGACGGTCGCGTGGCGCTTACCTTGCACCTGCTGTCGCCGGCGGGCCGGCCACTGCAGGTGACGACCGACCTGCGCAGCTTCTGGGAGCGCACCTACCCCGAGGTCAGGAAGGAGATGAAAGGCCGGTATCCCAAGCACCCCTGGCCCGAGGATCCATGGAACGCCGTCCCCACGCATCGCGCGAAGGCGCGGAAGCCCTAGGTTCGGCGGGCGTCGGCCGCGGGACTCGCGGGCTCAGGTATCGGCCCACATCCGGAACAGGTTGGTGCGCAGCGAGGCCAGCAGCACCGTCAACCGGGGGTCCGACGTCCCCGCTCGGGCACGGGCTTCCTCCAGTTGGACCAGCAGTTCGCGCCGGTGCGCGTCGGCGATCCAGCTCTGCAGCCAGGTGATCGCGGCGATCCGGGTGCCGCGCGTGACCGGCGCGACCTGGTGGATGGTGGTCGACGGATACAGGAGCGCCTGCCCGGGCTCGAGTTTGTAGGCCAGCTCCTGGGCGCCGAGCTGCATCACCAGTTCACCGCCGTCGTAGTCGCCGGGCGGGTTGAGGAAGAGGGTGCAGGACAGGTCGCTGCGCAACGGCGGCGTCGACGGGAACAGTGCTTCGTCGACGTGCCAGCCGTAGGCCATCCCGGGTTCGTAGCGGGCGACGGTGGTGCGGGCCAGCGAACGCGGTTGCGCGAAGGTGCGCAACTCCGGGTGCCGGAACAACGCCTCGCGGGCGATCATCGCGATCCGTTCGTTGGCCGGATCGTCCTGCGGTGCCTGCAGGTTCTGCTTGATGGTCGACTCGCGGTTGGTCATCCGGCCGTCGGCGAACGCCACCTGGGGCAGCAACGCGTCGATCTCCCGCAACTGCGTGGCGTCGAGCACGTTCGACAGGATGCGGATCATGGCGAGGATTCCTCCGGCGGCCTTGGCATGATCGTGCATTCAGCCGACAGCGGGCAACACGACGGTGGTATCACGTGGCCACAACGCCGCACCCGACAGACTGGGGGCCCTTCCGGCTCGGCCGTGGCCCGCCGGACACGCTCATTCCAACCAGTGCGGCATCGACCGCAGAAGAGGATGTTTCCATGACGAGGCTCGATACGTTTTCCGACAAGGCGATGGAGCTGGCCGGACAGGTCGGCGACAGCCTGAAGCACGTGGTGCCCGCCGGTGCCGGCAAGTGGCTGCAGACCGGTGCGGCGCTGAGCATGGCCAAGACCGGAACCCGGGTCGCGGGCAAGTTAGTGCGCCGCAACCCGACGTTGGCGGTGGCCGCCGCGGCCGGCGCAGGCCTGCTCTGGTACATGGCGCGCCGGCAACAGAAGAAGGCGCAGAACGGCGCCATCGAAGGCAAGGCCACGCGGATCGAGGCCAAGCGCGCGACCAAGCCCACGCGGAAACGGGCCGCCGCCAAGCGCACGCGCAAGAGCAGCAACTCCGACAGCTGATCCCGCGCTCACGCGCAGACTTGATCACCCGACGAAACGCAAGACGCCGGCAATTCGCCGGCGTCTTGCTGTTCGAGACCGACAGGCCCTGGCCCCACGCGCCGGCCGGTAGGCAAAGGTCTCAGCCAGCGCCGTCCTGGCCTTCGGGCAGCTCCACGATGAAGCGGGCCCCACCCCCTTCCCGGTCCTCGTACCACAGCTGGCCGCCGGCGTTGACCACGATCTGCTTGGCCAGCGACAGGCCCAGGCCGCTCGACGTCCCGCTTTCTGTGGGGTCGTGCTCGGTGAGGCGAACGAAGGGTTTGAACAGTTCCCGCTGTCGATTGGCGGGGATGCCCGGGCCGTTGTCCTCCACCACCAGCTGCCAGTAGCCGGGGGAACTGCCGCGTGCGGTCAGGTCCACGTCGCTTCCGGGCGCGTACTTGAGTGCGTTGGTGATGAGGTTTTCCGACACCTGCCGCAGGACCTGGCCGTCCATCGCCACGACGCCTGGGCAGTCCGCGCCCGTCACCCGCAGCTGGCGGTTGCGCTCCTCCAGCTGGAGCTCGTAACGGCCCAGGATCCAGGTCACCACGTCGCGCAGCGCGGTGCTGGGCCGCGGCTCGTCGTCGCCGAGGGCCTCGCGGGACTTCGCGGCCTGTCCTTCCAGGTAGCTCTTGATGTAGCCGAGCGCGTCCTGCGCGCTTTCATGGATGACCTGGAGGTAGCGGGGCACGCGCTCGGGCTTGATGCCGTCGTTGCGCAGGACCTCGCTGGCGAACAGCACGCTGGTGAGCGGGTTCTTGAGGTCGTGCGCGACCAGGTTCACCAGCTCCTGCCGTTCGCGTGCGACGCGCTCCAGGCGGTCCCGCGTCAGCTTGAGGCCGAGGTGCGCATTGACGCGCGCCAGCAGCTCCTCCGGCATGAAGGGCTTGGTGACGTAGTCCACCGCGCCGGCATCGAAGGCTCGCAGCAGCAATTCGCGGTCCTGCGCGGCGGTCAGGAACACGACCGGCAGCCGCAACAACTCGGCACGCTGCTTGATCTCGGCCAGCAAGGCGAATCCATCCATGCCCGGCATCATCATGTCGAGCAGCATCAGGTCCGGCAGCATTTCCGACGCCATCGCCAACGCTTCCTCACCGCTGGTCGCGGTGACGACGTCGTGCCCGTGGCGCGCCAGCAAGGCGCTGACCACGCGCAGGTTCGCGGATTGGTCGTCGACGACCAGGATCCGTCCCGGGGCCGTGCTGTTGGCGCTCATCGGTGTCTGGCGTCCTTCCCTTGGCCGGGGTGCCGGCACAGACCGTCACCCGAATCTGAATACGCAGCGGGCCGACCACGTTAACAGAATCGTCACGCCTGGGCGTGGCCGTTGATCGGCGCAGCGTACCGCGAACAGCACCAAGCTGAAGGCTTCAGTCCGGCCAGGCGCCTAGGGGCGTACCTCGCGCCACTTCCCGGGCGCCAGGTCCCCGATCGTCCAGGGCCCGATGGCGACCCGGACCAGGCGCAGCGTCGGCAGCCCGACGGCCGCCGTCATCCGCCGCACCTGGCGGTTGCGGCCCTCTGAAATGCCCATTTCCAGCCATGCGTCCGGCACGGTCTTGCGGAATCGCACCGGTGGCTCGCGGGGCCAGAGTTGCGGCGGGGCAGTTAGCAACCGCGCTTGCGCGGGGCGGGTGCGGCCTTCCTTGAGGTCCAGTCCATCGCGCAGTTCGGCCAGCTGTGCCTCGCCCGGGACCCCTTCGACCTGGACCAGGTAGGTCTTGGGGAGCTTGTGGCGCGGGTCGGTGATGCGATGGGCCAACGGGCCATCGTCGGTCAACAGCAGCAAGCCTTCGCTGTCGTGGTCCAGCCGTCCTGCGGGATACACGCCGGCGGGCAGTCCGAACCCGGCCAGGGTCGGTCGCGGCGGCAGGCTGCGGTCGGTGAACTGGCACAGCACCCCATGGGGCTTGTTGAAGGCGATCAGCATCGGAAGTCGTGGCGCCCGGATCGGTGTTCCACGCCACCGTGGAACATAAAATACTTACAAATCAATGACATGCACATGGACATAACACGCCTTGTGGGAGAATGGCGGCGTTCGAGAGAACACAAGGATCACACTCGAATCGGGAGCGAACGCCGGCCCACACCGTCGGCGCGGATCCGTCCCGTCAAGGAGAAACACTGTAATGATGAACACCACGAACATCCGCGAGCAGAAGATCGAGACCCTCAACGAACTGATCGCCATCACCCGCGACAGCGCCGAGTTCTACAGCGACGCCGCCACTAAGGTCGACAACCCGCAGCTGCGCTCGTTGTTCAACGGCATGGCCGAGTCCAAGAACGGACTGGTCGGCGCGATGTCCCGCGACGTCAAGGAAAGCGGCGCCCGCCCGGCCGAAGCCGGCACCTTCCGCGGCGTGCTCCACCAGATCTACGGGGACGCCCGGGCGAAGTTCGGCGACGACAAGGAGTTCGCCTACGTCAGCGAGCTCGAGGAAACCGAGGATCGCCTGCTGGGCGCCTGGAACAACGTGCTCGGCGACAACGAGGTACCGGCACCGGTCAAGAACGCGGTGACCAGCTACCTGCCGAAGGTCAAGGAACACCACGACCTGATGCGCGACCGCAAGTGGGCGATGGAGGCCAAGCACTGATGCCTCGGGTCGCCTGATCCTTGCGCGCTAGCCGCGTAGTGGCTCTGCAAACGAAGACGCCGACCCTTGCGGGTCGGCGTTTTTGCGTTTGGCGCCTCTCTCGCTTCCAGGCGGGAGCATCGCGGGTGCGCTGGCTGGCGCCAGTCTTGCACCGGGAACCGGCCACGCGTTAAACCCCGCAGCGTGGGGTTTCGCCAGCCGCGCGCGCGGCTTCGTCCGCGGCGCGCGTCAGGTCACTCTTGGGCGGGTCACTCTTGGGCGGGCTTCACGAACCGCAGGGTCATGCGATCGCTTTCGCCGATCGACATGTATTTCTGCGCATCCTCCGGGTCGTGCCGCTTGACCGGCGGCAGCATCCACACGCCATTGGGGTGGTCCTTGGTGTCGCGGGGATTGGCGTTGACCTCGCTCTGCCCGTCGAGGCGGAAGCCGGCCGCCTCGGCCAACGCGATCACCTGCGCCTGGCCCACGTAACCGGACTTGTCGTCGTCGGGCACGTCGCCATTGGCCCGATGCTCGACCACGCCGAGGACGCCGCCGGGCCTGAGGACGTCGAAGAAACCCTGGAACATGCCCGCGGCCTGCCCCGCCATGCGCCAGTTGTGCACGTTGCGGAAGGTCAGCACGACGTCGGCCGAACCCGGCGCGCCGAAGCGCGGGGCCTTCGGGTCGTACGCGACCAGGGTGGCGCGATCGAACTGCGCGGGGGCGGCGGCGAACTTGGCCTCCAGTTCGGCCTTGCTGTTGGCGTAGTAGTCACGCTGGCGCCCGGCCTCGAAGGCCGACGGATCGGGCACCGCCGCGACGTAGCGGCCCTGGTCGCGCAGGTAAGGCGCCAGGATCTCGGCATACCAGCCGCCGCCCGGCGTGATCTCGATCACCGTCTGGCCTGGACGCACCATGAAGAAGCTCAAGGTCTCCTTCGGATGGCGCCAGGCGTCGCGCGCGACGTTGTCCGGGGAACGGGCGGGATTGGCGATCGCCTCGTCCAGCGCCGCACCCATCGCGTTGGACACCAAGGGGGCCGAGGGTTCGCTGGACGCCGGCGGCGAGCCGGCGCAGCCGGCGAGGACGAGCGTGAGGATCGATGCGAGTGCGGCGGTGCGCTGCATGGCGGACTCCGTTGCGGGGAAAGCCCGATTCTGGGCGACGCGTGCACGCATTGCCAGCCGCGCGGAACCCGGTTACTGCACGCCACCTTCCGCCGGTGCATCGGATGGTCCGCGCCCTGCATCGCCCGCCTGCTTCCCGACCTGCGTTCGCAGCCAGTCGCGGAACGCCAGGACGCCGGCGTGCTCCGACGACCTGGGTGGGTAGACCAGGTAATGGGCGTAATTGGCCTTGAGCCGCTCCTGGCTGAGCGTGACCAGCTGGCCGGAATCGAGCAGCAGGCGCAGGCGTGTGAGCCGGCCGAGCGCGACGCCGACGCCTTCGACGGCCGCGCGATGCAGCGTTTCCGAATCGTCGAACGTCGCCACGTAGCGGGCGGGCTCCCGCCCGCCATGGCGCTGGAACCAGTGGCGCCACTGGTTGTCCGGATCGGGATCGCCCAGCAGCGGCCATGCCTCCAGGGGCCGGGTTCCGGGCGGGCCCATGCGTTCGACCAGCCCGGGGCTCGCCACCGGTGCCAGCCATTCGTCGAACAGGTGCTCGGCGTGGACGCCTGGCCAAAGGCCTCGCCCGATGCGCAGCGCCGCGTCGATGTCCGTGTCTCGGGCGAAGTCGACCAGGTTGGCGCTCGAGCGCAAGTTGATCTCGATCTGCGGGTACGCCGCGAGGAAATCGCCCAGCCGCGGGACCAGCCAGGCCGAGGCCATGGTCGGGGTCACGCTCACGCCCAGCACGTTCTCGCGCCGGGCTGAGAACGGTTGCAGGGCCTGCGCCAGGGCGTCCATGTGGGGAGCGATCCGGTCCAGCAGGGTTTGCCCTTCCGCCGTGAGCGACACACCGCGCTGGCTGCGGTGCAGGAGCTGCCTGCCGAGGCGTTCCTCCAAAGCCCGCATCTGGTGGCTGAGCGCGCTCACGGTGAGGTGCAGCGACTCGGCGGCCCGCGAAAGGTTGCCGTGGCGGGCCGCGGCGATGAACCCGGGCAGGGCGTGCAGGGGCAGGCGGCTCATCGAACGAAGATCATCGGCCGTCTTGAATCAAATTCAACATGTTGTTGCAATTCGGTCGCTTTTACGTGGAAAAGCATGCGTCTATCTTCAATGAACTTCAACCATTGGAGAGCGCCATGAGCATCTATTCCGATCTGTTGTTCCTCGGCGGTCATGTCGGCGACATCGACCTGGCCCACTCGCTTGAGACCGCGGCCCCCGCGCCACGGAAAGCGCAGGCCGCATCGTCGAAGGCATCCGGCGACCGCGCGGTCGAGGGGGTTCCCCTGGCCGCGACCGAGACCGAGACGGCCCCCTCTTACCGGCCGCGTTCGTGGCGCTACCCGATGCGCCTGTTCGACGCGCTGATGCCGCTGGACCATGCGCCCGCGGCAACGCCGGGGCTGGGCGTCGGCGACCGCCCCTTCGAACCGACCTACGGCAACGAGCGGGCCTGGCGGCGGCGTTTCCCGGCGTACGGGTCGACCCGCCCGAAGACCGCCCCGGCGTCCTGCAGGACCTGCCTGGCATGACACCGCCGGCGCGGACCGGCTTGCGGGGCGTTGTTCCCCGGGCCGGCCCGGGCGGACCCCTCAGCCCGCCAGCGGGGCCAGGATGGCGTTGAGCGTGGCGCTGGGACGCATCAGCGTCGCCAGCCGCGCCGGATCCGGGCGGTAGTAGCCGCCGATCCCGGCCGGGGCGCCCTGCACCGCGGCCAGCTCGGCGACGATGCTGGCCTCCCGCGACTCCAGGGCGTCGGCCACCGGCGCGAATTCCGCCTTGAGCGCCGCGTCGTCGTCCTGGTCGGCAAGCGCCCGCGCCCAGTACATCGCCAGGTAGTAGTGGCTGCCGCGCGTGTCGAGTTCGCCCGCCTTGCGCGACGGCGACTTGTTCTCCTCGAGGAAACGAGCATTGGCGGCATCGAGCGCGTCGGCCAGCACTTTCGCGCGGGCGTTTCCGGTGGTCTCGGCGAGGTGTTCGAAGGATGCGGCGAGCGCGAGGAACTCGCCCAGCGAATCCCAGCGCAGGTGGTTCTCGGCGACGAACTGCTGCACGTGCTTGGGCGCGGAGCCGCCGGCACCGGTTTCGAACAGGCCGCCGCCGGCCATCAACGGCACGACCGAGAGCATCTTGGCGCTGGTGCCCAGCTCCAGGATCGGGAACAGGTCGGTGAGGTAGTCGCGCAGCACGTTGCCGGTCACCGAGATCGTGTCCTGGCCGTCGCGGATGCGTTGCAGCGACAGGCGCATCGCCTCGACCGGCGGCAGGATGCGGATGTCGAGGCCGTTGGTGTCGAGCGCGGCCAGTTCGCGCTCGACCTTGGCGACCACCTGTGCGTCGTGGGCGCGCTGCTTGTCGAGCCAGAACACCGCCGGCGTGCCGCTCAGCCGCGCGCGCGACACCGCCAGCCTGACCCAGTCGCGCACGGGGGCGTCCTTGGTCTGGCACATGCGCCAAAGGTCGCCGGCGCGCACCGCGTGCTCGAGCAGCACCTTCCCGTCGCCGTCGACCACGCGCACGGTGCCGTCGCCGGGGGCGCGGAAGGTCTTGTCGTGCGAGCCGTATTCCTCGGCCTTCTGCGCCATCAGGCCGACGTTGGGCACGCTGCCCATCGTGGTCGGATCGAACGCGCCGTGCGCCTTGCAGTCGTCGATCACCGCCTGGTAGATGCCGGCGTAGCAGCGGTCCGGGATGACGGCCTTGGCGTCCTGCAGCTCGCCCGCCGGGTTCCACATCTTGCCGCCGTCGCGGATCATCGCCGGCATGGAGGCGTCGACGATCACGTCCGAAGGCACGTGCAGGTTGGTGATGCCCTTTCCGGAGTCGACCATCGCCAGCGACGGGCGTTGCGCGTACAGCGCGTCGATGTCGGCCTTGATGGCCTGCTGCATCGCGTCGGGCAATTCCGGCAGCTGTGCGTACAGGTCGCCGATGCCGTTCTCCGGATCGAATCCGGCCTCCAGCAGCTCCTTGTCGTACTCGCCCAGCACCGGCGCGTAGAAGCGGTTGACCGCCACCCCGAAGATCACCGGGTCGGAGACCTTCATCATCGTCGCCTTCAGGTGCAGGGAGAACAGCACGCCCAGCGCCTTGGCGTCGTCGATCTGCGCATCGATGAAATCCGCCAGCTTGCGGGTGTCCATCACCGCCGCGTCGATGATCTCGCCCGCCTGCAGCGCGACCTTGTCCTTGAGCACGGTGGTGGTCCCGTCGTGGCCCGCCAGCTCGATGCGCACGTCGGTCGCGGCGTCCACGGTCAGCGAGCGCTCGCTGCCGAAGAAGTCGCCATCGTCCATGTGCGCGACGTGCGCCCTGGAATCGGCGCTCCAGCGGCCCATGCGGTGCGGGTGCTTGCGCGCGTACTGCTTGACCGAGGCCGGGGCGCGGCGATCGGAGTTGCCTTCGCGCAGCACCGGATTGACCGCGCTGCCCTTGACCGCGTCGTAGCGGCGGCGGGCCTCGCGTTCGGCGTCGCCGGAGGGTTCCTCCGGGTAGTCCGGGATCGCGAAACCCTGCGATTGCAGTTCGGCGATCGCCGCCTTGAGCTGCGGCACCGAGGCGCTGATGTTGGGCAGCTTGATGATGTTGGTCTCGGGGCGCTTGACCAGCCGGCCGAGTTCGGCGAGGTCGTCGGGGATCTTCTGCGCGTCGCCGAGCGCTTCCGGGAACTGCGCCAGGATGCGGCCGGCCAGCGAGATGTCGCGCGTGTCGACGGCGATGCCCGCGCTGGCGGCGAAGGCGCGCACGATCGGCAGCAGCGATGCGGTCGCCAGCAGCGGAGCTTCGTCGGTGAGGGTGTACAGGAGGGTCGGGCGTTCGGACATGGGCGGGGTGCTCGGAGGAAGCAGGTGGGGAAGGAGTCCGCCCGGCGGAAACGCGCGTCGGCGCGTTGCGTCGCGACAGTGGCGGGCGAAGCGAACGCGCATTGTCGCGGTTCGCGCCGGTCCCGGCAAAGCGCCCGTGACCTTTGGCCGGGGTGGATCCCGGTCGAGGGCGTAGAGTGTGGGTCGTCCCCGGAAGCGGAGCAGCGGCCATGCGAGCGCGCACGACCACCTTGGTGATGGGCCTGCTGTCGGCCCTGTCCGTCCCGCTCATGGCGCAGGATGCGACCCCGGCGCCTTCGCCACCCCCGGCTTGCACCGACGCCGACTACCGCCAGTTCGACTTCTGGATCGGCGACTGGGAGGTGTTCGGGGGTCCCGACGGCAGCCGGCTACTTGGCCACAATCGCATCGAACGCAGCGACAACGGCTGCTGGTTGCAGGAACACTGGACCGGCACCACCGGCCCCAGCGGCACCAGCCTCAACTCATGGGACAAGGCCTACGGCGTCTGGCGCCAGTACTGGAGTGGCGGCGGCGGCATGGTGCTGCGGCTCGAAGGCGGGCTGCGGGAGGGTCGGATGGTGCTCGAGGGCGTGCTCCCCGGGCCCGGTGGCGAAGGCGAGCAGGCGCAGCGCATCACCTGGACGCCCAACGACGACGGCAGCGTGACCCAGCTCTGGGAAACGTCCGACGATGCCGGCGCCACCTGGAAGACAGCCTTCCAGGGGCGCTATCGCAAGCGAGCAACGGCGGATCCGGCGACGCCGTAGACACGCCCCCGGGGTTCGCGACGGCCGCGCGGCCTGCGCTACTTCTTCGCGGTTTTCGACTTCTGCGCCAGCGCGCTGCCTGCCGCCGACTTGGAATCCTTCGCCGTCCGGCCGTCGCGCAAGGTCTTCGACGCCGCCTTGGCGGCGGTGGCGGACGTCGTCCTGGCCGGCGCCTTGCGTTGGGACAGGGCGCTGGCCGCGGCCGACTTCGAGGCCTTGGCGGTCGCCGGGCTGCTGAGCGTCTTCGACGCGCTTCGCGCAGCAGACTTGGAGGTCACTTCCTTCTTGGCCATGGATGCAGTCCTGTGTCTGGGAAAGGATCTGGCCGGCACCGGGACGCGGCTCGCGCGGGTGCCGTGACGCTCAGCGCACGTCGAACTGGCGGGTCTGCACCACGTTGCCGTCGAGCAGGATCTCGACCTTGTAGGTGCCGGCGGGCCAGCCGTCGGGATTGCTGATCTGGAACACGGTGTTGTCGCTTCCGCTGAAGCTGTAGTCCTGGCTCAGCTCGTCGACCACCTGGCCGTCCTGGTAGGTCCAGCGCGCGCCGAGCCGGCTCGTCGTGGGCGGCGTGCCTTCGGCGACCTGGGTGCCGACGGAGGCGTAGATGGTGTCGTTGCGGCCGAACGCGGTCATGGGGACTTCGACGCGCTTGTCGGCGCCCATCGCGTTGCCGAGGTCGACGGTGGTCACCACCACCGCAGGCGCCGGCGCGGTGGAACCGCCCGCCATCGGTGCCCCCGCACCGGACGATGCCGTGGGTGGCGTCGATTCGGGCACAGGCGCTTCGGCGGGGGCGTCCTTCTTGCAGGCGGCGAGCGCGAAGGCGCCGGCCAGGGCGACGGCGACGAGTCGGGTGGGGATACGGGTCATGGGCACGGGGTCTCCTGGTGCGCGGAATGTTGTGCGCGGATGGCGTGGGGCGGCTCAGGGTTCGATGCGCGGAATCCGCAGCACCTGGCCGGGAAAGATGCGATCGGGGTCGTCGAGCTGGTCGCGGTTGGCTTCGAAGATGCGCGGCCAGGCGCTGGCCTTGCCGTAGTGCGCCTGCGCGATGTGCGACAGCGTGTCGCCCTTGGCGACGGTATGCATGCGGTGGCCGACCGTTTCGGCGGTCGAACTCGTCGACGAGCGGACATTGGCGAAGCCGGGGTCGCGCGGAGGCCGCGCGGTGCCGGAGACGCCGCTGCGCACCTTGGAGAAGTCCGCGGACTCGTGCTTGCCGGCCGGCAGCGAAAGCGAGCCGGGATCGAGCGGCGCCGGGGGCTTGCGGGATGGGCTCATCGGCCAGGCTCCTGCCGTGGGTGACGCGGCAAGCCTCACACGCGCGGCGTTAAGGAAATATCGCGCGCGTTCGCACGGCCGGGATCACTGTCGCGGGTCGCGACCGGGGCGCGGCGGCAACGCGCCAGGCGTTGCGCGCCATGGATTGATGTCCAGTCCGCCGCGGCGGGTGTAGCGCGCCTCCACCGACAGCGACGCCGGCCGGCAGCGGGCCAGCACGTCGACGAAGATGCGCTCCACGCATTGCTCGTGGAATTCGGCGTGCTCGCGGAACGACGCCAGGTAGCGCAGCAAGCCGGGGCGGTCGATCCGCGGACCGCGGTAGGCGATGCGCAGGCTGGCCCAGTCCGGTTGTCCCGTGACCGGGCAATTGGACTTCAGCAGGTCGGAGCACAGTTTTTCGGCCACGGGCGTCGCCGGGTCTGCGAGCAGGTGCCCCGGGTCGGGTGGCGCGTAGTCCGTGATATCCGTTTCGCAGGCATCGATCGATTCGGCCTGCGGTCCGGGTTCGACGGGCGGCAGGCCGAATTCGACGCCGACCGCGGCGCCCGCCGCGACCGACAGGTCCTCCGCGAGGCGTGCGCGCACCGCGGCGAAATCCGGAAATCGTTCGCCGTTGAGCGAGTTGAGGTAGAGCTTGAGCGACTTGGATTCGACCAGGTTGGGCGAAGCCGCCGGCACCACCAGGGTGGCGGTGGCGACGACCGGCTTGCCGCGCGCATCCAGCCAGCCCAGCTCGTAGGCGTGCCAGCGGTCATGGCCGGTGAACGGCAATCCGGTTCCGGCGATCCCCAGCGCATCGCGCCCCTGTGCGCGCGGGATCGGGAACAGCAAGCTCGCGTCGTAGCGACGCGGATACGCGACCTCGCGGCCGAGCGCGGAGTCCTGGGGCGTGGCGTGGCGGGTCGTGTCCGTCATCGCCCCATTCTAGCGGCGCGTCAACTCCCGCCCGGGGCCCCGTGCAGGTAGTCCAGCGCCACCTGCAGCATCGCCCGGAAGCCCAGGTCGAGCGCGGATTCGTCGAGGAAAAATTCCGGCGAATGGTTGCTCGGCGCCTTCATCGGGTCCTTGCCCTTGGGCGTGGCGCCAACGAAGAAGTAGAAGCCCGGGACCTCGCGGGCGAAGAAGGAGAAATCCTCGGCCCCCATGGTCAGGTCCATCGCCACCACGTTGTCCTTGCCGGCCACGCGTTCCAGGCTGGGCACCATGCGCGCGGTGAGTTGCGGATCGTTGACGGTGACCGGGTTGCCCTTGGTGTCGGGCACCTGCGCGACCGCGGTCGCGCCGTGTGCTTCGGCGACCTTCTCGGCGACATTCTTGAGGTCGGCGAACACGGCCTGGCGCATGCCCTCGTCGAAGGTGCGGATGGTGCCGACCAGCTCCACCGAGTCGGGGATGATGTTGTAGCGGATGCCGCCCTTGATCGCGCCGAAGCTCACGACCACCGGCAACCTGGAGATGTTCTGGCGGCGGCTGACGACGGTCTGCGCGGTGCCGATGATGTCCGCCGCGGCGACGATCGGGTCCACGCCGCCCCAAGGCCGCGAGCCATGGGTCTGGCGGCCCGTGACCACGATGTTGAAGCGGTCGGAGGCCGCCATCGCCGGGCCGCTGCGATAGCCGAGCTGGCCCGCGTTGAGCGTGCTGAAGACGTGCAGGCCGAACACCGCCTCGGGCTTGAAGTCCTTGAAGATGCCTTGCGCGAGCATCTCCTCGGCGCCGCCTTCCTCGCCGTCGGGCGGGCCTTCCTCCGCCGGCTGGAAGATGAAGAGCACCTCGCCGGGCAGGTGGGCCTTCATCGCGGCCAGGGCCTCGGCCACGCCCATCAGCGTGGACACGTGCGCGTCGTGGCCGCAGGCGTGCATCACGCCGGTGGTTTCGCCGCGGAATGTGGTCGTGACTTTGGACGCGAACGGAAGCCCGGTCTGCTCGGTCACCGGCAGCGCGTCCATGTCGGCGCGCAGCGCGATCTTCGGCCCCGGTTTGCCGCCGCGCAGCACGGCGGTGACGCCGGTGGTGGCGATGCCGGTGCGGACGTCCTCCAGGCCCAGCTTGCGCAGGTGGTCGGCGACCAGCGCGGCGGTGCGGGTCTCGCGGTTGCCAAGTTCGGGATGGGCGTGGATGTCGCGGCGCCAGGCCACGATCTTGTCGTCCAGCCGGTCCGCGGCGGCGGCGACCTCGGGGCGTTGCGGGGCGGCCACCTGCTGCGCGCGCACGGGTCCGGCCGTGGCCAAGAGCATGGCGAACACGCAGGCCGGCAGCAGGGTCGCTCGGGTCAGGTCGCGCATCGGTGGTCTCCCCCGTCAAAACGGCATCCTACCCCGGGGGTCGTGCCCTCCGGGCGGGGACGGCCCGCGAGCCCTCAGCCGCGGTGCTCCAGCGCGAGGTAATCGGCCGACTGCATCTCGACCAGTCGCGAGGCGGTGCGCTCGAAGGCGCCCGCGAGCCGCTCGCCCGCGTACAGGGCGTGCGGCGCGGCATCGGCGGTGCAGACCAGGTTGACGTGGCGGTCGTAGAGTTCGTCGACCAGGGTGACGAACCGGCGCGCGGCGTCGTCGCGCGCCGCATCGAGCATGGGCACGCCGCCCAGCAGCACGGTATGGAATTCGTGCGCGATCTCGATGTAGTCGGCCGCGGCGCGCGGGCCTTCGCACAGCGCGTCGAAATCGAACCAGGCCATGCCCGGGCTGCGCGCGCGCACCGGCAGCTTGCGGCCTTCCAGTTCGATGCTGCGGTCGCGGTGCGCGTCGTCGCCACCGAGTTCATGCCAGCGGGACGCCAGCCAGTCGTCGCTGCCCTCGTCCAGCGGTGCCCGGTACACCGGCGAGCGCGTGAGCGCGCGCAAGCGGTAGTCGGTCGGGCTGTCGAGGTGCACCACGTGGCAATGGCGCTCGATCAAGGCGATCGCGGGCAGGAAGCGCGCGCGCTGCAAGCCGTCCTTGTACAGGTCGCCGGGCGCGGCGTTGGAGCTGGTGACCAGCACCACGCCCTCGGCGAACAGGCGCTCGAGCAGACGGCCGAGCAGCATCGCGTCGCCGATGTCGTCGACGAAGAACTCGTCCAGCACCAGCACCCGCAGCGACTTGCGCCACTGCCGCGCGATCGCCGCCAGCGGGTCGCGTTCGCCCGCATGCGCGCGCAGTTGCTGGTGGACCTCGCGCATGAAGCGGTGGAAATGGGTGCGGCGCTTGCCCACGGCCGGCAGGCCGTCGTGGAACAGGTCGATCAGGAAGGTCTTGCCGCGGCCGACGCCGCCCCAGAGGTACAGGCCATCGACCGGATCGGGCCGTGACGTCCCGAACAACCGGTCCAGCACGCCTGCGCGCGCAGCGCCCCGGGACAGCACGCGGTGGATGCGGTCCAGCTCGCGCAGCGCCTCGGCCTGCGCCGGGTCCTGCGTCCAGTCGCCTCGCTCGACGCCCTGTTGGTAGCGCTCGGACGGCACCGCCGCCGCGTCCACCTCAGCCATGCGCGGCCGGCAGGTACGGGCGCACACCGTTCTTGATCGCGCCACGCAGGTCGATGAGCTTGCGATGGAAGAAGTGCCCGGTGTCGGGCATGCGCACCAGCTCGGCCTGTGCCTTGGTCCGCGCAAGCCAGTCGAACACCGCCTGCGGGTCGACCACGTCGTCGGACTCGCCCTGCACCACCAGCCAGGGCATGGTCGGCAGCGGGATGTCGTCGAACCCGTCCCAGCGGCCGACCGGCGGTGCGATCGAGACCAGGATGGCGGGCTTGAGCGATGCGGCCGCGCGCAACGACACGTAGGCACCGAAGCTGAAGCCGGCCAGGCACAGGGCCGCATCGGGATACCGATCGCGGGTCCAGGCGGCGACGGCCTTCAGGTCGTCGACTTCACCGTTGCCGTCGTCGAAGCTGCCTTCCGAGGCACCGGTGCCGCGGAAATTGAAGCGCACGGTGGTCGCACCCAGCTCGCGCAATGCGCGCGCCGTCATGGTCACCACCTTGTTGTGCATGCTGCCGCCTTCGGTGGGCAGCGGATGGCAGACGATCGCCACCAGCGGTCGGGCCGGCACCTCGGGATCGGGCGCGTCGATGGCGTACTCCAGCGCGCCAACCGGACCGGGCAGGGTCTGGGGCGTGGCGGCAGCGGCGGTGTCTCGGGGGCTCATCGCCTCGGATGATAGGCCGGCGGGCGTCACGGCGCGCGCAGGCGCAGCCCGACGAGCAGGGGGTCGTGGTCCGAACTCCGCCAAGGGGCAGCGGCGCCTGCCGCGGACGCGTCGTCCGGATCGGCGGGTTCGTCGGCATTGGCATGCCAGACCGCCGCGCCGACCAGGCGCTTGTCCAGCGCCGGGCTCAACAGGACGTGATCGAGCCGCCCGGCCTGGCCGTCGTAGACATAGCCGTACAGGCCGTCCGCCCGCCGCAGCGCATCGTGCCAGCCGGAGTCGCGCAGGAATTGCAAAGGGTTTTCCATCGCGTAAGCGTTCAAATCGCCGACGATGGCGACGAGATCGCTACCCGATCGCGTCGGATCCGCCTCCAGCCACGCGTCCAGCCGACGTGCGGAGTCCAGCCGCGTCGCGTTCCAGCAGGCTTGGCCGTCCTGCTGGTCGCGGTCGAGCGCGCCGGCTTCGGTACAGCCCTTCGACTTCAGGTGCACGGCGACCACGGTGAACACGGGACCGTTGCCGGCACGGAACGCCTGGGCGAGCGGGATCCGGCTGCGATCCTGGAACGGACCGCCCGACAGGGTCGCCGCCGCGCCGACCGGCGAGACGCGATCGGCGCGATACACCAGGCCGACGCGGATTGGCTGGTCGCCGAACCCGGCACTGGGGTCGGTGCAGGGCAAGGCGCAGTTGCGCACGTAACGCCAGCGATCCCCGGCCGCGCCGTGGCCGTCGGCATTGAGCGCATCGACCAGCTGTGCCAGGCTCGAGTCCGCTCCCTCGCCGTCGTTTTCCAACTCCATCAGGGCGACGATGTCGGCGTCGAGCGCGCGCAGGGTCGCGACCAGCCGGGCACGCTGCTGCAGGTAGGCGGCGTGGGTGCGGGCGCCGCGCGCGGCGGGGAAGCCGCCGCCCCGGCCGTCGCCATTGAACAGGTTCTGCAGGTTGAGGCTGGCCAGCCGGAGGTCGCCGCCGATTCGTGGCACCGGCGGGCGGGGCGCATGGACGACGTGCGCCGGCCCGTCCACGAGCAGCAGCGGAGGGCCGCGATCGGCGCGCACCACGCCTTCGACCCGCTCCAGCACCGTGCCGCTCCGCCACGTCGCCCCGCTCGTGTCATTGGAGCCCGGCGTCGGACGCTCCAGGGCCAGGACCAGCTGGCGCGCCTGGTTCCGGGTCGCCACGGCATTCGCCGGTGGCCCGGGCAGGGCTCGCTCGGTCGGCGCGAACAACCGGCCATGGAAGCTGGCGACGACCTCGCCGTGCCGCGCCAGGCGATGGTTGCCGGTGATCGTGAGCGGGGCATCGATGCGGACCCGGCGGCCATCCAGGCTGCGCCAGTCCGGGGGTGGCGCGGTGAGGACGGCCAGCGGGGCGTCCGGCGCGCCGGTGGCGGGATGGTCGGGCGCAGGCGTGGTCCCGCATCCGGCCAGTCCCAGCGAGGCCAGCAGGCAGGCAAGCAGGAGGCGCGGCAACTTCGGTGTCATCGGCAGGCTCCGGAGGCATGCACGCGCGGCGGACAGGCCGGAGAGTCGGAAACGACGACGCCGCCCGCGGGCGGCGTCCCTGGTCGCGCGTGGCGGCCAGCTTACTGGAGGTTGTCGACCATCCACTCGACGGTGGCGACCACCTGTTCGTCGGTCAACGCCGGGTTGCCGCCCTTGGCGGGCATCACGCCGGCCGCGCCGGTGTAGCCCTCGATGGCATGCCGGTTGAGCGTCTCGCTGCCCTGGGCCAGGCGCGCGGTCCAGGCCGCCTGTTCCAGCTTCGGCGCGCCACCGGCACCGGAGGTGTGGCAGCCCGCGCAGAGGTTCTGGTAGATCACCGAGCCGTCCAGGGTGCCGCCGTAGGCGACTTGCGACGCAGCCTGCGCCGCGGCAGCGGCCGTGGCCGCGGCTTGCGCGGCCGCACCGGTGGCCCCGGCGTACACCGCGCCGGCCGGGGCGATGCGGTCCTCGACCCGCTTCACCGCCGCCGGGTCGATTTCGGGCGGGATGACCTTGTGCAGGTAGGCCGCGCCGATGATCAGGCCCAGCGTGACCAGCATCAGCAAGCCGATCACCAGGGAAAATTTCTTCAGGAAGTCGAGATCGTAGTTGCGCACGGATCACCTTGAAATGTTCGCCGCCCCGCTGGCGGGGCCGCTTCCGGGACCCCCGCCTGCGCCAGTGGCGACGGCAAGGGCGCGCGCGGCATGCCGACCGCGGGCTGGAAATTATAGGACACGGGCTCCCCGCCCCCCTGCCAGGACGGCGGGCCGTCCGGCCGAAGCGACGGGACCGCGCGCCGACGTCGAACGCTGGCGCGCCTGGAGGGATTCGAACCCCCGACCAATGGCTTCGGAAGCCACTACTCTATCCGGCTGAGCTACAGGCGCGTGGCCGCGCATTGTCCATCATCCGCGCGCCGTGCGCGAGTTCCGGCGCCATCCGCGCGCGCGGGCCTTGATACGCTGTGCCGGTGAGTTACGAACGATTCGAATCTCCGGTCAATTCGCCGCCGTCGGCCTTTCGCCGGCGCCTGTCGCTGTACTGGCAGCTGGTGCGCGGCGACCGGCCGGTGGGCTGGCTGTTGCTGCTGTGGCCGACCTGGTGGGGGCTTTGGCTGGGCGCCGGGGGCGTGCCCCCGGCATGGACCCTGCTGGTCTTCACCGCGGGCGTGTGGCTGACCCGCTCGGCGGGCTGCGTGATCAACGACTACGCCGACCGCTGGCTGGACCCGCAGGTGGCGCGGACCCGCGATCGGCCACTGGCCACCGGCGCGGTCTCGGGACGCGAGGCGCTGCTGCTGTTCGCGGCGCTGATGCTGGTGGCGTTCGCCCTGGTGCTGACCCTGAACAGTTTGACGGTCTGGCTCAGCGTCGTCGGCGTGTTCCTCGCCGCCAGCTACCCCTACCTCAAGCGCTACACCTACCTGCCCCAGGCCTACCTGGGCCTGGCATTCGGATGGGGCATCCCGATGGCCTTCGCCGCGGTGCAGGGGACGGTGCCGCCGTTGGCGTGGGTGCTGTACGTGGCCAACATCTTCTGGGCGACCGCCTACGACACCTGGTACGCCATGGTCGACCGCGACGACGACATCCGCATGGGCGCCAAGTCGACCGCGATCCTGTTCGGGGACCTGGACCTGGTCGCGGTGGGCGTCCTGTATGCGCTGTTCCTGGGCGGGCTTGCCCTGGTCGGCCGGCAGGCGGGCCTCGGCCTGCCTTACTGGACCGCGCTGGGGCTGGCCGTGCTACTCGTCGCCTACGAGTTCGTGTTGGCCCGGCGGCGCGACGGGGACGGCTGCTTCCGTGCCTTCAGGCACAACCACTGGATCGGCGCGGTGGTGTTCGCGGGGATCGCGCTCGCGCTGGAGATGCCCGCGCCGCTTGCCGGCTGACCCCGGGCACGACCGGGTCGACGGCCGGGCCGGGAACGGGGGCCGCCTGCCGTCATGGCGCCCGTGCGCAGACCCAGGCGTCCACGCGTGCCACGCCGGCACGGCGCAGGACGGCGGCGGCGGCGTGCAGGGTGGCGCCCGTGGTCATCACGTCGTCGACCAGCGCGACATGTGCCGGCAAGGCCGCCGGGTCTGCCAGCGCGAATGCGCCGCGCAGGTTTCGCTGCCGTTGTCCTGCATCCAGCCGCGACTGCTGGCGGGTCGCGCGCTGCCGTCGCAGGATGCGGTCGATCACCGGGATGCCGAGCGCGCGGCCCAGCGGCCGCGCCAGTTCCAGGGCTTGGTCGTAGCCGCGACGACGCAAGCGCGCGCCATGCAGCGGCACGGGCAGCAAGGCGTCGGGTCGCGGCACGTCGACGAGGGCGTCGGCCATCAGCTGCGACAGCAGGCGCCCGGCGGCCAGGTCGCCATGGAACTTGAGGCGCGGCAACAGGCGGTCGAGCGGAAAGCCGTAGACGAACGCGGCATGGGCCGCGGCCAGGGGCGACGGTCGCTGCAGGCATGCCCCGCAGCGACTGGCCGGAGCGCCCGGGGGAGCGCCCACCCCGGGGGAGGGCAGGGCGCACGTGGGACACGCGTGCCGGTTCCAGGGAAGCTCCGCGGCGCACGCGGCGCAGAGGTCGCGCGCCTCGGCACCGGGCTCCCGACACACCAGGCAGCGCGGAGGACAAATAACCCGGCCAAGCCGGCAGAGCCAGCCGTCAACCTGGGCCCGCGACATTTGGTTGACAGCCTTCGCCATGCTTTACAGACTGCCCGGCTTGCCCAGCCGCGACCCTCGGGGACTGCCCATGCCTGCCGTCAGAGAAGTCCCCGCGGATGCCACGCCCCCGCACCAGCCCCGACACGACTGGTCGCGCGCCGAGGTCGAGGCCTTGTTCGCCTTGCCCTTCACCGAGCTGGTGTTCCGCGCGGCGGCCGTGCACCGCCTCCGCTTCGATCCGGCCGAGGTGCAGGTGAGCACCCTGTTGTCGATCAAGACCGGAGGCTGCCCCGAGGATTGCGGCTATTGCCCGCAGGCGCAGCGCTACCACACCGGCGTCGCGGCCTCGAAACTGATGGACGCCGCCGACGTGGTCGAGAAGGCCAGGCAGGCGAAAGCCGCCGGTGCATCGCGATTCTGCATGGGCGCGGCCTGGCGTTCGCCGAAGGACCGCGACATCCCGAAGGTCGTCGCGATGATCCGCGAGGTCAAGGCGCTCGGACTGGAAACCTGCGCGACCCTTGGCATGCTCAGCGGCGAGCAGGCCGCCGCGCTGCGCGATGCCGGCCTCGACTACTACAACCACAACATCGACACCGACCCCGGCTACTACGGCGACGTCATCCACACCCGCGGGATGCAGGATCGCCTGGACACGCTGTCGCACGTGCGCGACGCGGGGATGAAGACCTGTTGCGGCGGCATCGTCGGCATGGGCGAATCGCGCAGCCAGCGCGCCGGGCTGCTGCACACGCTGGCGACCCTGCCCTCGCATCCCGATTCGGTGCCGATCAACCGCCTGGTGCAGGTCGAGGGCACGCCGCTGCACGGGACGGCGGAACTGGATCCGTTCGAGTTCGTGCGCACCATCGCCGTCGCGCGCGTGCTCATGCCCGCGTCGATGGTGCGGCTCTCGGCCGGGCGCGACACGATGCCCGACGAGTTGCAGGCGCTGTGCTTCCTCGCGGGCGCCAACTCGATCTTCCACGGCGAGCAGCTGCTGACCACGGGCAACCCCGAGGCAGAACGCGACCGGGCCCTGTTCGAACGCCTGGGCTTGCGACCGATGCCGCTGCAGGCGAGCGGGCACGCGGCGACGGCCTGCGATCCCGGCGCGGCTCCTGGGCCTCGTGCCGATCGCGCGCCGACTGCGGCATGATGCGCGGATGCCGACCGCCCGACCGCCCGAGCTGAAACAGCGCGCAGACCTGCGCGCACGCATCGACCAGGCACGCACGCGGCGTGACGCCGAGGGGCTGCGCAGGATCCGGCGCGTCGTCGTCCGGCGCGATGGCGCCGGCTGCGAGGTCGCCGACGGCGATGGCGGCAGCCGTTGGGTGCTGGACTTCTGCGGCAACGATTACCTCGGCCTGTCGCAACAGTTCGCGGTCGTCAATGCACTGCAGGACACGGCGGCGCGCGAAGGCGTGGGCGGCATCGCGTCGCACCTGGTGTGCGGCCACCATGCCGCGCACGCCGCGCTGGAAAGCGAACTGGCGGAGTGGCTGGGGTACGAGCGCGCCGTGCTCCTGGGCAGCGGCTTCGCGGCCAACCTCGCGGTGGTGCAGTCGCTGCTGGGCGAGGACGACCTGTGCGTGCAGGATCGGCTCAACCACGCCAGCCTGGTCGACGCCGCGCGCCTGGCGGGTTGCCGGTTGCGGCGTTATCCGCACGCCGACGCCGAGGGCGCGCTGCGCCAGCTCAAGAGCATGCCCGGCGGCGCCGCGCTGCTGGCCACGGACGGCGTCTTCAGCATGGATGGCGACTTGGCACCCCTGCGAAAACTTGCCATCGCCGCGCGCCTGCAGGGTGCATTGCTGTACGTCGACGATGCCCACGGCGTGGGCGTGCACGGGCCGCAGGGGCGTGGCACCGTCGCCGCCGCGGGCCTGTCGAGCGCGGACGTCCCCTTGCAGATGGTCACGCTGGGCAAGGCTTTGGGCGGCCATGGCGCGGCGGTCGTCGGCGACGCCGCGTGGATCGACCACCTCGTCGAAACCGCGCGCCCCTACCTCTACACCACCGCCCTGCCGCCTGCGCAGGCCGCCGCGTCGCTGGCCGCGGTGCGCCTCGCCCGTCGCGAAGACTGGCGGCGGGACAAGCTCGCCGGGCTCGTCGCGCGGTTCCGCGAAGGGGCCGGTCGGCATGGGCTGGACCTGATGGCGTCGTCCACGCCGATCCAGCCGCTGCTGTGCGGCAGCAACGCGCGCGCGCTGGCGATGGCGCTGGCGCTGGAGCAGGCCGGCTTCTGGGTGGCGGCGATCCGCCCGCCCACCGTGCCCGAAGGCCGTGCCCGGCTCCGGATCACGCTGGGTGCCCTGCACGAGCCGATCCAGGTCGATGCGCTGGTCGAGGCCCTGGCGCGCGCGCGCGACCGGGTTGGCGACGAGGCCGCGGCCTGATGCACGTGGAGGTCGTGGGCCGCGGGCCGCCGCTGGTCCTGTTGCACGGATGGGCGATGCACGGCGGGATCTTCGCGCCGCTGGCGGACCGCTTGTCCCGGGACTTCGAACTGCATCTCGTCGACCTGCCGGGCCATGGCCACGGCGTCGCTTCCGGCATGCCACTGGCGCTCGAAGACGTGGTGGCCGGCCTGCTGCCGAAGGTGCCGCGCGCGACATGGATCGGGTGGTCGCTCGGCGGGCTGTTCGCGCTGCATGCGGCGGCGACGCGGGCGCAGGCGCTGCACGGCCTGGTGATGCTGTGCGCGACCCCGCGCTTCGTGCGCGGCGAGCACGACGGCCCGGCCACCTGGCCCTACGGCGTCTCGGCGGAGATCTTCCGCGACTTCGCCGACGGATTGCGCGCCGACTACCGCGGCACGCTGGAGCGCTTCATCGCGCTGGAGGCCTTCGGTTCCGACGACGCCAGGGGAGAACTGCGGGCCATGCGCAACGGGTTGTTCGCCCGCGGCGAGCCCGCGGCCGGCGTGCTCGCCGACGGCCTCGGACTGCTGGAAACCACCGACCTGCGTCGCTGCCTTCCCGGGTTGACCGTGCCCAGCCTGTGGCTCTCCGGCCGCCGCGACCGGCTGGTCGATCCGCGCGCCGTGTCCGCGGCCGTCGCCTCGACCCCCGACGCGCGGCACCTGTGCATCGAGCGCGCGGGCCACGCGCCCTTCCTGACACATGCCGATCTCGTCGCCGAACAGGTGGCCGCCTTCGCCACCGGGACCGGCGCGCTCCCTGCGCGCGTGGCGTCGGCATGAACGGGCTGTTCGACGGCCGCCAGGTTCGCCGCGCGTTCTCGCGCGCCTCCTCGGCGTACGCCTCGGCCGCGTCACTGCAGCATGAGGTCGAGGACCGGCTGCTGGAGATGCTCGACTTCCTGGCGCTGCAGCCCGGTCGCGGGCAGGACTGGACGCCGGCACGCGTCCTGGACCTCGGCAGCGGGCCGGCACGCGGCGCGCAGGCCATGCGCCGGCGCTGGCCGCGCGCGCAGGTGATCGCGATGGACCTCGCGCTGCCGATGCTCCGCCAGGCCGGCGTCGGGCGCTGGCACCCGCTGCGCCGGCCGCTGGCGCGGGTCTGCGCCGACGCCCGCGCGCTGCCGCTGGCCGACGACAGCCTGGACGTGCTGTTCTGCAACCTCTGCCTGCAATGGGTCGAGGACCTGCCGGCCGTGTTCGCGGGATTCCGCCGGGTTCTCCGGCCCGGCGGCTTGCTGCTGTGTTCCAGCTTCGGCCCGGCGACCCTGCATGAACTGCGGGAGGCGTTCGCGGCCGCCGACGCCGCGCCGCACGTCAATCCGTTCACCTCGATCGCCGAGTTCGGCGATGCACTGGTGCAGGCGGGCTTCCGCGATCCGGTGTTGGACCGTGACGTCCAGGTCCACGGCTACGCCAGCATGGGCGCCCTGATGCGTGAACTGCGGGCGATCGGTGCGACCAACGCGCTGGCGGCGCGCCGTCGGTCGTTGACGGGGCGCCGCAGGTTCGCCGCGGCGCAGGCCGCCTACGAAGCGCTGCGCCCGGCCGGCGGGCCATTGCCGGCAACCTGGGAAACCATCACCGCCATGGCCTGGGCGCCCGACCATGGCGCGCCGATGCGCGAAGGCGACGCCGAGATCGCGCGCTTCCCGGCGCGTGGCATCCCCGTGCGACGTCGCTGACGGGTGCTGCATTCAGCGCGCGCCGCCTAGACTCCGGCCATCGCCACACCCCGGGAGTCCAAGCATGCGCAAGTCACTGCAAGCCTGTTGCCTGGCGCTGGGCATCGTCGCCGCCAGCATCGCGCACGCGCAGCAGTACGAGCTGGACCTGTCGCGCATCGACCTGTCCGCCATCGACCCCCAGGCCGCCGCCGCGATCGGCGGCGACGTGCTGCGGCGCGCGCCCGACCCGGCGATCGACGACTTGTTCCAGGCGGTGCACGCGTCCTCGCGCACGCCGCGCGAAGCCGCCTTGCTGTGCGGGCTGTTCGAGCCGGACGCGGACCGCAGCATGGCCGCCCTGCAACGCACCGTCGAGCGCATGGGACCGGACAGCCGGGAGCGCTTCGCCAATGCCTTCGTCGGCGTCGCCCTGGCCGGCCTGCAGGGCGAGCCCGCGGCGTACGATGCGGCGCAGGCGCGCCAGGCGCTGAAGGCGACCGTGGTCAAGGCGGGATTCCTGCACGCCGGGTTCAGCGCCGGCATCAACGCCAGCGGCGACGACGCCGCCAGTCGCGAGGCCCGATGCACCGCCTTCGGCCAACTGGTCGACGTGCTCGGCAACGAGCCCCTGGAGACGCGCGCCTTGGCGACGCGCTGGCTGCTGGAACAGGGCCTGACGCTGGCGGTGGCCGCGCGCTGAGTCGCTCCGACGCGCGACCCGTCAGTCCGGGTCGACGACTAGGTCGCGGTGGAAGAAGTACACCTCGCGTGCGAGGAAACGCCAACGCGTGTGGAAGCTGCGGAAGCGCGTGCTCGGGGTCGACGAGCCCATGGCGTCGATGCCGAGCCGGCGGCTCAGGCGCAACGCGCGCGCCATGTGCAGCGGATCGCTGACCACGATCACCCGCCGCAGCCGGTGCTCGCGCATCAACCGTCGCGCCTGCACGAGGTTGCCGTAGGTGGTCCGCGACTCGGACTCGATCAGCATCGCGCGTGCGTCGATGCCTTGCTTCAGGGCATAGCGGCGCGCGACCTGGGATTCCGAGAAGCGCGCCCCGCGGCCGTATCCGCCGGTGAAGATCAGGGTGTCGGCATAACCTTGGCGATACAGGTCCAGCGCGTGCCGCAGGCGCTCCTCGAGCACGGGCGAAGGCCGCGCATCGTAGGCGGCCGCACCGAGAACGACGATTGCGTCGGCCTCCGCGGCCTGGTCGCGCTCGCCGACCCAGACGATCCAGGCGGAGACGCCCAACAGCCACGCCGTGCCCAGCAGCACCAGTTTCCACAGGCGCGCCCAAAGACGCCGGCGCGGCGGGGATCGCCGCTGGGTCCTGCTCATGCCGGGCGGTCCCTCACCCTTGGCGCCACGGCAGCGCATCGAGGTCGATGTTGCCGCCGGAGAGCACCACGCCCACCCGCTGCCCGGCGAACCGGTCCCGGTGCAGGAGGATCGCGGCCAGCGCGATCGCCGAGGAGGGTTCGACGCATTGCTTGGTGCGCTGGAGGAGCAGGCGCATGGCGGCGATGGTGTCCGTGTCGTCGACGGTCAGCGCTTCCACGCCGTGCGCCTGGAGCAAGGCGAAGTTGGGCGCGCCGACGGTGGCGCGCAGGCCGTCGCAAACGGTGTCGGGCACGACGTCGGTGACGCGTTCGCCGCGCAACAGGGACTGGCAGGTGTCGGCGGCGCCGGCCGGCTCGGCAACGTAGACCCGGCAGCCCGGGGCAAGTGCCCGGGCTGCGATGGCCGTGCCGGCGGCGAGCCCGCCGCCACCGACGGGGACCACGATCGCGTCCAGCGGCAGCGGTCCGGTCGCGCCCAGCAATTCCAGGGCGGCGGTGCCCTGCCCGGCGATCACGCGGCCGTCGGCGTAGGGATGCACCAAGGTGGCGCCGGTCTCGCGCTGGACTTGCGCGCAGCGCCGTTCGCGGGCCTCCAGGCCGGCGGGACAGTCGTGGATGGTGGCGCCATAGGACTCGATCGCGCTGCGCTTGCTGCGCACGGCGCCCTCGGGCACCACCACGTGGCAGGCGATGCCGCGCGTCTTCGCGGCCAGCGCGAGCGCCGCGCCATGATTGCCCGAGGAGTGCGTGACCACGCCGCGTTCCGCGACCGATGCGTCGAGCGACCACACTGCATTGCAGGCGCCCCGGAACTTGAACGCCCCGGTGCGTTGCAGGTGCTCTGCCTTGAAGTACAGCTGGCAGCCGGCGGCGGCGTCCAGCAATCGCGAACGCAGCACCGGGGTGGCGTGTGCATGCCCGGCGATGCGCGTCGCCGCGGCCAGGATGTCGTCGAACGCCACGGCGATGCCGGCGGCGTCGCTGCACGGGGCATCCAGGGGGGCGACCGGGTCGGTTGAGGCATGCATGGCGGCAGATTAGCGGAAGAAACCTGTCCCGTTCAGCAGCGTATCGTGCATTCGGGCAGGATTAAGCGTGAATTCAATGCGCTTCGCCGATGCTGGGCATCGCAATCCGACAGGGGACTGGACATGATCCGAACGCTCACGCTGGGCCTGGTCGCGGCCGTGGTGCTCACCGGCTGCGTCAGCAGCGGCTATGGCTACCGCAGTGGCGTCGGCGACTACTACTACGGTCGCTCGTCCGCACCCTATTACGGTGCGCGCGTCCCGTATGGCGGCGGGGGGTACGGTTACCCGGGCGGCCTCTACGGCAGCATCGGCTACGGCTATCCCCCGTACTACGGGCGGGGGCACTACGGCTACGGGCTTCCTTACGGCAGCCCGTACTACCGCCCCGGCTACGGCCACTATGGTCCGTACTACCCGCCCTACCACCGGTATTACGTCCGCCCGCGGCACCCCGACCGGCATGGCGGCAGACGCCCCGACCACGTGGATCCCCCGGGCCCGGAACCCGGAGTGGATCCGGATCGCGACCGTGACGACATCCCGTGGCGCAACCTGAACCGGCTGCGGGACGGCTTGGCCCGGGATCCGCAAACCGTTCCGTCGCGGCCCGGGGTGATCGTGCAGGGGCCAACGCAAGGGTCGATCGGCGGTCCGCCGATCCGGACCGCGCCTCCGCCGCGTCTCGAACGGCGCATGCCACAGCGGGAGTTCGACGCTGGCAGCCAGCGGCAATCCCGTCCTGGCGGGGTGCCGGACGAGGATCGCCTGACCCCATAAAGCGCTTGCGAAAGCGCGGGGATGGTCGCAAGCTAGACACGACTGACCGGATGCGTCGCTTTGCGACGTTCTCCAGGTTGCCAGATGCCGATGCCCGGCGGGGGAGTCCGGATCCCCCCTGTTCCGCTTCCGCCGGGCGTCGGCGCTTTCGTCCTGACCGGCGGCGGGCTCGCCGCCTTCGACGCGTGACCGTCCTCCCGCTTCGGCCTGGAAAACCCGGCCGGCATGCATGCTTCGATCCCACGCGCGCCCGGCGCACGCAAAAAAAAAGGGGCCGAACGTCCCCCGACGCTCGGCCCCGTGCTTCCCCCGGATGTGCTTGGCCAGCCCTGTTCCAATCTCCGGCCACGTCCCCCGACGCTGCCATCCCGGGTGCACCGGAGGTAATGCAGGAAGCGTGCCAACTTCCGGAGTGACGCCCCGGCCTCGCTGAATGCTTCATCCTTCCGCGCGATAATCCCGCCATGGCCCAAGACTTCCACAGCTTCGACGTCATCGTCATCGGCGGCGGCCATGCCGGCACCGAGGCCGCGCTTGCGTCTGCCCGGAGCGGAGCGCGCACACTGCTGCTGACCCACAGCATCGAGACCATCGGTGCGATGAGCTGCAATCCGGCCATCGGTGGCATCGGCAAGGGCCACCTGGTGCGCGAGATCGACGCGCTCGGCGGAGTCATGGCGCGAGCGGCGGATGCGGCCGGCATCCAGTGGCGACGGCTGAATGCGTCGAAGGGTCCTGCGGTGCGCGCCACGCGGTGCCAGGCCGACCGCAGCCTGTACCGGAGCTTCATCCGCCGGGCGGTCGAGTCGCAGCCCGGGCTGACGCTGTTCCAGGCCGCCGTCGACGACTTGCTCATCGAGTCCGATGGCAGCCACGGCGATGCCGTGCGCGGCGTCGTCACCCAGTCCGGCCTGCGTTTCCGGGCGCCCGCCGTGGTGCTGACGGCCGGGACCTTCCTCGCCGGCCGGATCCACGTCGGTGAAACCCAGTACGCCGCCGGTCGTGCAGGCGATCCGCCCGCGACGACGCTCGCCGCGAAGTTGCGCGAGCGGCCCTTCGTCGTCGACCGGCTCAAGACCGGCACGCCGCCGCGCATCGACGGGCGCACGCTGGATTACTCGGTGATGACCGAGCAACCCGGGGACGATCCGCGCCCGGTGTTCTCCTTCGTCGGCAGCCACGCGGACCATCCCGCGCAGGTCTCGTGCTGGATCACCCACACGTCCGAGCGCACCCACGACATCATCCGCGCCGCGCTGCATCGCTCGCCGATGTACAGCGGGCAGATCGAAGGCACCGGCCCGCGGTACTGCCCGTCGATCGAGGACAAGGTGGTGCGTTTCGCCGAGAAGGCCAGCCACCAGATCTTCGTCGAACCCGAAGGCCTGGACGTTGCCGAGATCTATCCCAACGGCATCTCGACCTCGCTGCCCTTCGACGTGCAGCTGGAGCTGGTGCGCAGCATCGCGGGCTTCGCGGACGCGCACATCACCCGCGCCGGCTACGCGATCGAGTACGACTACTTCGACCCGCGCGGGCTGAAGAGCTCGCTGGAAACCAAGTCGGTCCAGGGCCTGTTCTTCGCCGGGCAGATCAACGGCACCACGGGCTACGAGGAAGCCGCGGCGCAGGGATTGGTGGCCGGCCTCAACGCGGCGCGCCACGTGCAGGAGCAGCCGGCCTGGTCGCCGCGCCGCGACCAGGCCTACATCGGCGTGCTGATCGACGACCTGGTCACGCAAGGCACCAACGAGCCCTACCGCATGTTCACCAGCCGCGCGGAATACAGGCTCCAGCTGCGCGAGGACAATGCCGACCTGCGCCTGACCCAGGTCGGTCGCGAGCTGGGCCTGGTCGACGACGCGCGCTGGGATCTCTTCGCCCGCAAGCGCGACGCGGTGGCCGCGGAAACCGCGCGCCTCGGTGCGCTCTGGGCCTCGCCCAACAACAGCGCCGGGCGCGAGGCGGCGGCGACGCTCGGGATCGAACTCAGTCGCGAGAACAGTGCGCTGGACCTGTTGCGCCGCCCGGAACTCGATTACGCCCGGCTCACCTCGCTGCCTGCGTTCGCGCCGGCGGTGGAGGATGCGGCCGTGGCCGAACAGGTCGAGATCGAGGCCAAGTACTCGGGCTACCTGGAACGGCAGCGCGCGGAGATCGCGCGACAGCAGCGCAACGAAGACACCGCGATCGCGCAGGATTTCCCGTATGGGGCCGTGCATGGCTTGTCCGCCGAACTGCGACAGAAGCTGGAAAGCGTGCGTCCGGAGACCGTGGGGCAGGCGCAGCGGATTCCCGGGATGACGCCCGCGGCGATCTCGCTGTTGCTGGTCCACCTGGCCAGGGCGAAGCGGCAACACCCCGGAGCGTCCGGTACGCAACGCGCTGCGGCGCGCTGAGAACCGCCCCGCGCGGGTTCCCCTCGCGGCGCGGATAAACCCCGCGGCGAACGCCGGCCCCCATGCTCGCCAAGCGAGTGCGGCGAACCGTCGACACTGCGAAACGTGGGCGCGTTTACGAGGATTGACCAACGCCGCGACGCGTCCACCTGGGGGCGCGCGCCTCCTGGGCATCCGCCCGTGTTTCGCGTTGACGTCCGTCCCATGTGCGCCGGCAACCCATTCGGCGCCCCGCACATGGGGTGGCGGGGGTGGAATCGAACCTGGTCGGGAATCGTGGGTTTGCCCGCCTACAGCGCGCGCACCGCCTCTTCGACGTGCGCCTCGCGCCGACGCCACGGCAGCGGCAGGCTGAGCAGGATCAAGGCCAGCCAGGCCAGTCGGCTGGAGGCGCTCTCGCGGTCCGGCGCACCGCATGCACTCGCTTCGGTCGCGTCGACCAGTGCGTACTCGCCCGCATCCATGGCGCGTAGCACGGCCCGTGCGCGCGCCGCCTGTTCATCCGGGACCCGCAACTTCGTGCCGCCGACCGCCAGCCGCCATTCCCAGTTGGCCAAGGCGATGTGCTCGTCGCTGACGTGCGCGTCGAGGCCTTCCGAAACCAGCAAGCCGCGTGCGAACTGCGCTTCGATCGGATCGATGTAGCTGGCGACGATGGTGAACATGGCGAGGCCCTAGGGTACGCTGCGGCCATGAAACCAGCCATTGCAACGGGGATCCTCGCCGCGAGCCTGCTGTTCGCCGGGTGCGGCGCGGGCGACGAGGCCAACGGCCGGAAGGCCGCGCTCAACGTGGAGCGCGCGCCCACGACCGCGGACACGCCCGTGAGCGTCGCCGACTGGCCACTGCCGGCGACCCTGCCCGGCTCGGCGCTGCCCGACCTCGTGCTCGCGCCGGACGGCAACTTGCTGCTGGCCTGGACGAATTCCCGGCAAGGCCGGCGCCACATCCTGCAGTTCTCCAGCTTCGACCCGACCCTGTCGCGCTGGATGCATGCGCCGACGACGATCGCCGTGGGCAACAGCATGTTCGTCAACTGGGCCGACACGCCGCACATCATGGCCACGCCCGATGGCGCGCTGTGGGTGCACTGGCTGCAGAAGAGCGCCGACGCGCCGTATGCCTACGACGTGGTCGTCAGCACCTCGCGCAATGGCGGCGCGCGCTGGAGCGCGCCGTTGATGCCGCACAACGATGGCACGCAGACCGAGCATGGCTTCGTGTCGATGTGGCCGCAATCCCGTGATGCGCTCGGCATTGCCTGGCTCGACGGCCGCAACACCGGTGGCGGCGGCCACGACACCCACGTGGGCGGCGGCGCGATGACGCTGCGCGCGGCGAGCATCGGCGCGGACCTGCGCGTGCGCGACGACGTGCAACTCGACGCCATGACCTGCGACTGCTGCCAGACCGGCGTGGCGATGACCGCGCGCGGTCCGTTGCTGGTCTATCGCGGCCGCACGCCGGACGAGACCCGCGACATCTACGCGACCCGGCTCGAAGGCGGCACGTGGACGACGCCCGCCCGCGTCCATGCCGACGACTGGACGATGCCGGCCTGCCCGGTCAACGGCCCGGCGGTGGCCGCCGCGGGCGATGCCGTCGTCGCGGGTTGGTACACCGCACCCGACAACGTTCCCGCCGTGCGGCTGGCGCGCAGCGACGACGCCGGCGACAGCTTCGGCGCACCGGTCGTGCTCGACCGTGGCGACGCCGTGCAGGGACGCGTCCAGGTCGCGCTCGACGGCGACCAGGCCTGGGCGTTGTGGGTGCGCGAGGACGGCGACGGACAGTCGCTGTGGTTGTCGCGGCGATCCGCCGACCTGGCCACCGAACACCAGCGCCTCGAGCTGGCGAAATTGCAGGGCCGCGGCCGTGCCACCGGCTTCCCGCAGCTGGTCCTGCGCGACGGAGTCGGCTACGTGGTCTGGACCGACGTCGTCGACGGCGCCCCCGGCCTGCGCGGCGCGATCGTCGCTGCGCGCTGACGGCGACAGGCTGCCAGCGCGTCGCCCCGGACGGCCTATTTCTCCTTGCGCCAGTTGATCGAGCCGCGGTTCTCCAGCGTGCTCGATTCGATCTCGATGTCGAAGCCCCTGCTCAGCAGGTACTTCAGCGTCACCACCTGGCCGGTGCCCAGCAGCGAGACGCCGAACCCGACGTACAGCCGCGGCGAGAGCTGCTTGCCGATGCCCAGCACGCTGCCGCCCAGCGCCCGCGAGTCGCTGATGCCGGCGGCGTCGAGCCCGAGCCTCGTGCCGAGGCGCGCGGCGAGCAGGTTGCCGCCGGCGTTGAGCGCGGCCGAGGCGGCGTTGATCTGCTGCCCTTCGGCACCGGTCAGGCTGGACGTCGGGCGCCCGAGCGTGAGGTAGGCCAGGGCGTCGGACTGGCTGGTCGGCGGCGAACTCCAGACCTCGGCGCGCGGCGCCGAGGCGCGGCCGCTGACGTCGATGCCGGCGGTGACGTCGCGCGATTCGATCTCGCGTTCGGCGCGGATGTCGAGGATGGGATCGGCCACCCGCCCGTTGGACCATTGCAAGCGGCCACGGGTGATCGCCAGCTCCTGGCCGTAGGCGGTGTAGGTCCCGCCGACCTCGAGCACGCCCTGCGCGGTCATCTCGCGGCCCGGCTGCGAGCGCACCCGCATCTGGCCGCCGAGGGTGCCGTCGAGTCCGAAGCCGCGCAGCTGCACGTCGTCGCCCATCACCAGGGTCAGGTCGAGCGCGAGCGGCGTGGCGATGCCGGTGTCTTCCGGGTCCACCGGGTCCAGCACCACCACGTCGGGCGAGGCCGGGACGCCCTGGTCGAGGCGCTCGAGGTCGAGCACGGCGCTCGGCACCTCGACCGTGCCGGTGACGCTCAGCGGCGCGTCGCCGCCGTAGCGCACGACCAGGTCGGGCGAGGCGATCGCGCGCAGATCGCGGGTGTCGGACACCAGGACGTTGTCGCCGCGGACGTTGAGCACCAGCGGCGCGGCGGCGCCGGTGGCGGCATCGGTACGCCAGCCCAGTGTGCCGTCGACATGCAGCACGCCTTCGCCCGAGTGCACGCTGCCCTCGATGCGCGCCGTGCCGTCGGGCAACGCATCCATGCGCACCTGGCCGCGTTGCAGCACGAGGCCCAGCGACGGGATCTCGGTGGTGAACTCGCTCAGCCGCGCCTGGCCGCCGATCGTGGGTTCGGCGCGCGTGCCGCCCAGGGTGATGCGGGCGTCCAGCTGGCCTTTCGGGTCGAGGATGTCCGGCGAGAACAGCTCCATCCAGGTCAGTTCGTCGGTGTCGATGGCGACGTCACCGGTGAGCGGCGCATAGGTGTCCCAGCCAGTCTGCACGCGGGCCTGGAGGCGACCGTCGCCGTTGAACCCGCCATCCAGCGTGGCGTCGATGCGCTGCGGTCCGAAATCGGCGTCGAGCACCAGGCCGCGGTAGCTGAGCATGTCGCGCCGGGCGCGGTCGCCGACGCGCAGGCCGCCGGCGGACGAGGCGATCCGCGCGCTGCCCTGGTAGGCGTTGCCGGCGGGCCGGATCCGCGCATCGAGGGTGACGTCGCCGCTGAGTCGCCAGCGGCGCCCATCCTCCCGCCTGGGCAGGTAGGGCTCGACCAGGGACAGCGGCAAGGCGTTGCCATCCACGGTGAGGCCACGGCGCGGCCAGTCGGCGCTGGCGCAGAGCGATCCGCCGCCACCGGATGTGAAACAACTCTCGGACAGGGTGAAGCCGCTGCCGGCCTGCGCGAACCGCGCCGGTGACTGCAGCCGCCAGGTCGCGCCCTTGGCCGCGTCGAGCTGGAATGCCGCAAGCGTGCCGTTCCACTGGCCGCGCCGGTCGCGGGCGAGCGTGCCGTCGAGGTCGAGCGCGCCGATGTCGCCGCGCGCGGCGGCTTCCAGCCGCAGGTCCTCGACGGCGCCCGTGGCGTCGATGCGCAAGGTGTCGAGCGCGACGCCGGCCTGCACGCCCTGCGCCCGGATCGCCAGCGCCCCGCCACCCCCGCGCCAGGGCAGCCGGCCCCGTGCGTCCAGGTTCGCGGCGGTCGTGTCGCCGTATTGCAGCCCGCTGCCCTCGAGGTCGACGACGACATTCGGTGCATCGCGCGTGCCGGTCAGGGACAAGGTCCCGCGCAGCGTGCCGGCGGCACCGGGCAGGAGGTCGGCCAGCTGCAACGGCGTCAGCCTGGCGTCGACGTCCAGCGCCTGCGCCACGGTGCCACGCGCGTCGATCCGGCTGCCCCCCAGGGTCAGCGCGATCTCGCCTGCGTAGTCGGTGCGCGTGCCCCCGGTCGCCGGGCCGTGGATCGCCAGCGACGCCTGCCCGTCCAGCTTGCGTCCGCGCAGCTGGCCGCCCAGCTGCCGTGCGTCGACCTGGACGTCGAGGCCGCCGTCGTCGCGCGTCCGTCCGGTGCTGGCCAGGCGCCCGTTGACCGCGCCGTTCCAGCCGCTGGCGAAATACCCCGGGTCGAATCCGGCGAGCCGCGCCTCCAGGTCCCAGCCCAGCGCCGGCGTCCAACCGACCTGGCCGGTGGCGTCCAGCGTGCCCGTGGGCATCGCGACGCGGGCCTTGCGCAGGCGCATCGCCTCGGCATCGCCGCGGCCGTCGAACGCGATCGTCGCCTGCTGGTCGTCCCGGGTCAGGGTGGCTTGGCCGATCGCCGCCCAGGCGCGGGTGGTGCCGGCGATGCCGAAGCGGGCGTCCGCGCCGATGGCGGGCGCGGGCTCGGCGCCGCCATCCGTTCCTGGCGCGCCGCCGAAGACCAAGTCGCGGGCACGGACGGCGAAGCGGAAATCGGCGTTGTCCGGCTCGGCGAAGTTGCCGCGGCCGCGCGCCTCGATGCGACCGCCGAAGGCATCGACGACCAGCGGCCGCAATTCAAGCACCTGCTCTTCGATGCGCAGCCGCGAGGGCTGCAGCACCGCGACCAGGTCGCCCCGTGCCAGCCGCCCGCGCAGGCGCGCATCGCCGCCGACACCGGTGGCGCGCAGGTTGACCGCCAGTGGCGTGCCGGGCTCGCCCGTCCCGGCGAGCAGCGCCGGATCCAGCGCCGTGCTGTCGGCGCGCAAGGTCCAGCGCGGCCGGTCGCGTCCGCGCAAGGTGAGCCGCGCGCGCAGCGGCGCCGGCGCGTGGCCGTCCAGGGCCACGTCCATCGCGTCGAGGTTGCCGATCGCCGCCAGCCCAATCCGGGGACGCGTGCGTCCCGGCGGGGCCGGCAGCAGCGCGCTGGCGCTCAGCTCGGTGGCGTAGTCGTCGCGGGGCGCGTAGTCGCCATGGACGCGGAACAGGCCACGATCGCTGTCGACCACCAGTCGTTCGACGTGCAACTTGCCCGAACGGGCGTCGATGCCGCCGCGCGCACTGCGGATGTCGACCACCGCCTCGCCACCACGGGCGACCCGGAAACCATCGATGCGGATGCTGTCGGCCTGCAGGCCCAGCGGCGGTTCGATGCGCGGCAGCACGTCCGGCCAGCGGGGCAGTTCGAAGGGTTCGTCGGTCCTTGGCAGGTCAAGGACCGCGCCCTCGATCTCCAGCGCGTCCAGCCGCAGCAGCATGCCGAACAGGGGACGGATGTCGGGATCGAGCATCACCCGCCGCGCGGTGAAGGTCAGCACCCCCGGCTCGGCACACTGCCCGAACGGTACCGGTTCGCCACCGGCATCGGGGCAGCTGCGCATCACGAAGCGCACCCCTCGCAGCACCAGCGGCCCGGCCGCCGGACCTTCCGCCTCGCGCCAGGTCAGTTCGGTCCCTGCCGGCAGCCGCTGCACGATCTGCGACAGCAGGAAACCGCGACCACCCACCGTCGTCAACGCCCAGTACGCGAACACCGCGAGCAGGGCGACCAGCACGCCGGTGCCCAGTGCCGAGCGGATCGCGAGCTTGCGCATCCGTGCGCGCCGCCTGGTCCGCAGTTCGGCGATGCGCGCCTCGCGTTCCTCGGGCGACAGGTCGTCCCGCCGGGTGTTCGCCGGTCCGGCCATCAGAAGTCCGCCCCGATGCTCAGGCCGATGGTGAATGGCGAGTTCGGGTCGTCGAGGCCGCGCGCGATGTCGAACTTGATCGGCCCGACCGGTGAGCGGTAGCGCACGCCGATGCCGACGCCGACGTGCCAGTCCGGCGTGCTGCCGTTGAACGCGTCGCCGCCGTCGACGAACACCGCCCCGCCCCAGGTCGGGTTGAAGTAACGCTCGAACTCGACGCTGGCGGTGACCAGGTTGCGCGCGCCGGTCGAATAGCGTTCGCCGCCGTCGATCGCGATGCTCGGCCCGACCTCGCGGAACTCGTAGCCACGGATGCTGCGGTCGCCGCCGGCGTAGAAGCGCAGGCTGGGCGGCAGGTCGGTCAGCAGGTCGACGAAGGTGTGGCCGATTTCGCCGCGCACGATCAGGCGGTTGCGCTCGCCCAGGCCCTTGAACCACGTCGCGCGCGCCTGCACCTGGCCGAAGCTGGCGTCCGAGCCGGCGCCTTCGACCGCGCCGGCCAGGCGCAGCGAGCCGCCGATGCCGCGCGTCGGGAACAGGCGGTCGTCGACGTCGATGTATTCGCCGCGCAACTGCGGGTAGAGCAGCGACGCGTAGCGGTAGTCGGGTTCGGCGAGCGCGCCGCCGTCGTCGGCGACCTGGAAGTACCAGCGCTCGCGCAGGGCATGCAGCGACACCACGGCGTTGAGGTGCTGGTTGATCTCGCCGCTGCGCGCGGCGACGAACTCGACGCGGCGGTCGTCGATGTACTTGCTCATCTCGTCGGTCGCCTTGAGGCTGAAGGTGTACCAGCCGTCCAGCCACGCGAACGCCGGGATGCGGTACTGCAGGGTGAGCGACTTGAGGTTCTCGGCGTAGTCCAGTTGCGCCAGCGCCTTGTGGCCGCGGTCGTTGACGTAGCGCCGCTCCAGGCCGAGCGACACGCCCGCGCCGCTCTCGGAGCCGTAGCTCAGGCCGACGGTGTAGATGGTGCGCTTGGCAGGCTTGAGCGTGACCTGGACGGGGACGCGCTTGTTGACCGCCTCGCCGGGCAGCGGCTGGATGTCGATCTGGCTGAAGTAGTCGAGCCTGACCAGCGACTTGCGCAGACGGTCGAGGCGGCCCTGGTGGTAGTACTCGCCCTCGTTCCAGTACAGCAGCTTGCGCAGCAGGGACTCGCGGATGATGGCCTCGGGCGACTGCTCGAACGTCGTCGGGCCCATGTCGTAGCGTGCGCCGCTGGTCCACGCCAGGTCGATGTCGGCGGCGTTGTCGGCACGGGTGACCTCGACGCGGCGCGAGGCGAAATCGGCGTCGAAATAGCCGCGCTCGGCCAGCCGGTGGGTGATGCGCAGCTTGCTCTTCTCGTAGGTGGCGTGGTCGAACACCTCGCCCTGGGCGGGCTTGAACCTGGCAAGGTCGCGCTTGAGGTAGCGGTCCTTGCCGCCTTCGCCGACGATGGCGATGTCGGCGTGGCGAACCCGCACCGGCTCGCCGGGATCCACCGTGATGGTCAGGGCGATGTCGTCACCGCGGCCGCTGCGCTGGATCGAGATCTCCGGCGAGTAGTAGCCGAACGGCGCCAGCGCCTCGCGGGTCTCCTCTTCGGCGACGCGCACCAGGTACTCGATGCGTCGTGGCGGCACCTGCCTGCCGATGGCGTCGACCGCCGACAGCGAAACGCGCACGTTCTCCGTCATTTCCTCGTCGAGGCCGACGATCTCCACCTCGGCCACCGATGCCGCCTGCGCCGGGGCGGCGACGGCCAGCAGGCAAGCGAAGAACAGGAGGAGTGGCGTGCGCATCGGCCTCAGGATAACCGTGCGGCACCGGCTTCCATGAACGGTGCGAGCCCGCTTGCGACGATCCAACCCGCTGTGGCATCAGGATGTATGGGGCAAACGCGGGAGGGGACGATGGCGAATTGGACGCGGGTGGGACTGTCAGTGCTCCTGCTCCTGTGCGGATGCGCGACCAACGGGGGCGCAGGGCCCGCCATGCCGGCCGCGATGGGCGCGGGGGCCCGCTATGCGATCGCAATCGATCGCGTCGCCCCGCTGAGGCTCCACGTGACCGCGACCTTGCCCTCGGTGGCGGACCGCCTGCAGATGTCGACCACGCGCCCGGGCGGGATCGACGTGCTCGACCGGCAAGGGTGGCCGGGCATCGTGTCCGGCCTGCGTGCCGCCGCGCCGGATGGCAGCCCGATCGGCGTCGAGCCAGTGGGCGAGGAGGGCTGGCGCCTGGCGCGCGAAGCCACGGGACCCGTGACCTTGCATTACCAGGTCGACTACGCGCCCCTGGTGGCGCTGGACTGGCCGGCCGCGAACGAGTCCGGCTACGCCGATGCCGACGCCATCGTGCTGGCCGGGCGTTCCGTGTTCATCACGGTGCCGGGCCAGTCCGCCAGCCACGTCGGCATCGACGCGCCGGAGGGCTGGCATGTCGCCAGCCCATGGCCCGGGGCGGGCGATGGACCGGGGTTCGTCGCGGGGAGCGTGCCGGACCTGGTCGACAACCTTTTCGTGCTGACGCGGCACCGGCCCGACTCAGTCCGAAGCGAAGGCTTTACGGTCACCCTGGTGCCGCTGGGCCATTGGCGGCAGGCAAGCACGGAAGTGCGCGGCACCGTCGACCCGATCGCCAGGCAATACACCCGACTGCTGCCGGTGGAGGGTGCGCCGCCCTATCTCATGGTGTTGATGCCGCAGCGTGCCAGGGGCGGCGAATCGTTTCGCAACAGCTTCGCCATGACCGTGGAGGATCCGCCCGGGCCCGGAAATCGCGCGCGCTGGGGCAATACCCTGGCGCATGAGCTGTTCCATTACTGGAACGGGTGGCGACTGCGCGGCAAGGACTACGCGGCGACGCAGTGGTTCCAGGAAGGGTTCACCGAGTACATGGCCAACCGGGCGATGCTGGAGGCCGGGTTGGTCACGCCCGACCAGTTCCTGCAGTCGCTGTCGACGCATGTCGCCAACTACCGTCGGCTGGAGTCGACGCTGGAGGCGCCGGGCACGCGCAAGGGCCCGCCGCTGTACAGCGGCGGCGCGCTCACCGCCTTCCTCTGGGACGTCGCGATCCGGGATGCCAGCGAAGGCGAACGGGACCTGGACGACGTGTTCGCGGCGTTGTGGCGGCGGACGGATCGTGGCGCCCGCGACTACGACTGGCGGGACATCCGCGCCGCACTGGACGCGACGCAGATGCACGACTGGGAGGGCTTCCGCCAGCGCCACCTCAGCGGCAGGGAAGCGTTGCCGATCGTCGAGGCTCTGCGAACGCTGGGATTGCAGCTGGTCGAGAAAGCAGGCGGCCAGCCGGACGTCCGGCGGGATCACGCGGCCGCGACCTCCGCGCGGGCGCTACGCGCCCAGTACGGCCTGGACTAGGACGGCTTCGCGCCCGCCGGGCCGCCGGGCCGCGTCACGCGCCCCGGCGCACGACGACGTTTCGTGCCAGGGTCTTGAAGCGCTGGCCGTCGTCCTGCACCACGGTGATGGTGACGTTGCCGGACTTGCTGGTGTTGATGTCGCGGATGGTGCCGGACTTGCCCTTGTGCGTCCCGGCGACGACCTCGCAACGGTCGCCGTCCTGCACGGCTGTGGTGCTGGTGCCCTTCATCGACGTCTCCAGGGGGTCTCGAAGGCCCAGTGTGCATCCACGGCGGGCAAGGCGCGACCCCGGGAAGTCAGCCCGAGAGGTGCTCGATCGCGGCGACGCTGCCGAGGCGGTCGGACAGGCGCTTGAGCAGGGCCAGCCGGTTGCGGCGCAGGGCCTCGTCGTCGGCATTGACCATCACCGCGTCGAAGAAGGCGTCGACCTGGGGGCGCAGCCGGGCGAGATGGGTGAGCACGTCGGCGTAATCGCCGCGGGCCAGGCCGTCGTGGGTTTCGGCGTAGACCGCTTCGACGGCCTCGGCGAGCGCGCGCTCGGCGGGCTCGCGCAGCAGGGCGGGATCGATGGTGTCGGTCGCCACGCCGTCGGCCTTCTTCAGGATGTTGCCGATGCGCTTGTTGGCGGCGGCCAGCGCCTCGGCCTCGGGCAGCGCGGCGAAGCTGCCGATGGCGTCGATGCGGCGGTCGAAGTCGTAGAGCGAGGCGGGGCGCAATGCCGCGACGGCGTTGAAGTGCTGGACCGGTACGCCTCGGTCGGCGTAGTAGCCGCGCAGGCGGTCGAGGATGAAGTCGTAGAGGTCCGACTTTCGCTCATCGACACCGCCCGCGATGCGGAGAGTGCCCGCGCGCGCTTCGTTCGTGGACGACTTCAGGGACGCGACTTCCCGCATTCCTTCATCGACCGCATTGAACGCGGTATCCAGGGACGCAAGCACGTTCAGTTCGAAACCGGATTCGATGATCGTCCGCGCCAACCCCAGGGCATTCCGCCGCAGCGCGAACGGATCCTTGTTGCCCGTCGGCTTCAACCCGGCGGCGAACCCGCCCGCGAGCGTATCCAGCCGTTCCGCGATCGCCAGCGTCTTGCCCAGTGGCGACAGCGCGATGTCGTCGCCGGCGAAGCGCGGCCGGTAGGCCTCGTCGATGGCGTTGGCCACGGCCCGCCGGTCGTCTTCGGCCAGGTCTTCGAGCGACGCGTCGCGCATGGCGTAGTGCCGGCCGGCGATGCCCTGGAGCTCCGGGAACTCGTTGACCAGCCGCGACTGCAGGTCGGCCTTGGACAGTGCCGCGGCACGGCGTGCGAGCGCGGGATCGACACCCAGCCCGGGCGCGAGGGCTTCGGCCAGCGCCGCGACGCGCCCGACCTTGTCGGCGACCGTGCCCAGCTTCGCCTGGTAGGTCACGGTCGCCAGCCCGTCGTCCATCGACGCCAGGCCCTGCTTCAGGTCCTCGTCGAAGAAGAACCGGGCATCGGCGAAGCGCGGGCGGATCACGCGCTCGTAGCCCTTGCGGATCTCGCTGTCGTCCTGCGGCGCGACGTTGGCGACGCCGATGAAACGTTCGCTCAGCCGGCCGGCGTCGTCGAGCACGGGGAAGAACTTCTGGTTGGCCTCCATCGTCGCGACCAGCGCTTCGGCCGGCACGGCGAGGAAGCCGGCATCGAAGGTGCAGGCGACGGCCGCCGGCCATTCGACCAGGCAGTTCACCTGGGCGAGGTTGTCGTCGTCGATGCGGGGCATGCCGCCATCGACCCTGGCCGCGGCCTCGACGTCCGCGACGATGCGCGCGCGGCGTTCGTCCGGGTCGACCAGCACCTTCGCCCCGCGCAAGGCCTCGACATAGTCGTCCGGGCGCGCGACCCACACCGTCTTGTCGTGCAGGAAGCGGTGGCCGCGGCTCATGCGATCGGCGTGCACGCCGAACACCGTGGCTTCGACCACGTCGTCGCCCAGCAGCATGACCAGCCAGTGCACCGGCCGCGCGAAGGCGTGGTCGTGGCCGCCCCAGCGCATGGGCTTGGGGATCGGCATCGCGGCGATGGCTTCCTGCAGCACGTCGGGCAGCAGGTCGGCCGTCTTCGCGCCGGGTTTGACGGAGCGGTGCACGAAGCGCTCGCCCTTGGCGTCGGTCGCGCGCTCCAGTTCCGTCCAGTCCACGCCGGCCTTGCCGGCGAAACCCTGCAGGGCGCGGGTGGGCTGGCCGTCGCCGTCCAGCGCGATGTCCAAATAGGGCCCGAAGACTTCGGCGTGCTGCTCGGGCTGTTCGGTCGCAACCCCAGGCAGCAGCGCGGCGAGGCGTCGCGGCGTATACATGGGCCTGGCGTCGCCACGCTCGACGTCGATGCCGCGCTTTTCCAGCGCGGCGACCACGCCGTCGAACAGCGCCTGCGCCAGTCCCGGCAGCGCCTTGACCGGCAACTCCTCGGTGCCCAGTTCGATCAGCAGCGGCTTCACGGGTGCGTGCCCTCGGCACCGCTGGGCTTGGGGATGAAGAACGGCGCGTGGTGCCGTCGGAAGACGTCCAGCGCCTCGCACTTCTCGACATGCGCGGCCAGCGCGGGCCAGCGCGCGAGCTCGGCCGGCGCGGAGTCCTGGAGGTAGGTGGCGTAACAGGCGACGGTGATGTCGGCCAGCCCCATCGCGTCGCCCGCCAGCCACTGGCCGGCGCGCTCGGCGCAGGCGGCGTCCAGCGCCTGCAGCGCGCCTTCCACCTGGATCTTGCCGCGCGCCAGGAAAGCCTCGGAGCGTGCCTCGGGACGATGGAAGATGCGTTCGAGCGTCATCGCCACGCCGCGGTCGGCCGCACCGCTGGCCAGGCCGATCAGGCGCAGGGCCTCGCGTCGCCGAGGGCCGCCGGGCGGCAGCAGCGGCTCGCCCTCGGTCTCGTGCTCGATCCAGTCGAGAATCGACGAGGATTCGACCAGTGCCGTCCCGTCGTCCAGCACCAGCACCGGCACGCGGCCGAGCGGGGAGTATTCGCGGATGCGGTCGAAGTCCGCGCCGACCGACCAGGCCCGGTGCTCGAAGCCGATGCCGCGCAGCGCAAGCGCGATGGCGACGCGCCGGGTGAACGGCGAGTCGTACAGGCCGATCAGGATCATGCCGCGGTCTCCGCCGGTTGCCTCAGGCCGGGGAACCCCAGCGTCTCGCGCCGGGCGTAATAACTTTCGGCCACGGCCTGCGACAGCTTGCGCACGCGCAGGATGAAGCGCTGGCGCTCGGTGACGGAGATCGCGCGCCGGGCGTCCAGCAGGTTGAAGCAGTGCGAGGCCTTGCACACCTGGTCGTAGGCCGGCAGCGGCAGGTCGAGCGCGACCAGCTTCAGCGCCTCGGCCTCGCAGGCGTCGAAGCGGTGGAACAGCTCGGCGACGTCGGCGTGCTCGAAGTTGTACGCGCTCTGCTCGACCTCGTTCTGGTGGTAGACGTCGCGGTAGGTCACCGTGCCCTGCGGGCCGTGCGTCCACACCAGGTCGAACACGTCGTCGACGTTCTGCAGGTACATGCACAGGCGCTCGAGGCCATAGGTGATCTCGCCAAGCACCGGTCGGCACTCCATCCCGCCGGCCTGCTGGAAGTAGGTGAACTGGGTGATCTCCATGCCGTTGAGCCAGACTTCCCAGCCCAGGCCCCAGGCACCGAGGGTGGGCGATTCCCAGTTGTCCTCGACCAGGCGCAGGTCGTGGACCTGCGGGTCGATGCCCAGCTCCTTCAGCGACTCGAAGTACAGCGCGACGATGTCGTCCGGACTGGGCTTCATCGCCACCTGGTACTGGTAGTAGCGCTGGAGGCGGTTGGGGTTCTCGCCGTAGCGGCCGTCGGTGGGACGGCGGCAGGGCTGCACGTAGGCCGCGTTCCACGGCTCCGGACCGAGGGCGCGCAGGAAGGTGGCCGGATGGAAGGTGCCGGCGCCGACTTCCAGGTCCAGCGGCTGGATCAGCGCGCAGCCCTGCGCGGCCCAATAGGCATCGAGGCGCTGGATCAGTTCCTGGAACGTGGGGGCGGGCATGTCCACTGGGCGTGCGTGGCGGCCGGCTAGTATAGCGAGCGTCCCGCGGGCGCCCGGGACGGGAACCGATGCGCGACGCGCGTTTCCCCGACTTGCCGGAACCCTTCCCGATGCCGCACCCACGGCCATTGCTGATCATCGAAACCGGCAAGCCGGTGCCTTCCATGCGACGCCATCGCGGATTCCCGCACTGGATCCGCACCGCGGCGGGCGTGCCGGCGCGCGAGATGGTCGCCGTCGACGTGGAGGCGGGCGCGGGCCTGCCGGCGCACGCCGAATTCGCCGGGATCATCGTCACCGGGTCCGGCGCGATGGTCACCGAGCGCCGCGACTGGAGCGAGCGCACCGCGGCCTGGCTGCGCGACGCGGCGCACGACGGTGCCGCCATCTTCGGCATCTGCTACGGCCACCAGCTGCTGGCGCACGCGCTGGGCGGGTGCGTCGGCGACAACCCGCACGGCCGCGAGATGGGCACGGTCCCGGTGGCGATGCTGCCGGCGGCCGCGGACGACCCCTTGTTCGCGGGCCTGCCGCAGCCCTTCGCCGCCCAGGCGACCCACCTGCAGGCGGTGCTGCGGATGCCGGAGGACGCCGTGCTGCTGGCCACCACCGCGCTGGATCCCTGCCATGCGTTCCGTTGGCGCGAGCGCGCCTGGGGCGTGCAGTTCCACCCCGAGTTCAGCGGCACCCACATGCGCGGCTACGTGCTCGCGCGCCGCGAGGCCCTGGCCCGGGAGGGCTTCGATCCCCTCCGCGTCCTGCGCACGGTGCGCGCCGCGCCACACGCCCGGCGGGTGTTGCGCCGCTTCGCGCGCCTCGCCCGCGACCGGCCGGAAACGGCCTGAAGGCAGGCTGCCTTCGGGTACGATGGGCGCATCGTGGCGGGGGCCACATCGACTGCAAGACGGGGAAACGATGAGCACACGTGCCATGGGGCCAGGCGCTGGCCTGGGCTGGCTGAAGAACGCGATCAATCTCGGCCGCCACAATGCCAAGGCCGTGTTCGGCGCGGTGGCGTTGATGGCGCTGGTGGCATTGGTCCCCAGCCTGGTGCAGCTGCTGCTGCAGCAGGGACTCGGTGTCGGCCCGCAGAGCATGCTGATGGTGGCCGGGCTGCTGACGCTGGCGATGATCGTCGTCTACCCCTTGCTGGTCGGAGGCATGCTGCGGGTGATCCACGCCTCCGAAAACGGGCAGCCCACGCACGCCACGGCGTTGTTCGACACCTTCCGGGCCGGCAACGGCGCGGGCCGGCTGATCGGCTTCGGCGTGCTGCTCACCGCGATCTACATCACGGTGTTCCTGGCGGTGATCATGGCCGTGGGCAAGGACTTCCTGTCCTGGTACATGCAGGTCATCAACCTGAGCCTGCAGGCCGGCGATCCTTCGCAGCTGCCGGCCCTGCCCGCCCTGCCGGAGGGCTTCGGCACGCTGATGGCGCTGGGCACCCTGGTCGGCCTGTTCTTCGGCGGCATCTACGCCATCGGCTTCGGCCAGATCACGCTGGCCGGCCGCACGATCGGCGAAGCACTCGCCGACGGCGTGGGCGGGACGCTGAAGAACCTGCTGCCGCTGCTGGTGCTGGCGGTGGTGGTGTTCGTGGCCATGATCGTGCTGATGATCGTGGTCGCGCTGGTGGGCGGCTTGCTGATGCTGATCGGCGGCCTGGTCCACCAGTCGCTGGCGCTGTTGTTGCTCGCGCCGGTCTACCTGGGCATGTTGCTGGTGATGTACGTGGTGATGTTCGGGGTCATGTACTTCATGTGGCGCGACGTCTGCGGCGATCCGCCGCCGACGGCCGACGCGGACCACGTCGAGGCCTGAGCCTCCCGCCGCGGCAAGGCCAACGGCAGGCGAGTCAAAGCGCGATCGCGAACGCGCGCTCCATCGCGCGCAAGGCCGCGTGCAGCAGCCAGGCGTTCAAGGCCACGAAGGCGAGGGCCTGGAGCCCGATCCACGCGCGCGCCCAGGTTGGCAACCGCTGCGAGTCGCCCTGGAAGCGGACGCGCGTCGCGGAGACGCGGTCGTGCAAGGCCAGGTGCTCCGGCGGGACCGCCGCCAGCAGGTGCCCGATGTTGAGCGTCAGCCACGACAGCGTGCCGGAGGCGAACCGCAGCAGCGCGTGCCCGGCGGTGAGCGCGCGGCCGCTGTTGTCGACCACGTGCAGGCCCACCGCCCGCTGCCCCGGCGTGGCCTGCCCGCCCGACCGCTCGAAGACGACGTGGTAGAGCAGCGACATCGCGACGAAGGCGGCCAACGGCGCCAGCAGCAGCGAGGACAGGGCCGCGGACAGGGCTTCGACCGGGACGCGCAACGCCTCGCTGGCGAGCCACTGCCGCGCCAGCAGGAGCGGCGGTGCAGAAGATTGCACGGCATCGAGCAGCAGGGCGGACATCGCGGCGGCCAGCCGCGCGAAGGCGGCCGCGAAATCGGCGGTCGCCGCGGCGATCGTCGGCCAGGACAGCAGCAGCGCGGGCACGGCGATGATCGCGGCATCCAGCGTCCAGGCCGCGTAGCGCCGCCAGAAGCCGGCCGGACTCCCGCTCATGCGTCGGGGCCGGCCCTGGCGTCCACGGCGTTGGGCGACAGCATCCGGGCCGCCCAGATGCCGGCTTCGTAGAGCAGGATCATCGGCACCGCGAGCATTAGCTGCGAGATCACGTCCGGCGGAGTGATGATCGCGGCCAGCACGAAGATGCCGACGATCGCGTAGCCGCGGGCCTCGCGCAGCTGCGCCGGCGTGACCCAGCCCAGCAGCACCAGGATCACCAGCGCCACCGGCAGCTCGAAGCTGATCCCGAAGGCCAGGAAGATCACCAGCACGAAGTCCAGGTAGGCGTTGATGTCGGTCATCATCGCCACGCCGTCGGGCGTGACCGCGGTCAGGAAGCCGAACACCGACGGCAGCACGACGAAGAACGCGAACGCGCAGCCGGCGTAGAACAGGACCAGGGCCGACAGCAGCAGCGGCATGGCCAGCCGCTGCTCGCGCTTGTACAGCCCCGGCGCGACGAAGGCCCAAAGCTGGTAGAGCAGCCACGGCATGCTGACCAGCATGGCGACGAAGACCGCCAGCTTCAGCGGCGCGAAGAACGGCGAGGCGACCTCGACGGCGATCAGCTGCGCGCCTTCGGGCAACTTGTCGATCAGCGGTTGCGCCAGCCGCGCATACAGGCGGTTGGCGAACGGCAGCACGCCGGCGAGCACGAGCGCGAAGCCAGCCAGCGCCCGCAACAAGCGCGAGCGCAGTTCGAGCAGGTGGTCGAACAGGTGGCTGTCCTCGCCGCCGCGGTCGTGGTCAGCGTTGCCCGGCATCGTCTTCGCTGTCGGCGGGCTTCCGCCGCGGGATCGAGGCGTCGACGTCGTCCTCGTCCGGATCGGGGTTGGGTTCGGAGTCGGGGTTGGCGCCCCCGGCCGGTGGGCCGCCATCCTGGTCGATGGGCGTCATCGCGTCGCGCGCCTGGTCGCGCATCGCTTCGGCCTCGCGCCGGGCCCGTTCCCCGGTGTCGCGCAGGTCGCCGCCCAAGCCCTCGAGCGCCTCGCGCGATGCCTGCAGGTCGCGCTTGAGCTCCTCGGCGGCCAGTTCACGCTCCAGCTCCATCCGCACCGAATCCCATTGCGCCCGCGCGCGCCGCACCCAGAGCCCGGCGAACCGCGCGGCCTTGGGAAGCCGCTGCGGACCGAGCACGACCAGGGCCACGACCGCGACGAGGAGGAGTTCAGTGAACCCGAGGTCGAACATTGCGTCCTGGCGGGATGGGGTGCATGGGACGCCGGCCCGGCGTCAGCGCGGGGCGCCGTCGTCGTTGCGCGAGGGCTGCGCGCCGGCGTCGTCGCGGTGCGTCGCGTCGACGTCCGGGTTGCGCGATGCGTCGTTGAGCTGGCCGACCGGCTTGTCGTCGTCGCCCATGCCCTTCTTGAAGCCCTTGACGGCCTCACCGAGGTCGCGCCCGGCGCCGCGCAGTTTCTTGGTGCCGAACACCAGGAGCACGACCAACAGCACGACGATCCAGTGCCAGATGCTGAAACTGCCCATGGCGTGTTCTCTGCGGAGGGGCGGTCAGGATAGCAAGTCGACCGGGGTGTCGCGCGCGCCGCGCCGGGGCGGCCGCGCCCCGGGTATCAGCGCCGGGGCGTCTCGGGCAGGGGTTCGGCGTGGATCTCGTCGTCCTGCACCGGCTCGAACGGCGCCGGCATCGCATCGGTCGCGGCAGGCGGGTTGTCGACGCGCGGCGGCGGCGTGCGTGCGGGCATGGGACGTGCGGCGGACGTGCCTCGGTTGGCGCGCGCGCTGGCGGTGGCCTCTTCCAGGCGGTCGCGGAAGTCGACGACCGCATCGGAAGGCGGCGACGTGCGGCCCTCGAAGATCATCCGGGGCGTGGTGTCGCGGCCATACACGGCCTCGTTGGCGGCATCGTCGATCGACAGGACGGCGCCGTCGAGCGCGACGCCCGCGAACAAGCCGCGGGCACGCGACCAGGACCAGATCTCGGCCTTGAGTTCGCCATCGGTGGCGGTCGATGCATTGCGCCCGAGCGGGCCGGCGGCCACGCCGGCATCGGCGCCGAGGGTGAGCTTGCCGTTGACGATCGATTCCAGGCCGCGATCGGTGTGGAAGGCTAGCACCACGTCCGCGGACTGCACGCCGACCTGCAGGCCGATGCTGCCGCCGGTGAGCTTGACGAAGCTGGGGTTCGACCAGGTGCCATCCGCCGTCTTGACCGACAGCAGGCCATGGCCGCGGCGGCCGCCGAGGATCAGGCCGGCCTTGATCGTGTCGGGGACCACGACGATGGCGCGCGCTTCGTCGAGCAGCTTGTCGGGGATCGCCGATTCCGGGACGGCCTGGATGTCCGTCAGCACCCGGACCGCGTTTCGCGCGCGCGCATCCTGCTGCGGACCGGCGAAGGCGGGGGCGGCGGCCAGGGACACGACCAACGTGGCGGTCAGCAGCGAGAGGCGGTTCACGGGACGTGCGGGGCGGACGACGGGCATGGGAACTCCAGTGAGGCGATCGGGGTGACGCGATCGAGGCGATGCGAAAGGGTTCGAAGCGAATGCGACCAAAGGCAGGACCGCGCACGGCAGGCGAAGTTCAGGCTATGCGCCGGGCGATGAATCAGCGATGAGTTCCGGCGCCGGAAACGAGGCCACGGGACCCGCGGGATGCCTTCGCCCTCCTGCCCTGCCATGCTAGCGGCATGGCCACTTCGACTCCTCCCGCGCGCGACGCCGTGCTGCTGGTCAACCTCGGCACGCCGTCGGCGCCGACGCCCCGCGCGGTGCGTCGCTACCTCGCGCAGTTCCTCCACGACCACCGCGTGGTCCAGCTCACCCGCTGGTTGTGGTGCCCGCTGCTGCACTTCTTGATCCTGCCCCTGCGCTCCCCCCGGGTGGCGCGCAAGTACGCCGAGATCTGGATGGACGAGGGCTCGCCGCTGGCGGTGCATACCCGTCGCCTGGCCGAGGCGGTGCAGGCGCGGTTGCCGGACGTGCGCGTGTCGCATGCGATGCGCTATGGCGAGCCGGCGCTCGCGTCGGCGCTGGCCGGGCTGCAGGCCTCGGGCGCGGCGCGCATCCTGGTGTTGCCGCTGTATCCGCAGTATTCGACCACCACCACGGCCTCGGTGGTCGACGTCGTCGAGGCCGTCGCGGCCGATGGCGACGGCGTACGCGTGGTGGACGATTACGCGGTGGACCCCGGCTGGGTTTCCGCCGTGGCCGGCTCGATCCGTGCGCATTGGCAGGCGCAGGGGCGCGGCGACCTGTTGCTGTTCTCGTTCCACGGCATCCCGCAACGGCTGGTGGACGCGGGCGATCCCTATCGCAGGCGTTGCGAGGCCGGGGTCGAGGCGATCGCGGCCGCGCTCGCGCTGGAGTCCGCGGACTACCGGGTCGCGTTCCAGTCGCGGTTCGGCCGCGAACCATGGCTGCAGCCCGCCACCGACCAGCTCCTGCAGGCGCTGCCGGCCGAAGGCGTGCGACGCGTGGACGTGGTCTGCCCGGGCTTCGCGGTCGACTGCCTGGAGACCCTGGAGGAAATCGCGATGCAGAACGCCGCTGCGTTCCGCGCGGCCGGCGGCGAGTCGCTGTCCTACATCCCCTGCCTCAACGACGCGCCCGCGCACGCCGAGGCGCTCGCGGCGATCGCCACGCGGGCGCTGGACGCCTGGCGAACCGGTACGGACGGACCGTGAGCCTGAAAGAGTTCACCCTGCCGACGGCCGGCCTTCCGGTGGCGGGCCTGCGCACCGCGGGCGCCGTGCCGGCGGACGCGCCGCGGGTGTTGGCGCTGCACGGCTGGCTCGACAACGCCGCGAGTTTCGTCCCGCTGGCGGCCTACCTCGACGACATCGACCTGGTCGCGCCCGACCTGCCGGGCCATGGCCGCAGCGCGCACCTGCCGGCCGGCGCGGACTACTCATTCGCCGGCGCCGTCAACGACGTGCTCGACATCGCCGATGCGCTCGGCTGGGACCGCTTCGCCCTGCTCGGCCACTCGATGGGGGCGGGCATCGGCAGCCTGGTCGCCGCGGCCTGCCCAGGACGCATCGAACGGCTGGTCGCGATCGAAGCGCTGGGGGCGCTAGCCGAAGCCCCCGAACGCACGGTGGAGCGCATGCGCGACGCGGTGGCCGCGACCCGCGCCCTGGCCGGCAAGCAACTGCGTGTGTTCCCGGACATCGACAGCGCGGTGCGCGCGCGGATGCGCGCCAACGGGCTGAGCGAACCGGCGGCGCGGCTGCTGGTGGAGCGCGGGCTGGTCGCGGTCGCGGGCGGGCATGCCTGGAGCAGCGATCCGCGCCTGACCTTGCCGACGATGGTGCGCATGACCGAGGCCCAGGTCGAGGCGCTGGTGCGCGGGATCGAGTGCCCGGCGCGCGTGGTGTTCGCCGACCCCGCCCAGCCCTACCTGCCCGACGACCTGCGCCGCGCCCGCGCCGCGTTTCTGCCGCGCGGCGAACTGGTGGTGGTCCCAGGCGGACACCACCTGCACATGGAGGATCCGCAGGCGGTCGCCGCGGCGATCGGCGATTTCTTCCGGCGACCCCGCAACGGGCGCGGGTCCGGCGATGCGTCGTGACCCCGTCGCCGGGTCGACCGTCTACTGCGTTTCGGTGCGCAGCTGCACGCCCATCACCACGCCGTCGCTGCCCTCGCCCTTGTTGAAGGACAGCACCGCCGCCCGGTGGTCCTTCTCGTAGGAGAGCATCGCGGTGTCGACCGAATGCTGCATCGACATCGTCTGCGTCCAGCCCGCCTTGGCCATGGCCTGTTGCGCCGCGCCGAAGATGCCCGCCACCTTGCCCTGCGTGGTGACGCTGACCATCCGCGTGCCGCCCATGTCCATCACGCTGTTCACCGAGTAGCGATCGGGCAGGTAGACGTCGTCGGGGAAATCGGCCGGCAAGGGCAGCGATTCGCCGGACTGGACGACGAACTCGCCGTCGGCGGTCTTGACCGAGAGGCGATCGCCGTCGCGGTCGACGTCCACCTGCTGCCCGCTGGCGCGCTCGATCGCGGATTCCGTGGCGGCGTCGGCGGCCTTCTCGCAAGCGGGCAGGGCGAGGACGAGACCGGCGCAGAGCGCCATGAAGCCTCTGGATGGCATGAGAACCCCCGGGGGGCGGCGAGAGGTGTCGGTAACCGGGTCAACGCGAAGGCATTGTTCAACCGGACAGCATTCAACCGGACAGCAGGCCCCGGAGCCGCGCCTTGATGCGCCGGCCATGGTCGTGGAAGTAGTCGCGCTCGCCGCGCCAGTCGGGGCAGCGCGCCTCGACCTCGCGCCAGAAGGCCGGGGAATGGTCGGCGTGCACCAGGTGGCAGAGCTCGTGCACCAGCACGTAATGGAACGCCGACGGCCGCGCCAGCACCAGGGACAGGTCCAGCGACAATGCATCGTCGGGCGCCAGCGAGCCCCACTGCGAGGACATGACCTTGAACCGGATCCGGGCAGGCGGGCGCGGCAACCCGGGCAACCAGCGCGGCAGCCAGCGGCCGACGTCGGCGCGTGCCTCGCCCTCGTAGAAGTCGCGCAGGGTCCGGCGCAGACCCGCATCGCCGATGCGCGCCGCATGGGTGAACGCGATCCCGTCCCCCTCGCGCATCGCCCGGCTGAACGGACCGGCCTGCCACCGCACCGGCAGGTCCTCGCCGCGCAGCGGCAGCACGCGCGTGCGATCCCGCTCGAGCGGCGCGATCCCGTCGATGGCATGCAGCCCGACCTGTTCGACGATCCAGGCGCGGTGCGCGCGCAGGAACCGGTCGCCCGACGCCAGGCTGGCGCGCGCCGGCAGCGTCAGCCGCGCGCCGCGTTCGTCCACCGTCAGCCGCATGCGCGTTGCACGTGGATCGCGGACGCGCAGCACGGGCAGGCAGCCGCCATCGGCGAGCGGCACGTCGACGGTGTCGCGTTGCAGCGGGCGCGGCTTGCTGGGCGGATCGCCGGAGCGCAGCAGGCGGAGCAGCGAGGTCATGGCGACATGCTACCGGGTGGGCGCCGGCGGGCGCCGGTCGTGGCGGTCAGGAATCGACGCGCGACAGGCGCAACGCCCCCTCCAGCACCGCGAACAGGCGCTTGAGTTCCGCCGCCATCAGCGCGAAGCGCGCGTCGAGCTCGGCGCGGATGTCGTCCGCCTGCGTGACCTCGAGCTGGTCGACGGCGCCGTCGAGGAACTTGAGCTTGCGCACCACCAGGTCCTCGCCGAGCACGAACGACACGTGGTCGTCGAGCACCAGCGCCAGGCGCGTGACCTGCTTGCCTGCCTGCAGGTGTTGCGCGATCTCCTCGCCCTGCAGGTCCTGGCGCTGGCACTTGACCACGGCGCCGCGTTCGGCCGCGTCGTGCAGTTCGCATTCCTCGCCCAGCGACAGGCCCTCGGGCAACGGCTCGCCCGCGATCCACCCGGTGAGGATGGCGCGCGGCGCGACCTCGGCGTTCAGCGGCAGCGCCGGGAAGCTGCCCAGCGCGTGGCGGATGTCCGACACCACGGCCTCGGCGTTCTTGCGCGAGGCGGTGTCGACGATGCACAGCCCGTGCGACAGGTCGAGCATGGCGTCGGTGCGCGATGGCCGCACGAAGGCGCGCGGCAGCAGTTCGTGCACCAGGTCCTCCTTCATCCGCTTGCGCATGCGCCCGCCGGGCTTGCGGCCTTCGCGCTCCTCGACGTGGGCCAGCTTCTTGGCCAGCAGGTCGTTGACCACGGCGGCCGGCAGCAACTTGTCCTCGCTGCCGACGGTGAGCCAGACGGCGTCGTCGACGCGGTGGGTCAGCGCCTCGGCGTCGCGGCCGAACGGCGGGACGAAGCCGCGCGAGGACAGTTCCAGCGCGCCGACGGGCTTGAGCGGCACGTCGGCGAGGCGGGTTTCGAGGTCGGTGAGGTCGAGCGAGGCGGGGAAGCGGAACAGCGTCAGGTTGCGGAAGAACATCGAAGGTCCTGCAAGGGGGAAGGAAGCGCGCGGCTCAGGCCGCGTCGTTGTCGTCGTCGGATGCGAAGGCCATGGCGCCGGCCGGCGCGGCGCCCGGCGCAAGGCCCAGGCGCATGAAATCGAACTGGGTCCGGTCGCCCAGCTGCGACGGGCGGATGTCGCACAGGGCACGGGCGATCTGGTCGATGCGGCCCGGCGTCTCGCGCTCCCAGGCCGCCAGCATCCGCTGCACCTGCTGGCGCTGCAGGTTCGGCTGCGATCCGCAGAGGTTGCACGGGATGATCGGGAAGCCCTTGAGCTCGGCGTAACGGGCGATGTCGGCTTCGGCGGCGTAGGCGAGCGGCCGGATCACCACGTGCCGGCCGTCGTCGGACAGCAGCTTCGGCGGCATGCCGGCGAGCTTGGCGTGGAAGAACAGGTTGAGGAAGAACGTCGCGACCAGGTCGTCGCGGTGGTGTCCGAGCGCGATGCGGGTGAAGCCCTCGGCCCGGGCGAAGGCGTACAGCGCCCCGCGCCGCAACCGCGAGCACAGCCCGCACATGGTCTTGCCCTCCGGCACGACGCGCTCGACCACCGAATAAGTGTCCTGCTCGAGGATGCGGTAGTCGACGCCGAGCGCTTCCAGGTAGTCGGGCAGCACGTGTTCCGGGTAGCCGGGCTGCTTCTGGTCGAGGTTGACCGCGGTGATGGAGAACGCCACCGGCGCCTTGCGCTGCAGCTGCAGCAGGATGTCGAGCATCGTGTAGCTGTCCTTGCCGCCGGACAGGCAGACCATGACCTTGTCGCCTTCGCCGATCATCCCGTAGTCGGCGATCGCGCGCCCTGCCTGGTGGCGCAGGCGCCGGGCCAGGCGCTGCTCGTCCTGCGTGGCGGCGGGCACGCGCGGGCGGACAGGATCGGGCAGGGGCAGGACGGTGTTCATGGGGTCGCCATTCTAGCGAGTGGCCGCTTGGCCGCGCCCCGGGCCGCGATGGCGCGCGCAGCGTGTAACCTGAGCGGGCGATGCAGCCCATCGGTCCCTCCGAGCAATCCCGCCTGATCGAGCGCCTTGTCGCGCTGCGCGTCGAACACCGCGACCTCGACGCCGCCATCGCCCGCCTCCAGACCGACCCGCAAGCCGACGAGCTGGCGGTCAAGCGGCTGAAGAAGCGCAAGCTGCAGCTCAAGGACTGCATCGAACGGCTCGAGAGCGCATTGATCCCGGACGAGCCCGCCTGAGGCGCCTGCCCCCGGCGCGACGGAGTCCATCGGCGCGACGAAACAAGCGTGGCGCGTTGGAAGCGGCGTCAGGCGCGGCTGGCGTCGGCTGCCACGACGACATGCCGTGGCAGTTGCAGCAGCGGGCTGCCCTTGGGCAGCAGGGATTCCAGTCCGCGCCGGCACGCGTCCAGGTGCCGCCGGGCCCGTGTGGCTTGCGAACGCGCGGCGCGCAGCGCGCCGCGGTGGCACTCGACCTGCGCCGGCAGCAGGGCACTGGCGTCCGGGTGGCGCGAGAGCGCGGCCAGTTTCTCGAGGTAGGTTTGCGCCGCCACCGTGTCGCCGAGCGCCAGGTGGGTGTCGAACAGGTGCGTCCAGTAGGTCTCGCGCAGGTACGGGAAGTCGCGCTCCAGCCCGGCGGTGCCGGCGGCCAGTTCGGCGAGCAGTTCGCGGGCGGCGTCCTGGTTGCCCAGCCGCGCCTCGGCGGCCACCGTCGTCAGCGCGGCGAAGATGGTCCAGTTCTGCCAACCGGCCGCCTGGCGCAGGAACTCGTATTGGGGTCGGGCCAGCGCCCGGGCGCGCGTCCATTGGCCGAGCGCGTAGGCATGTCTGGCCCGGTGGATCGCAGGCGTGCGGCCCTGCGGATTTTCGGGACCGGCGATGCGATCGAACATGGCTTGCGCCCGTGCGAGCGTGCGTTCGCCCTCGTCGATCCGGCCTGCCTGCAACAAGGCTCTGCCATGGTCGGCAAGGGCCCAGGCCAGCGACATGCTGCCGCCGGGCGCCTGGCGTTGCCGCACCGCCACCAGCTCGGCATGCGTCCGTTCGCTTGCCTGGACATCGCCGACACGGTTCTGCGCGATGCCGGTGAACCACAGGGCGTAGCCGAGCAGGTCGTCGTCGCCGCTGGACCGGATCCGCTCCATCCGCGGCGACAGACGGTGCAGCACCCGCCGGTTCTCGTCGCGACGGCTGTCGGACAGGGCCAGGAAGACCTCCGCCATGTCCGGCGGCAAGCCGGCGGCCAGGAAGTCCGCGCGGGCGCGCAGGCACGCGGCGTCGGCCCAGGGCAGGCTGCCTTGCCAGTGCCATGCGCGGCACAGGGCCGACTGGGCCCGTGCGACGGCCGGCAGGTCGACGGGGCGCGTGCGGCGCAATGCACGGACCTGCTTGTCGTAATGCCCCACGGCGCTGCCGAATTCGTTCATGCCTTCGTAGGCACCGGCCAGCGCGCCGTGGATTTCGGCCGCGATCGCGGGTTCGTCGGAGAAACGACCCTTGACGTCGTGCGCGGCGCGGTCGATCGCGTGCCGCAGGCTGAGCGGCCTGCTGCCGACTTCGTAGGGATTGGCCTGTCGCAGGATGCCGTCGGTCAGGAAGTCGACCACCGCCGCGGTCTTTGCCGCCTCGGCCTGCGCCCGCGACGTGGCCCCCAGCGCGATCTCCCGCTCGCGGCGCGTCGCCTGCTGTTGCCACAGGGACAGCGCGAGGACGGAGAGCAGCACCGAAACCGCCGCCAGTCCCCGGCGCCTGCGCCGTTTCATGGTCGCCAGCTGCTTCGCCGTGCGCAGGATCGCCTGTTCGCGCGCGCGCTGCCGTTCCTGAGCGTGTCGTCGTGCTTCCAGCCCGCGCAGGCGATCGGCGAGCTCGGCGGGATCCAGCAGGCGCCGGTGCGGGTCCGAGGCGGCGGCCGCGGCGATGTCCTCGCGCAACAGCGGATCGGTCACCTCCAGCTCCCAGCCGGGCGCCAGGGAACGCCGCAGGTCCCCCACCACCAGCTGGTAGAGCAGGACGCCCAGCGAGAACACGTCGCTGCGCTGCGTGGGGATTTCACCGGCGATGACCTCCGGTGCCATGTACAGCAGGTTCCCCGCCTGCCCGGAGGTGATCCCGTGCACGGGATCGATGATGCTCAGGCCCATGTCGAGCTCGGCCAGCCGGGGCGTGATCGCGGCCTGCCCGGCCCCGAGGTCCGAGAGCATCAGCCGCCACGTCCCTCCCGGCGTGGCGGGCTCGAGCGGGTACAGGTTCTCCGGCTTGAGGTCCTTGTGGATGATGCCCAGTCCGTGCAGCGCCGCGAGGGTGTCGCAGAGCCCGGCGCACATCTGCAGGCGCGCGTCGAGGTCGATGCCGGCCCACCCGCCCCGGGCGTCGATCCAGTTCCGGAGGTTGCCCTGCTCGAAGAAGGGCATTTCGGCGAAGAAGGGCGGATGCGCCAGGTTCCACCCGGTCAGGCGCGCCAGTCCAGGGATGTCGGCGGCCGCGGCCGCCATGTAGCGCTCCAGGGCGATCTCTCGCTTGAGGCTGCGCAGTCCGGCTTCGCCGGTCGCCAGCTTCACCGCGCAAGCCTGGCCCGAGCTGTCCTGGGCGAGGTAGATCAGCCCCGCGCTGCCCTCGCCCAGCCGCCGCCGCAGGGACCATCCCGGCCGCTGCGGCAGGGGGTCGCCCGGGCGCAGGCGGTCGGCTTCGTGCGGGTGCGCGTGGACCTTGGCCAAGGGCACGGTCTCGAAATGCACCCCAACGGCCAGGCGGTAGCCATAGCCGTGCACCACCTTCAGGCTGCCGCCGTCCGCGCCCAGGGCGTGGCGGATCCGGCTGACCGCCTTGGCCAGCGAGTTTTCCGAGACGACCCGCGCCGGCCACCCGGCTTCGAGCAGCTCGTCCTTGCCCACGACCTCGCCGGCATGGCGCAACAGGCAGAGCAGGACGTCGTAGCTGCTGCGATCCAGGTCGACCCCCTGGCCGGCCACGGTCAACAAAGCCTCGCGCTCGTCCACGATCGCGCGACCGAAGCGCCAGATCCCCGGGCGAGCGCCGCCGCCAGGCGTTTGTTCGGCTGATAGTCGATCCCGGGCCACGACCCCCCTCCGTCGCGATCGGCGGAAGCTTGTGGTCAAACGGGCGCAGGGTTCAAGTCTTTCAAGGGCGTCCGGGCCCGCAATCGCCCCGATTCAGAAGCTTTCAGAAGTTTTCCCGATCCGGGAATGCATCGGGCCGAGCCGCCACGCAATCCTGCGCAGGTCCGGGGACCGCGATCGCGCACGCGAGGCGTCCTTCCCGGGCCTGCCGGACACCCATGCCGGCAGCACATGGTGGTTCATGAACATCAATGAATTCAGGGGAGACTCCAGAATGAAGGCACTTTTGACCACGTCCTGCGCCCTGGCCCTGGCCAGCCTGTCCGCGAACGCCTTGGCGGTCGAGGGCGGGACGGGCTTCGTGCGGGCGGCCGCGGGCCACAGCACGGTGGACGTCGACGTCGACGGATTCGGCAGCGACAAGGACGACGACCGCACCCTGCAGCTGGGCGGTGGCTACTACTTCACGCCCAACGTCGCCATCGAGGGCTTCTACGCCAACCTCTACGACTATTCCGAGGACGGCTACTCGGCCAAGCTGACCGGGCTGGGCCTGGGCGTGGTCGCCAGGAAGAACTTCGGAGCGGACAACAACGGGTTCTACATCGCCGGCCGCCTGGGGGCCTTCCGCTCCAAGGGCGACGCCAGCGCGACCGGCGTCGGCAGCGCCAGCGGCAACTCGGTGAAGCCGTACTTCGGCGTCGGCATCGGCTACGACTTCAGTTCCAACTTCGGCCTGGGCCTGGACTACACCAGCTTCCGGTCGGATTTCGACGACGAAATCTCCGTCGACGCCCGCACGCTGACGTTCAACGCGGAACTGCGCTTCTGATCGACCGGCCCGGGCGTCGCGCGATCGCGGCGCCCGGGGCCATCGGTTCGGCCGACAACCAGCCCTCGGGGGGGCGGGCGCTCAACCGTCGGGTTCCGCCCTCGCGGCCTCGGGGCTGATCTTCTCGATGGTGTGGCGCAACTCGCGCCCGAGGATGATCTTGGCGTCCTTGGCCCAGACGTCGAGGCGATGGTCGAAGGCCAGCTTGCTGTTGCCATCGAGCCGGACCAGCTCGAGCTCGCGCAGCTTCTGGATGAAGCCGCGGAACAGGGTCTTGTCGAAGAACTCCGGCGCCGCCGGGGCGTACAGCAGCGAGAGCCTTTGCGCGGCGAGCTGGCACAGGCTCTCCAGCTCCCCGGCACCCAGGGTCCCGGAACCGTTCTTGGCCAGCACCGAGATCGCGATGTAGTAGCGCTCGAAGGCCTGCTGCAGCGGATGGCCGAGGGCCCGCAGGCGGAACACCTCGTCGGACTGCCCGGCGTTGCGGCCCAGGATGCCGCCACCGTTCTCGCCGACCGATTCCAGCAATCCCTCGCGCACGAACACGTCGATGGTCCGGTCGATGCGCGCTGCGAATGTCTCCTCGTCCCAGGGCAGGAACAGTTCGCCCTGCAGGAAGGGGTACATCGAGCGCCCGATGCTGATCACGCTGTCGCGCGCCATGCGGCGGTTGTGCAGGAAGCAGCATGCGATCCAGGCAGACGCCGTGAACAGGTGCACCACGTTGTTGCGGAAGTAGCTGAGCAGCACCGCGTTGTCGTCGTCAACCGACAGCACGTCGCCCAGCGGATGCGTCGTCCGCTGCAGCACGTTGATCTCCTCGCCGTGGGCGATGATCTCCTCGGGCGCATGCGGGGTCACCGTGACGCGGTCGCTGTAAGGCACTTCGGCCAGCAGCACCCGCGACAGGCGGATCTGCGCCAGCAGGTCGCCTTCGCCCATGGCGTGCTTGGGCGTGGAGAGCAGGGCCATGGCCAGCAGGTTGATCGGGTTGACGTCGGCGGCGCGGTTGACGTTGACCTGGATCCGTTCGGCCACGGCATCGACGGTCTCCGACAGCCAGTCGGGGCGGTCCTCGTCGTCCAGCGGCTCGCCGTCCCAGCCGCCCGCATGCTCGGCGAGCACGTCGCCCAGCGCGATCGGTTCCCCGAAGTTCACCACGACCTGGCCGTAGTTCTGCCGCAAGACCTTGGGGATGCCCCACAGCAGCTGCCAGATCGATTCCTTGTCCTTGGGCTTGCCGGACAGCTCCTCGAGGTAGCTGCTGCCCTCCATCAGCTTCTCGTAGCCGATGTACACCGGCTGGAACAGCACCGGCCGCGTCGGCTGGCGGAGGTAGGCGCGCACCGTCATCGCCACCATCCCGCCCTTGGGCCGCAACAGCCGGCCGGTGCGCGAGCGCCCGCCCTCGATGAAGTACTCGAGGGCATAGCCACCGGACACCAGCTGCGCCACGTACTCGGTGAACACCGCCGAGTACAGGGCGTTGCCGCGGAAGCTGCGGCGGATGAAGAAGGCGCCGCCGCGGCGCAACAGGTTGCCGATCACCGGCAGGTTGAGGTTGACGCCGGCGGCGATGTGCGGCGGCACGATGCCGCGGGTGTACAGCAGGTAGGACAGCAGCAGGTAGTCCATGTGGCTGCGGTGGCACGGCACGTAGACGATCTCGTTGCCCGGCGCGATGGCCTTGAGGTCGTCGAGGTGGTGCACCAGCACGCCGCGGAAGATGCGGTTCCAGACGGTGGTGAGCAGGAAGCTGGCCGAGCGCACGACCGGGTGCGAGTAGTCCGCGGCGATCTCGTAGGCGTAGGCGTGGGCCTTTTTCCAGGCGTCCAGCCGGGCCCGGTCGAGATCGGCCGCGCCGCGGCCGCTGCGCGCCTTGGCATCGCGGCGCGCCTGGTCGTCGATCGCTTCCTTGACCGGGATCGAGGACAGCACCTTGTCGACCAGCAGCCGGCGCGTGGACAGATCGGGTCCGATCACCGCCTCGCGGATGCGGTTGAAGTGCACCCGCAGCACGCGCGACAGCTTGCGCACCGTGCGCTCCGGCGTCAGGTCCTCGGCCACGACGTCGCGGATGCGCACCGGCGCGGCGAACTGCACCAGGGTGTCGCGGCCGTTGAGCAGGATCGCGAGCAGGCGGCGGAAGCGTCCGACCAGGGTCCAGTTCTCGGAGAACAGCACCGAGAACCAGCCGCTGCTCTTGTCCGGGGAGCGTCCGACGAAGATCGACACCGGGACCAGCTGGACGTCCAGGGCCTCATCGTCCCGGTGCGCATCGAGCAGGCGCGCCAGCGAATCGGAATGCGTCTTCTGTTTCGGTGGCTTGCCCTGGGTGGCGAGGGCGGCGGCCACCTTGAGGGCATTGGCGGCGTTGCGGCGCGACAACGCCACGTAGGCGCGCTTGCGGCCCAGCGGATCGCCGGGCAACGGCCGCAACGGCGACGGCAGTCCCGCTTCGCGGCAGGCACGGTCCAGGATCAGGGCATTGGACAGGCCGTAGTCCTCGAGCACGTAGCACACGGGGCGCGCATCAATGAACGTCTCCGGCGCCTGCGGCTCGATCTTGAGCACGATCCATGGCGACAGCAGCTTCCCGAGCAGGCGCGCCCACCAGGGCCGCTTGACGCGTCCGGCGGCGACATGCGCCGGCACCGGCGCCATCGCGGGCGGAGCCGGCGCGCCGGATTCAGTGGCGCCTCCCGGGGTCGCGGGCGCTCCGGGCGGGGCCTCGCCGGGTTGTTCGCTGCCAGCCAGCATCGGCCCGGCGGCGGCTTCCGGCGCGGCCGGGTCGTCCGCGGGCGCGGCGGCGGCGTCGCAACCGGGCCCGGACGGATCCGCGTGTCCCCCGGGAGCGGGCTCGGGATCGAACAAGGTGGGTTGGGTGGGCATCGGCGGCATTATGCCGAAGCGGCCGCACCAGGGCCGGGGATGCGGACGCCCGCTTCAGCCGGGCGGGGCTGCACGGGCCGCCTCCTGCGCCGGCGCCGGCGTGACCGCGGCTTCGGCGCGGCGCAGGTACTCGGCCAGGTACCAGCGGCCCTTGCGGCGCTTGAGGTCCACGAACACATCGATGGGCTGACCGCCCAGCGTGTACTGCATGCGCACCCGGGCGCTGTCGCCGGTCTGGGCCTGCAGCGTCGCCTGCAGTCCATCGAGGCTCTCGTCCAGGTCCAGCCCGTAGCCGGCCAGCAGCGTCTTGCCGGTCGCCACGAACGGCCCGAGGCGGCGCAGGCTCCGTTGCATGCCGGCCTCGGCGAAGGCGGCTTCCGAACCGAGCCGCGTGGCGCGCGCGGCGCGGGTGAGTTGCGGGATGGCCGTGCGCGCACGCCCGGGATCGCCCAAGGGGGCCTGCGCGGCCCACTGGCTGAGGGCGGCGATGAATTGCGCGTAGTGGTCGCGCTCGGCCTCGCTGTAGTCGTCGTCATGCTGGACGTATTGCACGCCGAACAGGCCCAGGGTCCTGGCCGCGGCCTTGATCTCGGCGTGGGCACCGGAGAACTGCTGGTCGAAGACGCGCTGCAGGCGGTCCTCTGCGCCGGGTTGGGAGAGGGACGCGAGCAGGGTCGGGAAGCGCTCGTCGAACGGCAGCTCCTCCAGCGGCCAGCGCGTGCGGCCAGCCTGCCAGGCCACGTCCAGGCGGGCGTGCAGGCCGGGCGGCACGGCGTCCCGGGTGAAGGCGACGAGGTCGTTCTCGCGCAGGTGCCGGGTCAGCAGCAGTACCGCTTGCGCCGGCCGCGTGTTGTCGCCCCGCGATGGCGCCTTGGGCACCGGCGCTTCCCGCTGGCAGGCGGCCAAGGCGAGCAGGGTTGCCGCCAGCAACGAAAGCAGCGCGGACCAAGGTCCCACCCGACGCCCAGCTAGACGCATCCACTGCTCCCCGAGAACTGCTCCGGAACACCCCCCCCACTGGCATCTTGGCCGGGTGCGGGGGTGCGGGCAAGCCTGCAGGGCCGCGCCGACGCGCCGGCGGGGCAAGAAAAAGGGAGACCCGTTGGATCTCCCGAAGTCCGGCCGGGGCCGGAGGACTTTGTTGTGGCCGGTGCAGGCTAACCCGCCCCGCATCTTTGTGCAATACCTGAAATTACACCGATTAAGTGTTTGATTTAGCTATCTTTTCGCGTCCAGCGTCTCGCGCTTGGCCTTGCGCCTGGTGTCGCCCGGGAGGTCCCAGGCGTTGTCGAACACCGCGCCCTCCCAGCCACCGTAGGTCGGGTTGGGCAGCATCCACCAGCGGTCGCCGAACCAGGCGTGGTGCTGTTCGAGCAGCTGGGCGCGCGCCTGCGGCGTGTTGGCCGCCGGCTCGGCGAAGTCGCTGACCTGGTCGCCGAACTGCATCAGCACCCGGTACTCGCGACCGACCATCCGGCGACGGCACGACTTGTCCGAGTCCCGCCGCTGCGTGCAGCCGGGCACGGGCGTGCCCTGGCCAAGGAACACCGAGTCATCCTTCACTGGCAACCCTTCGGCACGCAGGTTGGCCAGGGTCGCGTCCTGCATGGCCTCGGTCCGGTTCGACAGGTAGACCAGGGTGATGCCGCGCGCGTCCGCGGCGCGCGCGAACTCGACCACGCCGGGGATCGCTCGGGCCTGTGCTTCCGCGACCCAGGCGGACCAGGTAGCCGATCCGAACTCGGTATCGTCCTCCACCATCCGCGCCTGGTACGGCGAGTTGTCGAGCACGGTCTCGTCGACGTCCAGGATCACCGCCGGCGGCAGCGCGGCGCGCCGGCGCGTGCCGTCGCGATCGGCGGGCGCCAGGGCGTCCCAGCCGGGGTCGGCCAGCGCCGCGTCGAGCCGGGCCGTGGCCGAGCGATAGGTCTGCATGGCCAACGCCTGGTATTCCGCCGATGCCTGGACCCACAGCACGGCGTTGAGGTTGTCGTGGGCTGCGACGGTGGCCGCGGCCGGGGCCGAGGGTGCCGGCATGGGCCCCGCAATGGGTGTCGTCCGGCAAGCGGCCAGCATCGCCAGCAGGACGGGGACCAGCAGGAGTCTGCGCATGGCGGGATGGCGTGTGGTGGAGGTGCGCGCAGTCTATCGAACCGCAGGATCGCTTCGGCGCCTGGAGCGCCGGCCCGCGTGCCGGTCAGTCCGCGAGCATGGCCCGGATCGCGGCGAAGCCGACGTCGGCGCGCTCCTGCTTGCGGGCGGCATCGGCGACGGGGTCCGCGCCATCGCGCTGCAGCTCGGCGGCCGGCAGCTCGTCGAGGAAGCGGCTCGGCGCGAGCTTGTGCCGACTGCCCCAGCGCTGGGCTTCGCGGGCGTGGGACAGCCACAGTTGCTCCTTGGCGCGGGTGATGCCCACGTAGAGCAGGCGGCGTTCCTCGTCGAGCCGGCCTTCGTCCAGGCTCGCCTCGTGCGGCAGGGTGCCGTCCTCGACGCCGACGATGAACACGTAGCGGAACTCCAGGCCCTTGGCGCCGTGCAGGCTCATCAGCCGGACCTGGTTGCCGGCCTCGTTCCGGTCAGCGTGGGTGAGCAGGGCGAGCGAGGCGGCGAGGTCGCTGGCGCTGGCACCGCGTGGCGTCGTACCGGCAGCGTGCTCGAACCAGTCCGCCAGTTCGTCGAGGTTGCCGCGCCGGATCTTGAACAGCGCGTCGGACTTGCACTGCGCGCGCAGCGCCGACAGCAGGCCGGAGCGCTCGCTCAGCTGGCGCACCAGCTCCGCCGCCGGCAGTCGGGTCGCGTCCCCGCGCAGGCCGCGGACGATGTCGGTGAACCCGCCGAGCGCATTGGCCGACCTCGCCGGCAACTGCTTCAGCAGCCCGACCGACTCCGCGGCCCGAGACAGCGGCCGTGCTGCCTGTTGCGCGAGTTCGGCCAGCTTCGCGAGCGTGGTCGCACCGACCTCGCGCCGCGGCGACTGCACCGCGCGCAGGAAGGCGGCGTCGTCCTCCGGGTTGGCCAGCAGCCGCAGCCACGCCAGCGCGTCCTTGACCTCGGCGCGCTCCAGGAAGGCGGTGCCGCCGCTGAGGTGGTAGGGGATGCGCAGCAGCTGCAGCGCCTTCTCCAGCGGGCGCGACTGGTGGTTGCCGCGGAACAGCACGCAGAAATCGCTCCAGGCCGCGCCGCGGGCGGTGTGCAGGAAATGGATCTCGCCGGCGACGCGCTCGGCCTCGTGCGCGCTGTCGCGGCACTCCCAGACGCGGATGCGCTCGCCGTCGGGCTGCGCGCTCCACAAGGTCTTGGGATGCTCGTGCGGGTTGTGCGCGATCAGCGCATTGGCCGCGCGCAGCACGCGGTTGCTGCAGCGGTAGTTCTGTTCCAGCTTGACGACGCGCAGCGACGGGTAGTCGCGCGCCAGCTGCGACAGGTTCTCCGGGTTGGCGCCGCGCCAGGCGTAGATGCTCTGGTCGTCGTCGCCGACGCAGGTGAAGTTGCCGCGCGGACCGGCCAGCGCCCGGAGCATGCGGTACTGGGCGTCGTTGGTGTCCTGGCATTCGTCGACCAGCAGGTAGCCGATGCGCTCGCGCCAGCCCAGCGCGCAGTCGGCGTCGCCCTCCAGCAACTCGACCGGCAAGCGGATCAGGTCGTCGAAGTCGACCGCGTTGAACGCGGACAGCCGCGCCTGGTAGCGGGCGTACAGCGCCGCGGCCTCGTGCTCGCGCGCGCTTCGGGCTTCGGCCTTGGCCTGCTCGGGCGACAGACCGGCGTTCTTGGCGCGCGAGACCAGCGACTGCATCGCCTGCACGGCGTCGGGCTTGGCGCCCGGCATCAGGTCCTTCAGTTGCGAGGCGGCGTCGTCGGCGTCGAAGATCGAGAAGCCGCGCCGGAGTCCGGCCCGGGCGTGCTCGACCTGCAGCAGCTTCAGCCCCAGCGCGTGGAAGGTGCAGATGGTCAGGCCGTCGGCGGCGTCGCCCTTGATCCGCCGCGCGACTCGCTCGCGCATCTCCTTCGCCGCCTTGTTGGTGAAGGTGATCGCGGCAATCCGTTTGGCCGGGTAACGGCCGGACCGGACCAGCTCCGCGATCTTCTCCACGATCACCCGCGTCTTGCCGCTGCCGGCCCCGGCGAGCACCAGCACCGGGCCGTCGCATTGCGCGACCGCGATGGATTGTTGGGGGTTGAGGCCGTGCATGCCAAGGGGTTCCGGGCGGACGCATAGTCTAGCCGCCGCGTGTCCCGGCCCCGTGGTCCGCCACGCCTCGAACGGCACCCGCACGACCTACAATGCGCCGATGGCCAAGCTGTACTTCTACTACTCGGCGATGAACGCCGGGAAGACCACCACGCTGCTGCAGTCGGCGCACAACTACCGCGAGCGCGGCATGCGCGTGGCGATCCTGTCGCCCCGCCTGGACCGGCGTGCGGGCGGCGGCGTGGTGGCGTCGCGGATCGGGCTGAGCGCGCCGGCGGCGACCTTCGATCGCGAGGACGACATCGAGGCCTGGGTGCGCGACGACATCGATGCAAACGGACGCCTGCACTGCCTGCTGGTGGACGAGGCGCAGTTCCTGGCCCGGGCCCAGGTCTGGCAACTGGGCGAGGTGGTGGATGCGCTGCGCGTTCCGGTGCTGTGCTATGGCCTGCGCACGGACTTCCGCGGCGAGCTGTTCGAGGGCAGCCAGTACCTGCTGGCCTGGGCGGACGAGCTGGTCGAGATCAAGACCATTTGCCACACCGGCAGCAAGGCGACCATGACGGTGCGCGTGGACGAGGCCGGGCATGCCGTGCAGGCCGGGCCCCAGGTGGAGATCGGTGGCAACGAGCGCTACGTGTCCGTCAGCCGGGCCGAATTCAAGAAGATCGCGCGGGGCGAGGGCCGCATCCTCCCTTCGCAGGGCAGCCTGGCCTTCGACGGCACGGCGCGGGACCACCCATCCAGCGACGCCTAGCGAGACGCCCCGGGTCGCGCGCGACCGTCACCTGCAGTGCCGCCGCACCCCTGCGACTTCCCGGGCCACCACGCCGCCCTCGGGGCGCAACTCGCGGATCTCCGCCTCGATCGCGTCCAGGCTGGCCGATGCCTGGTCGCGTTGGGCGCCACGGCAGCGCACGCCGGCCGCGTAGGCGCCGGCCAGCCAGGCGATCTTGCGCAACTCATGGTCGCCCGGCGCCGGAGACCCCAGCGCGGCCAGGCTATCGAGGCGCTGCAGGGCGGTGACGTCCCCGCGCTCGGCCTGGAAGCGTGCCAGTGACAGCTGGGCGCGGTAGGTGTGCGAGTGGGTATCGCCATATCCCAGCCGTGTCAGCCGGGCCCCGCGCCGCAACGCCGCCAGCGCGGCTTCGTCGCGACCCAACGCGGCGTCGACTTCGCCCAGCAGCCGCCAGGTATCGCCCACCAGCGGATGGGTGGCGCCGTAACTCGCCGCGCGTTGCTGCAGCGCCTGCACCAGCGGCGCCCGTGCCTGCGCGTCGCGCCCCACGCTGTGCAGGATCAACGCCAGGTTGAACCGGCCCGACGCCAGCCTGGGTTCGTTGTCCTGGCGTCGCCAGATCTCGATCGCCTTCTGCACGTCGCGCACGCCTTCCTCGACGTCCCCGCGCTCCCACGCCACGATGCCCAGGCTGTTGTAGTTGAGCGCGACATCGGGATGGTCCTCGCCGAGCCGCGAGACCAGCCAGCCATGGGTGTCGCGGAACTCGGCCCCGGCCTCGCCCAGGCGCCCCTGGTCGACCAGCAGCGCGGCGAGCTGGCGCCGGGCATCGATGGTCGCCCGATGCTGGTCGCCATGCAGCGCGCGTGACAGCGCCAGGGCACTGCGGCAATCGCGCTCCGCGCCCCGGACCTCGCTGAGTTCGCGTTGCAGGGAACACGACGTGCGCAGCAGGTCGATCGCCAACGGGTGGCGCAAGCCGACGCGATCGCGAAGCTGTGCCAGGGCGCGTCGTTGGCCGTCGAGGGCGCCCTGCGTGTCACCGGCGTCGCCGAGCAGGGAGGCCAGGTCCGAGAGGTTCTCGACCGCTGCGGCGGCGGCCCCGGGGACGTCGCGGCGGATGGCCAGCGCGCGCTGGAACAGGGCTTGCGCCGCCGCGCGTTCGCCGCTGGCGCGCTGGCAGCGTCCCAGTTGCGAGTAGAACTCGGACACCTGCACCGGGAGCCGGCGTTCCTCGCGCTGGGCCAGGGCTTGCCACGGACGCATGGTCTCGACGCATTCGGCGTAGCGGGCCAGCAGCCGGGACGTCCGTCCCAGGTCCGTGGCCAGTTGCAGGCGCAGGCTCGGTGGCGGGTCCTCGATGGTCCCGACGATCGCGGCCTCGCGCAGGAGCAACGCCAGCGCCTGCTCGTAGTCGCCCAGTCCTGCGCGGATCCTGGCCACCACGCCGAACAGCTCGGCATGGGCGACTGGTTGCTGAGCCAGTTCCAGCTCGCCGCGTTCGATGCCAGCCTCCAGCAGCCGGCGGACATCCAGCGGCGCGCCGGCCGGCGTGGCGCCCGCGTTCTCGAACAGTCCGATGACGAAGTTCTGCAAGGCCTGCGCACGCGCCGATTCGCGCATGGCCTGTTGTGCCTGCCAGCCGACGATCCCCAGCGCGGCCATCAGCACCGCGGTGACCAGCACGGCCGTCGACACGGCCCAGCGATGCCGGGCGAAGTACTTGCGCAGCCGGTAGGACAGCCGCATGGGGCGGGCGTGCACGGGTCGTCCGCGCAGGAAGCGCCCCAGGTCCTGGGCGAGGGCTTCGACCGAGGGATAGCGCTGCTCGGGGCGCTTGGACATCGCCTTGAGGACGATGTTGTCGAGGTCACCGGAGATCGCCCGGGCGCGCTTGCGGACCGTGGGGCGATCGGTGCGGTTGTCGTCGGCATGGCGCAGCAGCGCCAGCGAGGGTCGCACCGGATCGACGTTGAGGATCGCCTCTTCCCACTGCGCGTCGCTCTCGCGCGCCAGCTGGTAGGGCTTGCTGCCGGCCAGCAGTTCGTACAGCACCACCCCAAGGGAATAGACATCGGTCATGGTGGTGACCGGTTCGCCCCGGATCTGCTCCGGCGCCGCGTAGTGCAGGGTGAAGGCGCGCAAGCCGGTCCGGGTGTTGTCGCCGCCCTGGTCGGCGGTATCGAGCAGCTTGGCGATGCCGAAGTCGAGCAGCCGGACCTCGTTGAGCGCGGTCACCAGGATGTTCGACGGCTTCAGGTCGCGGTGGACGATGAGGTTGGCGTGCGCGTGGCTGACCGCGTCGCAGACTTGCAGGAACAGCCGCACGCATTGGTCCAGCGGCGGCTCGTGCAGCCGGCACCAGTCGGTGATGGGTTCGCCCTCGACGTGTTCGAGCGCCAGGTAGGGCTGGCTGTCGGCGCTGATGCCGGCATCGAGCAGCCGGGCGATGTGGGCATGCTCGAGCCGGGCGAGGATCTGCCGTTCCCGGGTGAAGTGAAGGCGGAGGTTGGGGTCGGCCAGGCCGGGCCGCAGCAGCTTCAGCGCGACCCGCTTCTCGTAGAAGCCGTCGGCGCGGCTGGCCAGCCAGACCTGGCCCATGCCGCCCTCGCCCAGCATCCGCTCGAGCCGGTACGGGCCGATCATTGCGTCGGGGCGCGCGTGCGGAAGTTGCGCGACCACCGGCTCGGCGAGGAATTCCTCCTGGCCTTCCTCCAGCTTCAGCAGGGCTTCCACTTCGGTGGCCAGGCCCGGATCGTCCTCGCGCAGCGAAGCCAGGCTACGCCTGCGGGCGTCGCCATCGAGCTCGAGCAGCGCATCGAGCAGGGGCGAGATTCGTTGCCAGCGTTCGGCGTCCATCTAACGGCTGCCGTGCCGCGGCGCCCGCCCGGGTGCACGGGGGCCGCCAGGAAGTGGCCGTGCGCCGATGCCGGCCGGGGCCACGCGTCACTGCTCCTGCAGCGACGCCAGCAGGAACAGGCGGGCCTTCTGCCAGTCGCGGCGGATGCTGCGCTCGGAGCGGTCCATCAGTTCGGCGATCTCCACTTCCGACAGGCCGGCGAAGTAGCGCAATTCCACCACCCGCGCCAGACGTTCGTCGACGCCGGCCAGGCGCGTGAGCGCGGTGTCCAGTCCCAGCATCTCCTCGTCCAGGGGCAGCGCACCCTGGAGGTCCTCGGGGAGGTCGGTGACGCGGTGCAGGTCGCCGCCACGCTTCTGCGCCAGGCGCTGGCGGGCGTAGTCGACCACGACGCTGCGCATCGCCGAGGCGGCATAGGCGAAGAAGTGCGCGCGGTCGTCGAAGCGCGCCTCGCGGCGGCCGATCAGCTTGAGGTAGGCCTCGTGCACCAGGCCCGTGGCGTCCAGCGTATGCCCCTGCTGCCCCGCGAGCTGGCGGCGCGCCATCGAGTGCAGCTCTTGGTAGAGCGTGGAGAGGACCTGGTCCAGCGCGCCGCGATCGCCGTCTCGCGCGGCATCCAGCCAGCCGGTGATGTCCGCAGATTCGCTCATTTCGATCCCCGATGCGCCGGGCGACTATACACCGCGGCCCGCGCGCCCCTCCCGCATCAGCGCTGGCAGTGCCCGCACCAGACCGTGGCCCGCTGCGCCAGCCACGCCTGCTTGAGCGGGCGCGCGCAGTGCGTGCATGGCTGGCCGCCGCGTCCGTAGGCCGACAACTCCTGCTCGAAGTAGCCGGGCGCGCCATCGGGCGACAGGAAGTCGCGCAAGGTGGTCCCGCCGCGGGCGATGGCGTGCCGCAGGATTCCCTTGATCGCGTCGGCGAGCCGTCCGTAGCGTTCGCGCGAGACGCGGCCGGCGGCCCGCAGCGGCGACACCCCGGCCGCGAACAGGGCCTCGGCGGTGTAGATGTTGCCGACCCCGACGACCACGCGCTGGTCCATGAGGAAGGCCTTGACCGGTGCGCTGCGCCCCCGGCTGCGCGCATGCAGGTAATCGCCGTCGAAATCCTCCGACAACGGCTCCGGGCCCAGCGCCCGCAGCAAGGGGTGGACCTGGCCCGCCGGTTGCCACAGCAGGCAGCCGAAGCGGCGCGGGTCGTTGAAGCGCAGGACGCGCCCGGCCGGCAGGACCAGGTCCACGTGGTCGTGCGGACCGGCGGGGACGGAGGCCGGGAGCACGCGCAGGCTGCCGGACATGCCCAAGTGCAGCAGCGCGCTCCCGGCGCGGGTGTCGAGCAGCAGGTACTTGGCGCGCCGGCGCACGTCGACGATGCGCTGGCCGGGAAGGCAGTCGACGACCTCGGGCGGGATCGGCCAGCGCAGGTCCGGCCGGCGCAGGACCACGCCCGCCACGCGGCGTTCGACCAGGTGCGGCGCGAGGCCCCGGCGGGTGGTTTCGACTTCGGGCAGCTCGGGCATGGCCACAGGGTGGAGCCGGTGCGTGCGGGCGGCAAGCGGCGCCCCTCCCCGGGGACGGCGCCTGCGCGCCATAGCCGCAAGCCCTTGATGCGCAACGTGAACAGGACCGCCCATACGCCGGCGAAGGGATGGTATTGCGCGGGTGCAGGCCGCATGATGGGAGTTCTGTCCGAACCACCAGACCTTCTACATGCCTGCATCCTTCCTCGACTTCCTCGCCGGCGGCCTGTTCCAGTTCGGCTGGGGCGCGCTCGCGATCTGGTTCCTGGCCGTCACCCAGCTGACCATTTTCGCGGTGACCCTCTACCTGCATCGCAGCCAGGCGCACCGCGGCGTCGACTTCCATCCGGCGATCGCCCACGTGTTCCGCCTGTGGAGCTGGCTGAGCACCGCCATGGTCACCCGGGAGTGGGTGGCGGTCCATCGCAAGCACCACGCCAAGTGCGAGACCGAGGACGATCCGCACAGCCCGATGCACAAGGGCATCAAGACCGTGTTCTGGCGCGGCGTAGAGCTGTACCGCGAGGCGAGCGCGCGACGCGAGGACATCGAGCAGTACGGCAAGGGCTGCCCCGACGACTGGATGGAGCGCAACGTCTACGCGCGCTTCCCGACCCTGGGCCCGACCCTGCTGCTGTTCATCAGCTTCGCCCTGTTCGGCTTCAAGGGCGTGGCGGTGTGGGCGCTGCAGATGGCGTGGATCCCGTTCTGGGCCGCCGGCGTGGTCAACGGCCTCGGCCATTGGTGGGGCTACCGCAACTTCGAGACCACCGACACCGCCACCAACCTCGTGCCCTGGGGCCTGTGGATCGGCGGCGAAGAGCTGCACAACAACCACCACGCCTTCCCGAGTTCTGCCAAGTTCGCCCTGCGCAAGTGGGAAGTCGACATCGGCTGGGTCGTGATCAAGGGCCTGGAGAAGGTCGGCCTGGCGAAGGTGCTGCGCGTCGCCCCGTCCCTGGACGTGCGGCCCAACATCCAGGTTCCCGACACCGACACCATGCGCGCCCTGCTGGCGCACCGGTTCCAGGCCATGACCGACTTCAAGCACAACGTGCTCAAGCCGGCCCTTCGCGAGGAGGCACAGGCCGCTGGCGCCAAGCTGCGCGCGCTGCTGCCGCGGCGGTTGCGCAAGGGGCTGGTCGACGACGGTCGCTGGCTGCAGCCCGACGCCCGCGCGCAGCTGCAGGCGTGGGTGTCGCAGCGGCCGCGGATCCGCACCCTGGTCGAGCATCGTGCGCGCCTGGCCGCCCTGCTCGAGGCGCGGACGCACAATGCCGCGGAATCGCTGCAACACCTCCAGGCCTGGTGCCGGGAAGCCGAGGCGAGCGGCATCCGCGTGCTGCAGGAATACTCGATGCGGCTGAAGGGTTATACGCTGCAGACCGCCCGGGCCTGACTTGCGCCCGGCCATCGCGACCGCCTCCCGGAAACCCGGCCTCCCCAGGCCGGGTTTCCGCGTCTTGGGCGTGCTGCTGCTGGGATCGCTGTCGACGCTGCCGTCCGTGGCCCCGGCGCAGGTGGTGGCCGCCGGCGACTACCTGGCGCGCATGGACGCCGATGGCGACGGCCGCGTGGCGCTGGTCGAGTACCAGGATTGGCTGAGCTACGCCTTCGACGCCATGGACCGCAACCGCGACGGTCGCCTGGTGCCCGACGAACTTCCCGGGGGCCGGGGCGCGGCGATTTCGCGCGTCGAACACCGCGCGCGCCTGGCGACGGCCTTCAACCGGCAGGACGCCAATCGCGACGGATACCTGAGCGCGAAGGAACTGGCGGCGCCACCGCGCTGAGCGATCCGCGGCCAGGCGACGCGGTGTCGGCGCGACTTGCGGCACACTGCACGGGCTGGCGCGAACAGGCGCAACCACGGAGCCCGCCATGAGCCATCCGAAGGACGCACCGGCCGTCCACCCCGTCCCGCCCGCGTTTGCCGCGCAAGCCAACCTCACGCGTGCCGACTACCAGCGCCTCTACGCGGAATCGCTGCGCGACCCCGACGGGTTCTGGCGGCAGGTCGCCACGCGCCTGGACTGGATGCGGCCACCGACCCAGGGCAAGGACACCAGCTTCGACCGGGAGGATTTCCGCATCCGCTGGTTCGCCGACGGCGAACTCAATGCCAGCGTCGAATGCCTGGACCGCCACCTCGCCGCGCGGGGCGACAGGACCGCGCTGCTGTTCGAGCCCGACGACCCGGCGCAGCCCGCGCAGTCCGTCACCTACCGCGACCTGCATGCCCGCGTCTGCCGGCTGGGCAACGCGCTGCGCAACCTCGGCGTGGCCAGGGGCGACCGGGTCACCATCTACCTGCCGATGATCCCCGATGCCGTCGTCGCCATGCTGGCCTGCGCCCGCATTGGCGCGATCCATTCGGTGGTCTTCGGCGGTTTCTCGCCCAACGCCATCGCCGACCGCGTGGCCGACTGCGGCAGCAAGCTGGTGATCACCGCCGACGAAGGCGTGCGCGGCGGCCGCAGGATCCCGCTCAAGGCCAACGTCGACGCCGCGCTGCGCCTGCCGCGGAGCAATAGCGTCGAGACAGTGCTGGTGGTCCGCCACACCGGTGCCGCGGTCGACATGCAGATGCCGCGGGACCGCTGGTTCGACGCCGTGGTCGAGGGTCAGCCGGACCAGTGCCGGCCCGAGCGCATGAACGCCGAGGACCCGCTGTTCATCCTCTACACCTCGGGCAGCACTGGCAAACCCAAGGGCGTGCTGCACACCACCGGCGGCTACCTGGTCTACGCCAGCTACACCCATGCCTGCGTGTTCGACCTCAAGGACGACGACGTTTACTGGTGCACCGCCGACGTCGGCTGGATCACCGGGCACAGCTACATCGTCTACGGACCCCTGGCCAACGGCGCGACTACGCTGGTGTTCGAGGGCGTGCCGAACCACCCCGACCACTCGCGCTTCTGGCAGGTGGTCGACAAGCACCGGGTGACGCTGTTCTACACCGCGCCGACCGCGATCCGCGCACTGATGCGCGAAGGCGATGGACCGGTGCGCGCGACGTCGCGTGCGTCGCTGCGCGTGCTCGGCACCGTGGGCGAGCCGATCAACCCGGAGGCCTGGCGCTGGTACCACGCGGTGGTCGGCGATGGCCGCTGCCCGGTGGTCGACACCTGGTGGCAGACCGAGACCGGCGGCATTCTGATCACCCCGCTGCCGGGCGCGACGGACCTCAAGCCCGGATCGGCGACGCAGCCGTTCTTCGGCGTACGGCCCGCGCTGGTGGATGCGGACGGCCGCCGGCTCGAGGGCGAGGCCGAGGGCAACCTGGTGCTGCTCGATTCCTGGCCGGGGCAGATGCGCACCGTCCATGGCGACCACCAGCGGTTCTTCGACACGTACTTCAGCGCGTACCCGGGGATGTATTTCACCGGCGACGGCGCGCGCCGCGACGCCAACGGGGACTACTGGATCACCGGGCGCGTCGACGACGTCATCAACGTCAGCGGCCATCGCATCGGCACGGCCGAAGTGGAAAGCGCCCTGGTGTCGCATCCGAAGGTGGCCGAGGCCGCCGTGGTCGGCTTCCCGCACGACATCAAGGGGCAGGGGCTGTACGCCTACGTCACCCTCGTGGCGGGGGAGCCGGGCAGCGACGCGCTGCGCGACGAACTGGTGCGGCACGTGCGCAGCGAGATCGGCCCCATCGCCGCGCCCGACCACCTGCAATGGGCGCCGGCGTTGCCCAAGACGCGTTCCGGCAAGATCATGCGCCGCATCCTGCGCAAGATCGCCGAGAACCAGCCGGACCAGCTCGGCGACACGTCCACGCTTGCCGACCCCTCGGTGGTCGATGCCCTGGTCAAGGCGCGTCGCGACGCCGGGTGACAGCGCGCGCGGCGCTTCGCCGCGCACCATCCCGGGCCACGGAAGCGGCGGGCCGGGTGGGAGGAAGGCGCGCCGATGCCGCGACGGTCGTCGCTCGCGCAAGGAAAGATGATTGCGACGCGAACCGCACCAGCGAAACCCGGCAACGAAAAAGCCCGCCTTGCGGCGGGCTTTCCGATGCCGGTCGAAGTCACCGGCTCCCCGCTCGCGCGGGGACGGCGCTCCAGGACGCCGCGCCGGAGCGCGGGGCCCGGCGTTACTTGATCTTGGCTTCCTTGTACACCACGTGCTTGCGCACCACCGGATCGTACTTCTTCATTTCCATCTTCCCGGGGGTGTTCTTCTTGTTCTTGTCGGTGGTGTAGAAGTGGCCGGTGTCGGCCGTGGACACCAGACGGATCTTGTCGCGTTTGCCTGCCATGATGTCCTCCTCAGACCTTTTCGCCGCGGGCGCGGAGATCGGACAGGACGGCATCGATGCCGTTCTTGTCGATGGTGCGCATTGCCTGCGCGGAAACCTTCAACTTGACCCAGCGGTTCTCGCTGGCGACCCAGAAACGGCGCTCGTGCAGGTTCGGCAGGAAGCGGCGACGGGTCTTGTTGTTGGCGTGCGAGACGTTGTTGCCGGTCTGCACGCGCTTGCCGGTGACTTGGCATACACGGGACATAACGCACCTCGAATCATCATGGTCGTCCTCCATGGCCTGGAAGACATCGGCCCCGCCGACGGTGCGGCGCGCGGTACGGGTGGGAGTCGCCGCCAGGACAGGGGCCGGAACGCGCTTCCGGCCAGCCCCGGACCGCCCCAAGGGCGGCCGGACGCAGCGAGCCGGGCATTATGCAGGTTCGGGCAGCGGCGGGCAAATCGGGCGGGCCCGGTCGGGCGGATCGCCCTTATCGGCGGCGCAGCCGCTCCAGCACCCCGTCGAGCGCGTCCAGGTTGCCGTAGTGGATCACCAGCCGCCCCTTGCCGCCGCGGCCGTGGGCGATGCTGACCTTGGCGCCCAGGGTCTCGGACAACTCGGTTTCCAGCGCCGCGATGTCGGCCTGGGGCCGCGCCTTGCCGCCCGCTGCCTTCCTGCCGGTGGCAGGCAATTTCCCGGCGGCGAACTGCTGCGCGCGGTGCTCGACTTCGCGCACCGACCAGCCATGCTGCGCGGCGTCCTCGGCCAGCCGCGTGGCCAGCTCCGGCGACAACGTCAGCAGCGCCCGGGCGTGCCCCATCTCCAGCTTGCCGTCCTCCAGCAGGCTGCGGATCGCAGGCGGAAGCTCGAGCAGGCGCAGCAGGTTGGACACCGAGGCCCGTGAACGGCCCACGGTTTCCGCGGCCTGGGCGTGGGTGAGGTCGAACTCGTCGATCAAGCGCTCCAGCGCATGCGCCTCTTCCAGCGGGTTGAGGTCCTCGCGCTGGATGTTCTCGATCAGCGCCATCGCGACCATGGTCCGGTCGTCGACGCTGCGGACGACCGCCGGGATCTCGCGCAGCCCGGCCAGGCGCGATGCGCGCCAGCGGCGCTCGCCGGCGATGATCTCGTAGGTACGGTCGGCCAGTTCGCGGACCACGATGGGCTGGATCACGCCCTGCGACCGGATCGACTCGGCCAGCTCCTCGAGCTTGTCTTCGTCCCAGTGCTTGCGCGGCTGGTACTTGCCGGCGCTCAGCGCATCGAGGGGCAGCTGGCGCAGCTGGTCGCCCTCGGTAGCCTCCAGCGCTGGCGCGGCCGCGGCCCCCTTGGGGCCGAGCAAGGCTTCCAGGCCACGGCCCAGGCCGCGCTTCTTCGCGGTACCGCCCTTGGCCGGGGGGCCCTTGCCGAGTGCTGACTTGGCGGCGCTCATGCCGGGCTCTCCATGGGGGCTTGCTCCTGTGTCGGGGTGCGGGCGGCCAGGTCCCGGTCGCGTTGGCGGCGCAGGATCTCGCCGGCCAGGCCGAGGTAGGCCACGGCGCCTCGACTGCCGCGGTCGTAGCCGATGATGCTCTGGCCGTGGCTGGGCGCTTCGGCCAGCCGCACGTTGCGCGGCACGATGGTGCGGAAGACCTTGTCGCCGAAATGGGTCGTGAGTTCGGACGACACGGCATTGGTCAGGTTGTTGCGTACGTCGAACATGGTGCGCAGCACGCCTTCGATCTCCAGCGCCGGGTTGAGCCGGGCCTTGAGGGCATCGATGGTCTGCAGCAGCGAGGTCAGGCCTTCGAGCGCGTAGTACTCGCACTGCATCGGCACCAGCACCGAGTCGGCGGCGGTCAGCGCGTTGAGCGTCAGCAGCGACAGCGCCGGCGGGCAGTCGACGATGATGTAGTCGTAGCGCGGGCGCAGCGGATCGAGCGCGCGCTTGAGCCGCTGCTCGCGGCCCTCCTCGTCCATCAGCTCGATCTCGGCCGCGGTCAGGTCGGTGTTGCCGGGCAGCAGGTCGTAGCCTTCGTCGGTGGCGACGATGGCGCCGTCGGCATGCACTTCCTCCAGCAGCACGTCGCAGGTCGACACCTGCAACTCGCGCTTGTCCACGCCGCTGCCCATCGTGGCGTTGCCCTGGGCGTCGAGGTCGACCAGCAGCACGCGCTTGGGCGTGCGCGCCATCGCCGCGGCGAGGTTGACGGCGGTGGTCGTCTTTCCGACGCCGCCCTTCTGGTTGGCGATGGCGATGATGCGGGCCAATGCGGGTCCGGATGCCTCGATGCGGTAGGGCCCGGGGCGGGGCGCCGGCCGGGTCGGGGCCGACCATTATGCCCCCGGTGCAAGGCCCGTGCGCCCCGACCCTGCGGCGGCATCGCGGGTCACCACCACCAGGTGCCGGTCCGCGACCACGCCGGGCACGTGCAGCGCATGCACCGCGTCGACGCGCCATCCGCGCGGAAGCTGGTCGATCTCGGCGTGTGGAATCGCGCCCTTCATCGCCAGCAGCCGTCCGGCGGGCTTGAGCAGGTGGCCGCCCAGCGCGACGAGGTCCGCGAGGGTCGCCAGGGCACGGGCGGTGATCGCGTCGTATCCACCGGGTGCGTCGAATCCCTCGGCCCTGGACTCGGCCACCTGGGCGTTGGCCAGCGGCAGCGCGCGCACCGCTTCGCGCAGGAACCGCGCTTTCTTGCCGTTCGATTCCACCAGCGTGACCTGGAGCGCGGGACAGGCGATTGCCAGCGGGATGCCCGGGATGCCGGCGCCGCTGCCCAGGTCCGCGAGGCTGGCGATCCCGGTCAGGTGCGGATGCATCGACAGCGCGTCGAGCAGGTGCTTGCCGACCATCTCGCGCGGGTCGCGGATGGCGGTGAGGTTGTAGGTACGGTTCCAGCGCAGCAGCAGCGACAGGTAGGCGAGCAGGGGCGTCGCCAGCGCGGCATCGAGCCCGAGCGCGTGCAGGCCGGCGTCGAGTTCTTCCGGGAGTGCGGACGGGAAGGTGTCGGGCATCGACGTATTGTAGGAGCGGCCTGCGGGGGCGCGGTGTCGTGCGCGCCCCCGGCGTCGCGGAACGGTGCCCTAAGGGCTGGGGCGGGCCATGGGCGTGGCCGCACGCCAGGCCAGCGCGGCCAGGTAGCCGGGCGCGGGTTGGAAGTGGTGCAGCGCCCAGTCGAGCGGCGTGCCGAGCGCGGGATCGCAGTCGACCAGGACCCAGGTGTCGCCGTCGGCATCGAAGACCAGCTTGTCCAGCCCGAACGCCAGGCCGCGACCGTGGGCCTTGAGCACCGCTTCCTTCGCGCACCAGAGGCGGGTGAACGCGCGGTCCCGGTCCGACTCGGGCAGCGCCGCCAGCCGCGCGCATTCCCTGGCGGCGAAGTATCGATTCGCCACTTCCAGTGCGCGCGGCCGCGGCCGCAGCAATTCGAGGTCCACGCCCAGGCGCAGCTCGTCGCCGCGCGCCATCAGCAGTCCATCGCCGCTGTGGCTCCAGTTGACGTCGGTCCGATGCAGCGGCGCGCCCAGGCGTGGACGGCCCCGTGTTCCGCGCTCCAGCGGCAGGGCATCGGCGGGCGTGCGCAGCGCCTCCGCCAGCCACTGGCGCACGGCGGCCTCGGCCCGTAGGCCACGTGGATGCGGGCGCCATGCGCAATGCACGGGGCCGAAGGTGAGATCTCGCGCGGAAAGCGTCATCGCAGGCAGGCGGCGCCGGGCACTTGGCGCGGGGCGGGCCTGACAGCGTAAGCTAGGTCCGTCCCGCGGTGCCGGAACGGCAGCGGGCGGGGGCGGCGCACGGGGGCGCCAGGGAAAGACGTACGTCATGTCGGCCAATCTCCAGTCGTTCGATGCGGGGCATGCGGCGCCATCGGCGCGGGCCACCTGCGCGCTGGCCATCGGGAGCCCCGATCGCGCCATCGCCTTCGACCGCCATGGCCAGACCCCGCTGTCGACCTTCTTCGCCCACGTGCGCGGGCTCGCGGCGACCTTGCCCGACCGGCCCTTCGCGCTGAACCTGTGCGACAACCGCTATCGCTTCCTGGTTGCGTTCTGCGCGGTGGCCGTGCGCGGCCAGGCCACCTTGCTGCCGCCGGCGCGGACACGGGCCGCGATCGACGACGTGCGCGCCCAGCACCCCGACAGCTACTGCCTTGGCGACGCCGATCCCTGTGGTTGCGATGCGCAAGGCATGCCGCCGCATTACGTGCACGTGGCCCGCGACTTGCCGACGCGACCGGGCGGCACGCCGCACGTCGCCCCGGACGCGCTGGTCGCCATCGGCTTCACGTCCGGGAGCACCGGGCATCCCACGCCCAACCGCAAGACCTGGGCCAGTTTCCGGACCAGCACCGCGCAGAACCTCGAGGCCCTGGCCGGCCTGTGGCGCGAGGGGGAGCAGCGTTCGATCGTGGCGACCGTGCCGTCGCAGCACATGTACGGCATGGAGATGTCGGTGCTGCTGCCCTTGCTGGGCGAGGCTGCGGTGCACCGTGGACGCCCCTTCTTCCCGCAGGACATCGCGAACGCCCTGCACGACGCGCCGGGTTCGCGCTTGCTGGTCACCACCCCGGTGCACCTGCGCGCCCTGGTCGACGCGGCCGCCGGCGGAGGGGGGCTGCGACTGCCGCCACTGGCCGGCATCGTCAGCGCGACCGCGCCCTTGCCGCAGGCGCTGGCCGCGGCCGCCGAGTCGCACTTCGGTTGCGAGGTGCGGGAACTGTTCGGGTCGACCGAGACCTGCGTCATCGCCCGCCGGCGCACGGCGAGCGAACGAGCCTGGACACCGCTGCGGGGCGTGTCCCTTCAGCCCAGGCCCGATGGCGCCGTCGTGCACGCCGACCACCTTGCCGGACCGGTGGCCCTCGCCGACCTGGTCGATGTCGCCGGCGACGGCCGCTTCGAGCTGCGGGGACGCCAATCCGATCTCCTGGAAATCGCCGGCAAGCGCGCGTCGCTGGGCGACCTGACGCGCCGCCTGCTGGCCATCCCCGGCGTCGAGGATGGCGTGGTGTTCCAGCTCGATGCGCGCGACGACGACGGCGTGCGGCGCATCGCCGCGCTGGTCGTCGCGCCGGGACTCGCCGCCCCCGCCATCCGCGAGGCGATGCGGTGCGCCGTCGATCCGGTGTTCCTCCCGCGACCGTTGCGATGCGTGCCGGCGCTGCCGCGCAACGAAACGGGAAAGCTGCCGCGCGCGGCCTTGCTGCGCATGCTGCATGGCAACATCGACTGACGCGCCGCTGCGTTATTGTCCGCCTGACGCCACGCTTAACGACGCTGCCGTCACGGAGCGCCCGCGAGACTGGCGGCCGCCCCCTTCCGGGGAGTAAGCAAACCAGCACAGGACAGGAGAGAACGCATGAATTTCCTTATTTATCTGATTGTCGGCGGTATCGCGGGCTGGCTCGCCAGCATGGTCATGAAGACCGATGGCCAGCAGGGCATCATCCTCAACGTCGTCGTCGGCATCATCGGCGGCTTCCTCGGTGGCTGGTTGCTGCCGACCCTGGGCCTGGGCCTCGGCGGGGGCTGGGTGGGGTTCCTGATCACCGCGCTGATCGGCGCGATCGTGCTGCTCGCCATCGTCAACCTGTTCCGTCGCGGAAGCGTCCGCTGATCCGCTGCATCGCTCCACGGTAGTCGAGAAGGCCCGGTTTCCACCGGGCCTTCTTGTTTCCGGCGGGTTTTTTCCGCCGTCGAACGCAGGCGTCCTCGCGCAGGGGGCCGACGGCCGGTGGCGGGCTAGCCCAGCCGCACCCAGGCCGGCGCATGGTCGCTCGGTCGTTCCCACGTCCGCGGTTCGCGGTCGATGCCGGCGGCGGCGGTCTCCCGCAAGGCATCCGAGACCAGGGTGAGGTCGATACGCAGCCCCATGTCGCGGCGGAACGCGGCCTGCCGGTAATCCCACCAGCTGAACGTGCCGCCTTCGTCGTGATGGCTGCGGAAGGCATCGTGCAGGCCGAGCGCCTGCAGCCGTTGCAGCGCCTCGCGCTCGGCGGTCGACGTCAGGATGTGGTCGTCGTTCCAGATCGCCGGGTCGTGGACGTCTCGGTCGTCCGGTGCGATGTTGAAGTCGCCCAGTACGACGAGCTTAGGATGCCGTGTCAGTTCATTGGCCAGCCAACCATGCACCGCGTCCAGCCAGCGCAGCTTGTAGGCGTACTTCTCGGTGCCGACGTCCTGGCCGTTGACCACGTAGAGGTTGACCACGCGCACGCCGTCGACGGTCGCGGCGATGACGCGCTTCTGCTCGTCATCGAACCCCGGGATGCCCATCTGGACGTCGTCCAGCGCCTTGCCGCGCGCCAGCAGCGCGACGCCGTTGTAGGTCTTCTGCCCCGAGAACACGCTGCGATACCCCAGCGCCGCCAGCGCGGTGTCGGGGAACTTGTCGTCGGACAGCTTGGTTTCCTGCAGCCCGACCACGTCGGGCGCTTCCTGCCGCAGCCACTGTTCCAGGTGGGGCAGGCGGACGTTGAGCGAATTGACGTTCCAGCTGGCGATTTTCATGGGTGGCATCCTGTGCCGGCATCGGCGTCGGTGCAAGCGCGTCACGCGGCGGACCGCGTGCACGCTACCATCGCCGCATGGACTGGATCGACCTGCGCAGCGACACCGTCACCCGCCCCACAGCCGCGATGCGCGCGGCGATGGCCGCCGCCGAGGTTGGCGACGACGTCTACGGCGACGATCCGACGGTCAATGCGCTGCAGGCGCGGCTGGCGGGCGACCTGGGGTTCGAAGCCGGGCTGTTCGTCCCCAGCGGCACGCAATCCAACCTGCTGGCGCTGATGGCGCATTGCCAGCGAGGCGACGAGTACATCGTCGGCATGGACGCGCACACCTACAAGTACGAGGGTGGCGGCGCGGCGGTGCTGGGCTCGATCCAGCCGCAACCCATCCCGCAGGCCGACGACGGCACGCTGCCGCTGGAGGCCGTGGAGCGCGCGATCAAGCCCGACGATCCGCATTTCGCCCGCAGCCGGCTGCTGTGCCTGGAGAACACCTGGCACGGCCGGCCGCTGCCGCTGGACTACCTGGCCGCGGCGCGCGCGCTCTGCGACCGGCGTGGGCTCGGGCTGCACCTGGACGGCGCGCGCCTGTACAACGCGGCGGCCGCGCTGGACGTGCCGGTGCGCAGCATCGCGGCGCACTTCGACAGCGTCTCGGTGTGCCTGTCCAAGGGACTGGGCGCACCGGTCGGTTCCGTATTGCTGGGCACGGAAGCGCTCATCCGCGAGGCGCGACGCTGGCGCAAGGTCACCGGCGGCGGCATGCGCCAGGCCGGCATCCTGGCTGCGGGCGCGCTGCATGCGCTCGACCACCACGTCGCGCGCCTGGCCGACGACCATGCCCGCGCCGCGCGGCTGGCCGATGCACTGCGTGGCCTGTCCGGGATCGAGGTCCCCGCGCAACACAGCAACATGGTCTTCCTGGCGATCCCGACGGCGCGGCACGCGGCGTTGAAGTCCGCTCTTGACGCTGCACGCGTGCGCGTGTCGATCGGCGACAGCGATGCGATTCGCCTGGTGCTGCACCTGGACGTCGACGACGACGGGGTGCAGCGCACGATCGATGCGTTCGGGGCGTTTTCGGCGAGCTAGCCCGCGCGGACGTTCAGCGCGCGAGCAGGCGCACCAAGCGGTCCACCCAACCCCGGTAGGGCGGCTTGAGCCAGTCGCTCGCCGCGCGGCGCGACTGCCACAGCACCGGCATCGCCTTGGTCATCGCATCGAAACCCGCGCGCCCGTGGTAGGCGCCCATGCCGCTGGCGCCGACGCCGCCGAAGGGCAGCGCATTCGCGGCGAAGTGGAGCAAGGTGTCGTTGACGGTGACGCCGCCGGCCAGCACGCGGCCGAGGATGGCCTCGACGGTGGCGCGGTTGCGGCTGAAGGGATACAGCGCCAGGGGGCGGTCGTGCGCGAGCACGTAGTCGATGGCCTCGTCCAGCGAGCCATACGACTTGATCGGCAGGATGGGCCCGAAGATTTCCTCCTGCATGACCGTGGCGTCATCGCCGGGCTCCAGCACCAGGGTCGGCGCGAACAGGCGTTCGGCATCGGCGCGCCCCGGATCGATGTCGACCAATGCGATGCACTCCAGGCCGCGATCGCGGGCGTCGTCGAGGTAGCCGCGCAGGCGGCGGTACTGGTCCCCGTTGATGATGCGGGTGTAGTCGTCGGCATCCTGAAGCGCGCCGTAGCGCGCCCGGGCCTCGGCGCGCAGGGCGGCGACCAGCGCATCGCGGCGGGACCGCTCGACCAGCACGTAATCGGGCGCGATGCAGGTCTGGCCGCCGTTGAACCACTTGCCGGTGGACAGGCGCGCGGCGGCCAGCTCGACCGGGAAATCCTCGGCGACGATCGCCGGCGACTTGCCGCCGAGCTCCAGCGTCAGCGGCGTCAGGTTGGGCGCCGCGGCGGCCATGACCTTGCGGCCGATGGCCGTGGAGCCGGTGAACACGAGGTGGTCGAAGGGCAAGGCCGAAAACGCGGCGCCAAGTTCCGGGCCGCCGGTGGCGACCGCGACGCGGTCGTCGGGGAACACGTCGGCGAGCAGCTCGCGGAGCCAGTCGCTGGTGCGCGGCGTGTGCTCCGAGGGCTTGAGGTAGGCGTGGTTGCCGGCGGCGATGGCGGTGGCCAGCGGAATCAGCGCCAGGTTGACCGGGTAGTTCCACGGCGACATCACGCCGACCACGCCCAGCGCCTCGGGCCGGACCTGCGCGCGGGCGGGCCACAGCTTCCAGCCGGCGTCGACGCGGCGCGGGCGCATCCACCCGCGCAGGTGCGAGCGCAGGTGGTCGATCTCCGACAGCACCGTCATGCCGTCGGACGCGAGCGATTCATGCACCGAGCGGTGCCCGAAGTCGGCGCTGATCGCGGCGGTCATCGCGTCGATGCGCTGCCGGAAGGCGTCGCGCAGGCGCGACAGGTCGTCGAGCCGCTGCCGGGCGTCCGGCCGTTGCCGCTGCCAGGCGGCACGCAGGCGGTCGAGGGTGGGGCGCAGGTCGTCGGCGGGTGTGTCCATGGGCCGAGTGTAGGCCAGCGCCTGCCGAGCGTCGGCTCCATGCGGCAACGGTCCTACAATGCGGCCATGAACGAAACCCGTCCCTATCGCGACAAAGTCCCCGAACTCGGCGCGCGCGCCTACATCGATCCGGCCGCCAGCGTGATCGGCGACGTGGTGCTGGGCGACGACACCTCCGTCTGGCCGTACACGGTGATCCGCGGCGACGTGAACTTCGTGCGCATCGGTGCGCGCACCAACGTCCAGGACGGCACCGTGGTCCACGTCAGCCACGACGGCCCGCACGCCAAGCTGGGTGGCTTCGCCACCGTGATCGGCGACGACGTCACCATCGGACACAAGGCCATCGTCCACGCCTGCCGGATCGAGGACGCGGTGCTGATCGGCATGGGGGCGATCGTGCTCGACGGCGCGGTGGTGCGGCGGCACGGCTTCGTCGGCGCCGGCGCACTGGTCGCGCCCGGCAAGGAAGTCGGCGAAGGCGAGCTGTGGCTGGGCAATCCCGCGAAGAAAGTGCGGATGCTGACGGAGGCCGAGATCGAGGCGCTGTACTACTCGGCCCAGCACTACGTGCGGCTCAAGGACGATTACCTGCGCGGGGGCATCGAATGAATCGGTCGCCTGCCACGGGCAGGGGATCGTGCGTCAGCGAGACGCTACCGACGCGGCGACCGTGCCGCAGATGATCAGTCGGCGGTGACCAACGCGTCGTGGCGTTGGCGCAGTTCGGCGTAGACGGGGTCCGCGTCCGGGCGCACGCCGTGCCAGAGCTTGAAGCTTTCGGCGGCCTGTTCGACCAGCATGCCGAGGCCGTCGACCACGTCGTGCGCGCGGGCGGCGCGGGCCCAGGACAGGAACGGGATCGAGGCTTCGCCATAGCTCAGGTCCACGCACGCGGTGCGCGACCCGACCAGGGACATCGGTAGCTTGGGCAGGCCCGTGTTGCGCGCCGCCGAGGTGGCGTTGACGATCAGGCTGAAGTCGCCGAGTTCGCCGAGGTCGTCGTAGTAGCGGGCATGCACCTTGCCTGGCAGGCCGAGGCGGTCGACGAGCGCATCGGCGCGCGTGCCATCTCGATTGACCACGAACAGGTCGCCGATGCCGGCGTCGAGCAGGGCCGGCGCCACGCCGCGGGCACCGCCGCCCGCCCCCAGCAGCAGCGTGCGGCGCTGGCGCAGGTCCAGCGCCTGGCGGTTGCGCAGGTCGCGCAGCAGGCCCTGGCCGTCGGTGTTGTCGCCATGCCAGGCCTCGCCCTCGCGGACCAGGGTGTTGATCACCCCGGAGGCGCGGGCGCGCTCGCTGACCTGCGCGCACAGGGGGAACGCGACTTCCTTCAACGGCAGGGTGACGTTCGCACCGGTCCCGTCTTCGGCCATGAAGCGCTCGAGTGCGGCGGCGAAATCCTCGGGACGGCAATCGATGGCTTCGTAGGTCAGCGCGATGCCGGTTTCGCGCCCGAACATCGCGTGGATCTGCGGCGACAGCGAGTGCGCGACCGGATGGCCAAACAGCGCATGGCGGGCGGGGGCTTGGGTCATCGGCGAGCCTGCGAGGGGTCCGGGGATGTTCCGATGCTACGCGATCGGCGGTTCAAGCCGGCATCGACGGGGCGCGCGGACAGTCCGCGAGCGGGCTCGTCGCGTCAACCCGTTTCGCGCAGCCATCGCGCGGCATCGAGGGCGAAGTAGGTCAGCACCGCGTCGGCGCCGGCGCGTTTGAAGGACAGCAACGATTCGAGCGCGCAGGCGCGTTCGTCCAGCCAGCCGTTGGCGGCCGCGGCCTTGAGCATCGCGTACTCGCCGCTGACCTGGTAGATGAAGGTCGGCGCGCCGAACGCATCCTTCACCTGGCGCACGATGTCGAGGTATGGCAGGCCCGGCTTGACCATCACCATGTCGGCGCCCTCGGCGAGGTCGAGTTCGACTTCGCGTAGCGCCTCGTCGCGATTGGCCGGGTCCATCTGGTAGCTGGCCTTGTCGCCCTTGCCCAGCGCCTGCGCACTGCCGACCGCGTCGCGGAACGGCCCGTAGAAGCTGCTGGCGTACTTCGCGGCGTAGGCAAGGATGCGGGTATGCACGAACCCCGCCTCCTCCAGCGCCAGCCGGATCGCGCCGATGCGGCCGTCCATCATGTCGCTGGGCGCGACCACGTCGGCCCCGGCGCGCGCATGCGACAGCGCCTGCTGCACCAGCGCCTCGACGGTGGCGTCGTTGACCACGTAGCCGCCGTCGTCGACCAGGCCATCCTGGCCATGCGAGGTGTAGGGATCCAGCGCGACGTCGGTGATCACGCCGAGATCGGGAAAGCCTTGCTTGAGCGCGCGCACCGCGCGTTGGCAGAGGCCGTCGTCGTCCCAGGCCGCCGCGGCGTCGGCGGACTTCGCCTCCTGCGCGGTGACGGGGAACAGCGCGAGCGCGGGCAGGCGGAGTTCGCAGGCGGTCTCGGCGACGCGCAGCAGGTCATCGATGCCGAGGCGATCGACGCCCGGCATCGACGCCACCGGTTCGCGTCCCGGGCGTCCATGGATGAACACCGGCAGGACCAGGTCGTCGGTGGACAGCGTGGTCTCGCGCATCAGCCGGCGCGAGAACGCGTCGCGGCGCATGCGTCGCAGGCGGGTGTCGGGATAGGCCATGGCGGGATTCTACGCCGGCGGCCCGCGTCGCCGGCCGGGGACGCGGGCGTCGTCCCCCGCGCGGCCCTGCGGCCATGACGTGTTCGGCGTCAGATGACCCCGCCGCCGATCCCCAGGCGCACGATGGCCACCACGATCACCAGCCCGTTGAGCACCAGGCCAGCCTTGGCGCGGCCCCGCTTCTCGCGCGAGGTCAGGGCGATGCCCACCGCGCCGATGATGGCGCCGACGGCGGCGAAGGGGATCAGGAACCAGTTGCCCCAGCCCAGAAGCGGGATCAGCGCCAGGATCATCCACAGCATCGCGAAGATGCCCCAGAGCAGGCTGATCAATCCCATGGCGATGTCCTTGTTGGTCGAGGGCCTGCCATCTTGCTTGATGACGGCGGGGGTGGCCAGAGGCTTTGTGGCTGCAGCAGCTGCAGAGCGAGCAACGCCCCGGAAATTGGTGGAGAGACTGCCGTCCCTGGCGTACGAGCGTTGGCTTCGGAGCGCCCACCCCGGTTGGCCGCAAGCGCGGGAAGCAGGCCGTCGAGGCTTTGCTTCGCAACGCGTGGCGACGCGTTCGTCATCGGACCGGCACGAACTACGCTCGGCGCGGCCGGTCGTTCGCAGCCGCAGTCGTTGCCGATAGGGCAAAACCCCAAGGATCGATGACGTGGCTGCCATCCATGGCGCAACGATGGGGCGCGGATCGCCCGGCCCGGTTGGCCGCAAGCGAGGGAAGCATGCCGTCGTCGCGGTTCTCCTTCGCAACGCGTGGCGACGCGTTCGTCATCGGACTGGCCCGCACTAAGCTTGGCGCGGCCGGTCGTTCGCATCCGCACGGACTGCCGATAGGGCAGTCCGTCAGCGCGGCTACTCACCCATGCACCCCGTCGATCTCGACGGCCAGTTCGCGACGGCAGATCGCGGCATGCAGCAGCACGCGGGGCACCGTGTTGCCGAAGCGCCGGTCCAGCGCCTCCGCCACCGTGGGCAGGTCGTCGCGGTCGCGGACGTAGACCTTGAGCCGCGTGCCGCTGCCGAAGCGCGCGGGCAACGACGGCGCGCGCTCGCGAGCGGCGGCGAGCAGGCTGTCGAAATTGGCGAACGTTTCGTCGATCTGCGCCAGCAACTCGCCTTCGTGCTGGGACGCGTGGCCGACCACGCTGGCGGTGCCCGAGAGCAGCAAGGGCATCGTGCTGCCAGGCGGCGGCAACATGGCACGGGCGAAGCTCGGCGACTGCGGCCCGTACTGTCGCGGATAGCGGTAGGCGCTCAACTGGCGCGGGTTCTCCACTGGCAGCCCGGGCGTTCTCGCGGCAAGCCAATAGACCTGGACCACGCGTGCATCGTCGCAGCGCCCGATGGCCGTTGCCGCCGGCAGGCGCTGGGCGTCGAAATCGCCCAGGCCTTTGGCCCTGCCCACGCAGAAGGCGCGATAGCGCTCGGCGTCGCCCTCGCCCAGGGTGATGGCATCCAGGTAGTTCCAGATGCGGAGCAGGTGGGGGGTGCCGCTGCGGCGCGTGAACGCGACCAGGCGCGCGTAGGCAATGGCGGCCGCCGCTTCGACGCCGCCGGCTTCCGGGTTCTCGTCGACCTCGATGGCGCCGAACAGGAGTTGGCCGTCGGTGGCCCAGCGGATCCCGTCGTCGCGGCCGTGTTCGACCGGTGCATTGGCATGCCAGACCTCGTACGGCGCGGTGGCGTTGGCGGCGGTCCGGAATGGTTGCAGCGGCACGCGCAGGTAACGCGGATCGTCGAGCCCCGCCTCGTCGCACCCGAACCCGAACACCGCCAGCGCGTCCTCGGCCAGCAACGCGCGCGGGGAGGCGGCATGCGCGTATTCGACCTGCAGCCGCGGTTGCCTGCCGTGCGGCAATGGCAGCATCGACACCGGGCGGCTCATGGCTTGTCCGCCTGCAGGGTCTCGCCGGTGAACGACACGCCCACTTGCCGCCGGCGCGCCAGCCAGCCGCGAAACGCGCTAGGCGCGATCGCCACGGCATTGGCGGCGTAGAGCAGCCGGAACAGCAGCAGCCGGCGCAGGACCGCGCGGTTGTCGAACACGTCCCCGGCCAGCATCGAAATCACCGCCTGCTCGATCCGCAGGGCGTTGCGCGGCGTCCGGAACAGGCGCTGCATCACTGGCGTGGTGAAGCGGTGGATGAACCAGGAGAAATGCTTCAGGCCACGCGTGGCGCGCCTGGCCATGGCGCGTTGCAGCGCCTGTTCGCGATCCGGCTCGCGCAGGGTGCCGTCGACCACCGCCGCGGCGCGCTCGGCGCTGTCCATGCCCAGGTAGACGCCCGAGGAGAACACCGGGTCGATGAAGGCGTAGGCGTCGCCGGCCATGACCCACCCGGGTCCGGCCATGCGCGCGCAGGCATAGGAATAGTTGCCGGTCACGTGCACCGGGGCGACGCGCGTTGCCTGCCGCATGCGGTTCCACACCGTCGGCGCCGCCTCCAGGGTCCGCATCAGGAAGGCCTCGTTGCGGCTGGCCTGGTCGCGACCGGCGTTGCCCGGGTCGCGGTTGCGTTGCCGGAGGTACTCGGGGAAACACACCGCACCCACGCTCATGACGTCGTCCGGCAGGGGGATCAGCCAGTACCAGCCATGTTCGAAGCGGTCGATGGTGATGTTGCCGGCGTCCTCGCCCTCGCGCCGCTGCACCCCCTTGAAGTGGCTGAAGATCGCGGCGGACTGGTGCTGCGTGCTCTTGCGCTTGAGTCCGAGCGCGTTGCCGAGGAAGGTGTCGCGGCCGCTGGCGTCGACCAGGTAGCGCACCCGGTAGCGCAACGCCCCGCCGTCGGCGGGGCGGACATGCACGACCGCGGGGCGGTCGCCCTCGAACGCGACCCGGGTGACCGTGGCCTGTTCGCGGACCTCCACCCCCTGCGAGCGCGCGTGTTCGAACAGCAACTGGTCGAATTCGTCGCGACGGACGTGGAACGCGTGGTCGAAAGTCGGCGACAGGGCGCGGTCGAAACGGAACACATGGGTGGAGCCGGCCGCGTCGCGCAAGGGGAAGTCGGCGCCCGGCTTGTGCACCCCGATCGCGCGCACCTGGTCGAGCACGCCCAAGCGCTCCAGGATCGGCAGGTTCATCGGCAACAGGGATTCGCCGATGTGGAACCGGGGATGGCGGTCCTTCTCCAGCAAGGCGACGCGCCAGCCCTTGCGGGCCAGCAGGGCGGCCGCGGTGCTGCCCGCGGGGCCGCCGCCGATGACCAGCACGTCGACCTGCTGCTCCGCTGCCGCTGCATCGATGTCGGTGCTGTGTTCGGTACGGCTCATGCGCCTTCCGGGTGGGGTTCGCGGCGAGTGCCGGCCCGTGCGATCATTCCGGGGGCGCATGATAGCGCGGCCGCCAACCTGCGCCGCGAGCCATTCCAGGGGCGCAACCGCGCCCGACACCCGCCCCGCAACACGGAAGACCGCCGAGCATGTCCAGCCAGACCCCAGCCGAACGCGAACTCGCCGACCTCCTGGTCGAAAGCCTCAACCTCGAGGACGTGGCCGCGGCGGACATCGACCCGGAAGCGCCGCTGTTCAACAGCGGGCTGGGGCTGGATTCGATCGATGCGCTGGAGCTTTCGCTGGCCATCAGCAAGCGCTACGGGTTCCAGCTGCGTTCGGACAACGACGACAACCTGCGCATCTTCGCGTCCCTGCGGGCGCTGTCGGAGCATATCGAGCAGAACCGGGCTGCTTGACGACCCCGCCGGTGGCGATCGCGCTGCAGGTCCTGCTGGCCGCGGCCTACGCCTTGCTGGCGCACACCGCCAGCGCGCGCCAGGACGACGCCTTCGCCGCCGCCGCGCTGGTGGTCCTGGTCCTGCTGCTGATGGTCGTGCCGCTGCGCGACCGGAGGCGCTGGGCCTGGCTCGCCCTGCCCCTGCTGCTGATGACGGTGTGGCTGCTGCATGCCAGCGGGCTCGCGTCGCTGCCGCTGCTGCTGGTGCCGGTGGCCTTCCTGGGCCTGGTCGCCTACTGGTTCGCGCGCAGCTTGCGCGCGGGCAGCGTGCCGCGGATCACCCGCATCGTGGCTGCGCTCGAAGCCCTGCCCGCCGAGCGCGTGGCCGCAGACCTGCGCGCGTACACCCGTGGCCTCACGGCGCTGTGGGCAGTGCTGTTGCTGGTACTGGCCGTCACCAACCTCGCCCTGGCTCTGGTCGCCTCTCCCGGCGGCCTGCTGGCCACGGTCGGCATCTCTGCGCCGGTCACGATCACCCGCGAGCAATGGTCCTGGTTCGCCAACCTGGCGAACTACGGCATCGTCGGCGGCGCGTTCGTGATCGAGTACTGGGTGCGCAAGTGGCGTTTCCCGGGGCGCTATCGCAACGTTGCCGATTTCGTGCGCAAGCTGTCGTCGCTCGGCCCGGCCTTCTGGCGGGATTTCCTGCGCTGAGGCGGTGCCGGCCCGCCGTGCCGCGCACTGCTTCGGTATCCTTCCCGCCCATGCAGACCCGCGTCGACACCCCCAGCTTGATGGCTTCGGCGATGAAGGGCTGGGCATGGCAATGCGCCAATGCGCTGCAACTCGCGTTTACCGCGGCGTGGACGGCGGTCTGGATCAGCCTGGCGCTGGGCGTGGTGGCGTTGACCGGCAGGCGCGACTGGGCGCTGCGCATGGCGTCGTCGTGCTGGGCGCCTGGCCTGCTCGGGGGCGCCGGCGCGCGCCTGCGGGTCGAAGGCGTCGAGCGCATCGACTGGTCGCGGCCGTACCTGCTCGTCGCCAACCACCAGTCGGTGATCGACGTGTGCGCGCTGTTCCGCGCCGTGCCCGTACCGCTGCGCTTCCTGCTCAAGCGCGAGATGACGCGCGTGCCGTTCGTGGGCTGGTATGCACGGGTGACCGGGATGCTGTTCATCGACCGCGAGGATCGCCGCGCCGGGCCCCTGCTGCGCCGCGACGCCGCCGGCATGCTGCGCCGCGGCGAGAGCCTGTGCCTGTTTCCCGAGGGCACCCGCAGCCTCACGGGGGCGGTGGCGCCCTTCAAGGCAGGTGCCCTGCAATCGGCGATCGACGCCGGTGTCGCCGTGTTGCCGGTGGCGATCGAGGGTGCCGGCGCGGTGTTGCCGGTGGACGGCCTGTTCCGCGTGCGCCCGGGTCGGATCCGGGTGCGCGTGGGGACGCCGCTGCCGACGCAGGGCGCCCAGGGTCAGCCGGATCGGCAGGTGCTCGCGGCGCAGGCGCATGCCGCCGTCGTGGCCCTGCTGCGCCGGCCGGCGTGACCGGCATGGAGCGCGGACAAGCGCAGGGCATGACGTTCCAAGTGCAGGGCGACCATCCCTGCCTGCCAGGACATTTCCCCGGGCGGCCGCTGGTGCCGGGCGTGGTCATCCTCGACCACGTCATCGAAGCGATCGAGCGCCAACATGGGCCCTTCGAGGCCGGCTTGCGCCTGCCGCAAGTGAAGTTCATGCAGCCGCTGCTGCCTGGTGAAACGGCCAGCGTGCACATCGACGCGCTGGACGGAGCACGCTGGCGTTTCCGGGTCTGCCGCGGCGACCGGCTGCTTGCCAGTGGCGAGGTCTGCGCATGAGTCCGACGCCCCGTCCCTCTCGGCGCAAGCCGCGCGCGCTGCATCCGGCCTCGGCGCGCCCTCGGTTTACGCGTGGGCGGCCATGAGTTCGGAATGGAAGCAACGCCAGGAAGGCGGCGGCCGGTTCGCGATCGGCTTGATCGGGGCGATCAGCCGCCATGGCGGTCGCGCGCTCGGCCGCCTGTGCCTCTACCCCATCACCGTGTACTTCCTGCTCAAGCGGGGCGCCGAGCGGCGGGCGTCGCGCGCCTACCTCGCCCGCGCCCTCGGCCTGCGCCCGAGCCTGCTCGACGTGGCGCGCCACATCCATACCTTCGCTTCCACCATCCTCGACCGCGTGTTCCTGCTCGGGGAGCAGGCACCCGGGCGTGACATCAGGGAGCGCTTCGACGTCAGCATCCGCGGCCTCGATGGCATCCATGCGCAGCTCGACCAGGGACGCGGCGTGCTCCTGTTCGGATCCCACCTGGGGAGTTTCGAGGTGCTGCGCGTTTTGGCGCGCCAGCGTCCGGACTACACGATCCGCGTCGTGCTGGACAAGGCGCACAGCCCGGCCATGACCCAGCTCTTCGACGCCATGAACCCCGAGATCGCCGCCAACGTGATCGACGGCAGCCAGGACGGCCCGGCGATCATGCTGGCGATCCAGCAGGCCGCCGAGCAGGGCCACCTGGTGGCCTTGCTCGTCGATCGCGCGCAACCGGGCCATCCGACCGTCGACGTGCCGTTCCTCGGCGCGCCGGCCGAATTCCCCACCGCGCCTTGGCTGATCGCGGCGGTGCTCAAGGTCCCGGTGTCACTGGCCTTCGGCCTGTACCACGGCGGCAACCGCTACGAATTGGTGTTCGAAACGTTCAGCGAAGGACTCGACATCCCGCGGCGCGAGCGCGCGGCCGCGATCCCCTCGCTCATCCGCGGTTACGCCGCCAGGCTTGAACATTACGTGCGTTATGCACCTTACAACTGGTTCAACTTCTATGATTTCTGGGGACACGGCGATGCATGCAACCCGCGCGAACCCACGCAGCCAGGCCTGCCGCCGAGCGCCGGCGCCGCGGCGGCGCCTGGCACAGGGCGTGCTGCTGGGGGCGATGCTGCCGTGCCTGGCGCTCCTCCAGGGCAACGTTGAGGCGGCCACCCCCGGCGTGGAAAGCAGCTGGATCCTCGCCCGGCTTGCGCGCCCGGCACCGATGAGCACGCCCTTCGTGGAGGTCCGCGACTCGCCGATGCTCAAGGCGCCGTTGCGCATCCAGGGCCTGTACGTGCGTCCCGATGCCGACACGCTGGTGCGCGAGGTGCGCTCCCCGTACGCCGAAACCACCACCATCCGGGCCGGCGAAGCGACCATTGCCCGCGACGGGCGCACGCCGCGTCGATTCTCGCTGTCGCGGGTCCCCGAACTGGCGAGCCTGCAGGCCAGCTTCGGCGCGCTGCTGACCGGGGATGGCGAGTCGCTGTCGCGCAGCTATCGCATCGAGTCCAGCGGGACCCGCCAGCGCTGGACCCTGACCCTGGTGCCGAAGGACGCGAAGCTGGCCAACCGCGTGCGCGACATCGTGCTGCACGGACGCGGCGCCGAATTGCGCTGCATCGAGACGCGGCCGGCCAAGGGCGATACGCAGCGCACCCTGCTCGCCGGTGCTGCCCGTTCTGCGCGGGAAGTGACCGATGGTGCGGCGCTCGCGGCGATCTGCAGGCAGGACGACAAAGCCTGAGTGCGCTCGCCTGCCGGACGGGGCAGGCGTAACGGTTCGGGTCCATGCGCCTGATCGGCTGCGCGCATGCCGGTGCCCACAGACCCGGTGAGGCCCGCCGCTTGCGTCCGGCACCGGGCCCCGTTGTCAGCCCGGGTCGGTTCCCCTCGGGCGCGCGGCCCCCGCGCCATCGAAGGGCAGTCGTGCGACCATCCCCCGGCGCCCGCGTCCGGCGCGCAGCACGGGGAAACCATGAAGCCGTTGTCGCAGCGCACCTGCCAGGCGGAGCTTGCGAGCCGCCAAGCGTACCGTGGCATCCCGCTCAGGTGGCCTGCCGCGCGCGTCGCTTCCCGTAACGGGTGTCTGGTGAATGCGATGCCCTCGCAATCGGCGCTCATGGCATGACCGCCACCTGGCGCACGGTGCTGGCGGTTGCCTGGCTGGCCCTGCTGGTCCTCGCCGGCTGGCTGGTGTCCCAGCGCCTGGAAATGAGCGGTGACTTGCGGAAGTTCATGCCCGAACCCCGCACCCCCGCCCAGAAACTCCTCATCGACGAGCTCGGCGAGGGCCCCGGCTCCCGCCTGCTGCTGCTGGCCTTGTCCGGCAGTGATCCCGAAACGCTGGCGGAGCAATCGCAGGCGCTGGCAGCCGCGCTGTCCGCCGACGGCAAGTTCGAGTTCGTTGCCAACGGCGGCGACGCAGGGCTGGAAGCCATCCCCGAACAGCTGCGACCCTATCGTTACCTGCTGTCGCCGACGCTCGATCGGCAGGCGCTGGATGCGGCCTACCTGCGCGACCAGTTCGAGCAACGGGTGCAGGACCTGGGGTCTCCCGCCGCCGCCCTGGTCGAGCCCTTGCTGCCCGCCGATCCCACGCTCGAGACCCTGAAGCTCGCCGAAAGCTGGCAACCGGCCAACGCGCCGCAACGCCTGCACGGCACCTGGTTCGATGGCGCCGGGCGCCAGGCGTTGCTGGTGGCGCAGACCAGTGCCGCCGGCTTCGATCCCACCGGCCAGCAGGCCGCCTACGATGCCGTGCATGGGGCGTTCGCGCAGGCGCGCGGCGCGACCGGCACGCAGTTGACGATGACCGGGCCCGGCGCGTTTTCGGTCGAGATCGGCGGCCGCACGGCGCGCGAGGCGCAGTGGATCGGCACGGTGGACAGCATCGGGCTCATCCTGCTGCTGCTCGTGGCCTACCGCAGCTGGCGCATGCCCTTGCTGGGCGTGTTGCCCCTTGCGAGCGCGGGGCTGGCGGGGCTCGGCGCGGTCGCGTTGCTGTTCCAGAGCGTGCACGGCATCACCGTGGCCTTCGGTTTCACCCTGATCGGGGTGGTGCAGGATTACCCGATCCATTTCTTCAGCCACCAGCGCGCGGGCCTGTCGCCCTGGGACAACGTGCGCGCGTTGTGGCCGACGCTGGCGACCGGCGTGGTCGCCACCTGCATCGCCTACCTGACCTTCCTGTTTTCCGGTGTCGATGGCCTGCAGCAGCTGGCGGTGTTCACGATCGCCGGCCTGGGCACCGCCGCGCTGGCCACGCGCTTCGCGCTGCCCGCGCTGATCGATCCGTCGCCGCGCGATCCGGCGCGGTCTCCCGGCCTGGCGCGCCTGTGGCGCGCGATCACGCGCCTGCCGCAGCCGCGCTGGCCGCTGCTGGCGCTCGCGGTGGCGTGCGTCGCGGTGGTGGTGCTGTCGCGCGGACCGTTCTGGCAGAACGATCTGTCCAAGCTCACCCCGGTGCCGGCCGATGCACTGGCACGCGACGCGACCCTGCGCGCGGAGCTGGGCGCGCCGGACGTGCGCCACGTCGTCGTGGTGCGTGGCGCGAACCCCGACGCGGCCTTGCGCGCTTCGGAGGCGCTGCGCCCGGCGCTCGATGCCCTGGTCGCCGCTGGCGCCCTCGACGGATACGACCTGGCGGCGCGTTACCTGCCCAGCAGCGCCACCCAGCGTGCCCGGCAGGTGCGCCTGCCCGATGCGGCGACGATGCGCGCCACGCTGGACGAGGCGCTCGCCGGCACGCCGTTCCGCGCCGACGCATTCGAGGACTTCCTGGTCGATGTCGAGCGCGCCCGGCGCGCGCCCCCGCTGCGCCCGTCCGACCTGGCGGGCACGCCGCTGCAGGCCAGCGTCGAGGGCCTGCTGCTGGCGGGCGCCGAGCAGTCCACCGCCCTGGTCTCGCTGGGCGGGCTGCGCGACGTCGCCGCCGTGGCGCAGGTGGCCAGCGCGCATGGCGCGGAACTGCTGGACATGAAGCAGGCGTCGGAATCGCTGGTCGCGGCCTATCGCGGCCGCGTGCTGGCGGCGCTGGCGCTGGCGGCGGTGCTGCTGGCGGCCACGGTGTGGCTGGCGTTGCGCACGCCTTCGCGGGTGGTGCGCGTGCTCGTGCCGATGGCCCTGACCACGCTGGTGGTCCTGGCGGTGCTGCGCGGGCTGGGGGTCGAGTTGACGCTGTTCCACCTGGTCGCGTTGATCCTCGCGGCGGGGCTGGGACTGGACTACGCGCTGTTCTTCGAGCACGCCGGCGACGACCGCGACGACCAGCTGCGCACCTTGCACGCGGTGATCGTGTGCAGCCTGATGACGCTGCTGGTGTTCAGCCTGCTCGCCCTGTCGTCGATCCCGGTGCTGCGCGCGCTCGGCAGCACGGTGGCCATCGGCGTGCTGTCGAACTTCGTGCTTGCGTTGCTGGTTGCGCGGCACCCGCATGCCGAGTCGGGCACGACCGCCCCGCCCCCGGGTGCGCGGGCATGATCGGCCGCGCCGCCATCGAGGCCCTGGTCCCGCACGCCGGCGCGATGTGCCTGTGGGACGAAGTGCTGGACTGGGATGGCGCGCGCATCCGCTTGCGCGCCGGTACCCATCGCGCCCCGGACCATCCCCTGCGTTCCGGCGGCCAGCTGCGCGCCGTCCACCTGTGCGAATACGGCGCGCAGGCGATGGCGGTGCACGGCGGCCTGCGCGCCCAGGCCGCCGGCGGGCAGGCGCGGCCCGGCATGCTGGTGGCGCTGCGCGGCGTCGAATTGAGCGTGACCCGGATCGACGACCTGGCCGGTGCGCTCGAGTGCGAAGCCGAGGTGCTGGTGGAGGCCGAGGCCAGCCAGCAGTACGGATTCCGGATCCTGCATGCCGGCGCGCTGCTGGCCGAGGGTCGCGCGGCGGTGATGCTGGGCTCGCCGCAGGCTGCGGGATAATGAGCGGATGAAGAACGGATCGATCAAGGATGCACCCAGGCGCGCCCTGGTCACCGGGGGCAGTGGCGACATCGGCGGCGCGATCTGCCGCCGATTGGCAGCCGCCGGCAGCCACGTCATCGTCCATGCCAATGCCAATCGCGAACGCGCCGAGCAGGTGGCGACAGCGATCCGCGAGACGGGCGGCAGCGCCGAGGCGGTTGCCTTCGATGTCACCGATGGCGACGCGACCGCGACGGCCCTTGCCGAGCTGCTGCAGGCGGGGGCCATCCACCAGGTGGTCAACAACGCCGGCATCCACGACGACGCGCCGATGGCGGGCATGTCCCGCGACCAGTGGACGCGTGTCATCGACGTGTCGCTGCATGGCTTCTTCCATGTCACCCAGCCCTTGCTGCTGCCCATGGCGCGCGGTCGCTGGGGCCGCATCGTCAGCGTGTCCAGCGTGGCGGCGCTCCTGGGCAACCGCGGCCAGGCCAACTACGCCGCGGCCAAGGCCGGGTTGCACGGCGCCACCAAGTCGCTGGCGCGGGAGATGGCCAGCCGTGGCATCACCGCCAACGTCGTCGCGCCCGGCGTGATCGCCGGGGACATGGCGGCCGACGCCTTCCCGCCCGAGACCATCAAGCAAGTCGTGCCCGCCGCGCGCGCCGGCACGCCGGAGGAAGTGGCCGCCCTGGTCGGCTTCCTGTGCGGAGAGGAGGCGGGCTACATTAACGGCCAGGTGATCGGGGTGAATGGCGGGATGGGCTGAAAACGCAGGCGCGGCGGCCGGCCATCGGACGGGGACCGAGGGGCCGTCGGAACCACAACAAACAACCACGCAAGGGGGAGTCATGGAACGCAAGGCGAAGAACATCGCGTTGCTCGCGGCACTGATGATGGTGGCGGGAAGCGCATCCGCGCAGGCGGTGCAGGTCCAGAAGCCGGTGCCGTACTCCGAAGACGGCGACATCGCCGACAACATCAAGCAGGAGTGCAAGCTCGACGCGCAGTTGGCCGACTTCATCGCCGAGTACGGCAAGGACAACGGCATCGACGTCGCGTTCACCGACGGACCCGTCGACCGCGCCGCGCCGCGTGCGCTCGACGTGCGCATCACCAACGCGATCAGCATGGGGAACGCCTGGATCGGACACCAGAAGGGCACCACGGTGGCGGGCAGCCTGTACGAGAACGGCGAGAAGATCGCCTCGTTCAAGGCGCGCAGGCACTCGATGGGCGGCATGTTCGCCGGCTACAAGGGCTCGTGTTCGGTGCTGGGCCGGACGGTCGAGGCCATCGGCGAGGACATCGCGAGCTGGCTGAAGGCTCCGGTCGACGGCGCCAACCTCGGCGATTGAGTGGTAAAACGGACACCACCTGGGACGCGCAGGGTCCGAGATGGCTGAACTGAAGACCAAACCAGGCACGGAGTCCGTCGCCGCGTTCATCGACGCGGTGGAGGACGAGGGCAAGCGCAAGGACTGCAAGGCGCTGGTGGCGATGATGCGCAAGGCGACCGGTTGCAAGCCGGTACTGTGGGGCGGCGCCATGGTCGGGTTCGACCGCTACCGCTACCGCTACGACAGCGGGCGCGAAGGCGAGTGGTTCATCGTCGGGTTCGCGCCGCGAAAACAGACGCTTTCCGTCTACATCATGCCGGGCTTCGAGGCGTTCTCGGAATTGCGCGCCAAGCTCGGCAAGCACTCGACCGGCAGGTCGTGCCTGTACATCAAGCGGCTGGCGGACGTGGACATGGACGTGCTCGAAGCGCTCATCGAGGCATCGGTCGTCGTGATGCGGACGCGCCATCCCGGGTGAACCGGTTCAGCAAGCGCCGCGTGGCATGACCGCAGGTTCATGGCCGTTGGTGGATCATCGGGTCCAGTCCACCGGAGACAACGCCATGTCGATTCCCTTGCCCCTGCGCCTGGTCGCGCTGGCAGTCATCGCCACTGCCCTGGCGGCATGCGCCAGTTCGCACGTCCTGACCGGCACGCCGCGCGCGCCGATCGACCCGGCGCAGGTCCGCCTGTACTACGGCCCGCCACCCACGCCCTACGAGGAGATCGCGTTGCTGGAAACCAGCAGCGGCGCGTTCACCTACGGCGAGCAGAACAAGACCAACGCGGTGCTGGCGAAGCTGCGCGCCGAGGCGGCCAAGCTCGGCGCCAACGGCATCCTGTTCCAGGGCACGGCCGACGGCTACGGCGGTGGCGGGGTCAGCGTCGGGGGCGGCGTCGGCCGCGTCAGCGGCGGTGGACGTGGCTTCAGTACGAGCGGCCTGGGCGTCGGCGTCAACATCAGCCCGCGCCAGAAGCACGCCAAGGGCGTGGCCATCTGGGTGCCGAACCCGCCACCGCTGCCGGCGCCCGAACCGCCGCGCTGAGCGTCCCGGCGCAGTGCGCCGGCGATTCGCGCGTCAGGCGGCGGCGCCGTACCAGTGCGCGTCCAGCGACGCGGGCGCCGGTGCCGTTGCGCATCCCTCGAGCAGAGCCGCGAGTCCGTGGTCGTCGATGCCGGGATGCGCTTCCCGCGCGTGCTGGAGGATCTCGGCCGCCAGCCATTCCATCCGTTCAACGTTGCCGCGCAGCCGGGCGAGCAGGGCCGGGTCGTCGAGGCGGTCGTTGAGCGCACGGTTCATTTCGTGGAACCAGTCGACGAGGTACTGGTCGAGCAGGCGCTGGTCCGGCCGCAGCGGTCCGGTGTTGCGCGCGGACCAGTCGCGCAGCAAGCCCTGCATCGCGAGGTTCAACTTGCCCGTCAACTCGAACTGGGGACGCAGGCGGCCGAGCAGCGCGAGATCCGTCATCCGGTCCTCGAAGAACAGCGGCGCCAGCAGGCCCCAGTACCACGTGTAGTCCCAGATGATCTTGACCGGCATGACCTGGGCGTCGCCGAAGATCGGGTACTGGCCCTGGTAGAGGGTCAGCATGTGGCGGTAGAAGCTCTGGTAGAGCTGCTCGTACAGGTGCGCGTACGGCGCGATCGCCTGTCCCGCGCGATCGCGGGTGACGAGGTCGCAGACGTAGGTGTTGCTGATGCCGATGAAGTCGCTGCCGGGCGAGTAGAAGGGATCCAGGAACACCCCCGCCTCGCCGGTCAGTGCCCAGCGGTCGCGCGAGAACACCTGCTTGCAGCCGTGCGAGAAGTGGCGCAGGAAGGCGAAATCCTGCACGGCGTGCCCGGGGGCGTCGAGGTCCTGTGCCACCCGGGGCTGGTGCCTGCGCAGCCATTCCATCGCCTTGGCGTGGGTGTTCATCGACTCCAGCGGATGCAGCGCCGGGTCGCAGACGATGCCCACCGAGTGGGCCCCGGAGGCCAGCGGGATGAGCCAGACCCAGTAGCCGGGCCCGCACATGTGGTTGGTCGAACGCCAGCGGTCCGGCGGCGTGCAGCGTCCCAGCCACTGCGCATCCTCGCTCCAGCGGTTGGGATCCAGGTGCCCGTCGACGCGCCACCACACGGCATTGGCGTCGTGGTCGTTGGCCTCGGCCAGCCCCAGCTTGCGCTTGAGCAGGCCGGCGCGACCGGAGGCGTCGACCAGCCAGCGCGCCTGCAGCGCCGTCGCCACGCCATCGCGCTCGATGGCCACCGCGTGCAGCCCGTCGCCGCTGGCGATCTCGAGCCCGCGCACCGAGGTGCCGTCGCGGAACGCCACCCCAAGCCTTCGCGCCTCCTCGCCCAGGAAGTTCTCGAACCGACCGCGGTCGAGTTGCCACGACGGCGTCGGGAGCAGGCGGCTCACCCCGAGTTCGGTGCACCGGTCGACGTCGCGCCGGCCGTCGCTGAAGAAGAACCGGAACCCGAACTTGCGCAGCTGCGCATCGTCCAGGTGGCGCTGCAGGCCGAGCACGCTGGAGAAGTAATGCGCCCCGATCTCGACGGTGGATTCGCCGACCTTGAACGCCGCTTCGCGCACCGGGTGCTGGCGCCGTTCGACCACCACCACGTCGATGTCCGGGTCGCGCTGCCGCAGCTGGATGGCCAGTGTCAGCCCGGCCAGTCCACCGCCGAGGATGGCGACGTCGTGCGGGGATCCGGTGGCCTGCACAGGATCGGACATCAGGCGTGGCCGGGCGCTCGCGAACCGGCGCGTTCTGGATCGACATCGCCGCCGGCATCGTCGATCACCGGCGGCGTGGCACGGGTGCGCAGGTACTCGCGGAGCATGTCGCCGCGCGCCCAGATCTGCGCCGCCACGTGGCCCACGATCTCGCGCAGGTCGCGCACCAGGCGGAAGTGGCTCTTGCGGAAGTGCGCCGGCGCGTTGGCCGGGGCGTAACGCGATTCGATGGGCACGGCGACGACGCCCGCGCCGGCATCGCGCGCGGCGGAAATCAGCATCTGCGCCTCGTAGACGAAGCCCTCGCCGGGCACGTCGCGCAAGGTGAAGACCGATGCCGGGTACAGGCGTTGTCCGCTCTGGCTGTCGACGATCCTGAAGCCGCAGGCCCAGCCGATGCCCCAGTCCCCGAAATCGTTGCCGAGGCGGCGGTACCTCGGCTGCGCCGCGCGCTTGCGCAGGCGGGCGCCGATGACGAGGTCGCCAGGGTGGCGGTTGGCGGCATCGATCAGTCGCGGGATGTCGTCCGCGCTGTGCTGGCCATCGCCGTCCATGGTGACGACGGCCCGTGCACCCAGCCGCTCGGCTTCCCGGAAGCCGTCGCGAAGCGAGGCTCCCTTGCCCATGCGCCGCGGATGCCGCAGCAGGACGACGGGCAGGTCGGCGATGCGGTCGGCGGTTCCGTCGTCGGAGCCGTCGTCGACCACGATCACCGTCGGGCACTGTGCGAGCGCGCCCTCCACGACCTCGCGGATGCGCAAGGCTTCGTTCAGCGCCGGGATGACCACGGCGACGTTGTGCCTGTCCAGCAGCGTCCCGGAGCCGGCGTCAGTCATGCGCGAACTCCACGCGCAGCAGGCGCCCCGGCCCGGCCTTGAGCAGGACCAGGTCGTCGCGCGTCGCCAGGGCGTCGAAGAACGGCAGCATCGGCGCCATCGAATTGCCGGCGGCGCGACGCGCCAGCGGGCCGGTACGTGCCGGCACCTCGCCGTCCACGAGGGTTGCGCGCAGGCGCGTGCCTTCGCAGTCCGCCGCGAGTACGAGCGCGCCTCCGAGCAGCCCGCGACTGCCCGACATCGCCGACAGCGGGCCGGTGGCTTCGGTGTCGTAGGCCACCAGCAGCACGCGGTCGGCGCCTGCGGCCAGTTGCGACATGGCCTCCAGCAGGCCCTGCGCAAAGCTGGCGTCGTAACTGCTGATCGCGGTGGTGGGCTGGAGGCAGCCGCTGCCGATGGTCCAGTAGCCGGCGGCTGCGTTGTGCACCGAATTGTGGAAGCGGGTCGGCGACAACTCGAGCGGATGCTCGGCCAGCGTCGCGCAAATGTAGTCGGTGATGGCCAGGTCGCCGTGGGTGGACGCGAAGACCGATGGCAGCTCGGTTGGGTCGGCGCCGGCCGATTCGCATGCGGCCATCGCCACGTCCAGCGCGACGGCGACCGACGCCGGTGCGCGCCGGCGCTCGTTTGGGGCCAGCAGCCGTGGCACCGGACGCGCCGGCGGATCGGCCGGCAGGGTGCCGCTTGCGACCAGGTCGCGTGCGGCGTCCCAGGATGGCAGGCCGTCGTTCCAGAATCCGACCCCGGCGATGCATGCGTGCAAGGTGTTCATGCGCGCCCGAACAGCAGCGAGCTGTTGTTGCCGCCGAAGCCGAAGGAATTGTTCATCGCGTACCGCAGGCCTTCGGACCGGGCGTTGTCGAACCGGATCTGCGGGCCGCAGGCGGCGTCCGGCGCCGTGCTGTTGAGCACGCCCGGCAACAGCCCATCCTCCAGCGCGATCAACGCGAACACCGACTCGACGATGCCGGCGGCACCCAACGTGTGCCCGGTCCAGCCCTTGGTCGAACTGGCATGCAGGCTGTCCGGGAAGAGGGCCGCCACGGCGCCGGCCTCGACGCCGTCGTTGGCGGGCGTGGCGGTGCCATGCAGGTTGAGGTAGCCGACGTCGCGCGCTTCGACGCCGGCCCGTGCCAGTGCGTCGGACATCGCCAGGCGGGCGCCCAGGCCTTCCGGATGCGGCGCCGACATGTGGTGGGCGTCGCTGGACTCGCCGTAGCCGCGCAATTGCAGGCCGCCTTCGCCTGGACCGGGGCGCTCGAGCAAGGCGAAACCACCGGCCTCGCCCAGCGACAGGCCATCGCGCTCGCTGTCGAAGGGTCGGCAGGGTCGGACCGACACCAGGCCCAGCGAATTGAAGCCGTAGAGCACGCTGCCGCACAAGGTGTCGACGCCCCCGACGACGGCGGCATCGACGATCCCGGACGAGATCAGCCGCGCGGCCTGGGCGAACACCTTCGCGCTGGACGAACAGGCCGTGGCCACGGTGACGCAGGGTCCCCGGAGCCCGGTGGCGGCCTGCATGAAGTCGCCGAGCGAGTGCGGCGTGTGCACGATCGGGCGATCGAGGTCGGCGGGGAAGGCGGGCTCGCCATCGGCACCCTCCTCGAGCCGCGCATAGGCTTCCTCGGTCGCGCCGATGCTGGCGGTGGACGTGCCAAGGACCAGGGCAACGCGCGTGGGGCCGAGGCGATCGCGCACCTCACTGACCGCCTCGGGGAAGCCGTCCTGCTGGAAGGCCAGCCAGGCCAGCCGGTTGTTGCGGCAATCCCACCGCGCCCAGGGGTCGGGCAGCGGCGCGTCCTCCAGGCCGTCGACCCGGCCGATCCAGGTCCGCAGCCGCGCGCCCTCGCCGGTGTGCGGGAAATCGTTTTCCCGCAGGCCACCCCGGCGCGCGCGCAGCGCTTCGGCCTGGGCAGCGCGGCCGCGACCGAGCGCGGTGGTGGCGGTGTAGGCGCGGATCGACAGGGCCGCAATGGGGGACAGCGACTGCAATGACGGCAAGCGAAACGCCCTCGATCAGGATTGGCGCGAGTATAGCGAGGCCGTGATCGACGCGACCTGCCCGGGTACCCCGATCAGCCGCGATTCGACGCCCGCGGTCAGGCTGGCACCGGACGCCAGCAAGCGGATCGCTCGCATCGGGACGTCCTGGATCGACCACCGCAAGCGCCTGTCCGGCGACCGCGACGCGCTGCATGCGGTGGCCGTCGCCGGCGCGGCCTGCGTGCCCAGCGCGGGGCTGGTCCACGGGGGCAATTTCGTCCACGTCTCGCCGATCGCGTGCGGCGTGGCGCGCGTGCGAGCCGGAATTCAGCGGCCAGTCCGCTCCAGGTCCGAAGGCAGCGTCGGTTCGGACAGCACCCGTTCCATCGCCGCCCAACGAGCCGCCTCGCTCTCGCCGGCACCTTCGACGTAGGCGCGCGCGGCGTCCAGGCCCAGGCCGTAGTTGATGACGTAGCTGCGGTATTTCTCGGTGAAGGCGATGGACTGCTCGGCGCGCTCGGGCGACAGCAGCTGGTACTTCTGCGCGAGTCGCAACGCGGCTGCACGATCGATGCGGCCGTCGAGGTAGTCGCGGGCGATGGTGAAGCGCGCGCCGGACAGCCTGGACCGGGCGAGGCGCAGGCGGTGGTCCTCGGCCGCCAGTGCCGGGTCGAGCCCGGCGAGGGGATACAGCACGTCGCGCTCGAAGGCCAGGCGTTCGGCGTCGTCGAAGGCCAGCTCGATGCCGTAGTTGGCGGTGCCTTCGGCGATGAACGATTGCGGGCTGTAGAGGGGGTAGACCGTGAATTCCTGCCAGCCGCGCGCCTTCGACAGGCCTTGCTCCAGCAGCATGTTCAGGACGTGGTGGCCCGGATAACCCTCGTGGCAACCCAGGTCGACGGCGCGGCTCATCAGCACCGGCAGGTCGGTGTTGATCTGGATCAGGCTGTTGGCGTCGCCCTTGTACCAGTTGTACCCCGACCAGGGCTGGCCGGTGACGAACTCGAGGGTGAAGCGCTCGCCGGGCGGCAGGGCGATGTGTTCCGCGGTGCGGCGCCGGCACTCGGCGATGGCCGCGCGCATCACCGCCTCCAGGCGATCTTCGGGAATGACGGTGCGCTCGGACTGTGCGTTGACGCGTCGCCACAGGGGGCCGTCGCCGGGCACCAGGCGTTCGAGCTCGGCCAGCGCGGCGTCGTAGTCGGACAAGCGCTTGAGCACCGGCCGCACGTCGAACAGGCCCTCGGCCTCGTCGTCGAACGCCAGCTCCTCGCCCGACAGCATGCGCAGCCGGGTCTCCGCCGCCTTGAGCTGGGCGAGCAGGAAGTCGCGGCGCCGCTGCTCCATGGGTGCCAGGCCGGCCGGATCCACGGCGCGCGCTTGCGACGTCAGGGCCTGCGTCGCCTCGCGGAGCTCCGGCACCGTGCGCGGATCGGCCTTGGCCTCCGCCGCCCACTGTTCCGGTCCGTAATAGGCGTCGACGTAGCCGGGCTCGCGCTCGCCGATCTCCAGCGTGAGGCGCACGAAGTCCTCCGCGATGGGGTCCAGGGAATTAGCGGTCATGGCATGTCTCCCTTCCGGCAGCGACGTACACGCCACCAGCAGCAGGCCGAGCGTCAACGAAAAAAATGATCTTGCGGCCACGGCCACGGCAGGACTCCTTGGTCCGGCGGGTCAGGCGGCGAGTGTCGACCAGTGACGCGGTCGAGTCCAATCGCCCGGGGTGGGCGGGCCGGGCCGGGCCGTGGCCGCGGCTTGGCAGGGCTGGACGGCGCCGCTACCCTTGCGCGCTGCCTCGCCATCGGTGCCATCCATGTCCCGTCCATCCGCTCCCCGCCTCGGCCCGCTGCCGGCGTTGATCTTCAGTTCGCGCTGGCTTCAGCTGCCGCTGTACCTGGGCCTGATCGTGGCGCAAGGCGTGTACGTGTTCCTGTTCCTCAAGGAGCTGCTGCACCTGATCACGGACGCCAACACGCTCACCGAGCAGGGCATCATGCTGCTGGTCCTGGGGCTGATCGACGTGGTGATGATCTCCAACCTGCTGGTGATGGTGATCGTCGGCGGCTACGAGACCTTCGTGTCGCGGCTGGGCCTGCAGGGGCATCCCGACCAGCCGGAATGGCTGAGCCACGTCAACGCCAGCGTGCTCAAGGTCAAGCTGGCGATGGCGATCATCGGCATCTCCTCGATTCACCTGCTCAAGACCTTCATCGAGGCCGGCATGCTCGGCGGCCTGCCGCTGTGCAACACCGCCGATGCGCTGGCGGCGGCCGAGGCGCTGTCGGCCATCGGGTCCTACGCCAAGTCCTGCACCATGGTTACCTCCGAAGGCGTGATGTGGCAGACCATCATCCACACCATCTTCATCCTGTCGGCACTGGGCATCGCCTGGACGGACAAGCTGATGACCAGCGTGTCGGCGAAGCGGGAACTGGCCGCGCATTGACCGAGGGTGCGTCGCGCGGCTCAGTCCGCCCCCATGACCTGGGCACGTAGCCGCGCGCCGGCGTCGTCGCGGGAAAAGCGCAGCGTTGAGCCCGACCTGGTGATGCCCAGCGACGCATAGCTGGCGTCCACCGCGGGAAACCGCGTCGCGCCGGCGTAGCGGTGGTAGCGCGAGGCGAAGACATCCGTGCCCGCGATCCCATCCAGCGCGGCGACGAAATCCTCCGGCGAGACCCAAGCGGTCCCGCGCAGGCAGCAGCCTGCGTACCCGGCGAGCACGGCGTCGAGCGAGCTGCCGCGGCGGCGCAGGGCGAGGTCGGCCTCCAGCCAGTACGCGGCCCCGGCCCAGTACACGCGCATCGTGCCGCCGCGCCCGCGCCCGAGTGCCGAGAGCGGCACGCCGTTGGTTGCGTCCCGGCCCCGGGCGAAGCCGCCGTCCAGCCGGCGCCAGGCTTCCCTGGGTTCGAGCAGGCCGGCGCGCGCCCTCAGCACGTTCTGGTAATAGCTGGCGAGGCCTTCGGCCAACCAGCGGCCGCGGTCACCCAGGTAGGGGTGGAACAGGTGCGAGAACTCGTGCACCGCGGTCCAGTCGGCGCGCAGCTCGTCGAACGTCGCGTCGTCGCGCACGTACAGCAGGACCGACACGTCCCCGCGCCGCGACGTCTGTCCCCAGGGCACGGGGCTGGCGCCGCTCCCCGGCCGTTGCGATATGACGACGCGCGCGGCATCCAGCGGGAAACGGCCCGTTGCGGTCCTCGCCGCGCGCGCGGCCTCGGCCGCCCAGCGATGCAGCATCCCGACGCGGGTACCGTCCTGGACGCCGCGCACCTCGATCCGCAATTCGGTCCCGTTCTCGCGCAGCACCCGCGCATCGACCGCGTCGCGCGCGTGGACGCCGCCCTGGGCCGCGACCACGGTCATGCACAGCAGCAAGGCTCGACGAGACATGCCCGGTTTGGATGGCCGGGCGCCGGCAAGGTTCCCGCGTGCGCGCGCCAGTCCGTGTCGAGTGGCCTTTCACGGGGTCGTGGGCACTTCGATGCGCCCCAGGCCGCCTCAACGCCTGTCCGCGGCAGGCGGCGTGCGGGGGTCTGTAGGATGGCGTCGGGGCTGGGAAACGAGGCGGGGGACCGTGGCAAAGGATGCCGGCACGATTGACGGCCGCGCGGGGGACACGTTGACGGGGCGGTTGCGGCGGTTGCTGTGGATGGGCGTATTGCTCTCCGCGTCGCTGCCCCTGCTGGGCGTCGGGCTTGCCCTGTACGAATTGCGCCAGACGCGCCTGGAAACCGAAACCCGGAGCAGGATGCTGGCCGATGCCGTGGCCCGGCAACTGCACGAGCGCCTGCTGCGGGTGGAACACGCCCTGGCGATGCGGGCACAGCACGACCGGCATCCGTCGCAGGCCGAGATGCCGCAACAGCCTGACCTTCCGCTGCGGCAGGTGGAGGTCCTGGCCGGCGGTCCTGCCGGTGCCGTGGTGCGTCCACCCGGCCAACGCCTGGGGATCGAGCCTGCCGTGCGCACCGGCGCGGGATGGCGGATCCCCATCGTCTACACGGATCCCTCCGGCATCGGGGTGCGGGCGCAGCTGCAGGCGGAATGGTTCGCCGAGCTGCTCCAGGGCTATCCGCTGGCGGCGACGGACCGGATCAACATCCTGCACGAACAGGGCTCGATGATTGCGCGATCCCACGACAACGCCGGGCACGTGGGCAGGAACCTCCCCCATACCCAGTTGACCGAAGCGCCTTTCCGGGACCAGCCACGGGGGCACTTTAGCGAGGCAGGCGCGCTGGACGGCGTCGACCGGCTGTTCACGTTCCAGCGCCTGGAAGGGTCGCCACTGCTTGTCGTCGTCAGCATGGCGAGCGGGGGCATCGTCGCGGCCTGGCTCGGGTTCGCGATCGTCGTGCTCATGGCCACCGTGCTCCTGGCCGTGCTGTGGGTCTGGTTGCTGAAGCAGTACGACCGCAAGCACGCCCGCCAGGGGGAATTGCTGGCGGAGCTGGAAGTCACCCGGCAGCGACTGGGCGAGGCCTGCGAACTGGCGGCGATCGGCGACTACGAGTGGGACATCAATAACGGGCGGGTGCACTGGTCACCCGAAGCCAGCCGCCTCTACGGGTTGCCACCGGCGTCCACGACCCTGGACCTCGACCAGGCCTTTGCCTCTATCCACCCCGAGGACATCGACCGGCTTCGCGGCATGGCCGAGCGACTGATGGCCGGCGACGAGCAGGTCGAGGCGGACGCCGAGTTCAGGATCGTCCGCGCCGATGGCGGCGTGCGCTGGATCTATGCCCGCGGCGTGCTCCACCACCGCCAGGACCGGCGCGTGATCCACGGCGTGCAACAGGACATCACCGAGCGCGTGGCCGCGCGAGAGCAGCTGCGTGCGACTGAGGAGAGCTACCGCTTCCTGTTCGCGCGCAACCCGCTGCCCATGTGGGTGTTCGACCCGGACACGTTGCGATTCCTGGAAGTCAACGACGCCGCAGTGGCGCACTACGGTTTCAGTCGCGAACGCTTCCTGCAGCTGCGCCTGCAGGACATCCGGCCGGGGAGCGAGATCGGCGAGCTGGAGCGCGCGCTGGCGCGCACCGAACCGGTGGCGCAGGGCCGCGTCTGGACGCATCGCCTGGCCGACGGCCGCCTGCGCAGGGTTGCGATCTTTTCGAGCGACATCCGCTTCGATGGCCGTTGCGCGCGGATGGTGCTGGCCCAGGACGTGACCGAAAGCGAGGCGGCCGAAGAACGCTTCCGGCTGATCGCGCGTGCGACCAGCGACGCGGTCTATGACTTCGACATCGAGAACGACCGGTTGTGGTGGAGCGACAGTTTCTACTCGACCTTCGGGTACCGGCCCGAGGAGATGCCCCCGACCCTGGCCGCGTGGGAGGCGATGGTGCATCCCGACGACCTCGCCCGGGTCAGCGACAGCCTGGAAGCGGCGATCGCAGACCCTGTGCGCGAGGAATGGACCGAGGAGTACCGGTTCCGGCGGCAAGACGCGGGGTATGCGGTGGTGGTGGACCGCGGCTTCTTCGTGCGCAACGCCGACGGCGCGGCGACGCGGATGCTCGGCGGCATGCTCGACGTGAGCGAACGGCGCCGCCACGAGGCGGACCTGCGCCTGCTCAGCCGCGCCGTGGAGTCCGTCGACAGCGGCGTGGTGATCGTCGACGCGCTCGGCCCGGATTTCCCCATCGTCTACGTCAATCGCAGCTTCGAACAGCTCACCGGATACGACGCCGCGGAGGCCACGGGCCGCAACTGCCGATTCCTGCAGGGCATCGACCGCGACCAGGCGGGCGTGAAGGCGATCGGCGCCGCCATCGCCGAGCGGCGCGAGGCGCGCGCGCTGCTGCGGAACTACCGCAAGGACGGCACCCTGTTCTGGAACGAACTGCACGTTGCGCCGGTACAGGACGAGCACGGCGCGGTGAACCATTTCGTCGGCGTCCTCAACGACGTGTCGGAGCGGCAACGGCAGGAACAGGAGCTGGCGCACCGTGCGACCCACGACGAACTGACTGGGCTGCCGAATCGCCAGTTGCTGCAGGACCGGCTGCAGCAGGCGATCCACAACGCGGATCGCTACGGGCGAAAGGCTGCGGTGGTGTTCCTCGACCTGGACGATTTCAAGCTGGTCAACGACACGCTCGACCATGCCGCGGGGGACCAGGCCCTGCGCATCGTCGCCGACCGCCTGCGCCAGCAGGTGCGCGAAACCGACACCGTCGGGCGCTTCGGCGGCGACGAGTTCGTCGTGGTGTTGACCGAGCAGAGCGACGAGGACGGGGTTGGGCAGGTCATCGCGCGGATCAGCGCGACCTTGTCGCAGCCGATGGAGATCGGCGACATCCAGCACGTCTTGACCCCCAGCATCGGCTGGTCCCGGTATCCCGAGGACGGCTCCGATCCCGAGACCCTCCTCAAGCACGCCGACATGGCGATGTACCAGGCCAAGCGGGCGGGCAGGAACCGCGCCGAGCGCTACCATGCCGGCCTCGACGTCGGCGCGATGCAAAGGCTGCAGCTCGTTGGCCAGTTGCGCGACGCGCTGGAGCGCAGGGAATTCGTGCTCGCGTTCCAGCCCATCCATGGCAGCGACGGCGCGGTCAGCGCGCTGGAATGCCTGGTGCGTTGGCAGCACCCGGAGCGCGGCCTGCTTTCGCCCGCGGAATTCATCCCGGTCTGCGAGGAAAGCGGCCTGATCCTGGAACTGGGCCGGCGCATCCTGCGCGAGGCCGCGCGGCACCAGGCCTTGCTGGTGGGACGCGGCTTCGCCGGGCTGCGGCTGGCGGTCAATGTCTCGCCGCTGCAGTTCGGGCCCCAGCTGGTCGAGGACGTCGCCGCCGTCCTCGCCGAGCACAGCCTCCCCGCGGGCGCCCTCGAACTGGAATTGACCGAGGGCACGGTCATGGACAACCCCCTGCGTGCGATCGAGACGATGCATTCACTTTCGGCGATGGGCGTATGCCTGGCCATCGACGATTTCGGCACCGGGTATTCGAGCCTGTCCTACCTCAAGCGCTTGCCGCTGGACCGGTTGAAGATCGATCGTTCCTTCGTGCAGGACCTCCCCGGCGACCCCGAATCGGCGTCCCTGTGCAGCACCATCATCGGGCTCGCCCACTCGATGGGCCTGCACACGGTCGGCGAGGGCGTGGAGGAGGAAGGCCAGCTGGCCTGGTTGCGCGCACAGGGCTGCGAGGAGATGCAGGGCTTCCTGATGTCCAGGCCGCTGCTGTTCGACGACCTGGTGGAGTACCTCGACCGGGGATCGGCGCCCGCCAGGACGTAAACTGGCGCGATGGATGTCTCCCACCTGCTCGACGGCCTGAACGACGCCCAGCGCGAGGCGGTGTCGGCGCCGCCGGGCCACTACCTGGTGCTGGCCGGCGCGGGCAGCGGCAAGACCCGGGTGCTGACGCACCGCATTGCCTGGCTGCACGAGGTCTTCGGGGTCCCGGCGCACGGCATCTTCGCGGTGACCTTCACCAACAAGGCCGCCGGCGAGATGCGGCATCGCGCCGACGCGCTGCTCCGAAACGGTTCGCGCGGCCTGTGGGTCGGCACCTTCCACGGCCTCGCGCACCGGCTGCTGCGCCTGCACTGGCAGGACGCGAAGCTGCCCGAGGGCTTCCAGATCCTCGACAGCGACGACCAGCTGCGCCTGGTCAAGCGGGTGATGCAGCAGCTGGAGATCGACCCCGCGCGCTTCCCGCCCAGGCAGGTCGCATGGTGGATCAACGCCCAGAAGGACGAGGGCCGGCGCCCGCGGCACATCCAGCAGGACCGCGACGAATGGTCGGACGTGATGCTGCGCAGCTACGCGCTGTACCAGGAGCGTTGCGACCGCGCCGGGCTGGTGGATTTCGCCGAGATCCTGCTGCGCGCCCACGAGTTGCTGCGCGACACCCCGGCGCTGCTGGCGCACTACCGCCAGCGCTTCGGCCAGTTGCTGGTGGATGAATTCCAGGACACCAATGCGATCCAGTATGCGTTCGTGCGCGTGCTGGCCGGCGACACCGGACAGGTCTTCGTGGTCGGCGACGACGACCAGGCGATCTACGGCTGGCGCGGCGCCAAGGTCGAGAACGTGCAGAAGTTCCTGCACGACTACCCGGGCGCGCGCACCATCCGCCTGGAGCAGAACTACCGCTCCACCGCCAACATCCTCGACGCCGCCAACGCCGTGATCGCGCACAACCCGGCGCGGCTCGGCAAGAAGCTGTGGACCGATGCCGGCGCCGGCGATGCCGTCGACCTGTTCGCCGCCTACAACGAGATCGACGAGGCCCGCTACGTGCACGAGCGCATCGCGCAGTGGGTGCGCGACGGCGGTAGCTACGGCGACTGCGCGATCCTGTACCGCAGCAACGCGCAGTCCCGGATGTTCGAGGAAACGCTGCTCGCCGAACAGGTGCCGTACCGCGTCTACGGCGGCGTGCGCTTCTTCGAGCGGGCCGAGATCAAGGACACGCTGGCCTACCTGAGGCTGGTGAGCAACCGCGACGACGACGCGGCCTTCGAGCGCGCGGTCAACACGCCCACGCGCGGCATCGGCGGCCGCACCCTGGACGAGGTGCGACGGCGCGCGCGCGCCGACGCGGTGTCGCTCTGGGAGGCCTCGCTCCGGGAGGCGCGCGGCGATGCGCTCGCGGCGCGCGCGCGCAACGCGCTGGCCGGCTTCCACGGGCTGGTCGATGCTCTGGCCAGAGAGGTCGACGACTTGCCGCTCAAGGACAAGATCGACCACGTGCTGCTGCGCTCCGGCCTGCGCGAACACTACGAGGCGGAGTCCCGGGGCGCCGTCGATTCCCGCGTCGACAACCTCGACGAGCTGGTCTCGGTCGCTTCGCGTTTCGCGCGGGGCGACGAGGAGGAAACCGCGGAGCTGGGCGAACTGGTCGCCTTCCTGGCCTACGCGGCGCTGGAGGCCGGCGAGGGCCAGGCGCAGGCGGGCGAGGACGGCGTGCAGCTGATGACCCTGCACAGCGCCAAGGGGCTCGAGTTCCCGCTGGTGTTCCTGGCCGGCATGGAGGAAGGCCTGTTCCCCAACGCGCGCTCGGTGGAGGAGGAAGGCCGCCTCGAGGAAGAGCGCCGGCTGGCCTACGTCGGGATCACACGCGCGCGGCAAAAGCTGGTGCTCAGCCATGCCGAGACCCGCCGCCTGCACGGCCAGGACATGTACGGCATCCCCTCGCGCTTCCTGCGCGAGATTCCGTCGGCCCTGCTGCACGAGATCCGGCCGAAGGCGAAGGCGATGCGCATGGCGCAGCCGGCCAACCCGCGCCGCCACGGCCACGCCGCGGTGGAGGAGGATGCCGGCGTCAAGCTAGGCCAGCAGGTCAGCCATGCCAAGTTCGGCAGCGGCACGGTCACCGACATCGAGGGCGCCGGCGCGCACGCGCGGGTGCAGGTGAATTTCCAGGACGTGGGCAGCAAGTGGCTCGTGCTGGCCTATGCCAACCTGCAGACGGGGTGAGGGCCTCGGGGCGCGCGGTCCGCGACGCGCAGGATCGGAAGCGACCCCACGCCGTGCATCGCGTCCCGCATTGCCGGCTGGCGAGCCGGGCGCCGGCGCGGAGCTTGGCTACGCCAACCTGCCGGCGGGTTGAGCCCGCCGGGGGGGGGGGCGACTATTTCGCGTGCCAGTCGCCGTCGTCGCCTTTCTGGTATTTGTCCTTGACCGCCGCCCAGGCCACCTTGTGCGCGGTCTCCTCGCGGGTGGCGTCGCCGCGGCGGTCGTCGGGGTCCTTGTACTGCTTCCACGCGCTGTTGAATGCTTCCTTGTAGATCTCCTTGGCGTGTTCCGGGAGATGGTCGCGCACGGAATCGGGTAGTTCGCTGACGCGGTCGTAGGGCATGTCGTGCTCCTGCGGGTTGGTGGGGCCAAGGGTGCCCCGGTCGCGGTGAAACCCGGGCAAACGAGGGCGACCGGCCGCGCGTCGACCTGTGCGCCCGCATCCCCGGCCCCGGGGCGGCCAGCGTGCTTTCACCACCGTCTCACCGTGGGGTGCCTACCGTCGGACGCCCGAGGGCTGCCCGGAGGTCGCATGCGATCCCACCATCCACCCGCGCGCGCCGCGTTCCCGCGCGCAACCAGCTCGCCGCCGGGGATCGGCTGATGGCCCGCCCGATCTGGACCGGGACGCTCTCCTTCGGCCTGCTCAACATCCCGGTGTCGCTGATGTCGGGCGAGCGAAAGGTCGACCTGCAGTTCCGGATGCTCGATGCGCGCGACCGCAAGCCGATCCGCTACGAGCGCGTGAATGCCGAGACGGGCGAGGAAGTGCCGTGGAAGGACATCGTCAAGGCCTTCGAGTACGACAAGGGCAGCTACGTCGTGATCGACAAGGAGGACATCGAGTCCGCCGCCCCGGAAAGCCACGAGACGGTCGAGGTCGAGACCTTCATCGAGGCCGATGCCATCGCCCCGGCCTACTACGACAAGCCTTACGTGCTGGTGCCGGCGAAGAAGGCCGAGAAGGGCTACGTGCTGCTGCGCGAGACCCTGGCCAGGACCGGAAAGGTGGGAATCGCGCGCGTGGTGATCCGGACGCGGGAATACCTGGCTGCGGTCGTGCCGCAAGGCGACGCGCTGTTGCTGTTGCTGCTGCGCTACCCGCAGGAGCTGGTCGACCCGGCGGACTATCGCTTGCCCGAAGGCGGCACCAAGGACTACCGCATCACGGCCAAGGAACTGGAGATGGCAGCGCAGCTGATTGAGTCGATGTCCGGCGATTGGGCTCCCGACGCGTTCCACGACGAGTTCCGCGAACGCCTGCAGGCGGTCATCGAGAAGAAGCTCAAGGCCAAGGGCGCGAAGGTCGACGTCGCCGAGGCCGAAGGCGAGCCGCCGGAGGACGCCACCACCAACGTCGTCGACTTCATGAGCCTGCTCAAGCAGAGCATCGCCAGCAACAAGCGCACCCCGGCGAAGAAAGAAGAGGAGGCAAAGAAGAAGTCGGCCGCGAAGAAGTCCGCAGGCGCATCGAAGAGCAAGGCGGCCAAGGGCAAGCCGGCGAAGAAGGCCACGAAGAAGGCGGCCAAGCGCAAGGCCGGATAGTCGATGGGCCTGCGGGACTACGCGCGCAAGCGCCGCTTCGACGCCACGCCGGAGCCCGAAGGCAGGGTTGTCGAAACAGGAGGGCGGCGGCCGGTCTTCGTCGTGCAGCTGCACCATGCGCGCGCGCGGCACTACGACTTCCGGCTGGAGGTCGACGGCGTCCTGAAGAGCTGGGCCGTGCCGAAAGGGCCGTCGCTGCGTCCGGGCGACAAGCGGCTTGCGGTCCAGGTCGAGGATCATCCGCTGGAATATGCAGGCTTCGCCGGCGACATCCCGGAAGGCAACTACGGCGCCGGTCATGTCGACATCTTCGATCGCGGCCACTGGGCCAGCGACGGCGACCCCCAGGCGGCGCTGGCGCAAGGGAAACTGGATTTCGTCCTGCAAGGCGGGAAGCTGCGCGGCGGCTGGAAGCTGGTGCGCACCCGCAAGCAGGGACGGCAGGTGCAATGGCTGCTGATGAAGCGCCAGGACCGGCATGCCGCCGAGCTGGAGGCCGACGACCTGATCGACGATGCCGGCGCCGGGGCGGGCGCCAGGGCCAAGGCGAAGGCGCGGCCGAAAAAGACCGGCAAATCGGACTCGGCTGTGAAATCGAAACAGGCGCCGGCGCGTCGCGACGGGAGCGGCCGCAAGCGCGACGCGGCCTGGCGCAAGCGCGCCTCGGACCTCGACGGTGCGCGGGAGACCGGCCTGCCGCTGGGGTTCGAACCGGCGCTGGCCACCTTGCGCGCCGCACCGCCCACCGGCGACGACTGGCTGCACGAACTCAAGTGGGACGGCTATCGCCTGCTGGTGGACCTGGACGCGGGCAAGGCGCGCCTGCGCTCGCGTGGCGGGCTCGACTGGAACGCGACGTTTCGGGAGATCGCGCGGGCGGTGGAAGCCCTGCCGGTGTCCAGCGCCTGCCTGGACGGCGAACTGGTGGTGATCGACGCAGCGGGGCGCAGCGATTTTTCGGAGTTGCAGCGCGTGGTCGAGGGCACGTCGAAGGCGGACTTGCGCTACATGGTCTTCGACCTGCCCGGCCTGGCGGGCGTCGACCTGCGGCGCGCGCCGCTCCAGGCGCGCAAGGCCTTGCTGAAGGACCTGCTGGGCACGCCAGGCCTGCTCGCCTACAGCGACCATGTCGTCGGCCATGGCGCGGAAGTGTTCGCGCAGACCGGCAAGCAGGGGCTGGAAGGCATGATCAGCAAGCGCTGCGGGAGCCCTTATCGCGCGGGCCGCGGCGGGGACTGGATCAAGAGCAAGCATGCGCTGGCCGACGAGTTCCTCGTCATCGGCTACACGCCACCCAAGGGCTCGCGCAGCGGCTTCGGATCGCTGCTGCTGGCCACGCGCGAGCGCGGCCGGCTGCGGTATGCCGGGCGGGTCGGAACCGGGTTCGACGACACGGCGCTGCGCGTGCTCCACGAGCGGCTGCAACCGCTGCGACAGCGGGAAGGCGTCATCGAGCTGCCCGCGCACGTCCCTTTTTCCGCGCGCGCGGTGCGCTGGGTCCGTCCCGAACTGGTGGTCGAGGTCGCGTACCGGGGCCTGGCCAAGGAAGGCCTGCTGCGCCAGGCCAGCTTCCTGCGCGTGCGCGACGACAAACCGGCGCGCGAGGTGCAACGACCGCCGGCGGCGCCCACCCGGGAGGAAGACGTGAACCTGACCCACCCCGATCGCATCGTGTTCAAGGACGCCGGCTGCACCAAGGCCGACGTCGCCGACTACTACCGCAGCGTCGCCGGGTGGATGCTGCCCGGCCTGCGAGACCGGCCGCTGTCGCTGTTGCGCTGCCCGGAGGGCGCGCAGGGCGAGTGCTTCTTCCAGAAGCACCACGCAGGCAGCCTCGGTTCGCAGGTGCATGCCTTGCCGCTCCGGCAGAAGGACGGCAAGGCGGACTACCTGTACGTGGACTCGATCGAGGGCGTGCTCGAACTGGTGCAGATGAACACCATCGAGTTCCATCCCTGGGGGGCCTGCGCGCGGGATCCGGAACGGCCGGACCGGCTGGTGTTCGACCTCGATCCGGGGGAAGGGGTGGCGTGGAAGCAGGTGGTGGCCGCGGCGCGCGATACACGCGACAAGTTGCGCCAGGCCGGCTTGGAGAGTTTCGTGCGCCTGTCCGGTGGCAAGGGGCTGCACGTTGTCGCGCCGATCGAAGGCGGTCCGTCCTGGGACGCGGTGCGCGGCTTCTGCGAGGCCTTCGCGCAGGCGATGGCCCTGCATGCCCCCGACCGGTACGTGGCGACGATGTCCAAGGCCAGGCGCGGCGGCAAGGTCTTCATCGACTGGTTGCGCAACACGCGCGGGGCCACCAGCGTCGCGTCCTGGTCGCTCCGCGCGCGCAAGGGCGCGCCGGTCGCGGTGCCATTGCGCTGGGAGGAACTGGGCCGCATCAAGCGCGCCGACGCCTACGACCTGCCGAAGGCCAGGCGCCGCGCCGCCCGCCTGCGAGACGACCCCTGGGCAGGGATCGATACCCTCCGACAGTCGTTGCCGGCCTTGCACGACTGAGTGTCCCGTGCGCCCTCCCGGCGATGCTGCGCCGTGCATCGCTGCCAGTACCCGTGCGGACGCGTGGCCTCGAGGGATCACCCGCGGCAGGCGACCGACCAACGGCGAAGCCTGGCGAAACGAGGCAGCACCGCACGGCGGCGCGCGGCGTATCGCGACATCCCCGCGCATCGCACAGGCGTCGAATCCTGCCGGCACGCGTGCCACGGGCCATGTCCCGTTGCGGCGGTCAGTCGCCCTCGCGATCGCCCGCCAGCCAACGATCGATGCTGCGCATGCCGCGGGTCTCGAGGCCCGAGGCCTGCAAGACCCGCCGTGCCGCCTGCCGGCGCGCGTCGTAGGCGGAGGCAACGCAGTCGACGGGGACCACGACGCGATAGTCCCGCATGTGCGCCTCCAGCGCCGTGACCAGCACGCAGGCTTCCGCGGCAATCCCGGTCACCACGAGTACGCGTGCGTCCAGCTTGGCGAGCAGCAGCGGCAGCGGCGTCTGGTAGAACGCCGAATGCCGCGGCTTGAGGATGAACAGGTCGTCCGCGCCCGGCCGCAGGATCTCGACGATGTCCGCCCCCGTCCCCTCGCTGGCGAGCGACACGATCCGGCTGAATTCCGATTGCCAGTGGCCGAAGTGGTCGTTGACGTAGATGCATTGACCGCCCCGGCGCGCGATGCGTGCCTTCAGCCGGGCGATGCGGGGTGCGATGCGCAAGGCCTGCGCGTGCAGGGCGGCGCCATGCTCGAAGTCGAAGGTGCTCACCATGTCCAGGATGAGCAGCACGGTGCGCGTCGCGGTCTGGTCGGCCATGGGCGGGAAACCTAGCGGCCGCGCCGTGAAGACGCCGCCGCGCCGGGCAACACCAGGGCCTAGCCGTGGGCGGGGGCTTCCCAGTCCACCGCCGGTCCCGCCGGCACGATCCCGGTGGGATCGATGCGGGGGTGGCTCTGGTAGTAATGGCGCTTGATGTGCTCGAAATCGACGGTCTCGCGCACGCCGGGATGCTGGTACAGCCGGCGGGCGTAATCCCACAGCCGCGGATGGTCGACCAGGCGGCGGACGTTGCACTTGAAGTGGCCGTGGTACACGGCGTCGAAGCGCACCAGCGTGGGAAACAGCCGCCAATCGGCCTCGGTCAGGGTGTCGTGGCAGAGGTAACGGCGCTTGCCGAGCAGTTTTTCCAGCCAGTCGAGGCTGTCGAACACCTCGGCCACCGCTTCGTCGTACGCGGCCTGCGAGCTTGCGAAGCCGGCCTGGTAGACGCCTTCGTTGAGCTTGTCGTGGATGCGGGTGTTGAACGCGTTGATGTCGTCGCGCAGCGGTGCCGGGTAATAGTCGCGATCGTTGGCCCCGACCCCATCGAAGGCGTCGTTGAGCATGCGCATGATGTCGGCCGATGCGTTGTTGACGATGCGGTGGTTGCGGCTGTCCCAGAGCACGGGCACCGTGGCCGGGCCGCTGTAGGTGGGGTCGCTGCAGGCATAGACCTGCCACACGTAGCGCGCGCCGCTGTCGGGATCCGGGACCACGCCCGGGCCTTCGTCGAAGGTCCACCCGTTCTCGCCCATCAGCCAGTGGGTGACCGACAGCCCGACGAGTTCCTCCAGCCCCTTGAGCCGCCGCATGAGCGTGGCGCGGTGCGACCAGGGGCAGGCGAGGGACACCATCAGGCGGTAACGGCCCGGTTCGGCGGGGAAGCCGCCTTCGCCGGTCGGGCCGGGTTCGCCGTCAGGCGTGATCCAGTTGCGGAACCTCGGCGGTGGCCCGCGCATGCGGCCTTCGCGGTCGGTCCAGGATGCGTCCCGTTCCTGCCAGCTGCCTTCGACCAGTACGCCCATTGACCCGGTGTCCCCTTGCCATGCCGTCGCTTCGGCGGGCCATGGTGCGGGCCTTGCCGTGAAGGGCCCGTGCCACCACGCGCCACCGCACCGCGCGGAGGCTCACTCGCGCACCGGGATCTCCTGGTTCTCGTTGAGCATGCCATTGGGTTCCAGCACCGCGCGGCGCGTGCCCTCGGCGTCCGAAACCACGGCGATCGCCTCCTGGAACAATTGCTGGCGCAGGAATTCAAGCGTCCAGCCCATCGGCTCCAGCGTCTGCAGCGTCTTGAGCTGCGCTTCGGTCAGCGCATCGCGCAACGCGGCGTCGTCGGGTGGTGCGTCGGATTTGCGGCGTTCACGTCTGGTCATCATGCGATGGTGGGTTGCGGTGGTCTTCCTTGGCAACGTCGTTTGCCCGCATCTTCGGCCAGCGTCACGCCGCGCCGAGGTGCTGGAACAGGATGGCGACGCCAATGGCGACCAGGAGCGCGCCGCCCACGATTTCCGCGCGCCGTCCCGCCAGCGCGCCGAGGACGCGACCGAGCAGGATGCCGCAGGAGACCATGACCAGGGTGGTGCAGGCCACCACGGCCGCGACGACCACGATGTCGACGTCGACGAAGGCCAGCCCGACGCCCACGGCCAGGGCGTCGATGCTCGTGGCCAGGCCGGTGGTCGCCAGCGTCCAGAACCCGGGACGGGCCGCGGGGGTGGCGGATGCGTCCGGCGCGCGCAGGCCCGCGTGGATCATGCGCAGGCCGAGCAGGCCCAGCAGCGTGAAGGCGATCCAGTGGTCCCATGCGGTGACGTAAGGCGCCGCGGCGTTGCCCAGCGCCCAGCCCACCAGGGGCGTGAGGCCTTCGATGGCGCCGAAGATCAAGCCGGCGCGCAGCGCTTCCGTCAGCCGAGGGTCGCGCATCGCGGCGCCCTTGCCGACGGCGGCGGCGAACGCATCGGTCGACATCGCGATGCCAAGCAGGAGGATGGACAGCGGATGCATGGCGGGACCGGCGGGCTTGGCGGACGCGGCACGGCGGCGCGCCCGACTCCTCGATGCGCCGCGGTGCCGCTGGTCTCGCCAACCTGGATGGTGTGCGCGCCCCGGCAGGCTCACGCTGCCGAGCATGTTGACGCGGACGCTTCCTGCTCGTGGTCACGAGCCGAAGCCGGCTACTCCCCAACGGGGAGGGCGATGGTAACACCGGCCTTGCGGGGCCCGGTTCACCCCTGTTACGCGTCGCCCTGGTCCTGTGGCCCACCCTCGCCGGCCTTGGCAATCGCACCGGGGTCGGCCGCCGCGCGCCGCCCCTTGGCCCCGGCGGCCGGGCGCCTGGGCGGCGTGATGCCCATCGACAGGTAGACGCTGGTCAGGGTGTCGATGCCGAAGTCCGCCGGCTTGACCCATTCGACCGGCGCGAAGATCAGGCCGCCGCCGACCGGGATCGGCGCGGTGGGCACCAGCACGGTGAAATACAGGCGGCCGTCGATGCGCTGCGGCTCGGGGTTGGGCAGCAGGCCAAGGACTGCCGCGCCGTCGCCACCGAAGAAGCACCACACCGGGCTCATCGCCGCGATGTCGGCTTCCTGGCGGTCACCGATCACCGACACGAAGCGGTCGGCCAGGTTGTACACGCTGCCGATCAACGGGATGCGCCGCAGCGTGCCGTCGACCAGTGCCTTGACCGGCTGCTTCAGCCGCGACTGCACCACCACGCCCAGCAGGTAGACCAGCACCAGCACCAGCAGCGTGCCCAGGGCGTACGCAGCCAGCGGGTGCAACGAGAAGGTCTCGCCGAACACGGTGAACGAGCGGCCGAACAGGCTGCCGGGGCCGACCAGGCTGTTGACCAGGGCCGCCAGCCAGCCAAGCAGCGCGATGGTGAGCACCAGCGGCAGCACCGCCAACAGGCCGGTCAACCAGGTCGTGAACAGCGGTTTGAGCAGCGTGCGCGTGGTCATTCGAGCCGGTGGCCGGGGAAAGGCGGACGCCCATCGTAACCGCGCGCCCGCACGGCAGGACCGACGGACGTAGTGCCTACAGGACGACGCCCTGCGGCGCCGTGAAACAAGCGTCGTCGACATCGCCTGTATTGCGCACGTCGGCGGGTTCGAACAGCACGATCTCCGCTTCCGCCTCCGCGACCGGACGGTGTTCGACGCCGCGCGGCACCAGGTGGTAGTCGCCGGGTCCCATCTCGACGGCATGGTCGCGGAACTCGAGGCGAAACCGGCCGCGCCAGCAGAGGAACAGCTCGTCGGCTTCGGCGTGGCGGTGCCAGGGGAATTCGCCGAGGATCTTCGCCAGCTTCACCTCCTGCCCGTTGAGGCTGGCCACCACCTTGGGCTGCCAGTGCTCGCGGAACTGGGAGAACTTGTCGTCGAGGTCGCCTGCAGGCATGCGGGGCTCCGGTGGCGGGCGTCGGCGCGGCGGGTCAGTCGAGCGCGATGCCGAAATGGAAGGAATCGATGCGCAGGCCCTCGCGCAGGTAGAAGGCATGGGCCTCCTTGCGCTGGGTGCCCGAGTCCAGCTGCAGGGACGTGCAGCCCAGGCGCCGCGCCTCGGCCTTGAGCCAGTCCAGCAGCGCCTTGCCGTGCCCGCGGCTGCGGGTGTCCGCGTCGGTGACCAGGTCGTCGACGTAGAGGAAGCGGCCGTGGGCGAGGTATTCCACGACCCGCCACCCCGCGAAGGCACGCACCGCGCCGTCGTCGAACAGGCCCGTCGCCCGGTAGCCCTCGCCGGCCTGGCGCAGCGCCTGGGCGACGAAGGCCCCGGCATCCAGGTGCGGGCGCAACTGCCGGACCACCGGCCACGCGGCGTGCAGGTCGGCTTCGCAGGCCAGCGCGCGGATCTCGACGCTCATCGCCGCGTGCGACCTACCACTCGAACAGCTTGAAGTAGACCGGCGAGATGCCGTCGCGCTCGTCGACGATCCCGTCGCCGTCGCGATCCTGCAGGTAGTAGGCCGGCCCGCGCGCGGGCACCACCTTGACCACGCGCAACTGGGTGCCGACGCGGTACTCGGTGATCACGTCGCCGTTGGCCTCGGTGCGCGTGGTGGCGACCGCCTCGGGCGGGATCCGGACACCCGCGGTGTCGTCGAAGCTCGCGCAGGCCTGGAGCAGCAGGACGGCGGCGAACAGGGGCAGCAAGGCGTTCATGGCGATCTCCGGCGGCAGGGTTCCATTATGCGCCGGGCGCGCGGTCGCGGTCCCGCGGGCGGCCGCAACCGTCCGCGAAGCGACGGGTACACTGGCCGGATGCCACGCCTGGTCCTGATCGACGGTTCCTCCTACCTGTTCCGCGCGTTCCACGCGCTGCCACCGCTGAGCAATGCCGATGGCGAGCCCACCGGCGTGCTGTTCGGCGTGGTCAACATGCTGCGCGCGCACCTGAAGGAGCAGCCGGACTACATCGCCTTCGTGGTCGATGCCAGCGGGCCGACATTCCGCGACGCGATGTACCCCGAATACAAGGCCAACCGGCCGCCGATGCCCGACGACCTGCGCGCGCAGATCGAACCGCTGATGGCGATCGTCGAGGCGCTCGGCCTGCCCCTGCTGCGCGTTCCCGGCGTGGAGGCCGACGACGTCATCGGCACGCTGGCGCTGCAGGCGGCCGCCGACGGCATCGAGGTGACCATTTCCACCGGCGACAAGGACTTCGCCCAGCTGGTGCGCGACGACGGCGACGGACGCATCGCCCTGGTCAACACCATGAGCGGAACGCGGATGGATTCGGTCGATGCGGTGGTCGGCAAGTTCGGCGTGCGCCCGGACCAGATCGTCGACCTGCTGGCGCTGATGGGCGACAAGGTCGACAACGTCCCGGGCGTGGACAAGTGCGGGCCCAAGACCGCGGCCAAGTGGTTGGCGCAGTACGACTCGCTGGACGGTGTGATCGCACACGCCGGCGAGATCAAGGGCAAGATCGGCGACAACCTGCGTGCCGTGCTGGAACGGCTGCCACTGAGCCGCGACCTGGTGACGATCAAGACCGATGTCGGGCTCGAGGGTGGTCCGCGAACGCTGGCGCAACGCGATCGCGACATCGAGGCGTTGCGCCAGCTCTTCACCCGATACGGCATGAGCCAGGCGCTGAGGGAGCTCGACGGGGACGCGGCCGCAGGGACCTCCGCGAAGGACGTCGGCAACGGCAACGGCAACGGCAGCGCGCGAGGCGCGGGCTTCGTCACCGTGCCTGATGGCGGGGGCGAATCGCCGGACCCGGCGCTGTCGGCCCCGGGCGAGTACGAGACGGTGCTGACCCAGGCGCGGCTCGAGCATTGGATCCAGGCCTTGGGCGAGGCCGAGGGCTTCGCCTTCGACACCGAGACCGATTCCCTCGATCCGTTGCGGGCCAACCTGGTCGGCATCAGCTTGTGCGTGGAACCCGGCACCGCCTGCTACATCCCGCTGGCGCACGACGGCCCGGGCGCGCAGGCGCAACTCGACCGGGACGCGGTCCTGGCGGCGCTGCGGCCGCTGCTGGCCGATGCGGGCAAGGGCAAGGTGGGGCAGCACGGCAAGTACGACATCCACGTGCTGCGCCGACACGGCATCGAGGTCGCGGGCTACGCAGACGACACCATGCTGGAAAGCTTCGTGCTCGAGTCCGGTCGCACCCGCCACGACATGGATTCGCTCGCCAAGCGCTACCTCGGCTACGCGACCATCCCCTACAGCGAAGTCGCCGGCAAGGGCAGCAAGCAGATCCCGTTCTCGCACGTCGCCATCGCCGACGCCACGCGCTACGCCGCCGAGGATGCCGACGTGACGATGCGCCTGCATCGCGTGCTCGCACCGCGGCTCGCCGCCGACCCGGGACTGGAAGGCGTGTATCGCGACATCGAGATCCCGCTGGTGCCGGTGCTGGCGCGCGTGGAGGCCAACGGCGTGCTGATCGACACCGGCGAGCTGCGGCGCCAGAGTGCCGACCTGTCCAAGCGCATGCTGGCGCTGCAGCAGCAGGCGACGGAACTCGCCGGGCGGACCTTCAACCTGGACTCGCCCAAGCAGCTGCAGGCCCTCCTGTTCGACGAGCTGGCGCTGCCGGCCAAGCTCAAGACGCCGAAGGGCCAGCCGTCCACCAACGAGGAGGCGCTGGAGGCGATCGCCGACCTGCACGAACTGCCGCGCGTCATCCTCGACTACCGCGGGCTGGCCAAGCTGCGCAGCACCTACACCGACAAGCTGGCCGACATGGTCAACCCGGACACCGGCCGCGTCCACACCAGCTACCACCAGGCCGGCGCCGCGACCGGGAGGCTGGCGTCCAGCGATCCCAACCTGCAGAACATCCCGATCCGCACCGCCGACGGGCGGCGCATCCGCGAGGCGTTCGTTGCGGCGGAGGGGCGCAAGCTGGTCGCCTGCGACTATTCGCAGATCGAACTGCGGATCATGGCGCACCTGTCTCAGGACGCGGCGTTGCTGCGTGCGTTCGAATCCGGCGCCGACGTGCACCGTGCCACCGCGGCGGAAGTATTCGACAAGCCCATCGACGCGGTCGACGCCGACGAGCGCCGCGCCGCCAAGGCGATCAACTTCGGCCTGATGTACGGGATGAGCGCGTTCGGATTGGCCCGCAACCTGGGCATCGGCCGCGGCGAGGCGCAGGATTACATCGGCCTGTACTTCTCGCGTTACCCGGGCGTGCGCGACTTCATGGACCGCACCCGCCAGCAGGCACGCGCGCAGGGCTACGTCGAGACGGTGTTCGGCCGCCGGCTGTACCTGGAATACATCCAGAAGGGCAACCAGGCCCAGCGCGCCGGCGCGGAGCGGGCGGCAATCAACGCGCCGATGCAGGGCACGGCCGCCGACATCATCAAGCGGGCCATGGTCGACATCCAGGGCTGGCTGGACGGCCAGGCGGGGCGCGCGCAAATGATCATGCAGGTCCACGACGAACTGGTGTTCGAAGTCGACGCGGATTTCGTGGACACGTTGCTCGCGGAAGCGGTGGAACGCATGTCGTCCGCCGCCGACCTGCGGGTGCCGCTGGTCGTGGACAGCGGGGTTGGCGACAACTGGGAACAGGCGCACTGAGGCAGCCCGGACACGGTGGGTAAACCCGCGCTGAACCCAACAAAAACTTAACCCGAACCTTCACGAACCATCCATGCGGGGAGTGGTCATATAGCCCGTGACAGATGCAAGGTCTGTCGCAGATCTCTCCCCTCCCCTGGAGACGATCACCCCGGAACGTAAGGCTTCTCCCCGAGCCCCGTTCTCCAGCCCCGCCGGCCCCCCCTGCCGGCGGGGCTTTTTATTGCGCGGCCGTCCGTGGTGCGGGAGGCGCCAAGGCTAGCCCGCCAGCCGCGCGCGCTGGACCCGGCCCACGCTCGCTGGATCCTCCCGTGGCGACCAGTCGCCAGCGGCCAGCGGCCAGGGGCCTACGACCACCGACCCGCGCTCCAGCGCCCCGGCGACCACCGGCCCGCGACCCAGCGTTCTAGCGACCAACGGCCCGCGACCCGGGACCCGCAACCCGCGCCCGGCGACCAGCGACCAGAGACCAGAGACCAGAGACCAGCGACCAGTCGACAGCCGCCCAGGGCCGGCCGCCGTCCTACGGCAAGCCGCCCGCCGCCTGCCGCCAGCCGGGTGGAGGCGCGGGGTGCCGCGCAGCCCGGCGGACCGCTCGCCGGGACAGGCCGCTCACGACTCCCGGGATCCCGTACCGGCCCCGACAAGGCCGGCGAAAGCCGTTGGCACCTGCCGGGCGATGCGGGCACGGCGCTGGCAAGGCAGACTGCGCCATTCGTTCGCCGGGAACCGACCATGTCCGAGCTGTTCACGCTGTCCATGCCCTGGTGGGAATTCGTGCTGCGGGCCGTGGTCGTCTACGTCGTCGTGCTCGGCATGGTCCGGTTGTCCGGCAAGCGCACCATCGGCCAGTTCACGCCCTTCGACCTGATCGTGGTCGTGCTGCTGGGCAACGCCGTCCAGAACTCCCTGATCGGCACCGACACGTCGCTGCCGGGAGGCCTGCTGCTCGCTGCCATCCTGGTGGGGCTCAACTGGCTCGTGGGCTGGGTGACGGCGCGGAGCCGGCGCGCCGAGCGCCTGCTCGAAGGCAGTCCCGTCCTGCTGGTCCGCAACGGCAACGTCTATTTCGATGCCTTGCGCAGCCAGCACCTGAGCCGTGACGACCTGGAGGAGATCATCCGGCAGGAGGGCTGTACCGATTCCAGCCAGGTGGCGCTGGCCGTACTGGAAACCAATGGGCGCATCAGCGTGATCAAGCGCGACGCCTGATCGCCGCCGTGGGCCAGCGCCCTGCGTGAAGGCAGCCCCGGGCGCCCGGGCGCCGAGGCCGGGCCTAGGTCAGCTCGCCGAGCCAGTCGCGCGGGCGCAGGTAGCCGGACAACCGCGCTTCCGCACTGTCCGCTTCCGGCGCGAACCCGTATTCCCAGCGCGCCAGCGGCGGCAGGCTCATCAGGATGGACTCGGTGCGGCCGCCGGATTGCAGACCGAACAGCGTGCCGCGGTCCCAGACCAGGTTGAACTCGACGTAGCGGCCGCGGCGGTAAAGCTGGAACCGGCGCTCGCGTTCGCCGTGGGGCGCATCGCGGCGGCGCTCGACGATCGGCAGGTAGGCATCGAGGAAGCCGTCGCCGACCGCACGCAGGTAGGCGAAGTCGGTGTCGAAATCGCCATGCAGGTCGTCGAAGAACAAGCCGCCGACGCCGCGGGTCTCGCCACGGTGCCTGAGGAAGAAGTACTCGTCGCACCAGCGCTTGTGCGCGGGGTAGCGGTCTGCACCGAAGGGTGCGCACAGGTCGCGCGCGGTGCGGTGCCAGTGGACGATGTCCTCGTCCACCGGATAGAACGGCGTCAGGTCGAAGCCGCCCCCGAACCACCAGGCCACGGTCTCGCCGTCGCGCTGGGCGCGGAAGTGGCGCACGTTCATGTGCGTGGTCGGCACGTGCGGATTGCGTGGATGCAGCACCAGCGACACGCCCACCGCGCGCCACGAAGCGCCGGCCAGTTCCGGCCGTGCCGCCGAGGCCGAAGGCGGCAAGGCCTGGCCGGACACATCGGAAAAGCCCACGCCCGCCTGCTCGAACACCGCCCCGTCGCGCAGGATCCGCGTGCGCCCGCCACCGCCTTCGTCGCGCGTCCACGCATCCTCGACGAACCGCGCGGCCCCGTCGGCCTGTTCCACGGCCGTGCAGACCCGGTCCTGCAGACCTGTCAGGTAGTCGCGAACGCTGTCGATCTCGTCCATCCGCGCATTGTAGGGGGGTGTCGGCCGGGCACCGGCGCACCACGCCCCGAGGCCCGCGACGGGGCGCCCTTGGCTGACACGGGCGGCGGGCCGGGGCCGCCGTCCGGATTACTTCAGCGCGCGCTCGAACAACTCGAAGATCCGCCGGTACTCGTCGTACCAGCTGTCGGGATGCTGGAACGAGTGCGGCTCCAGCGGGTACGACGCCAGCTCCCACTTGTCCTTGCGCAGCTCGATCAGCTTCTGCGCGAGCATCACCGAGTCCTTGTAGAACACATTGTCATCGATCATGCCGTGGGCGATCAGCAGGTGGTCCTGCAGGCCCTCGGCGTATTCCATCGGCGACGACCGCTTGTAGGCCTCGGGGTCGAGCTGCGGGGTGTTGAGGATGTTGGCGGTGTATTCGTGGTTGTACTGCGACCAGTCAGTGACCGGGCGCAGCGCGGCCCCGGCCTTGAACGTGCCGGGCTCGCGGAACAGCGCCATGAAGGCCATGAAGCCGCCGTAGCTGCCGCCGTAGATGCCGACGCGGTCGCGGTCGGCCTGCTTGTTGGCGACCAGCCAGTCGATGCCGTCGAGGTAGTCCTCCAGTTCCGGATGGCCCATGCGGCGGTAGATCGCCGTGCGCCAGTCGCGGCCGTAGCCTTCCGAGGCGCGGAAGTCCAGGTCGAGCACGAGGTAGCCGTTCTGCACCAGCAGGTTGTGGAACATCTGCTCGCGGTAGTAGTTGGGGTAGCGGTCGCTGACGTTCTGCAGGTAGCCGGCACCGTGGACGAACAGCACCACCGGGTACTGCTTGCCGGCTTCGAGCTGCGCCGGGCCGTAGAACTTGCCCCAGATGCTGCCGGCGCCGTGCGAGGACGGGACCTGCACGTATTGCGGTTGCAGCCAGTCCATCGCCCGGAACTCGGCGGTGCGGGTATCGGTGAGGGTGTGGGCGCCGCCGCCCGTGGCCTTGACGACGGCCAGCTGCGGCGGCAGGTAGCTGTTGGAATGGCGCACCAGCAGCTTGGAACCGTCGGGCGAGGCGACGAAGCTCTCGACGCCGTCGAGCGCGGTGACCTCGCGCACGCCGCCGCCCCCGGCATCGACGCTGCAGACCTCGTAGTCGCCCGGGCGTTCGCGATTGCAGACGAAATCGAAGCGGCTGCCGTCGGGCGAAAGCGCCGGCTGCGAGACCTCCCAGCGACCGGAGGTCAGCGCGCGCGTCGAACTGCCGTCGACGAGGTAGAGGTGCGAATAACCGGACTGCTCCGACAGCAGCCACAGGCGCCGGTTGTCGGGCATCCAGCCGAAGTCGTTGAAGTCCCAGTTGATCCAGGCCGGATCGCTGAGCCGGTGGCGCGTGGCCAGCCGCGCCTGGCGCGGATCCACCGTGGCCAGCCAGCGGTCCTTGTTGTCGATCGCGTGCAGCATGACCGCCGCGGCGCTGCCGTCGGCGGCCCAGCGCATGCCCCCTGCGTCGTCCTCGAGCTTGACCGGGCGGTTGCCCTTGAGCGGATCGAGCTTGACCGCGCGCCGCAGGTCCGCCAGCGGATCGGAGGCGATGCCGGGCAGCGCGTCGTAGGACAGCTCGACCGGCTTGCCGTCGTCCATCGACACCAGCCAGAGCGTCTGCGGGACCGGATCGTTGCGGCCGACGAGGGTGCGGACGTCCTCCACGCTTTCGTAGCCGGACTCGGTGATGAACTTCGCCATCTTGCCGGGCTGGCCTTCGTCGGCATCCTTGGCCTGGGTGGCGACCAGCAACCAGCGGCCATCGGGCGACAGTGCGCTGGCGGCGACCTCGACGTCCTTGCCCAGGTAGACCGGGGCCGGCGGACGGGTGGGGTCGGCGCGGCGCCAATCCGTTTCCTGATCGCGGGCGGCCTCGCGGCGGGCGCGTTCGCGGCGCAGGGTCTCGAAGTAGCGCATCTGCCGCTCGCGCAGCTCGTCGGCCTTGGGCGGCTTGGCCGGGTCGTCCTCGGTCTTGAGCACCGCGGCCTGGCCCACGCCGGTGCCGACGCTCCAGCGGAACCACTCATTGCCGCTGCGCCATGCCAGCGCGCCGCCGCTGCTCCATTGCAGCTGGGTTTCGACGGCTTCGGTGCGGGTGAGCTGGGTCAGCGCGCCGTTGCGCAGGTCACGGACGAACACGTCGCCGGTGCGGACGAAGGCCATGCGCGTGCGTTGCGGATCGTAGACCGGGTCGAGCGCGTCGATGTCGGCGCGCGCGGCGCCGTCGATGCGGGCGGCGCTGCCGCTGCCGTCGATGGCCAGCGCGTAGGTATCGCGCACCGTGCTGTCGGGGCGCTTGAGCGTGTAATAGGCGCGGTTGCCGTCCCACGACCACCAGGCGCGCTCCACCGGCGGCCCGATCCAGTCCGGGTCGGCCATGACCTGGTGCAGGGTGAGCGGCGTGGCGGGCTGGGCGGGCGCCAGGCCGGGAGCCAGGGCGACCGCGAGGAGGAGGGCGAGTCTGGGAAGCTGGCGCATGCGGGGATCCATGGAGAAACCGGCGAAGCGTACCAGCAAGCCGGTGCGCGCCCCGCCGCCCGGTGGCGCCGGTCCAGGTTCCGGCGTGCGCGCGAGGCCGCGCGGTCCATGCCCCCCTCGCGACCCTGCTTGGGCCGCTTCGATGGGCAATGCCGTGGTGACGCCGGACCCGCCGGGGGCCGACGACCCCTGGCCCACCGGTCCGGACCAGGACGCCCGCCTATAATCCCCGCTGCCGGTGCGCGCCTCCTCGCGCCCCTGGAGTGCCCTGGTTGGACGCGCTGCTGCTGTCGCGGATCCAGTTCGGCTTCGTGATCTCGTTCCACATCCTGTTCCCGGCCTTCACCATCGGCCTGGCGCACTGGCTGGCCTTCCTGGAATGGCGCTGGCTGCGCACCCGCGACGACCTCTGGCGCGACCTGTACTTCTTCTGGATGAAGGTCTTCGCGGTGTCGTTCGGCATGGGCGTGGTGTCGGGGATCGTGATGAGCTTCCAGTTCGGCACCAACTGGGCGGTGCTGTCCGAACGCGCCGGCAACATCCTCGGGCCGCTGCTCAACTACGAGGTGCTCACCGCCTTCTTCCTGGAGGCCAGTTTCCTGGGCGTGATGCTGTTCGGCTGGCGCAAGGTGTCCGACCGCATCCACTTCATGGCCACCTGCCTGGTCGCGCTGGGCACGCTGATCTCCACCTTCTGGATCATCTCGGCCAACAGCTGGATGCACACGCCGGCCGGTTACCACCTCGTCGATGGCGTGTTCGAGGCCGCCGACTGGTGGGCCGTGGTCTTCAACCCCTCGTTCCCGTACCGGCTCGCGCACATGGTGCTGGCGGCGTTCATCACCACCTGCCTGGTGATCGGCGGCGTGAGCGCCTGGTACCTGCGTCGCGGGGTGCATCCCGAGGCCGGCAGGCGGATGCTGAAACTGGCCATCGCCTTCGCCGCGGTCGCGGTGCCCCTGCAGATCGTCGCGGGCGACCTGCATGGCCTGAACGTCGCCGAGCACCAGCCGGTGAAGCTTGCCGCCATGGAGGGCCACTGGCACGAATCGGCGCCGGGCGCCGGACTGCCCTTCGTGCTGTTCGCCATCCCGGACGCGCAGGCCGAACGCAACGACTACGAAGTGGCCGTCCCGCGCCTGGGCAGCCTGATCCTCACCCATAGCTGGGACGGGACCATCGCGCCGCTGACCTCGGTGCCGCGCGAGGATCGCCCGCCGGTGGCGCCGGTGTTCTGGGCGTTCCGGGTGATGGTCGGGCTGGGCGTGCTGATGCTGGTGCTGGCCTTCGCGTCCGTCTGGGCCTGGTGGCGGGGCTGGCTGTTCGACACCGCCCGGCGCGGATCGCGCTGGCTGTTGCAGTCCTGGCGGCTGATGAGCCCGGCGGGCTTCGTCGCGCTGCTGGCGGGCTGGTACGTGGTGGAGATCGGCCGCCAGCCCTGGGTGGTGTACGGACTGCTGCGCACCCGCGACGCGGTGAGTCCCAACATCGAGGCTGCGGCCGTACTCGGCTCGCTGATCACATATGCGCTCGCCTATGCGGTGATCTTCGGCGCCGGCATCTGGTACCTGCTCGCGATCCTTCGCCGCGGCCCCTTGCCGCACGAACCGGCGCCCGACAGCGACGGCGGCGAGAAGACGCCGATGCGGCCGCTGTCGGTGGGCAATGATCCGTCGACTGGTGACGGCCCGCGCGCCTCCCGGGAGGAATGACGGTGGAATACTGGCTGCCCATCGCATGGTTCGGCGTCATCGGCTTCGGCGTGCTGATGTACGTCCTGCTCGACGGTTTCGTGCTGGGCCTGGGCGTGCTGGCGCCGTTCGCCGAGGACGAGGGCCAGCTCGACCACATGATGAACACCGCGGCGCCGATCTGGGACGGCAACGAAACCTGGCTGGTGCTCGGCGGGGCTGGCCTGATGGCGGCGTTCCCCAAGGCCTACGCGATCGTGTTGTCGGCGCTGTACCTGCCGGTGCTGGCGATGCTGGTGGCGCTGGTCTTCCGCGGCGTGGCCTTCGAGTTCCGCTTCAAGGCCACGCGCAGCAAGCCCTTCTGGGGCGGCGCGTTCGCGCTGGGATCGATGGTGGCGGCGTTCTCGCAGGGAGTGATCCTGGGCGCGCTGGTCGAGGGCATGCCGCTGCAGGAAGGCAAGTACATCGGTGGTGCGTTCGACTGGTTCAGCCCGTTCTCCATGCTCACCGGCGTGGCGGTCATGTTCGGCTATGCGCTCCTGGGTGCCTGCTGGCTGATCCTCAAGACCAGCGGCCGCATGCAGCTGGTGGCGCGCAGCCTGACGCGGCCGCTGGTGATGGTGGTGGTCGCGTTCATGGGGCTGGTCAGCACCTGGCTGCCGTTCCTGGACTCGCGGATCATGGCGCGCTGGTTCGAGGGCGGGAATTTCTGGTGGCTGGCGCCGGTGCCGCTGCTGGCGCTGGCGAACGCGTTCGCGCTGTGGCGCGTGGTGATGGACGAGGAGCGCCATGCCGCGCCGTTCCTGCTGACGCTGAGTTTCTTCGTGCTCGGTTTCGCCGGCCTGGTGCTGGGCATCTGGCCCAACATCGTGCCGCCGTCGCTGTCCATCTGGGACGCCGCGTCGCCGCCCTCGTCGCAGGGCTTCGTGCTGGTCGGCCTGGTGTTCCTGCTGCCGGCGATCCTGGGCTACACCTGGTGGTCGTATTCGGTGTTCAAGGGCAAGGTCGAGGCGGACAGCGGCTACCACTGAAGCGGCGGGAAACGGGGCGCGCGGCGGTGCCATCCGGTGTCAGCGGCCGCACGCCGGGGCATTGGCCTTTACTATTCCCGTACCGAAACCCACGCCTGGTCGATGCACGCCTACGTCTACAAGAGCCCGCGCAAGGCCGATACCTACGTCTACCTCGCCGCCCGGGACGATTTCGGGCGCTTGCCGGAGGCGCTGGCCGCGGAATTGGGCCCCTTGCAGTTCGTGCTGGACGTGGTGCTGGCCGAGGGCCGCACGCTGGCGCGCGAAGACGTGGACGTGGTGCGCGAAAACCTCGCCGTCCGCGGATTCCACCTGCAGTTGCCGCCGCGCATGGCGCCCGACCCGATGACCCAGGATTGGGGCACCGATGCCTGAATTGCGTCACGGACGATGGCGTGCCGCGGCGCTGGTGGCGGTGGGTGCGCTGCTGGCGGTGTCGTCGGGCCTGGGTGGCGTGGTCGCGGCCGTGGCGGGCTGGGCCGCCCAGCCGTTGCTGGCGGTCGGCGTGCGCGGCTGGCGCGGCGCGGCGCCGGCGTCGGGCGAGGTCCTGCGCCGCGACCTGTTGTCGCTGGGGCTGTTGTGGGGGGCGGCCGCGCTGGTGGCCGGCCTCCTGGTCGCATGGCCGCTGTCGGCGCTGCGCGAGAGCGCCACGCTGGCCGCGGCGGCGGGCCTGAGCGTCGTCGTCGGGCTCTACCTGGTCGGATGCTGGCGGACCTGGCCGTTATGGCATGCCATCGAGCGCGAGGGCGGCGCCCTGCCGGCTCAATGGCGCGCGCTGGGCGAGCGGGACAGCGCCGGATGGACCGGCCTGGCCGCGGCCGTGGCCATCGGCCTGATCATGGCCTCGTGGCTCGTGCTCGCCTGGACCGAGCTGTTGCCGACCGCCGTCCGCTGGGCGCTGGCCGCGGCTTCCGTGGTGGCATGGCCGCTGTTGCACTTCGTGCTGCAACGCTTGCCCGAACCGCCCACCCTGCCGCTGCAGATCGTCGAAATGGACGGCGAGCCGCCGGTGGGTGATGCCTTCACCCTCGGCATCGCGGGCGAGAACCTCGATGCCGCGCTCCATGCCGCCGCGCGCGCCGGCCGGGTGGACCAGGCGCTGGCCTTGCTGGATGCAGGCGCCGACGCCCACGCCCTGCCGGCGGAGGACGACGCGGACCAGCGTGCGCTGCCGGTGCTGGCGGCGGTGTTGCCGGACCTGCGGCTGCTGCGCGCCCTGATCGCGCGCGGCGTCGACGTGAACACCGTGCACGCCGGGATGACCCCGCTGCTGGCGGCGACGCGCGACAGCTGGCACGGTCGGCCCGAGGCCGTCATGACCCTGCTCGCCAATGGTGCCGATCCGCGCGCCACCGACCGCGAGGGCAATACGCCGCTGCACCATGCCGCGCGCAGTTCCGACCCTGGCGTCGCGGCCCTGCTGCGCGATGCCGCCGCCGAACTGGACGCGCGCAACCACGAGGGCGTGACCCCGCTGGGCATCGCCTGCGCCGCCGGCAACTGGCGACTCGCGCGGTTCCTGCTCGAGCGCGGCGCCAGGCCCGAACCGGCCGACGGCACGCCGGCACTGCTGGCCGCGGCCGGCGGCGACGAGGATGATGCCGCCGGGGTGCAGCTGCTGCTCAAGCACAAGGCCAGGGTCGATGCACGCGACGGCCATGGCCGCAGCGCCCTGCACGAGGCGGCGCTGGCCGGGCATACCGAGATCCTGGCGGCCTTGCTGGAAGCGCATGCCGACGTGCAGGCGCGCGATGCCGAGGAACGCACGCCGCTGCTCGACGCGGTGCGCGGGAGCCACGTGGCGGCGTTCGAACTGCTGCTCGCGGCCGGGGCCGACGTGGCCGCCCGCGACCGGGACGGCCGCAACGCGATCTTCCATGCCTGCCTGTCGGAAAGCGCATCGCCGGCGCTGCTGCGCCGCCTCCTGGCGCTCGACGTCGCACCCGACGGCGTCGACTCCGGCGGCAAGCGCGCGATCGACCATGCGGTGGCCGCCGGTCGCTGGGCGTTCGTCTCGGCGCTGGACCCGGGTTACGCCCTGCCGGCCAGCGTCGCCGTCGACCCGGACGATGCCGATGGACCGCCACCGGAGGATCGCGCGCCGCTGGATCTCCTGCGCGAGCAACTGGCCCAGGGGCAATACGAGGGACTGGAGGGCCTGCTCTCCCTGCTCTCGCCGCAGGAACTCGGCGGCCTGCTGGTCGACCCGGATGCGCCGCCGTCAGCGGCGCGGATCGATTGGCTGCTCGAGCACGGCGCCGACGCCGGCGTGCACGCCGACGGCGGGCCGACCCCGGTGTCCGCGTTGCTGTCGCAGGGCCCGCGAGCGGTCCCGGCGCTGCAGGCACTGCTGGCGCATGGCGTGGAGATCTCGGGCGAGGGCGCACTGGCACGCTTCCTGGAAGCCTGCGCGCGCGACGAGCAGGCGGGGCGCGGCCTCGAGCAGTTCGCACTCCAACTCCTCGAGCATGGCGCCGACCCGCTTGCGGCGGGGCCTTCGGGCGATCCGCCGCTGTCGCTTGCGGTGCGGCTGGGTTGGCTGCACCTGATGGAGCGACTGGTCGTGGCAGGGGTCGCGCTGGATGCCCGCGACAGCCACGGCATGACCGCCCTGCACCTGTGCGCGGCGCTGGGCCGCGAAGCGGCGCTCAAACTGCTGGTCCGGCACGGCGCGTCCCCCGACGTGCGCGCCGCCGATGGCCAGACGCCGCTGGGCGTGGCCTTGTCGGGCGGGCGACGCGACCTCGCCGACTGGCTGGACTGGCGCACCTGGCCGTTGCCCGGGCGGGCGCTGAAGGCCGAGGACCTCCCGGCCGCCGCGACCGTGGGCGATACCGATGCGGTACGTCGGTTGCTCGCCCTGGGCATGGCCGTCGACACGCCGGACGCACAGGGTTGCACCGCGCTGCTGCGCGCTGCCGGGGGCGGGCACCTCAAGACACTGGACCTGTTGCTGGAACGCGGCGCGGATCCGCAGTTGGCGGCGCATACCGGCGCCACGCCGCTGTCGGCGGCGGTGAGCGTGCGCCAGGGCGAGATCGTCGATCGCCTGCTCGCCGCCGGTGCGACGCTCGAGCAACGCCTGCCCGGGGATGTCACGGTCCTGATGCTGGCCGCCGCGCTCGGCTTGCCCGAAGTGTGCGGGCGCCTGCTCGCCGCCGGCGCCAACGTGCAGGCCGCCGATGCGCAGGGACTCTCGCCCCTGCATTGCGCCGCGCTTTACGGGTTCACATCGCGCGAACGCCCGCGGCTGCTGGCCCTGTTCGACACCCTGCTGCTGGCCGGCGCCGAGCCCGATGCCCAGGCCGCCGGTGGCGTCACCCCCTTGCTGCTGCTGCTGGGCGCGCGCGCCGAACCCGGCACGGCCTGCGACGAGGACGTGGTGCTGTCGGCGATGGCCCGCTTGCTGGACGAGGAGGTGGCGCTGGACGCGCAGGATCCCCGCGGATTCGGCCCGCTGCACCTGGCCGCCCTGCACGGGCTGCTGCGCACCACCAAGGCCCTGCTGCGCGCCGGTTGCGATCCGGACCTGCGCGATGCCCTCAACCGGACGCCCCGCGAGATCGCGGTGATGCGCGGCTTCGTCGATGTCGCCGCCGAATTCGCCCCCCTGCAGGGCGGCGTGTCGATGGCGCGCTTCCTGCGCGAGCCGCGCTAGCGGCGACACGCAGGAAGCAGGGGAGCGTGTCCTGCGCGAGCCGCGCTAGCGGCGACACGCAAGAAGCAGGGAGCGTGCCCTGCGCGAGCCGCGTTATCGGCGACACGCAGGCAGCGGCAAGGCGTCTCTTGCGCGAGCCGGGCGCACGGCGACTTGCAGCAGGAACGGCAACGCTTGCACCCACCGCACTCGCGTTGATGCCTGGGGATCGCGGAACCGCGTGTGGTCGCGAGGTGCGCTCCGCACGCAGCCCCGGCGCGGTGGCGGCACTACGATCCTGGCGTGCCGGCGCCATCCTCACCCCGCGCGGTGTCGTCGCCGCCACGGTCGGCCTCGAACAGGCGCTCCAGTTCCCGGCGCCCCGCCTGCGCGCTCGCCACCAGGGCGTCCTCGTCCTCGTAGATCGCGTGCTGGCTGGCCAGCATGGCCTCGTCGTGCTCGCGGAAGCGTTGCGTGCGTGCCTCGGCCACGGCGCGGTCGACGTCCAGCGATACCAGCACGTCGCGGCCCATCTCCAGCGCCGAGGCGAAAGTTTCGCGGAACACCTCCACGCCCTCGTCCATCAGCTGCCAGGCGTGGCGCCGGTCGTGGGCCCGGGCGAACACGCGCAGGTGCGGATACAGGCGACGCACGGTGCGCGTCACCTCCAGTCCGTGGTCGATGTCCTCGATGGCGTTGATGAACACGCGGGCCTCGGCGGCACCCGCCGCGCGCAGCAGCTCCTGGCGGGCGGGGTCGCCGTAGTGGATGCGATTGCCGAAGCGGCGCACGAAGTCCACGGTGTCGGGATCGGCTTCCAGGGCGACGAACGGGATCTTCTGCGCCGCCAGCAGGCGCGCCACGATCTGGCCGAACCGGCCGAAGCCGGCGACGATGACCTGCGGGTGCGCGGACTCGGGCATCGGATCGTAGTCGCGCTTGGCGGCGGGCTCGTCGCCGCGCTCGCTGGCGCGCAGCAACCATCCGATCGCGATCACCAGCAAGGGCGTGATCGCCATCGAGAGCCCGACGATCGCCAGCAGGCGGTCGTGCGTGGCCGCGTCCAGCAATCCCGTGCGGCTGGCCTCGGTGAACACCACGAAGGCGAATTCGCCGCCGAGCGCGAGCACGCCGCCGAGCCGCAAGGCCTCCGGCCGCGACAGGCCGCCGGGCCGCAGCCCGATCGCGAACAGGATCGAGAACTTGACCACCATCAGCACCGCCAGCCCGGCCAGGATGGCCGCGGGTTCGGCGGCGACGCGGTCCAGGTCGATGCTCATGCCCACGGCCATGAAGAACAGGCCGAGCAGCAGGCCCTTGAAGGGCGCGATCTGCGATTCGATCTCGTGGCGGAACTCCGAATCGGCCAGCAGCACGCCGGCCAGGAACGCGCCCAGGCCCATGCTCAGGCCCGCCAGCTGCATCACCCAGGCCGCGCCCAGCACGGCGAGCAAGGCGCTGGCGGTCATCATTTCCGGCACGCCGATGCGCACCGCCACCCGGAACAGCTGGCGCAGCAGCAGCCGGCCGCCGAGCACCACCACCGCGATCGCGGCGACCGCCTGCAGCAGGTTCATCCACACCGGCTGGCCGTCGGTGGCGCTGGCCTGGCCCAGCAACGGCACGGCGGCGATCAGCGGGATGGCGGCGATGTCCTGGAAAAGCAGGATCGCGAAGGCCAGCCGGCCATGCCCGGTGCCCAGCGCACGGCGTTCCGACAGCAGCTGCAGGCTCACCGCCGTCGACGACAAAGCCAGGCCTAGGCCGACCACCAGCGCCGCCTGCCAGCGCATCCCGTCCATCAGCGCGAACGCGCCCAGCGCCAGCGCGCAGAGCGCCACCTGCAGGCCGCCGGCGCCAAACACCGGCTTGCGCATCAGCTTCAGCCGCGGCAGCGACAACTCCAGGCCGATGACGAACAGCATTATCACCACGCCGATCTCGCTGGCCGCCAGCACCGGCTCGGCATCGCGCACCACCGCCGCCCCGTCCGGACCCAGCGCCAGCCCCGCGGCCAGGTACCCCAGCACGGCGCCCAGCCCGAAGCGCTTGAACAGCGGCACCGCGATCACCGCCGCGAGCAGGAACACCAACGCGAGTTGCAGGCCGCTGCCGTGCATGGGCACCTCCTGCAGCGATTATGCGCGGAAGCCTTTGCCGAGCGCGCCGGCGGATCTCGCGAACGGCGTACCTCGCCCGCCGCCCGGACAGCCGATATGCTCTCCACGACGCTGGCACGGAGGATGGCAATGAAGCGAGGGGCATGGCTGGCAATGGTCCTGTGGGCCTGCGCTGCGGGGGCGTTTGCTGCAGGCAAGGATGAAGCGAGAAAGCAGGCCGAGTCTTCGATGCTCGTGACCGGCACCGTCGATATCGACGCGGAGGGCCGCGTGGAGCGCCATGCGCTGGACAAGCCCGAGGCCTTGCCGCCTGCCGTGGTCGAACTGGTCGACAGGCATGCGCCAGGCTGGCGTTTCGAGCCGGTGGCGGTCGACGGTAAGCCAGTCAAGGCGCGCGCGAAGATGAGTTTGCGACTGGTCGCAACGAAACTGGCGGACGATGCTTTCCAGTTGCGGATTCGCAGCGGCGTGTTCGGTGGCGATGGCACGGTCGCGCGCGAACAGCAGGTCACGTCCGCCCAGATGCGTCCGCCTGAATACCCGCCTGCCGCTTACTGGGCGGGCGTGCAGGGCACGGTGTACCTGGTCCTTCGCATTGGCCGGGACGGCAAGGTCGAGGATTCGTTCGCCGAACAGGTCAATCTCACCGTGGTCGGCACGGACAAACAGATGCGGAGCGGCCGCGAGGCGCTGGCGGGTGCGGCGATGAAGGCCGCCCGGCGTTGGCGGTTCGTTCCGCCCCGTGTCGGGAGTGAAGCCGATGCGGAGTTCTGGTCGGTGCGCGTGCCGGTCGAGTTCACACTCGCCGATAGTGTTGGTTCGAGGCGGGGCAAGTACGGGCAGTGGGACACGTACGTTCCGGGGCCTCGTCAGACCGCGCCGTGGCTCCTGGAGGAGTTGAACGCCAGCGACAGCCCGGACAGCTATGCGGCCAATGGCGTCCATCCCGTCGGCGAAGGGTTGCGACTCTTGACGCCACTGGGCGATGGCTAGGCTGGCGGCCAGCAACAAGCAAGAAGCCCCGCATCGCAGTGATGCGGCGGTCCAGGCGCACCTCGGAGTTGGCGGTGCCCTTGAACGACTCCTAGATCACCAGCCCCCTTTCGTGCTCCACCAGGCGCTTGGCGCGTTGGACCATCATCTCGGCGATCCGCACGTGGCGCGCGGTGCCGTGCAGGGCATCGGATGGCATGTCGCCCGCGGCGCCGCGAAGGCGGGCGCCGGGGCCGGAGGCGGGCACCATACGGCAGCGCAGCTTGCGCTCAAGCCGCGCGCGGGGTCCAATCCGCGCATACGGGGGCTTTGCGCCACCGGCGGGGAGCGCCTTGGCGGCTTCACCTACAAGAGATAATTTCCAGCTGGTCGTCATCCTGCTGTTCGGCCTGATCGCGGTCCTGGCGATCGTGCCATTCGCGGTCTACCGGGTGATGTCCGGCGACCTGCTGGCGGCGGTCGTCGACATGGGCATCCTGGCCTGCATCATCGGCGGCGTCCTGTACGCTTGGCGCGGCGGCAACGTCGCTTACGCCGGACTGGCGGTGATGCTGACCAGCACCACCGGGGGACTGGTGGTCGCGAAGATGTTCGGGCTGGCGGGTTTGTTCTGGATGGGCCCGATCCTGCTCGCGAACTTCCTGCTGGTGCAGCGACGCTGGGCGTTGGCGATCGCCGTCGCGGCGATCGCGATCATCCTGATCGAGGGATCCGCGTTCGCCAGCGCACTCGAGGCCTGGATGTTCGCGGCCACGGCCTCGGTGACGATCCTGTTCGCCGCGGTTTTCGCCAGCCGCACCGAATCGCAGCGGATCCGCCTGGAAGCCCTGGCCGCGCACGACACCCTGACCGGCGCCAAGAACCGGCTGGCGATGGAGGCGGCCTTGCGTGGCGCGGTGGCGGGCAGGCGCGAGGTGGACGAGCCCTGCGGCCTGGCGATCCTGGACCTGGACCATTTCAAGCGGATCAACGACCGCCACGGCCACGAGGCCGGGGACCGGGTGTTGTCGCGCTTCGTGGCGATCGTGATGAGCCGGATCCGGCGTGGCGACTCCCTGTTCCGCTATGGCGGCGAGGAGTTCGTCCTGCTGGTGCCGGGGGTCGATGCCGGCGCGTTGCAGCGGGTCGCCGAGAACGTTCGCAGTGCCGTTGAACAGGAGTTCTCGTCAGAACATCCACCCGTCACCGTGTCCATCGGCGCGACGATCCGCGAACCCGACGACGACTGGCAGAGCTGGTTGGGCCGGGCGGATGCCGCCATGTACCGGGCCAAGCGCGAAGGCCGCAACCGCGTGTGCATCGCCGGTCCGGGGGAGCAACGCCCCGTGAAAGCAGCGCCGAGCGGGAAGGCACCCGCGCCGGAGGACGCCGCGCTCTCGTAGCGGCAACGGTCCACCAGGGAGCAGGAACGGAAACGCCCCGCATGGCGGGGCGCTCCGGGCACGCTGGCGGGATCGCTCAGCGTTTCATCGACGAGAAGAATTCCTCGTTCGACTTGGTGGTCTTCATCTTGTCGAGCAGGAACTCCATCGCGGCGATCTCGTCCATCGGGTGCAGCAGCTTGCGCAGGATCCAGATCTTCTGCAGCAGGTCCGGCTCGATCAGCAAGTCCTCGCGGCGCGTGCCGGACTGGTTGACGTTGATCGCCGGGTAGACGCGCTTCTCGGTGATGCGGCGGTCCAGGTGCACCTCGGAGTTGCCGGTGCCCTTGAACTCCTCGTAGATCACCTTGTCCATGGCGCTGCCGGTGTCGACCAGCGCGGTGGCGATGATCGTCAGCGAGCCGCCCTCCTCGACGTTGCGCGCGGCGCCGAAGAAGCGCTTCGGACGGTGCAGCGCGTTGGCGTCGACGCCACCGGTCAGCACCTTGCCGGAGCTCGGCACCACGTTGTTGTAGGCGCGGGCCAGGCGGGTGATCGAGTCGAGCAGGATCACCACGTCCTTCTTGTGCTCGACCAGGCGCTTGGCGCGTTCGATCACCATCTCGGCGACCTGCACGTGGCGCGCGGCGGGCTCGTCGAAGGTCGAGGAGATCACCTCGCCGCGCACGGTGCGCTGCATCTCGGTCACTTCCTCGGGCCGCTCGTCGATCAGCAGCACGATCAGGTGCGTGTCGGGATGGTTGGTGGTGATGGCGGTGGCGATCTGCTGCATCATGATCGTCTTGCCGGCCTTGGGCGGCGACACGATCAGCGCGCGCTGGCCCTTGCCTTGCGGGGCCATCAGGTCGAGCACGCGCCCGGCGATGTCCTCGCTGGAGCCGTCGCCGCGCTCGAGCTTGAAGCGCTGGCGCGGGAATAGCGGCGTCAGGTTCTCGAACAGCACCTTGCCCTTGCTGGCTTCCAGCGGCTCGCCGTTGATGGTGTCGAGCACCGACAGCGCGAAATAGCGTTCGCCGTCCTTGGGCCAGCGGATGCGGCCGGAGAGGTGGTCGCCGGTGCGCAGGTTGAAGCGGCGGATCTGGCTGGGGCTGATGTAGACGTCGTCGGGGCCGGCCAGGTAGCTGGCCTCGGCCGCGCGCAGGAAGCCGAAGCCATCGGGCAGCAGCTCGAGCACGCCGTCGGCGACCACGCCCTCGCCGTGCCGGGTCAGCACCTTGAGCAGGGCGAAGATCACTTCCTGCTTGCGCGAGCGCGCCACGCCCTCGTGGATGTCCAGCTGCTCGGCGATGTCCATCAGCTTCTGCGCCGGCATCCGCTTGAGGTCGCTCAGCGAGTACTGCGGAAAGCCCTCCGGGATGTTCGGCGGCGGCAGGCGCTGGCCTTGGTCGTTGTTGTCGTCGCGCGGCAAACCGTCATCGCGCCCGCCGGGGCGGTTGCGGCGATTGCGGTGGCGGTCCCGGCGGTTGCCCTGGCGGTGGCCGCCGTCATGCTGCTTGGACTGGTTGTGCTGGTCGCCGCCCTGGGGCTGGCCACCGGAAGCATCCTTCTGCCCGCCGTCGCCGGACGACTTGTCTTGCGACGATTCGGGCTTGGGGGTCGGGGCGGCTTCGGCCGCCGCGGGGGCGTCGGCCTTGTCGGCCTTGGGTTTCTTGACGACGCGCGGCTTGCGCACGCGCTTCTCGGCGGTGTCGCCGGAATCGGAGGTGTTGTCGGACAAAGTGGAAAATCCTCGCTTGCTGCGAGCGCCCGGAGACGGGCGGGAGCTGGGAATGGGGAGCTTTCAGACGGGGTGCGGCGCCTGGATCGCGCCGGTGCAGGGCGAAACTAGCACCGCGCAGGGCTGCCGGCAAGCGCGCCGGCAAGATCGTTCAGCGTGGGAGCCCGTCCGGGAGGGGTGGACGGGCGTCCCGCCGGGCGTCGGCGGGAAGATGCCATCAGTCGTTCGCGCAACGGCTGGCAGCCCTCAGAGCGCCTTGTCGATCATCTGCGCCAGCTGCGCCTTGCCGACGGCGCCGATCTGCGTCGCCTCGACCTGGCCGCCCTTGAACAGCAGCAGCATCGGGATCGAGCGCACGTGGTACTTCATCGCGGTCGCGCGGTTCTGGTCGATGTCGATCTTGACCACTTTCGCCCGGCCGGCATACGTGTCGGCCAATTCGTCCAGGGCGGGGGCGATCATCTTGCACGGCCCGCACCACGGGGCCCAGAAGTCCACCAGGACCGGTTCGTCCGACGCCAGGACGGTCTGGTCGAAATCGGCATCGGAGGCATGGATCAGGTGTTCGCTCACGGGGTTCTCCTTGGGCTGGGCGACGGCCACGGGCATCGTGCCGGCAAGTAACTGATAAACTGGGGCGATTCCCGGTGCGATTCAAGCACGCTCGCCGCAAGCCGGTGGGCGCATCGATCCGGATCCGATCAAGGGCTGGCCCATGGGCGAACCGGGGACGTTCCCCGGGCCACTGACTTCCCGACCATCGCCCGCGCAGTCTGCTTGGCTGCCGCCTTCCACGCAAGCGCGCCTGTCGCGCGGAGCCCCAAGAATTCCCGCATGAGCGAAAAACCCCTTACCGACGTCACCTTCTCCTCCTTCGACCTGCACCCGAGCCTGCTGGCCGGACTCGAGGCCGCCGGATTCACGCGTTGCACGCCGATCCAGGCGTTGACCCTGCCGCTCGCGCTCTCCGGGCGCGATGTCGCCGGGCAGGCCCAGACCGGCACCGGCAAGACGCTGGCCTTCCTGATCGCGGTCATCAACCGCCTGCTCACGCGGCCCGCGCTGGCAGAGCGCCAGCCGGGCGATCCGCGTGCGCTGATCCTGGCCCCGACCCGCGAACTGGCGATCCAGATCCACAAGGACGCGGTGAAGTTCGCGTCCGACCTCGGCCTGCGCTTCGCCCTCGTCTACGGCGGCGTCGACTACGACAAGCAGCGGGCGCTGCTGCAGGAAGGCGTCGACGTCATCATCGCCACGCCCGGCCGCCTCATCGACTACGTCAAGCAGCACAAGGTCGTGTCCCTGCACGCCTGCGAGGCCTGCGTGCTCGACGAGGCCGACCGCATGTTCGACTTGGGCTTCATCAAGGACATCCGCTTCCTGCTGCGCCGCATGCCGGTGCGCACCGAGCGGCAGACCCTGCTGTTCTCGGCAACGCTCAGCCATCGCGTGCTGGAGCTGGCCTACGAGCACATGAACGAGCCCGAGAAGATCGTGGTGGAGACCGAGTTCATCACCAACGCCAAGGTGCGGCAGGCGATGTACTTCCCGGCCGACGACGAGAAGCTGAAGTTGCTGCTGGGCCTGCTGTCGCGCAGCGAGGGCGCGCGGACGATGGTGTTCGTCAACACCAAGGTCTTCGTCGAGCGGGTCGCGCGCGCGCTGGAGCGGGCCGGCTACCGCGTCGGCGTGCTGTCGGGCGACGTGCCGCAGAAGAAGCGCGAGACCCTGCTGAAGAAATTCCAGGCCGGCAAGCTCGAGCTGCTGGTCGCCACCGACGTGGCCGCGCGCGGCCTGCATATCGACGGCGTGTCGCACGTCTACAACTACGACCTGCCGTTCGACGCCGAGGACTACGTGCACCGCATCGGCCGCACCGCGCGCCTTGGCGCCGAGGGTGATGCCATCAGCTTCGCCTGCGAACGCTACGCGATGTCGCTCCCGGACATAGAGGCCTACATCGAGCAGAAGATCCCGGTCGAGCCGGTCACGCAGGAACTGTTGACGGCCTTGCCGCGCAAGCCGCGTGCCGATGCCGAGGGCGACGAGGAGAGCATCGGCGAGATCTTCAAGGAGGCGCGCGAGCAGCGGGCCGCCGAAGACGCCCGCCGGGGCGGTGGTCGCAGCGCCGGCCGTGGCCGCGGTACCGGTGCCCCCGGTGCCCCGCCGCGCGAACGCAAGCCGCGTCCGCCCCGCGAGGCGGCGGCGAAGGACGAGTCCGTGGTCCAGGCCGACGCGCCAAAGCCAGACGCCCCCAAGCCCGCGGCCGCACCCGCGCCCGCGCCCGCCGCAGGGGCGGACGGCGAACGCCCGCCCCGCAAGCGCCGCCGGCGGCGTGGTGGACGTCGCCTGAAGGACGCCGAGGGCGCCAGCCCAGCAGCCGCCGAGTCCACGCCCGCGCCACGCAAGCCACGGCCGGACCGGCCGGCGAACAAGCGCGCCGACAAGCCCGGGGAGCGCGCCGGCCGCGCCGACGCCAAGCCCGCCCGCCCGCGCCAGGTGGCCGCCAAGACCGGCGCTGCGCCGAAGGCCGAGTCCGGGCCGTCGCTGTTCTCGCGCATCGGCCAGGGCCTCAGGAAACTGGTCAAGCGCGCGCCGCGGTCCCAGCACTAGGCGCGCTCGCCACGACGCGGCGGTCCCGCGCGGCAACGCGAGCGTCGTTGCCCGCGCCGCGCCGGGCGCCGGGATGATTGCCTGCACCGAGGCGGTCATAATCGACGCCATCGGGCGATGCACCCGATCCCGACATCCAGCCCCGGACCGCCATGACCGTCCTGCGTTTCGATTCCGTCAGCAAGCAGTACCCGGGCGGGCGGGTGGCGCTCGAGGACGTGAGCTTCGATGTCGGCGCGGGCGAAATGCTGTTCGTCACCGGGCACTCCGGAGCGGGAAAGAGCACCCTGCTGAAGTTGATCCACCTCTCCGAGCGCCCCAGCCGCGGCGCGGTGCTGTTCGGCGAGCGCAACCTGCTCAAGGTGCGCGGCCGCCGGGTGGCCATGCACCGGCGCGAAGTCGGCGTGGTCTTCCAGGACCACCGCCTGCTGACCGACCGCAGCGTGTTCGAGAACATCGCCCTGCCGCTGATCCTGCGCGGCATGCGTCGCGGCGAGATCGGCAAGCGCGTGCGCAGCGTGCTCGAACGGCTGGGATTGGGCGATCGCGAACGCGCCTTGCCCACCCAGCTGTCCGCGGGCGAACAGCAGCGCGTCGGCATCGCCCGCGCCGTCGTGTCGGAACCGCGCTTGCTGGTCGCCGACGAACCGACCGGCAACCTCGACCCGACCTTGTCGGCCGAGATCCTCGCCCTTTTCTCCGCGCTGCCCGAGCACGGCACCAGCGTGCTGGTCGCCAGCCACGACCTCGGGCTGGTCAAGCGCATGCGCAAGCGGGTGCTGGTGCTCGACCAGGGCCGGCTGGTCGACGACATCGCCCCGGAGGACCTGGCCGATGCCTGAGCGTCCGCTGCAGGGCCCGTCGGCGCGTCCGTCGCGCACGTCCGCCGGGGTCGGGACCTGGCTCGACCACCACTTGTACAGCGTGGTTGCCAGCTTCGGTCGGCTGTTCCGCCGGCCGTTCGCGACCCTGCTGACCGTCGGTGTCCTGGCGATCGCGCTGGCCTTGCCGCTGGGACTGTGGCTCGCGCTGGACAATGTCGAACGCTTCGCCGGCACGGTGCAGCAGTCGCGCGAGATCAGCGTGTTCCTTGCCCCGGACACGGACGCGGCGCGCGTCGTCGCGCTGGCAGACGAATTGCGGGCGCGCGGCAACGTCGGCGGCGTGGAGCACCGGACGCCCGACCAGGGCCTGGAGGCGCTGCGCGCCCACAGCGGCCTCGGCGAGGCGATCGACGCGCTGGGCGACAACCCGCTGCCGCACGTGCTGGTCGTGACCCCGGCAGGCGACGAAGCGCTGGTGGCCGATTCCCTGCGCCAGCTGCCGGAGGCCGAGCTGGTCCAGCACGACGCGCAGTGGCGCCAGCGCCTGGACGGGTGGCTGCGCTTCGGTGGCCGCACCGCCTGGGTGCTGGCGGCGCTGTTCGGCCTGGGCGGGTTGCTGGTGGTGGGCAACACGGTGCGCCTGGATATCCAGTCGCGTCGCGAGGAAATCGGCGTGCTGCAGTTGCTGGGCGCCACGGACGGCTTCATCCGCCGGCCGTTCCTGTACCTGGGGGCGTGGTACGGTCTGGCCGCCGGTGCGCTGGCGCTGGGCCTGCTCGCCCTGGCCGGGATGGCGCTGCGGCCTGCGGTGTCCGACCTGGCCGCCAGCTACGGCAGCAGTTTCGGGCTGCAGGGGTTCATCCCGGTGCACGCCGCCTGGGTCTTCGCCGGTGCGACGGTACTCGGCTGGCTCGGCGCCCGCGTGGTGACCGGGCACTTCCTGCGCCAGACGCGCCCGACCGAGACCTAGGCGATGACCACGCTCCACGACATGCGCCACCTGGCCAGCGATACGCCGCGGATCATGGTGGTCGACGGCTCGCGCCTGGTGCGCAAGCTGATCGGCGACGTCCTCCGCCAGGAATTGCCCGACGTCGAGGTCGTGGGTTGCGCGGACCTGTCCGAGGCCCGCAGCGCCCTCGAGCAGGCGCCCGTCGACCTGGTCACGACCTCGCTGGTGCTGCCCGACGCCGACGGCCTCCAGCTCGCCCGCGCGGTGCGCGAGGCGGCCGGGCAGCGCTACGTGCCGGTGATCGTGGTGTCCGGCGACGTGCAGGCGCACCTGGAGACGCGGCGCTTCACCGAGGACGTCACCGACTATTTCGACAAGGCCAACGGCCACCAGGCGCTCGCGGCGTTCATCCGCGGCTACGTCCAGCCCGAGACCATCCCCGGCGCGCACGTGCTCTACATCGAGGACAGCCGCACGGTGGCGCTGGCGACCATGCGCATGCTCCAGGCGCAGCAGTTGCAGGTCACGCACATGATCAGCGCCGAGGAAGCGCTGGACTACCTGCGCGCGAAGCGCGACGACGACCCGCCCGGCGCCGACCTGCTGCTGACCGACGTGTACCTCAAGGGCGAGCTGAGCGGCCGCGAGCTGGTGCAGGCGGTGCGCGAGGAATTCGGCTACGGCAAGCGCCGCCTGCCGGTGCTGGTGATGACCGGCGACTTCAACCGCGTCAACCAGATGGCCTTGCTGCGCGACGGTGCCAACGACCTGGTGCTCAAGCCGATCGAGGAACGCCTGCTGGTGACCAAGGTGCTGTTCCAGTTGCGGATGTCGCGCCTGCCCGAGATGCCCGACATCGCGCCGTGACCGCGCGCGGCAACCCCCCCTTGGCCGCGGCACCGGCCGCCGTGCGGATGCGCTAGGGCCATGGGCGAGGACCGCATCCGGCTCGAACCCTCCTGGAAGGCGCGCGTCGGCGACTGGCTGCAGCGCGACGACATGCGCCAGCTGTCGCGGTTCCTGCGCGAGCGCAAGGCCGCGGGCGCCCGCATCTACCCGCCGGGCCCCCGGATCTTCGCTGCATTCGACGCCACGCCGTTCGACGCAGTGAAGGTGGTGGTCCTGGGGCAGGATCCGTACCACGGAGAAGGCCAGGCCCACGGCCTGTGCTTCTCGGTACAGCCGGGCGTGCCGGTGCCGCCCTCGCTGCAGAACATCTACAAGGAAATCGAGCGCGACCTCGGCATCCCCCGCCCCGACCACGGCCACCTGGTGGCGTGGGCGCGGCGTGGGGTGCTGCTGCTCAACGCCGTGCTGACCGTGGAGGCGGGCCGGCCGGGCAGCCACCAGGGCAAGGGCTGGGAGGGTTTCACCGACCACGTGGTCGAGACGCTCGCGCGCGAGCGCGAGGGGCTGGTATTCCTGCTGTGGGGCAGCTATGCGCAGGCCAAGGGGCGGATGGTGGATGCGCGCCGCCACCGCATCCTGCGTACCACCCATCCGTCGCCGTTGTCGGCGCACCGCGGCTTCCTCGGGTGCGGGCACTTTTCCGCGGCCAACCAGTACCTGGTTCGCCAGGGGGGCGCGCCGATCGACTGGTCCCTGCCGCCATTGGCCCCGGATCCTCCCGGCCAGCCATGAGCCTGTGCTAAGTCGCCAGTGACGCCTGCTCCCACCTGATTGTTCCATGAACAGAACACTGGAAACTTCCCATTGACTTAGCAGTCACACATGGCCACTGCTAAAATGGCCGCCATGACCACGATGACCAGCAACGCCCTCGTCGCCCACAACCTGCCCGTCCCCAGTGCGCTCGGATCGCTGGACGCCTACATCGGCGCGGTCCACCAGATCCCCGTCCTGTCGGTCGAGGAGGAGCAGGCGCTCGCCCACCGCTACCGCGACCAGGAGGACCTGGAGGCCGCGCGCGAACTGGTGCATTCGCACCTGCGTTTCGTCGTCCACGTCGCCCGCGGCTACAACGGTTATGGCCTGCCGCTGGGCGACCTGATCCAGGAAGGCAACATCGGCCTGATGAAGGCCGTCAAGCGGTTCGACCCCGCGGTCGGGGTGCGCCTGGTCAGCTTCGCGGTCCACTGGATCCGTGCCGAGATGCACGAGTACATCATCAAGAACTGGCGCATCGTCAAGGTCGCCACCACCAAGGCGCAGCGCAAGCTGTTCTTCAACCTGCGCAAGAGCAAGAAGCGCCTGGGTTGGCTGAGCGCGGACGAGGTGAGCGCGGTCGCGGCCGACCTCAACGTGCCCGAGCGCGAGGTGCTGGAGATGGAGTCGCGCCTGTCCGGTCGCGACATCGGCTTCGACCTGACCGCCGACGACGACGACAACGACCGCGCGCCGCCCGCGCCGGCCGCCTACCTGATGACGCACGACGAGGATCCGTCGGAAAGCTACGAGCGCATCGACCACGAGGACAGCCAGCTGCAGTTGCTGCACGAGGGGCTGGCGAAATTGGACGAACGCTCCCGGGACATCGTCGCCCGCCGCTGGCTGGATGCCAGCAACAAGGTGACCTTGCAGGAACTCGCCGACGAATACGGCGTGTCGGCCGAACGCATCCGGCAGGTCGAGGCCAACGCGCTGAAGAAGATGAAGGCGCTGTTCGTGGCCTGAGCCGGGCAGCGCGGCGACTGGACGACGGCCCGGGAAACCGGGCCGTTTGCTTGTGCACGATGCGGATATCGCTTCCGGCGTCCGCGTCCTAGGCTGTGCCCGAACCATCGGGAGCGAGTGCCATGGGCTACGTGGTCACCGGATTGCCGCTGCAGCCGTTCCAGCCGTTGTTCGCGCTGGACGACGACGCCCTGCAGGCGCGCGGCATCCGACGAATGTAGGTCGACGCCAGGCCAGGGTTCCCGTGCCGCGTGACCCTCGTGGACGCCGAGCCCGGGGACCGGGTTCTCCTGCTGTCGTGGCAGCACCTGGACGTCGAGACGCCGTACCGCGCCGACGGTCCGATCTTCGTCAACGAGTCCGCGAAGGAGACGGGCGTCTGGCGCAACGAGGTCCCCGAGCAGCAGCGCGGCAGGTTGCTGTCGGTCCGTGCCTACGATGCCGGCGGGTGGATGCGGGACGCCGAGGTCGTCGAAGGCGTGGAACTTGCGCCGCTGGTCGATCGCTACTTCAGCGAAGCGGCCGTCGACTTCCTGCACGTCCACAACGCGCGGCGCGGCTGCTACGCCTGCCGGATCGACCGCGCCTGACGGCAGGGAATCCGGCTATCGGGTCGGGATCCGCGTCGATGCCCCGCGCGTCCCGATGGGCGACGGGGTGCTCACCACTTGAACAACACCAGGCTGACCGCCAGCACGCCCATGCCGGACACCAGGCCGTACACGGTTTCATGGCCCTTGGCGTAGCGCTTGGCCGCCGGCAGCAGTTCGTCCAGCGCCAGGAACACCATCACGCCGGCGATGACGCCGAACACCGTGCCGAACACCGCGTCGGACAGGTACGGCCGCAGCAGCACGTAGCCGATGATCGCGCCGACCGGTTCGGCCAGTCCCGACAGCAGGCAGGCGACGAAGGCGTAGGTCTTGTTGCTGGTGGCGTAGTACACGGGCACCGCGATCGCGATGCCCTCGGGGATGTTGTGGATCGCGATGGCGAACGCCAGTGGCATGCCCACGGCCGGGTTCTCAAGGGTCGCGAAGAAGGTCGCCAGCCCTTCCGGGAAGTTGTGCGCGGTGATCGCGAACGCGGTGAGCAGGCCGACGCGCTTGATGTATTCGGTGTTGTGCTGCTTGAAGAACGGATCGTCGACCTCGAGGCGCTCGTGCGGGTTGGGCACCAGCCGGTCGATCAGCACGATCATCAGCACGCCCGCGAGGAAAGCGAAGGTGCCGTAGGTGAAGCCGACCTTGTCGCCATAGCTGGTCGAGAACGCCAGGACCGACTTGTTGAGGATCTCCGACAGCGACACGAACACCATCGCGCCGCCCGCGAACGCCAGGCCGAAGGCCAGCAGGCGCGCATTGGGCGCCTTCGACCCGAACACCAGGAGGCTGCCCAGCCCGGTGCACAGGCCGGCAGCGGTGGTCACCGCGAGCGCAATCAAAAGGTTGGCGGTGGAAATCTCGACCATCGTGGTGCATGTCCTTGCGCCCGCGCAGGGCGATCGATCGGCGTGCCGGGAGCCCGGCGGGCAGGAAGGGGCCGGTCCCCGCGCCGGCCTGCCCTCATCGTAGCCGATGCCAACGCCGTGGCGATGCTGCCGCACCGTTGGCATGGATGCGACCAGGTCAAGTGAGCGGAGCGTGTCGCCATCGTCGGGGACGCCCTCGCGGACGCCCGGGATGCCGGGGGCAACGCCGGGCTACGTGTCGCGGTCGATGCGCGAGGTGCGCTTGGTGTCCGGCATCAGTACGTACACCACCAGCGAACAGGCGATGCAGGCGGTCACATACCAGTAGAAGCCGCTCTCCATGCCCGCGCCCTTGAACCACAGCGCGACGTACTCCGCGGTTCCGCCGAACGTCGCCACGGTCAGCGCATACGGCAGGCCGACGCCCAGCGCGCGGACCTCGACCGGGAACAGCTCCGCCTTCACCACCGCATTGATCGCGGTGTAGCCGCTGAGGATGGTCAGCGCGAGCATGATCAGCCAGAAGGCTTCCACGACGCTCTGCACCGACTGCAGGTGGCTCAGGATCGGGACGGTCAGCAAGGTGCCGAGCACGCCGAAGGCGATCAGGATCGGGCGCCGCCCGATGCGGTCCGACAGCGCGCCGACCGCGGGCTGGAGCAGCATGTACACGAACAGGGTGCCGGCATTGAGCAGCGACGCGTCGTGGTTGTCCATGCCGGCGCTGTTGACCAGGAACTTGTGCATGTACGTGGTGTAGGTATAGAAGGCCAGCGTGCCGCCCATGGTCAGGCCGACCACGGTCAGCAGCGCGCGCGGATGCCGCAGCAGTAGGCGCAGCGTGCCCTGGCTGTCCTGGTGCGCCGCCGAGGCGTCGGCCTCGCTGCGCGCGAACGACTCGGTTTCCTCCATGTTGCCGCGCAGCCACATCGCGGTGACCGCGGCCAGCGCGCCGATGGCGAACGGGATCCGCCATCCCCATTCGCGCAGCTGGTCGTCGGTCAGCAGCCACTGTTGCAAGGCGATCAGCACCAGCAGCGCCAGCAGGTGGCCCATCACCAGCGTCACGTACTGGAAGCTGGACCAGAAGCCCCGGTGCTCGCGGGTGGCCATCTCGCTGAGGTAGGTCGCCGAGGTGCCGTACTCGCCGCCAACGCTCAGGCCCTGCAACAGCCGCGCCAGCACCAGCAGCACCGGGGCGGCGATGCCGATCGAGGCATGCCCGGGGGTGAAGGTGATGATCAGCGAACCGGTGCACATCATCAGCACCGACAGCACCAGGGCCCGCTTGCGGCCGTGGCGGTCGGCGTACCGGCCCAGCAGCCAGCCGCCCAGCGGCCGCATCAGGAAGCCGATGGCGAAGATGGCCGCGGTATTGAGCAGTTGCGAGGTGAGGTCGCCCTCCGGGAAGAATGCGCGCGCGAAGTAGATCGAGAACGCCGCGTACACGTACCAGTCGTACCACTCGACCAGGTTGCCGACCGACCCGCTGAAGATGCTGCGAAGCCGCCGCGCGGGCGTCATGGTCCCGGCGGCGTGGGCGCGTGCCCGGCTCGTTGGTTCCTGCTCCAAGCGCACTGCCTTCGTCGTGGCGTTGGGGTATTGTGCGCGATGCCCGCCGTGCCTGCGCCCCCGCTGGCGGCCTCCTTCCCGCTTCCAGCAGACACCACCATGGCAGACGACGGAAAACGCATCGCCCTGCTCATCGATGCCGACAACGCGCCTTCGGGCAAGATCGACCCGATCCTCACCGAACTCGCGCGCCACGGCGTGGCCAACGTGCGCCGCGCCTACGGCAACTGGAAGAGCCACCGGCTCAAGGGCTGGGAGGACGCGCTGCACAAGTACGCGATCCAGCCGATCCAGCAGTTCGCCTACAGCACCGGCAAGAACGCCTCGGACATGGCGATGGTGATCGATGCCATGGACCTGCTGTATGCGCGCAACCTCGACGGCTTCGCCATCGTCTCCAGCGACGCCGACTTCACGCCGCTGGTGATGCGCCTGCGCGCCGACAGCATGCGTGTCTACGGGTTCGGCGAGGAGAAGACGCCGGAGCCGTTCGTCAAGGCGTGCTCGACCTTCCTGTACCTTGAGAAGCTCGGCGTCGAGGACGAGCCCGGGCAGGCGGCGCAGGTCAAGCCCAAGCGCAGCGCCGACCTGCGCCAGGACGCCGCGCTGGTGCACCTGCTGCGCAGCGCGGTGTCCGCCTCCGCGGACGACGATGGCTGGACCCACCTGGGCGCGGTCGGCAGCCACCTGCGCAACCAGGGATCGTTCGACGAGCGCAACTACGGCTATCGCAACCTCAGCAGCCTGTTCGAGGCGACCGATCTCTTCGAGATCAGGCGCCAGGGGCAGGTGGTGGAAATCCGCGAACTGCCCCAGCCGGCGAGCCGGCCGCGCGCGCGCAGGGGCCGGAAGAAGACGGCGACCTAGGGTCCCGCACGCGCTCGACCCGAGGACGGGCTGGCGGAATCCCGGGGACGACCGAGCGATGCCTGCCGGCCCGCGCGCCGGACCGGGGCCGGGCATGGCCGGGACCGTGGGGCGAATGGGCCTGCGTCAATAGAAGTCGACCGGATCCACGTCCAGCGACCAACGCACCCTGCGCGCGGCAGGCACGGCATACAGCTCCGGCATCGCGCCATCGAGCACGGCGTGCAGCCGGCGCCGGTCGACCGATTCGATCATCAGCTGTGCACGATGCATGCCCGCGCGCCGAGGCATCGGCGCGGGCACGGGGCCGTGCAGCAACAGCTCGCCGTCGCGCGCGCCGGCCGCGGCTTGCAATGCATCGCGCGCCGCCTGCAGGAAATCCACGGGCGCGGCCGCCGCCTTGGCCTCGGCGCGCAGCAGGGCGACGTGCGCGAACGGCGGGAACCCGGCCGCCTCGCGCTGGCGGAGTTCCTCGTCGGCGAAGGCGCGGTAACCGCCATGGATCAGCGTCTGCAGCAGCGGGTGGTCCGGGTGGTGGGTCTGCAGCACGACCTCGCCGGGCTTGTCCGAACGACCGGCGCGACCGGAGACCTGCACCAGCAGTTGCGCCAGCTTTTCGCTGGCGCGGAAGTCCGCGGAAAACAGGCCTTCGTCGATGCCGACCACGGCCACCAGGGTGAGGTTCGGCAGGTCGTGGCCCTTGGCCAGCATCTGGGTGCCGACCAGCACGCCAGGCTGCCGGCCAAGCGCATCGAACCGGCGTTGCAGCGCGTCCTTGCGCCGCGTGCTGCCGCGATCGATGCGCACGACGGGCACGTCGCGGAAGCGCTGGACCAGCAGTTCCTCCAGCCGCTCGGTGCCGGTGCCCTGCGGTTGCAGCGCGAGACTGGCGCAGTCCGGGCAGGCCTGCGGCACCGGTCGCCGCGCGCCGCAATGGTGGCACTGCAGGCGGCGGCCGCCGCCGTGCACGGTCATCGGCGCGCCCTTGGTCGTCGTGCTGCAGCGACGGCACTGCGCGCTCCAGCCGCAGTCGTGGCACACCAGCACCGGCGCGTAGCCGCGGCGGTTCTTGAACACCAGCACCTGGCCGCCGGCATCGACGGCGTCGCGCATCGCCTGGAGCAGTTCCGGCGCAAGGCCGGCGTCGAGGGGGCGCTTGCGCACGTCCAGCACGTGCACGCGTGGCGGCAGGGCCTCGCCCGCGCGCCGGGTGAGCGACAGGTGGCGGTAGCGGCCGGTGCGTGCGTTGTGCAGCGATTCCAGCGATGGCGTCGCGCTCCCCAGCACCACGGGCACGTCGAGCGCCTTGCCCCGGACCAGGGCGAAGTCACGCGCGTGGTAGCGGATGCCGTCCTGCTGCTTGTAGCTGCCGTCGTGTTCCTCGTCCACGACGATCAGCCCGGCGTGCGGCAAAGGCACGAACACCGCCGAGCGCGTGCCGACGAGGACCCGGGCCTCTCCACGCCAGGCCGCGGCCCAGGCGCGCGCGCGCTCGGTGTCGTTGAGCCCCGAATGCAGCGCGTGCACCGGCACGCCGAGGCGGGCGCGGAACCGGCCCAGCATCTGCGGCGTGAGTCCGATCTCGGGCACCAGCACCAGCGCCTGCCGGCCGCGCGCCAGGCAGTCGGCGATGGCGTGCAGGTAGACCTCGGTCTTGCCGCTGCCGGTCACGCCTTCGAGCAGGTGCGGCGTGAACCCTTGCGCCGAACGCAGCGCGTCGACAGCGGCCTGCTGCTCGGGGTTGAGGTCGGGACCGGGTTGCGGTGCCGGCGCGACCTGCGAAGCCGGGATCGCGAAGCGTTCGACCAATCCGCGCTTGTCCAGCGCGCGTGCCGCGGCACGCCACGCTTCCATGGCGTCGTCGAGTGCGCCTTCGTCGCGCGGTGCCGCCGCTAGCAGGTCGGCGAACCTGCGGGGGCGTCCGCCCTTGCGCAGGCCTGACAGCGCGGTCGCGCCGGCTTCGGTCAGCCGCCAGGCCCAGGCGTGGGTCGCCGGGAGGGGCTCGCCACGTCGCAGCGCGGCCGGCAACGCGGTCGCCAGCACTTCACCCAGCGGTGCATGAACGTAGCGCGCCAGCCATTCCAGTGACGCGAGCAGTTCGCCGTGGAACATCGGCGCCTCGTCGAGCCAGCCGAGCGCGGTGCGCAACTCGGTGCCGGGCGCATCGGGCGCGCCGAGCGCGGCGACGACCCCGACCAACTCGCGCGACCCGAACGGCACCCGGATGCGGCGTCCGGCATCCTCGTGCCGGGCGGGGGCCGCCTCCGGCGCGCGGTAGTCGAACAGTTGCGGCAGGGGCAGCGGAAGCGCCACCCTGAGGATGGGTGGGGCGCCGGTCATGCCGGGGGTCGCTTGCGGTTGGCGTTTGGACCTGGAATGGCGAGGCGGGCGACCGGGGCGAGTCGTTCTGCGTGCGGAAAGGTTGCGCCGGAGTGTAGCGGTGTCCGGAGGCGTCGCGCGCCGGGGACCGGTGGTGCGCGGCGGCCCGGGTGGACTTGCACGGGACTCTTCGCGTTCGCTCCATGAATAGACCGCAAGTTGCGGATGTCCAAGCGGTTTTTTCTTATCCACACGAATTGTGGATAAGTCTGTGCATGGACCGCAATGCATGTGCTTAAATCCCGTGAAAAACGGCTTCACACCGGGTTTGGCGAAAAAATCACCAATCCCAAGAAGTCCTTTGCAATCAGCGACATGCGCGTGAAACATATGGACAGCGAAGGGGCCGGGACTGGCCGCTGGGGTTGACATGGCCGTTCCGGGCCCGCTGTGCACAACCTGCGGGGGCATGGGGACGGCCGCCTGGTCCCGCGATCAGGAAACGTGCGCCCGGTCAAGTGCGGGCCGGGGCGGGGCCGTCGCTATGATGGCGCCAAGGATGATGCTGAATCGATGACCGCGCGCACCTTGGACGAGACCGCTGCCGCGCCCGCGGCCCTGACCGCGTTCCTGCGTGGCGTCGAGCGCCGCGGCGCGGTCTTCGCGCAGCTGCTGACGGGGTCGGCCGCCGCCGGCGACGAGGCGCTGGTGGCCACGCTGCGGGCCTTTCGCGCGCTGGTCGGCGACACCCCGTTCACCGACTGGCCGCGTCGCTTCTGGTCGCTGCTCCTGGCCTCGCCCAGGCTCCGGACGTCCCCCTGGGATCCCGCATGGCCGCCGGCTTTCGCCGTCCTGCCCGGACTGGGCCGTGGTCCGCGCGCGGCGCTGCTGCTGCGCCTGGTCGCCGGGCTCGCCGACGCCGATGCGGCCGCAGTGCTCGGTGTCGCCCGGCCCACGTACCGTCTCGCCCTGCTCCGGGCCTTGCCGCACCGCGAGGACGGGGCCCCCGACGCGGAGCGGTGGAAATCGCTTGCCGAGGCGGCCCAGGCGGCGATCCGCCAGCTGCCGGCGGACCGGTTGGCCGAGATCGCACGCCATCGCGAAGCCGCCGTCCATGGCCTGAAGCCGCCACCGGCGCCGCGCCCGCGGCGCGTCGCGCACGGGGGGGACCGGTCCTGGCGACTGGCCCGGTTGGCCGTCGTGGCGGCGACGGGGCTGGCGCTGGCGGTGACCTGGTTGTGGCCCGACTTCCTGCGCGAGTCCGCGCCCGATGGCATCCGGGTCGAACCCTTGCCGCCACCGCAGCCCCCCAAGGCCATGTACCACGACGATGCCCGCCTGCTGACCCATCGCGATTTCGACATGCTGCTGGCCGACACCGGGACGCCGGCGTCTGGGGACCCGGGCTTCTACGCCTGGTACGCGGTGCAGGTGGAACGCTCGCGCGCCGGCGACGATGCCGAACCCTTGCCGCTCGGCGATGCGGACGAACCGCTCGCGGACCTTCCCGGCACGGACGCCGGCCCGACCGAGGTCGACGATGCGCCGCGCTAGCCATCCACTGCCCGTGATCCTCGCCGCGGCTGCGTTGCTTGCCTGCGCCGTGGCTTGGTCCCAGGGCCTGCCCCCGTCGCTGCGCGACAGCGTCGACGCGATGCCGCCGGCGCAACGGCAGCAGGTCCTGGCGCGCCAGGCACGGCTGGATGCGCTCCCGGCGGCGGAACGGCTGCGCGTGCGGCGGCGCCTTTCGGAATGGGACGCGTTGGACCGCGAGCAGCAGCGCGCACGCCGCGACGCCTGGCTGTCCTGGCGGGCCTTGCCCACGCTGGAACAAGCCCTGTTGCGGGCAGCCGCGAACCGGTATGCCGCCTTGCCGGCGGCCGAGCAGCGGGCTTGGCGCGAGCGCTATGCGGCGCTGGATGCGATCGAGCGCCGCGGCTGGGCGCTTGGCCCTACGCTCGGCGCGGTCTATCCCCAGCTGTATCCGTTGCTTGCCCAGGTGCCGCAGGACGAACGCGACAAGCTCTTGGCGACGCTGCGATCGATGGGCGCGGGCGAGCACGCCGACCTGGCCGTGCTGGCGCAACGCACGCCGCCGCAGGAGCGCGACGCGCTGCGCCGCGAGCTGCTTTCCACCGACGCCTCCCAGCGCGAAGCCTGGCTGCGCCGGCGCGTCGATCCCTGATCTGCGAACGTGAGTTCCCGGGAGCGCCTACATCTTCACCAGCACGTAGGTGAACAGGAACGCCGCGCCGAAGCCGAGCAGCATGAAGTACAGCACGCCCATGACCGTGTACTTGAGCAGCGTCATCGGCCACCCCTGCCGGTAGACCCGCCTCTGCATCAACAGCAGGTAGACCGGCATCCACGCCCACAGTCCCGCCTCGACCAGGCCGAACACGACACCCAGCCCCGAGGCTCCGGCGGGCAGAGCGCCGCGGATCGCCGACGCCACGAAGATCAGCAGCAAGGACAGCAGCAGGTAGGCATGGCTGTAGAGCGCCACCACCAGGTGCTCCAGGTACAGCCGCCCGGTGAACAGGTAGGCCAGCTTGAGCAGCAGCGCGAACAGCGGCACGAGGAAGATCAGTGTGGTCGGGATCGCGCCGATGAGGTCGCCGACGAAGCGCTCCGGGTCGTCGCGGATGCGCAGCACGTTGTGGCTGGCGCGGTCGGACTGCGTGTTGAGCCAGTCGTTGGCGAAGCCGGGCAGCCAGGCGATGGCGATCGGATTGGCCTTGGCATCCCAGGCGCCCGCTTCCTCGTCGCGGCCCGGCTTCTTCCCTCGCGTCGCCGGGACCTCCGCACCGGGCGTGTCATCGGTTGCGGGCGATGCCTCGCGCAGCTCGGCGATGCGCGCATCGGCCTGGCTGCGCGCGGCCGACACCGCCGTGTCGATCGCGGCGGCGGCGACCGGCGCCTGTTCCGCAAGCTCGCCACGCCGCGATTCGAGCGCGGCGATCGCCTCGTCGCGCCGGCGCTCGACTTCGGCGACCGTTTCGGCTTGCGAGATGTCGCTGTCGCCATCGAGGCGGATCGCCGTGTCCGGGTCGATGTCGGTGCTGAGGCTGGCGATGAAGAACGTCAGCAGGCTGAGGATCACGAACAGGCGGAAGGGCGCCACGTAGCGCGCGCGATGGCCGGCCAGGTAGTCGATGGCCACGCGGCCGGGCACCAGCAGGTCGCGCAGCGTGCGGAAGATGCGGCCGTCCAGGTGCCAGATGGATTCGAACACGTCCTCGATCGCATGCCCGAGGTGCCGCGTCGGGTTGTGCCGCGATTGCCCGCACGCATAGCAGTAGGTGCCCTGCAGCGGCGTGCCGCAGTTCTCGCAGGCACCGGTTGCGTCCTCCTGCAGGGGCGAGGCAGGGTCGAGCTGGGCGGTGTCGCTCATGTCCGGGACCGTGGTTGGGGATCGTGCCGCGCCATCGTGTCGCTGCGCAGGGGTGCGCGCAACTCGTGCGAAGTGGCCAAGGGCCCTCCGGAGACGCGTTCCGTGGGGCGTCGGCTAGAGTTGGGGCGGGGCAAACCAGGGAAAGTCGATGGACGAGAGCCCGTCATTCGAGACAGGACAGCCGGGAAACGATTCCGGATCGAGGCCCATCGCCGTCGTGGAACTCGTGGCCGCCATCGGGCTGTTGGCCAGCGGCGTGCTGGCGGGCGTGGACACCTACGTGGTGGTGCTGGCAGGCTGGCTGTCGTTGCGACTGAGGCGGTTGCGCTGGGCCGATGTCGGTCTGCGGCGTCCCCGGCGGATGCTCCCGGTGCTGCTGGCGGCCCTGGTCGTGGGGAGTGCCTGGGTGATGTTCGATGCCCATGTCGTCGAACCCTGGTTGCAATCGGTCACCGGCACGCCGGTCGACCTGTCGCGTTTCTCCGGGCTCGTCGGCAATACGGGCAATTACCTGCTCATGCTGCTCGTGGTCTGGGGCCTGGTCGCCATCGGCGAGGAGCTGGCTTACCGGGGGTACCTGCTCAACCGGCTCGTCGACGTCTTCGGGTCGGGGCGGATGGCCTGGGCCGCGGCCTTGCTGGTGACTTCCGTGGTCTTCGGCGTGGCGCATGGCTACCAGGGCCTGTCCGGCATCCTCGCCACCGGCTACGTCGGGCTGGGGCTGGGCCTGCTCTACCTCGCCGGTGGCAGGAACCTGTGGCTGCCGATCCTCGTCCACGGCGTCTACGACACCGTCGGGCTGACCCTGATCTACCTCGGCGCCTACCCGGCGATGGCGGCATCGTGAGCGCCCGCAGGTGGACGTTAGACTAGTCGCCTGCCGCGACCCGGCGCCAGCGCCCGACAGCCGATCGGATGCGCGGCCGCAATCGCCCTGGCTTCCCGTGTCCCATCCCTCGTCCACCGCCGCGCCCTTTCGTCGCGAAGTGCGCACCACCGCCGTGCTGGCCGCGCCACTGGTGCTCGGCCACCTGTCGACCGGATTGATCGGCTTCGTCGACAGCGTGATCGCGGGCCACCACGGGACCACCACCCTGGCCGCGGTCGCCGTGGGGACGGCGCTGTTCTGGCTGCCGATGATGATCCCGATGGGGACGCTGATGGCGCTGCCGCCTTCGGTGTCGCAGCTCGACGGCGCCGGCCGGCGTGCGGAGATCGGCGCGGTGTTCCGGCAGTCGCTGTGGCTGGCCGCGGGACTGGGCGTGTTGCTGTTCGCGTTCCTCACGCTGGCCGTGCATGCACTGGCGCCGATGGGCATCGCGCCGGAAATCCGGCCCGGCGCCACCGCATTCCTGCACGGCATCCGCTGGGGGGTGCCGGCGCTGACCCTGTACTACGCGATGCGCTACCTCAGCGATGGCTTGCACTGGACGTTGCCGACCATGGTGCTGGGCTTCGGCGGCCTGCTGCTGCTGGTGCCGCTGGGCTACGTGCTGGCCTTCGGTGCCTTCGGTCTTCCGGAACTGGGCGCGGGCGGGTTGGGGTACGCCTCGGCGATCATGATCTGGTGCCAGGCGATCGCCTTCTTCGTTTACCTGCGGCGCGCGCCCCGCTTCGCCGACCTCGCCTTGTTCGCCCGGTTCGATCCGCCGTCATGGACCACGATCGCAGGCCTGCTGCGCACGGGCCTGCCGATCGGGGTGACGGTGATGATGGAGGGAAGCCTGTTCATCGTGACGGCCTTGCTGATCGGCCGCCTGGGCGAAATCCCCGCGGCCGCGCACCAGATCGCGATCAACGTGGCCAGCCTGTGCTTCATGATCCCCTTCGGCGTGGCCGAGGCGACCACGGTGCGAGTGGGGCATGCCGTGGGCAGTGCGCGCGGCAGCGTCGGTGTGCGTCGCGCGGCCTTCGCCGGACTGGTGCTGGTGCTGGCGACGCAGGCGCTGTCGGGCTTGGTGCTGCTGCTGGGGCACGAGGCCATCGTCGGCATCTACACCCGCGACCTGGCTGTATCGGGCCTGGCGGCCGTCCTGCTGTTGTACGCGGCGGCGTTCCAGTTCCCGGACGGCATTCAGGTCCTCTCCGCCGGCGCGTTGCGCGGACTCAAGGACACGCGGGTGCCGATGTTCCTGGCCGCGTTCGCCTACTGGGGCGTGGGCATGCCGCTGGGTGCGGGGCTGGGCCTGGGCCTGGGCTGGGGCACGCGCGGCATGTGGATCGGCCTGATCGCCGGCCTGGGCGTGGCGGCGCTGCTGATGGGCGCGCGTTTCCTGCGTTCCTCGCGCGATCCGCGACTGATGGCGGGATGACCGATGGCGGATGACGCGCCGGCGATGCTCGCCGATACTGGCTGCAGATCGCGTCTTTTTTCGGAGTCGACATGAACACACCGCGCCGTCGCGGCCCCATTGCCCGCGTCCTGGTCGGTTTCTGGGATGCCCTGAATTTCACCCGACGGCTGGTGTTCAACCTGCTGTTCCTGCTGCTGCTGGTCTTGCTGCTCGTGGTGCTGGCCGCCGGCGACCGCATCAAGTCGTTGCTGGACGGCACCACGCTGGTGGTCGCGCCCCAGGGCGCGCTGGTGGAGCAGTACAGCTCCGATCCGGTCAGCCGCGCGCTTGGCAAGAGCCTGGGCCAGGACGCTGGCGAAGTACAGCTCCGGGACCTGTTGCGCGCGCTGGACGCCGCCGCTGAAGACGCGCGCATCGAGCGGGTCCTGTTGCGCACCGACCGCATGAGCTTCTCCGGTTACGCTTCGATCCGCGAGCTCGCGGACGCGATCGCCCGGGTGAAGGCCGCGGGCAAGCAGGTCGTGGCCTATGGCGACTACTTCGAGCAGGCGCAGTACCTGCTGGCGGCGGAGGCCGACGAGGTCTACATGGATCCCGAGGGCGGGCTGCTGCTCGAGGGCCTGGGGCGGTACCGGCAGTACTACCGCGAGGGCCTGCAGGACAAGCTCGACGTCGACGTCCACGTGTTCAAGGTCGGCGAGTACAAGTCCGCGGTCGAACCCTACGTGCTAGACGGGGCGTCGCCGGAGGCCAAGGAGGCCGACCTGTTCTGGATGAACGACATCTGGCAACGCTACCTGGCCGATGTCGGCAAGGCGCGCAAGCTCAGTCCGGCGCGGATCGCCGCGGGCATCCGCACCATGCCCGAGGGCATCGTGGCGGTCGGCGGCGACCTTGGCCGCTATGCCGTGGAGCAGAAGCTTGTCGACGGCCTGAAGACGCGCGAGCAGGTCGAGGACCTGCTGGCCGAGCGGGGCGAGATCGACGAGGACGCCGAAGGCGGCTTCCGCCAGATCTCGCTGGAGGGTTACCTCAAGCACGTCGACAGCGTGGTGCCGGGCGTGGACCCGCGCCCCCAGGTCGCCGTGGTGGTCGCAGAAGGCGAGATCACGGGCGGGAAGCAGCCGCCGGGCACCATCGGCGGCGAGTCCACGGCGGCGTTGCTGCGCGACGCGCGCGACGACGACGATGTCCGCGCCGTCGTGCTGCGGGTGGATTCGCCGGGCGGCGAAGTCTTCGCCTCCGAGCAGATCCGCCGCGAGGTCGTGGCATTGAAGGAAGCCGGAAAACCGGTCGTGGTCTCGATGGGCGACCTGGCCGCCTCGGGTGGCTACTGGATCAGCATGAATGCCGATCGCATCTTCGCCGACCCCTCGACCATCACCGGTTCGATCGGCATCTTCGGCCTGATCCCGACGATCCCGCGCACCCTCGATCGCATCGGCGTGCACACCGACGGCGTCGGCACTACCCGCTTCGCCGGCGCCTTCGACATCACCCGTCCGCTGCAGCCGGAAGTCGGTACGGTGATTCAGGCCGTGATCGAGCGGGGCTACCGCGAATTCACCGGCAAGGTCGCCAAGGCGCGCGAGCGCAGCGTCGAGCAGATCGACACCGTCGCCCGTGGCCGGGTATGGAGCGGCGCGCAGGCCAGGCAGCGCGGCCTCGTCGACCAGTTCGGTGGCTTGCAGGCCGCGGTCGACGATGCCGCCAGGCGCGCGGGACTCGGCAAGCCCGACACCTGGCGCCTGCGCTACGTGGAGAAACCGGCGACGCCGTTCGAGCGCTGGTTCACCAGCTTCGCCGAAGGGCGCATGGGCGCGCACCTGCTGCAGCAATCGGGGATGGCCCGCGGCCTGTTGGCACGCCTGCTGCCCGACGCCGAGCAGGACCTGCGCTTCCTGGAGCGTGCGAGGGAGCGGGGTGGTTCGCCGGTCAAGGCCGTGGCGCACTGCTTCTGCGATTTCTGACCCATTTCGCTAGCGCCGAGCGTACGGGTGCACGCCCGCACGCTCGCGCATGCATCGCGCATCCAATCCCCGGAACCCGAAAGAAAACCGCTGATGCGACGCGACGCATGCCGCGTCCACCGGTTTTCGCGCTGCGGCTGAAAAGCCGCGCGGAAGTGCCGGTTACGGACCCAGCGCGGCGGTGTCTTGCGGGCGTCACGTGGGAGCGAGAACACGCATGCGCACGCATCGTGCGTCTTGCGCCAGCCCTCCACGGACGCGGCCGTGGAAGCCCCCACGCAGGCGGCGCGCCCGGGCGCTAACCCCCGGTTTGCGCTTCGATATCGGCGCGCTGCTTCGCCGCGGCGTCGAGCACGGCGCCCTCCACCGCCTCGGCCTTCTGGATCGGCGCCTGGATCGCGTCATGCGATTCCGTCGCATCCGATCCGCGGGCCTGCGGTTCCGGCGGATCGTCCGTCGGCGGCTCGGGTGGCCGCGTGCAGGCGGCTGCCGACAGCACGAGCACGGTGGCGGCGAGCATGGTGCGTACGTTCATGGTGCTGTCCTCGATGGGCCCGGCGTTATCCTACGCCCAACGCCCATCCGCAACCCGGAACGCCCATGGACCCGCATCGCTGGCGCCTCGACGGACAACTGGCCCTGGTCACGGGCGCGAGCGCCGGCATCGGGCGCGCCATCGCGCGTGAGCTGCTGGGGTTCGGCGCACGCGTGCTGATCGTCGCGCGCAGCGGCGACGCGCTGGAGGCCGCGCGCGAGGAACTGCTGGAGGAGTGCCCGGGCGGCGAGGTGCGCGCCTTCATCGCCGACGTCGCCGACGACGAGCAGCGCCGCGAACTGCTGGACTGGGTCGAGGACCAGGGCGAGGGGCTCAACGTCCTGGTCAACAACGCCGGCGGCAACCTCAGCAGGCCGGCGGTCGACTACACCGAGGACGAGTGGCGCGAGATCTTCGAGGTGAACCTGTTCTCGGCGTTCGAGTTGTGCCGTTACGCCTTCCCGCTGCTCACCCAGCACGCGGCCTCGAGCATCGTCAACATCGGCAGCGTCTCCGGCAGTACGCACGTGCGCAGCGGCGCGCCCTACGGCATGGCCAAGGCCGCGTTGCACCAGATGACCCGCAACCTCGCCGTCGAATGGGCCGAGGACGGTATCCGCGTCAACGCCGTGGCGCCGTGGTACATCCGCACCCGCCGCACCTCGGCCAAGCTCTCGGACCCCGATTACCTCGACGAGGTCCTGCTGCGCACGCCGATGGGGCGCGTGGGCGAGCCGGAGGAAGTCGCCGCCGCCGTGGCGTTCCTGTGCCTGCCGGCGTCGGGTTACATCACCGGCGAGTGCATTGCGGTGGATGGCGGGTTCACGCGTTATGGCTTCTAGCCCGCGGCATGCCGTGGGCAGGATCGCGGGAACGACGATCCTCGACCGCGTCTGCGGGGGCGTGTTCGCGTTGCTGCTCGCCTGTTCGAGCCAGGCCCTGTCGCAGGACATCAGGGTCACCCTGCTCGGCACCGGTGATCCGACGCCGAGCCTGGAGCGTTTCGGCCCGGGCACGCTGGTCGAGGCTGCCGGACAGACGCTGCTGTTCGACGCCGGGCGCGGAACCATGCAGCGCTTGCGGCAAGTGGGCGTCAGCACGGGCGAGCTCGACGGCATCTTCCTGACGCACCTGCACTCGGACCACGTCGTGGGGCTGGTCGACGTCTGGCTGACCGGATGGGTGGTCGATGGGCGCACGACGCCACTGCGGGTGTACGGTCCGGTGGGAACCAGCGCCCTTGCCGAACATCTGGCCAAGGCGTTCGAGTACGACATCGCCATTCGCACCGCAGAAGCCGGACGCAGCGCGCAGGGCGTGGCGATCGAGGTGACCGAAATCTCAGGTGGCTATCGCTGGCATGCGGACGGCGTCGAGGTGCTGGCCTTCGACGTCGACCACGCTCCGGTGGCCCCCGCATTCGGATTCAGGGTCGACTCGGGCGAGCGATCGGTCGCCTTGTCGGGCGATACCCGTTATTCCGAATCGCTCATCAGGCGCGCCAAGGGCGTCGATCTCCTGGTGCACGAAGTCGCGGATGCGCCCGCAGCGTTCAAGCAGGCGCACCCGGACCTCCCCCGCCTGGTGCATCACACGCAACCGGCCGATGCCGGCCGAGTGTTCACCGCCGTGGCACCCAAGCTCGCGGTCTACTCCCACCTCGTGCTGGCGGGCGGCATGCGGGCGGAAGACCTGGTCGGGGAGACGCGCGCCACCTACGACGGTCCCCTGTTGGTCGGCGAAGACCTGATGACGTTGACGATCGCGGATGAGGTGACCGTGGGAACACGGCGTTCGTCCGATCAGGAGTAACGCGTCTCCCGCGGATCCGCGGCGGAGCGAAGCGGGCCGGGGCGCTAGCCGTCGCCGTCCAGGTAGTGCTGCTCCAGGAACCGGGAGCGGAAATCCTGCGGGGGTGTCGGCACGTCCGGGCGGCCTTCGGGGGTCATGTCCATCAGGTTCCAGTAGGGCCACACGGTGTCGACATGGTTCTGCCGCAGTTCGGTGCCCCAGAAATGGCGGATCATGCCGTCGCTGCGGGTGAACACGTGCATGATCGGCTGCAACCCGTCATCGCCGTCGCCGTCCTGGCATTTGTAGTCGGCCAGGTACGTGTTCGACTCGGCAGAGACCAGATCGATGTCGTTCCAGCCCCGGGTGTCGGCCCAGGCGCGGAGCCGCTCGGCCGGTGCCCTGGCCACGACCACGAAGGCGGCGTCCCGGCGTACCGAGATCGTCGCGCGGTCGAAACCGTCGATCAACGACGTGCACGACGGGCACGGCTTGTCCCACGCCTTGCCGAACATGTAGCTGTAGAGCAGCAGCGTGTCCTTGTCGCCGAACAGTTCGGAAAACCGGATCGGCTCGCCCAGGGTGTCCCGGTTGGCACTGGCGAAGGTGTAATCCTCTTTCAGCTCACCGCCGGGCGGCAGCCGGCGGCGCAGGGCGGCGACCGCCTTCACCTGGTCGACCAGGCGTTGTTCCGCATCGAGCAGGGCATTCCTGGCGCGGCGGTAGTCTTCGCTTTCGTTGGGATAACGCGGAACGGACATCGCGGTCTCCGGATGGTTGCTGGCGACGAGTCAGGAAAACCCCACCCGAACCGGCAGGAGGATGGGCCCTCAGTCTGGCGCGAACGACCTTGGCGCGACGTGCAGTCGCTCCAGTCGTGGTCCCACGGGCAGGCGTGCGGCCTGGCGCGCAAAAGGGTTGCCCACTGGCGAAGCGTCCGCGTCCCGTTCGGCCGGAAGTGCACGCGGCGCCGGTCCCGGGTCGAGGCGTGGGGCAACGCGTCGATGCGAACCCCGCTACGTGTTGCCGGTGCTATGTCCCGCAGGTCGTGTCGCTGAGGATCCTCGCCACGCGGGCGAACTCTTCCTGCAGCGTGGCCTTGTCCTCGCCGCGTGCGAAGCGCCAGCCGGATTCGATTTCGCGCTGGCGCTTGACCCAGCCGTCGCAGGCGGCGCCGTCGGGGACGCGCTGGCACTGGTCGTATTTCATCTCGCAGGCGGCGCCGGCGCCGTTCTCGGGGTTGCCACCCAGGCCGGTGGTCTGCAGGCGCACGCAACGCGGCTTGGGCGCCGGGTCTTCGCTGAGGTAACTGCCGTTGTCCCAGGTGTTGCATTGGTAGATCGGCGGCGGGGGCAGGCGATCGGCGGCCGCGAGCACGGCCGGTGGCGGTGTGTCCGGACGCGATGGTTCGGATCGACCTTCGGTCGCTGCCGGCTCCGGTGCGGCGGTGATGGACGCGGCCGGTTGCGGCGAGCTGCTGGGCACGTAGGCTGGCAGCGGGGGTGGCGGTTCGACGACGCTGCGTTCCTGCTTCGTGCCTTTCGGGCAGGGCTCGTCGTTCTGCACGGTCAGGGCGCCGCTGGCGTCCGTGCAGCGGTAGATGACGACTTGCGCCTGTGCCTGGGAGATGGCTGCCGCGGCGAGTAGCAGCGCGGTCCAGCGGAAAGGCCGCATCAGCCGACCCCGCAGTCGTTGGCGAGGCGGTGGTTGATCCCGCGCTCCTCGATCCGCAGCTCGTCGCGCTCGCTCTGCTGGGCGTTGAAGAAGCGGGTACGGATCGCGTCGCGACGGTCGACGAGGCGCGCGCAGACTTCGGCCTGCGGCAGGGCGTGGCAATCGTCGCGCACCAGGGTGGTTGCTGCTCCGTAGCCGTAGCCGTAGCCATGACCGTGCGGAAGCAGGTGCCGCCGCGGCCGGGTGGCCGCGGAAACGCGCACGTCGCCTGTGTCGATGTCGATGCGTGCGCCGCCGGGAGGACGCGGTCGCGTCGCGGAGCCAAGCGCGACCGGATAGCCCAGGGTCCACAGCGGCACGTAGCGGGGGCGACCGTCGTTGGTGTCGCTCGTGTAGCGCTCGCCGTCCGGCGTGACGCATTCGTACAGCGGCCGTGGCGGCTGGAGCACGACGACGCGGGTGGGTGCCCGATCGGCGGGCGCGGGCGCCACCGGCTGCGCGGGAACCGCGGGCCGCGCCGGCGGATCCTGCGGCCGCAGCATGCTGCGCGCCTCCTGCCGTTGTCCCTTGGGGCAAGGCGCATCGCTGAGGGTCAGCCGACCCTTGGCGTCGGTGCAATGGTAGATCGTGACCTTGCCGGTGTCGGCCCCGCGTGCCGCCGCGCCTGCCGCCAGCAAGGGCGGCACGAGCAGGGCTGCGAGCAGGGCATGCAGGGTCATGCTCCCATGATGCGCGCCCGGGCCGTGCATGGAAAGTTTCGCCGGGTGCGTGGTTGGGTGCGATTCAAGCAACGAATGCGGACGCGCGGCGCGAACGGGCGCGCCGGAGCCACCGCAGTGCCGGCACGCCCTCCGCCGCACGCAGCGGAGGGCGGAGGACTGTTCAGCCAGGCACCGGTTGCCGACGCACGCGGCTACTTCTTCGCCGCGCGCGTGTACTCGATCTGCATGGTGCGCGCTTCCTTGCCATCGTGCGTTTCGTGCATCTCGAACACATGGCGGTCCGGACCGTCGATGCGGATCGTCATGCGCACCGGGATCAGCCGCGTGGCCTGCATCGGGTCGGGCATGTCGTACTTGAAGGTATAGGTCTTCGTGGCGGGCTCGTAGTCGCCGAAGGCCAGCATGGTGGCCGTGGACATGCTGTCGGTCCAGGTGGTCGTGTAGCGGCCGGTGACGTTGTCGTAGCCGGTGTAGCTGATGCCCTGGAACGGCTGGCCCATGAAGGTGCCGGCGTATTCGCCCCGCACCTGCCGGCCGTCGAGGACGGCCCGGCTGCTGGAGCTCGCGGTCTGCACGCTCGGTGGCGCCGCGGGGTCCATCCACATCGACTGCTTGGCATTCCAGTCGCCGACGAAGTGTTCCGCCAGCTGCTTGTGCTGCGGGCCGGGGGTGCCGGCCTTGATCCAGGCCTCCATCATCGCCTGGGTCTCGGCGTCCATGGCCGGCGCGGCAGTGGCGGCGGACTCGGTTGTCGCGGTGGCGGGCTCTTGCGCGGCGAGCGGAAGCGTCGCTGCAAGGGCCAGCGCCAGCAGGCACGGCGTGCTGCGTTTCATGGTCTGTCTCCCGTGGATCCGGCGGCGCCCGTCCCCACGGGCGCCTCGGCCGTGCGTTCAGGCTATGCGCGTGGTGTTATCCGCAAGTGAAGGCGATCGTCAGCCGCGCAGGACCCGGCCGTCGGTGGCGATGCGGATCGGGGTGGGTTGCCCAAGGTCGCCGGTTTCCCCTTCGACGATGGCGTCGACCTCGCCGGCCAGGCGGGTATCCATGTCCTCGCGGCGGCGCGGCGGGGGGAGGCCCGCGGGATTGGCGCTGGTCGACACGATGGGCCCGCCGAACCCGCGGCAAAGCGCGACCACCACCGGATGGGCGCTCACGCGCACCGCCACGCCCGCGTGCGTCCCGGTGATCCAGGGCGGCACGCGCGCGGTGCACGGTGCGATCCACGTGTGCGGACCAGGCCATGACGCGTGGACCGCCTCCCGCCGTGCGGCGTCCAGGGCGTCCCAGTCCACCAGTCCGTCCAGTTGCGCGCGTTCGGCCGCGACCAGGATCAGCCCCTTGTCGATCTCGCGATCCTTGAGCGCGAGCAGGCGCCGCACGGCCGCCTCGTCGAAGGGGTCGCATCCGAGCCCCCAGACCGCTTCGGTCGGGTAGGCGACCACCCCACCGCGGCGGAGGCATGCGATCCCGGCTTCCAGGCTGCAGGTTCCGGGCGCATCTCCCATGGTCATGGCCGCATGGTAACGTGCCGGCGGCGTGGATGCCGGGACCGGGGACGGGGATGAAGGGAGTCGTGCTTGAATTGCTGGGCCGCTGCGCGCGCGACGCCTTCGGCGAGCAGGCCTGGCAGCGCGCGATCGCCCAGGCCGGGCTGGCCGAACCGTTCGACCAGCAGCGCACTTATCCCGACGCCGAGTTCAATGCGCTGGTGGCCGCCGTCGCCACGGAGCGCGGCATCGGCATCGACGACGCGCAGCGCTGGTTCGGCGAGTCGGCCGTCGCCCACTTCCACGCGATGGCGCCGCACCTGTTCGACCAGCACCAGGACAGCTGGTCGTTCCTGCTGACGCTCAACGACATCATTCATCCGCAGGTGCGCCGGGATTTCCCCGGGGCCAGTGCGCCCGACTTCGGTTTCGACGCCAACGAGGCCGGCGAGCTGGTGATGACGTACCACTCCCAGCGCCGGATGTGCGCGTTCGCGGAGGGGCTGATCCTCGCCAGCATGCGGCACTACGACGATCCGCCGGAGCTGCGCCACGTGCGCTGCATGCACCGCGGCGATCCGCACTGCGAATTCGTCCTGACGGCGCTGCAGACCTAGGTCCACGATCCCGGCAGCGCCGCAGGGGGCTGTTTCCCTCAGAAAGGCGCGTCGTCGTCCGCCTTCTTCACCACCCGTTTCTTGCCGGGCACGAACTTGCCGGGCGTGAGCAGGGACTGTGCCGGTTCCTGCTCCGGGCGGGCCGTCGCGGCCTTCGCTTTCGCGGCCTTCGCCGCCGGTTTCTTCGCGGCCTTGCGGGTGGTTTTCTTCGCTGCCTTCTTGGCCGTCTTCTTCGTGGCCTTCTTGGTGGTTTTCTTCGCGGCCTTGGCGGCGGCCTTCTTGGCCGGCGCCTTCTTCGCAGCGGCCTTCCTGCCGAAGCGCCCGCGCATCGGCTTACCCGTCTCCTCCATCAGCTGCTGCGCTTCGGCCAGGGTCAGCGAGGCGGGCTCGCGGTCCTTGGGGATCTTGCCGTTGAGCTTGCCGTCCGAGAGGTACGGGCCGTAGCGCCCGTTGAGCACCTGGATGTCGCTGCCCTCGAATTCCTTGATGATGCGGTTGCGCGCGATCTCCTCCTTCTCCTCGATCAGGAACACCGCGCGCGCCAGGTCGATCGTGTACGGATCGTCCTCCTTCTTCAGCGAGGCGTACACGCTGCCGCGCTTGGCGAAGGGGCCGAAACGCCCGATGCCGACGCTGACCTCCTCGTCCTTGTCGGTGCCGAGGATGCGCGGCAGGCGGAACAGGTCGATGGCCTCCTCCAGCGAGATCGTGTGCATGCTCTGGCCCGGGCGCAGCGAGGCGAACTTGGGCTTCTCCGTCTCGTCCTCGGCGATGCTGCCCAGCGCGGCGTAGGGTCCGTAGCGACCCAGGCGGACGCTGACCGGCTTGCCGCTCTTGGGGTCGGTGCCCAGTTCGCGCGCGCCCGTGGCCTCGGAGCGGTCGACCGATTCGGTCTTCTCGTCCACCAGCTCCTTGAACGGGCCCCAGAAGGTCTCCATCAGCGGCACCCAGTCCTGCTCGCCGCGCGAGACCGCGTCCAGCTCGTCCTCGAGCTTGGCGGTGAAGTCGTAGTCGACGTAGCGGGCGAAGTGGTTGCTGAGGAAGTTGGACACGGCGCGGCCGACGTCGGTCGGGCGGAATCGGCGGTTCTCGAGTTCGGCGTACTTGCGGAACTGCAGGGTCTGGATGATCGAGGCGTAGGTGGACGGGCGGCCGATGCCGTACTCCTCCAGCGCCTTGACCAGGCTCGCCTCGGAGAAGCGCGGCGGCGGTTCGGTGAAGTGCTGGTCGGCGTGGATGCGGTCGAGCGGCACGCGGTCGCCGGGCTTCATGGCGGGCAGCTTGCGGCCCTCGTCCTCGTCTTCCTTGCCCTTGCTGTCCTTGCCCTCCTCGTAGACCGCGAGGAAGCCGGGATCGATGACCGTGGTGCCGGTGGCCCGGAAGGTATGGTCGCCGCCGGCGGCGAGGTCGACGCTGACCGTGTTGAGGGTCGCCGGCACCATCTGGCACGCCACCGCGCGTTTCCAGATCAACTCGTACAGGCGGCGGCCGTCGTCGTCGAGGAACTTCGCGATTTGCGCGGGGGTGCGCAAGGCCGAGGTCGGGCGGATGGCTTCGTGCGCCTCCTGCGCGTTCTTGGCCTTGGTCTTGTAGACGTTGGGCTTGTCGGGCAACGCACTGGTGCCGAAGTCGCGGGCGATGACGTCGCGCAGTTCGCCCAGGGCGTCGTTGGACAGGCTGACCGAGTCGGTACGCATGTAGCTGATCAGGCCGACCGTGCCCTCTTCGCCGATGTTGACGCCCTCGTACAGCTTCTGCGCCACCTGCATCGTGCGGCGGGTGGTGAAGCCCAGCTTGCGCGAGGCCTCCTGTTGCAGCGTCGAGGTGGTGAACGGCGGCGAGGGCCGCCGCTTGCGTTCCTTGCTGGCGACGTCGGTGACGTGCAGCGCGCCCTTGGCGGCGTCGACGATGCGCCGGCGCGCGGCCTCGGCGGTGTCGCCGTCGGTGATCGTGAACTGCTCGAACTTCTTGCCGTCCAGCCGGGTGAGCCGCGCGGTGAAGGCCTGGGAGGGATGCGCGCACTCGGCCTCGACCGACCAGTACTCGCGCGCCACGAAGGCCTCGATCTCCTCCTCCCGCTCCACGATCATGCGCAGCGCGGGCGATTGCACGCGACCGGCCGACAGCCCCCGCTGCACCTTGCGCCACAACACCGGCGACAGGTTGAAGCCGACGAGGTAATCCAGCGCGCGCCGGACCTGGTAGGCGTCGACCAGGTCGACGGCGATCGTGCGCGGACGTGCCATCGCGTCCTTGATCGCACGCGGCGTGATCTCGGTGAACACCACCCGCTCCAAGGTCTTGTCCTCGAGCAGCCCGCGCTCCTTCAGGATCTCCGCGATGTGCCAGCTGATCGCCTCGCCCTCGCGGTCCGGGTCGGTCGCCAGGTAGATGCTGTCGGCGGCCTTGGCGGCCTTGGCGATGGCGGTGACGTGCTTTTCGTTCTTCTCGATCGTCTCGTAGCGCATCGCGAAGTGGTTGTCGGGATCGACCGCCCCTTCCTTCGGCACCAGGTCGCGGACGTGGCCATAGGAGGCAAGGACCTGGAAATCCTTGCCCAGGTACTTGTTGATCGTCTTGGCCTTTGCGGGCGACTCGACGATGAGGAGGTTCTTGGCCATGGGGTTGGGGGTTCCGGGCAGGGCCGCCGGCCTTGCCTGTGCGTGGGGCTGGAGAAGACGACGCCCGGGGCCGGCGGCCTCGGGCGTTCAGGTTCGCTCTATTTATAGTGGAATCACGCCATGGCACGCGCTGTCAAGCACAGCCGCGCCCGATCGGACCGTCCGGGGCTAGTGCACGGGTTCGGGCTCGTCGACGAACATCTGCGTTTCCATCCACGCGTAGGCGGCTTCGGCGCCGGGCTGGTTGAACAGCACCATGAGCACCACCCACTTGAGGTCGTCCAGGTCCAGGTCGTCCTGGTCCAGGGCCATGGCACGGTCCAGCACCAGCTCACGCTGGTCGGCGTCGAGGATGCCGTGCTGTTCCAGGAACAGCAGGAAGCCGCGGCATTCGACGTCGAGCTTGTCGAGTTCGGCACCGAAGTAGACACGGGTGGGACCGTTGGCGCGGGGCACGCCGGCCGTCGGGCGCTGGTCTGCGAGGGCGTCGAGCCAGTCGAAGGCCTTGCTGATCTCGGCGGGGCTGAAACCGGCCTGGAGCAGGCCGTTCTGGAGGGAGTCGCGGTCGCGGACCAGGTCCGCGTCTTCGGTGAAATAGTGTTCGAACAGGTAGAGCAGGACGTCCAGGATGCTCTCTTTCATTTACCCCCGGCCTGCGCCCGAGGGCGCCTGGTGAAAGGACTTGCGCGAATACCGGCCATGTTCGACCGCGACACGGCCCTCCAGCTCCATGAGCAGCAGCATGGAGGACAGCCGTGCGGCCGTCAATCCGGTGCGGAGCACCAGTCGATCCATACCCGTGGGGTCGTGCCCGAGGGCTTCCCACAAGCGCTGGTGGTCGGGATCGTCGGGTGCGGTGACCTGCGGTGCCGGCTGGCCGGCATCGCCGGATAACGAGTTGGGGTCGCCAAGCCGATGGCGCAAGGCCTCCCCCAGTTCCGCCGCGAGCGGGGCGATGGCCTCGATCAATTCAGCCGCGTCCTCGACCAGCGCGGCACCGTCGCGGATCAGTCGATGGCAGCCGCGCGCCTTGGGATTGTGGATCGAGCCCGGGATGGCGAAGACCTCGCGCCCCGACTCGGCCGCGAGGCGTGCGGTGATCAGCGCCCCCGAGCGTGCCGCGGCCTCGACCACGAGGGTGCCCAGCGACAGCCCGGCAATGATCCGGTTGCGGCTGGGGAAGTGCTCGCGACGCACCCCGGTGCCCGGCGGGTGCTCGCTGACCACCGCGCCCGAGGCCGCGATCCGGGCGTGCAGGCTGCCGTTGCCCCTGGGGTAAGGCACGTCGATGCCGGTGCCCAGGACCGCGACCGTTCCGCCGCCGGCGCCGAGTGCGGCCGCGTGGGCGGCGGTGTCGATGCCGGCCGCCAGGCCGCTGGTAACGGCGAACCCTGCCCGGCACAGGGCATGCGCGAAGCCGTGTGCATTGTCCAGGCCCCCGGCGCTGGGCGAGCGGCTGCCGACGATGGCGACCGCCGGATGCCACAGCAAGGCCGGGTCGCCGGCGACGAACAGCGCCAGCGGAGGACTGGGGATGCGACGCAGCAGGGCCGGGTAGTCGGGGTCGGACCAACCGATCAGGTGGTGGTCCGGCTGGGCCAGCCAGGCGACGCTCCGGTCCAGCGTGCCCGGCGCGCCGTCGCGCAAGGCCTGCGCCTGGGCGGCATCCATGCCGGCTCGGCGCCAGGCCTCCGGCCCGGCCGCGCAGGCGGTGGCGGGATCGGGATGGTCCTCCAGCAGTCGTCTTCGCGGGGCGGTGCGGCCCCCTGCGGCGACGAGGCGCAACAGGGCGTGGGTGCGTTCGGTGTCCATCCCGGAAGCCTGGCGCGGAAACGACGACGGCGCCCTCGGGCGCCGTCGTGCTGGCGGGTAGGAATGCGCCTACCCGGACCCCCCCAGGCGTCAGTAAGGCGCGTCGGGATGCTTGAGGTGGTAGCCGACGCGGCTGGGCTTGATGCTGTCCATGACCAGGCCGTAGCTGACCCGTTCGAAGGTGCGGAACACCATCACGTGGCCGGCGAACTCGTCGGGCAGGCGCACCTTGTCCTCGAAGTCCACGGTGAACGGCTCGCGGTCCCGGCCGTAGCGGACCTCGTCGACGACGTTGCTGCCTTCGCGCCAGATCGAGAACACGGTGCCGTTGTCGATGCCTTCGCGCGCACCGACCGAGAGCGCGACCACGTCGCGCGGGCCGCCGGAGGTGAGCATGTCGGCCACGGCGATGACGCGTGCGCGACCGTACTCGGTCTGCGCCCTGGGCGGGTGCGGGAAAAACTGCAGGTCGTAGGGCTGGGGGTCGACTGCGACCAGGCGGTCGCCGATGCGGACCTCGCGGCCTTCCTCGTCCAGCAGCAGGGTGCTGGCCTCGATGCCGCCGACTTCGCCGCGGGTGATGGTGCCGACGTTGAGCTTCATCAGCTCGTAGCCGAGGATCTCCGAGCCCTTCTCGGGAAACACGGCGTTGGTCCAGAACTGCTGGAAGTCCAGCTCGCGGCGGCCGCGGTAGTCGAGGTCGTTCTTCGGGAAGATGTCGCAGCACATGCCGGCACGCTCGAGGTGCGTGTACTGCACCGTCGGGCGCACCACGGCGTAGCGCGTGCCGGGGACGGCATTGGCCAGGCCGCGCACGTAGGCCACCTGTCCGCGCGAGGCGCGCAGGCGGTCGTCCTCAAGGCCGACCACGTAGGGCAGGTGCTCGTAGCGGTCGACGACCCGCAGGTCCTTCAGGAATGGTTCGATCTCCGACAGCGGGACGGCCGTGATCGGCGCGCCGTCGCGGGGACCGGGCTCCAGGCCGAGCCGGTTGAGGTAGGCCAGGCTGATGACGTCGCCTGGATAGATCAGGTGCGGGTTGTGGATCTGCGGGTTGGCCTGCCAGATTTCCGGCCACAGCCAGGGCCGCTTGAGGAAGCGACCCGCGATGTCCCACAGCGTGTCGCCGCGCTGCACCACGTAGGTGTCCGGGTGGTCGCCGCGCACGCCCTGCGCAGCGGCGTAGGTCGCCACCGTCAGCAGCGCGACCGCGAAACCCGTGCGTAGCCCCTGAGAAAGGCGCTGAAGCATGACGGCCATCTACTTGCTCCCCTTGAAGATTTCCCCTTGCAGCGCCAGCACTATAGCCCAGAAATACCGGCCAAAGGCAAGCTCGCCGGGGCTACAATGGCGTGATCGGCCGCGGTTGTGACCGCTGCCACCCTTTGCCGCCGCCCGACCGCCCAGCCATGCCCCTGATCCATATCCTGGAACACCCCAATCCCCGCCTGCGCAAGGTCGCCGCGCCGACGGCGCCCGACCGGACGTCCGAACCCGCCTTCCAGCGCCTGCTCGACGACATGTTCGAGACCATGTACGCGGCCCCCGGGATCGGGCTGGCCGCCACCCAGGTGGACACCCACGAGCGCTTCATGATCATCGACGTGAGCGAGGAGCGCGATTCGCCGCTGGTCTTCGTCAACCCGGTCATTCGCCGCCGCACCGAGCAGCTGCGCGTTCACCAGGAGGGATGCCTGTCCATCCCCGGCATCTTCGCCGACGTGACGCGCGCCGATGGCATCGAGGTCGAGGCGCTGGACCGCCACGGCAAACCCTTCGTGCTGGAGGTCGACGGGCTGCTGGCGACCTGCGTCCAGCACGAGGTCGACCACCTCGACGGCAAGCTCTTCATCGATCACCTGTCCCCGCTCAAGCGCGACCGGGCCTTGAAGAAGTACGAGAAGTTGCAGAAGGGCAGGGACTAGCAATGACCGCTCGCCGATGCGAAGCGCGCGGCCCGCGGGTCGCGCGACGCGCCACGCGTCGGTGCGGGAGCCGCCTGGCCGCGCGGTGGACGGCGCCGGCGTGAGGATCGTGTTCGCCGGCACCCCCGGATTCGCCGTGCCTTCGCTGCGCGCGGCGGCCAACCGCGCCGAGATCGTCGCGGTCTACACCCAGCCGGATCGTCGCGCCGGGCGTGGCCGTTCGCTGCAGCCGTCCCCGGTCAAGCTGGAGGCGCTGCAGCGCGGGTTCGAGGTCGTGCAGCCGGAGACGCTGAAGTCGCAGGCGTCCCAGGACGCGCTGCGGGCGCTCGAACCGGACCTGATGGTGGTGGTGGCCTACGGCCTGATCCTGCCGCAGGCGGTGCTCGACATCCCCGCATACGGCTGCTGGAACGTGCATGCCTCCCTCCTGCCCAGGTGGCGCGGGGCAGCGCCAATCCAGCGTGCGATCGAGGCCGGCGACACGCAGACCGGCGTGTGCCTGATGCAGATGGAGAAGGGGCTCGACACCGGCCCGGTCCTGCTCTCGCAGTCGCTGGAGATCGGCGCGTCGGAAACCTCGGGCGAGTTGCACGACCGCCTCGCGGCGCTGGGTGCGCAGGTGCTGGCCGATGGCCTCGGCCTGTTGCGCGCCACGATGCTGCCGGTGGCCCGGCCGCAGCCGGATAGCGGCGCCACCCATGCGCGCAAGCTGGACAAGTCCGAGGCGCCGCTGGACTGGGCGCGACCCGCGGCGGCGCTGGCGAACAAGGTGCGCGCGTTCAATCCCTGGCCGATGGCCGAAGCCGAGATCGCGGGGGAGCGCGTGCGCGTGCATGCCGCGGTTGCCCTGCCGCTGGCGCACCGCGCCGCCCCGGGCACCGTGCTGCACGGCGGCCGGGATGGCATCGACGTCGCCTGCGGCGAAGGCGCGCTGCGCATCCGCACCTTGCAGCGGGCCGGCGGCAAGGCGATCACCGCGGCGGACTACCTCAATGCGAGGCGCGACCTCGCCGTCCCGGCCCCGCCCGCGGGTGCGGGCTAGGGTGGACGCGTGAGCGCGGGGGCGGCGTCACGCGTCGCGGCCGCGCGCGTGCTCGACGCGGTCATGCACGATGGCCGCTCGCTCAAGGGGGAACTGGCGAGCGCATTGCCTCGCCTGCCCGATCCCCGCGATCGCGCCCTGGTCGAGGCGATCTGCTTCGCCGCGCTGCGGCAGCACGCGCGGCATGAGGCCAGCCTGGCGGCGTGGATGGCCAAGCCGGTGCCCCGCCGGGATGGCGTGTTGCGCGCCCTGCTGCACGTGGGGTTCGCGCAGCTCGACGCGCTGGGCCTGGCGCCGCATGCGGCCGTCGGCGCGACCGTGGAGGCGGCGCGCGCACTGGGCCGTTCGCGCCAAGCGGGCCTGGTGAACGCCTTGCTGCGACGCGCGCAGCGCGAGGGGCTGGTCGACGTGGCGCCGGAAGCGGCCTGGCCGGAGTGGCTGCAGGCACGCCTGCGATCGGACTGGCCCGCGGAGTTCGACGGCATCGTCGCGGCCAGTGCCGGGCGCGCACCGATGTGGCTGCGGGTCAATCGCCGGCGCGGCGGCCGCCAGGCCTATTGCGACCGCCTCGCCGAGGCAGGATTGCCGGCGACGGAACAGCCCGGCTTCGACGATGCGCTGCGGCTGGAAGACGCGACGCCGGTGACGCGGTTGCCCGGGTTCGACGACGGCGACGTGTCGGTGCAGGATGCCGCCGCGCAGGCCGTCGCCGACGCGCTGTCGCCGCCGCCGGGCGCACGCGTGCTCGACGCCTGTGCCGCGCCGGGCGGCAAGTCCGCGCACCTGCTGGAGCGCGATCCTTTCTTGCGCCTGCTCGCCCTCGACATCGACCCCGCGCGGCTGGAAAAGGTCCGCGCGACGTTCGCACGGCTAGGCGTCGGCGCGGCGGCCGAGCTGAAGGCGGCCGACGCCACCGACACCGCCACCTGGTGGGACGGCGAGTCGTTCGACGCCATCCTCGTCGATGCGCCCTGTTCCGCCACCGGCATCGTCCGACGCCAGCCGGACATCCTGCTGCACCGCCGCGGGAGCGACCTCGATGGGCTGCTGGACACGCAGCGCCGCCTCCTCGACGCGCTTTGGCCGCTGCTGGCGCCGGGGGGGAGCCTGCTGTACGCGACGTGCTCGGTCCTCCGGGACGAGAACCAACGCCAGGTCGAGGCGTTCCTGGCTCGCACGCCGGACGCGATCCTCGTTCCGCTCGATCCGCGCTTCGGTGCGGACACCGGCGCCGGCCACCAGCGCCTGCCTGGCGAGGCCGGGATGGACGGCTTCTTCTACGCACGGTTGCAGCGACGGTCGTAGCCGGTCGACCCGGGCTGCCTCGCGCACCGTGCGATGGCCGGCGTGCCGGTGCGGGCATGCGCTTCGCCTAGAATCCGCGCATGCTCGAGACCCGTCATTCCCGCGATGTCTGGCTGCTCGCCGTCGTGGCCGTCCTGGTGCTAGGCGCCGGGATGGGGTTGCGCGACCCTTGGCCGGCCGACGAGCCGCGCTTCGCGCTGGTGGCCAAGCAGATGGTCGACAGCGGCCAATGGCTGTTCCCGCAGCGCGGCACCGAGCTGTATTCCGACAAGCCGCCGATGCTGATGTGGCTGCAGGCGACTGCCAACACGCTGGTCCGCGAATGGCGCATCGCCTTCCTGCTGCCGTCGCTGCTGGCGGCGCTGGGCACGCTGTGGTGCGTGTACGACCTGGGTCGCCGGCTGTGGACGCCGCGGGTGGGGATCTACGCGGCATGGGCGCTGCTGTTCGCGTTCCAGTTCACCTTCCAGGCCAAGAAGGCGCAGATCGACCCGCTTGTGACGTTCTGGATCACGCTGGCCAACTACGGGTTGCTGCGGCATTTCCTGAAGGGGCCGGACTGGCGGATGTGGACGCTGGGCTGGTTCGCCGCCGGCCTGGGCACGATCACCAAGGGCGTCGGCGCCCTGGCGCTGCTGATGGTGCTGCCGGCGCTGTTCGCGCTGTGGCGGGGATGGCTGCCCACGGCCGGTGCCCAAGCGCGCGGCGCGCTGCTGCGCGATGGCAGGTTCTGGCTCGGGCCGCTGGCGTTCGTCCTCGCAGCCGGCCTCTGGCTGGGGCCCATGGTGTCCACGGCGCTCACGCATCCCGACCCCGCGTACCGCGCCTACCTCGACGACATCCTGTTCCGGCAGACGGTGCAGCGCTACACCCAATCCTGGGACCACCACAAGGCGGCCTGGTACCACTTCGGCGTGATGGCGTCCCTGTGGCTGCCGATGGCGCTGGCCTTCCCGTGGGCGATTCCCGCGTGGCGAAGGCGACTGCGACGCCGCGATGCCCGCTACCTCCTGCCGCTGGTCTGGTGGGCGCTGGTCGTCGTGTTCTTCTCAATCCCCGATGGCAAGCGCGACGTGTACATCATGCCGGCGCTGCCGATGGCCTGCCTGGCCGTCGCGCCGCTGGTGCCGGGCCTGCTGCGCAAGCGCTGGCCGCCGCGGCTCGCGCTCGGCTTCATCGCCGGGTTGGGGCTGGCGACGCTGGTGGTTGGCGCGGCGTTGCTGCTGGGGGATTTCGGCTTCGAGCGGAAACTGGTCGCCGAACGCGGCCTGCACCACCACGAGGCCTTGCAGCTGGGCTGGTTCCTGCTGGCGATCGCCGGCTGGATCACGGGCGTGGTGTTGTGGTTCGGGGCGCGTCGGGGCGCCCACGCGGCGGTGGCGGGCCTGGCCGGACTGTGGGTGGTCTTCGGGTTGATCGGCTACCCGATCCTCAACCGGTCCTCGTCCGCGGCCGAGGTGATGACCGAGGCCGGGCGGCTCATCGGCCCGGACGCCGAACTGGGCATGGTCGCCTGGCGCGAACAGAACATGTACGAAGCCGACCGCCCGGTGACCACCTTCGGCTTCGGCAAGGAGGAGCACTGGGGCACCGAGTGGGACGTGCAGTGGCACCGCGGGGCGGCGTGGTTGCGGCAGGCGCCGGAGCGGCGTTGGCTCTTCGTCCTGGGCGACTCGATCCAGGACTGCGTGGACCGGACGCGCGCGATCCACGTCGGCATCGCCAACCGGCGCGACTGGTGGCTGGTGCCGGCCGCGGCATTGCCGCGCGGATGCCCGGACCATGCCGTGCCCACGCGAAGCCGGTAGGTCGCACGGCCAATTCGCGACGACACATCGACCTTGCGCGGTCCCGCCGGGTCCTTCGTCCGGGACAGGGGCTCGAGGGTCGTCGTTCGGGGCTTGGCCGCGACGTCCAGCGACACGCCGTGTCCGATGGCGCAGCATCCACGGCGCGACCTACTGGTGGCTACGCATCGACACCAACATTGGCGTGGCGCCGTCCGGATGAGGTATGCCTGCAATGTGATGCGCCGCGCCTGTTCCAGTTCGACTTCGGCCTCCATTCGGGTGCATGAGGCCGGGGGCCCGGTTACCATCGCTGCCATGCCGACGCTGCCGATCAGCCTCGTGGTGATTACCCACGACGAGGCCGCGAACATTGCCCGTTGCCTGGACAGCGTGCCGTTCGCGGCCGACAAGGTAGTCGTCGACAGCGGGAGCACCGACGACACCGTGGCGATCGCACGGGCGCACGGCGCGCGCGTCGTCCACCAGGACTGGCTGGGCTTCGGACAGCAACGCAACGCCGCCTCCGCCCACGCCGCGCACGACTGGATCCTGGCGCTGGACGCCGACGAATTCCTCGAGCCGCCGCTGGTGGCCGAACTCGAGCGCCGCTTGCCGGCCCTGCTCGAAGGCGATGCCGCCGTCGGCATCCTGCGCCGGAGCACCTGGTACATGGGCGCGCCGATGCGCTGGTACCGTCCGATGGTCGGCGAGAAGCTCGCGCGGCTGTACCGTCGCGACCGCGCCCGCTGGACCGATGCGCGCGTGCACGAGTCGCTGCGCTGGGAGGGGCGCGCGGAGACGTTCGCCGCGCCGTTCCACCATCTGCACAATCCAACGCTGCCGCACAAGCAGCTCAAGGTGCTGCGCTACGCCGAGCTCAAGTGCCGCGACTGGCACGCGAAGGCGCGGCCGCCCCGGGTGTGGATGGCACCGCTGGTGTACCTGGCGGCGTTCCTGAAGGACTGGCTGCTGCGGCTTGCCATCCTCGACGGCTGGCGCGGCTTCGTCGTCGCCCACGTGGCGGCCAGCTACGCGATGTACAAGCGGCTTCGCTACTTCGAGATGCACCGCAACCCGGATTCGATCGCGCAGGCGCGCGAGGTCCTGGTTCGGCACGGACTGGACCGATGAACGACGCGGACGACGACAGGAACGACGGCAGGCGGCGCTACCTGATGTACGGCTCGGAGCGCTACGCGCTGGCGATCCTGCGCCCGTTGCAGGCCGCGATCCGCGCGCGCGGCGGCGAAACCGCATGGTTCTTCGACGGGCCCGGCGCCGCGGACCTCGCCGACGACGAACCGCTGCTCGACGTCGAAGGCGTGCGCCGCTGGAACCCGCGGGCGGTGATCACGCCGGGCAACCACCTCCCGCACTTCTTCCCCGGGGTGAAGGTTGAGGTATTCCACGGCTTCGACGCCGGCAAGCCTCGTCACATCCACGTGCGCGGGTTCTTCGATCTCTACTGCACCACCGGCCCGCGTGACACGGCGAAGTTCCAGGCGCTGGCGGACGAACTCGGCCACTTCAGTGTCGCCGAGACCGGCTGGCCGAAGCTCGATCCGTTCGCGGCGCAGTTCGGCGCGGTCGAACCAGTGCGCGAGCCGCCGGTGATCCTGTACCACTCGACGTTCTCGCCATCCTGGAGCGCGGCCGAGACCCTGCATGACGAGGTGCGGCGCCTGTCGCGGGACGGGCGCTGGAAGTGGATAGTCACATTCCACCCAAAGATGAATCCCGGCACGGTGGCGAAGTTCCGCGCGCTGGAAAACGCGCACCTGCGCGTCGCCGACGACGACAACATCCTCGACCTGTTCGGGCGGGTGGACATGATGTGCTCCGACACCTCGTCGGCGCTCAACGAATTCCTGCTCACCGGCAAGCCCGTGGTGACCTTCCGCAACCGCCGGCCGGGACCCCAGCTGATCGACATCGACGACCCGGCGCAATTCGAGCCTGCGATCGCGTGCGCGTTGTCCCGGCCTCCGGAGCTGATGCGTGAGATCCGCGGCTACGCGGACGCGATCCACCCTTACCGCGACGGCCGGTCGAGCGAGCGCGTGGTCGACGCCGTCGAGGCATTCATTGCAGCCGGGGGGAGCAACCGGTGCAAGAAGCCCATCAACTTCTGGCGCAAACTCAGGTTGCGGCGCCGGATAGGCTACTGGGGGCCGGGCGGCTGATCCGTCCGCGCCGCCCCCCGCCTACCAGCGCAAGGGCCGCGCGGCGACGATCCGCGACAAGCTGTCGTACAACTCCCGCGCCTGTGCTTCCGGCAGCAGCCGGACGCGCAGCGGCGGGCCCATCGAGCCCGCGCCGGCGGTGTCCAGCCAGACCGACGCCATGCCCATGCGGCGGTCCAGCGGCGATTGCCGGAACTGCAGTGCCTGCAACTTGTCGATCTCGGCGAAGCGCCAATGGCGCGACCACCAGCCTTCGCGCACCGCGACCAGGTGCGCGTCGCGCGCGTAGCCGGCGCGCCGGGCGTGCTGCCGCGCGGCGAAGGCGGCCCACGGGATCCATGCCAGGGCCAACAAGCCCAACGCACCGAAGCGCCATGTCAGCCCGGCGGTGGCCAGCCCCGACAGCAACAGGCCCGGCAGCCACAGGCGCAGCCAGGCGTGCGGGTGCAGCGATCGCCAGGCCGGTGGCGGCCATGCCGCGCCGCGGGGCAGGAGGCGTTGCACCAGCGCGTCGCAGGCGCCGGGCGTCGCGATGGGCGCCAGTTCGCGCAGGGCGCGGCGTTCGTTCTGCTGCTCGGACACGGCGATGTCCACGTGCAGGCCGCGGCGCCGCAGCAAGCGGTGCAACAGGCCCTCCTCCAGCGTCCAGGCCTGGATCCGACGTCGCGACGCGCTGGTCCGCAGGCGCGTGAGCAGGCCGCGCTCGACAGTCAGCCGGCGTCCGTGCGCCTGCAGGGTGAACCCGTGGAACTGCACCAGGGCGATCGCCACCGAGAACGCGCGCAGCACGACCACCGCGAGCAGGACCACGGCCAGCGCCGCGACCCCCGTCGCCGCCCAGCCCAGCTGCAACTCGCCGGCGTACTGGCTGGCGTAACCGAAGACGTCCCGGCCGATGCGCCGGAAACCGTCTTCCACGACGTCGTCGGGAAACACCTGCCAGGACAGTGCGAAGGCGCCGGCGACCACGACCATGCCCCGGTTGGACACCAGGCCCAGCCGCACGACCTCGGCCGTCGGCAGCGAAAGCAGGGTTTCGGCCGCGTCCTCGGGATTGGCCTGCGCCGCCTGCGCGTCGGCCACGACCACGCCGCGATGGCGGATCAGCCGTTCCAGCGCCAGCGCATCGGCCAGCTGCAGCACGCGCATCTGCGCCTCGGGCTTCTGGCCGCCCGCCGATTCGAGCCGGACCTCGGCGACGCCGAACAGGCGGTGCAGCAAGGACTGGTGCAAGGCGACGTTGTGGATGCGCGCGAAGGGGATCTGCCGCAGGCTGCGCTCGAACACGCCGCTGCGCACGACCAGGCTGTCGTCGGCGATGCGGTAGCGATAGGTGAAGTACTGCCACACCGAGATCAGGGCCAGCACGCCGACGCCGATCAACGGATACAGCATGTAGCGGTCGCCGCGCCCGAGCACGAGCAGGGCGACCAGGGGCACCACGAACTGCTTGAGCTGCTGGACCAGGACGAACAACCAGGACCACGGATGCAGGCGCCGCTCCGCCCGGCCGGGATCCGCGGCCAGCAAGGGTGGCCCGCTCGATGGCTCAGTCATCGGCGTGGTCGTCGTCGTCGATCTGCCGGCCCAGGGTGTCGCGCAGCCGCTCGGCGTCGTCGACATCCAGTCCCGCGACGTTGACCGCGCTGTGCCGGGTCCCCGCGGTATGGATGACCAGCGTCGCCAGCCTGAAATAACGCTCCAGCGGCCCGCGCTTGAGGTCCAGGTGCTGGACCCGGGAGATCGGCACTTGGGTCTCCAGTCGCCACATCCGGCCGCGGCGCAATGAAAAGCCCTGCGCGTCCAGGCGCCAGCCCGTGTAACGGTACTGCTTGAGCGCCAGCCAGACCCCAAGGGTGGGCAGCACCAGCAGGCTGGCCACGGAAAGCGGCAGCTTCAGCGCGTCCCACGGCGCGAACAGTCCGATCGGGATCAGCGCCAGCACGGCCGGGAGGCCGAAGCCGGCCAGGTTTCCCAGGACGAACAGCGTCCGCGCGCGAGTGGGCAAGGGTTGCCAGCCGGTGCCATCCCACACCGTGGCCCGCGCTGGCGGGGTGTCGTGCGGGGCGGGGCGGGGTTCGGGTGCCGTCACTGTCGATGCTCCAGGTCCCGGTAGGGGTTGTCCTCGCCTCGGCGCGAGGGCCGGATTGTGTAGCGTTTGTAGGTCCACTGGTACTGCGCCGGGTCGCGACGGGCGATGCGTTCGACGCCGGCATTGAGGGCCGCGACGGATACCCCGGGGTCGGGATCGCCGATCCCCTCCGGGGCCGGTTCGACGTGCAAGGCGAATTCCAGGCCGGGACCGGTGCGCTCGCACCAGGCGAACAGGACCGGCGCGCCGCTGCGCGACGCCAGGCGGCCGACCAGGGTCATGGTCAATGCCGGCACGCCGAAGAACGGCGCGAACGCGCCATCGCCGGCCTTGGGCTGCTGGTCCGGGAGGATGCCGACCACCCCGCCGTCGCGCAGTCGCTTGAACAGTTGCCGGATCCCCGGCCCCTCCGCCCGTACCTGTGTGACGCGCGCCCCGGCGTCGCGGCGCACGCGGCGCAGGAAGGCCTCGCCGATGGCCGACTCCGGGGGGCGGTACAGGATGGCCAGCGGCGTGCGGGCCGCCAGCCACTGGTTGAGCAGCTCCCAGTTGCCGTGGTGGGGCGCGGCGACGATGACGCCCTTCCCGGCGGCGATGGCGGCATCGAGGTGTTCGGTGCCGTGGCACGTCCGGATCCGGGCAAGGTTGTCGGCATGCGGGCGGGTCCAGAAACGCAGGGTTTCCAGCGTCTGCCGGGCGGTCGTGCGCAGGACGGCGCGATGCAGGTCAGCGCGCTGCTGCGGCAGCAACTCCGGGTAGGCCAGCTCGAGGTTGCGCCGCACCACCCGGCTCTCCCGCGCGTCCAGCCGCAGCCACAGCCAGGCGATGCCGTCGCCGAGGGCGCGCAGCAACGGCCACGGCAGGCGGCCCACGATCGCGGCGAGCAGGAGCAGCAGGCGGGCGGCGGCATCGGCCATCGAGGGAGTCTAACGGGGCCTGCAACCTGCTAGTTTCCCGCGGGTGCCGTCCGTCCGTGGGAGTCCCGTCGCCATGCTTGCCCTGATCCAGCGCGTCACCCATGCGCATGTCGACGTGGACGGCGAGCGTGTCGGCGCCATCGACGGGGGCCTGCTGGCGCTGGTCGGCGTCGAGCCGGGCGACGGCGACGCCCAGGTCGCGCGGATGGCCGACCGGCTGCTCGGATACCGGGTATTCGCCGATGCCCAGGGACGCATGAACCGCGCCCTGTCCGACACCGGCGGCGGCCTGCTGCTGGTCAGTCAGTTCACCCTGGCCGCCGACACGTCGTCGGGCATGCGGCCCGGGTTCTCCACCGCCGCAGCCCCGGAGACAGCCGGACCGGTGTTTGCAAGTTTGGTCGCCCGGTGCCGGGAACGGCATGCGGGGCCCGTGGAAACCGGTCGCTTTGGCGCCAGCATGGCGGTGGCCCTCGTCAACGACGGCCCGGTGACCTTCCTGCTCAGGGCATGAGCCGGTGCGTTGGCGGTGACCGCTTGCGGTGGCGCTCCCAGGAACGGCGCCGGCCCGTTGCCCCCTGGCAGGGTCGACGCCCCCCTGGAGAGGTTCCTGCGCCGCGCCTGGGCAGGCAGGCGCGGGTGCCGGGAACGAGACGTCGCGGGCGAGCCCGGCCGAGGGTGGAAACCCGCCGTTCCGGACCCATATCGATGGCAGCCGGGCAATCCGGCCAAACGCACCGCCCTCGCCCCGCTTCCGCCCGGCGGGCGCGGGGCCGGCGCGGCCTGAATCCCCCGTTCAGGGCCTTCCCGCCGGCACGACTGGTATAATTACGGGTTCACTTGTCCACGGTAAGCGCCCTGATGGCGAACGCACGCCCCGCCCAGCAGTCCGACATCAAGCTCCTGATCAGCAAGGGGCTGGAACAGGGCTACCTGACCTACGCCGAAGTCAACGACCACCTCCCGGACGACCTCGTCGACCCGGAGAAGATCGAGGACATCATCAGCATGATCAACGGCATGGGCATCGAGGTGCACGAAAGCGCGCCGGATGCCGACACGCTGCTGATCACCGGCGACTCCACCGGCAACCGCGACGTCGACGACACCGCCGCCGAGGAAGCCGCGGCGACGCTGACCGCGCTCGACGCCGAAGGCGGTCGCACCACCGACCCGGTGCGCATGTACATGCGCGAGATGGGCACGGTCGAACTGCTCACCCGCGAAGGCGAGATCGCCATCGCCAAGCGCATCGAGGAAGGCCTCAACCAGATGCAGGCGTCTCTGGCCACCTTCCCGTGGACCATCGAGATGATCCTGGCGGACTACGAGCTGCACAAGGCCGGCAAGAAGCGCCAGGCCGAGCTGATCGTGGGCTTCCTCGACCTGCTCGACGACGATCCGCCGCCGCCGGCCAACACCAATGGCAAGGATGCCAAGAACGCCAAGAAGGCCAAGGACGACGACGACGAGGACGAGGAAGAGGAAGAGGACACCGGCCCGGCCGGCCCGGATCCGGCGGAGATCACGCGCCGCTTCGAGGCGCTGTCGGCGCTGTACGCCAAGTTCCTGAAATCCGTCGCCAAGAACGGCCCCACCGCCAAGCCGGTGGTGAAGCTGCGCGAGGAGATGGCCGCCATCTTCGTGGACTTCAAGCTGCCGCTGCCGCTGACCGATACCCTGGTCAAGAAGTTGCGCGACGTGGTCGCCGAGATCAAGGGCCACGAGCGCCGGATCCTGCACCTGGCCACGCGCGTGGCGCGGATGCCCCGGAAGGAATTCATCCGCAGCTGGGAAGGCAACCAGACCAACACCGGCTGGGTCGACGACGTGCTGAAGCGCAAGCAGAAGTGGTCGTCCGGGCTGCGCGAGGTCAAGGACCAGATCATCGCCGAGCAGGAGGCCACCCTGGCCATCGAGAAGGCGATGATGGTGACCTTGAACGACCTCAAGGAAATCAGCCGCGCGATGGCCTATGGCGAAGCCAAGGCGCGCAAGGCCAAGAAGGAAATGGTCGAGGCCAACCTTCGCCTGGTGATCTCGATCGCCAAGAAGTACACCAACCGCGGCCTGCAGTTCCTGGACCTGATCCAGGAGGGCAACATCGGCCTGATGAAGGCGGTCGACAAGTTCGAGTACCGCCGCGGCTACAAGTTCTCGACCTACGCCACGTGGTGGATCCGCCAGGCGATTACCCGATCGATCGCCGACCAGGCGCGCACCATCCGCATCCCGGTGCACATGATCGAGACGATCAACAAGCTCAACCGCATTTCCCGCCAGATGCTCCAGCAGTTCGGCCGCGAGGCCACGCCGGAGGAGCTGGCCAAGGAAATGGAGATGCCCGAGGACAAGATCCGCAAGGTGATGAAGATCGCGAAGGAGCCGATCTCGATGGAGACCCCGATCGGCGACGACGAGGACTCGCACCTGGGCGATTTCATCGAGGACCTCAACGTCGAGTCCCCGGTGGACACCACCACCAACATCAACCTGTCGGAAACCGTCCACGAGGTGCTTGCGGGCCTCACCCCTCGCGAGGCCAAGGTGCTGCGCATGCGCTTCGGCATCGACATGAACACCGACCACACCCTCGAAGAGGTCGGCAAGCAGTTCGACGTGACCCGCGAGCGCATCCGCCAGATAGAGGCCAAGGCCCTGCGCAAGCTTCGGCACCCGAGCCGCTCCGAACAGCTTCGCAGCTTCCTCGACATCGACTGAGCAGCCGACCGCACAGCGTCCACGAAGCCCGCCACATGGCGGGCTTCGTGTTTCCGGCCGCGGCGGCGATAATCCGGCGGCGGGCCTGTAGCTCAATGGTTAGAGCAGAGGACTCATAATCCTTTGGTTCCAGGTTCGAGTCCTGGCAGGCCCACCACCACGGCAGGGGACGCATGAACGACACGGGGAAGCTTCTGGACACGTTGGAACTGCAGACCGGGGCCGATCCGGGATGGTCGGTGGTCTGGCTGCACGGGCTTGGCGCCGATGGAGGCGATTTCGAGCCGATCGTGCCGCAGCTGGTGCGGCCTGGCTGGCCTTCGATCCGCTTCGTGTTCCCGCATGCGCCGATGCGCGCCGTGACCATCAATAACGGCATGCGCATGCGCGCTTGGTACGACATCCGCGATTTCGACCTGGCCAACCGGGCCGACGAGGCGGGCGTCGACGAGTCGATCGCGCAGGTCGAGGCGCTCGTGGCGCGGGAAGGCGATCGGGGCGTGCCGCGCAACCGGGTGCTGCTGGCCGGATTCTCGCAGGGCGGGGCGATCACGCTGGCGGCGGGATTGCGCAGCCGCGCGCCATTCGCCGGGCTGGTCGCCTTGTCCACCTACCTGCCCTCCGCGCACAACGCGAAAGCGCTGCTGGCGCCCGGCGCGTCGTCGCAGCCGGTGTTCATGGCGCACGGGACGCAGGACCCGGTGGTGCCTTGCGCCGCCGGCGAGCAGAGTGCCGCACTGCTGCGCAAGCTCGGTTTCGACGTCGACTGGCGGCGCTATCCCATGCCGCACGCCGTGTGTGCCGAGGAAATCAGCGACCTCGGCGACTGGATGTCGGCACGGCTGCGCGGATGAGCGGGCGGCTGGCATGAGCCAGGCAGGCGCCCCGGCGACGTGGCTGCCGGACCTGTGTCGCCTGCCACGGCTGGCGACGATGCTTGCGCTCGCCGAACTGGTGGTGGTCGTCATCGCGCTGGCGCCGGACGGCCTGCGCTCCTGGAGCGTGGACGAGTTCCTGGCCGCCAGCGCGTATGCGCTGTGGCTGACCCTGACGGTCTCGGTGCTGCTGTGCGTGGCCCGGCCGCGGTTGTCGCGACTGCCCATGTCCGCGGGCATGGCCTTGGCCCTGGTCCTGTCGGCGCTGGTGGCGCTCGCGGCGTCGGCCATCGCCCATGCCGTGCTCGCGACCCTGTTCCCGGCGGACGTCCGGCCGGCGTTCTGGCGTTTCCTCGGGGGCTCCACGGCGATCACCGTGCTCATCTTCGCGCTGGCGCTGCGGTACTTCCATGCAGTGGATCGCTGGCAGGCGCAGGTGTCGGCGCATGCGCGCGCCGAAGCCGACGCGCTGCAGGCGCGCATCCGCCCGCACTTCCTGTTCAACAGCATGAACATGATCGCCAGCCTGGTGCGGCGCGACCCGCTGGTCGCCGAGCGCGCGGTGCTGGACCTGTCGGACCTGTTCCGCGCGGCGCTGGGCGCGGGCACGGCGCCCTCGACGCTCGCCGACGAGGTCTCGCTGGCCGAGCAATACCTGGCGATCGAGCAATTGCGCCTCGGCGAACGCCTGCAGGTGGCGTGGGACAAGCAGGAGCCCCTGCCCTGGGCGTTGGCGATGCCGCGGCTGGTGTTGCAGCCGCTGCTGGAGAACGCGGTGCTGCACGGCATTTCGCGGCTGCCCGAAGGCGGGCTGATCGAGGTTTCGCTGGCCGCCAGCCCGCAACGCCTGTCGATCCGCATCCGCAATCCGGCGCCGCCACGTACCACGATCGGCGATGGCGCGTCGCAGGGCAGCGGCCACGCGCAGCGCAGCATCGGCCATCGCCTGCAATACGCCTACGGCCCGCGGGCGCGCATGGCCTGCCGGCAGGACGGAAGCTACTATGACTGCGAGCTCAGCCTGCCACTGGATTGAGCCCGCGCTTCGGGGACCTTGAGGGAGGGCAGTCCGGCATGCGAATCGTGATCGCCGACGACGAACCGCTTGCACGCGAGCGCCTGCGCGCGCTGCTTGCGGAGCAGGACGGCGTCGAACTGGTGGCCGAGGCCGGCGACGGCCGCGAGGCGCTGCACGCCTGCGCCGAACACGATCCCGACCTGGTGCTGCTGGACATCGCGATGCCGGGCATCGACGGCCTGGAAGTCGCACGGCACCTGGCGGCGTTCGAGCCGCGACCGGCGGTGGTCTTCTGCACCGCCTACGACGCGCACGCGCTGTCGGCCTTCGATGCGGCGGCCGTCGACTACCTGGTCAAGCCGGTGCGCGCCGAGCGCCTGCAGGCCGCGATCGAGCGCGCCCGGACCTTCACCATCGGCCGCGACCACGCCGGCGATGGCGGCAAGCACCGCACCCACCTGTGCGCCCGGCTGCGCGGCAGCCTGCGCCTGATCCCCGTCGAGGATGTCTACTACCTGCAGGCCGAGGAAAAGTACGTGGTGGTCCACCACGCGCGCGGGGAGGACCTGATCGAGGAGTCGCTGAAGTCGCTGGAGGACGAGTTCGGCGACCGCTTCCTGCGCATCCACCGCAACTGCCTGGTGGCGCGGCACGAGATCCTCGAGCTCAGGCGCGACCCCAACGGCCACGTGCATGCGATCCTGCACCACGGGGACCACCCGCTCGAGGTCAGCCGCCGCTGCGTGGCCCAGCTGCGCGACACCGTGAAGCACCTCTAGCGGCCGCAAGCCCCCGGCTCCGGCGATAATGCCGGCATGGAGACGCTGCGCATCGCCACCCGCAAGAGTCCGCTCGCCCTGTGGCAGAGCGAGCACGTTGCCGAGGCGTTGCGCGACGCGCATCCGGGACTCATGGTCTCGCTGGTGCCGCTGTCCACGCGCGGCGACGAAGTGCTGGACCGCTCCCTGGCGGCGATCGGCGGCAAGGGCCTGTTCCTCAAGGAACTGGAGCTGGCGATGCTGCGCGGCGAGGCCGATTGCGCGGTGCATTCGCTCAAGGACGTGCCGATGGACCTGGAAGGTCCGTTCGCGCTGCCGGCGATCCTGCCTCGCGCCGACCATGCCGATGCCTTCGTCAGCAACCACCACGACGGCATCGACGCGTTGCCGGCGGGCGCGCGCGTGGGGACCTCGTCGCTGCGCCGGCAGGCGCAGTTGCGCGCGCTTCGCGCCGACCTGGCCTTGCGAGACCTGCGCGGCAACGTCAACACGCGCCTGGCCAGGCTGGACGACGGCGACTACGACGCCATCGTGCTGGCCTGTGCCGGGCTGGAACGGCTGGGGTTCGCATCGCGCATCCGTGCCCGGCTGGATGCGCCGAGGTGGTTGCCGGCACCGGCGCAGGGCGCGATCGTGATCGAGACCCGTGACAGGGACGCCCGCGTGCAGGCGCTGTGCGCGGCGCTCGACCATGCCGACACCCGTGCCTGCGTCGAGGCCGAGCGTGCCATGAACCGCGCGCTGCACGGCAGCTGCCACGTGCCGGTGGCGGCGTTCGCGCGCCTCGATGCGGGGCTGTTGACCTTGCAGGGCCTGGTCGGCTCGGCCGTCGACGGCCGGGTGGCGCGGGCGCAGGCTTCGGCGAGCGTGGGCGATGCCGAGGCGCTGGGCCGCCATGTCGCCCATTCCCTGCTCGAGGCGGGCGCCGCGCAGTTCCTGCCGTCGCTGCCCTGAGCGGGGGGCTCAGTAGTACAGCGTGACCATGTGGCGGGCCTCGGCGAAGAACAGCCAGCGTTCGACGAAGGCCCCGAGCAGGCCGCCGGCCGCGGCCAGTCCCAGCGCGGCAAGCGGCGGCGCGACCCCGGTGGCTGACAGCCCAAGCGCCAGCAGCGGCAGGCCGAGCAAGGCAACCGCGGCCAGGATGCGCAGCGTGCGCGCATGGCGCCGGGCCAGGGTGAACGCCATTTCCCGGGTGATGTAGTTGGCTTCGGTGTGCGGACGTTCGAAGACCGTCGCCGTGCGGCCGGGCAGGCCGATGGCGTCGCCCGTCGTTGCCGGAAGCGGGGCATCGCGGATGCCGCGCCAGTACCACCACTTCAGCGCCAGCGACAGCGCGCCCAGCAAGGCGAGCACCGGCAACAGCGTCGCGGGGGCTTCGCCACCCAGCAACCAGGCCATCAATACCGCCAGCAGCCCGAGGCCGGTGGACAGGGCGAAGAGCAGGTAAACCGGCACCACCAGCGGATGGCGCCACGCGGGGATCGGTTTGAGCGAGGCGTAGATCATCGCGGTACAGGCGACCGTCGCCAGCGCCAGCAGGGCCAGCAGCGCGCCGAGTCCGCCCAGCAAGGCCGCCTGCGCGGGATCGGGCCGGGTCCAGAGCAGCACGGCGGCGATCGCCAGCGCCGGCTGCGGCGTCAGCAAGGCAAGCAGGCCTTCGCGCGAGAGCCAGGAGGTGCGCCACTGCGACATCGCGCGCCAGGCGCGCTGCGGCTGGCCCAGGTGCGCGAGCGAACACAGCAGGCCGATCGTCGACAGCGCCAGCCCCAGGGCCAGGCCCGCGAGCTGCAGGTCCTGCAGCGAACCGGGCGGAGGCCCGCGCAGCGAGAAGAGCGCCATCGACAGGCCCAGCCAGGCCAGCAGGCCGTAACCCGCGCCCGAAAGCGTGGTGAAGAAGATCACCGAGAGGGCTGGGTGCATGGCGTGCTCGCGAGAGGAACGGCTAGGGCGGAACGGCGGACCAATGGTGGCGCGTCACGCCGGTGCGGGGAACCGGTCATCGGCGCAGCAGCCGATCGAGCCAGCGCAGCGGCGTCGGCAGGGGGGCATCGGCCGGCGCATCGGTGCCGTCGGTGGTGTCGCCGCCCGCGCGCCTGGGCCGCGGCGGCAGGTAGCGGTTGACCGGTTGGTAGCCGAGTTCCGGCATCAAGGCCACGCCATTGCGTTCGGCCACCAGTCTCGACACCTTCGAGTCCGGGTCGCCAAGGTCGCCGAAGTGGCGGGCGCGGGTCGGGCAGGCCTGGACGCAGGCCGGCTCGCGTTCGGACTCGGGCAGCTTGTCGTTGTAGATGCGGTCCACGCACAGGGTGCACTTCTTCATCACCCCTTCGACTTCGCTGTATTCGCGCGCGCCGTAGGGACAGGCCCAGCTGCACAGCTTGCAGCCGATGCACTTGTCCTCGTCGACCAGCACGATGCCGTCCTCGGCGCGCTTGTAGCTGGCACCCGTGGGACAGACGGTGACGCAGGCCGGCGTCTCGCAATGCAGGCAGCTGCGCGGGAAATGCAGGGTCATCTCGGGTTGGGGCGGCCCGGGTTCGGCGCCCGCGCCACAGCCCTCGGTGGCGGCGAGCTCATAGCTGTGGACGCGGTTGAACCAGACGCCGGAGGGATCCTTGCCGTAGGGATTCTCGTCGGTCAGCGGCCCGGCGATGCCGCCGGCGTTCCATTCCTTGCAGCTGGTGGCGCAGGCGTGGCAGCCGACGCAGGTGTCCAGGTCGATGACCAGGCCCAGCTTCTTCTTCGACGGGGGCGGCAGGCCGGTCATGGCAACTCCCGGTGGCGCAGCACGCCCGTGCCGTAGCCGAGCAGGGCGAGCGAGAACACCAGGCCGAGCGCCGCGCGCCAGCGCGGGGAAGGCGGCGCGAACGCGTCGCGCTCGACGAACACCGGCAGGATCGACGGGTCGACCAGCGCCCACAGGCAGGCCACGGCGCCGATCGCGCCGGCGAGCAGGCAGCAGTTGCGCACCAGCCTGGACAACATCAGCATCGGGTTTGCACCTCGCGGCCGGGGAAGGGATGGAGGATGCACGGTGGCATGCGGCCGGGGCGCATCAGAAGGGGAAGTAACGCGGGATCAGCACGATGGCCATCATCCAGAAGATGAAGTTCAGCGGCAGGCCGATCCGGGTGAAGTCGGTGAAGCGGTAGCCGCCGGCGGTGTAGACCATCGTGTTCGTCTGGTAGCCGATCGGCGTGGCGAAACTCGTGGAGGCGGCGAAGGCCACCGCGACCAGCATCGGCTTGGCATCCACGCCCAGCCCTTCGGCGGCGGCGATGGCGATCGGCACCACCAGCACGGCGGCGGCGTTGTTGCTCATCACCTCGGTCATCACCGCGGTGAGCAGGTAGATCGCCGCCAGCGTGGCCACCGGGCCGTACTGGCCGAACACGCCGATGGCGTGCTGGGCCACCCAGTCCGCGCCGCCGGAATTCTGCAGCGCCAGCCCCAGGGGCAGGACGCCCGCGAGCAGCATGACCACGCGCCAGTCGATCGCGGCGTACGCTTCCTCCGGCTCCAGGCAGCGGAACAGGACCAGGCCCACGCAGCCCAGCAGTGCGGACGCGACGATCGGCAGCCAGCCGAGCGCGGCGGTGCCGATGGCGAGGACCAGCATCGCCAGCGCGGTCGCGGCGCGGCGGGTGTCGACCTGCTCCTGCGGTCGCTTGCCGAGCACGATCAGGCCGCGGTCCGCGCGCAGGTCCTCGATGGCGGTCTCGGGCGCATCGATCAGGAGCACGTCGCCCACCGCCAGCGGCACTTCGTCCAGCGGCTGGCGCACGGTCATGTGCCGGTGGATGCCGTGCACGCGTGCACGGTAGGTGTGCCCGAAGCGCACGGACTTGATGCTCTTGTTCACCAGGTGCGACCCGGGCGAGACCATTACCTCGGCATGCAGGCGTTCGGTGCCGATGTCGCCGTCCAGGTCGGAGGCGACGCGGTCGTGCGCCAGTTTCATCTTCCTGCGGAACGACTGGATCCGGTTCCACTCGCCGCGGACCAGCAGGCGATCGCCTTCCTCGACGGTGGAGCCCCGGGGCGACGGGAGCAGTCGACGGCCGCGGAGGATCTCGAGCATGAACACGCCGTCGAAGTCGACCGGGACCACCTCGGAGCCGCGCTTGCCGATCGCCGGTGACTGTTCGGGGACCACCAGTTCGGCGACGTAGCGGCCGGCGTGGTCGTCCTTGTCCGGGCGCGCGACGCCGAGCTCGGGCAGCAGGAAACTGCGCGCGATCATGAGGTAGGCGATGCCGACGACCACGAACAGGATCCCCAGGGGCGCGAACTCGAAGATGGTGAAGCCGGTGCGGCCGGTCTGGCGGGCCAGCGAGTCGACCAGCAGGTTGGTCGAGGTGCCGACCAGGGTGCAGACGCCGCCGAACTGCGCCGCGAACGACAGCGGGATCAGGAACCGAGACGGCGCCCAGCCGTTGGCCGTGGTCGCGGCGATCACCAGCGGCAGGAACACCGCGACCGCCGCGGTGTTGTTGACGAAGGCCGAGATGCTGCCGACGAGCATCATCATCACCAGCGCGAACAGCCAGCGCCATCGGATCCGCGCCAGTTGCTCGCCGACCGCGCGCAGCGCGCCGCTGCGCTGCAGCCCCGCGCTGAGCACGAACATTGCCGCCACCGTGATCGTCGCCTGGCTGCTGAAGCCGGACAACGCTTCCCGCGGCGAGACCAGTCCGAGGACCAGGAGGCTGGAGAGCACCAGCAGGGCGACGACGTCGACCGGGAGCTTGTCGGTGACGAACAGGTAGACGGTGCCCGCCATCACCATCAGGGTCAGCCACAGCTCGATCATTCACTCCCCTCGCGCGAAGCGCGCATGCGCGCACCATAGCGCAGCGGACCGGCGGGGGCGTCGCCCGTCGGCAGGGTTCCGAACTGGGGTTGCGACCCTTCGGCCTGGACGTCGGCCACGCGGATCGAGACACGCAGGTCGAACCAGGCCGCCTGCCCGGTGACCGGGTCCGCATTGGCGTAGGCGGAGCGGGGCAGGCGGTCGGAGATCAGGTGGTTGAGCAGGAATCCCTTCTCGCCCTCCGGCGCATCCTTGGCCAGCCGCCACGCGCCCTTGCGCTTGCCGATCGCGTTCCAGCTCCACACCGTGTCCGGCTGGACGTTGCGCGCGAACTTCGCCTGCACGCGCATGGTGCCGTGGTGGGAAGCAACGTCGATCCAGTCGCCATCGCCGACACCGTGGCGCGCGCCGGCGTCCGGATGCAGGTAAAGCCAATTGCGTGCCGCGATCTGGCGCAGCCAGGCATTCTGCGAACCCCAGGCGTGGTACATGAACATCGGTCGCTGGGTGACGGCGTGGAGCGGGAAGGCCTCGGCCGCGGTTTCTGCCTGTTCGAACGGCGGATACCAGATCGGCAATGGATCGAAATAGGTGGCTACGCGCTCTCGATGCGCATCCGGGGGCTGGTGCGCGCCGTGTCCGAGCGCGGCGAGGCGGAACTTCTGCAGCGGCTCCGCGTACAGCTGCAGCACGATCGGCGCCTCGGAGGGCACGAACCCGAACCGATGCGCCCAGCGCAGGTAGTCGCGGTTGCCCATCTTGAAATAGCGCGCGGACTCGGGGATTTCCTCGCGCCAGTAGCCGTTGTTCTCGATGTAGCGCTGCAGCTGGCCGGGGTTGGGCGCGCCCCGGCCGTGCTGGTCGCCATCCTGGCCGCGCCAGCCGGCGAGCAGGCCGACGCCGGGCGTGCGTTCGTGGCGGAGGATGTAATCGGCGTAGTCGCGATAGGCCGGCGAGCCGTCGGCATGGACCATGCCCGGCAGGCCCAACCGTGCGCCGAGTTCGAGCAGTACCGACTGGAAACCCCGGACGTCGCGGGGCCGGCCGTCGGCATCGGCCTGGCCTTCGGGCTCGAACACCGGGTGGCGGATGGCGTCTGCCGCGCCGTCGGCATCGGAGATCGGCCGGTCGAGCAGGCTGATCGCGTCGAAGCGCTCCAGGTAGGTGGTGTCGGGCAGCACCAGGTCGGCGTAGGCCACCATCTCGCTGGCGTAGGCGTCGGAGTAGATGATCCGCGGGATGCGATAGGCGCCGGACGCGTCCTTGTCGGTCAGCCACTGCATCGTCTGGCGCGTGTTCATCGCCGAGTTCCAGCTCATGTTCGCCATGAACATCAGCAGGGTATCGATTTTGTAGGGATCGCCGGCGTGCGCGTTTCGGATCACCGTGTGCAGCATGCCGTGCGCGGCCAGCGGGTAGGCCCAGGAGAAGGCGTGGTCGATGCGCCGCGGGTTGCCTTCGTCGTCGACCAGCAGGTCCTCGGGACCATGCACGAAGCCCAGCGGCGCGGCGTCCAGGGTGCCGTCCTCGCGGCGCGACTTGCCGGGACGATTGCCCGGCGGGATGGGCTTCGGGAAGGGCGGCTGGTAACGGAAGGAACCCGGCGCGTCCACCGCGCCCAGCAGCAGCTGCAACAGGTGCAGTGCGCGGCAGGTATGGAAGCCGTTGCTGTGCGCGCTGATGCCGCGCATGGCGTGCATGCTCACCGGGCGGCCGACCATCTCGGCGTGCTCCCGGCCCCAGGCATCGGTCCAGGCGACGGGCAGCGACAGCTTGCTGTCGAACGCCGCTTCCGCGAGCTCGCGCGCGACGCGGCGGATGGTGTCGGCGTCGATGCCGCAGCGCTCGCTGACGGCCTCGGGCGAATACTGCGGGTCGAGGTAGCGTTCGGCGATCAGCTGGAAGACCGGCACCGCGATGCGGCCGTCGGCGAGGGTGCACTCGCCAACGACGGCGGGGGCGATGTCGATGGCATCCGCGGCCGCTTGCGCGCCTGCGCCCTGCGCATCGCGATTCCAACACAAGGGATTGCCGTCGCCATCGCGCGCGAACAACCCGTCGTCCGCGCCGCCGGGGTTGCGCACCACCAGCCAGTGCGCGTTGGCGTAGCGCACAAGGTAGTCGAGGTCGATGCGGTCGGCCTTGAGCAGTTCGTGGATGAGCGCGAAGGCGAACAGGCCGTCGGTGCCGGGGCGGATGCCGATCCACTCGTCGGCGATCGCGCCGTAGCCGCTGCGCACCGGGTTGACCGCCACGATCTTGGCGCCACGCTCCTTGAGCCGTCCCATGCCGAGTTTCAGCGGATTGGAGTCATGGTCCTCGGCCACGCCCCAGAGCATGAAGTAGCGGGTGTGCTCCCAGTCCGGCTCGCCGAACTCCCAGAAGCTGCCGCCCAGCGTGTACAAGCCGCCGGCGGCCATGTTGACCGAGCAGAAACCGCCATGCGCGGCGTAGTTGACGGTGCCGAACTGCTGCGCCCACCAGCCGGTCAGGGCCTGCGACTGGTCGCGGCCGGTGAAGAAGGCGAGCTCGTCCGGATTGCGTTCGCGGATCGGCGCCAGCCAGCCGGTGGCGATCTCCAGGGCTTCGTTCCATTCGATTTCGCGGAACTCGCCGCTGCCGCGTTCGCCGGTGCGCAGCAACGGCTTCGACAGCCGCGCCGGGGAATAGTGCTGCATGATGCCCGCCGCGCCCTTGGCGCACAGCACGCCGCGGTTGACCGGATGCGCGGGGTTGCCCTGGATGTAGCGGATCCGCCCGTCCTGCAGCCACACCTTGATCCCGCAACGGCAGGCGCACATGTAGCACGTCGTGGTCTTGACCTCGTCGCCGGGGGACGGGGAGAGGTTGAGCGTGGGCTCGGACATGGCGCCATTGTGCCTGCCCCTGCCGGTGGCGACGAGGGCGGCGGCCGGACCGCCACGCGCACTTCGCCTGGCCGCCGCGCGGCCACGCTCCTGTCCCGTAGCCGGAACCCAACACCGCCGCGTGGCTAGCTCAGGGGGCGGAGACCTTGATCGCGGGATCGTTGAAGCGCGAATAGCGGATCACGGTGGTGGAGGCCTGGCCATTGGCCTTGCCGTCGACCTGGATCTGCACCGGATAGCCGTTGCCGCCGATCCACATCAGCACGTCGAGGTCGCCATCCTTGGGGTTGCGTACCCGGTACTTGGCCGCCGGCTTGCCGGCCACCTGGTCCTTGCCCAGCGCCTGCACGGTCATCGTGGCGTTGTGCTCGCGCAGCCTGGCCGGGTCGCGGTACTGGCCGAGCATGTCCTTCTGCAAGGGCACGCGCATGGTCCGGCCCTGCATGGTCATGACCATGGTGTCGCCGATGATGTACTGGGTGCCGATGCCTTGCAGGGTGATGCGGAAGCGGTCGGGGGCCTGGAAGTCCAGGGCGTTGCTCATCGCCTGCGGGCCCTTGACGTGCATGGTGGCGTGCCAGCTGCTCGCGGCGAGCAGCTTCTGCATCGCGGCGGTGACGTCTTCCTTCGGGCCGGCCTGGGCGATGCCGCACAGTGCAAGCAGTGCCATCGCGAAGAGCCATGGGAGGCGGGCGGTCGTCTTGGTTTCCTGGGACATGCTGGCATCGCCTTCGATCACGGGACAGACCGATGAACGCAACGCCCCGCCCGCCCCGGCCACCCGACCCTGCGGCTAGACTGCCGGCATGGAGCACCTGCTGAATACGCCTGGCGTGATCCGCGTCGCGATCTTCCTCGCGGTGCTGGTGCTGCTCGTGGCGATCGAGGCCTGGCGCCGCGGTCCCAACCCGCCTGTGCGCCGCAAGCACCGCTGGCCCTCGAACGGCGGGCTGGCATTGGTCGACACCCTGCTCGCGCGTTTGCTATTGCCCGCCGGCGCGGTGGGCGCGGCGCTGTGGGCGCAATCGCGGGGGCTGGGCCTTTTCAATGCCACCGCGTGGCCGGCGTGGCTGGAGTTCGGGCTGGCGCTGGTTCTGCTCGACCTGGCGATCTACTGGCAGCACCGGTGGCTGCATGCCTTCCCGGTGCTGTGGCGCTTGCACCGGGTGCACCACACCGACGCCACGCTGGACGCAACCTCGGCGCTGCGTTTCCATCCGCTGGAGATCCTGCTGTCGCTGGCGTACAAGGTCGCGCTGGCGGTCGCCTTGGGCGTGGCGCCATTGGCGATGCTGGTGTTCGAAGTGCTGTTGTCGAGCTTCGCGCTGTTCACGCACGCCAACCTTTCCCTGCCCGCGGGCTTCGATCGCGTCGTGCGCCGGTTGCTGGTGACCCCGGCCATGCACCGCATCCACCATTCCGTCCATGGCGCGGAACAGCGCCGCAACTTCGGCTTCAACCTCAGCCTCTGGGATCGTGCCTTCGGCAGCTACGCAGCCGCGCATCGCGATCCGGTGCTGCGGATCGGGGTACAGGGCGTCGGTGGCGAACAGGCGACACGCTTCGGTGCCCTATTGCGCGAACCGTTCGTGGACCGGGGTCGGCGCGGATGAGCTGACGCCACGGCAGCCGGCGAAAGCCGCGCGTGCCTTGCGGCGCTTGGCGCGAGCCTTGGCCTCCCGCGCCGCGTGCGCGGGCACCACTACCGCGGCATTTGCAGCTTGCGCAGCCACTGGGCGAGGCGGGCCTGCTCGGGCAGCGGGTCGGGCAGGGCATCCAGCGCGGCCAGCAGCGGCGGCAGGTCGCCGGCGGTGTCGGCGTCTCGCAACGTCCGCAGTTGCATGATCGGCGCGCCCAGGGCGGCGACGAAGGTGCGGGCGGTGTCCGGATGCGACCAGGGCGTCCCGGACCAGGCGGCCGCCGGCACCGGGACGCGCGTACCGAACAACCAGAACCCGCCGTCGGCGCTGGGGCCGATGACGTGCTCGTGCGCATCCAGCGCCTCCAACGCGGCGACCAGGTCGTCGCTGCACAGCTGCGGCGCGTCTGCGCCGAGCAGCAGCGCGGCACCGTGCGTGGCGCACAGCGCTTGCGTCACCTGTCGCATGCGTGCGCCCAGGTCGCCATCGCCCTGGGCCACGCGCGGCAACCCGGCCCAGTCGGGCGCGTCCAAGGCGTCGGTTTCGGCCACAGCCCACATCGGCGCCATGCCGGGAATCCGCGCCCGTGCCGCGCGCGCGACGGCGGCGACGGCGTGGGCCGCCAGGCGATGGAAGGCCTCGGCATCGTCGCGACCGATCGCCGTGGCCAGCCGCGTCTTCAGCGCCGAATGGCCCGGCGTCTTGACGAAGATGGCCAGGCCGATGCGGGTGACCGCACGCTGCCTCATCGCTTGCCCCTCATCGTCGACGCGCCTCGCGCCACGCCTGCGCGACCGTCAGGCGCAGGTGGTGCAGCGTGGTCGGCAGCCAGCCGTGCATGGCGTACTTGCGGGCGCTGGTCAGCAGGTCGGCATCGATGGCGCGCAGCGGCAGCCCGGCGCGGCGCGCGGCCCAGACCAGGGCGTGGTCCTCACCGGAATCCAGCGCCGGATTGAAGCCGCCGAGCGCCAGGAACGCGGCGCGCGGCAGCAGCAGGCCCTGGTCGCCGAACGGCAGGCCCAGCACGCGCGCGCGCCAGTTGGCCCCGCGTGCGTTCCAGCGCATGGCCGGCGGACCGTCGTCGGCGAAGCGCAGGCGGAACCAGCCCAGCGCGGCGGGTGCCTGCGCAAGCCAGTCGCGCAGCGCCGGCAGCGCATCGGGCGCGAGGCGGGTGTCGGCATGCACGAACCACAGCCAGTCGCGCGTGGCGGCGGACGCCCCGGCATTCTGTTGTCGTGCGCGACCGGCCGGGGCGCGCAGCGCATCGGCGGGGGATTGCTGCGGATCGCCTTCGGCGAACACCGGGATCAGTTGCGCCCCCGGCGCATCACGGCGCAGCGCGGCGAGCAGCGGCGGCCAAGTGGTGTCCCCGGGCCCGACCGGCACCACGATCGACATGCGCGCCAGCGGGTCGGCGCCCTGGTTTGCACGCGTCATGCAGGGCGCGGCGCCTGTTGGCAGCAATGTCGTGCCGTCCGTCGCTGCCTCAGCGCCATGGCCCCGTTCGATCATCGCTCGCCGTCAGGCCAGCGCGCCGCCGCAGCTGCTGCCGCTGCCGGCGGTGCAGCCGTAGCAGTGGCGCGCGAAAGCGATCGGCCGGGTTTCGATCTCGTCCAGGCGTTCGATGTCCCACAGCGTGGTGCGGGCGCGGCCCAGGTCGATGCGGAGCATCTGGTTGAAGTCGCAGTCGTACAAGCTTCCGTCCCAGCCCACCGACACCAGGTTGCGGCACATCACCCCCAGCGCCGCCCGCGGATTGAAGTGGTCGACCAGCAGCTGCATGTAGTCGTCGAGGTGGCCGTCGCGCTCGAGTTCGTGCAGGAAGCGCTTGATCGGCATGTTGGTGATGGTGAACAGCTGGTTGAAGGCGATGCCGAAGTCGTCGTGCAGGCGGCGGCGGTAGTCCGCCTCGAGCGAAGCCTGCGAAGGCGGCAGCATCGCGCCGATCGGGTTGTAGACGAGATCGAGTTCCAGGCCTGAATCGGCCTGTCCGTAACCAAGCCTGTTGAGTTCCTGCAGCGCGGTGATGCTCTGGCCGAACACGCCCTTGCCGCGCTGCTTGTTGACGTTCTCCGGCGTGTAGCAGGGCAGGGAGGCGACCACGGCCGCGCCCTGTCGTGCGAGGAACCCGGCGGTGTCTTCCTGCCCCGGCTCGAACAGCACGGTCAGGTTGCAGCGGTCGATCACCTTCAGCCCGCGCGCGCGCCCGGCGGCGACCAGTTCGCGGAACTGCGGGTGCAACTCCGGCGCACCGCCGGTGAGGTCAAGCGTGTGCAGGGCCGGCGCCGTGTCCATCAGTTCGACCAGCCGCGCCACGCCGCGCGCGTCCAGCGCCTCGCGGCGCTTTGGCCCGGACTCGACGTGGCAGTGCGTGCAGGCCAAGTTGCAGCGCGCGGTCAGGTTGACCTGCAGGATCTCCAGCGGCGTGCGGTCGAGCGTCAGTCCCTCGCGCTCGAGCTTGCGTGCGAAGGGAAGGATGGGCGAGACGACGGCGTTCACGGCACGGCTCCCGCCGGCTCGAAGCGGATGTCGCCGAACCAGGTGATGGTCGATTCGCCGGTGTTGTCGGTATCCACGGCGACAGCGACGCCGGTGATGCGCGGCGGCTCGCCGCCGAACGCGCGCCGGTAGTCGGCGGCGACGTCCCGGGACAGCGAGACCCACTGCCCCTCGCGCGCCTTGCCGGTGCTGGCGACCACCATCTTCACGAAGCCAGTGTAGGCGTTGTCGCGGAGGGTGCCGACCGGCTGGCGGTTGTCCCAGACGTAGCTCAGGGCGGCCGCAGGCAACTGGTCGCCGTAGCGGGCGCGGCCAATGCGGTACAGGGCGCGCTCGCCGAACGACATCTGCGCCGGCGTGCGGTCGAAGAACACGTACAGCCGCGCGGCGTAGTCGTCGCCGGCCTTCGACGCCATGTCGGCCTTGGCCAGCACCCGGTCGGTCTTCCAGCGCCAGCGCAGCAGTGGGGTGCGCGCGGGGTCGACGCTGATCGCATGGCGCAGCGACGCGGCCGCGTCGTCGGCGCGAGCGCGCAGCACGGTGCGGCCGTCGTCCTCGACGAGGTCGAAGCGCGTCTGCCTGGCGACGCTGGGGATCGGTTGCAGCCTCCATCCGGCGGGCGGTGCCTGGCCTGCAGTGGCTGAGGAGAAGGCGGCCGGCTGCTGCGCGAAGGCAGGCCAGGCGACGGATGTCCACAGGACCGACAGCAGCAAGGCGCCGGCGGTCAGCATGCGTCGGCACCGGAAGCCGTGGCGGGGCGTTGTCGATGCCTTCACGGGCCGCCCCGTTGCCAGCGGTGGTAGCGCTCGACCCAGTCCAGCAACTTGTCGGGCTTGTGCCGCTTGCGGCGCTCGCCCGCCACCGCCTTCGCGGCTTCGGCGAAGGTGGGATAGGCGAAGACCGTCCCCAGGATCTTGTCCAGGCCGATGCCCTGCTTCATCGCCAGCGCGAACAGGGCGATGGTCTCGCCGGCGCGCTCGCCGACCACGGTGGCGCCCAGGATCCTGTCCTTGCCCGGCGCGACCAGCACCTTGACGAACCCGGCGGTCGCGGCCTCGGCCACGGCGCGGTCGAGCTCTGACATGGCGTATTTCACCACCTCGACCTCGGTGCCGGTCTCCTTCGCCTCGCGCTCGCCCAGCCCGACCCGCGCCTGTTCCGGCTCGGTGTAGGTGCAGGCCGGCATGACGGAATAGTCGGCGCGGAACGACTTGAAGCCGCCGAACAGCGCATTGACCGCCGCGTACCACGCCTGGTGCGCGCCGGCATGGGTGAGCTGGTACGGCCCGGTGACGTCGCCGACGCAGAGGATGTTGGGATATCGGGTGCGCAGGAACTCGTCGGTCTCGATGGTCTTGTTCTTGCGCAGAGGGATGTCGAGCGCGTCCAGTCCGTAGCCTTCGACATTGGCGGTGCGGCCTATGGCGACCAGCAGCACGTCGAAGGGCAGTTCGCTGGATTCGCCGGCGTGCTCGACGCGCAACGTGTGGGGTTCGCCAGCCTTCGCCTGCACCGCCTTGTGGCCAAGCAGCACCTCCACGCCATCGGCTTCCAGCGCCGCCTGCACCACGGCGGCGGCGTCGGCGTCCTCGCGGCCGAGCAACTGGTCGGCCATCTCCACCAGTGTTGTTTCGCTGCCCAGCCGGGCGAAGCTCTGCGCCAATTCGCAGCCGATCGGGCCGCCGCCGAGCACCAGCAGGCGCTTCGGCAGCGCGTCCAGGTCCCAGATCGTGTCCGAGGTGCGGTACGGCACGCCGTCCAGGCCGTCGATCGGCGGCACGAAGGGGCGGGCCCCGGTGGCGATCACGATGTGGCGCGCGCTGAGCGTCCTGCCATCGACCTCGACTTCCCACGGCGAGACGAGCTTCGCCTCGCCGTGGATCACCTCCACGCCCAGCTTGCGGTAGCGCTCCGGCGAATCGTGGGGCTCGATGGTGCGGATCGATTCGCGGACGTGCTGCATGACCTTGGCGAAATCGACTTCGGTCTTGCCCGCCTGCATGCCGAAGCGACCGCCCTCGTTGGCTTCCGCCGCCGCGCGCGCCGCGCGGATCAGCGCCTTGGACGGTACGCAGCCGCGGTTGAGGCAGTCGCCGCCCATCTCCGCCTTCTCGATCAGGGTGACCTTGGCGCGCACCGTCGCGGCGATGTAGCTGGTGACCAGGCCCGCGGCGCCGGCGCCGATCACGACCAGGTTGCGGTCGAAGCGCCTGGGCCTGTCCCAGCCCGCGTAGACCTTGCGCGCGCGCAGCCAGTCCAGCGCCTTGCGCGCGACCAGTGGCAGCAGCCCGAGCGCGGCGAAGGCCAGCAGCAGGCCGGGGCTGAGGATGCCGGACAGCGATTCGAGCTCGCCCAGCTCGCGCCCGGCGTTCACGTAGACGAAGGTACCGGCGAGCATGCCCAGCTGGCTCACCCAATAGAAGGTCCAGGCTCGGATCGCGGTCAGGCCCATCGCCAGGTTGATGACGAAGAACGGGAACACCGGCACCAGCCGCAGGGCGAAGAGGTAGAAGCCGCCCTCGCGCTCGATGCCGGCATCGATGCGCTTGAGCCGTTCGCCGAAGCGCGCACGCACGCTGTCCCGCAGGACGTACCGCGACACCAGCATCGCCAGCGTGGCGCCGATGCTGGACGCGAACGAGGCGATCAGCAGCCCTTGCCAGAGGCCGAACACCGCGCCGCAGAACAGGGTCAGCAAAGTCGCGCCCGGCAACGACAGGGCGGTGACGATGATGTAGATCGCGCCGAAGCCCAGTGCCGCGCCCAGCGGGTTGGCGTCGACGTAGGCGCGTGCCGTGCCGAGCAGCGACTGCATCCTCGCCAGGGTGAGGTATTCCGAACCGCCGCCGAAGTACAGCGCCAGCGCGGCGGCCACGACCACGACCAGCAGCAGGATTTTCTTCGCGCCCATCGGTCCGCCTCAGCAGCAGCCGGCGGCGCCGGCCTCGCCGCCCGCCGGCGTGGGGCCGCAGTCGAACAGGCCGAAGTGGGCGCGCCGCGCGCTGACCTCGAAGTGCGGCGCGTAGCGGGTCTGCGACAGCATCGCCGCGGTGTTGCCGCACACCGCCATCGGCCGGTCGCGCTCGAACACGTGGTGGTCGTCGAGCACGAAGCGGTGCGGATGGTGCGGGATGTCGCCGCGGTACGTGGCGAACTGCCCGAAATCCTCGCAGCGGTCCTCGAGTTCGAGCTTGAACGCGCGCACGGTGAGGCTCTCGAAGGCGATCATGCCGATGCGCGCCTCGATGTCCGCATCCAGCAGGGGCACCGGGCTGCGCGCGACGACGCGGTGGTCGTCGACGCCCAGCCGCGCCAGCATGCGGCGGAAATCCTCCGGGTACAGCGCGCCGGCCAGGCATTCGCCGCGCAGCACGGGGTCGTCGAGCAGTTCGGGCGGGATGCGGCGGTCGCCGTAGACGTCGGCGAAGAACAGCTCGCCGCCGGGCTTGAGCACGCGGAAGACCTCGGCCAGCACGCGCGACTTGTCCGAGGACAGGTTCAGCACGCAATTGGAGATCACCACGTCGACGGAGGCGTCCGCGATCCCGGCGGCGGCGAGGTCCTCGATGACGCCGTCGCGGAAGTCCAGGTTGTCCAGGCCGGTGGTGTCGCGGTGCGCGGCCTGGGCGCGCCTGGCCACCTCGAGTTGCCGGGGGGTCATGTCCAGGCCGATCACGCGGCCCTCTGCGCCGACCAGCCGCGACACCAGGAACGCGTCGCGGCCGGTGCCGCAGCCGAGGTCGAGCACGGTCGCGCCGGCGATCGCGGCGGGAATCGGCGAACCGCACCCATAGAAGCGCTCGTTGACCTCTCGCGGCAGTTCGCCCAGCCAGCCCCGCAGGTAGTCGGGGATGGAATCCGGGCTGCAACAGGCGCCGGTCTTGAGGTCGCCGCTGCCGGCCAGGGTGCTGCCGTAGTACTGCTGGATCGCTTCGTCACGCATAGGGAGCCTTGTCCATGGGGGAGGGAATGGCGCCGTCGCGGCGAACCCAGGCGTCCGCGTCATGCCACCATGCCACGAACAAGAGGCGGCGGGCGGGCAAAAGGATGCGCCGCCGTCGCGACGCAGCTACGCCGCCCCAAGCGAGGTGGATGCGCCGTAGTGGGCCGGCGGCCCCCTGCTCGCGGCCCCGGCGCCGATCCGGCACACTCCTGCCATGGATCGCTACGAACGCATCACCGCCCTGCACCGCACCCTGAAGGCCGCGCGTTACCCGGTGACCGTGCCCCGGTTGCAGGAGGAACTTGGTTGCTCTCGTGCCACCGTTTACCGCGACCTGGCCTTCCTGCGCGACGCGCTGATGGCGCCGGTGGTCGGCGACGGCGAGGCGGGGTTCCGCTACGACACCAGCGATGGCGCGCGCTTCGAACTGCCGGGCTTGTGGCTGAACTCGGAAGAGCTCTACGCGCTGCTGGCCGCGCAACAGTTGCTGTCGCGCACCACGGGCGGGGTGCTGTCGGGCGCGCTGGCGCCGCTGCAGCAGCGGGTGGAGTCGCTCCTGGCAGAACAGGCCGGCGGCAAGCGCTGGCCGGTCGAGCGCGTGCGGGTCATCCCGCACCGGACCCGGCGCATGGACGAGCATGCCTTCCGCAGCGTGTGCACCGCGGTGCTCGAGCGCCGGCAACTGGCCTTCGACTACCGCGCGCGTTCCACCGACCAGCGCACGCGGCGCACGGTGTCGCCGCAACGCATCACCCATTACCGCGACAACTGGTACCTCGACGCCTGGGACCACGAGCGCGACGGCCTGCGCAGCTTCTCGGTCGACCGGATCACCGCCGCGCGCGCGCTCGACGACGCCGCGCGCGACATCGCCGAGGATGAGCTCAACCAGCACCTGGCCGGGAGCTACGGCATCTTCTCCGGGCCGCCCAAGGGCACGGCCACGATCCTGTTCAGCGCCAAGGCCGCGCGCTGGGTCGCCGACGAGCACTGGCATTCGCAACAGCAAGGGCGCTTCCTGCCCGACGGCCGCTACGAGTTGAAGATCCCCTACAGCGCGCCGCGCGAGCTGCTGATGGACGTGCTGCATTACGGCAGCGACGCCGAGATCGTCGAACCGCCGGCCTTGCGCGAACAGGCCAAGTCCCTGCTGGCGCTCGCCCTGTCCAACTATGACCGCTGACCGGGCGGCGCCCGACGCGACATGACGCCCGCCGAAGCACCGAAGATCGCCCGCAGGGAGAAGGTCGCGCTGGCGCTGGGCGCCGGCGGTGCGCGCGGCATGGCGCAGATCGGCGTGCTGGAGGTGCTGGACGAACGCGGGTTCGAGATCGTCGCCATCGCCGGCGCGTCCAGCGGCGCGCTGGTCGGCGGCATCCATGCGGCCGGCAGGTTGCGTGCGTTCCGCGAGGCGATCGAGGGCATGACGCGCGGGCAGTTCCTGCGCCTGCTCGACCCCGTGGTGGCGCGGCCGGGCCTGGTCGCGGGCCGTCGCCTCGTCGATGCGATGCGCGAGGTGGTGGGCGATCCGGACATCGAGACCTTGCCCGTCCAGTTCACCGCGGTGGCCGTCGACCTCGAGCGCCAGCGCGAGGTGTGGCTGCGCAGCGGGCCGCTGTGGGACGCCTTGCGCGCCTCCTTCGCCGTTCCCGGCGTCTTCACCCCGCACGTGGTGCACGGGCGCGAGCTGGTCGACGGCGGTCTGCTGGCGCCGCTGCCGATCGCGGCCACACGGCTGTCCGACGCGCACCGGCTGATCGCGGTGGACATGCACGGCTGGCCGCGGCGACCGCCGGGGAGGCCCGCCGACACACCGCAGGGCAACGGGCCGGCGCCACGCGGCCGCCGGCTGGCGCAATGGTTTCATCGCCGCCTGGGCAACGATCCCGACCGGATGGGCTTCGCCGAGACCATGGCGCGCGCGCTGGACACGATGCAGGCGCAGATCGCGCGCGTGCAGCTGGCACTGGACCCGCCGGAGCTGGTGATCCGCATCCCCCGCGACGCCTGCCAGTTCTACGAGTTCTGGCGCGCCCGGGAACTGATCGCGATCGGCCGCATGGAGGCGGAAAAGGCGCTCTCCGAGGCCGGCTATTGAGGGGTCAGCGAGGCCGGGGCGGCGATCGCGGGTACCAGGTCGCCGCCGGCAGCTTTACGGGCATTGGGTTGCGGGCATCGACCACCACGCCCACGGACGCGCGCGCCGGGTTGCGCGCCGTGTTCAGGGCTTCCTGGGATCGGCGAACCCGAGCATGCCGACCTGCCCGCGCACCTGCGGCACGCGGCGCAGCTTGTCGGTGTTGACGCCATGGCCGCGCATGCGGCTTTCGAGTTCGCGGTATTGCGCCTTGTCCATCACCGGCTCGCGCGCGAACACCCACGCCAGGTCGCGGCCCGGGTAGTCGACCAGCGCCCAGGAGTAATCCGGTGCCACTTCCAGGATGCGGAACCTGGTGGGTACCACGTGGAAGAACCAGGTCGTCCACAGCCGGTTGCCGCTGCCTGGCTTGACCGTCGCCCGCGAGGCCACGGTCTCCTCCGGCTCGTCGAATCCCTTGCGGTACCGGTACAGCACCTCGATGCCGCCATCTTCCTGGAGCGTGTAGGTGTCGCTGCTGGCGACATGGCCGGCCTCGCCGAAGTACGGGACGTGGGCGATGACATGCCAGCGGCCCATGAAACGGGTCAGGTCGACCGGCGTTTCGTCGACGCTCGCCGGCATGGCCGTCGTGGCGCAAGCGCCCAGCAGGCCGAGGCAGAGCAGGAGGCCCGCCGTGGCGAAGGATGCCGTGAGTGGCAGGCGGGCGATGGAGGTCGTCATGCGGGATTTCCAGGCGGAGTGGGGGCAGCGTCGCTGAATACGGGCGAAGGAGGCGTCAATGGCCGCACGGTTCCCGCGGTCGCAGGCCTTGAGATGCGGCGCGCGGATGCTGGCCTTCCACGATCCCGGAGTCCAGCCATGGCACGACACGCGCTTCCATCCTGCCCCCGGCATCCCGCCAACCGGAGGCCTCTCGGCCCTGGCGCCAGCGCCACGTCCCCCATGCTGCAGGCGGTGGCGGGGGTGTTCGTCGTTGCCCTGGTGGCGGTGGTCTCGCTGCCGCAGGCACGCGGCTTCCATGCGGGCATCGGCTGGATCCCGTTCTGGCTGCTGGCGCTGCCGGCCAGCGCCTGGTGCGCGCTCTGGGCGGCGCGTCGCGATGCCCTGGCCGAAGCCGGTGCCAGCGCCGAGCCAGTGGGTGCCCAACCGCCGCGCCGGCGCACCCTTGCGCAGGCACGCCGTCGCGGCGTGGCCGCGCCGCGCACGCCGCGCCGCGCGCACGCCGCCTGAACGGGATTTGCCGGACTTTCGGCACGGCGGGCGCGGCTAGGGCCTGTGCTAGCGTTGCGGGCCGCCGTCCACTGCTGGAACCGGAAAACCCGAAGGAATGGAGTCCATGCCGAACCTGTTGGCCGCCTGCCTTGCCGTGCTGTCGATCGCCGGCATTGCGGCGACCCCGCCACACGCCCAAGCCCAGGAGCCCACCGTGCCCGACCCCTACCAATGGCTGGAGGGCGTCGAGGACGCCAGGGCGCTGGACTGGGTGCGCGCCGAAAACGCCAGGACCGAGGCCGAGCTGGCGACCACGCCCGAGTTCACCCGGCTGGAAGCCCAGATCCGCGCCATCCTGGATTCCGACGCCAAGATCCCGGCAGTCGAGAAGATCGGCGACCACTATTACAACTTCTGGAAGGACGCGCGGCACGAGCGCGGGCTATGGCGCCGCACCACGCTGGAGGAATACCGCAAGGCCAAGCCCCGGTGGGAAACCCTGATCGACCTCGACGCGCTGAACGCGGCCGAGGGCGAGAACTGGGTCTGGCATGGGGCCGACTGCCTGCGGCCAGCCACGCCGGACGCGCCCCACGAGCGCTGCCTGGTCGCGCTTTCGCGAGGCGGCGCCGACGCCGACGTTACCCGCGAGTTCGACCTGGTCGGCAAGCAATGGGTCGAGGACGGCTTCTTCCGACCCGAGGCCAAGGGCGCGCTGGGCTGGATCGATCGCGACACCGTCTACGTCTACACCGACTTCGGCCCCGCGGCCGACGGCGCGCCCAGCCTCACCGCATCGGGCTACCCGCGCATCGTCAAGCAGTGGTCGCGGGGCACGCCGCTGGCCTCGGCGACGACCGTGTATGAAGGCAAGCACGACGACCTCTACATCGCCGCCTTCCACGACGACACCCCCGGCTTCGAGCGCGACTTCGTCTCGCGCGCCATCGCCTTCTACGAAAACGAGCTGTTCCTGCGCGGCGACGGTGGCGCACTGGTCCGCATCGACGCGCCCAACTCCGCCGGCAAGGGCGTGGTGCGCGACTGGCTGTCGGTGGAACTGCGCGAGCCGTGGACCGTCGGCGGCAGGACCTACCCTGCCGGCGCGCTGCTGGCCATCGATTTCGATGCCTTCATGGCCGGTGGGCGCGACTTCGAGGTCCTGTTCGAGCCCGGCCGGACGACCTCGCTGGTCGGCGCGACCTGGACGAAGAACCACGTCGTGCTCAACGTGCTGGACGACGTCAAGAACAAACTGTCGGTGCTGACGCCGGGCGAGCGTGGCTGGAAGCTCGACGAATTCATCGGCGCACCGGCCTTCGGCACGCTGGCGGTGTCCGCGGTCGATGCCGACGACAGCGACGCGGTCTGGCTCACCGCGACGGACTACCTGACCCCGAGCACGCTGTCGCTGGTGGAAATCGGCGGGCAGCCCGAAGTGCTCAAGACCATGCCGACGTTCTTCGATGCCTCGACGCACGCCATCGAGCAGCATTTCGCGACCTCGAAGGACGGCACGCGCATCCCGTATTTCCTCGTGCGGCCCCGGAACATGGCGCTGGACGGCGGCAACCCGACCCTGTTGTACGGCTACGGCGGCTTCGAGGTCTCGCTCACGCCCGGCTACTCGGGCGGCGTCGGCAAGGGCTGGCTGGAGCAGGGCGGCGTGTACGCGGTGGCCAACATCCGCGGCGGCGGCGAGTACGGCCCGCGCTGGCACCAGGCGGCGCTGAAGTCCAACCGCCACAAGGCCTACGAGGATTTCGCGGCGGTGGCGCGCGACCTGATCGCGCGCAAGGTGACTTCGCCCCCGCACCTGGGCATCCAGGGCGGCAGCAATGGCGGCCTGCTCACCGGCAACATGCTCGTGCAGTACCCGGACCTGTTCGGCGCGGTGGTGGTGCAGGTGCCGCTGCTGGACATGCAGCGTTACCACAAGCTGCTCGCGGGCGCGTCGTGGATGGCCGAGTACGGCGATCCCGACAAGCCCGGGGAATGGGCGTTCATCCGCAAGTTCTCGCCCTACCACCTGGTCGAGGCCGACGGCGACTACCCGGCGACGCTGTTCATGACCTCGACCCGCGACGACCGCGTCCATCCCGGCCACGCCCGCAAGATGATGGCGAAGATGCAGGCGATGGGGCACGACGTGCGCTATTACGAGAACATCGAAGGCGGCCACGGTGGCGCCGCCAACAACGCCCAGCTCGCCCACATGAATGCGTTGGCCTACACCTTCCTCTGGCAACAGCTCAAACCCGGCCGGGTCCCCTAGGCGCGCTACAGTCTCGGGCCCGTCGCGTCGGGGTTTCGGGACTTCCCGCGGCAGGCGTCGCATCCCTGAAGCTGGCCGCATCCATCCGGCATCACCGAACGGACTCACCATGCATCCCCTCAAACTCACCCTGGCCACACTCCTCCTGATGACTTCGCACCTCCATGCCGCGGAACTCCCGCCGCCTCCAGACGCCGAAAAGAAGCCCCACACCGTCAAGGCCCCGCACGGCGCGGAACGCAGCGACGAGTACTACTGGCTGCGCGACGACAAGCGCCAGGCCAAGGACGTCATCGCCTACCTCGAGGCCGAGAACGCCTATGCCGACGCCGTGCTGGCGCCGCTCAAGCCGCTGCAGGACGCGCTTTACGAGGAGATCGTCGGCCGCATCAAGCAGGACGACGGCAGCGTGCCTTACCGCGAGCGCGGCTGGTGGTACTACACGCGCTACGAAACCGGGCAGGACTACCCGATCCACGCGCGTCGCAAGGATGTCGCCGGCGCGACGACGCCATCCATGCTGGAGGCCAGCCAGGCGCCCGACGCCGACGAGCAGGTGCTGCTCGACGTCAATGCGCTGGCCAAGGGCAAGGACTACTACAACATCGGCGACTGGGAAGTCAGCCAGGACAACCGCCTGCTCGCCTATGCCGAGGACAGCAACGGGCGCCGCCAGTACACCATCCGCTTCAAGGACCTCGGCAGCGGCGAGCTGTACCCCGAGCAGATCCCCGGGGTCTCCGCCAACCTGGTCTGGGCCGACGACAACAAGACCCTGTTCTACGTCGAGAACGATCCGGAGACGCTGCTCACCGTCCGGGTGAAGAAGCACGTGCTGGGCACCCCGGTTTCCGAGGACGTGGTGGTCTACGAGGAAGAGGACGACAGCTTCTACATGGGCATCGGCCGCACCCGCGACGACAGGTTCATCTGCATCGGCGTGCAGAGCACCGTGTCCAGCGAGACCCGCTGCACCCCGGCCGCCGATCCCGGCGCGTTCACCGTGCTGGCGCCGCGCGAGCGCGACGTCGAATACGACGCCGACCATTACGACGGCCGCTGGGTGATCCATACCAACGCCCCGGACGAGAAAGGCGTGCCGTCCCCGAACTTCAAGCTGGTGACCGCCCCCACCGGCGCGAGCTCGCGCAAGCAGTGGCGGGACTGGGTCGCGCACCGCGACGACGTGTTCATCGAAGGCTTCGAGTTGTTCGACGGCTTCACGGCGGTCGCCGAACGCTCCAATGCCCTGGAGCGCATCCGCGTATTGCGTGGCGATCCGGGCGCCGCCGACGACGACGGCGAATACGTCGAGGCCGACGAACCCGCGTACTCGATGGGCCTGTCCGTGAATTCCGAGCCGGATGCCGAGTGGCTGCGCTACAGCTACACCTCGCTGACGACGCCGGCCACGACCTACGAACTCAACCTGCGCACCGGCGAGCGCCGCCAGCTCAAGCAGCAGCCGGTGCTCGGTTACGAGCCTTCGAAGTACGTCACCGAGCGGGTCTGGGCCACCGCGCGCGATGGCACGAAGATCCCGGTGTCGCTGGTCTACCGCAAGGGTTTCAAGCGGAACGGCGAGGCGGCGATGCTGCAGTACGCCTATGGCAGCTACGGCGCCTCGATGGACCCGAACTTCAGCGTCACCACCGTCAGCCTGCTCGATCGAGGCATGGTGTACGCGCTGGCGCACATCCGCGGCGGCCAGGAGATGGGCCGCAAGTGGTACGACGCCGGCAAGCTGCTGGCCAAGAAGAACACCTTCACCGACTTCGTCGACGTCACCGACGACCTGGTCGCCCGGGGCTACGCCGCGAAGGATCGCGTGGCTGCCTACGGCGGCAGCGCGGGCGGCCTGCTGATGGGCGCGATCGCCAACATGGCGCCGGACAAGTACCGCGTGATCCTGACCCAGGTCCCCTTCGTCGACGTGGTCACCACCATGCTCGACCCCAGCATCCCGTTGACCACCAACGAGTACGACGAGTGGGGCAACCCGGAACAGGCGGAGTTCTACGACTACATGCTGTCGTACTCGCCCTACGACAACCTGCGCAGGCAGGATTACCCCGCGATGTTCGTCGGCACCGGGCTCTGGGATTCCCAGGTGCAGTACTGGGAGCCGGCCAAGTACGTCGCCCGGTTGCGCGACGTGGACACCGGCACGCAACCGGTCGTCTTCCGCACCAACATGGACGCCGGCCATGGGGGCAAGTCCGGCCGGTTCCGCAAGTACCGCGAACTGTCGGAGATGTACGCCTTCCTGATCGACCAGCTCGGGGTCGACCATGCCGCGCGCTGAGCACGCGCCGGGCGGACGGTCGATCGCGGGCCGCGGCGCGCGCCCCGGACCGCGCCGCGGCGCGAAGCCAGGGGGTACACTTCGGCCATGAACCGGAGACCGTGCATGTCCAAGATCGTCCTGCCGCTTGCCCTGGTGCTGGTCCTCGCTGCCTGTGGCAACAAGGGACCGCTGGTATTGCCGCCGCCGCCGTCTGCCGACGATGCGGAACTGGTGGAGGCCGCCGCCGTCGACGATGCCGGCGCGCTTGCCGATCCGACGCCGGCCGATACCGAACAGCAGCCGCTGCCGCCGGACAACCCGCCGGTCGAGGCGGATCCCGACGCGCCGCCGGTGCCGGACGACGGCGACACCGGCGACTGAACGATGGGCACCGCGACGGCACCGGGTCGCGCCACCGAACACGCCGCGGCAGGGCGGCCGGCTTCCGCGATCCGCTTCAGCAAGATGCAAGGCGCTGGCAACGATTTCGTGGTGCTGGACCTCAGGCAGGACGCCACGCTCGCGGAGCGGCTGTCCAATCCCGGCGACGGCCTTTGCCGCGCGTTGGCCAATCGCCGCACCGGGGTCGGCTGCGACCAGGTCCTGGGGATCGAGCGCGCGCGCAGCGATGGCGCCGTCGCCGCCTATCGCATCTGGAACGCCGACGGCTCGCCGGCCCGCCAGTGCGGCAACGGCGCGCGGTGCGTCGCTGCCTGGTTGGTGCGCGATGGCGCGGCGGGAGAGGACTTCCGGCTCGACAGTCCGTCCGGCACGCATGCGGTGCAACGCGCCGGCAAGGGGCGCTACACCATCGGCATGGGCGCACCGTCCTTCGCGCCGGAGTCGATTCCCCTGGCGGGCGCCGACCGGGAGCAGGACGTGTATGTCGTGGACCTGGACGGGACCGAGGTCGCGTTCGGGGCGGTGTCGATGGGGAACCCGCACGCCGTGGTCGTGGTGGAGGACGTGGACGACGCCCCCGTCGCCACGCTGGGCCCGGCGCTGCAGCGCAGCGCCTCCTTCCCGGAATCGGTCAACGTCGGCTTCGTCCAGGTGCTCGCGCGCGACCGCATCCGCCTGCGCGTGTGCGAACGCGGCGCTGGCGAGACGCTGGCCTGCGGCAGCGGTGCGTGCGCCGCGGTGGCGGTGCTCACCCGGCAGGGGCGCGTGGACGGCCAGGGCGGCGTCGCGGTCTCGCTGCCGGGCGGCGACCTGCACATCCAATATGATCCGGGCAGCGGTGCGATCGGCATGACCGGACCGGCGGCATTCGTATTCGAAGGGGAAATGGCGATGGAGGACGGCGCATGAGCGACGGCCACGAGAAGATCGGCGCGCACGAGGTCGCGGCCTGGCTGCGCAGGCACCCGAAGTTCCTGCAGCAGTTCCCCGACCTGGCGCTGAGCCTGGTGGTACCGCGCGAGGACGGGCCGGCGGCGTCGCTGGCCAGCTACCAGCTCGAAGTCCTGCGCGACAAGAACCGCGAACTCACGCGCCGCCTGCACGACCTGTATGCCATCTCGCAGGACAACGAGCGCCTCGCCGTGCGCACGCACCAGTTGACGCTGGCGCTGATGCGACAGCCCGATGCCGCGGGCACGGTGCGGGCGATGGCCGCGACCCTGGCCGAGGATTTCGACGGCGACCTCGTGCGCATCGTGCTGTTCGGTGCCGTGGACGGCCTCGAGGGCGAGGACTGGCTGCAGGTCGTCCCGCGCGACGACCGCCTGCTGGCGCCGTTCGAGGATTGCCTGGAGGACGGCGAACCCCTCTGCGGCCGCCTGCATCCGGACAAGCAGGCCCTGCTGTACGGCGCGCGCGTGGACGAAGTGCAGTCCACCGCGCTGTTGCCGGTCGACGGGGTTGGGCTGGTGGCGGTCGGCAGCGCCGATCCCAACCGCTTCTACCCCGGGATGGGCACCCTGTTCCTGCGGATGATGGGCGAAGCCTTCGCGGTCGCGCTGCAACGGTTCGATGGCTGAATCGCGGCACGGGCCCCGCCGCGATCGCCGCGGGAGCGGGGACGCCGGCGTGGCGCCGGGCCGGCGGCGATGATCGACGAGTTCCTGTCCCACCTGCAGGGCGAGCGCCGGCTGTCTGCGAACACGCTCGACGCCTACCGTCGCGATCTCGCCGCGCTGTCGGAATGGTCCAGCGCGCACGACGTCCCTCGCCTGGAGGCGATCCACGCCGAACAGCTGCGGGCCTTCATCGCCGCCGAGCATCGACGCGGGCTGTCGCCCAAGAGCCTGCAGCGCCGCTTGTCGGCCTGCCGGAGCTTCTACCAGTGGCTGCTCAAGCATGGGCGCATCCAGGCCAATCCCGCCGCCGGCATCCGCGCGCCCAAGGCACCTCGCAAGCTGCCGCAGGTGCTGGACGTCGACGAGGCCATGCAGCTCGTCGAGGTGCCCACCGACGTCAAGCTCGGCCTGCGCGACCGGGCGTTGCTGGAGTTGTTCTATTCGTCCGGATTGCGTCTGTCGGAACTGTGCGCGTTGCGCTGGCGCGACCTGTCCGACGGACTGGTCACCGTGCAGGGCAAGGGCGGCAAGCAGCGCAGCGTGCCGGTGGGATCGCATGCGCGCAATGCGCTCGATGCCTGGCGGGCGGACACCGGCGCGGCCGACGATGCGCCGGTGTTCCCGGGGCGGGGAGGCAAGCCGATCACGCCGCGCGCGGTGCAGCTGCGCCTGCGCCTGCTCGCCCAGCGCCAGGGCCTGTTCAAGCGCGTGCATCCGCACCTGCTGCGGCACTCCTTCGCCAGCCACGTGCTGGAGTCCTCCGGCGACCTGCGCGGCGTGCAGGAGCTGCTCGGCCACGCCGACATCGCCACCACCCAGATCTACACCCACCTCGATTTCCAGCACCTGGCCAAGGTCTACGACGCCGCGCATCCGCGGGCGAAACGAAAGCCCTCGGGCGATTCGTAGCGGCTTGAAACAAGGAGCGGGGGCGGGGGTGCCCTCCGGGCCGCCCGGACGCAATCCCCGTAATGTGTGCGAAACGCTTGCCCTGCGGCACTTCGTAGCCCCTGCTGGCGGTAGCGCGGGGTGGCACCCGGTACGCGGCGCGGAACGCCGCGATTCCCGCGACTTGCGCGAACGGCAATCCAAGCACTTGCGGCATGGCGACGGCCGGTCCCGCCATCGTGGGGCACGCGCGCCGTGCCTGGCTGCGGCGATCCGCTTCCACGGACCGCACGGACGTGCCGGAAGCCACCCTTGCTTCCCCCCGCGACCATCCCCATCCAGTGGATTCGACCCAGGAGGCCGCATGGATCCCAGCCAGCACCCCGACACGTTCCACGCCACGACCATCGTCTCGGTGCGCCGCGACGGCCGCGTCGCCATCGGTGGCGACGGCCAGGTCACCCTCGGCAACACGGTGATGAAGGCCAACGCGCGCAAGATCCGCCGGCTGGGCAAGGACGAACAGGTGCTGGCGGGTTTCGCGGGCGCCGCGGCCGATGCCTTCACCCTGTTCGAGCTGTTCGAATCCAAGCTGGAGAAGCACGGCCAACTCATCCGCGCCGCGGTCGAGCTGGCGAAGGACTGGCGCACCGAGCGCCGCTTCGGGAAGCTCGAGGCGCTGCTGGCGGTCGCCGACAAGGAGACGTCGCTGATCATCAGCGGCACCGGCGACGTGATCGAGCCGGAGGATGGCCTGATCGCCATCGGCTCGGGCGGCCCGTTCGCGCTATCGGCCGCGCGCGCCTTGCTGCTGCACACCGAGCTCGGTGCGAGTGAAGTGGTCGAGGAAGCCCTGAAGATCGCCGGCGACGTCTGCATCTACACCAACCGCAACGTCGTGGTCGAAGAACTCTGACCGCGATGTAGCCCCGCGCCCGAAGGCGCGAGAGGGGCGTGTTCACGAACCTACGGTTCGTCCACCCCAAGCACCCTCATCCGGCGCTGCGCGCCACCTTCTCCCGCAGATGGGAAAAGGGTTCAAACGGAAACCGGAAGACGATCCTGCCCATGCACAAGCCCGCCACCCCCAACACCACCATGACCCCGCGCGAGATCGTGCAGGAGCTCGACAAGCACATCGTCGGCCAGTCGGACGCCAAGCGCGCGGTCGCCATCGCGCTGCGCAACCGCTGGCGGCGGATGCAGCTCGACGACGAGCTGCGCAACGAGGTCATGCCCAAGAACATCCTGATGATCGGCCCCACCGGCGTCGGCAAGACCGAGATCGCGCGGCGGCTCGCGACGCTGGCCAACGCGCCCTTCGTCAAGGTCGAGGCCACGCGCTTCACCGAGGTCGGCTACGTCGGCAAGGACGTCGAGCAGATCATCCGCGACCTCGCCGACACCGCGGTCAAGCTCTACCGGGAGCAGGCCAAGGCGCGCGTCCGCACCCAGGCCGAGGACCGCGCCGAGGACCGGATCCTCGACGCGTTGCTGCCCAAGCGGGAGTCCTCCCAGCCGTTCGGCTTCGGTGCCAAGAGCACGACCGTCGACATCGCCGCCGAACCGTCCAGCCAGGAGTCGGAGACGCGGCAGAAACTGCGCCGCCGGTTGCGCGCCGGCGAACTCGACGAGCGCGAGATCGAACTCGACCTGTCGAGCAACGTCGGCGTCGACATCATGACCCCGCCCGGCATGGAGGAGATGGGCCAGCAGCTGCGGCAGATGTTCTCGAGCCTCGGCGGCGGCAAGACCCAGAAGCGGACCCTGAGCATCCGCGCCGCGCGCCCGCAGCTGGTCGAGGAAGAGGCCGGCAAGCTGGTCAACGAGGACGAGGTGCGCGAGGCCGCGATCGAAGCCTGCGAGCAGCACGGCATCGTGTTCATCGACGAGATCGACAAGGTCGCCAAGCGCAGCGAGGGCATGGGCGCCGACGTGTCGCGCGAAGGCGTGCAGCGCGACCTGCTACCGCTGGTCGAAGGCTCCACCGTCAGCACCAAGTACGGTTCGGTCCGCACCGACCACATCCTGTTCATCGCCTCGGGCGCCTTCCACCTGGCCAAGCCGTCGGACCTGATCCCGGAGATGCAGGGCCGCTTCCCGATCCGCGTCGAGCTGTCGGCACTGAGCAAGGACGATTTCGTGCGCATCCTCACCGAGCCCAAGGCCTCGCTGACCCGGCAGTACGTCGAGCTGATGGGCACCGAGGGCGTCGAACTTGCCTTCGCCGACGACGCCGTCGAACGCCTCGCCGAGATCGCCGCGACGGTCAACGAGCGCCAGGAGAACATCGGCGCCCGCCGCCTGCATACCGTGCTCGAACGGCTGCTCGACACGCTGAGCTTCGAAGCGCCCGACAGGACGGCGCCCGTCAACATCGACCGCGCCTACGTCGATGCCCATCTGGGCGAGCTGGTGCAGGATCCGGACCTGAGCCGTTACATCCTGTAGCCGGCACGGCCGCGCGTCACGGCGGCGGGCGCACCACCACTTCCGTTCGCACCGAGTTGGCGATGAAGCAGTCCGCGTGCGCCTGTTCGTGCAGGCGTGCGAGTTGCGCCGCGTCGGGTGCGCTGCCTGGCGCGAATTCGATCCGGGGCCGCAGCTCGATCCGGGTCACCGCGAGCCGGCCGTCGGCGTTCGGCGACATCGTGCCGACGGCGTCGTCGTCGTAGCGCTCGACGATCCAGCGCTTGCGTGCGGCGATCGCCAGCAGGGTGAGCATGTGGCAGGACGATACCGCCGCGACGAAGGCCTCCTCCGGGTCGACGCGTCCGGGGTTGCCACGGTAGGCGGGCGCGGCGGAGGCCGGCACGCACGGGCCGCCGTCGAAGCGCCAGTCATGGTCGCGCGAATAGGTCTCGTAGTTGAAGGCCGCGTCGCCGCGTCGCCAGTGGATCGAAGCGTGGTGTTCCGACATGGTTCACTCCGGTGTTGCGTGGACGGAAACCGCGCGTGGCGGCCTGCACGCGGGCCTCAATCCTCGCCGATGTCCTCGTTCCAGACGGCGGGGTTCGCGGCGATCCACTCGCCCAGCATCGCGATGCAACGTTGGTCGGCCAGGTCGACCACTTCGACGCCGTGTTCGCGCAGCCAGTCGATGCCGCCGGCGAAGTTGACGGACTCGCCGACGACGACGGTGCCGATGCCGAACTGCCGCACCAGTCCGCTGCAGTACCAGCACGGCGCCAGCGTCGTCACCATGATCGTGTCGCGGTAGCCCCGCTGGCGGCCGGCCTTGCGGAAGGCGTCGGTCTCCCCGTGGACGGACGGGTCGCCCTCCTGCACGCGGCGGTTGTGGCCGCGGCCAAGCAGGCGGCCGTCGCGGTGGTACAGCGCGGCGCCGATGGGGATCCCGCCTTCGGCCAGCCCCAGGCGGGCTTCGGCGAGGGCCGTGTCGAGCATCGGGCCGTAATCAGGGAGAGATGGCATGGGTAAGGATCCCGGTGACGTTGTCCAGTCTGTCTGCCGGGACGGGTCGCGTCGAGTCCGCGGGCGTCAGGTGGCCAGGGGCAAGGCCAGGGTGAACACGGACCCTTTCCCCGGCTCGCTCCGCGCGTCCAGGCTGCCGTGCATCGCAATCGCGAATTCTCGGCTGATCGACAGGCCCAGCCCGGTGCCGCGCTTGCCCGCCGGGCGCGCGGCCCGGTTCACCTGGGCGAAGGGTTCGAAGATGCGTGCCAGGTCCTTCTCGGCGATGCCGCAGCCGGTGTCGTGGACCTCCAGGCGGACCATGCTTGCCTCCGCGTCCACCGTGCATTCGATGGCGATGGCGCCGCCGGCGGCCGTATGGTTCGTGGCATTGGCCAGCAGGTTGAGCAGGATCTGGTGCAGGCGAACGGGATCGGCGATCACCTCCCCGCTGGAGGGGGGGCAGCGCCGCTCGTAGGCCAGCCCGGCCTCCAGCCAGCGCGGCCGCATGATGGATTCGGCGCCGGCAAGCGCATCGTCGATGGCGACCGGTTCCAGGCGGGGCGGGTCCAGGCCGGCCTCGGCGCGCGAGAACCGCAGGATCTCGCCGACGAGGCGGTCGATGTCGTTCGCCGCACCTTGGATGATCTGCGCATCCTCGCGCTGCGCGTGCGCCAGCGGCCCGTGGAATTCCTCCAGCAGCACGTGGGCCAGGCCGGAGATCGCCGACAGCGGCGTGCGGATCTCGTGGGCCATCATCGACAGGAAGCGGGCCTTGGCGTCGCGCGCCGCCTCGGCGGCTTCGCGGGCGTCGATCAGCTGCTGTTCGAACCGGTGGCGCTGCCGCATCGGCAGGAACACGCAGGTGTTGCGCGCGCGGCCGCCGTCCTCGCGCCGGCTGGCATTGGCCAGCACCGGCAGGACCTCCCCCGACGTGGTGCGGAGCGACACGTAGATTTCCCGCACGTCCCGGCGGAGCTTCAGCAGCGGCAGCAGGTGGGTCTGGTGGTAGATCGCCCCGCCGGGTGCGTAGAGCGATTCGATCGGCGTGCCCTCGAGCGCGCCCGCCTCCCAACCGAGCCATTGCGCCAGCGTCGCGTTCGTCTCCAGGACCTGCCCGTCGTCGTCGAACACCAGCACTCCGCAAGGGACATTGTCGAGCTGGGCGTGCATCGTCCCGTCGCCTCAGGCGGCGGTGGCCGCCAGGTAGGCACGGATCGCCATGGCGGTCTCCTCCGGATGGCTCAGGTGGGGGCAGTGGCCGGTCGCGGCGAGGCGATGCAGTTGGCTGGCGGGCAGGTGGGCGTGCAGGAATTCGCCGACGGCATCCGGGGCGATGTTGTCGTGGCTGCACTGCAGGACCAAGGCCGGCACCGGCACGCGCGCCAGGTCGGCGCGGTTGTCGGAGAAGAACGTCGCCTCGGCGAAGCGCTTCGCCACGATCGGATCGGTGGCGCAGAAGCTCGCATGCAGTTCGGCGGCCAGTTCCGGGCGCTCGGGGTTCTGCATCACCGTCGGGGCGAGTAAATCGGCCCAGCCGAGGTCGTTGTGGACCATCATGTCCAGCAAGCCTTCCAGGTCCGCCCGCTGGAAGCCGCCGTGGTAGTCGCCGTCCTCCAGGTAGCAGGGCGAGGGGCCGATCATCACCAGGTGCGAGAACAGCCGCGGCGCGCGGATGGCCGCCAGGGCGCCGATCATGCCGCTCACCGAATGCCCGACGAGCACGGCGCGCTCCAGCTCCAGCGCCTGGACGATCTCGACCAGGTCCTCGGCGTAGGCGTCCAGCTTGCCGTAGCGGCGCGGGTCGTAGGTCGAACGGTCGGCCTTGCCCATGCCCAGGTAGTCGAACAGGACGACGCGGTGGTCGGCCTCGAACGCAGGGACGAGGAAACGCCACATGTCCTGGTCGCAGCCGAACCCGTGCGCGAAGACGAGGGTCCGGGGGCCGTCGCCCCGGACCTGCACGTTGAAGCGGCGCAGGATCTCTCGTCTCATCGATGGGCCCCCCGGTGCCGCCAGTCTAGTGCATCCGTGGCGGTGCCATGCCGGGTGCGATAATCGCCGCCATGGCAGGCATCGACGAAAAACCCGGGCGCGAGGGCAGCGACACGACCCATTTCGGCTACCGCGAGGTACCGGTGGGCGAGAAGCAGAAGCTGGTCGGCGAAGTGTTCTCGTCCGTGGCCGGCAGCTACGACCTGATGAACGACCTGATGAGCCTCGGCATCCACCGGATGTGGAAGCGGCATTTCGTCGGCACCGCGCAGGTCAAGCGCGGCGACCGCGTGCTCGACCTGGCCGGCGGCACCGGCGACGTCGCCGCGCTGCTCCGGGAGCGGGTCGGCGCCGACGGCAGCGTGGTGCTGGGCGACATCAACGGCGCCATGCTGCGCGTCGGGCGGGATCGCATGACCGACCGCGGCTTCGTGCGCGGCTTCGAGTACGTGCAATGCAATGCCGAGTCGCTGCCGTTCCCGGACGCCAGCTTCGACCTGGCCACCATCGCCTTCGGCCTGCGCAACGTCACCGACAAGGATGCGGCGCTGCGGGAGATGCTGCGCGTGCTGAAGGTCGGCGGCCAGGCGCGGGTGCTGGAGTTCTCGCAGGTGAGGGCCGAGTGGTTCAGGCCGCTGTACGACTTCCACTCGTTCAAGGTCCTCCCCCGGCTGGGCAAGCTGTGCGCGCAGGACGCCGACAGCTACCAGTACCTGGCCGAGAGCATCCGCCGGCACCCGCCGCAGGCGCAGTTGCAGGCGATGATGGAGGCCGCCGGCTTCGCGCGCTGCAGCCACCGGGACCTGTCGGGCGGCATCGTCGCCATCCATTCCGGCTACAGGGTCTGATCGCCGGCCGTGCCGCCGGCGCCAGCCGCGGGTGGGGGCCGGGCTTTCCCCGGGTCAGTTTTGTGACCGGGGCCTCCACGCGCCCCTGAGTAGGATCGCCGCCGGTGCCCTCGGGCGTACGGTCGGGTGGCATGCGGATGTATCGGTGGGCGTCACGGCGGATCCTGCTCTCGTACGAAACCAGGCTGCTGGCCGCCGTGTTCGGCAGCTGCGTCATCGCGCTGGCCGGCGTGGCGCTCTGGCTGCTGGCGAACGGGCGGGTGGCGTCCGACGAGCTGGTCAATGCGGCGGCGCTCGGACTGGCCGGCGTGGTCGTCGGCGTCTTGCTTTCCCGGCTTTACCTGTACCGGATGCTGGCGCCCCTGCGTCGCGCCGCCGATGCGATGGACCGCTACCACCGCGACCAGACCCTGTGCTGGTTGCCCGTCGTCGGCAACGACGACATGGCGCGGCTGCTGCGCGGAATCAACCGCTGCCTGCACGGGATCGATGCCGGGCGGCGCGAGCTGGAGCGGCATGCCGTCGAGGATCCCTTGACCCACGCCCTCAACCGCCGGGGGTGCGAGCGTGCCCTGGCCGACTCGATGACGCTCGCCCGCAATGGCCGCACGCCTTTCGTGCTGCTGGTCGTCGACCTGGACAACCTCAAGCAGATCAACGACGAACACGGCCATGCCGCCGGGGACCTGGCGATCCACTCGCTGGTCGAACTGGCGCGCGCCAGCTTGCTGGGCGAACACGACTGGATCGGGCGCTGGGGCGGCGACGAATTCCTGATCGGCCTGCATGACCGCCTGGAACCCGCGACGGCCCGGACGAACGCCTGGCTCGAAATGCTGGAAACGCGCGACGGCAGCCGCGTTCCCGTCCACGTCAGTGCCGGGTGCGCGCACTACGAGGCGGGCGTGGACATGGACGGCCTGTACCGGCTGGCGGATTCCAGGATGTACGAAGCGAAGTTCTCCGGTGGCCACCGGCTCGTCGGCGGGAGTGTGCGCAGTGAAGATCGGGCCGCGCCCCGGCCGGGTGCCAGGCTGCATCCCGTGCCTGCGGGGGCCGCCCCCGCCCTGGCGGACCCTGTCCGGATGGCGGGGGGACGGTAAACTCGACCGTCGTCCGCCACCGGTCCGCAGCCCATGCGCCTGTCCCCCCGTCGTTTGCTCCCCCTGTTCGCCCTGTGTTGCACCATCGCGTTCGCTGCCGGCTGCAAGCGCGACGCCGTCGAACCCGTCGCGGCGCCCGCCAAGCCTGCCCCGGAGGCTCCCAAGGTGGATCGTGACGAATTTTCCTATGCCGAGCCGGACAAGGTCGCGATCACCGACCTTGCGTTGGAGCTGGCGGTGGATTTCGACAGCCGCACCCTCGGCGGCAAGGCCACCTACACGCTCGAATGGAAGGCGCCGGCGGCCACGCAACTCGTGCTGGACACGCGCGACCTGAAGATCGAAGCCGTCGAGGGCGAGTCGGCCAACGGCCAGTGGCAGCCCCTGCGATACGCGCTGGCCAACGCCGACCAGCTGCTGGGCAGCAAGCTCACCATCGAGGCGCCGGACCGCAATGCGCGCATCCGCGTGACCTACAAGACCTCGCCGGAGGCGTCGGGCCTGCAATGGCTGACCCCGGAGATGACGGCGGGCAAACGGCTGCCCTTCATGTTCAGCCAGTCGCAGCAGATTCACGCGCGCTCCTGGGTGCCGCTGCAGGACACCACGGCCGTGCGCTACACCTACAGCGCGCACGTGACCACGCCGCCGGAGGTCATGGCGCTGATGAGCGCCGACAACGATCCCCGGGCCGCGCGCGACGGCGACTACAGCTTCACGATGCCGCAGCCAATCCCGTCCTACCTGATGGCGATCGCGGTGGGCGACCTGGTGTTCAAGCCGATCACCGACCGCGCCGGGGTCTGGGCGGAGCCGGGCGTGGTCGACGCCGCCGTGGCGGAGTTCGCCGACACCGGCAAGATGATGGAGGTCACCGAGGCGCTGTACGGTCCCTACCGCTGGGGTCGCTACGACATCCTGGTGCTGCCGCCGTCGTTCCCCTACGGCGGCATGGAGAATCCCCGGCTGACCTTCGCGACCCCGACCATCATCGTCGGCGACCAGTCGCTGGTCTCCCTGATCGCGCACGAGCTGGCCCACAGCTGGTCGGGAAACCTCGTGACCTTCGCGACGTCGCGGGACGCCTGGCTCAACGAAGGGTTCACCAGCTACGTCGAGAGTCGCATCGTCGAGGAACTCTACGGCCGCGAACGCGCCGACATGGAACGCGCGATCGATCGCGCCGCCTTGCGCGAGGAGTTCACCGAGGACAACAAGCCGCTGCAGGCGCTGGCGATCAAGCCGGGCGAGCTCGACGATCCCGACAACACCCTGACCTCCACCGTGTACCACAAGGGCGCATGGTTCCTGCAGTACCTGGAGGAGAAGTTCGGCCGCGCCGAGTTCGATGCCTTCCTGCGCGCGTACTTCGACCACTTCGCGTTCCAGAGCATCACCAGCGCGCAGTTCCGCGATTACGCCAAGGCCAACCTGCTCGACAAGCATCCGGACAAGGTCAGCCAGGCCGAATTCGACGCATGGCTCTACGATCCCGGCATCCCGGCCGACGCGCCGCAGGTGCGGTCGATGCGTTTCAACGTGGTGGACTCGGCCCGCCTGGCATGGCTGGGCAGCGGACAGCTGCCGCCGCCGGCCATCACCCAGGCCTGGACCACGCAGGAGTGGGTGCACTTCCTCGAGTCGATGCCGGACACGCTGACCATCGAGCAGCTGTCGCAGCTCGATACCGCCTACACCTTCACCGGCACGCCCAATGGCGAGATCGCGCAGCGCTGGTATCCGCTGGCGGTGCGCAGCGGCTACGTGCGGGCCAACCCGGCGATCGCGACCTTCCTGCAGACCATCGGCCGGCGCAAGCTGATCATGCCGACCTACGAGGCGCTGGTGAAGACCGAATCCGGCCTGGCGTTCGCCAGGGACGTGTTCGCCAAGGCACGCGCGGGCTACCACCCGATCACCACCACGTCGGTGCAGAAGGTCATCGCCGAGGCCAAGCCGGTCGCCGGGCCGGCGATGCCGGCGGCGGATGCGCAAGCGGTGCCGCCGCCCGCAGCGGACGCGCCGGGGGCCATGCCCGCGGCCGATGGCGATGCCACGCGTCCGGCGCCGGAAGCCAGGACCGAGCCCGGCGGCGGCTGACCCGGCCGCGTCGTGGCCGCGGGGTGGTGGCTGCTTGTCGGGTTGCTTGTCGCGTTGGCGACGGCGGCCTGGTGGCTGTACCGGGATCCGTATCGGCTCATACGCGCCGAGTTCGCGCGACAGCGCCTGGTGCGGGGTTTCGTCCGGCGTGAAGCGGTCATCGATGGGTGCCGCTGGGTGCACGTCGAGGGCAACGCCCGCGATTCGGGTGCGCCGACCCTGGTCATGCTGCACGGCTACACCGGCAGCAAGGAGAACTGGTACCGCCTGGCGGATGCGCTCGGGCGACGCTATCGGCTGGTCGCGCCGGACCTTCCGGGCTGGGGCGAGAGCGAACGCGTCGCGGGCGCCGGGCATGGCTTCGCCGCGCAGGCCGGCCGCGTCGCGGGATTCCTGCGCGAGGTGGCCGAGGGCCCGGTCGTGCTGATGGGGCACTCGATGGGGGGCGGGATCGCGGCGGTGGTGGCGGCACGCCACCCGGACCTCGTCTCCCACCTGGTGCTGCTCGATGCGGCGGGGGTCGAGTTCGCGGAAAACCGGTTCGCGCGCGAGGTGCTCGACGGCGGGAACCCCTTCGCCGTCCATGATGCCGACTCGCTGGAGCGCTACCTGTCGTTCCTGTTCCATCGGCGCGAGGCACGGCCGCCGATGCCGTGGCCGGCGGGGCCGGCACTCATCGCCCACCGGCGGCAGGAAGCCGCCTTCGAACAAGCCGTACTCGACGAGATCGGCCGGGGCGAAGAACAGTTCCTGCCGGGCGAGGAAGCCGCCCGCATCCGCCAACCCACCCTGCTTGCCTGGGGGGAGCAGGACCAGGTCATCGACCCCGGCGCGATGGGCCTGTATGCCGCCCGCATCCCCCGGGCGCAGGCCCTCCTGGTCCCCGATGCGGGGCACATGGCACTGCTGGAGGCGCCTGAAGTCGTGGCGGCTGCGGTAAGGTCGCTGGTCGAGGGTGTCGATCGACCGGCATCGAAGGACGCGCGGGCCGGCGGTTCGACCGGGCCGCGCACGGAGGAGGCGCCATGAGCACGAAGACCGTTCCGCAATCGATCCTGCTGGCTTTGGTGCTGGCGATCGCCGCCACCCCGGGTTGCCAGGATCGCGCCGCGCAGGCGGAAGCCGCCGCCGCGGCGCAGGCGCAAGCGAACGAACAGGCGGCGGCCGAGATGGGCGCCGCGTTCGACGCCGCGTTCACGGCGCAAAACTGGCCGCTGGCCAAGGCGCAGGGTGATCTGCTGCTCGCGCGTTTCCCCGACAGCGCCGCGGCGAAGCGGATCGCGCCCCAGCACGCCGAGGCCGAGGCCCAGGCCAACGCCGCCCGCGACGAAATGCGGTTGGCGGCGCTCTGGTCCTACAACGTGGAGACCGTGAAGGGCGGGAAGCAGTTGTCCGCGGCGATCTTCGCCCGAGAGGAGCTGGACACCGATGGCAGCGGCAAGCATCCGGTGCGCCTGATCTTCCGCGACCATCCGTCCTGGGGCGACAGCGCCTACCTGGTCCTCCAGGCCGGCGACTTCGATTGCTACCCCAGTTGCCGTGTCCAGGTGACGGTGGACGACGCGGCGCCCCGGGCGATGGCCGCCAACCGGCCGAAGACCGACGAGGCCATTGCCATGTTCATCGACGACGAGCGCGCGCTGTGGCGGATGACGCGGGAGGCGAAGCAGATCAGCATCGAGTTCCCGGTCAAGGCCGGCGGCAAGCGCACGGCGGTCTTCGAGGTGGCGGGACTGGATCGCGGCAAGTTGCCCGGATGGGACTGAGCGAGGTTTCACCCGCCCGGCGCCGGCCCGTGGGGCGGGCGCGTGGCGCAGCGCATCACGAAAACTTATCGCCACGGGAGTAGGCTGCCACCGAGGCCCCGCGGCGAGCGCCCGCGCAGCCGGAGCGCGACGCACGGAGGCGCGCCAGGTACGCCAAGCGGCGGACGTCCGACCGGACCCTGGACGATGACGCCGGCGGAGACGTCCATGCTTTCCCCACGCCTGCACCACTTCCTCAACGAACGGCACGCCGACTACGCGCGCGTGTCCCATGCCCGCGCCATCACCGCGCAGGACACCGCCGAGGCCGCGCACGTCGGCGCGCAGAGCTTCGCCAAGACCGTGATGCTCAAGGTCGACGGCAAGCTGGCGATGCTGGTGATGCCGGCTGCCTATCGCGTCAACCTCGTGCGCCTGTCGCGGGCGCTGGGCGGGGCGGAGGTCGAGCTCGCCGAGGAATCGGAGTTCACTGACGCCTTCCCCGACTGCGAAGTCGGCGCGATGCCGCCGTTCGGGCACCTGTACGAGATGCCGATGTACGTCGATTCAAGGCTCGCCGAACAGCCGGAGATCGTGTTCAACGCCGGCTCCCACACCGATGCGGTGCGCATGGCCTACGTCGACTTCGAGCGCCTCGCCGCGCCCGAGCTGCTGTGGCTCGAGCACATGATGTGAAGCGGGGTGCGCGGCCAGGCCGCCTCCCTGCCGGTGTTGGGTGCCCGCGACGCGCGTCGTCTCTGGCACACTCGACTCTGGTCAGGGTGCGCCCGGGGAGGCCGTGATGAAGCAATGGGGACTGGCGTTCGTCGCCGGATTCGTGTCGACGCTGTTGTTCCACCAGGGCGTCCTCCACCTGCTCCACGTCGCCGGGGTGTTCCCGCGCCCGGCCTGGAACATGGCGGCGGTGCCGCCGTTTGGCGTCCCTGCGGTGCTGTCGCTCGCGTTCTGGGGCGGCGTCTGGGGTCCCGTCCTGTGGGCCCTGGTGCGCAAATATCGAGGCGGCCCGCGCTGGCTGTGGGGCGCGATCTGGGGCGCGCTGCTGCCGAGCCTGGTCGCGCTGTTGGTGGTGATGCCGCTCAAGGGCATGCCGATGGCCGGCGGGTTCGACCCGAAGCTGATCCTCGGGGCGTTGTTGCTCAACGGGGCGTGGGGGCTTGGGGTCGTGGGGTTGATGCGGTTGTACGGGCAGCGGTAGACATCGCGTGGAACACGGCGGCGTTGCCGCGGGACCCCGCTTGCGTCTTAAGGCGTACCGTCGCGCGACGGATGCAAAGGGACTTGCCCCCTTTCGTAATCGACGAGCCGGTGCCGGCGACCGCACGACTTGCTGCGCCCCTGCCCCGCCTGCGGGGGTTTACGCCCCTTTCGTTCGCGAGGCCCAGCCATGACAACGGTGCCTAACGACCGGAATTACGTGGTCGGGGTCATGACGATGGAAGTGGAAGGCAGGGATTCCGAGCGCTTCCACCAGTCTGTGGCGCGGGCCGTCGAAGCGCTGGAGGCGGCCCTGGCCAGGGCGCTGGGCGTGCGCGTGGCGCTGCTCGCCTTCGAGGGGCCGCACCTGACCCCCACCGCCGGTACCTACGCGCCGCTGGACTTCCTTCGCATCGGCATGAGCGAGAAGCTCGAGCGCGACGCGCACTTCCTGCTGGTCGTGACTGAGGTCGACCTTACGGCCACCACCCTCTCCTACACCCTTGCGTTGCCGAGCCAGCTGACCAACGTGGGGGTCGTGTCGACCAAGCGGCTCGATCCCGCATTTTGGGGCGATCCCGAAGACACGGACCTGGTCGTCGCTCGCCTGACCGCGCTGCTGCTGCATACCTTCGGCCACCTGCTCAACCTTCCCCATGCCGATGATCCGCGCAACGTGATGCATGCATTCGCCGGCGTGGACGATCTGTCCGGGATGGTGTGCCTGGCCGACGCGCAGCGCGACCGGATGCGAAGGGTGCTCCCGTCCGAGGCCCACGAACGCACTTGTCGCGACGGGCATTGGCGCTTCGCGATGCACACGCTGGCGCGGGACTGGCGCAGCATCGCCCGCGCGGTGGCCCGCGCCAACCCGTTCCGCCTGGTCGCGCGCTTGCCCACGATGATCACCGCGGCGCTCTCGGTGCTCATCGTCTTGTTCTTCAGCTCCGAGATGTGGGACGTGGCCAGCACGGTAGAGCTCTATCAGCTGGCGTTGTTCTCCGCGGTCGCCGTGCTGACAGCCACGGTGGTGCTCTACCGCGCCTTCGCCCTCGGCGGCGTGCTCGGCCGGGGCCGGGTGCTGGCCGAGAGTACCGTGGTCACCACGGCGGCGACGTCGCTGAGCCTGGTACTGACGATGCTGCTGCTGTTCGCGGTGTTCATGGGACTGACCTACCTCGGCATCGTCACCATCTTCCCGCGCAAGCTCATGGAGACCTGGCCGACGGTTGATCCTGCGGTGCGGACGCTCGACCACGTCAAGCTGAGCCTGTTCGTCGCCGCGCTCGGCGTGCTGGCCGGTTCGCTCGGCGGGCGCGCCGACAGCAAGGATCTGGTGCGCGGGGTGCTGTTCGTGGACGAGGAAACCTGATCGGCCGTCCCGCGCGTATCGACGGCACGGGGCTGGCGACCTTGCCGTCGGCAGCTCCGCGTGCCTCGCGCCTCCATTAACTCAGAGCGAATACCCGAACTGCTGCTTGAACTGCTCGGCGAAGTCGTCGTAGTCGAAGCGCTGGTTCTGCGTGCCGGGGTGCTCGACCTTCAGCGCGCCCATCAGGTTGCCGATGCGGCCGATGGTCTGCCAGTCGCAGCCTTTCTCGATGCCGAAGATCAGGCCGGCGCGGAAGGCGTCGCCGCAGCCGGTGGGGTCGGTGACCCGGCGTTCGTGCGCGGGCGGGACGTCGAAGGTCTTGCCGTCGGCGTAGATCACCACGCCCTGCGGCCCGCGGGTGGTGATGTAGGCGCGGACCTTGCCGGCGATCTCCGCCTCGTCCCAGCCGGTGCGCTCCTGCAGCAGGTTCGACTCGTAGTCGTTGACGGTGACGTAGTCGGCCTGCTCGATGAATTCGCGCAGCTCGGTGCCGTTGAACAGCGGCATCGCCTGGCCCGGGTCGAAGATGAAGGGGATGCCGGCCTCGGCGAACTCGCGGGCGTTCTGGATCATGCCCTCGCGGCCGTCGGGGCTGACGATGCCGATGGTGACGCCGGGCACGTCGCGGACGTGGTTCTCGTAGCTGCGCATCATCGCGCCCGGATGGAAGGCGGTGATCTGGTTGTTGTCGTGGTCGGTGGTGATGAAGGCCTGCGGCGTGAACAGCTCGGGGATCTCCTTGACGTGGGTCAGCGGGATCTCCAGCTCCTCGAAGTACTCGCGGTAGGGCGCGAAGTCCTGGCCCACGGTCGCCATCGGCATCGGGTCGCCGCCGAGCAGCTTGAGGTTGTAGGCGATGTTGCCGGCGCAGCCGCCGAACTCGCGGCGCATCCGCGGTACCAGGAAGGACACGTTGAGGATGTGCACCTTGTCCGGGAGGATGTGGTTCTTGAACTGGTCGGGGAACACCATGATGGTGTCGTAGGCCAGGGAACCGCAGATCAGGGCAGGCATCGGTCGAACGCTCCAGGAGGGGGTATGGGTGCCGGGGAGGCGGGGGCGGGAGGCACGCAGGCGCCGCGAGGGCGCTCAGGGTAATCGTTGACCCACATGCCGGCCAGCATATGGTGCAAACTGTCGTGTTCGTCCTTGCCGGGTCCGAGGCCGATTGCTAGGCTGGGCGGCCGGTCTGGCGCGTTCCGCGCCGTTTCCCCCGCAGGCCGCTGCTCCCCCGGCGGGGCCCCCCGAACCACCTTCCAGACGGATCAATTCCCCCGATGTTCAAGAAGTTCCGCGGCATGTTCTCCAATGACCTGTCCATCGACCTGGGCACGGCCAACACCCTGATCTTCGTCCGCGGCCAGGGCATCGTCCTCAACGAACCCTCCGTGGTGGCCGTGCGCCAGGACCGTCTCGGCGGCCAGAAGGCGGTCGCCGCCGTCGGCAGCGAGGCCAAGATGATGCTCGGGCGCACCCCCGGCAACATCACCACCCATCGCCCGATGAAGGACGGCGTCATCGCCGATTTCACCTACACCGAGGAGATGCTCAAGTACTTCATCCGCAAGGTGCACAAGTCGCGCTTCCTGCGCCCCAGCCCGCGCGTGCTGATCTGCGTGCCCTGCGGCTCGACCCAGGTCGAGAAGCGGGCGATCAAGGATTCGGCGCTCGAGGCGGGTGCCCGCGACGTGTCGCTGATCGAGGAGCCGATGGCCGCGGCGATCGGCGCCGGCATGCCGGTGACCGAGGCACGCGGCTCGATGGTGGTGGACATCGGTGGCGGCACCACCGAGGTGGCGGTGATCGCGCTCAACGGCGTCGTGTACTCGCAGTCGGTGCGCATCGGCGGCGACCGCTTCGACGAGTCGATCATCAATTACCTGCGCCGCAACCACGGCATGCTCATCGGCGAGACCACCGCCGAGCGCATCAAGCTCGAGATCGGCTGCGCCTACGCGCAGGAGCGCGAGATGGAAATGGAGATCTCCGGGCGGCACCTGGCCGAGGGCGTGCCGAAGATGGTGACGATCCGTTCCGGCGAGGTGCTCGAGGCCCTGCGGGAACCGCTGGCAGGCATCGTCGAGGCGGTGCGCCAGGCGCTGGAGCAGACGCCGCCGGAGTTGTGCGCCGACGTCGCCGAACGCGGCATCGTGCTCACCGGCGGCGGCGCGCTTTTGCGCGACATGGATCGCCTGCTGAGCGAGGAAACCGGCCTGCACGTGCAGGTCGCCGAGGATCCGCTGACCTGCGTGGCGCGCGGTGGCGGCCGGGCGCTGGAGTTGCTCGACCTGCACGGCAACGAGTTCTTCGCGTCGGAATAGTCTTGTTCGGGGACGGGCCATCCATGGCCCGCCCCGAAGCCATGAACGAAAAGTGCGATTTTCGTCCATGGCCGCAAGCGGCTTCGCCGCTTGCGTTGGCCCATCCATGGGCCACAGGTTGCGTCGAGGCATGAACCTGATGCGTCATCTGAACGCCCGATGGGCGATGGCGACAGCTCGATTGCCGTGACGTGTTCCCGATTCGCTTCCAACCCCGACACCCACGGTCCGATCGCTTACGATGGTGACCCGCACGCGGGTCGCGACCGCGAACCCGGCCCGGCGAATCCACCGACGCCACGATCCCCAGTCCGCGCCAGATGCCTTCCTACGCAGCTCCCGCCGCCCCCCGTCCCGGTGATGTCGCCGGGACGCTGCGCCTGCTCGCATACCTGGCGTTGTCGATCACGCTGATCGTGCTCGACCATCGCGGTAGCTGGCTGGATCGTGCGCGCGAGCAGGCGAGCGTGGCGATCCAGCCGCTGTGGTGGCTCGCGGGCCTGCCGTCGCGACTGGGCGAAAGCGTGCGCGACGACGCCGCGACCCGCGCCCGGCTGTCCGAGGAGAACCGGCGCCTGCGCAACGCGTTGTTGCGGATGGATGCCGAGCGGACGCGATTGCAGGTCCAGGCCGAGGAAAACGCGCGCCTCCGTGGCCTGCTCGGCGCCGCCCGGCGCGGTGGGCTGGACGTGCAACTTGCCCCGATCCTGGACGTGGACCTGGACCCCACGCGGCAACGCCTGCTGCTCGATGCCGGCAGCGGCAACGGCGTCCACCGCGGGCAGAGCGTGATCGACGCCGGCGGGCTCGTGGGGCAGGTGATCGAAGTCACTCCGACCACCGCGGTGGTCCTGCTGCTGACCGACCCCGACCACGCGATCCCGGTGGCGGTGGCACGCACCGGCGTGCGGCTGGTGGCGTACGGAACCGGCAGCAGCGGCCTGCTGGAGCTGCGCAACGTGCCCCTGTCCAGCGACGTGCGCGTCGACGACGTGCTGATCACCTCGGGCCTGGGCGGCCGCTTCCCGCCCGGGTTCCCGGTCGGCAGCATCGACTCGCTGCAGCCCGACGACAACCGCGCCTTCCTGGTCGGCGACGTGCGCACGGCGGCCCAGCTCGACCGCGGTCGCGACGTCCTGCTGCTCAGGGAAAGCCGGCGGACGGGCGCCGCGGCGCAAGCGGAGGAGGGTGCAACCGCCGCGCTCGATCGCGCAGGCCCCGTCGACGCCAGCGGCCCGCCCGCCGAAGGCCCGCCCCAGGCAGTGCGAGCGCCATCGACGCAGGCACCTTCGCCGTGATCCGCCACCGCAACCACTGGCCGCTGCCGGTCAGCATCCTGCTCGCCCTGCTGCTCGGCCTGCTGCCCCTGCCCGAAGTGCTGCAGCCGCTGCGGCCATACTGGCTCGCCCTGGTGCTCGCCTTCTGGGTGCTCGAGGACAACGCGCGGGTGGGCCTTGGCACCGTGTTCCTGCTCGGCCTGGTCGCCGACCTGGCCTTCGGCGGACTGCTGGGCGAGCAGTCGCTGCGGCTGGTGGTCATGGCCTTCATCCTGCAGCGTTTCCGCGCGCAGCTTCGGTTCTTCCCGCTCGCGCAACAGTCGCTGGCGATCGGCGGCCTGTTGCTCAACGACCGCGTCGTGTCGTCGGTGCTGCATTTGACGCTCGGCGAGCCCCTGCTCCCGTGGACGTACTGGTGGGCGCCGCTGGTGGGGATGCTGTTGTGGCCGCCGCTGTTCGTGTTGCTGGACGGACTGAGGTTTTCTCGGAGGGCCAGGCGTTGAGGCGCATGCGATCGAGCCGGGTGCGCAATCCCGCCGTCGAGGCGATGCGTTTCCGCATGCGTGCCCTGTTCGGTTTCGTCGTGGTGCTGCTGTCGCTGGCGGGACTGGCCGCGTGGTACTTCAAGCTGCAGGTCATCGAGCACGAGGACTACGCCAAACGCTCGGAGGACAACCGCATCAAGCTGCGCCCCGTGGTGCCGGGGCGCGGGCTGGTCTACGACCGCAAGGGCAGGATCCTCGCCGACAACGTCCCCGCCTTCCGGCTCGACGTCACCCCGGAGGACGCGGGTGACCCGAGGGAACTGGTCGCGGAACTGTCGAAGATCGTCGCCCTGTCGCCGGAGGACATCGCGCAGTTCGAGAAGACCCGCAAGGCCACGCGCAGTTTCCGCGCCGTCACCCTGAAGCTGCGCATCAGCGACGAGGAGGCGGCGCGCTTCGCGGTGGACCGCTGGCGCTTCCCCGGCGTGGAGCTGGTGCCCTACCTCAACCGGCGCTACCCATACGGCGACCTGTTCGCGCACGTGATCGGCTACGTCGGCCGTACCGACGAGGGGGATATCGAGAAGTTCGGCGAGGAGCACGCGGTGTTCACCCACACCGGGCGCACCGGCATCGAGCGCTACTACGACGCCGCCCTGCGCGGGAAGGTGGGCTACGAGCAGGTCGAGACCAACGTCGAAGGCCGCGCGCTGGGGCGGGTCGGCATGCTGCCGGCCACTGCCGGCGCCGACCTGCGCCTTTCGGTGGACGCGGACCTGCAGCGGGCGATGGTGCTGGCCTTCGGCGAGTTGCACGGTTCGGCGGTGGCCGTGGATCCGCGCAACGGCGAGGTGCTGGCCATGGTCAGCCTGCCGAGCTACGACGCCAACCTGTTCGTCAACGGCATTTCGAGCGCCGATTACCGCCGGTTGGTGGACGATCCCTCCCGGCCCATGTTCAACCGCAACGTGCTCGGTGGGGGCCCCCCCGGGTCGACGGTGAAGCCGTTCGTGGCCCTGGCCGGCCTGGACAGCGGGCTGCGCACGCCCGAGTCCCGGGTGTTCTCGACCGGAGAGTTCCGCATTCCCGGCCAGCGCCGCGGTTACCGCGACGCGCACGGCGGCGGGGGCTGGGTCGACCTGCGCGATTCGATCTCGCGTTCGGTCAATTACTACTACTACAAGCTCGCCTACGACATGGGCATCGAACGGCTGGACCGCTACATGCGGCGCTACGGCTTCGCCCAGCCCAGCGGCATCGACCTGGTCGGCGAAAGCAGCGGCATCGTGCCTTCCCCGCAATGGAAGGCCAGCCGCACGCGCGAGCCCTGGTATCCGGGCGAGACGGTGATCGCGGGTATCGGCCAGGGCTACTGGGTCGCCACCGCGCTGCAACTGGCCCGCGGCACGGCGGCGATCGCCAACGGCGGCGACCTGCACCGCCTGCACCTGCTGGCGCAGCGGCGCGATGGCTACGACGCCGACTGGCGGCCGGTGCCGCAGCCCGTGCCCTCCCGCATCACCGACAACCCCGCGCACCTGCAGGCCGTGCGCGAGGGCATGACCGCCACCATCCACGGGCGGGGCACCGCGACACGGATGGCGATCGGCGCCGAGTACCGCATGGCAGGCAAGACCGGCACCGCGCAGAAGATCAGCCGCAAGGGCGGCGCCAGCGTGGATCCGCGCAACCTGCCCTACCACCTGCGGCACCAGGCACTGTTCGTCGGGTACGCGCCGGCGGACGACCCGCGGATCGCGCTGGCGGTCTCGGTCGAGCATGGCGGCTATGGGGGCAGCACCGCGGCGCCGATCGCGCGCAAGATCTTCGATGCCTGGCTGCTCGGCGAGATGCCAGAGCCCGTGCGCGACCCGTCGGAGGAGGCCGCGCCGGAAGCGTCCCTGTTCGCCAACATCGTGTCGTCCGCATCGCCGGGGATCGCCGCCCAGGCGACGCCCGAGATCGCGTCGCCGGCACCGGCGCTTCCCCGGTGAAGGCGAAGGCCCGCGGACGCGCGGACAGGCAGCGTCGATGCCGGCACCGACCTGCGCCGGCACGGACCGTGCCGGCGTGAACGTCATCCTGCAATGGCTGCTGGAAATGGCGGAGCGGTTCACGCGCACCCTCGACTGGACGCTCTGCGTGGCCTTGCTGGCCCTGATGGCGATCGGCCTGGCCGTGCTCTACAGCGCCGGCAACCAGAACGAAGCGCTGGTGGTGTCGCAGGCCGCGCGCTACGGCGTCGGGCTGGCGGTGATGTGGGCGCTGTCCCGGATCCCGCCCATCCGCTTGCGGGAAGCCACGCCCTACGTCTACGCCCTGTCGCTGGTGCCCCTGGTGGTGGTGCTGTTCGTGGGCACCGGTCGCAGCGGCCAGCACTGGATCAACCTCGGCATCTTCTACTTCCAGCCGGCCGAACTGATGAAGCTGAGCCTGCCGATGATGGCGGCGTGGATGCTCCATGTCGGCACGCTGCCGCCGCGCTTCCTGACCACCGTGGCCACCATCGCGATCATTGCCTTGCCGACCGGCCTGATCCTGATGCAGCCGGATTTCGGCACCGCCATGCTGGTGGCGTCCAGCGGTGCTTTCGCCCTGTTCCTCGCGGGACTGTCCTGGTGGTGGTTCATCGCCGCCGCCGCGGCCGTCGCGGCCGCCGCCCCCGCGGCCTGGTTCTGGCTGCTGCGGCCGTACCAGAAGGATCGCATCCTGACCTTCCTGGATCCGGAATCCGATCCGCTGGGCACCGGCTGGAACATCATCCAGTCCAAGATCGCGATCGGCTCGGGCGGGCTGACGGGGCAGGGCTGGGGCAAGGGCTCGCAGTCCCACCTGGACTACGTGCCGGAACACACCACCGACTTCATCTTCGCGGTGCTGTCGGAGGAATTCGGCTGGCTGGGCGTGGCCACGGTGCTGGCGCTGTACCTGTTCGTGATCGGGCGCTGCCTGTGGATCGCCTCCGAGGCGCGCAGCGCGTATTCGCGATTGCTGGCAGGCAGCCTCGGGCTCGCGTTCTTCGTGTACGTCGTGGTCAACGGCGGGATGATTTCCGGGCTGCTGCCGGTGGTCGGCGTGCCGATGCCGCTGCTGAGCTTCGGCGGCACCGCCGCGGTCTCGTTGCTGGCCGGGTTGGGCGTGGTGATGGCGGTCAGGGCGCACCGCCCGACGAGGCGGTGATTCGAGGCCCGTTCGCGCCTGAACATGGGCCCGATCGCCGTCCTTGCGGGGCCCTTGGTCGAATGGAGTGCGTGTTAACCTCGCCGACGATGACGAAACGCCACCGAATCCCCCCGATCCGCGCGTCGATCGTGCCCTTTTCCATCGCGATGGCGACCGCGTTCGCACTCGCCGGCTGCGCCACCCAGACCGCCCCGCCACCGGTGGAGGTGCTGGCCAGGCCGGAGGCCGCCCCGCCCCAGGCGCCGCAGGCGCCCCGGCTGTTGCCCAAGGTGCCGCAGCCTCCGGAGCGCCCCGTCGCGCCGCCGTCGGTCACCGATCCCTCCATTCCGCAGGCGCAGCGCATCGACGCGTTCGTCGACTACACCGCGCGCACCTACGGCGTTTCGCCGCAGCGCATCCGCGACACGCTCGCGCAGGCCGAGTTCAAGCAGGGCATCGTCGACGCGATGAACCGCCCGGCGGAGAAGACCCGGACTTGGGCCGAGTACCGGCCGATCTTCCTCAACGACGCCCGCATCCGTGGCGGCAGGCAGTTCCTGGCCGCCAACCGCCCGGCGCTGGCCCGGATCGAGGCCCGCACCGGCGTCCCGGCCGAGGTCATCGTCGCCATCATCGGCGTGGAAACCAGCTACGGAAAGATCACCGGCAACTACCGCGTGCTGGACGCGATCTACACCCTGGCCTTCGGCTATCCCAAGCGCGCGCCGTTCTTCGCTGGCGAACTGGCGCAGCTGTTCGCGCTGACCGAGGTCGAACCGCAGCTCGACCTCGCCACCCTCAAGGGCAGCTACGCCGGCGCGATGGGCATGGGCCAGTTCATGCCGTCCAGCTACCGCCTGTGGGCACAGGACGGGGACGGCGACGGGCGACGCAACCTGCTCGACAACCTGCCGGACGTGTTTGCCTCGATCGCGAACTACTTCGTGGTGCACGGCTGGCAGCGGGGCGGTCCGGTGGTGGCGCGTGCGGAACGCGATCCCGGGGCCGCCGATTTCGAGCCGGAAGGGCTCGACCCCGTGTACCCGCTGGCCGATCTCGCCGCTCGCGGCTACCGCCCGCGGGCGGGCGAACCGCAAGCCGAAGGCGCGACCCTGCTCACCTTCGACGGCGACGGCGGCAAGGAACATTGGCTGGCCTACCGCAACTTCTACGTGATCAGCCGCTACAACCATTCGCCCAAGTACGCGATGGCGGTGCACCAGCTCTCGCAGGCGATCGCCAACCCGTCGTCGCCATGAGCGGGGCGCGGGTGGGACGTTTCCTGCTGGCGGGATCGCTGTTGGCGCTGGCCGCCTGCAGCAGCGCACCGAAGCAGCCCGACCCGCCGCCACCGCAGGCCTCCGCGCCCGCACCGGCCACGCCCGCGGGCCGCAAGGTCTCCCCGTACGCGCCGGCGCGCGAGGACCCCGGCAAGCGAGGCGACTACGTCGCCGGCGGCCTGTACGCGCCCGGCGTCAAGGACAGCATCCCGCAGGAACTGCCCGACGTCGACGCGATCCCGGAGCCGGACGTGGTTGATGAACCCCGCGCCCGTTACGGCAACCGCTCGCCGTACACGGTGCTCGGCAAGCACTACACCGTGCTCGACCGCCCCGACGGCTACGTCGAGCAGGGGCTGGCGTCGTACTACGGCAACAAGTTCCACGGTCGCCGCACCTCCAGCCAGGAGGTCTACGACATGTACGCCTTCACCGCGGCGCACCGGTCGCTGCCGCTGCCGAGCTTCGCGCGCGTGACCAACCTGGACAACGGCCGCAGCGTGGTGGTCCGGGTCAACGACCGCGGACCGTTCCACGAGGGACGGGTGATCGACCTCAGCTTCGCCGCCGCGGTCAAGCTCGGCATCCATCCGCGTGGGACCGGGTTGGTCGAAGTGCGCGGATTGACGCCCCGCGACGTTCCGCGCTCGACCACCGTGGACACCTCGACGGCGACGGTCGATCCGTCCACCGGCCTGCCGCCGGGCGTGCGCGTGGCCACCGGCAGGCCGCAGCCGATGCCGCCCACGCCCATCGACGACCTCGTGGCGACCCTGCCCGCGGCCGATGCGCAGACAATGGTAGCGGCGTCCACGGTGGCCGAAGGCGCGGGCGTGCCGGTGGCCGTGGAAACCGTCGCCGCCGCCGATGCCCGCGACTGGCGCTTCGACATGCTGCAGGACGGCCGGGCGATGACGGCCGACGAATTCGACGCCTGGATGAAGGCGCGCCGGGCCCGCGTGGCCACCGGCAAGCCGGGCAAGCCAGACCCCTACGGCGCGGCTGCGCCGGGTGCGGTGTCGCCCGTTGCCCAGGCCGGACCACCCGCCACCGTTGGCCCGCCCATTGCCGCCGAGCGGGCCGCGGCGCCCGCGGCCAGGCTCGTCGAGCCGGTCGCGTCGAACGCCCCCGGCGTGATGCTGCAGGTCGCGGCGTTTGGCGCGCGCGCCAATGCCGAGCGCGCGCTCGCGATGTTGCGCGACGCCGGCGTCGCCGGTGCGCGCCTGATGGACGGCGTGTCCGACGGCAAGCCGGTCTGGCGGTTGCGCGTCGGTCCGCTGGATGCCGCCAGCGTCACGGAATTCAGCACCCGGGTCGCCGCGCTGGGCTTCGGCATGCCGCACGTGGTGCGCGAATGATGGCGCGCCGCCTCCCACCCGGGTAAGGTCCGCGCCCGCCCCCTCGTTCCCGGCCGCTCTTGGCCGCCCCCCTGGAGTTCCGTCGTCGATGAAGATTTCCGTACTGACCCGTCGCGCACTGCTGGCCGCCCTCGCGGTCGGCGCCTTCGGCCTGGCCGTGGCGCAGACGCCGCAGCCGCAGCCCGCCGCACCGGCCGCGCTCAGCGATGCCTTGCCCGTGCCGCCGCCGCCGGACGTGGTCGGCGAGGCCTGGGTGCTGATGGACTACGCCACCGGGCAGGTGCTGGCGGGCGAGAACGTGGACAAGCGCATGGAACCGGCCAGCATCACCAAGGTGATGACCAGCTACGTGATCGCCGCCGAGTTGAAGGCCGGCAAGATCAAGCCCACCGACCCGGTGATGATGAGCGAGAACGCCTGGCGCAGCGGCGGCGCCGGCACCGACGGCAGCTACAGCGGCTTCGAGGTCAACAAGACCGCGCCGCTGGTCGACATGGAAAAGGGCATGGTGGTGCAGTCCGGCAACGACGCCGCCATCGCGCTCGCCGAACACGTCGCGGGGTCCGAGGACGCCTTCGCCGCGCTCATGAACGCCTACGCCAAGCGCATCGGCCTGAAGAACTCGAACTTCGTCAATGCCCATGGCCTGCCGGCCGAGAACCATTACTCCACGCCGCGAGACCTGGCCCTGCTGGGCCGTGCGCTGGTCCGCGATTTCCCGGAGGCCTACAGCCACAACAAGATCAAGGAATTCACCGTCGGGCCGATCACGCAGCGCAACCGCAACGTGCTGCTGTGGCGCGATCCGAGCGTCGACGGCATCAAGACCGGGCATACCTCGGCCGCCGGCTACTGCCTGATGGCCTCCGCCAAGCGGGGCGACCAGCGCCTGATCAGCGTGGTCATGCATTCGACCTCGGAGAAACAGCGCGCCAACGATTCGCTGGCGCTGCTCAACTGGGGGTTCCGCTTCTACGAGACCCACAAGCTCTACGACGCCGGCAAGGCGATCGCGTCGCCGAAGATCTGGAAGGGCGAGGCGGACGCGGTCCGCCTTGGCGTCGCCCGCCCGCTGCTGGTCAGCATGCCGCGTGGCAAGTACGAGCAGCTCAAGCCGGTGATGGACGTACCCAAGGTCCTGGTGGCGCCGATCGCCAAGGGCCAGGCCGTGGGCAACGTGCGGGTCTCGCTGGACGGCAAGGTCGTGGCGCAGGCGCCCCTGGTCGCGCTCGACGGCGTGCCCGAAGGCGGATTCTTCAAGCGCCTCTGGCACGAACTGCTGATGTGGTGGGATTCGGTCTAGCGCCGCACCCCGGGCGCCTCCGGGCGTCACGCGTCCGGCATGTTGACGAACAGCAGGACGAACGCGCACAGCGAGGCGTACTGGAAGGCGCCGGCCAGCGAGGCCGAGCCCGCCGGTGTCTGCCACATCTGGAAGAACGCGCCACCGACCACCGCGAACAGGCCCATCCACACGACCAGGCCCAGGCCGCAGCCGAGCAGGCCCCAGGTCTTGGCGGCCTGGAACGCGGCGGGGGCGTCGGACCGCGCGGCCCACAGGTCCCAGGCGCCCTTGGCGGCGAACAGGCCGGCCGCCATTTCCCCCGCGATGATCACCGAGAGGGCCAGGGCCGCCACCGCCGGGCTGTCGATCGCCACCCCGACCGTATCGGGGTACACGGCGTGGTCGTCCATGCGCAGGACGTAGGCGACGGCCTGCAGCGCGGCGTCGAGGTTGGCGACGTTCTGGGCGGCATACAGCAGCGCCAGCAGGGCGACCAGCGCCAGCAGCACGACTTTGAGCAATCGGATCGCCATGGGGTCTCCCTCCGGACGGGCAGGCCGCGCAAGGGCCGCACGGAGGAAGGCCGTGGGCACCCTTCTCCCCTTGCCACGCCAAACCCGCGTGCGACAGGCCAAGCCGAGGGACCTTGCGTCGCGGATCTTGGGTTGGACGCGCAAGGCCGCCATAATCGGGCCATGGAGATCGATCCGCAGTCGCAGGAACACGGGTTCCAGTTCCCCGGTGAGTTCGAGATCACCGCCATGGGCCTGGCCGAGGCCGGGCTCGAGGACGCGCTGCCTGCCTTGTTGCGCGCGGCAGGCATTACCGTGGTCGACGAGAGGTGCGCCACGCGGGCGTCCAGCGGCGGCAAGTACGTGTCGGTGCGCCTGGCGTTCCACGCCGCCTCGCGCGAGCAGTACGACAGCGCCCATGCCGCACTGCGCGCGCATCCGGAAGTGAAGTGGACCCTGTAGGCCGGTTGCGCGGTCATTGCCTGCCGGCACCGCGGGCAGGGGGCCGTCGCACCACGTTTCGCGGGTGGTGAACACGCCGGCGATCGTGCGCGACCTCGGTCGCCAGCCCTACGAGCCGGTCTGGCGGGCGATGCAGCGATTCACGGACGCACGCGACGCGGGTACGCCGGATGAAATCTGGCTGGTCGAGCACGACCCGGTCTTCACCCTCGGACAGGCGGGCAAACCGGAACACGTGCTCGCGCCCGGCGACATCCCGGTGCTGCAGGTGGACCGTGGCGGACAGGTGACCTACCACGGGCCGGGCCAGCTCGTGGCCTACCCGCTGCTCGACATCAAGCGGCTGAAGGTGGGCGTGCGCGAGTACGTGCACCGCATCGAGCAGGCGGTCATCGACAGCCTCGCGGAATGGAACATCGGCGCGGCGCGCCGGGATGGCGCGCCGGGTGTCTACGTCAACGACGCGAAGGTGGCCGCCCTGGGCATCCGCGTGCGCCGCGGCTGCACCTTCCACGGCCTGGCGTTCAACGTGGCGATGGACCTGGAACCCTTCCATCGCATCAACCCCTGCGGCTTCGCGGGATTGCGGGTCACGTCGCTGCACGACCTCGGCGGCCCTGGCGGGATCGACGCGGTCAAGCCGGTGCTGCTCGAACAGCTGGCGGGGCAGTTCGGACTGGCGCTGCAGGCCACCGACGCGCGCCCGGAAGCGCTGTTGGCGGCTTGAAAGGCGGCCACCGCCCGCGTGCGTTGCGCAGGGGCGGCCGGCGTCGCTGGTCTACAATGGCCACCCCGTCGCGTCCCTGCCGACCCGAGTGCCCATGAGCCTCCCGACCGACCGCACGATCCCGCTGCAAGTCCTGCAGGCCGATGCCGCGCCGTCGCTGGTGCCCGGTGCGCGGCAGGTCGCGGGCGACAAGATCGCGCGCTCGCCGGTGACGTTCGAGGACGCCCCGGTGCTGCGCAAGCCTTCGTGGATCCGGGTGCGCATCCCGTCCAACAACGCCGTCGCCATCCTCAAGGCCAAGCTGCGCAAGAACCGCCTGGTCACCGTGTGCGAGGAGGCGAGCTGCCCGAACATCCACGAGTGCTTCGGCCACGGCACCGCCACGTTCATGATCCTCGGCGAGGTCTGCACCCGCCGGTGCAGCTTCTGCGACGTCGCCCACGGCCGTCCGAAACCGCCGGACTCCGACGAGCCGCGCCACCTGGCGGAGACCGTCGCCGACATGGGCCTGGCCTACGTCGTCGTGACCAGCGTCGACCGGGACGACCTGCGTGACGGCGGGGCGCAGCACTTCGTCGACTGCATCGCCGCGATCCGCGCGCAGTCGCCGGGTACCCGCATCGAGATCCTGACGCCGGATTTCCGCGGCAAGGGCCGCATGGAGCGCGCGCTGGAGATCCTCGCGACCCACCCGCCGGACGTCTTCAACCACAACGTCGAGACCGTGCCCGACCTCTACCGCAACGTCCGCCCGGGCGCCGACTACCAGTGGTCGATGACGCTGCTGCAGAAGTTCAAGCAGCAGCATCCGTCGATCCCGACCAAGTCGGGGATCATGCTCGGCCTCGGCGAGACCATGGACCAGGTGCAGGGCACGCTGCGCGACCTGCGCGCGCACGACGTCGAGATGGTCACCATCGGCCAGTACCTGCAGCCCAGCGCGCACCACCACCCCGTGCTGCGCTACTGGACGCCGGACGAGTTCAAGGCGCTGGAAGACTTCGGCATGGCGCTGGGGTTCACCCATGTCGCCTCGGGTCCGCTGGTGCGTTCGTCCTACCACGCCGACCAGCAGGCGGCCGATGCCGCCCGTGCGCAGGGTGCCCGCGGCGCGGCGTGAGGCCTGCCCACGGGCGCGCAGGGCCGTTTGCGTGGTCCGGAAGCCAGCGGGCCCGTGAAAGCGACGAGCGGTGCCTGCGGGCTGAAGAATCGTTCACCTCCGCGCCTTGACGGGCGGTTAGAGTGGATTCTCGGCTCCCGCAAGCGTCCGGATGCAACTTTCAGCACTGTGCGCACGTCCCTGAGAGGCGCATGGTGGTCCCCCGGTCGCCGACCGGGCCGTCCCCGCAAGACCGTCGCAGCCGGCAAATCCCCCAGAGGTCCGTACCCCGCATGAAACTCTCCCAGGTCCTGTCCACCTCCCTGATCGCACTGGCGCTGGCGGCGCCGCTCGGGCTGATGGCCCGAGCCGCGGGCGACTCCAACAATGCGATCGGTGAAGCCGCGCGCGTCGACCACGCCACGACCTCGAAGCTGGTCTACGGACTGCTGTCGGACAGCCGCTACGCCTACCGGCCGCGCGCCCTGGACGCGGCGATGTCCGCCGAGATCTTCAAGCGCTACCTGGAGTCGCTCGACGGCGCCAAGCTGTTCCTCACCGCCCCGGACGTCGCGAAGTTCGCGCCCTACCGGGCGAGGATGGGCGAGGCGCTGAAGCAGGGCGACACCGGGCCCGCCTTCGCGATGTTCGCGCTCTACCAGCAGCGCGTGAACCAGCGCGTCGAGCACGCCCGCGGGCTGCTCAAGCAGGACATCTTCGATTTCAGCGGCAACGACCGCTGGCACTACGATCGCGAGGATGCAGCCTGGGCCAAGGACCAGGCCGAGCTGGACCACCTGTGGAAGCAGTCCGTCCGCAACGACTGGCTGCGGCTGAAACTGGCCGGCAAGAAGCCCGACGAGATCCGCAAGACGCTGGACAAGCGCTACGCCAACATCTCCAAGAACGTCGCCCAGCTCAACAGGGAGGATGCGTTCCAGAGCTTCCTCAACGCCTACACCGGCGCCATCGATCCGCATACCGACTATTTCAACCCGCGCAGCGCCGCGCTGTTCAACCAGAGCATGTCGCTGTCGCTGGAGGGCATCGGAGCGCAGCTGCAGAAGCAGGACGACGTCGTGGTGATCCGCGAGATCATCGCCGGCGGACCGGCAGCGATGAGCGAGAAGTTCACGCCCGGGGACCGCATCGTGGGCGTCGGCCAGGGCCGCAGCGGCCCGATGGAGGACGTGGTCGGCTGGCGCATCGACGACGTGGTCGAGAAGATCAAGGGCAAGGCCGGTACCCAGGTGCGGCTGGACGTGGTGCCCGCCGAGGCCGTGCTCGACAGCACGCCGGTGCGCATCACGCTCACCCGCGCCAAGATCCGGCTCGAGGAGCAGGCGGCCAAGGCCAAGGTGCTGACGATCCCGACCGGCGAGGGCCAGCCGGGCAAGCGCATCGGCGTGATCGAGCTGCCCGCCTTCTACCAGGATTTCGAAGGTCGCCGCACCCGCAACGGCGACTATGCCTCGGCCACGCGCGACGTCGCGCGCCTGTTGCAGCGGTTCCGCACCGACAAGGTCGACGGGGTGGTGATGGACCTGCGCAACAACGGCGGCGGCTCGCTCACCGAGGCCGTCGAATTGACCGGCCTGTTCATCGACAAGGGTCCCGTGGTGCAGGTGCGCGAGTCCGGCGGCCGGGTGAGCGTCGAGTCCGACCGTTCCGAAGGCGTGGCCTGGGACGGTCCGCTGGCGGTGCTGATCAACCGCAGCTCGGCCTCGGCGTCGGAGATCTTCGCCGGCGCGATCCAGGATTACGGCCGTGGCCTGGTGATCGGCGAGACCACCTTCGGCAAGGGCACGGTGCAGAACCTGGTCGACCTCGACCGGTGGCCGGCCAACGAGGGCACGCAATACGGCCAGGTCAAGCTCACCATCGCGCAGTTTTTCCTGCCCGGCGGCAGCAGCACGCAGAACAAGGGCGTGGTGCCGGACATCCGCTTCCCGGTCACGGTGGACGCCAGCGAATACGGCGAAAGCACCTATGACAACGCGCTGCCTTGGACGCGCATCGCCGCGGTGCCCCACGTGCAGTACGGCAATTTCGCGACCCTGCTGCCGAAGCTCGACGCGCTCCACGACGCCCGCGTGGCGAAGGACAGGGAATTCCAGTGGTGGTCGCAGGACGTCGCCGAGTTCCGCGCCGAGCAGGAGAAGAAGTACGTGTCGCTCAACGAGGCCGAGCGCCGTGCAGAGCGCGATCGCCAGGCCGCCAAGCGCAAGCAGCGCCAGGAGGAGCGCAAGCGGCTGGGACTGGCGCTTGACCCATTGGCCGAGGAATCGATCGACGACGGACTGCAATCGAGCGAACGTAACGTCGCGCAGGATGCCGCGCGCGAAAAGGCCGCGGAAAAGCGCCCGGATCCGCTGCTGCGCGAGTCGGCGGCGATCCTCGCCGACGCGGTGCGCCTGCTCGACGGCAACCGCCAGCTGGCGGCGGCGGTGTTGCCCGAGTCGACGGCCCCGGGGCGCTGGGCGCGCTGAGGCACGCGGTGCCGGCAAGGGCGGCCCGGCCGCCGTTGCCTCTTTCCCTGGCCGGTCAGCGGCCCGCCGGGACATGCGCAAAATCCGGATAGCGGGCGCCCAGTGCGCCCGTTAGTCTTTGGGCCATGGCAAGCGCGGACACCCGGAAAGCATCCGATCCCCTCGAGCAAGCCCGTCGCCTGCTCGACGCCGGTGAGCCGAGCTTGGCGGAACTGTCGGCCGCCGTCGGCATCAGTGCCTCGCACCTGCAGCGACGCTTCACCCGCCGCTTCGGCCTCAGCCCGGCCGCCTATCTTTCCGAACGCAAGCTCGGGCGCCTGAAGGCGTCGTTGCGAGACGGGGAGGAGGTCAGCAGGGCGTTGTACGACGCCGGCTACGGGTCCCCGTCGAGGGTGTACGAGGCCGGCGCGGCCAGGCTTGGCATGACGCCCGCGCGCTATCGCGCCGGGGGCGCCGGCATGGACATCCACTGGAGCCTGATCGACACCACGCTCGGGCGGGCGCTGGTCGCCGCCACGCAACGGGGCGTGTGCATGGTCGAACTGGGCGAGGAGGATGCGGCGCTGGAAGCGAAGCTGCGGGCGGAGTTCCCGGCCGCGGACTGCCAGCGCGTCGATGCCGGCCGCGACGACTTCCTCGCGCCCCGCGTGCGCGCCGTGGCCGATGCCCTGGCGGGCAAGCACGCGCCGGGCGCCGGACCCGGGGCGCCGGCGGTCGACCTGGTCGGGACCGCGTTCCAGAAACGCGTCTGGGATGCCCTGATGCGCATCCCTGCGGGACAGACGCGGAGCTACGCCGAGTTGGCCGCGGAACTGGGCGACGCGCGCGGCGCGCGCGCGGTGGCCGGCGCCTGCGCGCGCAATCGCGTCGCCGTGATCGTGCCCTGCCACCGGGTGATCCGCGGCGACGGCTCCCTGGGCGGTTACCGTTGGGGCCTGCCGATGAAGCGCAAGGTGCTGCAGCGCGAGCGCAGCGCATGAGGCGGCACCGATGCGCCGCAGCGTTCCATCCGTGCGCGGACCGCTCCGCGTAGAATCGCCTGTCCGGGCGCACGCGCCCGGGCTCCACACCCTTCCCCGCGGACCCCAGATGGCCGAAGCCTCCACCCCTGCCGTGCACGCCGCGGTGCCGGCCACGTTGGCGGCGACGGCCATCGCGCTGGGGGTCGTCTACCTGGTCTGGGGATCGACCTACCTGGGCATCCGCTTCGCGCTCGAAGGCGGTTACCCACCGCTGCTGATGGGCGGGTTGCGCTTCGTCGCGGCCGGTGCGCTGATGTACGCCGTCTTGCGATGGCGCGGCGTGCCCGCGCCGACGCCTCGACAGTGGCGCAACGCCACCTTCATGGGCGTGCTGCTGCTGGGCGGCGGCAATGGACTGGTCTGCATCGCCGAACAGACCGTGTCTTCCGGGCTGGCCGCGATCGCGGTGGCGTCGGCACCGTTGTGGATGGCGGTCTTCCTGGTGCTGCGCGGCCAGCATCCGTCGCGCCTGGAGTGGCTTGGGCTGGCCATCGGTTTCGTCGGCGTGCTCTGGCTCAACGCGGGAAGTTCGCTGACCATGTCGCCGAAGGGATTGCTGGCCTTGCTGTTCGCGCCGATCGCCTGGTCGTTCGGCTCGGTCTGGAGCCGCGGGCGCGACTTGCCGACGCCGTTCATGGGCGCCGCCGCGCAGATGCTCTGCGGTGGCGGCGTCATGCTCGTCCTGGCGCTCGCGCTGGGCGAGCGGATCACCGAAATGCCCGACGCCAAGGCCAGCCTGTCGCTCGCCTACCTCACCGTGTTCGGCTCCATCGTCGCGTTCTCGGCCTACATCTGGCTGTTGCACAACGTGCGCACCACGCTCGCGGCCAGCTATGCCTACGTCAACCCGGTGATCGCCGTGGTGCTGGGCGCGTGGCTGGCGTCGGAGCGTTTCACCGCGCACGACCTCGGGGCGATGGCGGTGATCCTGGGCGGCGTGGTCGCCATCACGCTGGCGCGCACCCGTCCGCCGGTGCCGGTCGTGGCCAAGGACGTGCCGTGACGGCGGGCCAGCCCATGGACCGCGGCGGACTCTGGATGGCGTTCGGCGCCTTCGTGATCTGGGGCCTCATGCCGCTGTACTGGCACCTGCTCAAGTCGGTGCCTTCGCTGCAGATCGTGCTGCACCGGGTCGTGTGGGGCGCGGTTCTGGTCGCGGCATGGCTGTTCTGGAAACGTGGGCGACACTGGATCCGCGACGTGCTGGCGCAACCGCGCCTGGCGTGGCTGCTGGCGTTGTCCGGCGTCTTCATCGCCTTGAACTGGGGCCTGTACATCTGGGCGGTGAACGCCGGGCACGTGGTCGAGACCAGCCTGGGCTACTTCATCAATCCGCTGCTCAATGTCGTGATCGGCGTGGTGTTCCTGCGCGAGCGGCTCAACCCGGCGCAATGGACCTCGGTCGGGATCGCGGCGCTGGGCGTGCTGTGGCTGACCTTCAACTACGGCAGCTTCCCGTGGATCGCGCTGACGCTGGCGTGCTCGTTCGCGATGTACGGGGTGATCCGCAAGATCGCCGCGGTCGACGCCATCCCCGGGCTCGGCATCGAGAGCCTCTACCTGCTGTTGCCCGCCACGCTGGCGCTCGGCTGGTTCGAGGCGCAGGGGCAGGGCGGGTTCTTCGGCCACTGGAGCCTGGGCATCGACGCGCTGCTGGTCGTCGGCGGCGCGCTGACCGCGCTGCCGCTGATCGGCTTCTCCTACGCGGTGCGGCGGATCCCGCTGTCCGTGGTCGGGGTGATGCAATACCTGGCGCCGACGCTGCAGTTGCTGATCGGCGTGCTGGTGTTCGGCGAACCCTTCGGCCGCGACCGCGTGATCGGCTTCGTGCTGATCTGGATCGCGCTGGCGGTGTTCGCCGTGGACGGCTACCGGCGCTCGCGCCGGCGCGCGGTGCCGGCGATCGTCTGAGGCCCGCGCCGAACAGGCGCGGTGCGACGGGACCGCTCAGGTCTCGCGCAACGCCGTGGTCACCGGCAGGCGCGCGGCGCGCAGGGCGGGGAACAGGCCGCCGACCAGGCCGATGCCGAGCGCCCACTTCAGCCCGGTCCACAGCAGCTCCGGCGAAACGCGGAACTGGAACACCACCTGGCTGAAGTTCTGCCCCAGGGTCGACACGGTGTAGCCGTTGAACACCACCCACGCGACCAGCGCGCCGAGCACGCCGCCGACGAACGCCAGCAACATGGTCTCGAGCATCACCGCCATCACCACCGGCGTGCCGCGGAAGCCGATCGCGCGCATGGTCGCGATCTCGCGCGCCCGCCCGGCCACCGCCGCGTACATCGTGTTGAGCGCACCGAACACCGCGCCGATCGCCATGATCGTGCCGATCACCGTGCCGAGGATCTTGATCAGCTTGGTCAGGCCTTCGGACTGCTTGCTGTAGTAGTCTCGCGTGGTCAGCACGTCCAGCTTCAGGCGCGGGTCCGCGTCCATCGCCGCCTTGAACGACTGGTAGCCGGCATTGCCTTCGGTGCGCACGGTGATCGACTGGTAGGCGCGGCGATTGTAGGTCGAGGCCAATGTCTCGGCGTCCGCCCACAGCTCGGAATCATGCGCGTCGCCGGAGGCGAACTTGCCGACAATGGCCCAGTCCTGGTTGGCCAGTTCGAGGCTGTCGCCGACCTGGAGTCCGCGAAACTGCGATTGCGCGCCCTGGCCGACGACCAGTTCGCGCAACCCCGCGCCGAACTCGCGACCCTCGACGATCTTCACCTGCTTGCGCAATTCCCAGGCCTGCGGCCCGACGCCGCGCACCTGCGCGTTGGCGTCGCTGCCGTCGCCCATGCTGGGCAGGTTGATGATCTGCGACAGTTCCGGCGACACCAGCGGCTTGCCGTCGGCGGCCCGGGCGATGCCGGGCAGGCTGGAGATCAGCGGCACCTGGTCGCGGGTGATCACCGAATTTGTTTCCGCCTGCGAGCCGCCGCGCAGGATGATCGCGGTGTCGTCGCTGCCGGTCTGGTCAAGCGTGGCCTTGAAGCCCTCGCCCATGGCCAGCATCGCCACCAGCACGCCGACCACGCCGGCGATGCCGATCACGATCACCGACGAGGCGCCCCAGCGCTGCGGCAGGCTGGCGATGCCGATTCTCGCGGCGGCCAGCGACAGCCGGCCGCTGCGGGTGACGGCCAGCCACACCCCGACGGCGACCGCCAGGGCCAGCACGCCGTACCAGGGCAGGAAGATCCATGCCACCAGGCCGGCGACCATGGCGAGGATGGACAGCAGGTTGACCAGCCAGGGACGTTTCATGGTGTCGGCATCCTGTGGGTTTCGATCCGGCTCGAATCGCGAACGGGTTCCATCGCGGGACTCCTCATCGCCCGGCCAGCGCGTCGACGATCTTCAGCCGCCGCGCGCGCAGCGCCGGCAGCACGCCCACGACCAGGCCGATGGCCAGCATCAATGCGACGCCAACCGCCCAGGTCTGCGGCAGCACGCTGGGCAGCTGGATCAGGCCGCCGCTGGCGGCGCTGACGCCGGGGATCATCATCGCCGCGATACCGAGCCCGAGCACGCCGCCCAGCAGCACCAGCAGCATCGATTCGACCAGCACCAGGGCCAGCACGGTGCCGTCCTTGAAGCCCAGGGTCTTCAGGATCGCCAGTTCCGGGATGCGTTCGCGCACCGCCTGCGCCATGGTGTTGCCGGTCAGCAGGATCAGGGTGAAGAACACCGCGCCCATGATCGCGCTGACGATCAGGCCGATGTCGGCGAACTGCTTGGCGAAGGCCTGGTTGAACGCCGCCTCGGTCTGGGTCTTGGTCTCGTGGTCGGAGTTCTCGGACAAGGCGTCGATGGCCTTGGCCACGCGCACTGCGTGGTCCGGGTTGTCCAGCTTGACGATGAACCAGCCCACCCGGTTGCTGACGAACTGGTTGGCCTCGTCGAAATACTTCCAGTGGAACCAGAGCTGGTTCTCCTCGCCGCGGCGCTTGGCATCCTTGACCTCGAAGATGCCGCGCAGGGTCAGCGGCCAGTTGTTGCTGCCATCCTTCTGCGGAAAGATCGTGGCCTGCAGCGGGATGGTGTCGCCGAGCTTCCAGCCGTGGCGCTCGGCCAGCGCCTTGCCGACCACCGCGCCGGTGCGATCGGCGTCGAAGGCCTTGCGCTGCGCAGGCGGCAAGACGTACTCGGGGTATAGGTCGAAATACTCCGGTCCGACCGAGAAGTTCGGGAAGAAGTTCTTGGGATCCCGGTAGATGCCGCCGAACCAGGCTGCGTAGGACAGCTGCTTGACGCCGGGGATGGTGCGGATCTGCGCATCGAGGCTGTAGGGCAGCATCTGCGTGATCGACAGCCGCGAAGCCACCACCATGCGGTTCGCCCCGGCCACGCTGCCGCCCGAGTTGAAGGCCACGCGCACCGAATCGAGCAGGCCGAACAACAGGAAGGCAGCGACCACTGACAGCAGGGTCAGCAGGGTGCGCGTCTTGCTGCGGAACAGCTGCGCCCAGACCAGTGACAGGTATTTCATCGCTCGACTCCACTTTTGATGCTTGCCCCCTCCCCCGCGGCAGCGGGGGAGGGTCGGGCTGGGGGTGCGTGATGCCCGGTACAGCTCGGCGCCCTCACCCCAACCCATCTCCCGTAAACGGGGGATGGGTCAGTGCCATTCATGCAACGCGCGCCGCCTGCTCCACCAGTTCGCCCTTGTCCAGGTGGATGGTGTGGGTGGCGTATTCAGCGGCCTTGGGGTCGTGGGTAACCATGATGATGGTCTTGCCATGGTCGCGGTTGAGTTCCTGCAACAGGCCGAGGATTTCCTCGGCCGACTGGCGGTCCAGGTCGCCGGTGGGCTCGTCGCAGATCAGGAAGGTGGGGTCGGAGACGATGGCGCGAGCGATGGCCACGCGTTGCTGCTGCCCGCCGGACAGTTCGCTGGGCTTGTGCGACGCGCGGTCGGCCAGCCCGACCAGAGTCAGCGCGATCTCGGCGTTGCGCTTGCGCTGCGCGCCGCCCAGCTTGGTGAGCAGCAACGGCAGCTCGACGTTCTTCTGCGCGGTCAGCATCGGCATCAGGTTGTAGAACTGGAACACGAAGCCGACGTGCCGGCTGCGCCATTCCGACAGCTGGCCGGCGGACATGCGGTCGATGCGCTCGCCCTCGATCTCGATCTCGCCGGCGCTGGGGGTGTCCAGCCCGCCGATCAGGTTGAGCAGGGTGGTCTTGCCCGACCCGGAAGGACCCATCAACGCAACGAAATCGCCCCGCGGGATCTCGAGGTCGAGCCCATGCAACACGTCGATCTTCTCGGGACCACGCTGGTAGGTCTTGTGCAGGTCGCGGATCGAAACCAGGGATGTCATTGCCAAACTCCTCTCAGGGTCGAACTGCCGCCAGGTGCGGTGCGATGAAGCGATGACCTTTTTCCAACACTCCTGCTCCCGCGGACGGAAGCGGGTTGATTTCCGATTTGCAGGAAAGACCCCTCGTGCGCCCTGCGGGTGGCTGCGCCGTGCATGACGACACTCCTGCCAAGGTGCCTCCCGCAAGCATTCGATGGGGTCATGGAACGATCGCTCATGGCGCCTCGCCTTCCTCCGCCATGCGCACCCTGGAGCCGTCCCCAAGCGTCTCCGGAGGGTCGAGGACCACGGTCTCGCCGCCCCGCAGGCCGGACAACACCTGGCGATCGTTGCCCAGGGCGTCGCCGGTCCGCAGCGCGCGACGCTCCACCGTGTCGTCTTCCCCCAGCGCGAACGCCACCGACTCGCCGTCGCGCTCGACGATCGCAGCGGACGGCACGCGCACGCCCCGTGGCTGGTCGTCGGGCCTGGCGGCAGGTTGTTCGAGGAAGCTCACGCGCACCCCCATTTCCGGCACGATGCGCGGGTCCTTTTCCTTCAAGGCGATGCGCACCTTGACCGTCGCCTTGCCGCGGTCGGCCGCGGGGATGATCGCGACCACCTCGGCGGGGATCTTCCAGTCCGGATAGGCGTTGAGCGTGGCCTCCACCGGCATCTTCGGCTGCACGCGGCCGATGAAGGCCTCGCCGACGTCGACTTCCACCTCGAGCGAATCCATGTCGACGATCGTGCCGATGCCGGTGCGGGTGAAGCCGCCGCCGGCCGACAGCGGCGAGATGATCTCGCCGGGCTGCGCGGCCTTGGCGATCACCACGCCGGCGAACGGCGCGCGGACAACGGTGTTGTCCACGCCGATGCCGGCAATGCGCGTCTGTTGCGCCGCGACCTGGGCGCTGCGCCGGGTGGCGGCGAGCTGCGCGCGCAGGGCGTCGCGCTGGGCGACGGCCTGCTCGTACTGGGATTTCGACACCAGCTGCTGCCCGACCAGCGATCCCAGCCTCGCGGCATTGGATTCGGCTTCGCGCAGCTGCGCCTGCACGCTGCCGATCTGGCTGCGCGCGGCCGCCAGCTGCGCCGCGGCCAGGTCGCGCTGGGCGTCCGCGTCGATCGGGTCGAGCGTGGCCATCACTTCACCCGCCTCCACCCGCTGGCCCTCTTCGATCAGCACCTCGCGCACCCGACCGGTCACCTTCGCCGACACGGTCGCCATGCGCCGGGCCACGACGTAACCGGTGGCGTCCAGCACCGAGGTCGGTGCGTTGCCGCTGCCCAGCGCGACCACCGGCGCGGTCCGGACCTCGATGCCGGCATCGCGCGACAGGAAGGCCCAGGCCGCGCCGCCGAGCAGGACGATGGCAACGACCACGGCGAGCGTGATCCAGAGCGCACGCCTGGACGGAGGTGGCTCCGGCCGGCGGTCGATGCGCAACTCCTTCAGCAGGTCGGCATTGGTATTCATCGGCACTCATGTGCGTCGCGGAGCAGCCAGTGTGACGGCATTCCACCGCCCTTCCAAGTTGACGTTAGTCACCGCCGGGGTCCGGCGGCGCGAGAATCCGCGACCAGGTGCGCTCATTCCTTCGGCACCGCGCCCGCGGCCGGCCAGTCGCTGTCGGCGATGCGCTGCAGGTCCAGCGTGACCATGCGCACCGGCGCTTGGCCAGGCACGATGCGCTCCCCGACCTCGCGCCAATGCCCGTCGGCGATCGTCGCGGTGTAGCGGATCGTCGCCGGGCCTGCGGGAATCTCCCACTGGAAGCCGTCGTCGGTGGGCTTGAACTTGAAATCGCCGGAGCGCCCGTGCGCATAGCTGCGGAAGTTGTATGCCTGCTTCGCCGGGTCGAAGGACACGATGGCGAAGGCGTTGAAGTCGATGTTGCCCTCGGCGTCGTAGCCGCGGCCTTCGATGACCTTGATCGAGCCGTCGAGGAAACTGCCGACGCGCTCGGTCTGCACCAGCGTGCGGGTCTCGCCCGAGGGCAGCACGATCGTCGCCGTTCCGCGCCAGTGGCCATCGAGCTTCGCAAGCGGGGCCATTGCCGCGCGTTGCGCCGCGATGCGTGGCGACGGATTGTGCGGGTCGGGCTGGTCGGCAGCGACAACGGCCAGCGGGAGGCCGGCGGCGAGCAGCGCGCCGAGCAGGACGTTCTTGTATGGAAACGTGGTCATTGCTGTCTCCTGGGTCGGGTGACGGGTTGGGTGGTTCACGCGCCGGCCGCGGCGATCATCGACTGCAGCGCCTGCAGGTGCTTGTCGAGCGCCCTGCGCCCTGCGGCACTGAGTCGATACCAGGTGACCGGCTTGCGTTCGACGAAGTCACGCCGCAGCAGGATGTAGCCGGCGTCCTCGAGCTTGCGCAGCTGCGCGCCGAGGTTGCCGTCGGTCAGGTCGAGCTGCTGCTTGAACGCGGCGAAGCTGATCTCGCCATGGCGCGACAGCAGCACGCTGATCGCCAGCCTCGCGCGATGCTCAAGCGCCGGATCGAGTCCATCGAGGGCTTTCATCGCGACGCGTCGTGGCGGTTCCCGGCGCGCGCGGACAGGCCTGCCCAGAGCAGGGAGATGCCGATGACGATGCCGGTCATCGTCCACACGTAGGGCGGGGAGGCGACGACCAGCACGGCGTAGGCCGCCAGCATCAGCAGGCCACTGACCAGCAGCGGGCGTTCCAGGTGCACGCCGGCCAAGGCGTAGACGATGCCGGCCACCAGCAGGAAGTTGGAGGCACCGATGCCAGGCTCGACCCGGCCCAGGACCATCGGCAAGGCGCCGAGCACGAATGCCACGCCCGCGACCAGCCAGTGGTAGCCATAGCGCCGGCCGGTCTCGGCATCGTTGATGCCCGCGCGGCGCGCGTGCCGCCATCCGTACCACCAGCTGAAAAGACCACCCGCGATGCCGACGACGAGCCAGTACAGGCTCGCATAGCGCGGAGCGAAGTCGGGCAACGCGAATCCGATCGGAAGCAGGGCGGCCCAGAGGAAGTAGAGGACGGGCAGGCCCTGTGGACAGTCCCGTCGTCGCACGGCGGCGGCCACGTAGTCGAGGTCCTGCTTGAGGCGTTCGGTTTCGGTCATGGCGGCGGCTCGCGGCTGGGGATTGACGGTATGCAAAGTACTCTGTAATTTAGAGTTCGTCAACCCCAGGAGCCGCCAGCATGACCGCCGATGTCGTTGCAATGCCCAAGCAGCCCCTGTCGCTGGACGCGCAGCGCGAGGCCTTCGCTTCCCGCCGTTTCCTGGCGATGCCGCTGGCCGGCTCGATCGCCTGGACCATCGTCGCCATCGGCGGCGCGACCCTGCCGCTCGCCCTCGCCGTCTGGGTGCTGTTCCTGGCGACGGGCATGATCGTCTGGCTCGGAGTCGGGCTGTCCCGCCTGACCGGCGAGGACTTCATGGACAAGACCCGCCCGAAAAACGCGTTCGACGCCCTGTTCTTCTCGACGGTCGCGATGGCGCTACTGGCGTGGGCGATCGCGATCCCGTTCTTCCGGGCCGACCCCACCTCGCTGCCGCTGTCGGTCGGCATCCTGTCCGGGATGATGTGGCTGCCGCTGTCGTGGACCATCCGCCACTGGATCGGCTGGTTCCACGCCATCGTGCGTACCGCACTCGTCCTGGTCGCGCACTACGCCTGGCCGGACCACCGCTTCGTCGCGGTGCCTCTCGCGATCGTCGCGATCTACCTGGTCACCATCGTGGTGCTGGAACGCCGCTGGCGTGCGCGGCAGGGCGCCGGTCTCGCCAACCCCTCGATGGAAATGGCGGAGAAGGCCTAGCCCGCGACCGGCGCATCCGCGGCGCAGTGGCAGGGGATGCGCGACGGCGCAGGAGACAAGGCGCTGGCTTCACGCTGAGACAAGCCTCGCCCGGAAAAACCCCGCCGATGCGCGCGATACACGCATCGGGCTCGCGGCCCAGGTCACTCCTGCCGTGCGACCCGCTGCTTCAGCATCAGGTATGCCGCGCGCAGTCCCTGCGCCTCGCCGCCGACGGGCTTGCCCGGGCGTTCACTGTCGTTCCAGGCGAACACGTCCAGGTGCGCCCATTTGAGTCCGGCGGGCACGAAGCGCTCGAGGTAGAGCGCGGCCGAGATGCTGCCTGCCATCTTCGACGGCCCGCTGTTGGCGATGTCGGCGACGTTGCTGGTCAGGTAGCGCAGGTAGGGGCGCCACAGCGGCATCCGCCACAGCGGGTCGCGAACCCGCGCCCCCGCCTGCAGCCACTCCTCGGCGAGGGCGTCGTCGTTGGCGTACAGCGCGGGCAGTTCCGGCCCAAGCGCCACGCGCGCCGCGCCGGTGAGCGTGGCGAAATCCAGCAGCAGGTCGGGCGACTGCTCGCCGGCGTAGGTGAGGGCATCGCCGAGGACGATGCGCCCTTCGGCATCGGTGTTGTCGATCTCGACGCTGGCGCCCAGGCGCGTGGCGATGACCTCGCCGGGCCGGAAGGCGTCCGGTCCGATCGCGTTCTCAACGGCCGGCACCAGCAGCGTCAGCCGGATCGGCAGCTGGCGGGCCATGACCAGCTCCGCGAGCGCCAGGGCATGCGCGCCGCCGCCCATGTCCTTCTTCATGTTGCGGATGCCGTCGCTGCCCTTGATGTTGAGGCCGCCGGTGTCGAAGCACACGCCCTTGCCGACGATCGCGACGTGCGGCAAAGCGGCATCGTCGCCTCCAGGCCCCGGCCATTGCATCGCAAGCAGACGCGGCGCGCGATGCGAAGCGCGGCCGACGGCGTGGATCCCGGGGAAGTTCCGCGCCAGCAGTTCGTCGCCGACGATGCTTTCGAAGGCGGCGCCATGGGCTTGCGCGATACCGCGCGCCACGTCTTCGAGATGTTCCGGCCCCATGTCCTGGGTCGGCGTGTTGACCAGGTCGCGCACCCGCACGCAGGCCGCGAGCACGTCGCGCACCTCCTCGTCCATGGCGCGCAGCACCAGCCGCGCCGGCTCGCGCACGGCGTTCTTGTATCGGGTGAACCGGTAACTCCCCAGTCCCCAGCCGAGCTCGAAGGCGCGTGATTCGTCCGGCGACAGCTCGCCGCTCAAGGCCCACTCCCCGCCGGGGAGAACGGAAGGGGCGTGGGCGTAGGAAAACGGATCGAGCGGATCCCCGATGCCCAGCACCGCGCCCGCGAGCCCGGCATCGCCCCCCGGCAGCACCAGGTGGCTGCCGGCACCGGCGTCGAAGCCGTGGGCCAGCATCCATTGCACGGTGGCGGCGGGCTGGCGCGATTGCCACGCCTGCAGCCGGTCGCGGTGGACCAGGTACAGCGGTCGAGGCCTCGCGGAATCGTCGTGTGCGGCGAAGCCGGGCGGGAAACTCGTCATGCTGCGGCGCTCCTTGGCGAAGACTGGTGGTTCGCGTCCAGCCAGTCGGCCAGGGCGGTCAGGGTGTCGAATTCGAGGTCGGGCCGTAACCCGGCGTGCGGCCAGGCGCGGCGTTGCCCGCGGTCGTCGGCGCGGTTCAACCAACAGCTGCGCAAGCCGGCGCGCGCGGCGCCGAGCACGTCGATCTCGTCGTGGTCGCCGACATGCAGCACGTCGCCGGGCGCATGGCCCAGCCGTTGGCAGGCAGCCAGGAAGATGCTGGCGTCGGGCTTCCCGGAGCCATGTTCGCGCGAGCACAGGGTGAATCGGAAATGTCCCGCGATGCCGATGCGCGCCAGGTCGGCGTTGCCGTTGGTGACCGCCGCCACGGGGACGCGTGCTGCGATGCGATGGAGCGCCGCGAGGCTGTCGGGGTAGTAGTCGATGTCGTTGCGGGCGGCCTGGAAGGCCTCGTACGCCGCTTCGGCCAACGTGGCATCTTCCCCGCTTTCCGAAAGCGCTTGCTCCAGGGTCATGCGCCGCAGCCGGCTGTAGTCGTGGGCGAGGTGGGGATGTTCGGCATGGACGCGGTCGCGCAACGCGCGCATCGCGGGGATGGGAAACCGCTGCGCCGTGCGCGGACTGTGGGTGTGCAGCCAGTCGTCGATCGCGCGCTCGATGCGCTCGCCGATCGGCGCGAACGGCCATAGCGTGTCGTCGAGATCCAGGGTGATGGCGCGGATGCGGAAACTCACGCGGCCATTGTAGGGCGGTGCCCGTCTTCCTGCCCGGCCGCTTCCCGCGTGCGAACGCGGCCCATGCCGCGCGGCGCGATCATTCCAGCAGCCTGGCCCAGCCTTCCATCCCTTCGAGCTTGGCCAGCACCAGCTTCACGCACACCAGCAGCGGCACCGCCAACAGCAGGCCGACGATCCCCCACAGCCAGCCGAACAGCATCAGCGCCAGGATGATCACCAGTGGCGAAAGCGCCATGCGCTGGCCGAGGATGATGGGGGTCAGCAACTGGCCTTCGATGATGTTCAGGCCGAGGTACATGCCGGCGGGCACCAACGACGGCCCGATCTCGTTCCAGGTCACGAAACCCACGACCAGCATCAGCAGGATGCCGATCGCCGGCCCGACGTAAGGCGCGTAGTTGAGCAGCGCCACCATCGTGCCCCACAACAGCGCTTCCTGGAGGTCGACGTCGACCACCAAGTGCAGCAAGGCCGCGAAGATCAGCCCGACCACGATGTTGATCAGGGTGATGGTGAACACGTACCGCGAAATCTCGTGTTCGATGCTTTGCAGGATGCCAACGGTGATCTTCTGGCGCTGACGGGTCGGGAGCAGTGCAATCGCACTGCGCTGCAGTTTTTCGCCGAAGACCATGAAGAAGAAGGTCAGCAGCACGACCGCGAACACGGCGGCGACCACCTTGGGGCCCCGGGTCACCACGCCGTAGGGATCGTCGACCTGCGTCTTGACCACTTGCGGCCTGGTGCCGGTTTCGCCGCCGGCGGCCCGGGCAATGGTTTCGGCGGCCTCGTTCGCCCTCTGCACCGGCTTGGCCAGGTCGCGTAGCTGGTTGCTGACCTGCCGCATCTGCCGGGGCGCCTGCTCCATCCACTGCGCGGCCGGTCGCGCCAGTTGGCTGCCGAGCATCCCGGCCACGGCCAGCCCGCCGAAAACGACCAGCATCGCCGCGAGGAACCGCGGGACGTACAGCCGCTGCAGCAGGCGCAGGATCGGATTGCCGACCATCGCGAAGAACACCGCCAGCAGCACGGGAAGGATCAGTGCCTGGGCCGCCCACAGCGTGAAGCCGACGGCCAGCGTCGCGAGCACCAGGGCGGCGGCGGTCGCCCGTGGCCTTGGCGCGCCGTTGCCGTTCGTCGACTCGGTCGTGGGGGCTCCGGTCTGCGAGGCACCGGGTGGGGTGTTCATGGTGTTGAGCTCAGGGTTCGGAGAGTTCGGTGGCGGCCGCGGCGGCGGTCGGCGGATTGGACCAGTGCTGCTCCGGTTCGGCCTGCGGTCCCGGGCGCCCGGCGGCCGCATTGCTCGTGGCCACGGTGTGCTCGGCGGTCTGCGCCACGTCCTCGGCCTCGTGGGCGGCCGACTTGGCCTGCATGGAGCTGGCGAGTGCGATCAGGCTCGACACCGTCCGGATCAGGCCCTCCCCGCCACCGCCGGGCCGCGCGCGCCTGCGGCCGTACATGAAGCCGGCGATGACGCCCACGGCCGCGATCCGGCCGGGCGTCCAGGCTTCCTTCCACGTGTCCTTGGTGACGCGCCAGCTCGCGGCCACGGTCCGTTCCCGCGCCTCCAGGGCCTGCTCGGCCTGGCGCACCTTTTCCGTCAGCTGCTCGTAGCTCATGGCTCCCCTCCGTTCGATCCGCCGCGCGCCCAGGCCAAGCTCATGGCGGGGTGAGGTCCACGCCAAGGTCCTTCTTGGCGGGCGGCCTGTCCTCGCCGGCTTCCTTGACCTGCTCGGCAGCGGCCTCGCTCGATGCGTTGGAATTCGTATCCGGCAGGGTTCCGGCCAATTCGCCGATCCCCAGGCGCGCCAGCTGCCGCCTGGAGGCGCGCATGCGGGTGTCGTCGAAGTAGCGGTCGGCACGCCACACCGCCCAGGCCGCGATGGCTCCGCTGAGCGCGGCGCAGCCGAGCAGGGCCGCCGACCAGGGCACCCCCAGCTGGCGAACGAGGAAGACGATCAACGCAGTCATCAGCAGCAGCCACGCCGACGCTCCCGCGGCGATCGCCACGCCGGTCATCGCCAGGGTGCGGCCGAAGGCGCTGCGCGCCAGGGAGACATCGGCGAGCAGCAGGATGCGCAGGGCCTTCAGCGCATCGCTGCCTGCCGTCCACGTCGAGCCGGCCGCGTCGAACAAGGCGTCCGCGGCATCCAGCAGGTTCGGACGCCGTTGCTTGCCGTCGTGCTGGCGGTCGCGACCTTCCCCGGGGTCGTGATCGTCCACGATGCTTACTTGTCGCCGCTGCGCGCGAGCTTGGCGATGATCCAGCCGGCGGCGAACGCCGCGCCGAAGGAAGCGATCGGACGCTCGCGGATCAGGTCGGCGGCGCTGTCGATCAGGTCGCGGCCCTTGTCCATCAACGCATCGACCTGCTCGCCCGCGGCCGCGCCACCTTCCTCCAGCGCGGCCACGGCGGCCAGCGCGCTGTCGGCGAGGTCGGCCTTGATGTGGGCCTTGCCGAGGCGGGCTTCGTCACCGGCGGCGCTGGCGACGCCCTTGACGGCTTCGCCGGCATCGCGGGCGGCCTGCTTCAGGTGGCTGCCCGACTCGGACAGGTTGCTCTTCAGGTTGTCGGTGTGGGTGGGGCTCATGTCGCTGTTCTCCTTGGGTGAATCACGGCGGGTGCATCACTGCATCACTAGGTTGCCCTGGTTGCGGCCACGCAGGATGCGCAGCACCAGTTGCGGGGGTTGTTGCGAAACCAGGGTGCGGAAGCCGGCGAGGTCGGCGACGCCGCTGTTGCCGGCACCCAGTATGACGTCCTGCGCGCGCAGCCCGCTGCGGGCGGCGCGGCTGTTGCGGTCGACCTGCTCGACCAGCACCCCGTTGACGCCGCCGCGGCGCAGCGCCTCGGGCAGCTCGGCGAAGACGGCGCCGGACAGGCGCGGATCCAGCGCTGAGCCTGGCAGGGCCCGGGGTTGCTCCCGGAGGGTCGCCACCAGGCGCAGCGGGGCGCCGTCGCGCCGGACGTCCAGCGTCACCCGCGCATTCGCCGCCTGCAGGCCCTGGAAATTGCGCAACATGTCGGGGCTGTCGATGCGCTGGCCATTCGCGCCGACGATCACGTCGCGAGGCTGCAGTCCCGCGGCTGCCGCGGCCGAATCGGGGTAGACGCGCGTGACCAGCGCGCCGCGTGGCGGATCCAGGCCCAGCGCGGCCCCCAGCCGCGCATCGACGTCCTGCGTCTCCACGCCCAGCGAACCGCGACGCACCTGGCCGGTCGACGCGAGCTGGCGCATGACGTCGCCGGCGAGGTTCGCGGGAATCGCGAACCCCAGGCCGATGCTGCCGGCCATCGAGCCACGCGGGTTGAAGCTGGCGGTGTTGATGCCGACCAGCTGGCCCTGAAGGTTGACCAGGGCGCCCCCGGAGTTGCCCGGATTGATCGACGCATCGGTCTGGATGAAGTTCTGGAAGCCGACGCCGGGGACGTTGCTGCGGCCGACCGCCGACACGATCCCCGACGTCACGGTCTGCCCGACGCCGAAGGGATTGCCGACCGCCACCACGAAATCCCCGACGCGCAGGCTGCTGCTGTCGGCCAACGCGATCGCCTGGAGGTTGTCGGCGTCGATGCGCATCAGCGCGACGTCGGTGTCGGCGTCCGAACCGACGAACTCGGCCTTGAGCGTGCGCCCGTCGGCCAGCGTCACCGAGACCTCGTCCGCGCCCTCGATCACGTGGTGGTTGGTGAGCACGTAGCCGCGGGTCGCATCGACGATCACGCCCGAGCCGAGCGACTCGTTGATCCGCTCCTGCGACAACTCCGGGAACATCCGGCGGAAGAACGGATCGTTGCCGAACGGACTGACCCGCACGCGCTGCTTGGTGTGGACGCTGACCACCGATGGCGTGACCCGCTGCAACATCGGCGCCAGCGAGGGCAGCGGCTGGCCGTCGACCACCGGCGGCAGCGTGGCCACGGTCGAGGTCGCGGACGCCGGAGCGGCCTGGGCCGGCAGCTGGAGGCCGTCCCGGATCGCTGTCGCGGCGAAGCCGCCGAACGCGGCGGCGGCGGTAAGGGCGAGGAGGGTGACGTGTGTATTGCGCGCGCGCATCTCGCTATTTATCCCCTTTTGCGGGTGGCTGAGGCGTGAAAACCCGTCCCGCAGCGGCAGGACCGGGAGGCCGTCATTGTCCACCGGCGAGGCGCGCTGGGGCTGAAACATGGCTGAAACCGCTCGTCGCGCGTCGAGGTGCCGAGCCCGGAGCGAAGCGGCCCGCGACATGGGCCCCTCGGGGGCGCGACGAGCCGGCCGGGGGGTCGGGCGTCTCCCGCAGGCGCTCCAGCCGGCGCCGCGGGCGCCGGTCCGGGGAGCGCGGAGGCCCGGGCCGGGCCTCTGCCTGTCCTGGCTAGAACTCGCGGCGCAGGCCGAACGACCAATGGGTCGATGGCAAGAACATCGACGCGTCGAGTTGCCGCCCGAACCGTGCCGACCATGTCCATGGTCCCGGTCCCATGCCCGCCAGCCCCACCATGAACGAGCGCGAGTCGGCCTCGCCTCCGGTGCCCAGCAGGGCGAAGTCCGCGCCTGGTGTAGCCGCGAAGGCGGCCAGCGACGCCTCGCCATCATTGGCCAGGCCGCGGGCATACCGCGCATCCACGTCCACGCCGATCCAACCGCCCGACAGCGACCAACGGCGCGACAGACGCATGCCCGTCGCGGCGGTCGTCCTCGTCGTGGTGGCGGGTTCGGCGACGAGTTCGAACCCTGTGCTCCCCAGCTCCGCGAAACCCGCCGTGCGCATCACGTTGTGATCGAGCGTGAGGTAGGGTGAGAAACGGCTCGGGCCCCAGGTCCAGTCACGCCCGAATTCAACATGGGCGAAGGCCTGGTCGACGTCGCGCTGGCTCCACGCGAACTCCTGGCGACCCGCCCCGAGGTCGATGGGCCGCGTGAGTTGCAGGTTCGCCCGCCCCGCCCCGACCAGTCCGGCCAGATGCCAACCCCCGCTTCGGTAAAGGGCATGGACACTGGCCAGCGGCGCCGTGCCACAGACCTGACCGCCCATGCGGTCGAATTGCCGGTCTGCTCGCGCGTTGCCAACGCTGCCGCCCACCATCAGATCGTGACCCAGCCACTCGTCGTATCCGCTGGCAGTGCCCACGAAGAACGGGGTCGTGCCCTCGAGCAAGGATGACGTGGACCACGCCGCCGGTGCGCTGCCAGGAACCAGCCGGTTCATCCGCGCGTCCATCGAGGCGGCGAAGCCGGCCGCCTGGGCGCGCAACATGTCCGGGGCCCCGGCATGGCCATGGCCGGACAGGCTGTCGAGCGTCCGGATTGCCTGGGCGGCGTTGCCGGCATGCATGACCGATGCGGCCGATGACAGGAACTGTCGCTGCACGCCGCTCAGCGACGCGGGATCGGCACCGGCGAAGCCGTCGGCCACGGAGAACGCATCATCCACGCGGGCTGCGGTTGCGGAGGTCAGCGCATCGGCACCGGCGCTTGCCGCGATGGCTCCCTGGACGCTGATACGGGTGGCATCGAAGAACACGTCGTTCGGCGTGTGCCGCAGGCTGCCGGAAAGGAACAGGCCGGCGCCTTGCCAGCCGCCGAACTGACCGGTGATGCCGCCGTTGGCATGCAGGACCAGGATGCTCGATGGGGCCGATGGCAAGACGTAGGACTGCGAGGTTCCCGGGATGAACCGCACTTCGCCCGCCAGGTCGGTGGTGCCCGTGATCTGGAGCGGGTCCCCGAGGACGGCTTCGAGCGTGCCCGTCTGCACGTAGTTCCCTTCGATGCGCCGCGGCCTGTCGTGGGTGCAGAGGTTCAGGCCCGTGCCGCAGAGGTGGCGCAGGGTGAGCAACTCGTCGTTGCGCACGTTGCCCCGGATGGTGCCGCCGAGCCAGAGGACGCTCGTGCCCTGGAAACCCAGGCCGGAGCCGTCGCGGAGGATCGAGACGTTCGACACCAGGGTGTCCCACACGACCAGGGTGGCGCCCGCGATCTCGGTTCCGCCGGAGAAGCGGTATTCGCCGTTCTTGAGGTTGAACGAGCCGCCGGGGCCCATCACGGACAGGCGCTGGTCGGTCTGCCGCCCTCCAGTCATGCCGTACTCGTCGAACGTCAATGTGTACTGGGCGGTCACCGTGCACGGCGTGGTGATGGGGGCGGGACAGGGCTCCGGGGGTGGCGCCGACGTCGGCGGCGGTGGGGGCGGTGGGTCCGCCTTGACCGTCTGCCCACCCCCGCCGCCGCAGGCGGTGATCAGGAGGGCGTGGGCGATGCAGGCAGTGAGCAGGGTTCCACAGCCGATCTGTTTCATGGTGGATCTCCAAGCGGGGTACTGGTCACGCTCCTCGATGGTTCGCCCGGCGCACTCCCACCGACACCGCATCGTCGATGTGTGTGGTCGGCATTCCTGCTGACCGTCGACCGGGTATCGCCGATGACGGCCGAGCAGAACCATCAGTCGGGATGCTTCACAGCCGGGTCGAGACGGCTTCGCCGCATTGCTGGAACAGCAGTTCGCCGGCCGCGTTGTAGCGGCTCGCCACCACGGGGCCGGTGAGGCGGTTGCCGTCGTTGCTGAGCTGGCGCGTCGTTTCGATCACCTGGTAGCCGTCGTAGACGTTGGACAGGAAGAAATCGAACTGCTGGCGCACGAAGTGCTGGCCACTGACGGGGTCGTACGTCCAGGTGCCGATGCCGATGCTGCGTTGCACCACGCCGCCGGGCGTGGCGATCCCCTGGGGTGGAAACCGGGGGTTGTCGAGCATGGTCCCGCCGGCGTTGTACATCAGGGTCTGGTTCAAGGCCGGGCCAAGGACACCGGTGGCGCAGCTCCCCACGCGGGCGACGTTGGCCCAGGTCCCGACGATGCGGTTGGCAGGCGTGGCAAGGGCGCCGGTCGTGGCGGGACCTTGTGCGTCGACCGTGCCGGCCGACGCAAGCAGGGTAAGGATGCAGAGAGGGCGGAGCAGGTTCATGATGTTCTCCTGGTCGGTGGGCCCTGCGGGAGTGCGGGCTCGCAGCCAAGCTGCCTCGCGACCCGGCCGGCGCGCCATCAGCACGCGATGAAATTCGGTGAAAAATACTGAAACCATGGACGACGCACCGGCCGAGACCTATCGCTTCCCGCCTTTTCGCCTCGACCTGCGGCGACGCGAGCTGTCCAGAGGGCCAGGGGATGTCGTGCCGCTGACCGCGAAGGCATTCGACACCCTGGCCACGCTGGTCCGGCACCGCGACCGCGTGGTGAGCAAGAACGAACTGATCGAGGCCGTCTGGCCCGGCCGCATCGTGGAGGAGAACAACCTCAGCCAGGCCATCTCCACGCTGCGCCGTGCGCTGGGTACCGACGCCAGCGACCACCGCTACATCGTGACCGTGCCCGGTCGCGGCTACCGGTTCGTGGCGGACGCGGTAGAAGGCGACGAATCGCCGGCGGCTCCAGTCCCGGCCGAGTCGCCTTCGCGACTCCCGGCGATCTCCACGGAACGCCGGAGCGCCGAGCGACGACGCGCCATGCAGGGGCCGCGATTGGCGGTTGCCGGCGTGGGGGTCCTGCTCTTGTTGATGGCAGGGCTGGTTGCGTGGCGCGTAAACGGACCCGGGCCGGCGGCGGAAGCACCCGCTGCACGCGGGCCCGCCACCCTGGCGGTATTGCCCTTCCGCTCGTTGTCGGCGGGGCCGCGCGACGAATTGCTGGAGCTGGGGCTGGCCGAAACGCTGGTGACGCGATTGGGCCGCTTGCCGGCGCTTCGCGTGCGATCGCTGTCGTCGGCCAGGCAACTGGTCGTGGGGCGCGACGATCCGGTTGCGGTGGGCCGCGAACTGGCGGCCGCCTACGTGGTCGACGGCTCCACCCAGCGCGTCGACGACCACGTGCGGGTCAACGTGAAGCTGCTCTCGGTGCCGGACGGCCGCACGCTGCTGGCGCGGACCTTCGACGCACGGATCGACGAAGTGTTCCGCCTGCAGGACGAGATCAGCGACGCGGTCGGCACGTCGCTGGCCATCGAGCCGCGGCCCGACGCGTCGCGAACCGCTGCGCCGTGCGAGGGCCACGACGCGTCGGCCTTCCGGACCTTGCTGCGCGCGCATTACATGCTGCATCGCCGCGCCCCGGAGACGATCGCCAAATTCCGCGAGGCGATCGCGGAAGATCCAACCTGCAGTCGTGCCTACGCCGGGCTGGCCACCGCGTATTTGTTCATGTCCCACAACGATGCGCCACCCGACGACGTGTTCCCCCTGGCCCGCGGCGCCGCCTTGCAGGCGTTGAAGATCGACCCGGACTCGGCCGAAGCCCACCTGGCCCATGGTCGGTACCTGCAGTTGCACGACTGGAACTGGCGCGGGGCGGAGGCCGCGATGCGGCGCGCGATCGAACTCAATCCCAGCCTGGCCGATGCCCATGGCGGCTTGGCCCACCTGCTGGTGACGACGGGACGCTTCGAGGAAGGTCTGTCCGAGGTCCGGCAGGCGCGCGACCTGGATCCACTGTCGCCCTTCATCAACGCGCTGGGCGGCGGATTCCACAGCGCCGCGGGCCAGCCCGACGAGGCGGAAGCTTGGGTGGCTCGGGCGCTGGAACTGGAGCCCGACTTCTGGATCGCGTTGCTGGTTCGGGGAGGGCTCGCCCTGGACCGTGGCGATGCAGAGGCCGCGGTCGCGGACCTGCGGCGCGCCGCGGACCGCTCTCGCCGCGCCAGCCAGGTGCTGGCGGTGCTGGCGATGGCGGAAGTGGCCGCCGGGAATCGTCCAGGGGCCGAGGAGCTCCTGCGCGAACTGCGGCGACGCGAGTCCGCGGGCTACCTGCCGCCGACCAGCCTGGCCGCGGCCCACCTGGCGCTGGGCGACACCGCCGCCGCGCTCGATGCGCTGGAACGCGGCAAGGCGGTCCACGACGTGCGTATCGGCTTCATCAAGGTCGACGCGCGCTGGAACCCGCTGCGCAACGAGCCCCGGTTCCGCGCCCTGATGCAGGCGCTGGGATTGCGCGAAGCGCCCGCGCACGGTCGCTACTGAGCCTGCCGGAGGACCGACGTGGCGGGCTGCGACCCTCGGGTGGCCCGGGGCGCGCCGGGCCGCGGATCCCGTCACAAGGCGTTGACTTCCGGATTTTTCGGGCGTAGCTTCAATTCCCGCGCCGCCACAACATCTAGGGTTGGCGAAGTTGAACAGGCCCAAGTAGTGGGGATTTCCCGGGATTCGCCAAGCGCGGGAAACGGGCCGGGATCGGTGGCGACGGGGGACGGCACTGGGATGGACACGGCGGCACACGGCAGGAAAACGGGGGTCGGGGGCGACAGGCGCGAATGACGCCGGCGCCGCGGCCACGGCCTCGCCGTCGCCGCGGAAGCGCCGGCGGTCGAGGGCGGGATCGACGGCCGGCACTGGCGCACGGCGGCAACACGACAACAACAAAGGCGCCGGGCAAGACCCGGGCCACGGGTTCTAAGGAGACGGGAGCAGCATGAGCACGGCGAGACTGGAGGCGGTCAAGAAGGTGGTGGACGACACGGACGACGGGGCGCAGGGCGCCGCCACCCGGGATCTCGTCCCGATGCAGCCGGCCTCGGCCGACATCTGGGACAAGAAGTACCGCCTCAAGACCAAGGCCGGCGACCCGGTGGATCCGGACATCGACGGGACCTACCGGCGCGTTGCCCGCGCCCTGGCCGACGCCGAACCCACGCCCGAGGCGCGCGAGCGCTGGAACGAGCGCTTCGCCTGGGCGCTGCGCCGCGGCGCGATCCCCGCCGGCCGCATCACCTCCAACGCCGGCGCGCTCGAGCACAAGCCCGCGACCAGCACGATCAACTGCACCGTGTCGGGCACCATCATCGATTCGATGGACGGCATCCTGGAGAAGGTCCACGAGGCCGGATTGACGCTCAAGGCCGGTTGCGGCATCGGCTACGAATTCTCGACCCTGCGCCCCCGGGGCGCCTTCGTCGCCGGCGCCGGCGCCTACACCTCCGGCCCGATGTCCTTCATGGATATCTACGACAAGATGTGCTTCACCGTGTCCAGCGCCGGCGGCCGCCGCGGCGCGCAGATGGGCACCTTCGACGTCAGCCACCCGGACGTGCGCGACTTCATCCGCGCCAAGCGCGAGGACGGCCGCCTGCGCCAGTTCAACCTGTCGCTGCTGATCACCGACGGCTTCATGGAGGCGGTGGACAAGGACGCCGACTGGCCGCTGGTGTTCCCCATCAACGCCAAGGAAAAGGGCGACGTCGACCTGGCCGATGCCGAAAAGATCGTCTGGCGCGACTGGCCGCAGCACCAGAACTACGTGGTGCGCGACGACGGCCTGGTCGCCTGCAGGGTCTACGGCACGGTCAAGGCCCGGCACCTGTGGGACATGATCATGGTGTCCACCTACGACTACGCCGAGCCGGGCTTCATCCTGATCGACCGCGTCAACGAGATGAACAACAACTGGTGGTGCGAGAACATCCGCGCCACCAATCCCTGCGGCGAGCAGCCGCTGCCGCCCTACGGCGCGTGCCTGCTGGGATCGGTCAACCTGACCAAGTTCGTGCAGCACCCCTTCACCGACCGCGCGACGTTCGACTGGGAGGAATACAAGGAAGTGGTGCGCGTGTTCACCCGCATGCTGGACAACGTGGTCGAGATCAACGGCTTGCCCCTGCAGCAGCAGCGTGACGAGATCATGCGCAAGCGCCGCCACGGCATGGGTTTCCTCGGCCTGGGCAGCACGCTGACCATGCTGCGGATGAAGTACGGCAGCGACGAGTCCTGCGAGTTCACCGAGCGCATCGCCCGCGAGATGGCCGTCGCCGGCTGGGAGACCGGGCTGGCGCTGGCCGAGGAGAAGGGCCCGGCGCCGATCATGGACGAGCAGTTCGAGGTCACCGCCGAGATGCTGCGCAAGCGGCCGGAGATGGCAAGGGACGGCTGGCGCGTCGGGCAGATGATCGAAGGCCGCCTGCTGCATGCCAAGTACTCGCGCTACATGCAGCAGCTCGCCACCGTCGCCCCGGACCTGGTCGAGGCCTTGGCCGAGACCGGCGCGCGCTTCACCCACCACAGCTCGATCGCGCCCACCGGCACCATCTCGCTGAGCCTGGCCAACAACGCCTCCAACGGCATCGAGCCCTCGTTCGCGCACCACTACAGCCGCAACGTCATCCGCGAGGGCAAGAAGTCCAAGGAGAAGGTCGACGTGTTCTCCTACGAGCTGCTCGCCTACCGCCACCTGGTCAACGCGCGGGCGATGCCGTTCTCCGAGGAGGCCGACGCCCGGCTGCCGGACTACTTCATCAGCGCCGACGACATCAGCCCGAAGGAGCACGTCGACGTCCAGGCCGCGGCGCAGAAGTGGGTCGACTCGTCGATCTCCAAGACCGCCAACGTGCCGACCGACTATCCCTACGAGGATTTCAAGGACATCTACACCTACGCCCACGCCAAGGGACTGAAGGGTTGCACCACGTTCCGCTTCAACCCCGCCGCCTTCCAGGGCGTGCTGGTCAAGGAGGCGGACCTGGAGAACACCACCTACCGCTTCGAACTCGAGGACGGCAGCACGGTGGAGGTCAAGGGCAACGAACAGGTGGAATACGACGGCGAGATGCACACCGCCGCCAACCTGTTCGATGCGCTCAAGGAGGGGTACTACGGCAAGTTCTGATACCGCCTGGAACCCTTCTTCCGCTCGCGGGAGAGGGGCGGGGGTGGGGGCGGCGACCGGGGCAACGGTTTCGATGCATTCACGCATTCGCACACTTGCCGCCGACTTCGCGCTACATTCCGCCCCGCGGGTACATGCCCGTATCAAAAACGAACGACGAGGACAACCCCGATGAGCAAGAAGAAAACCAAGGCCAAAGGCGTGGCGGCGACGCTGTCCAAGGCCGCCGAGAACGTGAAGGACACCGCGGCCAACCTCGGTGCCGCAGCGGCTTCCACCGCAAGCGGCGCCGCGGCGACCGTGCGCAAGACCGCAAGCAACGCCGGCGCCGCGGTGAGCAAGACGGCCGCCGATGCGAGCAAGGCAGTGAAGAAGCGCGTCGCCAAGACCAAGAAGTCCCTGGCCGCCGCCGCCGCCGCCGCCAAGGCCGAGGCCGCCGCGCTGGAGAAGAAGACCGGCAAGAAGAAGGCTGCGAAGAAGAAGACCGCCAAGAAGGCGGCAAAGAAGAAGACCGCGGCGAAGAAGACCACGCGCAAGGCCGCCAAGAAGAAGACGACCGCCCGCAAGGCCACGCGCAAGTCGACGGCGAAGAAGGCCCCCGCGAAGAAGACCGCACGCAAGGCCGCGAAGAAGACGACCGCGCGCAAGACGGCCAAGAAGGCCACCCGCAAGGCGGCCAAGAAGAAGACGGCAGCGAAGAAAGCCGTCCGCAAGGCGGCCAGGAAGACCGCGAAGAAGGCGACCACCGCCCGCAAGCGCACGACCAAGGCCGTCGGGAAGGCCGCAAAGAAGGTGCAGAAGAGCACCGCCAAGGCCGCCCGCAAGTCGGCCAAGGTGAAGAAGACCGCCAGCCGCAAGGCCGGTGGCAAGAAGGCCGCCGCTACCGGCGCAGCGAAGAAGTAATCCGCAAAAAGCCCCTCTCCCGCTCGCGGGAGAGGGGTTGGGGTGAGGGCCCACCCGCACCCGTCGAGCACCACCGCAACCGCAAGCAAGCAACCTCCGGACACACCGCACAACCAGGAATCGCGTCATGGCCGTCAAGATCGACAAGAAAATCAAGGGATACGCCGTCGTCACCGCCGAGGAACGGGACAAGGCCGCCGCTGGTGCTTCCGTCGCCCGCGAGCAGGCCGAGGCGGAGCTTGCGTCGACCAACGTGATCCAGATGCACGAGCGCATCGAGCGCCCCGAGGTGCTGATCGGCAGCACCTACAAGATCAAGTCGCCGCTGGTGGAGCACGCCATGTACGTGACCATCAACGACATCGTGCTCAACGCCGGCACCGAGCACGAGCAGCGCCGCCCGTTCGAGGTCTTCATCAACTGCAAGTCGATGGAGCACTTCCAGTGGATCGTGGCGCTGACCCGGATCATGTCCGCCGTGTTCCGCAAGGGCGGCGACGTGACCTTCCTCGTCGAGGAAATGAAGGCCGTGTTCGACCCCAAGGGCGGCTACTTCAAGGCCGGCGGCGTGTACATGCCGTCGCTGGTCGCCGAGCTGGGCAGCATCGTCGAGGACCACCTCAAGTCCATCGGCATGCTCCACGACCCCGACATGAGCCCCGAGCAGCGCGCGCTGATCGCCGAGAAGCGCCGCGCCTACGAGCTCCGCTCAAAAAAAAACTCTGACGTAAGCCCCGACCTGTTCCCGGACCCCAAGGTCCAGGACGACCCGAAGGACGAGGACGTCGAAGTCACCGGCGACGGCGTGGCGTTCCCGCCGTCCGCGACCATGTGCCACAAGTGCAGCGCGAAGGCGGTGGTGCTGATGGATGGGTGTGCGACTTGCTTGAATTGTGGGTATTCGAAGTGCGGCTGATCTAGAGGCCAACCCACGGATCATTCGGGCCAGGGGGAGACTGCGCCGGTCGGTGATGGATCCGGCGCTGCTGTCGGTTTGACGATCGATGCCGAGAGGCGACGGGACGGTCGTGGCCCAGCCCTCACGCCCGCAGTTGAGCGCGTGGGCCGATGCTGGCGGCAAGCGCGATCGAGGCTTTCCTTGAAAGCCCTCCGCGAGTCTCTGGCCCATCGGGACGCTCGGCTCGGCATTCGGCCGTACGCCAACCATCTGGTTGCCGTACCCGGAGAGCCGCTCGCGGGTCGCCCACACTGACCAAAAAAAGAACGGGTGCGAAACAGACCCCTGGCCCGGCTGGTCAGTCCCCGAGGATCTCGTCCGCCGCCACGACTTCGACGTCGCCCATCTGACGTGCCCACTGGTCGAACCACGGCTTGTGCGATGCGCCGACGATGTTGAGCACGCGCGCGCCCGGATGCAGCGCGGTCGCTTCGCGGATGTTGGCGACCATGCGCAGGTTGCGGGTTTCCCACCAGGCGCCGTAAAGACGGCCGAAGCGTTCCGGATGCCCGTCGGCGAAGGCGCCGCCGAAGTCGAGCCCGGCTTGCGCATCCAGTGCGTGCGCCGCGTTCATGGCCCGGTAGTAGGCGAGCAGGCTCTGGCCGTCGCGCACCGCCGCTTCGGCCGACTCCAGTCGCGCCAGGGCCTGGCTGCCGCGCAGCCGGTCGAAACGCGCCTGTTGCCAGGGCCCGTACCCTGGGTCCACGTCCTGGAAGATGCCGTCGCTGGTGTGGTCATCGATCGCATGCACGCGTTCCAGCCCGACGCGTGCCGCGACGACGGCCGCCACGTCGTAGGACTCGTTCATTCGGCCATTCGATCGCGTCAGGAACTTCAGCGCATCCTCGGTGAGGCCATCGACGGCAACGCGCTCGGCTGCGGGCAAGCGCAGCCACTGGACCATCGCGGACCCGAAGTCGCCAGCCGCCAGGAACAGCATGGCGAGCTGCCGCCGCTGCGCCGGGGTCGGCCTGGCGGGCCAGGAGGCGAGCAGCCGTTCTGCTTCGCGGCCGGCCTGCGGCTGACTCATACGCAGTGCGCGTTGGAATGGCGTGGCGTCCCGACAGTAGGTTTCGAAGATCTCGCCGAAAACAACCGGATTGCCGCGCATGCTTTCGCACTGCGATCCCGACAGCTGCTCGATCGTGACCAGTTGCGGCCGCCAGGCCACCAGGGGACGGAGCAGCGGCTCCAGCCACGCCGGCGACCACTTGCCGGAATGCCCCGACAGGTGCGTGCTGGCGAGCGTCAACATCTGCGTCCGCGGTCCACCCACTTGGGGGTTGGCCCCCAGCGGCGGTGTGTATTGCGCCGCCGCGGGAAAACTCAGCGAAAGCATCATGGCCACGAGCAGCATGCGCACGGCGGGTCCCCGGGGTCGACGAGGGCGCGACGGTAACAAGGGCAGGTACGCGCGCCATGTGCCAAAGGACACGACGGATCGGGTGGTGTGGGCAAGGTCGGCGTGCGTTTTTCCCGCGCGTCGCCAGGATGCCAGACTGGCCGGTCGGCGCGTCAGAGGCTGTGCTGCAGGAAGAAGCGAACCATCTCCGCCGAGGCATCCGGGCCTTGCGGATCGGTATACGTGCCCTTTGCGCTGCCCCCCATCCAGGCATGGCCGCCGCCGTGTACTTGCCATTCCTCCACCAGCGTCCTGCCCGAAGCGTCGGCGTGGCGCGTGCGGGTGTAGCTGCGTCCGCCGCTGGCGGTGCCGCTGTCCTGTTGCGTGGTGAGCCCGGCCGGGGCGGCACCGGTGACCTGGGCGACGACGGCGGCGCCGTTTGCGGCGGTCACCGTATGGTCGCGGTCGCCATGGAAGACGATGGTGGGCACTGCCTTTTCCGCGTGGCGGGGTGCTGCACGGTCCCCGCGCGATGCGCCCGATTTCATCGCGCTGAACGCCGAAGCCACATCATCCGCCGCGCCATAGGGCAGGCCGGAGTGGACGCCCACCGCTGCAAACACATCCGGATAGGTCCTGCCCAGGACCACGGCCATGGCGGCCCCCGCAGAGAGACCTGCGACATAGGTGCGCGCCGGATCCACGCGATAGGCGGACGTGACCTCGGCAGCCATGCCCGCGATCAGGGCGGGTTCGCCGGCGCCGCGTGCCTGGTCCTTGGGCCGGAACCAGTTCCAGCACCTCGAGCCGTTGGCGTTCGCGGACTGGGCGGGGTACGCCACCAGCAGCCCGTGCACGTCGGCCAGTGCATTCATGCGCGTCCCGGCCGCAAAATCCTGGGGCGACTGCGTGCAGCCATGCAGCATCACCAGCAACGGAAAGCGGCGGGTGGCGTCCGTGTCGTAGCCGGCCGGGACATGGAGCATGTAGGCGAGGGTGCCCTCCGGTCCCGCGTACGTCCTGGCAAGGAAACTCCCCGCGGGATCGCGCGCCGTGGCGCTGCGCCCAGCCGCCTCCGCTGCCCGCAGGGGCGCCTGGGTCACCGCTGGGCCAGGCAGGTCACCGGGTCCGCGCAGCCCCGCCCGGACCAGCGCGCCATCGATGACGCCTGCAATGGCGGCGCCGTCGACGGTGTCCCGGGTCAGGCCTGCCGAAGCCAGCGCGTCATCGATCGTGGCGGTAATCCGGTCCCGCAGTGCGGGTGCGCTCGCGACAGGCGTGTCGCGTTGCGCGTCGCGGCGGCGCGCCAGCAAGGCGTCGAGTATCTTCAAGGGATTGCTCCTGGCGTCGCCGACGGGCGACCGTTTGTTGCATTGCAGCATAGTCTGCGTACCCGCGAGCACGACGTGATTGAGCCGCGATGGCCAAGCGGCCGAAGGCACAGACTGTCGAGCGGAGCGCCTCTTCGAAGGTGGAGCCCGCCCCGTTATGGGCCGCCACGCGGCGGCGGCTCCACGAGCTGCTCCATCGCCCGCTGCAAGGCGCGCATCTGCTCGGTTCGGCCTTCGCCGTTCATCAGCAGCTCGATGCGGTTGCCCTTGCCGTCGAATGCGTGGAAGTGGTGGTAGCCGCGGTCTGACCCGTCGACGCCGACCCTTGGCCCGGCCTGCTCCGCGCGCCAGGGATCACGCAGGATGCGGCCGGCCGAGATGGCGTCGTGGAATCGCTGCATGTCTTCGAGGGTGGAATACATTCCGCCGCTGCCCATGACCAGCCAGGAGGTCGGCCCCCAGTTGGGCGGGATGTTGGGCAGGCCAACGCTACTCGGCCCGTAACCCACGGCGAAGTCGTCGAGCGAAAACTCCTTGCGGTCGCCGTAGAAGCCGGTGCGCCGCATGCCGGCGACATCGAGGATCTCGCGCTGGATGAAGTCGCGGTAGCGCTCGCCGGTCGCCAGTTCGATGATTGCCGCCAGCAGGCCGTAGGCGCCGTGAGAATGCGCCGATGCAGTGCCCGGCGCGAACAGCAGCGGCTGCGCCATGACCCGCGCGACGAAGGTGTCGCGGTCGATCCACGCGAGGTCGGCGTCCCAGTCGCTCTCCTGCGCGGGGAAATCGGGCAGGCCCGAGCGACCGCCCAGCAGGTGGCCGATGGTCATCGCGCTCCGGTCGGCGGGGACGCCGGGGATGAACTTGCCGATCCTGTCGTCCAGCGACAGCCTGCCACGCTGCACCAGCAGGTAGGTTGCGGTGACGGTGAAGTCGATCGGCGCCGAGCCGATGCCGTAGATGGTGTCGAGTTTGGTCGCACGACGGCGTTCGCGATCGGCCAGGCCATAGGCCTGCCTGAGCACCGGCCTGCCATCCCGCGTTGCCGACACCACGCCGGAGAAACCCCTGGCCTCGGCCTCGCGCAGCGCGCCGGGCAGCGACTCCCAGGTCAGGGCCGGTGCCGCGGGGACCACGGCCACGCCGGATTTCACCAGTTCCAGCGCGGTGAGCAGGCCGGCGTCGTCGATCGCCAGCCGATAGTCGGCGAAGCGCGTGTCGGAGATGACCAGGTGCAGGCCGTCTTCCTCCATCTCCACGGCGACGTCGCCGAGCGCTTCGCGCGCGGCCTCGCGCAAAGCGCGGAGATGGGCGGTGGCGCCTTCACCCAGTCGCGCGCGATAGGCCGGCGCGAGCCGCTGCTCGGCGAACGCGGACAGCGAAGCCTCGTCGGTCCCGCCCAGCATCGCCTCCACCGCCGAGATCGCATCGCGCAGCGCCGGCGGAGGCCCACCCTGCGCAGCGCTGGCCTTCACCGGCAGCATGAGCAGGAGCGCGAGCAGCAACAGCAGTCCCAGGCGCGGGAGCTGCGGGGGCAGGGCTTGCGGGGGCATGGGGCAAGGGCGCATGGGGACTCCGGTTCCAGCGGTGGGCGCTTCCACGCACCGAGGCAAGGGGACTCCAGTAAACGATGCGGGGGACGCTGGGATGGTCGCAGCCGCCGTCGCCGTTCGCCTGCAACCGGGCTCAAGGACGCGAAGAAAAAGGTGTCAGGGACAATTTAACGAATGAGGGGTCAGGTTCAATTTGCCCTTAAGGCAAGGGTTCTCGCCTCCTTTCTGACGCCGAAACGCAAAAGACCCCGGGCGTTGCCGCCCGGGGTCCTGGTGTCGCTGGCGCGGATCCCGCGCCGAGTCAGTCCTTACTCGGGCTGCACTTCGTCGGCCTGCAGGCCCTTCTGGCCCTGCGTGACCTTGAACGAAACCTTCTGGCCTTCCTGCAGCGACTTGAAGCCGTCGCCCTGGATGGAACGGAAGTGAACGAACAGGTCGTCGCCGCTCTCGGGGGTGATGAAGCCGAAGCCCTTGGCGTCGTTGAACCACTTGACGGTGCCGGTCTGACGTTCTGACATGGTGTTACTCCTTGGAACAGTTGATGGAACACGGCCCGCCTTGTGCGGCGCCGAGACTGTATCGAGCAAGGGGTAACGCGAAGCGATGGAGCGGATCGTCCGGATCAGCCGTGATAGGCCATGACACCTGTTGATCTACCGCATCGGAGCCACGATGTACCGTGATCCCGCTTTGAACAGTGCATGCAGCCTACCCTGATTTCGACGGCGGTACCTGAGGTTTGTGAAACAGGGTGGGTCGAATCGGGCCGAAATACCGGGATCCCGGGGCCGATTTCGCCCAGCCTTGCCGGGAAATGCGGCTCAAACCCCCGCCAGGCCTCGCTTTCGCGACAACCAGGCGAGCAGACGATGCACCCTGGCATCAAGGGCGAGGACGATGCGCCAGGCCCGGACGACCGGGCCATCTGCCGGTTGCTGACCCACGGGATTGCTGCCGCCGTGCCCGAGGCGGAGGACAAGGATGGGCACGGCCATGCGGTTCGACAAAGAAGGGCCAGGCACACCTAATTCCCGAAAAACTCGCGCCAGTGTCGCTTTTCCCATCCGGGCCAGGATTGATGTCTTACTCGTTACAGGGTCCTCTTCGTTCGCGGCTGTCCGCCCGCGGTTGCCTCTTGCGTTCAGGAATGAACGCGCGTGCACGTCGCGGACGGAGCAGCCGGTTGCCGCAGCCGCGCCCGCACGACACAAACTTGAACAGGGAGCGGCACGCATGAGCCAATCGAACCTCGACATCATCCAGGGCGTGTACGCGGCTTTTTCGCGTGGCGACATCCCTGCCGTGCTTGGCGCCATGTCGCCGGACATTCGCTGGAACGAGGCCGAGAACAACCTGCCGCTGGCCGATGGCAATCCCTACGTCGGACCGCAGGCGGTGCTGGAAGGCGTGTTCATGCGGCTGGGCGACAAGTTCGACGGCTTCAGCGTCGTGCCGGAGCGCTTCGTTGCCGACGGCGATTGCGTGGTGATGGCAGGCCGCTACTCCGCCACTGCGAAGGCCACGGGCCTGCCGCTGAATCCCCAGGTCGTGCATGTGTGGACGCTCGAGGACGGCAAGGTGGCCAGCTTCCAGCAGCACGCCGATACGCTGGGCATGGCCGTCGCCACCGGGCGGGTCGCGCTGCCGGCTTCGGGTTAAAGGAGAGGGAGTCACCAACAGCAGGCTCCAGGGTCGACTGTCCGATCCTGTAGCCCACAAGGATCCAGGGCAGGTAAAGCGCAACAGGAACGAGCGTGCACCTTTCCCTCCGTTAGCAGCTTGGGCGTGCCAAGAAGACAGCGTGTTGCTGGCGATGCCGACCTTCGCGTTGCGGCCTCGCTGGCAGACGCGGCAAGCCAGGCCGATGGAACCCTCGACGACGCCGTCGTTGCGGGAAAGAAGTTGCGCAAGGCAAAGGTGTCGGGTTCCATCCTTCCAGAGGGATCTCCATGAAGCATCGTTTCGTACTGGCAATGGGATTATTGGCCCTCAGCGGGGGTGTCCTGGCCGAGCCGGCTGCGCAGGTGCAGTCGGAAGCGCGGCAGATGCTGGGGGCGCTGGTCGGGTACCGGACCGTCGCGGGCCAGGGCAACGTGCCGGCCATGGCGCGTTACCTGGCCGGAGAGTTTCGCAAGGCGGGGTTTTCACCCGAAGACATCGAGCTCGTGCCGTCCGGTGAAACCGTGGGCCTGCTGGTCCGCTACCGCGGCGCGCCTGGTTCGAAGGAGGCGCCGATCGCCTTCCTGGCGCACATGGACGTGGTGGATGCAGATCCGAGCGAGTGGACCCACGATCCGTGGACACTCGAGGAAGTGGACGGTCGCCTCCATGGCCGTGGCGTGGTCGACAACAAGTACGGCCTGCTGACGCTCACGCAGGCGTTCCTGCGGCTCAGGCGCAGGGGCTTCGTGCCGGACCGGGACCTGGTGCTGGCCTTCTCGGGCGACGAGGAAACCGGCATGGCGAGCACGCGTCTGCTGGCTGACCGGCTGCGCGGCGCCGCGTTCGCGGTCAATTCCGACGCCGGCGGCGGCTACCGCCCCGCAGGCGACGGCACGCCCAGCTATTACATCCAGGCCGCCGAGAAAACCTACGCCACGTTCGAACTCACGGCGCGGAACAAGGGCGGCCATTCGTCCGCACCGCGCGCGGACAATGCCATCTACCAGTTGTCCGCGGCACTGCTCAGGATCGCGGCCCATCGCTTCCCGGTGCGCTGGAACGCGGTTTCACTGGCCGGCCTGGCGACGACGGCGGGCGACCTGGGCGATGACCCCGAGCTCGCCAAGGCCATCACCGATTTCGTGGCGAGCCCCGGACATCCAGCCAGCCTGCGACGGATGGAGCAGGAGGAATGGCTCAGCCGCGAACTGCGCACCACCTGCGTCGCGACGATGCTGCAGGCGGGAATCGTCGAAAACGCATTGCCCACTGCAGCCAGGGCAACGATCAACTGCCGCATCTTCCCGGGCGAAACCATCGATGACACCAGGGCCGCGCTCGCGCAGGCCGCCGGCGATCCGGCGCTGGAACTGACGGTGGTGGGCGATCCCGTGGAGGGCCCGATGTCGCCGGTGCCTGCAGCCCTTACCGTCGCGTTGGAGCGAACGCTGAAGATCCGCCTCCCCGGCGCGCGCGTGTCGCCCTACATGGAGGCCGGTGCCACGGATGGCGTGGCCTTCCGGCGCGCCGGCATTCCCACCGTGGGCGCCGGGCCATTGATCTCGACCGACGGTTCGGACTACAACTTCCACGGGATCGACGAATCCCTGCCCGTGTCCCAGTTCGAACAGGGGCTGGACCACTATTACCTCTTCATCCAGGCCTTGGCCGGGGCGACGCCCGAAGATGACGTGGAGTAGGAGCGGAGGCCGGGGCGAGTCACCAAAGCAAGAAAGCGTGGGTGACGTTCCCTCTTGAGCAATCGCTACCGCCTGGCAGGGGATAGAAAAACGATTTGCCAGGGTCACTTAGCGCGCAATCGCCAGAGGACAGACAGCATGTTCAACCACTTCATGGTCGGCACCAACGACATCGAGCGCTCGGCGCGGTTCTACGACGCGGTGCTCGGCGTGCTGGGTGCGGGCGCGCCGTTGCGCAACCCATCGGCCAGCGGCCACATGCGGCTGTTCTATCGCCACGACGGCGATACCTTCTGCGTCACCGAACCGATCGACGGCGCGCCGGCCACCTGCGCCAATGGCGCGACCATCGGTTTCAAGTGCGACTCCCCGGAACAGGTACGCGCCTTCCACGACACGGCGGTCGCCGCCGGCGGCACGTCGATCGAACAGCCGCCCGGCATGCGCGACAACGCGCTGGGCCCGCTCTACCTGGCCTACGTGCGCGATCCGGACGGCCACAAGCTGTGCGCGATCCACCGGCCCAAATGAAATGGCGGCATGCGCAGGCGATTTCCCTGCCATGAAGGCGTCGATGGCCTGCGGCTGAGGCGATCCGGGCCAGCCGGGATGTCGCACCGGCGCGCTTGGGGAGGTGCGGGCGTGAACTCGCGCCGACCCCACCGATGCGACCGGATCGTTGCGATCAATGTTCCCCGGCCCGTTCGTGCCCCGCACGCCGATGCAGCCGGGCCTGCATCGGCCCCGTCATCGGCCCGGGTTCGTACGCACGACCTTCACCGGGGGGGCAGTGACCCCCGGGGGCGGTACCGGGGACATCGTTCCGAATGCCACGCCGTGAAGCGCGGAACGATGCGCCATTTCCACGGCGATGCCCTCAGGCCCCACCCGCCACGCCCCGGTCCCGTCGATGCCCGGCGGCGCGTCGGTCAGGGCCTGACCTGGAGGTTGCCCTGGGTGACCGGACTGGTGCGGGCGTTGTCCGCGGGCCAGGGCATCGTTTCGCAATACTCCTCGGACGTGATGATCCCGGCATCGCCCTCGAAGCCGACGAAGGTGCTGCGGTCGGCGGCTGCCTGGCCTTGCCCGTTGTCCAGGACGCGGAACCAGATGTCACGCCCTGGCTGGTTGCGCTCCTGGGTGAAGGCGGGATGTTCGGAGCGGTTCTGGGTGATGACGGCGCCCACCCAGGCGCGCCGGTTCTGCGGGTCCACCGACACGCAGATCACCTCGCTGGAAAAGTCGATGGGCAGCCCGCCGAGCTCGACCTGGTGCCGCGAGTGGCCGCTGGCCGTGCCATCGGGATGCTGGTTGGCGCTGAACGCGAAGGTGACGTCCAGCGAGCCGCCGACGAGGAAATGCCCGCCGCCGGTGGCCGATGCCACGACGCCCCGGCTCTGGTCGTGCTGCTGCAGGTCGACGACGGGATTGCCCGCCGCGGCGGTCGAGGCCGCCAACGCCGCCGCGAGGATGGTCGCGGCCGTGCCGTACCCGAAAATGCGATGTTCGATCCTGGTGCGCATGTCGTTTCTCCTTGAGGGTTGAAGGGGCGCCCGCGGGGGCGCCGCCGGTGCTTCCCGTCGAACGGCCATCGGCGCTTGGGCCACCAGCCATCGGGAAGCACTTCGATTCAAGCGCCCCGCCGGGCGCGTGTCCTGAGGAAAACCGGAGTTATTGCGGAGAAAACACTGAGGCCTCAGGGAGGCGCATCGATCACGACCAGGTCGCTTTCCGCATCGTCGGTCTGGGAGAAATACACCGTCGCCCCGTCGAGGGTGGCCGTGGTGTGCGCATGGCGCGCATAGGCGACGAGCGGGAGGATCGCGCGCGTGCCGCCGGAATCCATGTCGTGGGCGAACAGGCGGCGGATGCCGTCTTGCGGCGTGGAGCCGATGAAGTACAGGTGCCCTCCCCCGCTGCTGATCGCCTCCGGCACGACGAGTTCATGTTCGGCGAGCAGGGTGTCCGGGGGTCCTTGCGAAGGCAGTCGCTGGATGCCTGGCCGCCCCGGCTGGAGGAAGTACACGGCCTGGTCGCGCACGAACAGCGGAACCGCACCGGCCTGGTCCAGGACGCGTTCGACGCGCCACTGGCCCGGGGAAACGCGGCGGATGCCTTGTTCGTCCGCATGCAGCACCCAGCGACCATCCGGCGACCAGGTCGGGTGGCGGAACTGCCCCTCGACCGGGATCCGCTGCCGGACGGTCCCGTCCATCGGATCGAGGAAGCCGGTCCAGCGCCCGTCGCGCAGCACGGCGTAGGCCAGGGTGCGTCCATCTGGCGACCATGCCGGCCGGCTGATGTCGGCGGCCTGCCATTGGGTCAGGCGACGTTGTGCATCACCGGTCGCGTCGGCGAGCCAGACCTCGTAATGGCCGGTCCGGTCGGACACGAACGCCAGTCGCCGACCATCGGGCGACACGCTCGGCCTGAAGTCGATCCGGGTGCTGGCGACGGCGCGCACGGGTGCATCGGCGTCCCCGTCCGCGCCGATCCGGGTCGACCAGATGTTCGTGCGGGGCCGGATGTTGTCGAAGACCAACCGCCGGTGCACGTGGTCGAAGGCAATGGCGAAAGCCTCGCCGCCGCGGAGGCGTTCCGCGGGCCGGCCCGGCACCACCCGCCACAAGGCAGGCTCGGCTGGTGCCGCGGTCGCGACGTACAGGCCCGTCCCGGCACCATCCCAGCTGGCGCCGGTAATCCGCCCGCCGAACGCGGTGATCGGCCTTGCCCGGCCGGAGGGCAGGTCGGCGAGCCAGAGCTCGTTGCGGTCGAGGACGCCCTGCACGTAGGCCAGCTGGCGACCATCGGGCGAGAACTTGGGCGCGAACTGGTACTCGCCGTCGGGCGGTGCGGCGACCGGCGCGGCGATCGCCCGGGTCTCCAGGTCGACCGTGCGCAAGGCGAGCGTCGCGCCACCCTGCGCAGGGACCTGCGAAAAGGCGATCCGCCGGCCATCGGGCGACCAGTCCAGGTAGGCCATCAACGGTGTCTGGCAGTCAGCGACGGGGCGCTCGCCTCCGTCCAGTGCCTTCACCACCACCTGGCAGCGTTCGCCGCGGTAGCGCAGGAACGCCACGCGCCGGCCGTCCGGGGAGAACACGGGCGCGTATTCGCGATCCGGGCCGCCGGCCAGGTCCGTGGCCTCGCCCGTCGCCAGGTCTCGCAAGCGGATGTCCCAGTTCTCGTCGCCGCGGTCGCGCGCGGCGTAGACGAGCTGCTTGCCGTCGGGGGAAAAATCCGGGGTGTCCTCGTCGCCGACTTCGGTGGTCAGTGGAATCGGCACCCCGAGGATGCCGCTGCCCACCACCACGGTCGCACGCGGTTCCGGATCCGGGCGGAGCAGGTAGGCCGAGGCGAGGGCCAGCACGACCAATGCCGCGGCCAGGGCCCCAAGTCGATTGCGGCGCGGGCTCGGCCCGGGCTCGGGTTCGCGGTCGCCTCGCTCGACGTCGAGCAGGAAGCGGTAACCCACCTTCGGCACGGTTTCGATGTACCGCGGCGCCCGGGAGTCGTCGCCCAGCAACTTGCGCAGGTCGGTGATGGTGCGCGAGAGCGTCTCGTCGGAGGCAGGCCGCTCCGGCCAGACGCGGTCCAGCAGGGCTTCGCGCGTCACCACGCTGCAGGCGGCGTGCAGCAGCTCGACCAGCACTTCGTAGGGCTTGGGCGGCAGGTGCACCGATCCCCGTGGCCCGACGATCCTCCTGGAGGCCGAGTCCAGGCGAATCCCGTTGAATCGGTATTCGGTCATGGCTCCTCGCGACGGTCCGGCCGCGCGCCGCGGCGAGGCCGCCTCCCCGAACTCTAACCGAGAAGCCATCGGCGCCGATGCGCCGCCCCGTCGCGCCCGCGGCTGCGCGGCCCGGATCGCCGCGTGGGCCGGAGGCGTGCTAGCGCACCGCCTCGGTCAGCGGCCACAACTCGCGCTCTTCGCGCGGGCGCACGGTACGGGCGATCTCGCGGCCGTCGCGCAACAGGACCAGCGTCGGCCAGAGCTTGACCTTGTAGGCGCGGCCCAAGGCGCGCCCGCGGCCGTCCTCCACGCGCAGGTGGTCGATGGCCGGATGCGCGTCGATCCACGCATCCACCGCCGCCCGCGCGGCGTTGCAATGGCCGCACCAGTCGGTACCGAAGTCGAGCAGGACGAGTCCCTGCATCGCTTCGACCGTGGCCAGGTCGGGGGCGGTTTCCTGGTACGTCACGTCGCGGCGGGTCATCGTGGCTCCCTCGGCTGGCGGACCCACGATGCTGGACCGTGCAGCGTCGCAGGCGTGTCGAGGCCCACGGCGATGGCCCCGTGCGATGCGACCCGCGCGGCGCTTATGCTGGGGTCGAACCCCGCAAGGAGACCACCATGACCAGGTTTGCCCTTCTCTTGCCGCTGCTGGCGTGGGTCGCCTGGACGGGCGATGCCCAGGCCCGGACGCCACAGGATGCGGCCGCGCAACCGCCGACGGCGTTCGATGCCGCCCTGGCCGAGCGGCTGGGCGCCGACGACTACGGCATGCGCAGCTACGTGCTCGTCATCCTCAAGACCGGCCCGACCCCGGTGGCGGAAGGACCGGCGCGCAAGGCGATGTTCGCCGGGCATTTCGCCAACATGAAGCGCCTGGCGGAGCAGGGCACGCTGGTGCTCGCCGGTCCGCTGGACGGCGTCGACGGCTGGCGCGGGCTGTTCGTGCTCGCGGTCGATGGCATCGAGGCCGCCAGGGCGGCCGTGGCCACCGACCCGGTGGTCGTCGCCGGCGAGATGGTGCCCGAGTTCCACACCTGGTACGGATCGGCGGGGGTGATGGCGATTCCCGACCTGCATGCCCGTATCGCGAAGAAGGAGATCTGAGCCCGCTCCGGCGAGGGGAGTCGCGGCGCAGTGGAGGCCGACGGCCATGGTTCCTCGCTACGGCTCCTTGTCCTGTTCCGGATCCAGGCGCGGCAGCGTCCGGGTTGCGGTGGGCCACCTGCTCGATGGGGTCGCGCCCCGGCATGCGCGGCGTCGAACCGCCGCTTTCCGCAATTCCGCGTGAACGCAGGGCGTCGAATGGGCGCCTCGTTCACGTCGCACGCCACGCGGCCTGTCCAAGATGCGGCCGATCGACACACGAGGCTTGCGATGAATACACGACCCCTCCTCCGGGCATCCGCACTGGCGACGCTGGCGATCGCGCTGGCGGCCTGCACGCAGTCCCCGACGCCCACGGCCAGCGACGACGCGGCAACGCCGGCGCCCGAATCGCAGCCCGCCAGCGTGACCGCGATCAGCGACAACCCGCTCCCGGAAGACACGGGCTACATCGACCAGGGTCCGCTGCAGGTCGGCCTCGTGCCCGGTGCATCGCCCTTCGACCCGTATGCGCCACCGCCGGAAACCCCGGCCGAAGACGCTGGCGGGACCGCTGCCGACGCGTTGCCGCCCGGGGCGACCAGCCCTCCGGTGCCGGCGGCAACCGACGTCGGGCCCGGGGGTGATTCCGCGACCGTGTCGACGGACCCCGCAGTGCCCGGAAATGGAAAGCCCGAAGCAATCGCCGACACCGGCAAGCCCGCGGCGGCGCAAACCGCGGTCGAGGCCGCGCCGGCGGACGCCGATCTCCCGAAGGACAGCCCGCTGCGCGCGCAGGTCCTGCTGGATCGTGCGTACTTCTCGCCCGGCGAGATCGATGGAGCCGTCGGCAGCAACATGCGCCGCGCGGTGAAGGCCTACCAGGCGGCGAAGGGCCTGCCGGCGAGCGGCAAGCTCGATGACGCGACCTGGGAAGCGCTCGGCGTCGACACGGCGCCGGTGCTCGTCAGCCACGCGCTCACCCCCGAAGACGTGGCCGGACCGTTCGCCCCGACGCCGGAATCGCCGGAGGACATGGCGAAACAGGAGTCGCTGCCGTACGCGTCGGTCCAAGAGAAGGTCGCGGAAAAATTCCACGCCAGCCCTGCGCTGCTCGCCAAGCTCAATCCCGGCATTGAGTTCACCGCCGGCACCGTGATCACCGTGCCGAACGTGATGGCGGCGGACCGCATGCCGATGGCCGCCCGCGTCGTGGTCGACAAGTCCGAAGGCGCCCTCCAGCTGCAGGACGCGGATGGCAAGGTCTTGGCGCAATACCCGGTGACCACGGGGAGCGCCCAGTTCCCGCTGCCGATCGGGGAGTGGACGGTGACCGTCGTGGCGCGCAACCCGGTCTGGCATTTCGACCCGGCGTTGATCGCCGGCACCGACAAGGATGCGAAGAAGGCCAGGATCCCGCCCGGCCCGAACAATCCCGTGGGGACGACGTGGGTCGGGATCTCCAAGCCGCATTACGGGATCCACGGCACGCCCGATCCCGCGAGCATCGGCAAGAGCGCGTCCAACGGCTGCATCCGGATGACCAACTGGAGCGCGGCGGCGCTTGCGCGGGTGGTCAGCAAGGGCATGACCGTCAGCCTCGTCGAATAAGGCGTCGCGGGCGAGCGCCGGGCCGCGTGCGTGCCCTGCACGCGCGCCCAGGCCGTCCCGGCCTCGACCGGCATGGGGCATCGGCACCGCCTTGCCGGACAGCCAGCCCGGCCCGTGCCCGACGCCGTTGCGCCGCAGGTAATCGGCCTGCGCTTCGGTTTCGATGCCCTTGCCGGGGAGCGCCATCCACAGAGAGTGCGCGACTTGGATGATGTGCATGGCGACCTCGCTGGTCGCCGCGTCCTTGCCGACGGTCTCGACGAACACCTTGTCGATCTTCGGGCAGTCGGGCTCGAGCTGGGTCAGGTGCGAGAGGCTCATCGACGACACGAAACTCGGTTTGCCGTGGGCATGCACGCCGGCGTCACCCTGCTTTTACGGTGCACTTGAAACCCTCGGCACTCCTCCGGTCCGCGCACGGACCGACCCGTACCGTCCCTTTCCCCGCGGGCCCGCGCCCGCGCCGTCGCCTGGAGAACCCTGATGAATGCCAAGACTCCCCTGCTTTTCGCGCTGCTGGTCCCCGGAATTCTGGCGCTGGCCGCCTGCGACCGCGCCGACGCACCGGCCGACGACGCCGCCACCGCGCCCGTCGCCACGCCGCCCGTCGAGGCGCTGCCGGACGACACCCAGGACACGGCCGGCCTTCCGCCGGGCGTCGTGCCGCCCGAAGAGGCGACCGGTGACGTGGAGATCGCCGACTCGGGAATGACCTTCGCGCAGTTGGACGCCAATGGCGACGGCGGCGTGACCATGGATGAGCTGGCGCCCACGGAGATGCTGCACGCGCACTTCAGCGTCGCCGATGCCGATGGCAACGGATCGCTGTCGCAGGCGGAGATCACCAAGCACCGCGCCGACATGGCCGCGGACGAACCGCGCGGCTGAGGCCACGACGGCTGGCGTCGAAAGGGCGGCGTTGCCAGAGGCGCGCCGCCCGGCGCCGGCCAGCCGGTGCCCGCTATCCAACAAACTCGTATCGAAGGCAAGGAGAAGCGCATGGACAAGATTCCCGAAGGAGCATGGGTCGTCGTCGCCGACGGCGAAGGTGCCCGCCTGTTCCAGAACACCGGCAAGGGCGGTCGCGTGTCCCTGCAACAGCAGGAGCTGCTGGCGCCATCCGACCTGGAGCACGAAGGCCCGTCCGGCGTGGCGCCACCCGAGCAGACCGGGCAGCAGACGGACGAGGCCACGTTCGCCAAGCAACTGGCGAACCAGCTCAACGCCGCCGCCCTGGACAATGCCTACGACCACCTGGTCCTGGTGGCCGACCCGCAGACTCTCGGGCAGATGCGGCCCCTGCTGCACAAGGAAACCCTCCGGCGGCAGGTGGGCGAACTGGCGAAGACCTGGACGAACACGCCGCTGGAGGACATCGAGCGGTCGCTGTCATGAACCTAGGGATCGGCCCCCGCGCCAAAGCGAGGACATCGCCATGACGATTTCGATGTACCAGGCGTCCGTGCCCGTGTTCCTGCGCGCGCTGTCCAACCTGGGCAGCGTGTTGCGCAAGGGCGAGGCGCACGCGACGGCCATGGGCTACGAGCCCGGGATGCTGCTGCAGGCGCGGCTGGCGCCGGACATGTTCCCGCTGGTGCGGCAGGTGCAGATCGCCACCGACCTGGCCAAGAACGGCGCCGCGCGGCTGGCGGGCGTGGACCCGATGCCGTTCGACGACGACGAGACCACGTTCGACCAACTCTATTCGCGGATCGACCGGGCCACCGACTACCTGCAGTCGTTCACCGCCGCCCAGATCGACGGCAGCGAGGGACGGCAGGTCAAGCTCAAGCTGCGCAGCGGCGAGCTGGAATTCGACGGCCAGGCCTACCTGCTGCACTTCTCGTTGCCAAACCTGTTCTTCCATTGCACCACCACCTACGCCTTGCTCCGGCAGGCCGGCGTCATGCTCGGGAAGCAGGATTTCATGGGCGCTCCGCGCTAGCGGACAGGACGGGCCCGGGCCGGCGACGCCAGGGCGTGCCGACATCCGTTTTCGGGCCTGCGTGGCCCCCGCAAGCACCCGCTTGGCAGGTTTCGCGGCGATTCGACGTTGGCTAGGGAAAGGCCCGCCTGCCGTGGTCCGGGGTGAACGTGGTGACGATCCAATCAAGGGTGATCCTGGCCGCTGCGATGGCCACGTGCGCGATCGGATTCGCGCCGCAACCGGCTAGCGCGGCCGACGAAGCCAAGCCGGTCACGCTCCGGCTGCAGCCCCGGCAGCTGCAGGGCGTCGAGGATGGCAAGGCCGTGGTGGTCAAGGGAGAGGCGGGCCCGGTGCCGCAGCGCTTCCTGCTCGAGGGCATCAGCTACATGACGCCCGTGGGCGTCGCCCTGCGCCCGGTGGACGCGGGCCGGCAGGTGGCGATGGACATCACCAAGTACAGCTGGGAGGAGCCGCTGCGCCGCGGCAGCACCGACGGCGACATCCTCAGCTACCTGTTCCGCACCGAGGGCGAATTCCAGGTCTCGGTGACCGCGAAGCAGGCCGGCACGCCGTACCGCCTGCTGGTCTGGGTCGCCGAGGAAACCAGGCCCGCGATGGTGCCGGTCGTGGTCAAGGCCAGCGAATTCGACGGCGGGGAGGAAGGCCGCTCGTGGCTGCGCTGGGCGATCGCGGGCGCCGTGCTCGTGGTTGTCGCCGCCTTGGCCGCCATGATCGCGAGGAGGAAATCGACATGAGGATGCATCGAACGCTCGCGGCACTCGCGCTGTGCGTGGTCGTCCTGCCGCTGCGGTCGGCCGATGGCCCCGTCGAAGGCAGCTATGGCAGTTTCAGCGACGGCATGCAGGTGTCGGAACGGCTCGACCTGGTCGAGATCTTTTCCGACAGCAAGGCGATCGGCGTCGCCCGAAATGCCGATGACCTGCTGCGGAACGTGGAGTCCCTGCACGCCGAGGAAGCGGCTTGCGGCTCCGCCTACACCGATGCCTCCGGACCCACGGTGCCGTCGCAGTGCGCCGAACGCGACGACTGCCGCCAGTGCTACGAGCGGGCGGTGAAGCAGATCGACTTCAACCGCTTCTACATCGAGCGCGCACGCTGCATCACGGCGGCCAACGTGAAGATGGCCAATTCGGCGATGGCGTTCGGCGACAGCGCATCAGGCATCCATGCCGTCACCGGCCTGTCGTGGCAGTTGCAGGGCAAGCCGCAGATCAAGGAAGCGGTCGAGAAGCTCAAGAAGACCTACACCAGCAAGGCCGGCGACTACCTGGGCAACCTGGAACGATCGCTCAAGCAGCTTGGCCAGTGCGAAGCCGAGCATTACGGGCAGGACGACTGGTACCAGCGCTATGGCTGGATCTACCACAACTTCATGAAGGCCAAGTACGCATCGGCGCCGGAGTGAGCGCCCAGCGGCGCCGCTGTCGCAGGCGCCGCGCCTTGCGCCCGGTCGTCGGCTTGCGGGGCGGTGCTGCAGGCGTGAACATGGGTGGAGGCCCTTCGCAAGGAGTCACGAGATGCCGCTACCACGTACCTGCCGCCCAGCCATGCTTTCGCTGCTCGCCTGCCTGCCGCTGTCCGCGGCTGCGCAGGATTTCTCCAAGGTCGAGGTCAAAGCCGCGCCCCTGCGCGGCAGCACGCACCTGCTGACCGGTGCCGGCGGCAACATCGTCGCAAGCGTGGGCGACGACGGCACCTTCATCGTCGACGACCAGTACGCGCCGCTCGTGCCGAAGATACGCGCCGCGCTGGCCGGGATCGGCGGCGGCGACGTCCGGTTCGTCATCAACACCCATTGGCATGGCGACCACACCGGCGGCAACGAGGCCCTTGGCAAGGCCGGGGCCGTCATCGTCGCCCATGACAACGTCCGCAAGCGCATGGGCACGGACCAGTTCATGGCCGCGTTCGACCGCACGGTCCAGGCCTCGCCCGCTGCCGCGTTGCCGGTGGTCACCTTCGCCGAGTCGGTCACGTTGCACCTCAACGGCGACACCGTGCGCATCGTGCACGCCGCCGATGCCCACACCGATGGCGACTCTCTGGTGAAGTTCGAGCAAGCCAACGTGCTGCACATGGGCGACACGTTCTTCAACGGCAACTACCCCTTCATCGACGTCGGCTCCGGCGGCAGCATCGATGGCCTCCTGGCAGCCGTGGATGCCGGCCTGGCGCTGGCGGACGACGCGACGCTGGTCGTCCCCGGCCACGGCAAGCGCAGCGACCGCGCGGGTCTCGCCGCCTACGGCAAGATGCTCGCGGATTACCGCGAAGCGATCGCAGCGATGAAGGCCGAGGGCAAGAGCCTGGAACAGGTGATCGGGGCGAAGCTGACCGCGGGCACGGACCAAGCCATGGGCCAGGGATTCATCAAGCCCGATCAGTTCGTGAAGTTCATCTACGAGACATCGCCCACCGGGAACTGACGCGCAGCCGCACGGCTCGGCGTGTGCGGCTCATCCCTGCGGTCCCCCCATCACCGGCAACACGACGCCGCTGATGTACGACGCGGTGACCGGCGAGGCGAGGAACACGAAGGCCGGCGAGATCTCCTCGGGCTGCGCCGGGCGATGCATGTTGCTGTCCTTGCCGAAGTCGGCGACATCGGCGGCCGACTTGTCGGCGGGGTTGAGCGGCGTCCACACGGGCCCCGGGGCGACGCAATTGACGCGAATGCCCCGCGGCAGCAACTGGCTGGCGAGGGACCGCGTGAACGCATGGATGGCGCCCTTGGTGGCCGAATAATCCAGCAGGTGGCCGCTGCCGAAGATGCCCGTCTCGGAGCCGGTGTTGATGATCGAGGCGCCTTCGGCCATGTGTGGCAGTGCGGCGCGCGCCATGTGGAAGTAGCCGGCGATGTTGGTTTGCAGGGTTTCCTGGAGCTGCGCGTCCTCCAGGTCCTCGAGGCGGTCTACATGCTGCTGGAACGCGGCGTTGTTGACCAGCACGTCGAGGCGGCCAAAGGCCTTGACGGCCTTGCCGACCGCGCGCTTGCAGAACGCGGGATCCTTGACGTCGCCCGCGACCAGCAGGCAGCGGCGTCCCTCGGCTTCGACGTGCTTGCGCGTCCGTTCGGCATCCTTGCGTTCGCTCAGGTACAACACGGCGACATCGGCGCCTTCGCGGGCGAACAGCACCGCGACGGCGCGGCCGATCCCCGAATCACCGCCGGTGACGATCGCGGCCATGCCTTCGAGCTTGCCGCTGCCGCGATAATCCGGCGCCTGGAAGCGGGGCTGCGGGTCCAGCGCGTGCTCGTGGCCGGGTTTGTCCAGGTGCTGTTTCGGCAGCGGGTTGACCGGCTGCTTGCGGGTGCCGGCCTGGACCGGTTCCTTCGCTTGCTCGCTCGAAGGCTTGGCATCGGCCTTGCGCTGGATCCGCCGCTGCGTGGCGACCGTCTTGCGCGTGGATCCTGTGCGTGGCGTTGCCTGCTTCTTGGCCGCTTTCCCGGCGCGTGGCTTCTTGGCCATGGATCGTGATCCCAGGGACGGGTCCACGATGTTGGAAAGGCTGGGGTCGACGCGACGTGATTCCCGGGTGCGGTCAGCGCGGCTTCGGCAGCGCCGCCGGGGCCAGCCGCCACACCGCATTGCCGACGTCGTCCGCGACCAGCACGCCGCCGCGAGCATCGATGGCCACGCCCACCGGCCGCCCGCGGGCCTGCCCCTCTTCGTTGACGAAGCTTCCCAGCACGTCCTCCATGGGGCCGGACGGGATGCCGTTGGAAAATGGTACGAACGCGACCGAGTAACCACTGAGCGGATCCCGGTTCCAGGAGCCGTGCAGGCCGATGAAGGCACCCTCGCGGTAGCGTGCGGGCAGCAAGCTCCCGGTGTAAAACGCAAGACCCAGCGGCGCGACGTGGGCGCCGAGCGCGTAGTCCGGCGCGACGGCCTTGGCGACCATCGCCGGGTTGCGCGGCTCGACCCGCGTGTCGACGTGTTGCCCGAAGTAACTCCACGGCCATCCGTAGAACGCGCCGTCGCGCACCGAGGTCAGGTAGTCGGGCACCAGGTCGTTGCCGAGTTCATCGCGTTCGTTGACCACGGTCCACAACGCGCCCGTTCGGGGGTGCCAGTCCATGGCGGTCGGATTGCGCAATCCCGAGGCAAAGACGCGCGTGCTGCCGGTGGCGGGGTCGACCTCGAGGATCGCGGCACGCATCGCTTCCACCGCCATGCCCCGCTCGGCGACGTTGCTGTTGGAGCCGACACCGACGTACAGGCGCTTGCCGTCTCGACTGGCGACCATCGCCTTGGTCCAGTGGTGGTTGATCGGTCCTCCGGGCAGGTCGGCGACCTTTTCCGGCGCGGCGTCGATGCGGGTCTGGCCGGTGCTGTAGGGAAACTTCACCACGGCGTCGGCATTGGCGACGAAGAAGGTGTCGCCGACCAGGGCCATGCCGAAAGGCGACATCAGGTTCTCGAGGAACACGGTCCGCGTCTCGGCGACGCCGTCGCCGTCCTCGTCGCGCAGCAAGGTAATGCGGTCGGCGCTGGGCACCGCGGCACCGGCCTTCTTCATGACCGACTTCATGACCGCGCCCTTGATGCCCTTCGCGCCGTCGGGTTTCGGCGGCGCGTTGGTTTCGGCGACGAGGACGTCGCCATTGGGCAGGACGTAGAGCGTGCGCGGATGATCGAGGCCACGGGCGAACGGGGTCACCGAGAATCCATCGGCGGGCACCGGCATTCCATCGTCCGGCCAGCCAATCGCCGGTGCGATCCTCACGGTCGGGATCAGCGAGCCCTCGGGCGCGGGCAATTCCGGCGACGGGCCGGTGCCGGGGGCATAGGCCAGCGGCCTCGCAGGCGCCGGACCCTGGGTGGAGTCGCTCGGCGGCGGGCCGTCACTGGTGCAGGCCGAGAGTGCGGCAAGCAACACTGCGCCCAGGGCGACGAGGGCGCACCCGCGGGTCGGCGGGAATCTCGGGAGTCTCATGGCGGCGTCCAGGGTCGGGCCGACCCCGATTGCAACACCGACAGCGTGATGGGCGTGCATCAACCGCGCCAGGCGTCGCGTGCGGGGCGCGCGCGAGCGCCGTGACGCGCACCCCCGCGAGGCATCTCGCGAGTGCACCGGGTGCGGAAGCATCGGGCATGCGGAATGTCCACCGCGCCCCGAGCGCCTGGGTGCATTCGCAGGCGACGCCCGGGCCTGGGCGCTGCGCAGGCGAGGTTGACCCATGCATCGCCTGCTCTGGTACCCGTTCGCGGGTGTCATGGTCCTGGACGGCCTGGGGATGCCGCGCTGGCACGGGCTTCAGCGGCAGGCATCCTGGTGGATTCCGCGGCGCGCATGAACGATGCCTGCGGGGCAGGGAGGGATCGCCTCGAAATCACTTCGAATTCATGGGTCTGTTGCGAGGGTGGTGCCTCCCGGCATGTGTTAGGAGCACTCCCATGCGTATGCGTCGCTTCCCTCTGGCAACCCTGACGCTGGCCCTGGGCCTGGGCGTCGGACTGGCCGGCGCCGTGCAGGCGCAAACGATCGGTTACAACATCCGCACCGGTGATGTCTGGGTCGACAACCGGCTCGGCGAGATCAACGACTACGGCTATCGTTACCGCGAACCCTTCGTCGACGAGTTGACCGCGTACTACGGCGCGCCGCGGCCGCTGGTGCTTGACCTGCTGGATCGGCGTAACTGGGCGCCTGCCGACGTCTATTACGCCTGTGCCATCGCACGGACCCTGCGGATGCCCTGCCAGGACATCGTGCACGAGTACGAGCGCAATCCGGGCCAGGGTTGGGGCGTGATCGCCAAGCGCCACGGCATCAAGCCCGGCTCGCGCGAATTCCACGCGCTGAAGCACGGCACCGCCCACACCTACGATCGCTGGGGCTACCCGGTCCGTGTCGTCGACCGCGACGTGCGCATCGATTGGTCCGATCGCGGTCCGGGCCGCACCGGCCATGCCGGCAAGGGCAAGTCCGGCGCCGGGCAGCACGCGGTCAAGGTCAAGTCGGAGGTGAAGGCGCGGGGGGTCCACAAGGACTCCGGCGGCAAGGGCCACGGCAACAGCAAGGGCCACGGCAACAACAAGGGCCCTGACCATGGCAAGGGCAAGGACCACAAAGGAAACGGCAAGGGCAACGGCAAGCCCGCCTGAATCGCGAAACCGTCTCCAGCAACGCGCACGGGCAGCCAGATGGCTGCCCGTGTCGTTCCGGGCATAGGATGGGGCCTACGATGGAAAGCGACGCGCGACCGGGGACGACCATGCCATTGCGCCGACCCGCCAAGCATTGGCTCGTCCTGATTGCAACGGCGGTGGGCGTGGCGACAGTGTCGCCACCCGCACAAGCCCGCACCATTTACCGCTGCGTGCGCGACGGCACCGTCAGCCTCTCGACCGCGCCCGAACCCGGGTCCAGGTGCGAGGCCAGGCAGGTCGACGACAACGCGGTGGAGTCCCCCAACCTCTGGGGTGACTTCGGCGTGTTCAGCGGCACCTTGTACGAGCGGGAACAGGACGGGACGCTGGTCTACGGCACCCGCGCGCTGCCGGGTTCGCGCGTCTACCTCAAGTTCACCGTCACGACGCCGCCCGGCGAGCCCGCGCATGCGGGGCTCGGTCGGGTCGGACGGCCCCGGCTCGAACCGCACGCGTCCGAGTTCCGCGCGGCGGCGAAGGCGGCGGGAATCGAAGACGCGTGGTTGCGCGCGGTCGCGCATGCCGAGAGCGGTTTCGATGCCCGCGCGCTGTCGGCCAAGGGCGCGATGGGCGTGATGCAGTTGATGCCGGACGTCGCCGCGCAATACGGGGTCGCCGATCCATTCTCCGCGCGGCAGTCGATCCGCGCCGGCGCACGCCACCTGCGGGCCCTGCTCACGCGCTACAAGGGCGACCACACGCTGGCCGCCGCCGCCTATAACGCCGGCATCGGCGCGGTCACGCGCCATGGCGGCGTCCCCCCGTACCGCGAGACGTCCGAATACATCGCCAAGGTGCGGGCGCTGCATGCCCGCTACCGAGAAGCGATGGGCATCAAGCCGGAGCGGCCGGCGCCGTAGCCAGTGTTGCCGACACACGCGTCGGCAACCCCGCCTCGCGAGGCGTCCCGCGCGCGCAGCCGGCACGCCGGCGGGTCAGCCGTTCGCGGGTACCAGTTTGAGCAAGCGGCCTTGCGAGCCGTCCCGCTCGTCCTCCAGCAGCCAGATCGCGCCATCGGGTCCCTGTTCGACTTCGCGGATGCGCGCGCCCATGTCCCAACGCTCCGCCTCCCTGGCCTGCTTGCCGTCGAACTCGATCCGCACGAGGGACTTGGACGACAAGCCGCCGATGAAACCATCGCCGCGCCAGCCGTCGAACAGCGTGCCCGAGTAGATGATGAAGCCCGCGGGCGAGATGACCGGGTTCCAGGTGATGGCAGGCGCACGGAATTCCGGGCGCGTGTCGTGGTCGGGGATCGTCCGGCCGTCGTAATGGTCGCCGTTGGAGACGATCGGATAGCCGTAGTTGGCGCCACGCTCCACCAGGTTGAGCTCGTCGCCGCCCTTGGGCCCCATTTCGTGGTTCCACAGCCGACCCTGCGCGTCGAAGGCCAGGCCCAGCGGATTGCGATGGCCCAGCGACCAGACCTGCGCGGCGACGCCGCCCTGGTCGGCGAACGGGTTGTCGCTTGGCACGCTGCCATCGTCGTTGAGGCGGACGATCTTGCCCAGGTTGGCGGACATGTCCTGCGCCGGATCGAACTTCTGCCGCTCGCCGGAACTGATCCACAACTTGCCGTCGGCGTCGAAGGCGATGCGGTGGCCGTAGTGCCCGCGGCCCCCGACCTTCGGCACCTGCCGCCAGACCACCTCGAGCCCGGAGAGCGTGCAGGCATCGGGCTGCGCGCAATCCAGCCGCCCGCGGGCGACGGCGGCACCACGGGTATCGTTTTCGCCGGCTTCGGCATAGGAGATGTAAAGCAGGCGGTTGCTGGCGAAGCCGGGGTGCAGGACCACGTCGCCCAGGCCGCCCTGGCCGCCATGGTCCACCGCCGGCAGCCCCGAGACGCTGCCCATGCGGCCGGAGGAAGGGTCGACGACGCGCAGCGTGCCGGGCTTTTCGCTGACCAGCAGCCGCCCATCCGGGAGGAAGGTCATCGCCCAGGGCTCGGAAAAACCGCCGAATTCCTGGACGCTGAACGGCCGCCCGGCACCGTCCGCGCTGGCCTGCGGCGCGCTGGGTCCCGCAGCCGTGCGTTGCGCGTCGCTGGGCGTGTTGCAACCGCTGACCGTCAGCGCCGCCGCGCAGGCTGCACTCAGGAGCCATCTCTTCATGGGGCGTCTCCGCTGCTTCGAGGGAAGAGGTATCGTGCCCGATTTGCCGGGCGCCCGCAGCGCCCGGGCTGCTTCCGCCGAGGACCATGATGCTGCCATTGCAAGATCTGGAGTGCCCCTACTGCGGCGAGACCATCAGCCTGGCCATCGACGATTCCGCCGGTGCCCAGGCCTACGTGGAGGATTGCCAGGTGTGTTGCCGTCCCATCGAAGTCATCGTCGCGCCAGGAGCCGACGGCCGGCTGTCGGCCATCGCGCGCACGGGCGATGACGCCTGACCCACGTGCCATGGGTGCGGATGAACCAGCGCGCGTGGCGCGCCTGCGCGAATGGTTCGCGACCCTCGGCCATTCGCGTAGCGCGGGACACACGGCATGAATGGGTTGCGTCTCGTCGGATTCGATGCCGACGACACCCTGTGGCGTAGCGAGGACTATTTCGAAGCCGCCCAGCTCGAGTTCGAGCGCATCGTCGGCGGTTACGTCGCGCTGGAAGAGTCGCGGGTGCGCGATCGCCTCTACGCCGTGGAGAAGGGCAACCTCGCGGTCTTCGGCTACGGTGTCAAGGGCATGGCGCTGTCCATGCTGGAGGCTGCCATCGCGATCACGTCGCAGCGGATCAGCGCGGCCGACCTGCATCGCATCCTGGCGCTGGCCAAGGACATGCTGCGGCATCCCGTGGAACTGTTGCCCGGCGTCCGCGAGGCGGTGGAGGCCGTCGCAGACCAACACCCCGTCGTCCTCATCACCAAAGGCGACCTGTTCCATCAGGAAGCCAAGGTGCGCGAGTCGGGACTCGCGGACCTGTTCCGGCGGATCGAGATCGTCAGCGAGAAGGACGCACCGACGTATGCGCGGGTGTTGGCGGAGTTCGACGTCGACCCGGTGCAATTCGCGATGGTCGGCAACTCCTTGCGCTCCGACATCGCGCCAGTGCTGGCGCTTGGTGGCTGGGGCGTCCACGTTCCCTACCACACGACCTGGGCCCATGAGCGCGAAGTGGAGATGGACTTCGCCGCCGAGCGCCTCGTGAGCGTGGGCTCGGCCGCGGGAATCCCGTCCGCCATCGAAGGTATCGTCCGCGCGACCGCGCCCGGCGTGTAACGCTGGAACACGCGTCCCGACCATCTCGGCATGAACGCCGGATTTACCCCGGGAGGCGGATGCGGACTAGATCGACGGGATTAAAAAAGCATTCACCGGATGCGGGGCATGGTGGCCTCGTGCCCGTGGACAGAGGCGGGCCCCCACGAGAAAGGAGAACGCCATGACCACTTTGACCCGATGGATCGCCCCCGCCGCCCTCGCGCTCGGACTCGGCTTCGGCGCCGCTGCCGTCCCGGCCCCCGTCCAAGCCCAGGACCAGCTCACCCGCGTGCTGGTGGATCTCGCGGACGTGGTGATCCGCGGCGGAACGCCGTATTACCGCCATGGCAATTACGGCTACGACGATCGCCTGGTCGTGGATCGCGACCGGTACGGCCGGCGCGTCTATTACCGCGAAGTCCCGCACCATGACCGTTACCGCAGCGGGCCTCCGTACGGCAACGCCTACGGGTATTACCGCAATGGCGCCGGCAGCCGCGATGCCAAGTGCAACAAGCACGGCAAGTGCAAGGTCACCTACTACGATCCTCGCTACGATCGGGACGGGCGTCGTGACCGGCGCCACGATCGGGATCGCTACTACCGCGACCGTTACTGGGATGGCCGTCGCTGGCGCGAGGACGACGACCGGGATTGATTCCCCGCGCATCCGGTAAACGGATGCAACCCAAGCAACGACGGCGCCCCGCAAGGGGCGCCGTTCGTTTTGGCCAGGAGCGTGGTGCCGGTGCGGGGGCCGCGGGCCTGTCTTGAATGCGACCCGGGTCCCGCGCTGGCGCGGTATCAGTTCGCGCGCGGCGTGTGGTCGTCGAGAACGGGCACGTCGCGCATCGAGTCGTGCATGTTCTGGCCCACTTCCTCGCCGAGCCAGCGCAAGGCATAACCGTAGGCGGCGAGGACGGAACCCGCGAGGAGGACGCCGAGCAACCAGCGTCGGAGGCGGGATCTACCCTGCGGGCGGTGGGCGGAGGTGTGGTTGGCGGGAATTGCGGCCATGGCGGTTCCGTTCAGCTGTTCGTGACGTGGGTGGACGCGGATCAATCCTGCTTCACTGGTGTCAACGTAGCGCCCGGGAGGTCGCGGTCATGTGCAGAAGGACATCGCGCGTGGCCTGCGGCACAATCAGAGACATGAAATCCGCGTCACGACGATTGCTGCCGCTGGTCGCCGCTTGCCTGCTGTCGGCGTGCGAGCCGGCCCCCGAGCCCCCAAGCCCCGCCCTGCCGCAACTCGGGCAGGCCGACGGACGCGTGCAGTGGCGTGGACTGCTGGCCTGTGCCGACTGCGACGGCATCGAGGCCCTCCTGGTGCTCGAGCGGCAGGGCGACGTGCATCGTTACGACCTCGTCGAAACCTTCCTCGCCGGCCCCGAAGGGGCACGATTCGCCGAATCGGGGCAGTGGCGGCTCGAGGACGGCATGCTCCGCCTGCAGGGCGAACGCGGCGCGCTGCGCCTCTATGCGCTTCTGCCCGATGGCCGCCTGCAACCACGCGACGGCCGGGGCCGGCCGTTCCGGCGCCGAGACGGCGATTTCCTGGTGCCCGCCGATGCCGATGTCCGTTGATACCCGCCGCCGCTTGCCCCATGTCGCGTGGCGGCCGCGATTGGGGTGTGCGCTAGTGGTGTCCCTGCTCGCACTGGGGAGCGTCGCCGGAGCCCAGGGTGCGTCGACGCTCCCCGTCGAGACGGCGGCCGACCGGCGCAGCGGGGATGACTGGATCGACCTGCGGCTGGAGGACATCAACGCGTACGCGGCGCGCTACCCGGCCGCATTCGTCGACGAAGTGGTGCGTTACCTCGACGCACCGCGCGAGTTCGTCGAAACGAGCGTCGCCCGCCGGGGTGTTGAACCCGGCGATGTCTACTTCGCCTGCGCGATCGCCCGTGTTTCCGGCCAGCCGTGCCGCCGAATGCTCGAAGCCTGGCAGGGCGCCCGCGCCGAAGGCTGGGTGCCTGTCGCGTCGCGACATGGGGTGGCACCCGGCACCCCTGGCGCCGCGCGCGTGCGCGAACTGATCCAGGCCAGTTACGGCCGGTGGGCAAGACCCGAGCCTACGGCGCCCGGCCAGGGCGCCAAACGGCCCGCCGGCCGGCGCGAATGACTGACCGCGCCGGGCGGGCGCCCCGCCGCCGCTAGACTGTCGGCATGCCGCTGCCCGTGCCGCCTGCCGACGCCTTGCGCCTGTCCGTCGCACCGATGATGGACTGGGACGAAATAGCGTAAATAGGCCGTGATATCCCGCGTTTCATCGTTGTCCGTGTGCGCCCCGTGTGCAATCCTCCTAAGGCATTTGAGGTTCATGGCCCCGCTGGCGTTAAGGCGGCGCGACGGCAGACGGGTGACGGTGGTTGAGGGAGCTCTCTCGCCAGAACTCGGCCAAGATCGCCAAGGGCATTCATGCGTCGCTTCGACCCAGGTATAGTCCAAAGGATTGCTCGGCTAGAGTTCTTGCGATGGCTCAGACTTCAGAATTTCGAGAACACTTGAGCGCGCTGCGGGCGGGAGCTTTAGACGCGTCCCCAGTTGTAGGATTGACCCATTGTCACTACAAATATCCTGCACGATTTTCGCCGGCCTATGTATCCGCTGTGCTCGAGACATTCTCTAGTCCGGGTGATGTCGTGCTGGATCCTTATATGGGCGGTGGTACGACGATCGTAGAAGCCATGGCGGCGGGGCGGGAGGCGATTGGCTGCGATCTCAATTCACTGGCGGTGTTTGTTGCGAGGGCTAAAACCCAACCCATCTCAACTCGCGACGCCGTCGAGATCCGGACATGGGCATCGACGGTTATTCCTGGGCTGAACTACCGTATCAAGAGCGACCGCATTGCGGAGGCAATCTGTGCTGACCGTGCGAGGAACATGCATCTCCCGAGTGCTCGCCCCCTAAAAAAGTTTCTCGCGCTAGCGCTTCTCTCACTTGAAGAATTAAGTAGCGAAGAGGCAAGACTGTTCGCGAGGTGCGTACTGTTGAACGTGAGCCAGTGGGCACTAAATGGGAAGAAGACTTCCGTGTCGCTAGCTTCGTTCCGAGAGCGAGTGACCCAATGTGCGCAGGAGATGCTTAAGGCCAGCATTTCCTTTCAAGCGGCCGTTGAAGAGCAGCACGGGGGCCGCTACCTCCCAAGATTAATTCACGATTCTGCCGCCAATCTTCAGTTTCATTCGCCCTTCAAAAGTGGCAGAAAAGCCGATCTGGTAGTTACGAGCCCGCCATACCCTGGAGTGCACATGCTGTACCACCGGTGGCAGGTCGACGGGCGTCGGGAGACGCCTGCGCCTTACTGGATCGCGGATTGTTTAGATGGCAAGGGAGAAGCCTTCTATACGTTTGGCTCGAGAAAGGATCCGGACTCGGAGCAGTATTTCTCACAGTCGCTAGCTACTCTTCGTGCCATACGATCCGTGATGAAGAAGGGCGCTGTGATGGCGCAAATGATCGCTTTCTCCAGGCCGGAGACGCAATTGAAACGGTACTTGAGGAACATGGATGAGGCTGGTTTCGAAGAATTGCGTCGACCGACGGGAAGGGCAATTAGGTCTTGGCGAAGTGTTCCTGGCCGAAGCTGGCACGCGAACCTTAAAGGCCACACACATTCAGCGAGAGAAGTGGCCCTTCTCCATCGGGCCGTGTAGTCACTCATCGTCTCCTCTCGCGGCGGCCACGCTTACATCTTCGTCAGATAGGGCCCCTAAGTGATCGATCATTGGGACGAGAAAAGGGCCTAGTGCTCTAGTAGTTGTGTCAATTATCGAGAAGACTGATTCGTCGCCATCGGACCGAGTGTTTTTTCTTCTGTCATGGATCAAGGCAAGGCCAATCAGAACGTTTCCCCAAACAAACTTCGCGCGCTGCAGGGCGGAATCTTCCTTCCCTTCTTTCATTTCCGTTAAGAGGTACAGGTTGTCAACATTCACATAAAATGAAAATGACGCCTCGTCCTCGATGACCTTGCACGCCGTGTAATCGTCAAACCCGTGTTCAATCCAATTCTTGTCATTTTTCTTCACGGGAATTGGTGTCGGTACTTCTAGACCGCCCTCCAGAGTGCTTCCCGGTGCGTTGGTTGCACCTGCGCTTCCTTGTTCGCCTGTTCCTCCTTGCCCGGTCTTTCCGCCGCTCGAATTGGTCAAGCGCGGATACTTCTTCGGACCACCACCACTGTCATCTTTCGGATTAACGTTGATAACCGCGACGTTAACAAATGGCTCTGGGATGGTCTCATCTGAGACGGTGCATTGGATGCGAATCTTGTCGCCAGCTTCCAAGCGTTCTTCAGGAAGCTTGATGCTCCAATGGGCAATACCATCATGAAGAGTGATGTGATGGTCTAGAGACGCTCCCTCAAGCGGCCCATCGATGATGTCGACATCATAGTTCCCAGGTACGTGGTCGCGTTCGAAATAGTCATTCTGAGCGTCAGTCTCAAACCGGATTCGGCATCGACGTGAAATTTCCGCGTTGCGAGTCAGCTCTGTGCCATACGGGCGGTTGTGGAAGCGGAAGTAGGAGGGGTGCGGACGAGCATGGAACGCGCCTTCACCAGACGACCGGCCCTCGCCTCCGCCCCTGCGGTCGGAGGGATCTGCTCGATTGGGCTGGCTAAGTCGCTGCCCGAAACGGAATAGTCTTGAGAGAGTCGGAGAGCTTTTAAGGATTGAATCGAGGACCTGCTCGAATGGCTTTGAGTCCTGGAGGCGATCTGCGATCTCCTCTCTTTTGCGTTTCTCCCGAAGCTCACGAAGTCCGGGGTGCTTGCCAATGATGTCTTCGAGCTCCTCTTCTATCTCTTTCCGTAGCTCTCCATTACTGAGTCGATCACGGCTGTTCATGAAGAGGTCTTCGCGAGACCCGACAGACATTTGTGAGCAGTCGATTATCACGATCAATGATTTTGACAGTCGTCCCATCTTGACCTTAGAGCGCTCGAAGAACGTCTTTGGGATCGCGCCGTGTGTTTGTCCATTGATCGCGAAAATAATGCCTTCATTCGTGCGGTAGGAGTCGGCCTTGTTGCTCTTAAAAGCGTAGATCTGGGCAGTCATTTTCTCGCCCTTAACTACGAAAGATGCAGTTGTCGGATAACCTTCCTCTAAGTTCTCGCCACGGTTTTCTGCTAGTCGAACGGACAGTCCAACGAGACTTGTAGCAAAGCTCCGCCCCGTCTCTCCGCGATAGGCGCGACATTCATGGAAGCGCACAGGAAGTGCGATCTGGGGTAGGAGTGCCTCAAGGCGCGTAAGGAGACCATTACGCATGAATGCATGGCTTCCAAACCCTTTGACGTCGTACTCGAAGAGCTTGATTGCAGTGCCGTGGCTAGCTTCACGGACAAAGGCTCGATTCTCATCTGGAAAGATTGCGAGACTGTCAGCGTCAAAGCTCAGGACTTGCCCATTCCCATTGCCGCTCGATAGGGGCGCTAGGTACTTGAAAATGGAGTTCCGCACTTCACCTGCAGCTCCTGTCGGTCGCTCCCGACGGACTATCGTGAAGCCCCACTCGTCGCGGCGGGGGTCATCTGACTTCCATTTCGTGGAGTCGCCGTCCCACTTGCTGATAATCGTCGGGTTGCGTCGAGAGATGATGAGCTGAAGGCTGTGCTGGCCGCAGAATTTCAGCGCGCCTGTTCCGCCCATGTTGAACTTCCCTTGCACAAAAGGAATTCTGAGCTTGTTGGCCTTGTCGATTGATAGGAAGGTGTCTGGAAAGCGAGCCGGTGTTTGTCCTTCACCAGCGTCTGCGATCGTAATGCAGGGCATGCCTTCTCGAGGCTTGTTACCTGTCACAGCAATGGTTATATAGCGAGCCTGCTCGAGCTGCTTCTTTGGCCCCCAGTCGGCGATGCTTGACTCTGAGCTAGACGCGCAGTCTTTCCCGTCAAAGAACATCCCGATAGCCTGCGGTATCGTGCGAGGTGCGTGACTTGACTCCGGATCGAGCCCGTCGACGAGGCACTCGTTTAACAGCCGCGCATCGACTGAGTTAACAATCTTCTCCACTAAAGCCGCTTCAGGGCGGGCCTGTTGGTTGCCTATGGTGGAATAGTTGCCATCTTTGTCTCCCAAGAGCCGCCAGGCACTTGGGTCGTCCCAGTATCCGGCCTTTTTCAAAAGGGAGATTACGTCTTTCTCTGACTCGGCATGTAACAGCGACAACGCAAGCGTCTTGCTATCCATCATTCCCTCGCCAATTTTAAGTGTGAGTCCGTTCCCAAGCCATGCTGAACGCGGAATCGTCCGGCTCGACATCAGTCCACTGATAGGTGTCCTTGCCTTTCTTAACTATGTATCCCAGATCGCGCAGCCAAGCCAGCACTAGATAGCTTTGGTACGTCGGCAACTCAGAGCCGTCTTCTAATTGCACAGGAAGGAAATCATCCATTCGGAATGGGCGATCGGCGCTAGTGGCTAGAGCTCGGAATGTGTGAAGAGCTCCTTCTCGCGTCGCCTTGTGTTGATACTCAGCCTTGGCACGCTTCGACCAGCCGGTTTTCACAAGCCGGTCGCCAAGGATCTCGAAGCGGGGGTAGGCGCTTCTTCTCGCGCGACGAGGGGGTTGAATGACAGGTTCGCCACCATTCTGCGTTCCAGCTATGTCGCTTGCGCATGTGAGCTCCACCTGCCCCTTACTGACTAGGGATGCCAAGACGCGGGCCGCCTCGGCAAGCTGGACAACCTCGTCGTAATGCCCCGCCCTTATCGCCTCTTCAAGCAAGGCTTTCAGGCTGCGTTCGGCCGTTTGGATTGCGCGTTCGGCGGGCTTGGAGAGTGGCATACAGGGAATGTACAGGCAATATACAGGCAATGCAAGGGTATATGCCTGTATGAATGGACCGGCGCATTCAGGCAATCGCTGCGGTATGCAGAGTAGTAGGGTTCGGCAGAGGTAGCTTCAGCAACTAGTTCGCCCTCTCGACTTTGTCGAGTGCAAATTTTCCGCTTCTTCCACAGCTGAGCAGGGATCGGATGTCGACATCGTTCGGATTCACGGCGGCAACTTCGCCACATGGAGTTAAAGACGCGGCAGGATCTGTCGGCGCTCATCTCGCAGCCAAACTTGAGCTGTTCGGAAGCGATGAAAGGACCTTGACCGATGAGTTGTGCGACATGCTGTGCGTGTGGCTCGAGCTAAGCGGCCGGGTGGGTCCAAGCAGTGTGTTGCTAACTATGCAAAAGACGACGCCACGAGAGGAGTCCAAAAACGGTGCGGATCTGCGCGTCAACCTTGCTACTGAGTTTGGGCTGAAAAGGTGCCTTTTCCAGGCGAAAGTCCTTGACCCAAAGACAGGAAAGCTCCGATGCGAAGGGAAGCAAGGAATTTCCAAGCTAAGGAAGCAACTGAAAGCGGCACGGGCAGAATGTGGTGCGCTTGCGTTTCTATTGGTCTACGTGCCGTCCCAGTACCTAGACGGAGCATGCGGCCAATTCAGCACGTATGAGCAAATGAGCTGCTCTGCGGCCACGCCAGGCATTAGCTCTACGATGGGCGCAACGGTGATTCCCGTAGATGCCTTGCTCACGCCATCGGGCAAGTGGAAGAAGCGAAAGGAGCCGGTAGGGCATCTGGCGGGAGCGTTCCCAAACGGCTTGCCATTTTGGAAGGTGCTGATCGAACTTCTGGTCTGCAGACGGGGCACATGGGCAGGGGATCCCGAGTTGTCGATGAAGGCGGCCTCAGATGCAGAGGGATTCATCACATTGACTATGCACGCAGAGGCGATCGATCGTTGGGACATCGTAAAAGAGCAAGCGGAAGGCCTGCTAAGGGCACCCTGAACTAGCGGAACACTAGTCTCTACATCGAAAACCTAAAAAGGTACTCAAAGCGCCTCGCAGATCACTGTTCCGGCGGTGTCGTTAACCCCGCAGGCGTACCCCCTCGGGAAGGACCCAAGAATTTCTCAATGAAGCGATGGCGGGTGACGGGTGGTGACGAAATGTTGAGGCTTTCAATACAGTATTGAGTGCTAGTAAGGCCCTGCCACATTCTTTTTAGAACTCATCACCAATCGTCACCAACCGCAATCATCTTGCTAAGAAGCAATGACCTGCGAGGGTGGTGACGAGTTGGTGGTGGGTGGAGAGTCCGTTTAGAGTGGACTAGCGTGGTTGCGATCTCTCACCGCCGACATGTGACAGCCGCTGGTCCTGGCGTGGGGCACGTGATAGACGGTGTACCCTTTGGAGATCTTGCACGCGAAGAGTTTGCGCAGGACCGCGGAGGCCTTCCGTGTGTCCGACTGCTTCGGGTGCATGATCCCGACTTCCGTCAGCACTTCACTGGCGGACATGTAACGACTCGGGAGCGCATCTATGTCATATGATCCCAAGATCATTTCCTCGACGCGGTCCATGCTCCGAAAGCCCTCGTTGTACTTGCCGATAATTACGTTTTCTTGCGGGCTCAGATGCCATGTGTCTCCGCGCTCGATCCAATTCAATGCCTCGGCCCAAGCCTGCTGCATATCGATTTCGTGCTTGTAATTGATGGCGCTGACTTCAATCGGCCAGAAGCGACGGTTGTTCGTGTCGTCCGTTAGGAAGCGCACGTTGTTGACGCTCCCGAAAAATGCCGTTCGTCGCGGGTAGCGATTTGCCGCGCGCGCATAGGGTGGTCGGACCTCGTCAAATCCTCGGCTCAGGAATGCCTTCAGCGCCTCAGTGTCGGACTTGCTAAACGTCGCGCCAATCTCTCCAAGCTCTACAAGCCACTTGCTGATGACGTGCAGGATAGAGTCCTTGTCGTTGACGTTTAGCGCGACGCCATCTGCCTGGTACGGGGTGGGGCAGAGCGTATTGAAGAACCGTGTCTTGCCGATGCCGCCTGTAGGGTCGACAAGAACCAGCACGTGTTCGAACTTCGAAGCATAACCGGACAAGATTGCTGTTGCGCCAAGCATCCACTTCCTGAAGAGGTTCCAGGACAACGCGACCTTGGCAGGGTCCGTGCTTGCGAGCGTCAGACAGTCAAATAGCTGATCGATGCGTGTGGTGCCGTCCCAAGGCTTGGACCGAATCCAGTCAAGTGCCGGGTTGTATTTGTCGCGCTCAGCAAGGGCGTACAGATTACCGGCAGCTTGCGTGTGCGGATAGCTGTTAATTCGGCAAAGGTCTTCGATCAAAGCTAAGTTTGTGTTTCGGGCCAACTCTCCATCCAAAAGTTGGCCGCCCACGCTAACTTCGATTTCGCGAGACAGCTCGTTATAGCGAACGCGAACGTTGTAGGCGCCGACGAGCCGCGACAGGTTTTCAACGGTGCCGTGCGCCCGGAGGAAAGTAGATTCGCCTGTGTCCTTGTCCCGCCTCGTCTCGGTTTGACTGGCGTGGTAGATGGCGCCAGGGTCTTCGAGTGGCGTCGCCAGGCCCTCAGCGGAAAGGAGGGCCTCGTGTTTCGCCTTCAGCGCCTGAAGGGTTACCTGGTCCACCTTTCCGACGGCCTGGTGGTACTCGACCCCAGCCATGAACGCTTGGAGCCCGCTCACAGAATGCCCTCGAAACGCGGGGCGCGCTCGCGCGAGAGTGACTTCAGGTGGTCGGCGACCGCGTCCCGCGGGTATAGAATGCGATTGCCAAGCCGGATGTACGCCGGGCCCTTGCCACGCTTGCGCCATGCCTCAATCGTGGATTGGGTCGCTCCCGCCAAAAGTCGGAAATCTTCCTCTAGGAAGCATTCCAGGTAATCGGCAATGCGCCGAATGCGGTCGATGTTGTTTTCGTGGTCGGTAACCATGGTTCCCCGTCGTCGCCGGCTGGATGCCGGTTCGTGCATGGGTTCATTTCACCGGACCGGCTGCTTGCTCGATCCTCTTTTGATCTTCTCTTTTTGTACATCAACGAAGTTGCGCTTCGACTTGGCCTCGAGAAGGCCTGAACGAAGCGTTCCCAATCCCAATTCCGCGCCAACAAGTTCTCCCAGCTTCCCTGCGAAATTAGAGAACCAACTGGCGTTGTTGCTTGGGGGCCAGCTCCCGCAAAGCTCGAAGTGGTAGTCAGCCAGACGAGAGACTAGGGCACGTGCGCGATCCTGAGCGCGCTTCACCGTGCGACCTACCTGTAAATTGTCATTGGCTCGCTCTGTGACGCAGGCGAGTACCTGAAGCCTATTCCATAGGTCCTCCAAGAAATCTGAGAGTCCATGGCGATCCCGCAATTGAATTGCTGCCTCTTCGGAGATCACTGGTGGGTCGTCATATCCAACCTCTCGAGCGAACGCTGCCAGGTGTTCGATATTCGACTCACTCAGGTTCTCAAGGGCTCCCAGGATTCCCTTGTCGCCGCCGATGGAATGGATTATCGCCGTGAGTTGGGCTCGCTCCTCCAAGGCAGGTGTATCACCATGCCGTGGCTCCGTCACGAGAACCATGGCAAATTTGAGGAATCTAGCTCGTCGCCCGCTTTCCGCATCCCCGTCAAGGGAAGAGTCGGATAGGAAGCGCAATAGGAGCGAACGTTCTGCCTCTGGGATGACAGAAGGGTCAATCCAGTAGCCCGCCTCCGAGAGCGAAAAGTCTGGCTTTTCACGCTTTTTCATTCGGCTTCGCTCTTGTTCAAGGCTGCATGCACGTCTTCAGCCTTAATGGATGTATACCGGCGCAACATCACCCACGTCTTGTGTCCGGTGAGTAGAGCCACGCGCGGGATGTCGAGGCCTAGCCGGAAGAACTGCGCCGTCGCTTTGTGACGGAGGTCGTGGAAGTGAAGATCTTCAATACTCGGCTCGGTCGCCTTGCAGGCTCGGGTGAATGCCGTCGACACGGAGTTCGCATTCACACCGAATACCGTTCCGGTTTCTCGATCACCAATGAGCTCCGAAAGGATTGCAGCCGCATCAGGAAGTATCGGCACAGTCTGGTTGTTTCCGATCTTGTTACGTGGGTCTTTTCGGTCACGAATCACGGCAGTTTTTCGCGTTAAGTCGACGTCTTCGACCCTGAGAGCGCAAATCTCGCCGAGCCGAAGGCCGGTCGCCAGCGCGAAGCGGCAAATTATTTCCATGTTGATCCGCTGCTGAGGACGTGCTTGCCAGTGGGCATAGAGCCGAGTCATCTCTTCGTCCGTCGGCTCGCGCTCGCGCTCCTTACTTCTGGTTTCGAGGCCCCGGTGCTTCAACGATGCACGAGCTTGGGCGGGGAGATCGGCCGGCAAATCGAGGTGCCGCGCATGACGGCCCCATTTGAGCACTGCGCCCAAGAAGGACAGGTCTGCGGCGATGGTCACTCCGCCGGCGCCATCCTTCACGCGGCGATCGACGAAGTCCCGAAGGACAATTGCACACAACGCGGAGAGCTTCACCTTGCCCAAGCGCTCCTTTAGCATCGCCAGAGTGGCCGTCTTCGTCTTGCCGCCCTTACTCGCCCCGGATTCGCGGTACGCGTCGATCAAGTCCGCCAGGGTCGCGCCCTTGGGTGGCTGCGCGTGGCCGCTCACGGCAACCTGGCGCGCTTGGCCTTCGACCACTCGTGCCCAAGACTCAGCGTCGCGTTTCAGAGGGAAGGTGGCTGCTCGATAGAATCCAGATCGCCTGACCTGAACGCGCCAATTGCCCGAGGGGAGCCTTGTGAAAGAGGCCATGTGTGCAGTATGTGTCCGTACAAACGTTGCCCAGATGTTACCCGGATAATCCTCTCGTGTGCGCTGCATGTGCACCAGATACCGCACACGGCCCGTTTAAGCCCATTTGATAACTGGTGAAAACGATTAATAAACAAGATGTTATGGATGTCAGGCTATCCGTCGCACCGATGATGGACTGGACCGACAGCCACTGCCGGGTGTTCCACCGCCTGCTGGCGCCGCACGCGAGGCTGTACACCGAAATGGTGCACGCCAATGCGGTGATCCATGGCGACCGGGGTCGCCTGCTGGCGATGGATCCCGTCGAGCACCCGGTGGCGCTGCAGCTGGGCGGCAGCGAACCGGCGCTGCTGGCGCGCGCGGCCGTGATCGGTGCCCAGCGGGGTTTCGACGAGATCAACCTCAATGTCGGCTGCCCGTCCGACCGCGTGCAGGCCGGGCGCTTCGGCGCTTGCCTGATGCGCGAGCCAGGACTGGTGGCCGACAGCGTGGCGGCGATGGGCGAGGCCGTCGCCGCGTTGCCGCGGCCGGTGCCGGTGACCGTCAAGTGCCGGCTTGGCGTGGACGACGACCACGAATTCGACCGCTTCCTGGCGTTCATCGACACGGTTGCCGCGGCCGGCTGCCGGATGTTCGTGGTGCACGCGCGCAATGCATGGCTCCAGGGGCTGTCTCCCAAGCAGAACCGTGAAGTCCCACCGCTGCGATACGACTGGGCGTACGCGCTCAAGCGCGAGCGCCCGGGGCTGGCGGTGGTGGTGAACGGCGGGATCGCGACGCTGGACGAAGCCACGGCGCACCTGGCGCACGTCGACGGCGCGATGCTCGGCCGCGCGGCCTACCACGACCCCTACCTGTTGCACTGCCTGGACGTGGAATGGTTCGGCGGCGAGCGCCGTTCGCGGGCGTCGCTGTTGCGCGACCTGCGGCCTTACGTCGAAAGGCAGCTGGCCGAAGGAGTATTCCTCAAGCATGTCACCCGGCACCTGCTGGGGCTGTTCCATGGGCAGTACGGTGGACGCGCGTTCCGGCAGGTCCTGAGCGAGGGCGCGCATCGCCCCGGCGCCGACTGGTCGCTGGTGGAGGCGGCGCTGGCGGTGACCGGTGACGCGGCGCGAGCCGCGGCATGAACGTCTTGCCGGCCCTGGACATGCCACAGGGGGCGCCGTGATCACGCGCGACGTCGCCGCATTCCTCGCGCGGGCCCGCGCTTGCGCCCGGGACTTCGGACCGGCGACGGCGCGGGCGGCCTTCCTGGTCTCGCCGGACGGGTTTGGCCGTGCGGCCGAGTCCGCGTCGGACAACCGCTACATGGCGGCCGGCGATTCCGCCTTCGATGCCGCGCGCGCCACGCAGGAGCACCGGCGCTTGCAGCAGGACCTGGCGCAGGACGTGCCCGTGTTCTGCTTCGCGGGCCTGCCGGGGGCGCCGGACGGGTTGTTCCCGAACAACGTCTTCGCGACGGTGCCCGGACGGCTGGTCGTCGGCCGGATGCGCCATGCGGTGCGCCGGCGCGAGGCGGAGAGGCAGGACATCCGTCGCTGCTTCACGGAGCTGATGGGCTACGACGAGTGCGACCTCTCGGCCCAGCCCCATCCTTGCGAACTCACCGGCGCGCTGGTGATCGACCGCGCGCGCGGCCTCGGGTTTTGCGGACTGTCCGAACGCTGCGACGAAGCCGGCGCGCGCCTCATGCACGAGGCCTTCGGCTTGCGCGCAACCTTGCTGTTCGACCTGGCGCCCGGTGAATACCACGCCAACGTGGTGCTGGCGGTGCTCGCCGGCCACGCGGCGTTGCTGTGCCCGCGGGGGTTCGCCGATCCGGACGTCGTGGCCGCGATCGCGGCCTTGTACGCCCCTCACGCGCTGCTGCTGTCCAGTGAAGAGCAGGCGGGACTCGCCGGCAATGCCATCGCTCTCGCCCCCGGCCGGGCGTGGATGAGCGCCCGTGCCGAAGCGACGCTGTCGGCCGTCACCCGCGCGGGCCTGGAGGCCGCCGGATTCCGGGTCGGGTCCGTACCGCTCGATGCGATCGAAGCCGCGGGCGGCTCCTTGCGCTGTTGCGTGGCCGAGGTCTTCTAGGGCGATCGCGGGCCGACTTCGCGGCGGCGAGGCGATGGGCGGCGCATGCCGAAGCCCCGGTAAGTCCCATTCGACTGAATGGCGCCCATGTGTAAACTAAAAGTTAAGGACGGATTCACAGCCCCGCCGCGAGAATCCACGTCCTGGGTTCAGCCTGGTCCCGCTACCGTGCTTTTGCGGCGGCTCGACCCTTACCCACGCCCTGCCACCGGCGCCGCGGGCGAATCCCCACCCACCCGGGCCCACCCGACCAAGGATTGACCCGATGACCTTGCGCCACTCCCTGCCGATGCTGAGCCTGGCCGCCGCTGCCCTGTTGGCAGTGGCCGTGCCAGCGAACGCCCAGCAGAAACGGGAACGCGACCGCGGCGGGGAAAGCGCCGAGCGCGGCATGGACCGGGGTTCGCGCGGGGGCCGACAGGACACCTTGTCGGACTCCATCCGCCGGGTCGAGCGCAGCACGCGCGGACAGGTGCTGCGCGCCGAGCGCATGCAGTCCGATGGTCGCGACGTCAATCGGATCAAGGTGGTCGACGACAGCGGTCGCGTCCGGGTGTACCTGGACGATCCCCGGCAGCGTCCCTCGAGGTCTACACGCGGCGACGACGACTGAATACGCACCCTAGGCCGCAAGACCATGGGCTGGCGAGCCGCCGGCCCTGACATTGGAGAAACGCATGCGCATCCTGCTCGTCGAAGACGAAGCCCCCCTGCGTGAGACGTTGGCCGCGCGCCTGAAGCGCGAGGGGTTTGCCGTTGACGCCGCCGCCGACGGGGAGGAGGGCCTGTACATGGGCCGCGAGGTGCCTTTCGATGTCGGCATCATCGACCTGGGCCTGCCCAAGATGTCGGGCATGGAACTGGTCAAGGCGCTGCGCGACGAGGGGAAGCAATTCCCGGTGCTCATCCTGACCGCGCGTTCGAGCTGGCAGGACAAGGTCGATGGGCTCAAGCAGGGCGCCGACGACTACCTGGTCAAGCCCTTCCACGTCGAGGAACTGCTGGCGCGGATCAACGCACTGGTGCGGCGTGCCGCGGGCTGGAGCAAGCCGACGCTGGAATGCGGCGCGGTGACGCTCGACCTGGCGGCACAGACGGTGACCGTGCACGGACAGAACGTCGACCTGACCAGCTACGAGTACAAGGTGCTCGAATACCTGATGATGCATGCCGGCGAACTGGTGTCCAAGGCAGACCTCACCGAGCACATCTACCAGCAGGACTTCGACCGCGACTCCAATGTGCTCGAGGTCTTCATCGGGCGGCTGCGCAAAAAGCTCGACCCGGAAGGTTCGCTGAAGCCGATCGAAACCGTGCGTGGCCGCGGCTACCGCTTCGCCATCCCGCGCAGCACCGAAGAAGACACCTGACCGCGGGCCGGATGCGTGCCGCGGCCCGAGCAGGCACAATCAGTCCCGTTGCACGCCATCGCCCGCCATTCGCGGGCGATGGTCTTTGCGGGTAGGCGTGCCCAGGGGATCACTGATGCGTAGGCGGGAAAGATCGCTGCCTTGGCGACCGCGCTCGCTGCAGGCGCGGCAACTGCTCGCGGCCAGCCTGGGCCTGGTCGCGTTCCTCGCGCTCGCCGGCTATGCGCTCGACCGTGCGTTCGTCGACGTGGCGGGGCAAGTGCAGCGCGACCGGCTGCGCAACTTCGCCTCGGCCTATGCAGGCGACATCGATTTCTTCCGAAACGGCGAGATCTACGTGCCCGAAAGCCCGCCCGACGAGCGCTTCGAGCGCCCCGGCAGCGGCTTGTACGCCGAGGTCGTACTGCCCAACGGCAGCTGGATGTCGAGCTCGGCGCAAGGCCCGCAGCTGCCCGCCGCGGCGATGCTCGCCGGGGGCGAGGAGCGTTTCGAGGGGCCGCTGCCCATCACCAACAGCGACGGCAGCCGCGGCGAGGTCTTCCGCTACGGGCGCGGCCTGATCTGGGCCATCGAGCGCCGCCCCGAGGCCGAATTCCCGTACACCATCTGGATCATGGAGGACGCCGGCACGCTGCCGCGGCAGGTGCGCGTGTTCCGGCAGGCCTTGTGGGGCTACCTGGGCATCGCCGGCTTCATCCTGCTCCTGCTGCAGGCGGTGATCCTGCGCTGGAGCCTGTGGCCCCTGCGGCGGGTCGTGAGCGAACTCAAGCGCGTGCAGCGCGGGCAGGCCAACCGGATGAGCGAACGCCATCCCCGCGAGCTCGAGCCATTGACCGACAGCATCAATGCGTTGATCGACAGCGAGCGGCAGAACCTGGACCACCAGCGCAACACCATGTCCGACCTGGCGCACAGCCTGAAGACGCCGCTGGCGGTGCTGCGCACCCGCCTAGACAGCGATGCCAGCGAGTCCGAATTGCGCGAAGAGGTCGCGACCCAGCTCCGGCGGATGAACGACCTCGTGGGCTACCAGCTGGGCCGGGCGGCGTCCGCCGGCCACAAGCTCTTCGCCGCCCCGGTGGAGATCGACGGGCATGCCGAGCAGGTCGTGCGCGGCCTGGAGAAGATTTACGTCGGCAAGGGGGTGATCTGCGAATTCGAGCTGGATCCGGAAGCGCGCTTCCACGGCGAGCCCGGCGACCTGCAGGAACTGCTCGGCAACCTGCTGGAGAACGCGTTCAAGTGGGCGCGGACCCGGGTGCTGCTGACCACGCGCCGCGGCGACACGGCTCCCAATCGCCGGCCGGGACTGTACCTGTCCGTGGACGACGACGGTCCGGGCATCCCGCCTGAACGCATCGCGCATGTCCTGCAGCGCGGCGTGCGTGGCGACGAACGGGTGCAGGGCCACGGGATCGGCCTGGCGATCGTGCAGGACATCGTCCGCAGCTATCGCGGCGAGCTGGAGGTGGGGCATTCGGAGGAGCTGGGCGGCGCCCGCTTCGAGGTCAAGTTGCCGCCCGGCTTGTGAACCTGCCAGGCGCGCGGGCAGCGATGCGGGGGCCAAGGGCCCGGGCCGACCATCAGGTGGCGGGAGGCAGTTCCCGCGGCCGCCGGGCGGCGAACGGCGAAGGTCCGTAGAAGCGCGCGAGGTGCCTCGCGACGTCGGGCAAGTCGCGCTGCAGGGTGGCCGGATCGCTGAAGTGGTACTCGCTGCACACGGCGAAGAATTCGTCCGGGGCCTCGGCGGCATAGGGATCGATCGCGGTGTCGTTGCCGCCGTCCACCTCGGCCACGAAGCGATCGTAGGCGGACTGGAAGTCGCGGGCCCACTCGCGTTGCCAATCGCGCGGCAGCGGCGGCGTGCCGTCGAGCAGGCCGTCCAGCGCGTCGAGCTTGTGCGCCATCTCGTGGACCGCGACGCAGAATCCGCCGTCAGGCGCATCGAGTTCCCCCTCGATGTCGCCCCAGGACAGGATCAGCGGACCTCGGTCCCAGGATTCGCCAATCAACTCCTGGTCGGACCGATGCAGCACGCCCGCGGCATCGACGTGGTCGTGCTGCGTGCGGAAGGCGTCGGGATACACGATCAATTCGGACCAGCCGTGCAAGCCCTCCGTCCCGAACTCGATCAGCGGCAGGCAGCACAACGCGGCGAGGATCGTGCGCTGCGTCCCGTCCAGCGCCAGGCCCGCGACCGGGGTGATGGTCTTGTCGTGCAGGAAGCGCGCTGCCAGCGCCCGCAGGCGCGCTTCGCGCGCGCCATCGAGCGGAGGGATCCATGGCACCCGGCCGCGGACCGCCTGCCAAAGCGCAGGCGGAATGGGTTCCGGGGTGGTGGCGAACAGCCGGTCGAACAGGCGTCGCACGCGCGGGCGCGGACCGGATGCGTCCTTCAGTGCTGGCTCAGCGGAACATGCCCGGCAGGAAGCTGTGCCAGCGCGGGGGCTTCACCGTGGTCTGCTCGCCGCCGCGGCTGACGGCCGGCTTGTCGGCGCGGCTGCGCGCGGTGGCCGACGCAGGCTTGCCGGCGCGCACGAGCGGGGCTTCTTCGCCACCGGCCGCGATCGCCTCGGGGCAGGTGCCGCCGTCGCCATTGGCGCCGGAGCGCTGAACCCCGCCGGCAGCCACCGACATGCTGGCGCACAACAGCAGCAGGAAGCTCATGAGTCTCAGCGACATGGTCGTCTCCCGGACCGGATGGCGAGGTGGCACCCCTCGAATAGTACCTTGGATGCACGGACGTGGCAGACCGTTGCATGCTGCAGTGCAGCAGCCGCCGTGGCGTCGCTCGGGCAGACTGCCAGACGATGACAGCTGATCCGGATCCGCCACTGACCGCCGCCATGCTGCGACGGGCGCTGGTCGTCGGCGCGCAGCGAGTGGTGGCCGGCCGCGAGCATCTCAACCGCATCAATGTCTTCCCGGTCGCCGATGGCGACACCGGCAACAACCTCGCCTTCACCTTCGGCGCGCTGCTCAATGGCGCGTTGGCGGTGCGGCGCGACCACCTGGGGGAGATGCTGCTGGCCATTGGCGAAGAGGCCATCGACGGTGCGCGCGGCAATTCCGGCGCTATCCTGGCGCAATTCCTGCACGGGGTGGCCGAGGATGCACGGCGTTGCAAAGCGCTCGACGCAACGGGCCTGGCCGCTGCCGTCGGCAACGGCGCACGGCAGGCGCGTGGCGCGCTGGCGAACCCGGTCGAGGGCACGATGCTGAGCGTGATGGACCGCTTCGCCGAGGCCTTGCGTGCATGCACGGTCGTGGGCGAGGGGTCGCCGCGCATGGCGTTCCTGGGCGCGATGGCGGAGGCTCGACGCGCGCTGGCGGACACGACCGCGCAGATGTCCGTGCTGCAACGCGCCGGCGTGGTCGACGCCGGTGCGCGGGGGTTCGTCGACCTGCTGGAAGGCATCGCCGAATACGCCGAGGCTGGGCAGCGCGTGGCGCCCGCGCAGGTCGTGGGTCCTGTGCCATCGGCACCGGCCAGCCACGGGGCCGAGGAGGCGATCGACCCCTCGTGCCGCTGGTGTACCGAGTGCCTGCTCATCGGCGAAGCGCTCGATCGCCGGCGCGTAGGGGCGGCGCTGGAAGCCCTGGGCGCCGACTCCGTGGTGCTGGCCGGGGGCGCGACGCGGCTGCGCGTGCACGCGCACGTCGGCGCGCCGCAGGCGCTGTTCGATGCCTGTGCCGGCTTCGGCGCCGTCGAGGGCATGAAGGCCGACGACATGCTGCTGCAGGCCCGGAGCGTCGCGTCCGGGTCGGCGGTCGCCGTGGCGACCGACAGTGCCGCCGACCTGCCTGCCGCGATCGTGGAGCGCCATGGCCTCCACGTGGTCCCGGTCCGGGTCAACGTGGGCGGCTGCGATTACCTGGACAAGGTCGGGCTGGCGACCAGCGATTTCTACCGACGGATGGAGCAGGCGCGTGAGCTGCCGCGCACCAGCCAGCCGCCGCCGGGGGATTTCCGGCGGGTGTTCGATTTCCTGGCGGCGCATCATGCCGAGGTCGTGTACGTCGGCCTGTCGGGCGCCGTGTCGGGCACGCTGCAGTCGGCCGAGCATGCGGCGGCACGCGTCGCGACAGGCGGGATCCGGGTGTTCGACAGCCTCAATGCCGCCGGCGGACAGGCGTTGCTGGCGTGGCGCGCCGCGGAGCTGGCCGAAGCGGGCCAGGGCGCCGAAGCGATCTTGCTTGAACTCGAGCGGCTGCGACCGATCACCCCGACCTGGGCGATGGCGCGCGACATCACGCACGCCGTGCGCGGCGGCCGCATCCCGGCCTGGGCCGCTCCCGCGGTGCGCTGGACGGGGCTGACCCCCGTGGCCCGCATTCGTCCCGATGGCAGGCTCGCCATTGCCGGGGGGCTTTTCGCCAAGGCGCGGGCACCGGAAGCGTTCGCCGCCTATGTCGCCAGGCGCGCGGCGGGCGCCACGGGCGATTGGCCCGGACCCTGGCGAGCCATCATCGGCCATTGCGATGCGCGCGCCGGCGGGGAGCGCATGCTCGATGCCCTCCAGCGGCGGCTGGACCTCGTCGATCCCTGGCTGGTGGAAACGGGACCGGCGCTCGGGGCACATGCGGGACGGGGGACGCTCGTGGTGTCGCTGCAACCTTTCGCCCGCGGCGATCGCGGATGAGGCCGCGGGGGCGTCGTCGATGGTTCCGGTGTTGTCGCCCATAATCGCCACGATGCCCAGCTGGTTGCCATCGTTGTCGATCCTCGCGGTTGCCTACCTGGTCGGTTCGCTGTCGGGCAGCCTGCTGCTGGGCCGGATGCGCGGCGTGGACATCCGCACCCAGGGCAGCGGCAATGCCGGGGGCACGAATGCGTTCCGGACCCAGGGCCCGGGGTTCGCGATCCCCGTCGTCGTGTTCGACGTCGGCAAGGGCGCGCTGGCGGCGTGGCTCGGGATGCGCTTCGCGCCGCAGGTCGAGGGATATCCCGGGGCGACGGCGCATGGTTATGCGGCGGCGTTCGCCGCGGTGCTCGGACACGTCTGGCCGCTGTGGCACGGGTTCCGCGGTGGGAAGGGGGCCGCCACCCTGGCCGGTGGCGTGCTGGTGCTCTGGCCTTGGGTCGCGCCCGTGTTGCTGGTCGCCTGGATGGCGGTGATCCTCGCGACGGGCTACGTCGGCCTGGCCACGGTGGTGGCCGGGCTCTCGCTGGTGCTCGCGGCGTGGTGGACGGAGGCCGCACCGCCGCGGATGTGGTTCAGCGTCGCCGCGGCCGGGCTGCTGCTGTTCTCGCACCGTGGCAACCTGCGCCGCCTGCTGCGTGGCGAGGAATCGCGGTTCCAGCGCGCCCGCCTGCTGCACCGGCTGTGGCGGACGCGCGGCGGGTGAGCAGGTGAGCGACGCCGATCGCGATCTGCTGCTCCGCCTGCGCGACGGTGTCGTGTCCGGCGACGTGCTCGCGCGCGAGGCCGGACAGACCCGCGCGGCGGTCTGGAAGCGGATCGAGGCGCTGCGCGCCTCCGGCGTCGGCATCGTGGCCCGACCCGGGCGCGGCTACGCGCTCGAGCAACCCGTGGACCTGCTGGATGCCGGCCGCATCCGGGGCCTGCTGTCTGCCGAAACGATGGCACTGCTGGCGGAACTGGACGTCGCATGGTCGGTGGATTCGACCAATGCCGAACTGCTGCGTCGCCAGGCACCCGCCGCCGGCACCGACGTGCTGATGGCGGAGCGCCAGACCGCGGGCCGCGGCCGTCGTGGCCGCGAGTGGGCCTCGCCCCTGGCGGCCAACCTCTACCTGTCGGCCTCGCGCCTGTTCGCCGGCGGGCTGGCACGGCTGGGCGGACTCAGCCTCGTGGCCGGCGTGGCGGTGGCGCAGGCACTGCATGGCCTCGGTTTCCGCGCCGTCCAGCTGAAGTGGCCCAATGACCTGGTGGTGGCGGACCCCGGTGTCGCCGGCGGCCTCCGCAAACTGGGGGGGCTGCTGGTCGAAGGCGGCGGGGAGCACGCCGGGCCGGTGCGGGCGGTGGTCGGGATCGGGCTCAACATCCGCATGCCGCCATCGGCCGCGGGCGTCATCGGGCAGCCCTGGATCGACCTGGCCTCGCTGGACGCGGCGTTGCGCCCCGACAGGGACGCCCTCGCCGCAGCCGTGCTGGAGCGCCTGTTGCCCGCCCTGTCCCGCTTCGACGCCGCGGGCCTCGGGCCCTTCCTCGAGGCGTATGCGACCTGCGACGCACTGGCCGGCAAGGCCGTCGACGTCCAGACCGGGCGCGGCGTGGTGGCCGGGACCTGTCTTGGCGTCGCTGCCGACGGTGCGCTGCGCATCCTCGACGGCGACGGGGAGCGCAGCTTCCACGCTGGTGAAGTCAGCGTGCGCGCTTCCGGCGAGGCCGCGCCATGACGGGCACCGACGCCTGGGTCTTCGACCTGGGCAATTCCCGGCTGAAGTTCGCGGCGCTCGAGCCCGGGGGCTGGCTCGGCGACATGGCGGCGGTGCCCCACGCCCAAGGAGCATTCGCGGCGGGATGGCAGTCTGCGCTGCCGACCCGGATTGGCTGCGCCTGGATCGCGAGTGTCGGCCCGCCTGGCCTGCTGCAGCAACTGACCGCCGCATTGGAGTCGCGCGGGGGACAGATTGGCATGGCCTCGACGGTGCCGCATTTCGCCGGCATCACCATCGCGTATGCCCGACCCGAACGGCTGGGCGTGGACCGGCTGCTGGCGATGGCGGCGGCCCGCGCACGCGATCCATCGCCGGCGCTGGTCGTGGGCGTGGGGACGGCGCTGACCCTGGACCTGGTCGATGCCGAGGGTCGCCACCGCGGTGGCCGCATCGCGCCGTCGCCGTCGCTGATGCGCGAAGCGCTGCAGCGTCGCGCGCCGCACCTGCCGCTCGACGGTGGCGAGTACGTGGAGTTCGGGATCGATACGGCCGCGGCCCTGGCGTCGGGCTGCGTCGGCGCGGCGATGGGGCTGGTCGAGCGCAGCCGTCGAGAAGCGCGGGCCTTGCTCGGTTCCGAGCCACGGGTCTGGCTGCACGGCGGCGGCGTGGCCACCTTGCCCGAGCCGCTGGAAGGGGCGACGCACGCGCCGGCGCTCGTGCTCGAGGGCCTGGCGCTTTGGGCGCGTCGCGAGACCGGGGACCCCGCGCCGTCGCTCGGCTAACATCGCGCCATGTTCGCGCGTGCCCTGATCGTCCTGCTGGTGGTGCTAAACCTCGGGGTTGCCTCGTGGTGGCTGGCCCGGCCGTCGGCGGACGCCGAGCCCCCCGCCGCCCGTCGCGCGGAGGGCCCGCAGCTGTTCCTGCTGGAGGAAGTGCCCGTGCGGCAGCGGTCGATGGCGCCTTCCCCGTCGGTGGCGGGGGACGGTGCACCGGTGGCCGCGAGCGTGGACGAGGTTGATGCCGTGGCCCCGGCGGAAGTGCGCTGTTTCTCCCTGGGACCCTTTACCGATGCGACCGCCGCCGCCGCGGCGCGCCGGGCGCTAGCGGGCTCGGGGTTGCGGGACATCCGCATGCGGGAGCAGGCGATCGCCGCCCGCGGCTGGAGCGTGGCGATGCCTCCGCTGGCCGACCGCGCGGCGGCCAATGCGATGGCGGCTCGCCTGCGCGAGGCCGGCTTCGAGGACCTGTTCGTGCTCTCCAGTGGCGCGTCGGCCAACGGCATCGCGCTGGGCCGCTACGGCAACGAGACGTCCGCCCGTCAGCGGGTCGAAGCGTTGCGCGAGGCTGGGTTCGAGGCCGTGGCGAGTCCGGTGGGCGAGGGCGGTTCGCGGGTCTGGCTGGACGTCGCCGCCGACTCGGACGCTGTCGCCTCCGCCGCCCGGCGCGCCAGCGGCGCCGACGTCCTCGAGCCGCGCGACTGCGCGGCGCAGTGACGCGGCGCCGGCGCATGCGCCCGCCGGGGCGGGCCGGCGCCGCCCTCGCGCTAGAATGCGCGTCCGGACGCAGGCCGCGTCCCGCCCCATGCCGGCATAGCTCAGTTGGTAGAGCAACCGCCTTGTAAGCGGTAGGTCCCCAGTTCGAATCCGGGTGCCGGCACCACCGCGGTGCCGCGGGTCCCGTCGCAGTGCCTCGCACGCGCTGGCGCGACGGAACCGCGACATCGCTGGTCCACCCGGCAGGTTCCCTGGAGGATTCATGAGCGACTCCCGTTCGAGCAGCAAATACCCGCCTGTCGCGATCTTCGGCGTGCCCACCGACGTCGGTGCCGGCACCCGCGGCGCGTCGATGGGACCGGAGACGCTGCGCGTCGCCGGGCTGGTGGAGGCGCTTCAGGCGCGCGGCGTGGACGTGCAGGACTGCGGCAACCTCGAAGGGCCGCGCAACCCCTGGCAGGCGCCGGTCGAGGGATATCGCCATCTCGACGAAGTCGTCGCCTGGAACCGCGCGGTGATGGAGACGTCGGCGTCAGTCCTGGGCGACGGCCGCCTGCCGATCCTGCTCGGCGGCGACCATTGCCTGGCCGTGGGCTCGATCGTCGCCGTCGCACGGCACTGCCGGGACGCCGGCAAGAAGCTGCGCGTGCTCTGGCTGGACGCGCATGCCGACTTCAACACCCACGACCTCACCCCCTCGGGCAACGTCCATGGCATGCCCGTGGCCTGCCTGTGCGGGATCGGGCCGCGCGCACTGACCCACCTTGGCGGGGACGCACCGGCCATCTCGCCCGCGGACGTGCGCCAGATCGGCATCCGGTCGGTGGACCAGGGCGAGAAGCGCCTGGTCAAGGAACATGGCCTGGACATCTACGACATGCGCTACATCGACGAGGTCGGAATGAAGCGCGTGATGGAGGAGGTGCTGGAGGGCGTCGACGAGGACACCCACCTGCACGTGAGCTTCGACGTCGACATGCTGGATCCCGCCATCGCGCCAGGCACCGGCACCCGCGTCCCCGGCGGGGTCGATTACCGCGAAGCGCAGCTGATCATGGAAATGATCGCCGACACCGGACGGCTGGGGTCGCTGGACATCGTCGAGGTGAACCCGGCGCTTGACCTGCGCAACGCCACGGCGGTGCTGGCGGTCGACCTGGTCGAAAGCCTGTTCGGCAAGTCGACGCTGATGCGGGACTGACGGCGGGGCCGCGACATGAGGCGCCCTGCACGCCGCGTTCACGACAAGGTGCGGTTACATTCAGAAGGCGGGACGCAGACTTGCTCCCCGTGGTCCACACCACTCGATTCCAGGAGAGTCCCATGAAGCGTTTGATTTCCCTGATGCTGCTTGTCTTGTTCGCAGCCAGCACGATGACCGCCTGCAACACCGTCAAGGGCGTCGGCAAGGACGTCGAGAAGGTCGGCGACGAGATGCAGGAAGCCGCCGACGAAACCGGCGGGACCAACCCGTAACGCGGGATCGCCGTGTCGCCGCCCGCAGGGCGGCAGCGGATGGAGAAAGCCGGCATGTCGCCGGCTTTTTTCATGCCCGCCTGAACGATCGAGGCAAGTAAAGGTTTTCGCAACGTTTCCTTGATCCGGGACTGACCTGCGAAGTCGCACCATGGTCGCTCGGTCCGCGGCACCCGTGTGAGCGGATCGAGACTCCCCCGGAATACGGAGACACCACGCATGAACAAGGACATCATCGAAGGCAACTGGAACCAGCTCAAGGGCAAGGCCCAGAGCAAGTGGGGCAAGCTCAGCGACGACGTGTTCGATGTCGCGGAAGGCAACCGCACCTACCTGTGCGGCAAGCTCCAGGAGCAGTACGGCTGGGATCGCGACCGCGCAGAGCGCGAGATCGACGAGTTCGAGCGCACCCTGAACTGACCAGCGATTCTCTTCCCCATGTTCCACGACGACGGGCCGGCCTTGCCGGCCCGTCTGCTTGTGCAACCAACATTTGTCGCCGTCACCAGCCCGGCGGGTCGGTCACGAATCCGCCGGGGAAGGCGCGCGGTCCTTCGTGCCGATGGCCATACCGGTACGGCTGCGGCAGGATCCCGCGTGCCGCCAGGGTGTCGACGTCGTCGTAGCGCAGCTGGATGACCTGTGCCGGACTGCGCGACGCGCGTTCGAAGCCCGTGCGCGCCACGGGCGCCCACTGGCGCGCGCCGTGGCCGGTGCCGATGCGCTGCCGCGCGACGCCACCGCCATAGGCCGAATCGGCGGCAGCCGACTCGGACTGCGTGGCTTGCGCGGCAGGTGCATGCGCCCGGGACGCGTTTCCGGCGCTGTCCTGGCGCGCGATCGGCGGGCCGATCGGCGACGGCGGTGGATAAAACGTGCGTTCGCGGAACACGGCGATGCCGATGGTGCCGACGTTGTCCGGGCGCCCGGTCCGCGCGGCGTAGCTGTCGGGGAGGTCGGTGAACACGAACTGGGCGACGTCGTCGAGCGACTTGCGCCATCCGTCGATCTCGGTGCTTTGCCAGGGCGCCAGCACGTACCCCGCCTGCGCGGGGTGGGCGGTTTCCCCGGTGACCGCGTTGACGCCGTCAACGGACAGCACCACGAGCACGCGCTCGCCGGTGGTGTTGGTCAGCCGCACGGCGTAGCGGTGGCCGGGCCTCCCGGCGATCCAGTGGTCGCCGCGGTGGTGGTATTCCGGCAGCCATTGCCCGGTGTCGCGATCCACGACGTCCATGCGGACCAGCGGTCGTGCGGACAATGGCGAGCAGGCCGTGGCGGCGACCAGGCTGGCGAGCAGAAGCAGGGGTTTTCGGAACATCGCGGTGGCTCCCGTGGATGGGCAGCGAGTGCCCGGCAGGACCTCCAACGCACGTCGCAAGGGAACGGGGTTGCCGGACGGCGGGTAAACTGGCCCATCACCGCGCCGACCGCCCAAGCATCCATGACCACCCGCGTCCTGACCGGCATCACCACTTCCGGAACGCCCCACCTGGGCAACTACGTCGGCGCGATCCGTCCGGCCCTGGCGGCCAGCGCCAGGGACGGCGTGGAGAGCTTCTTCTTCCTCGCCGACTACCACGCACTGATCAAGGTCACCGATCCGGCGCGGGTGCAGCGCTCGACGCTGGAGATCGCGGCGACCTGGCTGGCCTGCGGACTGGATCCGGACAGGGTCTGGTTCTACCGCCAGTCCGACGTGCCCGAGACCACGGAGCTGACCTGGCTGCTGACCTGCGTCGCCGGCAAGGGCTTGCTCAACCGCGCGCATGCATACAAGGCGGCGGTGGACCGGAACCGCGAGGCCGGCGAGGACGACGATGCGGGCGTCACCGCTGGCTTGTTCATGTACCCGGTGCTGATGTCCGCCGACATCCTGCTGTTCAACGCGCACCAGGTGCCGGTGGGTCGGGACCAGGTGCAGCACATCGAGATGGCGCGCGACTTCGCGCAGCGGTTCAACCATGTGTATGGCGCGCATTTCACCTTGCCCGAGGCGATCGTCGACGAGCAGGTGGCGACGCTGCCGGGCCTGGATGGACGCAAGATGTCCAAGAGCTACGACAACACCATCCCGCTGTTCGCGCCGCGCCGCCAGCTGGAGAAGCTGGTGTACGGCATCGTCACGGACTCGCGTGCCCCGGGCGAGCCCAAGGATGCCGAGGGCTCGAACGTGTTCCAGCTGTACCGGGCCTTCGCCAGCGACGCCGAAACCGCCGCGTTCCGCCAGGCCTTCGCCGACGGCATCGCCTGGGGCGAAGCCAAGCGGCAACTGTTCGAGCGGATCGATGTCGAGATCGCGCCGATGCGCGAGAAGTACGAGGCCCTGATCGCGCATCCCGAGCGCATCGAGGCCCAGCTGCGCGATGGTGCGCAGCGCGTGCGCGCCCGCTACGCGACGCCTTTGTTGCAGGCCTTGCGCGATGCGGTCGGATTGCGCGACCTGGGCAAGCGTGCCGCCACCGGCGCCGGGGAGCGGGCGGGCACGGCGTCCGCGCCGGTGTTCAAGCAGTACCGGGAAAGCGACGGGACGTTCCACTTCAAGCTTGTCGACGGCGAGCGCGAACTGCTGCACAGCGACGCGCACGCTTCCCCCCGCGACGCCGGCCACTTGGTCGCGCGGCTCAAGGCCGATGCCGGCAGCGCGATCCAGGCGCTCGAGGACAGGACCCTGCGGCTGGAAGGCGACCTGGTCGGGCACCTGTGCGAAGGCGTGCTGGTGGAAGAACTGGCCGAGGCGCTCGCGCGGTTCGCGGAAGACGCGGCATGACCGTGGTGCCGTGCGACCGTCGGCGGCCCTGGGCCAAGGCTGGCAGCCGTCCCGCAGTGCCTGTCGGGTCGTGACGGGTTAAGCCGCTGCCGGCACGCCATGCGCGCGGCGTGCGGCTCACTTCCAGGCGTTCGGTTCCTGGCCCCGTTCGGGGTGGTGCATCTTCACCACGCAGAAGCGCTGGCCGGTGGGGGCTTCCATCACCCACCAGCGCTTGACGAACGCGATCTTCCTGGCGCCGAGCCGTTCGAGCCGCGCGGCCTCGGCATCGACGTCGTCGGCCTCAATGTCCAGGTGCACGCGCGAGTCGTGGTCGACCTTCTGGACTTCGACATGCAGGTCGCCGGGCGTGGCCTCGAACTGCTGGTACTCGCTGTCCGCGTCGCCGGCGTCCCGGTCGGCCACGCGCATGCCCAGCGCCCGCGCCCAGAAGTCAGCCGCCGCGTCGAGGTCGTCGACGCGGCAGTCGATGATGAACCCGGCGAGCCGGCTGCGGTGGGCCACCGCGTCAGTCCGGCGCGGACAGGTCTTCGAGCAGCGCGGCCAGGAAGCGCGCCGCCTCGCCGCCGGTGCAGGCGCGATGGTCGAAGGTCAGCGAGATCGGCATCCTGCGGTGCACCTCGACGCCGCCCATGACCGCGACCACGTCGTGCGCCAGCTTGCCGGCGCCGACGATGGCGACGGTCGGCGGCACCACCACCGGGGTCGCGTAGCGCCCGGCGAACATCCCGAAGTTGGAAAGCGAGATGGTGTAGCCGCTGAGTTCGGACGCGGGGATGCTGCGGTCCTGGACCTGCGCGCGCAGGCGCTGGATGGCCTGGCGCACGCCGCCGGCGTCGAGCATGTCGGCGTTGCGCAGGGCTGGCACGAACAGGCCGTCGTCGGTGTCCACGGCGATGCCGATGTCCACGTGCGGGTGCAAGGTCCGCACCAGCTTGTCGCCGTCGAACCAGGCGTTGAGCGCGGGCACCACCTTGCAGGCGGCCACGATGGCGCGGATCAGCCGCGCGGTGATGTCCTGCTTGCCGTTCCAGCCATGCAGGTCGGCGTCGTCGCACAGCGTCGTCGGGACGACCTTGGCGTGCGCGTCGGCCATCACCCGGGCCATGTTGCGGCGCACGCCCTTGAGCTGCTCGGGCTGGCCGCTGGCGGATTCACCCGGCGGACGGGTCCGCATGGGCTTGCCGGCCGCGGACAGCGCGGTGCGCTGGGACGCGTCGCGCATCGCCACCGGAGCCGCACCGGTCGGACCCGGGTGCGCTGCACGCGCCCGGGCGCCCGCCGGCGCGCTGCCATCGGCGGCAGCCTGCTTGACGTCGGCCATGGTGACCACGCCGTCCTTGCCGGTGGCGCGCACGCGGCCCAAGTCGACCTTGAGCTTGCGCGCCATCGCGCGCACCGCGGGCATGGCCTTCACGCCACCCACCGCGCTGGCCTGCTCGCTGCGCACGGCGTCGGAGGACTGCATCGCGCCGACCACGGTGCCGCTGTCGGCGCGCTCGCCGTCGCCGTCTCCGGCTTCGGACTTCTGCTCGGGCTGGCGGCCGCCGTCGTGCTCGATCGCGCCGCCCTCGCTGGAGGCCACCAGGCGGTCGTCGGGCATCGGGTCCTGGCTGCCCACGCCTTTATCCGGCCGGCCCTTGCCCCCGGTCTCCTTGCCGCCGCCGGACGGGCCGTGGTGGTGGCCGGTGTCCTGGCCTTCGGCGCGCTGCGGCGCGTCGGGGTCGACCTCGAATTCCGCCAGCATCGTGCCGGTTTCGACCACGTCGCCGGCGGCACCGGCGAGCTTGATCACCGTGCCGGACACCGGGGACGGCACCTCGACCACGGCCTTGGCCGTCTCCATGGAGACGAGGTTGTCGTCCAGGCGGATGGTGTCGCCTTCCTTGACGAACCATTCGACGATGGTGGCGTCGGGCAGGCCTTCGCCGAGGTCGGGAAGCTTGAAGGTTTTCTTGTCGGCCATGTTCGTTCCTTAGCTGGCGTCGAGCGTGCGTTGCACCGCTGCGACGATCTTGTCGACGCTGGGCAGGAATTTCATCTCCAGCCGGAACAGCGGGATATGGGTGTCGTAACCGGTGACGCGCTCGACCGGGGCGACCAGGTCGTACATCGACTCCTCGGCCAGGCGTGCGGCGATCTCGCCACCGAAGCCGGCGGTCTTGGCGGCCTCGTGCACGATCACGCAGCGCCCGGTCTTGGCCACCGACTCGGCGATGGTGTCGAAATCCAGCGGCGTCAGGGTGGCGACGTCGATGACCTCGGCGCTGATGCCCTGTCCGGCCAGCACTTCGGCGGCCTCCAGCGTCTCCTTGACCTGCGCGCCCCAGCTCACCAGGGTGACGTCGTTGCCGTCGCGCAGCACGTAGCACACGTCCAGCGGCAAAGCCTCGCCGTCGTCGGGCACCAGCTCCTTGTACTGCCGGTAGATGCGCTTGGGCTCGAAGAAGATCACCGGGTCCGGGTCGCGGATCGCCGCCAGCAGCAGGCCGTAGGCACGCGCCGGCGACGACGGCATCACCACGCGCAGGCCCGGGACGTTGGTGAAGATCGCCTCGTTGGCCTCGCTGTGGTGCTCGGGCGCACGGATGCCGCCCCCCCAGGGCACGCGCAGCACCATCGGGCAGTGCAGGCGGCCGCGGGTGCGGTAGCGCATGCGCGCGGCATGGCAGACGATGAAGTCGACCATCGGGTACATGAAGCCGTCGAACTGGGCCTCGGCCACCGGCTTCATGCCCTGCGAGGCCATGCCGACGGTGAGGCCGGCGATGGTGGTCTCGTCCAGCGGGGTGTCGAGCACGCGCGAATCGCCGAACTCCTGCTGCAGGCCGGCGGTGGCGCGGAACACGCCGCCGTTGACGCCGACGTCCTCGCCCAGGACCACGACCGCCTCGTCGTGGCGCATCTCCCAGGCCAGGGCCTGGGTGATGCCTTCGATCAGGGTGATCGGCGCGGGCTCGGCCGGCGCGGACGTCGCAGCCTGCTTCGCGGGCCCCTTCTTCGCTGCGGCCTGCTTGCCGTCGGGCTTTTTCGACGGTGCATTCTTTTTCGTGGCCATCAGCGCTTCTCCCACGCGATGGCGGCTTCGCGCTGCGCCAGCAGGTCGGCGGGCATGTCCGCGTAGAGGTAGTCGAACATGGCCTCGACCGGCTGCACCGGGCATTCGAGGTAGGCGTTGATCTCGACGTCGACCCGCTTGCCGCATTCCTCGATCCAGGCCTTCTCCTGCTTGTCGTCCCAGGCCTTGGCGGCGACCAGGTACTTGCGCAACCGCAGCATCGGCTCGACCTCCCAGGCGTCCTTGACCTCCTGCTCGCCGCGATAGCGACGGGCATCGTCGGCGGTGGTGTGGTCGTGCAGGCGGTAGGTGAGGAACTCGATGACGCTGGCACCTTCTCCCTTGCGCGCGCGTTCGGTGGCACGGCGCATCGCCTCGAGCACCGCGACCAGGTCGTTGCCGTCCACCTGCAGGCAATGCAGGCCGCCGGCGATCCCCTTCTGCGCAAGCGTCTTCGCGCCGGTCTGCGCCGTGCGCGGCACCGAGATCGCCCAGCCGTTGTTGATCACGCACAGCACCAGCGGCAGCGAATAGGCGCCGGCGGAGTTCAGGGCCGCGTAGAAATCGGCCTTCGAGGAACCGCCGTCGCCGCAGCAGGCCACGGCGATGCGCTTCTGCTTGCGAAGCTGGAACGACAGCGCCGCCCCGGCCGCCATCAGGCACTGCGTGGAGATCGGCACGCACCAGGGGTAGTCGTTCTTCGGCCCTTCGAAGTCATTGCCGCGCTCGTCGCCGCCCCAGTACATCAGCACCTCGCGCGGCTTCACGCCACGCATGAACTGGGCGCCGTACTCGCGGTAGCTGGGAGCGAACACGTCGTCGGGTTCCATCGACGCACCGATGCCGACGTGGGTGGCCTCGTGGCCGAGGCTGGCGGCGTAGGTGCCCAGCTTGCCGGTGCGCTGCAGCCGGATCGACTTGTCGTCGAAGGTGCGCACGAACAGCATCTGCTTGAACAGCGGCACCAGTGCCTTGGCATCCTTGACCGCCGGCGGCAGCTTGCCCTTGAGCTTGCCGTCGGGGCCCAGGTATTGCAGGTATTCGATTTCGAACTTGGCGGCGACGGTCATCCGGTCGAACCTTGGCGTCGGGAAGGCACCGATGATAGCGAATCGTCCCTTCCGGGTCGGCGCCGGGTGGCAGACACCGGGCCGGGGCCTGCGGGTGGGACGATGCGGGACGCGGGAGTCGCGGCGCGTGCGTGGGGGGTGCCGGGTAGAATCGGGCCATGAGCATCGACCGCAACGAGCGCCCCCTCGAGGAGGGCATCCACACCGACCTGTCCGGGCGGATGACCTACGGGGGCTACCTGCACCTGGATCGCCTGCTCTCGGCGCAGCAACCGGTGTCCGTTCCGCCGCACCACGACGAGATGCTGTTCATCCTCCAGCACCAGGTCTCGGAGCTGTGGATGAAGCTGATGATCCACGAACTGACGGCGGCCATCGGCTACCTCCGCCAGGACGAGCTGGGGCCTTGCCAGAAGATCTTCGCCCGCTGCAAGGCCGTGCTGCGGCAGCTGACCGAGATGTGGTCGGTGCTGGAGACGCTGACGCCGTCGGAGTACATGGAGTTCCGCGAGATCCTGGGGCCGTCGTCCGGCTTCCAGTCGCTGCAGTACCGCACCATCGAATTCCAGCTCGGCAACAAGAACGCGGCCATGCTCAAGGTCTTCGGCCATGACGCCCGCGGCGCGGGGCTGCTGCGGGAGGCGCTGGAGTCGCCCAGCCTGTACGACGAAGCGCTGCGCCACCTGGCCCGGCAGGGACACCCGGTCCCGGAAGCGCACGTCGAGCGCGACTGGTCGCAGCCGCACGTGTTCGACAAGGCGCTGGTGCCGGTGTTCGAACGCATCTACGAGGACCGCGAGCGCCATTGGGCCGAGTACCACCTGTGCGAGGACCTGGTGGACCTGGAGACGCAGTTCCAGCTCTGGCGCTTCCGCCACATGCGCACGGTGATGCGGATCATCGGCTTCAAGCGCGGCACCGGGGGCTCCAGCGGGGTCGGATTCCTCAAGCAGGCCCTGGAGCTGACCTTCTTCCCGGAGCTGTTCGAGGTGCGCACGGTCATCGGGCCGGGCGGGGCATACGGCACCGCGCCACCGGCCTGACTCGCGCTGCTAGGATGCGCGGCAGCGTCCATCGAGGGGAGTCCGCATGAACCTGCCCAGCCCGGAGGCCGCGCCGCGCGGCCTGGTGACCCGCATGCTCGATGCCATCGAGCGCGTCGGCAACAAGCTGCCGGACCCGGCGATGCTGTTCCTGATCCTGATGCTCGCCACGTGGGCGATCTCGGCGCTGCTGGCCAACGTCAGCTTCAGCGAGATCGACCCGCGCAGCGGCGAGGCGATCGCGATCAACAACCTGCTCGCGGGCACCAGCCTCACCGCGTTCATGGCGACCATGGTGTCGACCTTCGTCAACTTCGCCCCGTTGGGGGTGGTGCTGGTGGCGATGCTGGGCCTCGGGGTGGCCGAACACACCGGCTTCATCAACGCCGCGCTGCGCGCGATGCTCTCGGTGACGCCGAAGGCGCTGCTCACGCCGATGGTGATCGCGGTCGGCATCCTCAGCCACGTCGCGGTCGACGCCGGTTACGTGCTGGTGATCCCGCTGGGCGCGGTGATCTTCTATGCCGCCGGGCGCCATCCGCTGGCGGGAATCGCCGCGGCTTTCGCCGGCGTCTCGGGCGGGTTCTCGGCGACGTTCTTCGTGCCCTCCAGCCTCGACCCGCTGCTGTCCGGCCTGACCCAGGAAGCCGCGCACATCCTCGATCCGTCGGTGGTGGTCAACCCGCTCAACAACTATTTCTTCACCACTGCCTCGACCTTCCTGATCATCGCGGTGGGCTGGTTCCTGACCGACCGCGTGATCGAGCCGAGGCTGCGCGACACCGTCGTCGACGCCGACCGCGGCCAGCTGCCGACCATGGATGCCTTGCAGCCGAAGGAGCGCAAGGGGCTGTGGCTGGCGATGCTGGCGATGCTGTTGTCGGTAGTGGCGTTGGTGCTCACTGCGCTGCCCGCGGACTCGGCCTGGCGCGCGTCCGGCGACGTGCCGCCGGAGGCGGTCGGGCAGCTGCTGGTGGCGCAGGCGCCACTCATGCGTTCGATCGTGGCGCTGATCTTCGTGTTCTTCCTCATCCCGGGCGTGGTCTACGGCTACGTCGCCGGCACGGTCAAGACACACCGCGACGTCATCGCCGGCATGACCAAGGCGATGAGCGGGATGGGCTACTACATCGTGATGGCTTTCTTCGCCGCGCAGTTCATCTACGCCTTCGCGCAGAGCAACCTCGGCGCGCTGGTGGCGATCAAGGGTGCGAACGGACTCGAGGCGATGGGCCTTCCGATGGGCGTCACGCTCGCGGGGGTGGTGCTGCTGTCGGGCTTCGTGAACCTGATGGTGGGCTCGGCCTCGGCGAAGTGGGCGCTGATCGGCGCGATCATGGTGCCGATGCTGATGCAGCTGGGCGTGTCCCCGGACTTCACCCAGGCCGCCTACCGCGTCGGCGACTCCAGCACCAACATCATCACCCCGCTGATGCCGTACTTCCCGCTGATCGTGGTGTTCTGCCAGCGCTACGTGACCTCGGCCGGGATCGGCACCCTGCTGGCGTTGATGCTGCCGTTCGCGATCACGCTGCTGGTGGTGTGGACGGCGTTCCTGCTCGGGTTCTGGGCGCTGGGCATCCCGCTGGGGCTGGGCGCCAGCTACGCCTATCCCGTGGCCGGCTGAACGCGTCGTGGCGCCGCCCGCGGGCGGCGCAGCGGTTCAACGCTATTTCACAATCCGCCTTGGCGGGTTAGGGTAAATACTCCACGAGGCCGCCCGCACGGGCGGCCGATCACCGTTTGGGAGTAGCGAGCCTTGGCCACCAATCCTGCCCACGTCGACGAAGGCAAGACCTTCCTCGGCCATCCGCGCGGTCTGTTCGTCCTGTTCTTCGCCGAGATGTGGGAGCGCTTCTCCTACTACGGCATGCGGGCGCTGCTGATCTTCTACCTCGTCCAGCACTGGATGTTCTCCGACAGCGAGGCCTCGGTCATCTACGGCGCCTACACGGCGCTGGTCTACATCACGCCGGTGGTCGGTGGTTACCTGGCCGATCGTTACCTCGGGCAGCGCAAGGCGGTGCTGTTCGGCGCGGTATTGCTGACCTTCGGCCACTTCCTGATGGCCTTCGAGGGCACGGGCGGCGGACAGGCCGACCCGGCGATCAACATGTTCTGGCTGGCGCTGTCGTTCATCATCGTCGGCTCGGGCTTCCTGAAGGCCAACATCTCGGTGATCGTGGGGCAGCTCTATGCACGCACCGACATCCGCCGCGACCCGGCGTACACGATCTTCTACATGGGCATCAACCTGGGTGCTGCGCTGGGCTCGCTGATCGCCGGCTACCTCGGCCAGACCTACGGCTGGAAGTACGGCTTCGGCGCCGCCGGCATCGGCATGCTGCTGGGCCTGATCGTGTTCGTCATCGGCAAGCCGACCCTGCTGGGGCGCGGCGAGTCGAGCAATCCCGCACGGCTCGAGCAGAAGACGCTGGGAATCAAGTTCGAGTGGCTGCTCTATGCGCTGAGCTTCGCCGCGGTGGGCCTGGTGTGGATCCTGATCCAGTACCAGTCCCTGGTCGGCGGCCTGCTGATGGGCGCCGGTGCGATCCTGGTCGGCTACATCCTCTACACCGCGGTGTTCAAGCTGCCCAAGGACGATCGGGATCGCATCTTCGCGGCCCTGTACCTGATCTTCGGCTCGATCCTGTTCTGGGCCCTGTTCGAACAGGCCGGCTCCTCGCTCAACCTGTTCACCGACCGCTCGGTGGATCGCAACCTGTTCGGCTTCGACGTGCCGGCATCGATGTTCCAGTCGATCAATGCGATCTACATCGTGCTGCTGGGACCGGTGTTCGCGATGCTGTGGACCTGGCTGGCACGTCGCGGCCTTGAACCATCGTCGCCCGCCAAGTTCGGACTGGGCATCGTGCAGCTGGGCCTGGGCTTCCTGGTGCTGGTCGCGGGTGCGACGGCCGCCGGAACCGGCAACCTGACCCCGGTGATCTTCATCTTCCTGATCTACCTGCTGCACACCACGGGCGAGCTGTGCCTGTCGCCGGTCGGGCTGTCGGCCATGAACCGGCTGGCCCCGGCGCACCTGGCGGGCCTGATCATGGGCACTTGGTTCTTCGCGTCGGCCACCGGCAATTTCGCCGCGGGCCTGATCGCGGCCGCCGCGGGTGCCGAAGGCGCCGGACCGGAACAGGTGATCGACGTCTATTCCCGCGTCGGCTGGATCGCCGTGGGCGTGGGCGTGGGCATGATCGTGATCGCGCCCCTGGTCAAGCGGCTGATGCACCTCGATCGGCTCAGGGACGCCGAGCCCCACCTGGCGGGCCAAGAGGAGATCGGCGAGCCGCAAGCCGCCGGACTGCATACCGAACGCGAGTTGAAGTAACCGCTGGCGACCACGACCGGTGCGTCCGCCGGTCGGGCCAGCAGCGACGGGGCGGCCTTGGCCGCCCCGTTCGCGTTCCGCGGTTTGTTGGCGGCACGCGGCCCGTCGCCGCCGTGGCGGGGTCAGGGATGGGCGGACTCGGCCTGCAGTTCCAGCTCGTCCAGGCGGTCGAGCAGGCGGAACAGCAGGGCGCGTTCCTCGCCGTCCATGCCATCGAGCAGGCGTCGCTCGAAAGCCAGCGCGAGGGGCACGATGTCGTCGTGCACCTGGCGTCCCTGCGGACTCAGCGCCAGCACCGAGCGACGGCGGTCGTCGCCGTGGATCTCGCGTTCCAGGAGCCCGCGTTCGGCCAGGCCGGCGACCGCGCGGCTGACCGCGACCTTGTCCATCGCCGTGCGCGCCGCGACTTCGCCGGCCGACAACAGAGGCTGCTGGCCCAGGACCGCCATCACGCGCCATTGGGTCACGCCCACGCCGAAACGTTCGCTGTAGACCCGCGCGATGGCGCTGCTGACGCGGTTGGACAGGACGGAGAGCCGGTAGGGCAGGAAGCGTTCGAGTTCCAGCGCAGGCGCACCGCCCCGTGCGCCGGGAGCGGTTTCGGCGGGACAACGGATCGAACGGGGGGCTGGCATTGTTGCGCTGCGCCTTGCAAATGGTTTCAGATGAAACTATAACCTTGGCCGTGCCCCTGCAAGCCGCGCTGCAACATGACGCGTGGCCGGCGCGGCAGGCATCCTCGGCGACAGTTGCCCGACACCCACCCCCCGACGGCCGCGATGCGGCCGCAGCGAGACAGGAGTTCCCCCATGAGTGCCCAGCCCAACCTCGGCATGACCGTCACCACCTTCGAGAACCCGATGGGCATCGACGGCTTCGAGTTCGTGGAGTTCGCCGCCCCCGAGGGCCAAGGCGAGCTGCTGCACGACTACTTCACCCGCATGGGCTTCACCGCCGTGCTGCAGCACAAGAGCCGGCCGATCACCGTCTACCGCCAGGGCGGCGTCAACTTCCTGGTCAACGAAGATCCCGATTCGTTCGCGGCCGACTTCGCCAAGGCCCATGGCCCCAGCGCATGCGGCTTCGCCATCCGCTTCCGGAAGCCGGCCGACGAGGTCTGCACGACCGTGCTTGGCAACGGCGGCGAGGCGATCGACCACAAGCCGGACACCAAGGCCGTCGATGCGCCCGTGGTCAAGGGCATCGGCGACTGCATGCTCTACCTGGTGGACCGCTACGGCGACAAGGGCAGTATGTACGACGAGGGCTTCCTGCCGGTGCAGGGCGCCGACCAGAACCCGACCGGGTTCGGCCTGACCTTCATCGACCACCTCACCCACAACCTCTACTTCGGCAACATGGCCAAGTGGTCGGACTACTACGAGAAACTGTTCAACTTCCGCGAGATCCGCTACTTCGACATCAAGGGCGCCAAGACCGGCCTGGTGTCCAAGGCCATGACCGCTCCCGACGGCGTGGTGCGCATCCCGCTCAACGAATCGAGCGACCCGAAATCGCAGATCAACGAATACCTCGACACCTACAAGGGCGAGGGGATCCAGCACATCGCCTGCTTCACCGACGACATCTACGACACGGTCGAGAAGATGCGCGAACAGGGGATCGAGTTCCTCGACACGCCGGATACGTACTTCGAGGTCATCGACCAGCGCGTGCCCGACCACGGCGAGGACGTCGCGCGACTGGCCAAGAACAAGATCCTGATCGACGCCGATCCGGAAACGCACAAGCGCAAGCTGCTGCAGATCTTCACCACCAACGCGATCGGCCCGATCTTCTTCGAGATCATCCAGCGCAAGGGCAACGAGGGCTTCGGCGAGGGCAACTTCCAGGCGCTGTTCGAGAGCATCGAGCGCGACCAGATGAAGCGCGGCGTGCTGTAGCAGGGCCCTTTCACCAGCCCTTTTCCCGCGAACGGGAGAGGGGCCAGGAAGCCCATCCCGACAGGGATGGGCAAGGCAGGCGTTGCAGAACCGGAGCAGGGCCAGGAGTTACGCATGAACAAGCGAGAAAACGACAACGTCGTCGCCATCCTGCACCCCACGGGCGAACTGCGGTCCGCCGGCTACCTGTCCGGGTTCGGCAACGAATTCGCGACCGAGGCGATCGAGGGCACCCTGCCGGTGGGCCAGAACTCCCCCCAGCGCGTGGCCTACGGCCTGTACGCGGAACAGTTGTCGGGGACCGCGTTCACCGCGCCGCGCGGCGAGAACCGGCGCAGCTGGCTGTACCGCATCCGGCCGGCGGCGGTGCACGGGACCTTCTCCCCCTACCGGCAGGCCAACGCCTCGGGCGCTTCGCTCCACGAGCGCTTCGACGAGGCGGCGGTGTCGCCCGACCAGATGCGCTGGGACCCGCTGCCGATCCCGGAAACGCCGGTGGATTTCGTTGACGGGCTCTACACCATGGCCGGCAACGGCGGCTCCGCTGCGCAGCACGGCGTCGGAATCCACCTGTATGCCGCCAATGCCTCGATGGACGGACGCTGGTTCTACAGCGCCGACGGCGAATGGCTGGTGGTGCCGCAGCAGGGCCGGCTGGTCATCGCGACCGAGCTGGGCGTGCTCGAAGTGATGCCGCAGGAAATCGCCGTGATCCCGCGCGGCGTGCGGTTCAGCGTGGCGCTGCCCGATGGCCCGTCGCGTGGCTACGTCTGCGAGAACTACGGCGCGATGATGCGCCTGCCCGACCTGGGGCCGATCGGCGCAAACGGCCTGGCGAACCCGCGCGACTTCCTCACTCCGTGCGCGGCCTACGAGGACCGGGAGGGCGACTTCGAGCTGGTCGCCAAGTTCCAGGGCCACCTGTGGCGCGCGGGCATCGGCCATTCGCCGCTGGACGTCGTCGGCTGGCACGGGAACTACGCGCCGTACAAGTACGACCTGCGCCGCTTCAACACCATCGGTTCGATCAGTTTCGACCATCCGGACCCGAGCATCTTCACCGTGCTCACCGCGCCCAGCGACACGCCCGGCACGGCGAACATGGACTTCGCGATCTTCCCGCCGCGCTGGCTGGTGGCGCAGCACACGTTCCGCCCGCCGTGGTTCCATCGCAACGTCGCCAGCGAATTCATGGGCCTGGTGCACGGCGCCTACGACGCCAAGGCCGAGGGCTTCGCGCCCGGCGGCTGTTCGCTGCACAACTGCATGAGCGGACACGGACCGGATGCGGCTACCTTCGAAAAGGCGTCCGGTGCGGACCTGTCCAAGCCCGACGTCATCACCGACACGATGGCCTTCATGTTCGAGACCCGCGCCGTGTTGCGTCCGACCGTGCAGGCAATCGAGGCGGGGCATCGCCAGCGCGACTACCAGGCGTGCTGGGCGGGCCTGCGCAAGCATTTCGACGCGGGAAACTGAGCACGGCCCGCAAGTCTTTTCGCGACGTGTTCACCGGCCGGGGGTAGGCTGGCGCGCCATCACGAGGAGCGAACCGCATGCCCCGACGCCACCTGCCGTTGCCCCTGCTCGCCGCCAGCCTCGTCCTGGGCTTGGCGGCGTGCGACGGGGGTGCGCCGGACACGTCCCTGCCGGCCGACGCCGATGCCGCACCCACTACCGTCGATGCGCCCGCCGCGCCGCCACCGCCGACCAGCGCGTCGCCCGCGCCGGTCGACGAAGGCGCAGCCGGGTACGACGGCTACGGCGAAGCCCGCTTCGGGATGACCGCCGATGCAGTGCGCGCAGCGTGGGAAGGCGCGCTCGCGGCGGTGCCCGACGCAAGCGAGCCTTGCTATTTCCTCTACCCTGCCGGCAATGCCACCCCGGCCGATTTCGCGATGATGATCGAGGGCGACCGTTTCGTGCGTTACTCGGTGGGGCGCGGCAACACGGTCGAGACCGCCCCCGGTGGCGGCAAGGTCGGCATGGGTGCGGGCGACGTCGAGGCCCTGTATCCCGGGCGTGTCGCCACCAGCCCGCACAAATACGTCGACGGCGGCCAGTACCTGCGCATCCGGGCCCGAGATGATGGCCCGGGGGTGCTCGTCTTCGAAACCGATGCCGCCGGAAAGGTCACCGAATGGCGCGTCGGCACGCCGCCGCAGGTGGACTACGTCGAAGGCTGTTCGTAATCTCGGCCTGCACCTGAACAGCGAGCCGCATCGCTGCCACATCGCGCACCCGTCCATGGCTGCGCCCGCAACGCCCCACGCAACGGAGGGATCGCGTCATGCTTGAGTCAACCGGACTGTTCCTGCTTGGCCTGCTCCTGCTGGCGCTGGGGGGCGACTCGATCGTCAAGGGCGCCTCGGGACTGGCGCAGCGCCTGGGCGCGTCCCCGTTCGTCGCGGGCCTGCTGCTGGTCGCGTTTGGGACTTCGCTTCCCGAACTGGCGGTCAATGCACGCGCGGTCTGGGCCGGCGTACCCGACCTCGCCCTCGGCAACGCGGTGGGCAGCAACGTCGTCAACGTCGGCCTGACCCTCGGCGCCGCCGCGCTGGCCGCGCCCCTGGTGGTGCGCTGGCGCGCCTTGTCGCCATTGCTGGTCATGCTGATCGTGGCCACCGTGGGCGTGATCGCGCTCGGATGGGACGGCACGCTGTCGCGCCTGGACGGCTTCGTGCTCCTGGCAGCGTTCGTGGCGGTGCTGGCGTTCGCGCTGTCGCGCAGCGGGCGTGAGCAGCCCGAGGTGCGTGCGGCGATCGATGGGTACGCCCAGACGCAGACGGGCCTGGGATTGAACCTGGTCCGCTTCGCGATCGCCATCGCCCTGCTTTATTTCGGCGCGAGGTTCGTGGTGGGCAGCGCTCCGGCCTGGGGCACGGCGCTCGGGATGGAGCCGCTGCTGGCCGGCCTGCTGGTCGTGGCCATCGGCACCGCGCTGCCGGAAGTCGCGGCCGCCGTGGCCGCCGCACGGCGCGGGCAGGGCGACATGGTCGCCGGGCACGTGATCGGCTCGAGCCTGTTCAACCTGCTGGTCATCGTCGGCGGAATGGCGGTGTTCGGCCGCTCGGGCGCGGGCGAGCTCGCGCTGCCGGCGTCCTTCGTGCGCTTCGAATTGCCGGCCGCGCTGGCCTTCGCGCTGATGCTGGTCCCCGTGTTGCGCGGCGACTTCCATGTCAGCCGTCGGGAAGGGGGGATCCTGATGACAGCGTTCGTGGCTTGGGTGGCCTTCGAACTGTTCCTGATGCGCTAAGGCACCGGTCGGTCGTCCATCCACGATGCACCAGCACGGCGTTCCCCGGTTTTCACGGGGCCAGGCTGCGGCGGACCGGCTTGCCGGCGTCCATGGGATTTCGCTCGCGCCTGCCTTGAATGCCGTGGCTCGGTGGCGCATGCCCGCGGTCGTGGGGGACACGTGATGCCAGGGCAGTGGCCCGGGGAGGGCGGACGCGTACCGCCATCCGGCGAGACCGTGCAGCGGGTGCGCCGCGCATGAAGCGGGCCCTGGTCTTCGGCGGCAGCGGGCAAATCGGCACGGCGCTGATCGCGCGCCTGCTCGCCGCCGGTTGGGAGGTGCACGCCGTGTCGCGGCGACCGCGAACAGGCCTGCCGCGCGTGCAGTGGGTGCAGGGGGATTTCGCGTCCATGCCCGTCCTGCCGCGCGCCATCGATGCGATCTACAGCGCCGGCCCGCTGGACCTGTTCTCGTCGTGGTATCCGACGGCGCCGATGGATTGTCCGCAGGTGGTCGCCTTCGGTTCGACCAGCGTGCTTTCAAAGCGTGCCGCGACCGATCCCGGCGAGCGCGCACTGGCGCAACGGCTCTTCGAGGCCGAGGCGCAACTCCGGGAGGCCGCCGCGGCGAAGGGATGCGCGGCCACGCTGCTGAGGCCGACACTGGTCTACGGCCTGGGCCGGGATCGCAACCTGAGCAGCATCGCCGCGTTGGCGCGGCGCACCGGTTTCTTCGTGCTCCCCGCGGGCGCGACCGGACTCCGCCAGCCCGTGCATGTCGAGGACCTCGCGCAGGCGGCCTGCGCCGCTGCCGAGGGTCCCGCGGGGATGCAGCGCGACTATGCGCTGCCCGGGGGAGAAACCTTGCCGTACCGCGAGATGGTGGCGCGGGTGCTCGCGGCGCTGCCGTCCAAGCCGCGTCTTGTCGAACTGCCTTCGCCGCTGTTCCGCCTGCTCCTCGCGGGCGCGCGCGCCGGTGGCGTGCTTCGCGACCTGCCTGGTGGCGCGGTGGCGCGGATGCGGGAGGACCTCGTCTTCGACGACGCGCCCGCGCGGCGCGAACTGGCCTATGCACCGAGGCCATTCCAACCCACGGCCGCGATGTTCGAGGTTTCCGGTTAGGCCGGACGCCTTGCTAAACTGCGGCGGTTCATGCGCAACCTCGCCGCCCTGTTCTTCCTGCTTTCGGTCCTGTGGCTGGCGCTTTCGGGTGTCTACAAGCCGCTGATGCTCGGGCTGGGCCTGGGCTCGGTGCTCTTCACCCTCTGGATGTCCAAGCGCATGGACGTGCTGGGGGTCGCCCACGGGGCGGAATTGTCGGCGTGGCGCCTGCCGCTGTTCTGGGCGTGGCTGGCCTGGCAGGTCGCGCTTTCCTGCGTGCACGTGGCCAGGCTGGTGTTCGTGCCGTCGCGCATCTCGCCGCGCGTGCTGCGCGTCCCCGTGCAGCAGGCGTCGGACGTGGGTCGCGTCACCTACGCCAATTCGATCACGCTGACCCCGGGGACCGTGTCGCTGGTGCTCAACCGCAGCGAGCTGTGCATCCACGCCCTGGACCAGCAGGCCGAAGACGAATTGCGGCGCGAGGGCATGGGCGCCAAGGTGCACTGGCTCGAGCGGGGGCGCAGGTGAGCATCTACGTGCTGGTGGCGCTGGCCATGCTCGGGACGATGGCGCTGGCGCTGGTCCGCGCGCTCAAGGGCCCCACGATCTACGACCGGATCGTGGCGGTCAACGTGTTCGGGACCAAGACGGTGCTGCTGGTCGCGCTGGTGGCGTACATCTCGGGGAACTTCGACCTGATCGACGTCGCCCTGGTCTACGCGCTGGTCAACTTCATTGCCATCGTGGCGGTCCTGAAACTGGTCAAGACGCGCGACCTGGCCAAGGTCGACGAGGGCGATGTCGATGTCGATGCTTGAGATCGTCGCGGGCGCGCTCCTGGCCGGGGGCGGCTTCTTCGGGCTGGTCGGCGGCGCGGGCCTGCTGCGCTTCCCGGACTTCTACAGCCGGCTGCATGCGGCCGGGATCACCGACACGATTTGCGCCCTGCTGGTCATCCTCGGCCTGGCCGTGAGCATCGGCTGGAGCCTGTTGATGCTCAAGCTCCTGATGATCCTGCTCTTCCTCCTGTTCACCGCGCCGACCGCGACGCATGCGCTGGCGCGGGCGGCGGTCGCCGACGGCCTGCGGCCCGAAACCTCGGGAGAACCACCATCGAAGGGTTGATCAACGCGTCGTTGCTGGCGTTCCTGGTGGTGGTGGCGGTCGCGATCATCCGCACCACCGACCTGTTCGTCGCGGTGATGCTGTTCTCGATCTACTCGCTGCTGTCGGCGGTGCTGTTCGTCGTGCTCGATGCCGGCGACGTCGCCTTGACCGAGGCCGCGGTCGGCACGGGCATCTCGACGGTGTTGATGCTGGCGGTGCTGGCGCTGGCGCGGCGCCACGAGCACCATGTCAAGGGCAATACGCCCCACAACATGGTTGCGCTGGTGGTCGTGCTGGCCACGGGTGCGGGGCTGGTCTACGCCAGCCTCGACATGCCGCCGATCGGCGCAGCCGACAACCCGGCGCACGGTGAGGTCGCCCGCTACTACATCGAGCAGGCCTACCCGGATACCGGCGTGCCGAACATGGTCGCCGCCATCCTCGCCAGCTATCGCTCGATCGACACGCTCGGCGAGGTCATGGTGATCCTGACGGCGGCACTGGCCGTGGTGGCGCTGCTGTCCCCGGCGCCGCGCAAGCGCGGCAAGGCGGGGGAGCCCGATGCGCAATAACCTGATCATCCTGCTCGCGGCGCGCATCCTGATCCCGCTGATCATCCTGTTCGCGCTCTATGTCCAGTTCCACGGCGACTATTCGCCTGGGGGCGGGTTCCAGGCGGGCGTGATCTTCGCGGCCGGCTGGATCCTGTTCGCGCTCGTCTATGGCCTGGACCGCGCCCTCGAGGTCATTCCCCTCGCGTGGATGTACCGGCTCATGGCGATGGGCGCGCTGTTGTACGCCGCCGTCGGCCTGGCGGGGGTGGCGCTGGGCGGGCGCTTCCTCGACTTCTACCCCTTGCTCGCGGACCCGCAGTCCGCGCAGCAGGCCGGCATCATGCTGGTCGAGTTCGGCGTCGGGGTGACCGTGGCAAGCGTGATGATGCTGGTGTTCGCGCTGTTCGCCCGGCGCAAGGGCGACTGGGACGACGCGAACGCGGGGCAGGGCGAACCATGATGCTGCTCGGGCATATCAACTACTGGGTCGTCATCGTGCTGATGATGGCCGGGTTCTACTGCGTGATCGCGCGCGGCAACATGATCAAGAAGATCATGGGCCTGACGTTGTTCCAGACATCGGTCTTCGTGCTGTTCATCTCGGTCGGCAAGGTCGTCGGCGGCGCGTCGCCGATCCTGCGCGAAGGCGTGAGCGTGTATTCCAATCCGCTGCCGCACGTGCTGATCCTGACCGCGATCGTGGTGGGCGTGGCCACGACGGCGGTCGGCGCGGCCCTGGCCGTGCGCATCCAGGAGGCCTACGGGACGATCGAGGACGACGTCATCGGCGACCGTGAAAGGAACGACGGGGAATGACCGTCCTGGAACTGATGCCCTTCAGCGTGCTGGTGCCGCTGATCGCCGCACCCGTTTGCGCGCTTCTTCCGGGGCGGGCGCTGCCCTGGCTGCTGGCCATGGCCTGCGTGTTGGCGTCGCTGGCCATCACGGCCCTGGTCCTGCCGGCGGCGGTGGAAGCCCCGTTGTCGTACGCATTCGGCAACTGGCAGCCGCCGATCGGCATCGAGTACCGGGTGGACGCCGTGAACGCGTTCGTGTCGCTGCTGCTGGCCGGTGTCACGGTGCCCATCCTGGCCTGGGGCAAGACGAGCGTGGATCGCGAGGTGCCCGAGCGCCAGGGCGTGTTCTACGCCCTGTTCCTGCTGTGCTTCTCCGGGCTGATGGGCATCACGCTGACCGGCGATGCGTTCAACGTGTTCGTGTTCCTGGAAGTGTCGTCGCTGTCCACCTACGCGCTGATCGCGCTGGGTCGCGACAGGCGCGCGCTGGTGGCGTCGTTCCGCTACCTGGTGATGGGCACGGTCGGCGCGACCTTCTTCCTGATCGGCATCGGGTTCCTGTACATGATGGCCGGGACGCTCAACATGGGCGATCTCGCCGAGCGCCTGCCGGCCATCGAGCAGACCAACACGGTGCGCGCCGCGCTGGCATTCATCGTCGTCGGGCTGGGCCTGAAGATGGCGATGTTCCCGCTGCACCTGTGGCTGCCAAACGCCTACACGTACGCGCCCTCGTTCGTGACCACGTTCCTGGCCGCCACCGCGACCAAGGTCGCGCTGTACGTGATGCTGCGGTTCGTGTTCACGGTGTTCTCGCCGGAGTACAGCTTCGTCGTTGTCCCGCTGTCGGCGATCCTGATGGTGCTGGCGGCGGCGGGGATCCTGGCCGGGTCCTGGGCGGCCCTGTTCGAACTTAACCTCAAGCGCATGCTGGCGTACTCGTCCGTCGCGCAGGTCGGCTACATGTTGCTGGGCGTTTCCCTCGCCACCACCCTCGGCGTGATGTCGGGGCTCCTGCACCTGTTCAACCATGCCCTGATCAAGGCGGCGATGTTCATGGCCCTGGGCACGGTGTATTACCGCATCGGCTCGATCCGGATCGGCGACATCCACGGCCTGGGCCGGTCGATGCCGTGGACGTTCGCCGCGTTCGCACTGGCCGGCCTGAGCCTGGTCGGCGTGCCGCTGACCGCAGGCTTCATCAGCAAGTGGTACCTGATCCTGGCGGTCCTGGAAACCCGTGCGTGGTGGCTCGTCGCGGCGATCGTCGTGCCGTCGCTGATGGCGGTGGTCTATGTCTGGCGCGTGGTCGAGGCGGCCTGGTTCAAGGCGCCACCGGCGGACCGGGAGGCGGTGGCCGAGGCGCCGCTGCGCCTGCTCGTGCCGCTCTGGGTCCTGGTGGCGGCCAACTTCTACTTCGGGATCGATACGCGGTTGACGGTCGGCACCGCCACGCACGCGGCGCAGGTGCTGCTGGGGAACGGCGGATGACGCCGTCCATGGTCATCGCCATCCCCTTCATCGGGGCCCTCGTGATCGCCCTGGCGCACGGCGCGCCGCGACTGCGCCAGCTGGCGGGATGGTTGGCGGCGGCCGCGTTCCTGGCCGGGGTGCTGGGTCAGGTCGGCCCGGTACTGGAAGGCCAGGGCCGCGGGCAGTTGCTGTGGGAAATCGTGCCCGGGCTGCGCATCGCCTTCCGGGTCGAACCGCTGGGGCTGCTGTTCGCGCTGATCGCCGCCACCCTGTGGCCGGTGGCGATGCTGTACGCGAACCGCTACATGGACGCGATGGGCTACAAGCACCTGGGGCGCTTCTTCGCCTGCTATGCCCTTGCCATCGGCTCAGCCGCCGGCGTGGCGTTCGCCGACAACCTGCTGACGCTGTTCGTCTTCTACGAAGTCCTTTCGCTGTCGACCTACCCGCTGGTGACCCACACCGGCACCGAGAACGCGCGCCGCGGCGGCAAGACCTACCTGCTCTACCTGCTGGGCTCCAGCATCTGCTTCCTGCTGGTGGCGATGCTGTGGACCTGGGACGCCGCCGGCACGCTGGATTTCCGCGCCGGCGGGGTGCTGGCGGGCAAGGTCGACGCGCAGTGGCTGCCCTTGCTGGCCGGGCTATTCGTGTTCGGCATCGGCAAGGCGGCGGTCATGCCCATGCATCGCTGGCTGCCCGCGGCGATGGTCGCGCCGGCGCCGGTCAGTGCCTTGCTGCATGCCGTGGCGGTGGTGAAGGCGGGCGTGTTCGCGGTGCTCAAGGTCGCGGTGTACATCTTCGGCGCCGACCTGCTGACACAGACCGGTGCCGGGATCTGGTTGTCGTGGTTCGCCGCCTACACCATCGTCGCCGCCTCGCTGGTGGCGATGACCCGCGACGACCTCAAAGCCCGGCTCGCCTACTCGACCATCTCGCAGCTGTCGTACGTCGTGCTGGGGGCGATGGTGGCCACGCCGCTGGCGATCATCGGCGCGGCGATGCAGGTCGCGGTGCACGCATTCGCCAAGATCACGCTGTTCTTCGGCGCAGGTGCGATCCAGGTCGCCCACGGCTTCAGCCGCGTCAGCCAGCTCGACGGCCTGGGCCGGCACATGCCGTACACCTTCGGTGCGTTCACCGTCGGCACGCTGAGCATCGTCGGGCTGCCGCTGTTCGGCGGCATGTGGGCGAAGTGGTACCTGATCGCGGGCAGCCTGCAGGCGCACCAGTGGGTCCTCGTCGCCGCGCTGCTGCTGAGCTCGCTGCTCAACATCGTCTACCTGCTGGCCATTCCGTTCCGGGCGTTCTTCCTGAAGCCCGCCCCGGGCGTGGCGGGGATCGAGGGCGTCGACGAGGCGCCCTGGCCGCTGCTGGCGGCGATGCTGCTCACGGCGAGCGCCTGCGTGGTGCTGTTCTTCTTTCCCGGGCCGTTGCATCGCCTGGCGGCGATGCTGGTGGAGGCGTGATCGATGCATGACAGCAGCGACATCGGCTGGGCGGACCGCCCACGGAACCAGCGGCTGGTCCGCATCGTCCTCTACGTGGCCTGCCTGGGCTTGCTGATGGCCGAGTTCGTGATCCACCGCCATGCGGGCAACCGGATCGAGGCGCTGCCCCTGGTCTATGCCATCTACGGCTTCGCGGCGCTGATCCTCGCGGTCACGGCCGCCAAGGGACTGCGGATGCTGCTCAAGCGCGACGAAGATTTCTATGATTGAGTTCCACCCCGCCTGGCCCTTCCTCGTAGCCGCGCTCGCCGCGCTGGTCACGCGCGGCTGGCTGCGGACGTTGTTCATGGTCGCGGCCCCGCTCGTGGGCGGCTTGCAGTTCCTCGACATGGAGCTGGGGCAGACGCGCGAACTCCAGGTCCTGGGGCTGACCCTGGTGCCGTACCGAGCCGACGGGCTGAGCTACGTGTTCGGCCTGGCCTTCCACGTCGGGGCATTGCTGTCGATCGTGTTCGCCTTGCGCGTGCGCGACACCCTGCAGCACGTCACCGCCTTGCTCTACGTGGCCTCGGGAATCGGGGTGCTGTTCGCCGGCGACCTGCTGACGCTGTTCCTGTGGTGGGAGGTCATGGGCGTGAGTTCGGCGTTCCTGGTCTTTGCCTCGCGCACGCCCGAGTCGTACCGCGCCGGGTTCCGCTACCTCGTCTACCAGGTGTTGTCGGGCGTGTTGCTGATGGCAGGCGGCGGCTTGCTGTGGATCCAGACCGGGAGCCTCGCCTTCGAGGCCATGGAGCTGGGCTCGGCGGCGAGTTGGCTGATCCTGCTTGCGTTCGGCCTGAAGGCCGGGTTCCCCCTGCTGCATGCCTGGATCCCGGACAGCTACCCGAACGGCACCCCGACCGGATCGGTCTTCCTGTGCATCTTCACCACCAAGGCGGCGATCTATGCGCTGGCCAGGGGCTTCCCCGGCACCGAGCTGCTGATCTACGTCGGCGCGGTGATGACGGTCTTCCCGGTGCTATACGCCATCATCGAGAACGACCTGCGCCGCGTGCTGTCGTACTCGATCATCAACCAGCTCGGCTTCATGGTCGTCGGCATCGGCATCGGCACCGAGCTGTCGCTCAATGGCACCAGCGCGCACGCCTTCGCGCACATCATCTACAAGGCCCTGCTGTTCATGTCGATGGGGGCGCTGCTGCAGCAGGCCGGTACGGCGAAGGCCTCGGAGCTGGGCGGCCTCTACCGGAAGATGCCCTGGACCACCGGTTTCTGCATCGTCGGCGCGGCCTCCATCTCGGCGTTCCCGCTGTTCAGCGGATTCGTCGCGAAGGCGATGGTGATGAGTGCGTTGATCAAGGACGGGCACCTGGTGGTGTGGCTGATGCTCCTGTTCGCGTCGGCGGGCGTGCTGGAGCATTCCGGCATCAAGATCCCGTATTTCGGGTTCTTCTCCCGGTACGGCAATCCCGAGGCCCGCGAGGCGCCGCCGAACATGCTGTTCGCCATGGGCCTGGCCGCGGCGCTGTGCATCGCGATCGGCGTCTGGCCGGTGGCGCTGTACGGGCTGCTGCCCTACGAGATGGTCTATTCCGCCTACGACGCCACGCACGTGCTCACCCAGCTCCAGCTGCTGCTGTTCGCGAGCCTCGCGATCGTGTGGATGCATCGCAGCGGCTATTACCCCGCCGAGATCCCGTCGACCAACCTGGATGTCGACTGGGTGTTCCGGCGCCCCTTGCCGAGGGCGGCGAAGTGGAGTCGCAACGTGCTGTCCGCAGTGCGCGACCGACTGGCCGACATCTGGTCCGCGTTCCTCGCCGGCCTGGGCGGCGGGCGCGTGTCCAACAGCCTGGGGCAGACCTGGCCGATCGGTTCGATGGCGCTATGGGTCGCCATCCTGCTGGCGACGCTGCTGCTGTTCGGACTGCGATGAGCCGGCGGCGCTAGGGGCCGGCCGGGCGAATCGGCGTTCGCGCCTTGGCCTTGGCACGCATCGCGACGCCCAGCACCCCGCCCAGGACCATGGCGCCGCCCAGCAGCAATCGTGGCCCGGGCTCGTCTCCCCAGAACGCGATCCCCAGCCCCACCGCCAGTACCGGGACGAGCAGCAGCCAGGGCGTCACCTGGGCGACCGGATGGCGCTGGATCAGCACGTAGTACAGCCCGTGGCCGAGCAGGGACGAGACGAAGGCGGCGTAGGCCGCGCCGGCCCAGCCGATCCAGCTCGCACGGCGGAGCGCGTCGAAACTCCCGGGCTCGAAGGCCGCGCTGATCGCCAGCAAGGGCAGGAGGCTGAACACCGCTGTCCAGCCCTGCATGCTGAAGACGTCCAGTCCGCGCAGGCCTTTCATCCCGATCGTGCCGACTGCCAGCATGAGCGCCGCCGCCAGCATCGCCGCCAGCGCCCAGGGCTTGGCCAGCACGATCGGATCGAAACCCAGCACCAGCACGCCGGTGAAACTGACCGCGATCGCCAGCCCCGTGCGCCAGCCGAAGCGCTCGCCGAGGAACCACCAGGCCAGCAGGCTGGCCATCGGCACGTAGCTCTGCAGCACGATGGCAGGCGACGACAGGTTGCCGGCCAGCGCGAGCGCCAGGAAGCTCAGGCCGAAGTGGAGCACGCCCACGCAGAGGCAGACCGCGACCAGGCGCGGCCACTGTCCCGGGGCGGGCCGCTTGAGCAAGAACACCAGCGGCACGGCCAGCAGCGCGAAACGCACGGCGGTGAAAAGGAACGGGGGGATTTCCCGCAACGCCAGCGCCGAGGTCAGGAAATTGAACGCCCAGGCCACGCAGATCAGCAGCAGCAGGAGCAGGTCGCGTCTGGGCAGGGATCCGTCGATGGGTGTGGTCCTGGCCGTGGCGTCACGGCGATGGGGGGTGCCGGCGATGGGCGCAGCCGGCATCTACCGTCGCGCCGGATCGAAGCCGGCGCACGCGACGCGACCCGTCGTCCCGGGAAGTCAGTACGTCCAGCCCAGCCTGCGGTAGAGCTTGGACAGCACCCAGGCCGGGCCGATCAACAGGTAGACCAGGTCCGTGAGGAAGCTCGGCTTCTTGCCTTCGATCTTGTGGCCAATGAACTGCGCGATCCATGCCGCCACGAATACCGCGAGCGCCAGCGCCACCAGGCCACCCGTGCCGAGCACGCCGTGCAGCCACCACGTCGGCACCGCGAGCACCACGAACAGCGCCAGCATGCCCAGCCCCAGCTTGCGCGAGGCGCGGTAATAGAACAGCCAGGCCGCGAACATGGCCACCACCGCCCAGATCCCCGGCTTGAACAGCGTCCCGGGCGCGGGGATGCACCACAGCAGCGCGATCACGCTCCACAGGATCGCCGGCACCGCGAACACGTGGATGGCCTGGTTGGTGTCGTTGACGTGGTCGCCGGAGTAGCTGGCGAACCAGCGGTCGATCGGGCGTTCGGGCGTGCGGTCAGTGGATTCGGCGTGGGCATTCACGGCGCGGCTCCGGGATGGGCTGGCGCCAGCATACCGCCAGCGAGCAGCACGCCGCGCCTGCTCAATCGACCGAGAGCCCGGCCAGCTTCTGCAGCGCCTCGGCGTACTTGGCACGCGTCCGCGCGATGATTTCCGCGGGCAGCGCAGGCCCGGGCGCGGTCTTGTCCCAGTCGAGCGTCTCCAGGTAGTCGCGCACGAACTGCTTGTCGTAACTCGGCGGGCTCGTGCCGACCTCGTATTGATCGGCGGGCCAATAGCGCGAGGAATCGGGGGTCAGCATCTCGTCCATGACGTGCAGGCGGCCGTCGCGATCCAGCCCGAACTCGAACTTGGTGTCGGCCAGCAGGATGCCGCGTTGCGCGGCGTAGTCGGCGGCGAATGCGTACAGGCGCAAGGTGGCATCCCGGACCTGCTCGGCGAGTTCGCCACCGACGGCCTTGACCATCGCGTCGAAGTCGATGTTCTCGTCGTGGTCCCCGGCCGCGGCCTTGGTCGACGGGGTGAAGATTGGCTGCGGCAGCCGCTCCGCCTGGCGCAGGCCGTCGGGCAGCGCGATGCCGCTGACCCGGCCGGTGCGCTGGTAGTCCTTCCATCCGCTGCCGATCAGGTAGCCGCGGGCGATGGCCTCGACCGGCAACGGCTTGAGCTTCTTCGTCACGACGGCGCGCTGCACGTAAGGCGCAGCCTCGACGCCGGGCGGCAACACGGACGCGACATCGATGCCGGTGAGGTGGTTGCGCATCAGGTGTTCCGTGCGTGCGAACCAGAAGTTGCTGATCTGGCAGAGCATCTCGCCCTTGCCGGGGATGGGGTCGGGCAGCACGACGTCGAAGGCGGAGAGCCGGTCGGTGGCGACGATCAGCAGGTACTCGCCGGGACCGGCCGCGCCGGCCGGGATCCGCGACGGGTCCAGGTCGAAGACATCGCGCACCTTGCCGCGATGGCGCAGGGCCATTCCGGGGAGTTCGGCATTGAGCAGGGTGGTCGCCAAGGGCAGCCGCTCGCGCAAGGGGCCGGCTAGTGTATTAGCAGGCCGCCCCGGCTGCATGCGGCCGTGGCGGCCTCGTGCCCTACACTGTGGGCCATGACGCGCTGGTACGGAAAACTCCTCGGCTTCATCGCCGGCTGGCTGTTGCTGCGCCATCCCGGCGGCGGCCTGATCGGGTTGCTGATCGGGCATGCCTTCGACGCCGACTGGTTCGGATTGGGCCGCAGCCGCGACCAGTCGTACCGCGTGCTGGGCGTGACCCGCGAGGCCAGCGATGCCGAGGTCGACCAGGCCTACCGGCGGCTGATCGCCCAATACCATCCCGACCGCCTGTCCGGCGCCGCCCCCGAGCTGCGCGAGCAGGCGGAGGCCAGGGCGCGCGAAATCAATGGCGCCTACCAGCAGGTCAAGGCCGAGCGCGGCCGCAAGTGACCTGATCGATTGCCACAGGACCCTGCCGTGAACGACTGCATCATCGCCCCGTCGATCCTCTCCGCCGATTTCGCCCGCCTCGGCCAGGAAGTCGACGAGGTCATCGCCGCCGGTGCCGACTGGGTGCACTTCGACGTCATGGACAACCACTACGTCCCCAACCTGACCATCGGCCCGCTGGTCTGCGAGGCGTTGCGCAAGCACGGCGTGACCGCGCCGATCGACGTGCACCTGATGGTCGAACCGGTGGATCGCCTGGTGCCCGATTTCGCGAAAGCGGGCGCCACGCTGGTCAGTTTCCATCCCGAGGCCAGCCGGCACGTGCATCGCACCGTGCAGCTGATCAAGGCCGAGGGCTGCCAGGCCGGCCTGGTGCTGAACCCGGCGACGCCGGTCGAGGTGCTCGACTATGTCCTGGAGGAGCTCGACCTGGTGCTGCTGATGTCGGTCAACCCCGGCTTCGGCGGGCAGGCCTTCATCCCGTCCGCGCTGGAGAAACTCAAGGCGGTGCGCGCGCGCATCGACGCCTGCGGCAAGCCGATCCGGCTGGAAATCGACGGCGGCGTGAAGCCAGACAACATCGGCGCGATCGCCGCCGCTGGCGCCGACACCTTCGTCGCCGGGTCGGCGATCTTCGGCCAGCGCGATTACGCCGACGTCATCCGGCGCATGCGGCAGGCGGTGACGGACGCGCGCCGCAAGTAGGCCGCGGGGAACGTGCGGCAGGCCACCGGCACGGCCAAGCCTTCGCCCGCATTCACCGGTAATTCGCGCCCACCTGCCTAGGCTCCAGCCATGACAGGATCCCGCTGGCGACTCATTCTCAACGGCAAGAGCCACGGCGACGAAGCCGTGCGCGAAGCCGTGCAGGCCTGCCGTTCCCAAGGCATCGACCTGGACGTGCGCGTGACCTGGGAGGAGGGCGACGCGGCCCGGTTCGCCGCGGAGGTGCTCGGCGGGGGGCTGGATGCCCTCGTTGCCGCCGGGGGTGACGGAACCCTGGGCCAGGTCGCCGCGGTCCTGGCCGCGAGCGACGAGCCGGCAGACGCGCTTCCCGCGCTGGGGCTGGTGGCGCTCGGAACGGCGAATGATTTCGCGGCCGCTGCGGAGATCCCGGAAGAGGTCGACGCTGCCTTCGAGCTCGTGAGGACGTTGCCGGCCCATCCCGTGGACATCTTGCGGATCGAGGCGAACGATCGCGTGCACTGGTCGATCAACCTCGCCAGCGGTGGTTTCGGAACCGAGGCCACGACTGGCGCGAACGAGGGGCTCAAGGACATGTTCGGCGGACTTGCCTACCTGATCGGCGGCATGTCCAAGCTGGGCAGGATCGAACCAATCGCGGCGCGGGTGCACGCGCCGGGGTTCGAGTGGACCGGCGCTTTCATCGCCCTGGGCATCGGCAACGGCCGCCGGGCAGGGGGCGGCATGGGCCTGTGTCCCGAGGCGCTCATCGACGACGGCCTGCTGGACCTGACCATCGTTCCGGAGCTGGAGGGCGAAGTCGCCGCCACGGTGGCCACCCTGCTGCGGGAAGGCAGCGAGGCCGCGCTGGCGCGCGTGGCGGTGACGGCCCGGTTGCCCTGGGTCGAGATCGAATCGCCGCAACCCTTCTGCTTGAATCTCGATGGCGAGCCGGTGGAAGCCCGTCACTTCCGCGTGGAGTGCGTCGCCCGCCGCCTGCGCATGCACCTGCCGGCGGGCTGTCCCTTGCTCGGCCTGCCCGGGAATCCAGCGGTCGCGTCGGGTGAAACAGGCCAGGCGTGCGGGGACCCCGACGAGGTCACGGGCCTCCTGCCCGCCTGATGCGCGCAGGGCGCGGGCTGCCAGCGGGCGATGCGAACGCCCGCCGAAATCGTTACGATGCAGCCATGAAGCTCCGGGCGACTCCGCAGTCCTGCAGTGCCGACACGGGTTGGCGATGGTGGCCGCGCGCCAGCGTCTCCACCACCCCGCCCGCCTGCCAGGATTTGCCGCGTGACCACGCCCGAACAATTCAAACGCTTCGCCGCTGACGGCCATACCCGCATCCCGGTGGTGCGCGAGGTGCTCTCCGACCTCGACACGCCGTTGTCGGTCTACCTCAAGCTCGCCGACGGCGCCCACACCTACCTGTTCGAGTCGGTGGAGGGCGGCGAACGCTTCGGCCGTCACTCGATCATCGGCCTGCCGGCCCGGCGCGTGTACGCCTTCCATGGGCACACGCTGACGGTCAGCGAGTACGGCGAGGTGGTGGAAACCCGCGAGGTGGGCGATCCCTTCGCCGAAGTCGAGCGCCTGCGCTGCGAACATTCCGTGCCGCGCCTCGACGGATTGCCCGGTTTCAGCGGTGGCCTGGTCGGCTGGTTCGGGTTCGAGTGCGTCGGCTACATCGAGCCGCGATTGGCGGCGGCGGCGGGGGGCTCCGCGAAGCCCGACGAGCTTGGCACGCCCGACATCCTGCTGATGCTCAGCGAAGAGGTCGCCGTGTTCGACAACCTCAAGGGCCGGCTGTACCTGGTGGTGCATGCCGATCCACGCGAACCGCAGGCCTGGGCCCGCGCGAACCGGCGCCTGGACGAGCTCGCCCACCGGCTGCGCCACGCCGGCGCCGGGTATCCGGAGACCCTGGTGCCCGAGGCGCTGGACGAGGCCGATTTCATCTCCGGGTTCACCCGGGAGGGCTTCATCGACGCCGTCGAGCGGTCCAAGGAATACATCGTCGCCGGCGACGTGTTCCAGGTCGTGCTGTCGCAGCGGCTGAGCGTGCCGTTCACCGCGCGCCCGGTGGATGTCTACCGCGCGCTGCGCGCGCTCAACCCGTCGCCGTACATGTATTTCCTGGATGTCGGCGGCACGCAGGTCGTCGGCAGTTCCCCGGAGATCCTGGTGCGCCAGCAAGGCGGCACGATCACCGTGCGGCCGATCGCCGGGACGCGCCCGCGCGGCGACACGCCCGAGCGCGACGCCGCGCTGGAAAGGGAACTGCTCGCCGACGCCAAGGAGCGCGCCGAGCACCTGATGCTGATCGACCTGGGTCGCAACGACGTCGGCCACGTCTCCAAGCCGGGCACCGTGAAGCTGGGCGAGAGCTTCGGCATCGAGCGCTACAGCCACGTCATGCACATCGTCAGCGAGGTCACCGGCGAACTGAAGGACGGATTGAGCTATGCCGACGTGCTGCGCGCGACCTTCCCGGCCGGTACCGTCAGCGGTGCGCCCAAGATCCGCGCGCTGGAGATCATCCAGGCATTGGAGCCCGTGCGTCGCAACGTCTACTCCGGCGCCGTCGGCTACATCGGCTGGCACGGCGACGCCGATACCGCCATCGCCATCCGCACCGCCGTCATCCAGGACGGCCGCCTGCACGTCCAAGCCGGTGCCGGCATCGTCCACGACTCCGACCCCGGCAAGGAGTGGGAGGAGACGATGAGCAAGGGCAGGGCGTTGTTCAAGGCGGTTGCAGAAGCCGCGAAGGGGCTGTGATGTTGCTCATGATCGACAACTACGACAGTTTCACCTTCAACCTCGTGCAGTACCTGCAAGTGCTGGGCGCGGAGGTCAGGGTGGTGCGCAACGACGAATTGTCGGTGGACGACATCGACGCGCTGTCGCCGGAGCGCATCGTGATCTCCCCGGGGCCGTGCACGCCCAACGAGGCGGGTGTCAGCGTCGCCCTGATCGAACGGCTCGGGCCACGGATCCCGATCCTGGGCGTCTGCCTCGGGCACCAGGCCATCGGCCAGGCGTACGGCGGCACGGTGGTGCGTGCCGGGCGGATCATGCACGGCAAGACCTCGCCGATCCGGCACGTCGGTACCGGCGTGTTCGCCGGCCTTCCGGACCCCTACGAAGCCACGCGTTACCATTCCCTGGTCGTCGCAAAGGACAGCCTGCCCCAATGCCTGGAAGTCACGGCGTGGACCGAGAACGCCGACGGATCGACGGAGGAGATCATGGGCCTGCGCCACAGTGAGCACCCGGTTGAGGGCGTGCAGTTCCACCCCGAATCGATCCTGACCGAACACGGCCACGCGCTGCTGAAGAATTTCCTGGAGCGCCCGGCGACGCCCTAGCGGCATTCCGTCGCGGGCCGCTTTTCCTTCCATCCCGGACACCGCCGCGGCGAGCCGCGGCCACGAAGCGCACGAGAAGCAATCCGATGGCCATGACACCGCAAGAAGCCCTGCAGCGCACCATCGAGCATCGCGAGATCTTCTTCGACGAGATGGTCGAGCTGATGCGCTTGATCATGCGGGGCGAGGTGTCCGACACCATGATCGCGGCGCTGCTGACCGGATTGCGCGTCAAGAAGGAAACCGTTGACGAGATCGCCGGCGCGGCCACGGTGATGCGCGAGTTCGCCATGCCGGTCGCGGTTGCCGACCGCTCGCGCCTGGTCGACATCGTCGGCACGGGCGGCGACGGCGCGCACACCTTCAACATCTCCACCGCGAGCATGTTCGTGGTCGCCGCCGCGGGCGCCGGGGTCGCCAAGCACGGCAACCGCAGCGTGTCCTCGAAATCCGGGAGCGCCGACGTGCTCGAGGCGCTGGGGGCGAACATCGAGCTGAGCCCCCGGCAGGTCGCGCGCTGCATCGAAGCCTGCGGGATCGGGTTCATGTTCGCGCCGGTCCACCATCCGGCGATGAAGGTCGTCGCCCCGGTGCGCAAGGAAATGGGCGTGCGCACGATCTTCAACATCCTCGGGCCGCTGACCAATCCCGCGGGTGCGCCGAACATCCTCATGGGCGTGTTCCATCCCGACCTGGTCGGCATCCAGGTGCGCGTGCTGCAGGAATTGGGCGCCGAGCGCGCGATGGTGGTCTGGGGGCGCGACGGCATGGACGAGATATCGCTGGGCGCCGGCACGCAGGTCGGCGAATTGCGCGACGGGAAGGTGCGCGAGTACGAGATCCACCCGGAGGATTTCGGCATGGGCATGGCCGCCAGTCGCAACCTGCGCGTGGAGAACGCCGCGGAGTCCAAGGCCATGGTGCTGGAGGCCCTGGACAATACCACCGGGCTGCCGCTCGACATCGTGTGCCTCAATTCCGGGGCAGCCCTGTACGTTGCCGGGGTGGTGGACTCGATCGCCGATGGCGTGGCGCTGGCACGTGCGACGATCGCCTCCGGCGAGGCCCGCGCCAAGCTGGACCACTTCGTGGCCACCACCCAGCAATGCTGAGCGCGCCGATGCCGATCCCCACTTCAAGCCGCACGGCCCTGGGTCCCTTTCGATGAGCGGCCCGCAACCACCCGACGTGCTGGCGAGGATCCTGCGACGGAAGCAGGAAGAGATCGCCGAACGACTGGCGCGCACGCCGATGCGTGAACTGCAGGCGCTCGTTGCCGAGGCTTCCCCGGCGCGCGGCTTTGCGGCGGCGATCGAGGCCAGGATCGCCAGCGGCGAGCCCGCCGTCATCGCGGAGGTCAAGAAAGCCAGCCCGTCGAAGGGCGTGATCCGCGAGGAGTTCGACCCGGCGGCGATCGCCCGCAGCTACGAAGCGGGCGGCGCGGCCTGCCTGTCGGTGCTGACAGATACCGACTTCTTCCAGGGCGAGGACGACTTCCTGCACCAGGCCCGCGGGGCCTGCAACCTGCCGGTGCTGCGCAAGGACTTCACCGTCGACCCGTACCAGGTCGTGGAGGCGCGCGTGCTGGGTGCGGATTGCATCCTGCTGATCGTCGCCGCGCTCGACGACGACCGACTGGCCGCGTTGAACGCGCAGGCCTTCGAGTTGGGGATGGACGTGCTGGTCGAGGTCCACGACCGTGGCGAGCTCGCACGTGCGTTGCGGCTGGCGCCGTGCGACGGCGCGCTGCCCCTGCTGGGCATCAACAACCGCGACTTGCGGAGCTTCGACGTGTCGCTGGACACCACGTTGTCATTGCTGGACGACATTCCGGCGGGCCGGCGGGTGGTCACCGAGAGCGGCATCGCGACCGCGGGGGACGTGCGGCGCATGCGCGATGCCGGGATCGAGGCCTTCCTCGTGGGCGAAACCTTCATGCGCGCCCCGGACCCGGGCCTCGCGCTGCGGGAACTGTTTTTCGACCCATGAGCACCGGACGGGGCCACCTCGCCGACCGGCAGGCGCCGGCCATCCAAGGGGTCGCCGTCGACCCCGGGGCGCGTTTTCCCCCGCTGCGGGACGATGCGCCGCTGGTCGTGTTCGACTTCGACCATACCCTCTACGACGGCGACTCCGGCGGCCACCTTTTCGCCTGGCTGATCCGCCGGGCGTGGTGGCGACGACTGCTGGCGCTGCTGATCGCGCCCGTGTTCGCGCCGATGATCGCCTGCCTGCCCACCCGCCGCGCCGGCATTTCCGCGTTCGTCTGGGCCGGCACGGTGGGTTTGCACCGGCGGCGCGACCTCGACGACCTGATCGACCGCTACGTGGCCGCGCATGTCGAGGAGATCCGGACGCGCTTGCTGCCGGTGGCGCTGCAGGTGCTGCACGACCACCGCGCACGCGGGGACCGCGTGGTGATCGCCACGGGTGCGCCGCCGGAGCTGGCGCGCGCGATCCTCGCCTTCGTCGCCCACGAGGACGTGCCGGTGGTCGGCACCGTGGTCGGTCCGCGCTTCGGCGCCGTGGGCGCGCTGCGGCACTGCCACCACGAGGAGAAGGTTCGGATGCTGCGGGAGCTGGGCTACGAGGACATCGATCGCGCCTATTCCGACAGCAGCGCCGACCTGCCGTTGCTGCGCGTCGCCCGGTCGCCCGTGGTGGTGAACCCCAAGGCCGGTTGCGTCGGCATGTTCCGGCGCGAGCTTCCGGAAGGCACGCCGATCCTGAACTGGGGCTGCGGGTCGCGCGCGGGGGAGCCGGTTCCGGCCCCGGGAGGCTAGGCGGTCAGGCGTCGCCCAGCCGCTTGATGAAACGGACGGTGCCGTCGCTGTAGCCGCAGGCCTTGTAGAAGGCGTGGGCATCGGTGCGTTGCGAGCCGCTGGTGATTTCCAGGCGCGCGGCCCCGCCGGCCCGCGCGCGGCGCTCGGCTTCGCGCAAGAGCTGTCGCCCGAGGCCGCGCCCCTGTGCCGAGGCGCTCACCACCAGGGCGGTGATCCGGCAGGTGGTGGTGTCCAGGGGCAGGTAGTACATGAAGTCCAGTGCGATCAGGCCGCAGACCATCCCGCCGCATCGCGCGACGACCAACGCCTGCCGGTCGTTCTCCAGGATGGCCGAGATGCGGGCGGCGGCATCGCGGGCATCGCATGGATAGCCCAGTTCGGAGAGCAGGGCGGCGACATCGTCGGCGTCGATCAGCGACGCGCTGCGCAGGTCCGCATCGGGGAGTTGCCCGCGAGGTTCGAACGATGCGGACACCGGGCGGACCGACTAACGTGTGCCGTAGAGGACGACGGTCTTGCCGCGGGCGTGCAGCTTGCCGTCGGCCTGCAGCTTCTTCAGCACGCGGCCGGCCATCTCGCGCGAGCAGCCGACGATCTTGGCCAGCTCCTGCCGGGACACCCGCAGCTGCGTCCCCTCGGGATGGCTCATGGCGTCCGGTTCCTGCGCCAGGTCGAAGAGGGTCCGGATGATGCGGTCGGTGACATCGAGGAAGGCCAACCGGCCGGCCTTGCGGCTGGTGTCGAGCAGGCGACGGGAGAGTTGCGCGCCCATCGCGTACACGATGCTGGTGGCGTCGCCCGACAGGCTGCCGTCGAAGAGCTGGTACAGGCGCTCGTAGCTGATCTCGGCCAGTTCGCACTGGGTGCGCGTCCGCAGGATCACCTCGCGGGTCTCCGATTCGATGAACAGGCCCATCTCGCCGACGAATTCCCCGGTGCCGAAGTAGCCGAGCACCAGCTCCCGGCCATCGTCCTCCTCGGTGATGATGCTGACCGAGCCGGACATCACGTAGTACAGGGTGCCGGCCTGGTCGCCGGGGCGGAAAACCTCCGTCCGGGGCGGGTAGCGGCGTCGATGGCAGTGGGCCAGGAAGCGTTCGATCGTCGCCGGCGATGGCAGCAATGGGCTCGAAGGCCGTCGATAGCTGGTGATCAATGCGGCAGGGGTAGTCATGGGCGGCGTCACGGGGGAATGGGGCAAGAGTAGGCTGTCGACGCCGTCACGGCAAACCCCGGGAATTGGTGTTAAAGGCCCCCGGATAGGGCAATGCCCGCGGGATGCCGCATAATTGCGAGCTTCGCCGACCCGAACCGGGGGACGACCGACGTGGTCAAACCGCTGCCTCGCCTGAAGCTGCAGGGCTTCAACAACCTCACCAAGGCACTCTCGTTCAACATCTACGACGTTTGCTACGCCGTGACGGAGGAGGAGCGCCAGCGCTACATCGAGTACATCGATGAGCAGTACGACGCCGATCGCCTGACCCAGATCCTCACCGACGTGGCGGAGATCATCGGCGCCAACATCCTGAACATCGCCCGCCAGGACTACGACCCGCAGGGCGCGTCGGTGACCATCCTGATCAGCGAGCAACCGGTGGTCGACAAGGCGGCGGCGAAGGGAGTGATCTCCGACGCCGTGGTCGCGCACCTCGACAAGTCGCACATCACGGTGCACACCTACCCGGAGACGCATCCGCACGGGGGCATCGCCACCTTCCGCGCCGACATCGACGTCGCGACCTGCGGCGTGATCTCGCCATTGAAGGCGCTGAACTACCTGATCGAGAGCCTAGAGTCCGACATCGTGATCATGGACTACCGGGTGCGCGGCTTTACCCGGGACGTGAAGGGCAAGAAGCACTACATCGACCACAAGATCAATTCGATCCAGGACTACCTGGCGCGCAACGTCAAGTCGCGCTACGACATGTTCGACGTGAACGTGTACCAGGAGAACATCTTCCACACCAAGATGCAGCTCAAGCGCTTCGACCTGGACCAGTACCTGTTCGAGGAGCAGGCCAAGAACCTGCCGTTCAAGGAACGCATGCGGATCGAGGCATTGCTCAAGCGGGAGATCGAGGAACTGTTCCACGCCCGCAACCTGGTGGTCTAGGGCGCGTCGGCGCCCTGGCAGGTCGGGTCGCGCCTAATCCGCGAAGTTGGCGAGCGACAGCGCTCGTCGGCCATGTCCCGGCGGGCAGGTCCTGCGACGAGACCCCGTCGCGCAACGAAGCCGCGCTACAGGCGGTAGGCCACGAACTTCATCAGTTTCGACGCCGCCGCCATGATCGTCGGGATCGGCGGCGGCAGGTGCCGTGCGCCGGCCTGCTCGGCCGCGTCGGCGTGTCGCGCCTCGTCGACCTTCATGGTCTCCAGGATGGCACGGCTCCGGAGGTCGGCCTCGGGCAGCGTCTGCAGGTGCTGGTCGAGGTGGGCCTCGACCTGCCGCTCGGTCTCGACGACGAACCCGAGGTTCCAGCCGTCGCCGCGCAGGCCGGCGAGCGCGCCGATGGCATAGCTGCCGGCGTACCACGCGGGGTTGAATACGCTCGGGCGGCTGTTCAGCTCGCGCAACCGCTGGGCGCACCAGGCCAGGTGGTCGGTTTCCTCCTGGGCGGCGGCCAGCAGGTGTTCGCGGGTGGCCGGGTCGCGGGCGACGGCGGCCTGCCCGACGTACAAGGCCTGGGCGCAGACCTCGCCGACGTGGTTGATGCGCATCAGGCCCGCGGCGTGGCGGCGTTCCGTGTCGTCCAGTTGGACGTCCGCAGCCTCCTTCGCGGGATTGGGGCGTTCGGCGGGCGGATCACCGAACACCGTCTCCAGCGCGCGCTGCGCCTCGGACAGGGCGCGGTCGAGCCCGGTTTGGCGTCTGGGGGGCGTCATGCGGACATCTTGGCGTGGCGTGCGGGCCAATGCCAGCCCCGCGGGAGGCCGCCAGGCCGCCTGGGCCGGACTTGCGGGGGGCGTGGGTGCCCGGTATCATTCCGCCTCTTGCGTTCCCGCAACCCACATCGCGAGGCGAAGTTCCGCCGGTCCTGCCGCGGAACCAGCCCGACGACCCACCCCTGAGACAGGTTTCGTCATGAACACCTTCACCGCAAAATCCGAGACCGTCCAGCGCGACTGGTACGTCGTCGATGCCGCCGGCAAGACCCTCGGCCGCCTGAGCACCGAACTCGCGCGCCGCCTGCGTGGCAAGCACAAGCCCGTCTACACGCCGCACGTCGACACCGGCGATTACCTGATCGTGATCAACGCCGAGAAGATCCACGTCACCGGCAACAAGCTGGCGGACAAGAAGTACCACCGCTTCACCGGCTACGTCGGCAACCTCAAGACCGAGACCCTGGGCCAGGCGCTGGATCGCCACCCGGAGCGCGTGATCGAGCACGCGGTCAAGGGCATGCTGCCGAAGAACACGCTCGGCCGTGCCATGTACAAGAAGCTCAAGGTCTACAAGGGCTCCGAGCACCCACACGCTGCGCAGCAGCCGCAAGTCCTGGATATCTAATGGCTACCACGCAAAATTACGGCACCGGCCGTCGCAAGTCGTCCACCGCCCGCGTGTTCCTGCGCAAGGGCAGCGGCAACATCACCGTCAACGATCGTCCGCTGGACGAGTTCTTCGGCCGCGAGACCGCGCGGATGATCGTGCGCCAGCCGCTGGAGCTGACCAAGAACACCGAGAACTTCGACATCAAGGTCACGACCACCGGCGGCGGAACCACCGGCCAGGCCGGCGCCATCCGCCTGGGCATCGCCCGCGCGCTGGTCGAGTACGACGAGACCCTGAAGGGCGAGTTGCGCAAGGCAGGGTTCATGACCCGCGACGCCCGCGAAGTCGAGCGCAAGAAGGTCGGCCTCCACAAGGCCCGCCGCGCCACCCAGTTCTCCAAGCGTTAAGCCAGACGCCGCAGCCTGGGCCGTCCGATGGCGGACCAGGCGCGCCGGGCTTTCAGACGTACATCCGAATGCCGCACGCGGCACATGGATGCGCCGCCCGGGAACGAGTTAGACTCATTTCCGGGAGCAGTTCCGGCTTTGCCGGAGCCGCGACGTCAAGGTCAGCCCTGGAAGGGTTGGTCCTTGACCACAACATAGCCCCGTCGCCAAGTGGTAAGGCACCTGACTCTGACTCAGGCATTCGGTGGTTCGAATCCATCCGGGGCTGCCATCTTCCGCTGCGGCGCGCACCGACCAGGTCGCGTTGCCGCAGCAGCCTGGAAAGCCCGCCGAGCGCGGGCTTTCGCTTTCCTAGCGGTCGCAAGCCGTGGGCCCGCGCGGCCGGCCACGCCGTGGGACCCGCGCTATGCTTGCCCGTTCGATCGTCGGACAATGCCGCATGGTTGCCACCTTCGACGCGCCACTCGTCCCCGCCGCCGATGCAACGACGGTGCTGCGCGAGCGTGGCTATGCCGTGCTTTCGCCGGAAGATTCGGCCGTCCTGACCGGGGTCCCGGTCACCAGCCTGCGTCGCATCGAACCCAGCTGGCAGGACCTGGAAGTCGATCATTACCTGCGTGACGGCGGCAGCTACCGCCGGCGCCGGCATGCCTGTTTCGTGGTCGATGGCGACACGGTCACCCGGGCGCCGCATCGCGCGCACTGGCAGTCCACCGACTACAACGCGCTGCACGGCGGAATGCGGCGCTGGTTCGAGCCGATCCCCGCCGATGTGGTGGCGACCGCCGACTGGTCGCGATTGCTGGGCGCGCTGGGTCATTGCTTCGCGCAGGTGCGCGCGGCGAACCCGTGGTACGTGGAGGCGCACCAGTTCCGCATCGATACCACCGATGGCATCGGCAGGCCGACGCCGGAGGGCGCGCACCGGGACGGTGTCGATTTCGTGGCGGTGTTCGTCGTGGATCGGCACGGCATCACCGGGGGCGAGACGCGGGTCTTCGAGGCCTGCGGGCCCAACGGCCAGCGCTTCACGCTCGAGGCCCCCTGGTCGGTGCTGCTGCTCGACGATACCCGGGTGATCCACGAATCGACGCCGATCCAGCCGATCCAGGCCCATGGCCACCGCGACACCTTGGTGCTCACCTACCGCGCCGGCGCGTTCCAGGGCGACGACCCGGGCGCCGGGAAGGCCGCCTGAAGCACCACGCAGGGGCGTTCGCCCGGCCTGGACGCGCCCGGTCGCTACAATGCGCCTCCCACGGCCTGAATCTCCCGGAGTGCAGATGAAACTCGGTTCACTGAAGGAAGGCGGCCGCGACGGCACGCTGATCGTGGTTTCCCGCGACCTGTCGCAGGCGGTACGTGCGACCGGGATCGCGCCGACGCTGCAGCGCGCGCTGGAGGAGTGGTCGAATGCCGCGCCGCGCCTCGCCGCGCTGTCCGATGCGCTCAACGACGGGAGCGCCGACGGTGCCTTCGACCTGGACATGGCCCAGCTGGCCGCCCCGTTGCCGCGCGCGTATGAGTTCCTCGATGGCAGCGCCTACCTTCCGCACGTTGCGCGGGTGCGGCGCGCTCGCGGCGCCGAAGTGCCGGAAAGCTTCTACACCGATCCGCTGATGTACCAGGCGACCAGCGCCGGCTTCTACGGGCCGCGCGACACGGTCAAGGTGGTCGACGAGGCCCACGGCATCGACCTGGAAGCCGAGATCGTGGTGGTGACCGACGACGTGCCGATGGCCGTGACGCCGGAGCAGGCCGCCGCGCACATCCAGCTGGTGGGCCTGGTCAACGACGTCAGCCTGCGCAACCTGATCCCGGGCGAACTCGCCAAGGGCTTCGGCTTCCTGCAATCCAAGCCGCGTTCGGCATTGAGCCCCGTGTTCGTGACTCCCGACGAGCTCGGCGACGCGTGGCGCGAAAACAAGCTGCACCTGCCCTTGCTGACCCACGTCAACGGGGAGTGGTTCGGCGCGCCGGAGGCCGGGGTCGACATGCAATTCGATTTCTCGCAACTGGTCGCCCACGCGGCGAAGACGCGGCCCTTGTCGGCCGGGACCATCGTCGGCTCCGGCACGATCGCCAACGAGGACACCGGCAAGGGGGCATCGTGCTTCGCCGAGAAGCGCACGGTGGAGGCACTGGAGCACGGCGAGCCGAAGACACCCTTCATGAAGTTCGGCGACAGCGTGCGCATCGAGATGTTGGATGCAGACGGCAACAGCATCTTCGGCGCCATCGAACAGCGCATCGAGCGCCAGGCCGCTCCCTGACTGCTGAGGCACAGGCGGGCGCCTGCCGCGATGAACGGTCTTCCTCGACGGCGGCAGGCGGGCTATGGTGACCGGGACGAGCGGTGCGCCCGGGCGCGTGGGGCCGACCGCCTGCTGACGGGGGGCAGACACTGGTGACGAACGAACCGCTGTGCCTGCATTCGTACTGGCGCTCGAGCGCCGCCTACCGCGTGCGCATCGGGTTGAACCTGAAGGGCCTGCAATACGACATCGCCCCCGTGCACCTGGTGCGCGACGGCGGCGACCAGCACAAGCCCGGCTACCTGGACATCAACCCGCAACGCCTGGTGCCCGTCCTGCAGCATGGACAGCGACTGCTGCGGCAGTCCATGGCGATCCTGGAATACCTGGACGAGGTGTGGCCCGACAAGCCATTGCTACCGGCCACGGCGCGCGACCGCCAGCGCGTCCGCGCGCTGGCCGAGGTGATCGCCTGCGACATCCATCCGCTCAACAACCTGCGCGTGCTCCAGTACTTCGAGCGCGACTGGGGCGTGCCGCAGCCCGAGCGCGATGTCTGGGCCCGGCACTGGATGCAGGTCGGCTTCGAGGCCTTCGAGGCGCTGCTGCAGGACAACCCGGCCACGGACACGTTCTGCAACGGACGGGTGCCGACGGTCGCCGATTGCTGCCTGATCCCGCAGGTGTACAACGCGCGACGCTTCGGCGTCGACCTGGCGCCCTATCCGACGCTGCTCAGGATCGAACGCGCATGCCTGGCCTTGCCGGCATTCGAGGCGGCCAGGCCCGAGCGGCAGCCGGACGCGCCCGACACCAGCCCCGGTTGAGCCATCGGGCGGAGGGGGCGGGTCAGCGGGCCGACTGGCCCGTGTCGAAGACGTCAGCGTAGGGGTCGTGCTCGCCGCTGGCGCCTTCCGACAGGCGGAACTTGAGGTCCAGCCCGTCGCGCGAATCGGCTGCCCGCAGCGCGGTTTCGCGTTCGATCTTGCCGTCCTTGTACATGCGGAACAGGCTCTGGTCGAAGGTTTCCATGCCCTCTTCCAGCGACTCCTCCATCGCCTGCTTGATCTCGTGGACCTGTCCGCGGCGCAGCAGGTCGCGGATCATCGGGGTATTGATCAACACCTCGGTCGCCGGCATGCGCCGGCCGTCCTTGCCCACGACCAGGCGCTGCGACACCACCGACTTGAGGTTCAGCGCGAGGTTCATCAGCACGTTCTTGTGCGCGGCCTCGGGGAAGAAGTTGAGGATGCGCTCGATGGTCTGGTCTGCGTTGTTGGAGTGCAGGGTGGCCAGGCAGATGTGGCCGGTCTCGGCGAAGGCGATGGCCGCTTCCATGGTGGTGGCGTCGAGGATCTCGCCGATCAGGATCACGTCCGGCGCCTCGCGCATCGCATTCTTCAGCGCGTTGTGGAAGGCGTGCGTGTCCAGGCCCACCTCGCGCTGGTTGACGATCGACTTCTTGTGCTTGTGCAGGTACTCGATCGGATCCTCGATGGTGAGGATGTGGCCCGACGTGGTCGAGTTTCGATAGTCGATCATCGAGGCCAGCGTGGTCGATTTGCCCGAGCCGGTGGAACCCACCAGCAACACCAGGCCGCGCGGCGACATGATGATCTCCTTGAGCACCTGCGGGAGCTGCAGCTCCTCGATGCTGGGGATGACGCTGCGAATGGCGCGGATCACCATCCCGACCTCGCCGCGCTGCTTGAACACGTTGACGCGGAAACGGCCCGCGTCCGCCAGCGACAGCGCCATGTTCAGCTCCAGGTCGCGCTCGAACTGCGGGACCTGGCCCTCGTCCATCAGGGAGTAGGCGATCTTCTTGACCATGCCGGCCGGCAGCCCGGTGTTGCCCAGCGGGTAGAGCTTGCCTTCGACCTTGATGTAGACCGGCGCGCCCGTGGTCAGGAACATGTCCGACGCGTTCTTCTCCGTCATCAGCTTCAGGAAATAGCCGATGTCCATGCGTGAATCCCCTCTGAGCGGAACCGTTGCGATTCCGGCGGATGCTGTTGACAATGGCCGCGCGTCCCACTCCGACACGGCCCCCATGTCCACAAGCTTCGCACAAATCAGAATGGCCCTGCAGGTCCCGTGCCTGGGGCTCGTGCTTGCGCTCGCGGCCTGCGCCACCCTGCCGCCGCCGACCGCGGAACTGTCGACGGCCGATCGCGCGGTCTCCCGGGCCGACATGGCCGATGCCGACCAGTACGCACCCGATGCGATCGAACGGGCGCGCCGGGCGCTGCGACTGGCGCAGGACGCCATGGCCTCGGGCCGCGAACGCGATGCCCGCAACCTGGCGTTGCTGGCGGCCGCGAGCGCCGACCTCGCACACGCCCGCAGCCGCCAGGCGCAGGCCGAAAGCGAGCTCGCGCAGCGCCGCGCCGAGGTGGCATCGCTGCGCCAGCGCCTCAGCCAGGAGAACTTCCCATGAAGACGGCCATCCTGCGTCTCTCGCTCGCGATTGCGATGTCCTCCCTGCTGCTCCCGGCCGCGCGCGCCGCCGAGGATGCGGAACGCGCACGCCTGGCGCAGCGCCTGGTCGCGATCGAGGCCGACCCCGCCCGCAACGGCTTCGCCGCCTACGAGCGGTTGCAGGCACAGCAGGCCCTGGCCGCCCTGGCCTCGGCACGGGGCAAGCAGCGCGCGGATGCCCTGCAGATCGCGCAATGGCGGGTCGAAACCGCCGAACTCGCCGCCTCCACAGAAGCGGCGCGGCGCGAGATCGACCGGCTGGACCGGGAACGCAGCGAGCTGCTGGTCGAGGCCAGCCGCCAGGAGGCCGCCCGTGCCCGCCAAGAGGCCGAGCGACTGCGGATCCAGGCCCAGATCCAGGCCGAGGAGGCGGCGCGGCTGCGGCAGGCGGCCGAGCAGGAGGCCCTGGCCCGCCAGGAAGCCGAGATCGTGCTCGACGATGTCGCGGGCGACCAGGCCGCCAAGCTGCGGGCCGCCCGGCAACGCGAGGCCGAGCTGGCCCGCCGCGAAGCCGAACTGCTCAAGGGCGCGCCGGCCGACGAGGATTGACCGGCTGGGGGATGAACGGACGGCTCAAGGCCGGCCTGCAATAATTTCCTGTCAGAACAGTCACTTGTGTCGATCTCGACCTGGCGATCCGGGTCTGCCGGCACGCGCCGTGGCCGGCACGAGGGTGGTCGGGGCGCGGAAAACGCCGGCCGCCGCCTGACCGCTTGCCCCCCCGCGGGCGGAGGAGTAGGGTCGAGGCATCAGGTGGCGAAGCTTCCGACGAGGCCATCTGGCAACCGAGCCGAGCCTTTGATGACCCAGACGCTGGATCCAACGGAGAACGCCGCCGCGAGCGAAGTCCGCGCGGGGGTTTCCGCGGCAGGTGTCCGCGAGGCGGGCCCGGTACACGGTTCGAAAGTCCACCACACGCCCTGCGCCCTGACCGGCCGGGGCGTTTTGCCATCCAACCCCCACGAAGATCCCTGAAGGAGGCTTCCATGTTCGAAGGGCAACCCCAGACCGAGCTCGATGCGCTGTTCCAGGCCAATCCCGAGTTCCGCCAGCTCTACCACCACCACCAGGAACTCGACAAGAAGGTGCTGGACGCCGAGCTCGGCGTGCTGCCGATCGACGACACCACGCTTTCGCAGATGAAGCGCGAGAAACTCGCCGCGAAGGATCGCCTCACCCAGATGTACGCCAGCCTGCACCACTGACGCCGTTTCGCGGCGGTCCGGTTCCGGACCGTAGCTTCACGGCCGGCCGGTCCGGCCTGTGCCATGTCACCCAGTCCCGTTGGACGCGGGCTGCGACGGTCATCCTCGTCGACCGTCGCAGCCCGCCCCGCGTTTCCCGAGCGCGACGCCTTCCGGGTCAATCGCCCCCATGAAATCCGGCCACGCGCGCGGCCCGTGCCGCAGGCGAGTGCTCGAGCCCGGAGGCGGCGATGCGATAATCGCCGCTTCGACCTCCACGGGCCCGACTGCATGCCGATCCACGATTCCGTCCTCGAACTGATCGCCGACACGCCCATCGTCAAGGCGCGGCGCCTGGACGCCGGCCCCTGTGAGTTGTACCTCAAGCTGGAAAGCCAGAACCCCGGCGGCTCGATCAAGGACCGCATCGGGATGAGCATGATCGCCGCGGCCGAGCGGCGCGGCGACATCAAGCCGGGCGACACCCTGGTCGAAGGCACTGCGGGCAACACCGGCATCGGTCTTGCGCTGGTCGCGCAGCAGAAGGGCTACAAGCTGGTTTTGGTGGTCCCGGACAAGATGAGCCGGGAGAAGATCTTCAACCTCAAGGCGATGGGCGCGGAAGTCATCCTGACGCGCTCCGACGTGGCCAAGGGCCATCCGGATTACTACCAGGACCTCGCCGAGCGCATCGCCCGCGAAACCCCCGGTGCCTACTTCGTCAACCAGTTCGGCAACCCGGACAACCCGGCCGCACACGAGTTCGGCACCGGCCCGGAGATCCTGCGGCAGATGGCGGAGGTCGGCGGCGTCGATGCCGTCGTGTTCGGCTGCGGCAGCTCGGGGACCATGACGGGGCTGTCGCGGTGTTTCGCCGAGCATGCGCCGCACGTCGAACTGATCCTGGCCGACCCCGTGGGTTCGATCCTGGCCGAGTACATCAACGAGGGCACGCTCAGCGACAAGTCGGCGAGCTGGATGGTCGAAGGCATCGGCGAGGACTTCCTGCCCACGATCTCCGACTTCAGCCGGGTCAGCCAGGCCTACGCGATCAGTGACAAGGAAAGCTTCCTGACCGCGCGCGAGCTGCTGGAGAAGGAAGGCGTGCTCGGCGGTTCCTCCACCGGCACCATCCTGGCCGCCGCGCTGAAGTACTGCCGCGCGCAGACCGAGCCGAAGAAGGTCCTGGTGTTCGTGTGCGACACCGGCAACAAGTACCTGTCCAAGCTCTACAACGACTACTGGATGCTCGACAACGGCTTCCTCGAACGCGAGCAGCACGACGACCTGCGGGACTTGATCCTGCGACCGTACGAGCTGCGCGACACCGTCGTGCTCGCGCCGACCGACCTGCTGGTGACCGCCTACCAGCGCATGAAGCTCTACGAGATTTCACAGATCCCGGTGATGGAGGGCGACCGGATCGTGGGCATCCTCGACGAGAGCGACCTGCTGCTGCATGTCTACGGCGACGAGGCCCGCTTCCGAGACCCGGTGTCCACCGCCATGGCGACCAAGCTCGAGGTCCTGGGCGTGGAGTCTCCAATCGAGTGCCTGCTGCCGGTCTTCGACCGGGGCCAAGTTGCGATCGTGGTCGACGGCGATCGCTTCCTGGGGCTGATCACGCGCATCGACTTGCTCAACTTCCTGCGCAGACGGGTCCACTAGGCTGCGCGAGCCCGTCGCCCGGCTCGCTGGAATCTGCGGCCTTATCGCGAAGTTCAGAGCCCGGTAAGTCGACGCGCGTCCCCTCCGATGTGCGCGCGCCGGCAGCAAGGGCTGTCGGATTCACGGGCCGGTCCTGCGCCAGGATGCCCCGTTCGATGTGCCGAGGGTCTGCAGGAGCGGACCTTCTCCGGATCGAGCCCATTTCCCCGGGTCGCACACGGAAGGATCCGCAGGCGTTCTGGTTGGCTCAGGAACTGCCCGACGCCTGGTCGCAGCCGGGATCGTCGGAATGGGCGAATTCAGCGAAAGTGCACCGGCACCGGGGGCGCCTGCGAAGACTGGCCGTCCACCGAAGCGCCGGCCGTTCAAGGCATTCGGGCAGATCTGCGCTGAGAACGAAGAACTCCGTGCGCGACCTCTCCATGGCGTGGCGTCTCCCCATCTGGAATCGAAAGGTCTTCGCGCCGACAGTGACGCGGACGAAGGCGGCTGTGCTTCCACCAGGGTGCTGCTCCGCACGATCTCGGCCAATGGGGAAAGATGCCTTCCCGAACGAGCGACACGCCTCTTGGTAAGGTGCGCAGGCCCAGAAAGGCCTGGAGCCTGGGCGGGCCAGCCTTCCGTTCCTGGCAGCCGCAGGAAGCCGACATGGACGCACGCCTGCCGGCGATCGGCGGGATGTCGACCCAGGCCGGGACCGAGCTCGCCTCCCCACCGGTTCCGGTCGAGTGAACACGACTTCTCCACGGAATGAATTAGATTGAAGCCATGATCGATCTGCACTGCCACCTGCTTCCAGGCATCGACGATGGCCCGCCGGACCTGCCAAGGGCCCTCGAGATGGCCAGGATCGCCGCGGGCGACGGAATCCGCGTGGTGGCGTGCACGCCGCACATCTACCCGGGCCTCTACGACAACGACGCCACCGGCATCCGCATCGCGGTGGACGCCCTCCGAGGCGCCCTGCTCGATGCGGATATCGCGCTCGAACTGGTGTGTGGGGCGGACGTGCATCTGGAGCCGGGCCTTGCGGCGGGGGTGGCGTGCGGACGGGTGGCCACCCTGGCCGGCTCCCGATACCTCCTGCTGGAGCCGCCGCATCACAGCATGCCGCCAGGTTTCGAGCAAAGCATCTTTGAACTGATGGCCGCAGGGTTAACCCCCGTGATCACCCATCCCGAGCGCCTCACATGGGTGGAGGCGCATTACCACGTGTTTGCCCGTTTGGTCAAACGGGGTTGCTGGATGCAAGTGACCTCGGGGGCCCTGACGGGTCGATTCGGTCCAAGGGTCCGGTACATGGCGGATCGCTTCATCGCGGAAGGGAAGGCCCACCTGCTCGCGACCGATGCCCACGACCCAACCCGCCGTCCGCCTCTGCTTGCGGAAGGTCGCCGCGCCGCGGCGCGGTTGATCGGTGAAGTGCAGGCGGGGTATCTGGTGGAGGAGCGCCCTGCCTGGATCCTCGCCGACCGGGATCCTTCGTCGGCGCTGCTGCCTGAGCCGGCTGCAGGGACCAGGTCGGCGGACGGCAAGGGCTGGGGGCCCGAGTGGTTCAAGCGACTGGTTCGCAGGCATAATTCGCCCCTTGTCTGACCGATGGTGATTTGCGTGATTCTGTTGCGTACGTGTTTGACGCTTCTCCTGGTCACGTTGCTAGCCGGCTGTGCGACGCGCGCGGCCGTCGTGCGTGACGGCCCCGCGAGCCTGCCCCCGTCCGATCCGGTAGCCGCTGCGCTCGGTCGTCCCGATTACCGGATTGGACCCAGCGATCTGCTCAAGGTGGAAGTCTTCCAGGTCGAGAATCTTTCCCGCGAAGTGCGCGTCAACAATGCCGGCAGGATCACCTTGCCGCTGCTGGGTGCAATCGATGCCGCCGGCCGGACAACCGAGGAACTGGAGGCGGTCATCGCTGCCGGCTACGCCGACAGGTACCTGCAGGACCCACAGGTGAGCGTCTCCCTCCAGGAGGCCGCCAGCCAGCGCGTTACCGTCGAAGGCGCCGTGAACGACCCGGGAATATTCCCCATCGCCAGCCGGCTGACGCTGCTGCAGGCCATCGCCTTGGCCAAGGGTCCCAGCAATGTCGCCGACGAACGAAACGTGGTCGTGTTCAGGACCGTCGACGGGCGGAGATTGTTGGCCCGGTTCGACCTCAAAGCGATTCGCGAGGGAGTCGCCGCAGATCCGGACATCCTTGGCGAGGACATGGTCGTGGTGGACGAATCCGGCGGCAAGGTCTGGTTGCGCCGGTTCATCGAATTGACGCCCTTGATCGGCGTCTGGGGCGTGTTTCGGTGATGGCAGGACAGGAGTTGCCGGAAAAGCGTAACGAGCTGGCGCTGGACCTGGGTTCCGCGGGCGATGACCTCGACCTGAGGCAGCTGTGGCACGTGCTGGTTGCGCGTCGGTGGGTGGTGCTGGGATTGGCCCTGGCCACGATGGCCGTGGCCTTGGTAATCACCCTGATGACGACACCGATCTACCAGGCGTCTTCGACCATCCAGATCGAGCGCGACTCGATCAAGGTCATCAATTCGGAGGCATTGACGCCGGTTGATACGGGGATGGATCGTGATTTCTACCAGACGCAATACGAGCTGCTGCGCAGCCGGTCACTCGCGCTGAAGGTGATCGAGGATCTGGGTCTGGCGCAATCGGACGCGTTCATCGAGGGGGCCCCGGCGTTGCGGCCGGACGCATCTCCCGCCGATGTCGCGGCCAGGGAGCAGGCGCTGGTCGGATCGGTCCTTGCGGCCCTCGGCATCGAGCCAATACGCAATTCCCGCCTGGTGCGGATCAGCTTCGAGTCGCCCGACCCGGCACTGGCGGCGAGAGTCGCCAATGCCTATGCGGATGTGTTCATCCGAAGCAATATCGAGCGGCGGTTCGAGGCATCCTCCTACGCCAAGAAATACCTGGAGGAGAGGCTCGCCGAACTGAAGGATCGCCTGGAAGAGACGGAGCAGGAGCTGGTCGCCTATGCAGGGGAGGAGCAGATCGTCAGCATCGGCGGCGATTCGCCATCGCTATCGGCGCAGAATCTCTCCGAACTCAACCTGTTGCTTGCCCAGGCGGAAGGAGAAAGATTCAGCGCGGAGTCGGCTTGGCGGCAGGCAGCCTCGGGAGCGGGACTGGCATTGCCCCAGGTGCTGGAAAGTCCGCTGATCCAGGGACTGCGGCAGTCCCGGGCAACGCTTTCGGGGCAGTACCAGGACAAGTTGCGGGTCTACAAGCCGGATTATCCCGAGATGCGGCAGCTGCAGGCGCAGATCGCGGAAATCGATCGGCAGATCGGTGCAGAGATCGCCAACATCCGCGGCTCGCTGAAGTCCCGCTACGACGCCGCGGTCTCGCAGGAACGCTTGTTGAAGCAGCGCATGGGCGGATTGAAGGACGACGTGCTCGACCTGGCCAACCGCAGCATTCGCTACAACATCCTGCAGCGGGAGGTCATGACCAACCAGACGCTGTACGAAGGCCTGCTGCAGCGCTACAAGGAGATCGGCGTCGCCGGGGGAATCGGCGCCAACAATATTTCGGTGGTGGACCGTGCAGAAGTGCCCGGAGGCCCGGTTAGGCCCAGTCCTGCCCGCAACCTCGCCATCGCGTTGATGCTGGGCCTGGGCCTCGGAATTCTCGCGGCACTCGGCATCAATTACATGGATCGGCGAATCCATTCCGTGGAGGCGCTGCACAAGCTCACGGGATTGCCGAACCTGGGCGTGGTACCGGAACTTCCCGCAGGAATGAACCCCAGGCAGGCAAGCGGCGATCCGCGCTCTGCGTTCTCCGAATCGTATCGATCCGTACGGACTGCCTTGCAGTTCGCTACCCCACACGGATTGCCCACCTCGTTGCTGGTCAGCAGTCCGAGCGCTGGCGAAGGCAAGACGACGTCGGCGGCGGAGCTGGCCCACAACATCGCCTTGCTCGGGCGACGAGTGGTGCTCGTCGATGCCGACCTGCGCAGTCCCTCGCTGCATCAGATTTTCGGGACGACCAATGGCATCGGCTTGTCGAATGTGCTGGCGGGCGCGGCCTCGCTGGACGACGCACTGCAGGCAGGCGGTGAGGCCAACCTTTCCCTGATCACCTCAGGACCCCTTCCTCCAAACCCCCCGGAGCTGCTGGGCGGAGATGGCTTCGAGCAACTGATGGGCGAGCTCTCGCGCCGGTTCGACGTTGTCATCCTCGATGGACCTCCCGTCCTGGGATTGGCCGATGCCCCCTTGCTGGCGAGCAGGGTGGAGGCGACTCTGCTCGTGCTTTCGGCCGGCCGTTCCCGCAAGGACGAAATACGCAGTGCCCTCCACCGTTTTTCCGGAACCCGCGCCAGCGTCCTTGGCACCCTGCTAGTGCGCTACGACGCACGCGCGCAGGGCGAGTATGGCTATGGAGGCTACGGGTATTTCGCCTATGGAAACCCGCGCAGCTAGCGGAGAGCGCTGCTCATCCGTGCCCTTGCCCCGGCTTGGCGCCTCCTTGGGCGCATGAGCGTTCCAGTACCGTATTGGCGGCAGGCATTGGCCTTGGTGCTGCCGGTCATTGGCGGCTTGGCGGTGCTTGGGGTGGCGCAACATGAGGCTCCGCTGTCGTGGCCTCCTCCGACCACCGGCGAGATGCCGCTGTTGTCGGAGGGTGGCGAGGCTCCCCGTTCCCGTGTCTCTGCGCACGCGCGGCTCAGGGAACGCCCCCTGGATGGTATGGCGCTACGGAGCCTTGCAAACGACGTCGCTGTGAACGAAGGCCTGGTTGCTGCCTTGCCGCTCTATGAGATCGCGGTACGCCGGGCCCCACGGAATCCGTCGATCAGGGGGCAGCTGTTCACGCACTACGTCGAGCTGGAACGGTGGCAGCAGGCGATGCAGCAGCTGGATGCCTGGTTGAGACTGGACCCGGTCGCTGCCGAACCATTCCTGGCGGAATGGATCGGCAGGCGCGACACGCCCATGCTGGCCCTGCTGGCGGTACGGCTGGCCCAAGACGCGCCATGGCAAAGCGTTGCCTGGCCGCTGCTGGCGGAGCACGGCCAGGAGCGGGCCTTGCGCATCGTGCTGGAAACGTTGGCAGCCTTGCGGCCATTGCATGCCCATGAGCTGGCTTTGTATCTGCCAATGCTTGAGCGGACAGGTGATGCAGGCCGCGCACGGGAGGTCTGGATGGAAACTTCGGCCGTTTCGAAGGCGGTGGACCGTGTGTATGACGGCGGCTTCGAATTCGGGGTGGGCCCGTCACCCTATGGCTGGCAATGGGGCGGGGTCGCGTCGGGCTATTACTCCGGCATCGATTCCGCTGCGCCGTGGGAAGGCCGGAATGCGATGGCGTGGCGGTTCCCGGGGCGCGATATCAAGTTCGCCCCGCTCCAGCAGGCACTGGTGTTGGCCCCGGGCGTTTATCGCCTGACCGTGCACGCGCGCGCCGAGCTCGACATGGAGGCTGGCTCATTCGTCTGGACCGTGATGTGCCGAGCGCCGGTTGGCTCGGCGGATGATCTGCCTCGGGCCACGATCCTGGCGTCAATGCCCGTTCCCGCACGGACGCAGGGGTGGCAGGAGCTGTCCACCCCTCTGGTCGTGGATGAATGCCCGCTGCAGCGACTTCAACTCCAGCACGTCGCACGGGGCCGGGGACAGAGCCGGGTAAGTGGTGGCATGGCGTTCGACGGCGTGTCTATCGAATCGATGCATGCGACCGCCATCCCGGGCGACCCGTGCCGTCCCGGAAAGCCCCGGGCAAATGTGGAGGCGAGCGGCGCTTGCAGGGAGGCGGCGGATGAATAGCGTTCCGGCGCACCGTGCTTCGTCCGTCACCAAGGGTCCTCTAGGTATTCCTGCGCTTGCTGCCGGGGTGCTCTTGCTGGCCGCATTGCTCTTTGGGGGTGGCGTGCGGGGGACGGGGGACTGGATCGTGTATGCGGTGACCGCTATGGCCGCCGGGGTTCTGGTCTGGGGTTGGAACCCGCGTGACGGTCATCCGTGGACCCGCGTAGTCGACGCCATCATCCTCGCGACATTGGCGGTCTGCGTACTGCAACTGTTGCCACTGCCCCTGGCGCTGACGACCGCGGGAGGGGAGCGTGCCGCGATCCTTGCCGAGCTTCGCGTCGCAGGCGTGCATCCTGAGGCCATGGCGATCAGCCTGGATCGCTGGGCGAGTGTTCGCGCATTGCTGGCTGCGGGGACGTTCGCAACCCTGTGGGGCCTGACTAGACACTTGTCCAGGGCGGACAGGATCGTCCTGGTCAAGGGTGTGCTGGTGGTGGCGGTGCTCCTGGCGGCGGTCGGTATCGCGCAGGCGATCGCGAAACCCGATACGACGGGGGGGCATGCTTTCTTCACCAGCCGGAATCATTTCGCGACGCTCTTGGCGATGCTGGTGCCTTTTTCGGTGGCAGCAGCCTGTTCCGGGGCGCCGGCGAATGGTCCAGCCAGCCGAATCGGCTGGTACGGGGTCGCGGGGACGCTGGTGCTGGCCGTGGCGTTCACTTATTCGCGAACCGGCGTGGTTCTGGTGGCACTTGCCTTGACTGCTTCCCTTTGGGGGATCGTGTGGCCGCGATTACATGGCCGCCGTGCGCGCTTGCTCGCCTCCGGGGTGGTTGCCGGGGGCGCCGTTGCAGTCTTGCTGCTGTCGGCCGACAGGCTGGCTGCAAGATTCTCGGATGGCCTGGTGGGCGACTTGCGTTGGCAATACTTTGCCAGGTCGGCACAGGCGGTGGCCGATTACTTCCCCTGGGGCAGCGGGGTGGGTACATTCGCGGGCACTTACGAACGGAACGAAGCGGTAGAATCGCTGCTTTCCCCGGCCTGGGGCCCTGGCGAATACATTTTCGCACTGTATGCGCACAATGAACCGCTGCAGGTGGGGATCGAAGCCGGATTGCCTGGACTCGGCCTCATGCTGGCTTTCCTTGCCGTCGTCTCCTGGGGGATAGTCGCAGCCTTCCGGGCAGGCGGGCGCGGTGATTCCTGGCGGTGCGCGGCGGCAATCGCGGTAGCAATGCCGCTGCTTCATTCGCTCGTCGACTCGCCGCTGCGGACTTTGGCCTGCAGCGCGGTGCTCGCGCTCGGGCTATCGCTGCTGGCCATGCCGCGCCAGGAACAGCGTGCAGTGCCCTGAGTCATCATGCGGCAAGGGCGGCCGCGCTGGAGGCCGCTTCCTGAAGCGTCACAACCGGTCAGTAACCAAGGAAAATCGATGAGGCAGTACGACATTCGGAAGCGCATTGTGGTGACCGGGGGAGCAGGCTTCCTCGGCTCGCACCTCATGGACCGACTCCTCGAGCAGGGGCACGAGGTCATATGCGTGGATAACCTTTTCACCGGCACGAAGCGCAACATCGACCACTTGCACGACAACCCCCGGTTCGAATTCGTCCGCCACGACGTCACCTTCCCCCTGTACGTTGAAGCCGACGAGATCTGGAACCTGGCATGTCCTGCTTCCCCCATCCATTACAGCCATGACCCGGTCCAGACAACCAAGACGTCCGTGCACGGCGCCATCAACATGCTGGGGCTGGCCAAGCGCCTGCGCTGCAGGATTTTCCAGGCCTCGACCAGCGAGGTCTACGGCGATCCCGCTGTCCACCCGCAACGGGAGGACTACTGGGGCAACGTCAATTGCATCGGGCCGCGTTCGTGCTACGACGAGGGCAAGCGTTGCGCAGAGACATTGTTCTTCGATTACCACAGGCAGCATGGCCTCGACATCAAGGTTGCCAGGATATTCAACACGTACGGCCCAAGGATGCATCCCAATGATGGGCGGGTGATCTCCAATTTCATCGTGCAGGCACTGCGCGGTGATCCGATCACCATTTACGGAGAAGGTCGCCAAACACGTTCTTTCTGCTATGTCGACGACCTGATCGAGGGATTCCTGAGGTTGATGGAAACGCCGCAAGGATTCACGGGGCCAGTGAACCTGGGCAATCCCGGCGAGTTCACCATCCATCAGCTCGCCCGGATGGTGCTCGAACTCACCGGTTCCAGTTCAACGCTGGTGAACAAGCCCTTGCCCGAGGATGACCCGATGCAGCGCCAGCCCGACATCTCCCTGGCGCGCTCGGAACTGGACTGGGAGCCGAAGGTCGCGCTCGAGGACGGCCTGAAAAAGACGATCGCCTATTTCGACGCCCTGCTGCGCGAAGGGAAGCAGGATTAACGTGGCAACAGCTGCTTGCCGTGGCTGCAGAAGGCCAAGTGCCCGGCCCCTCCGTGGAGGGTCCCCGGGTGGCTGAGCCGACTCGAGAGCCGACGTTGCCCGACCTGATGCGGCGCCTCTGGCGGCACCTGGAACCCGGCCACCGTGCAGAGTTCTTCCTGTTGCTCGGGCTGATGATGCTGAACGCATTGGCCGAGGTCATCAGCCTCGGCGCTGTGCTCCCGTTCCTCGGCATTCTGACGGCGCCGGAGCGGGTCATGGCGTGGGAGTGGATGCAGCCCGTGATGGGCGCCCTGGGCATCCATACGGCCGCCGGGCTCGTCTTGCCGCTGACGTTCCTTTTCGTACTGGCGATCGTGATCGCCGCCTTCCTCCGCATGCTGTTGCTGTGGTGGACGACCCGGTACACGCTGCGAGCGGGATTGGCCCTGAGCTGCCTGACGTATCGCCGGACCTTGTATCAGCCCTACTCCGTGCATATCGCACGCAATAGCAGCGGCGTGATCAGCGGACTCACCAACAAGATCAACACGGTTGTTTTCGGCGTGGTGATGCCATTGCTCGTGCTCGCCAGTTCTGCGTTGCTGGTCGTTTCCGTCGTGGCGACGTTGATGGTGATAGATCCGGTGGTGGCCATGACCGCCGCACTCGCCCTTGGATTGGGTTACGGGACGATCACGCTGTTCACGCGGCACCGGATGCGGCGCAACAGCGAGAACATCGCCCACGGGCAGACCGGGCTGTTGAAGACGTTGCAAGATGGGTTGGGTGGGATCAGGGATGTTCTCCTGGATGGGACCCAGGATGTGTATTGCGGTGTCTACCGGGAGGCAGACGAGCCGTTGCGCCGTGCGCAATGCAACAACACCTTCATTTCACAAAGCCCGCGCATCGTCATGGAAGCGGCCGGAATGCTGCTGATCGCGGGAATCGCCTATGCCATGAGCCGCCAGGCGGGCGGAATCACGCCTGCATTGCCGGTATTGGGCGCTCTTGCGCTGGGCGCGCAACGCATGCTCCCGGCATTGCAGCAGGCTTACAGTGCATGGCAAAGCATCGCTGGAAACCGAGCCTCGCTGCAGGACGTTGTCGACCTGCTGGACCAGCCGCTTCCAGAGGAGTTGCTGCTCCCAGCGCCGCAGCCCTTGGAGTTCGACGATGGCATCGTGATCGAGGATGTGTCTTACCGATACGACACGGGGCCATGGATCCTGGACGGCATCAATTTGAGGGTTCCCAAGGGAGCGCGCGTGGGACTGGTTGGCCCGACCGGCAGCGGCAAGAGCACGTTGCTGGACATCCTGATGGGTTTGCTTCCACCCACCCGGGGTCGCCTCTTGGTGGACGGGAACCCTCTCGGCGTCGGGCAAACGCTGCGTGCCTGGCAGGGAGCGATCGCCCATGTCCCGCAATCAATCTACCTGGCCGACGCGTCGATCGCGGAGAACATCGCGTTCGGGGTGCCGGCGGAGGATATCGATCGTGCCCGTGTCGGCAAGGCTGCACATGCCGCGCAGATTGGCGACTTCATCGAATCCTCCGCGGGTGGATACGACGCTACCGTTGGAGAGCGCGGCATCCGCTTGTCCGGGGGGCAACGCCAGAGGATCGGCATCGCGAGGGCGCTTTACAAGGATGCGAGCGTGCTGGTCTTCGACGAGGCGACCAGTGCACTCGATACGGCCACCGAGCAGTCGGTGATGGAGACGATCGCATCCCTGGACCGTGGACTGACCGTCTTCCTGATCGCGCACCGGCTCAGTACGGTTCGCGGTTGCGACATGATCGTCGAGCTCAATGCGGGCCGGATAGTTGCGGTTGACACCTACGACAACCTGGTTGCGCGGAGTCCCAGTTTCCGCAGGATGGCTGGGGAGTCAGGCTAGGCGCATTCGTCGCGCGTGGCCGATTGGCCCGATGGGATTATTCCCCCATCGGCAAGAGGAGTGAGAGCTAGATGCAACAAGCACAGCGTGGCGTCCTCACCATCGCCACGGGGCGACGTGTCTATCTGGACATGGCGATTGCCTTGGCGCGATCCTTTCGCTGGTGGAACAACGATGGCGACATCGAGTTCTACCTTGCGACGGATAGCGTCGATCCGTTGCCCAGGGACCTGGCATTCGTACGCAGGCTGCAGTTTGCGCCGGGCGAGCTGGGCACGGGTTTCTCCGTCAAGTTGAACATGCAGCGGATCGCACCTTCCCTCCATACCTTGTTTATCGACGCCGATTGCCTGTGCGTGGGACCGCTGGCACCGGTCTTCGAACGGTTCTCCGGACGTGCGGTATCGGTGGTTGGCGGCGCCATAACGGAGGGCGAGTGGTTTGGAGACGTCGCGGCGACACGCGCACACTTCAACCTGCCCACACTGACCAAGTTCAATGGCGGCGTGTATTACTTCGAGCAGGGGGAGGTCGCCGAGCGGGTCTTCGACCATGCCCGTGGGCTGGTGGAGCGCTATGACGAACTAGGGCTCGTGCGCTTGCGCGATTGCCCTAACGAGGAATTGCTGATGGCCATATCGATGGGGCTGGAAGGCTGCACAGGCCTCGCCGACGACGGCACCATTCATGGGGAACTCTTCGCTTCGCCCAAGCTGCTCGAGATCGATGTCCTTGCCGGCAAGGCGTTGCTGAGCAATCCACCACCGGGCGATCCCCAGCATCGGCGCGGATACCCCGTGCGCGAGACGCGGCCGGTCATCGTGCATTTCCTGGGCGACTTCACGTCGAAATGGCAGTACCGGTCGCAGGCTCGCGTACTGCGCCTGGTGTCGGAGTGGCGCGTTCCGCAGGCGCTGGCACGCACCTGGGTGGCGGCGACCTACCAATTCCCCATGTGGTGCCTGGAACGTGCGCGCTCTGCGCTCCGACCGCTGTTCCGCCGTGTCGTGGGCTACCGTCGGGTGCGATTCGAGGAGCGCATGTGAGCGCGCAGCGATGAGCATCGAGCCTGGTGGTGATTCGCGCGAATGCCGCGCTGCTGGCAGTGGATGGAGGATATATGGCGCTGCTTGATGTCCTGTCATTCGTGATGCGCCATCCGCTCAACAGGGGGATGCGCTTCCGTGCGCTCCAGCAATTCCTGTCCTGGCAACTGAGTAGTCGCTTGGTGCCGGGCGGCGTGCTTTTCGACTGGATCGAGGGCAGTCGGTTGATCGTGCGCCCGGGCCAGACCGGGCTGACGGGAAACATCTACTGTGGACTGCAGGAATTCGCCGAGATGGGCTACCTGCTGCATGTCCTCAGGCCGGGAGATCTCTTCGTTGATATCGGTGCGAACCTGGGTTCCTACACCATCCTGGCTTCGGCCGTGGTCGGTGCCGACACGATCTGCGTGGAGCCGGTGCCGGACACCTACGCGGCATTGATCGAGAACGTACGCGTCAACGGGGCCGAAGAGCGCGTGACTTGCATCCAGGCCGCCGTGGGCGCCCGAGAGGGTACAAGCTGGTTCAGTACCGGGCTCGGCCCTGGCAATCACATGATCCAGGGGGCCGAGGGCGGTGCCGGCGGGCTGGAGGTGGAGACCATGACCCTGGACAGGCTCCTTGAAGGCGTCCATCCGGCTCTCATCAAGATCGACGTCGAGGGCTTCGAGACCGAGGTGATCGAGGGCGGGGCTGAGACGCTCTCACGGCCTTCGCTGCATTCCGTGATCATGGAGCTCAACGGCAGCGGGAACGCTTACGGATTCGACGAAGACAGAGTTCTTCAGACCATGCGCGCGCACGGGTTCTCTCTTTGCACCTATGATCCCTTGCAGCGCCGCGTTGATGCGTTGCCTATCCTGGATCCGGCGCTGGACAACTGCATCTTCATTCGCGACGTCGCGCTGGCCAGAGCCAGAACTCTGGACTCGAGGCAATATCAGATCCGCGGGCACATGCTGTGAGTGCGTGTTTGGACAAGGGTGGACCCTCGCCGGACGAAATTGATTCGCGCCGTGCGCCCAGGCAGGCAGGCGCGTTACCGTGCGGGGGATTGGCCGCGTGAAACTCGTGGTCGTCGAGCCGACTCCCGCGCATGGCGGGGGATCCGAGGCGATGGTGTTGTCCCTGGCGCGAGGTCTTGCGGGGCGCGGGCATGAAATCGTGCTGGTTCATGACCAGCCCGGTTCGATGACGGCCGACTACGCCGCGTTCGCCACCGACATCATCTCCACGGCGCTCCCCGGATTCGCGTTTCGAGTGCCAGCCACCACCATGGCTGGGGTATGGAACCTGATGTCGACGGTACGCAGGTGCGGCGCGCACGCGGGGCTTAGTTCGCACCTCGGATACCTTCGCCATGCCGCCCTGGTGCACCGGTTGGTCCGGGTTCCGTTCTTGTTCCACCTGGGATTGCCATGCGTGGGTAGCACTCCGTTGCTACGGTGGAGTTACCGAAACCTCGGCTTCGGCATCGCCCCCTCCGCCCATACCGCAGCAAGCTGGGAAGCAGGTGGCTGGCCGCGGGAACTTCTGGGGGTAGTTCCCAACTGGGTGGACATCGAGCGCTTCCAGCCCGCCACGGATGTCCCCGCGCTGCGCCGATCCCTGTCGCTCGAGCCAGAAGCGCGGTATGTGCTGTTCCTGGGACGCATTTGTGAACAAAAGGGTATTCGCGTCCTGCTGCGGGCGTTTGCGGATCTCGGCCCGGCGCACGAGGATGCGGTCCTGTTACTGGTGGGTGGCGTGGCCCCTGATTTCGCGGACGACTTCGAGGCGGAACTGGGGCGCTTGCCCGAAACGCGACGCAGCAAGGTGCTATTACGGCCGGTCACCGCATTCCCGGAGCGCTACTACCAGGCGGCCGATGTCGCATGCGTCCCATCGCTTGGCGATGAGGCATTCGGCCTGACCGTGATCGAGGCAATGTCATGCGGGCTACCGGTCTTGACCAGTGCCCTTGGAGTCACCCCCGATATCCTCGGCGAGTCTCACGCCGATCTGCTCCGCCGGCCCGGCGATGTCGCCCACTGGACGCAGGGACTGCGAGACTTGCTGGACAACAGCGCTCATCGCCGTCGCACCGGAATTTCCCTCAGGGATCGCGCGGTGGCATGTTTCGGCCCGGAGCCCGGCTTGGACGCCTATGAAGAGCGGCTGATCCGGATGACCGCTCGCCGGCGGGGAAATTGAGGTGAGCGCGCTTCTTCCGGGGTCCCGCTTGGCGCCTGCTCCGCGCGACATGGTGCTGAATCTCTTCTATCGCGAACCCGACCCCGATCGCTGGCTTCCCGGGGACCGGTACCCACGCCGGCTGATCCGCCGCCTCGTGCGCGGGAAACCCCGCCCAGGGGGGCAGACGCGTGTTTTCCTCAACTTGTGCGCAGGCCTCCGCGAGATCGGTGTTCCGTTCCGGGTCAATGATTTTCGCCATGCGCGCCGGCATCCCGATGAGGTCGCATGCATCATTGGCAAGCCCTTCCTGCTGGACGTGATGGCGTGGCGCAATCCGATCTTGTTCGGGGCCGCGGTCTTTTCGCACCCCATCGACGATCCGGACTTGTTCAAGCGGCGGCCCGTGCGCCGCGTCCTCGTCCCAGGACCATGGATGCAACGCATGTGCCAGCCCTATTGGGGCGACCGGGTACAGGCGTGGCCGGTAGGCATCGACACGGACCTATGGTCGCCGCAAGGCGACGTGCCGAAGGACACCGATCTTCTGCTTTACGACAAGGTCCTTTGGGACCGCGGGCAGCGAGAACGTGATTTGCTGGAACCGATCCGGAGCCGGCTGCGAAAGGCCGGCATCTCGTTCATGGAATTGACTTATGGACGCTATCGGGAGCGGGACTATCGAGAGGCTTTGGCGCGCTGCCGCGGCATGGTTTTCCTGTGCGAGCATGAGACGCAGGGGATCGCCTACCAGCAAGCCCTGGCATGTGGCGTGCCGCTGCTCGCCTGGGACCAGGGAGGGCCATGGCGTGACCCCTCCTACTACCCGCATCGCGTGGTCTATGGTCCGGTAACCTCGGTGCCATATTGGGACGAGCGCTGCGGCTTGCGGTTCTCCGACGCTGCCGAGTTTGAAACTGCGCTGGAGCAGTTCATGGCGGGCCTGGCCCAGGCGGACTACCAGCCACGCGCCTATGTGCTTCAGCACCTCCGCCTGGCCGACCGGGCGCGGGAGTACAGCGCCATCGCCCGGGCGGTCCAGCAGGAAGCCGATGGCGATGGTTGACCCCTCCAGACCGACCCCCCCTGAAGCGCCTTGGCAGGGACGGACCGTCGTAAGTCTCATCATGGGCCATCTCGCCAGCTCGCCGCGTGTGCAGAAGCAGGCGCGCGCGCTGAGAGAGGCCGGGGCACGCGTCCTGGTACGCGGAAACTGGCTCGATCCGCGTTTGGCACAGGAAGACCTGTCGTTGGCGCGCGAGCTTGACATCGATTTCGCAGCCGTGACGGACTTGCGTCCGGGTCGAAGGGACCTGGGCGACAGGCTCAGGCACAGGCTCGCGCATGAGGGCTTCAAGCGTATCGGCCTGTTCTCCTCCCGGATCCTCGGGCCAGGTGCACCTGAACTTTGGCGTTATGCGGCGGGCCAACCGTCGGATCTGGTCACGGTGCATTCGGAGCCTGGACTCTGGGTTGCGAAGAGACTGCTGGGCGCAGGGAAGCGCATCGTGGTGGATTTCGAGGACTGGTTCTCCGAGGACCAGCTGCCCAGCGACCGCTCGCCAGCCGTCCGTGGCCGCTTGCGCCAGCTCGAGATGCTCCTTCTGCACCGCGCGCATGGGTGCCTGGCGCCTACGGAGGCGATGGCGTCGGCGCTCGCCGAGAGTGCGGGAACGGATCGGCGCCCCACTGTCGTACGCAACTGTTTCCCCGCGGCACCGGTCGAAGATCGCCCGAGCTCTCGCGTGCCCGGCCCCGTGTCCTTCTACTGGTTCTCGCAGACCATCGGTCCCGGACGCGGGCTTGAAGTCCTGGCAAGTGCATTGCCCCAGCTGCGCGGGGAATGGAACCTGTACCTGCGCGGCGCGATGCGTGGATATGGCTCATGGTTCGATACGGTCTTCGGCGGCGCGACGCGAAGTCGCGTCCATGTCCTTCCACCCGTTCCAAACGATGCACTTCTGGCCGCCAACCGGCAGCATGCGGTCGGGCTCGCGCTGGAGGCACCCTACTGCCGGAACAAGGAACTCACCGCTTCGAACAAGATCCACGAGTACATGCGGGCGGGGGCGGCTGTCATAGCGACCCGCACTGCCGGCCAGGTCGAAGTCATGGCGGCGAGTCCGGGTGCAGGGCTTCTGGTCGAGCCGGGCGACGCCACGGGCCTCGCGGCGGCAATGCAGGCGCTGATCGATTCCCCGGAGAAGCTGGCGGCATGCCGGCAGTCCGCGCTCACCGCATCGCGCGAGGTCTGGGACTGGAGCATGCATGCTCCCCGCCTGCTGGATGCGCTCGAACGGGCCATGGGAAAATGAAACCCATGCTCCGTATCCTGATCGTCTCGCCCCACTTCCCGCCGGTCAGTAGTGCCGACATGCAACGGGTACGGATGTTGCTACCGTACTTGCAGGAAAATGGATGCCAGGTCGAAGTCCTCTCCGTGGACCCTGGCGCGGTCGAGTCTCCCCTTGATCCATGGTTGCAGGAGGGATTGCCTCCGGAAGTCGTCGTGCATCGCGTGCCTGTCCCGGGAAAACCGTGGAGCAGGCTGCCGGGGCTCGGCACGCTCGGCTTTCGCGCGATCCCACCCCTGGCGCGAGCGGGCAACCGGCTGTTGCGCACCGGGCACTTCGACCTGGTCTATTTTTCGACGACGGTGTTTGAAACCCACATCCTCGGACCGCTCTGGAAGCGCCTGTTCGGCGTGCCATACGTGATGGATTACCAGGATGCCTGGGTGAGTGACTACTACGCCCTCAGGCCGGAGAATGCACCTCCAGGTGGCCGCTTGAAGTATGCGGTCATCCGCCGCATCCATCGGTGGATGGAGCCCAGGGTGCTGCGTGATTGCAGCGGATTGACCTCGGTGTCGCCGGACTATCCCCGGCAACTCGCAACCCGATATCCAAAGGCCACCCTGCCGCGCGTCCTCGTGCAGGGGTTCCCGGGTGCCTCGCGCGACTTCGACCGGCTACCCGAGACGCCCGCTGGCCCCCTGCCTTTCGACCCGGCCGGCGGCGGCCGCCATTGGGTCTATGTGGGACGAGGAGGGGAGGACATGGCGCTGGCCGCCTCGGCGCTTTTCGAGGCTCTCGCCCAGGCACGGGCGGCAGGACGCGACACCGACGTGCGGATGCATTTCATCGGCACGTCATACGCGCGCTCGGGAAGCGGCCGCAAGACCTTCGAGCCCCTGGCGCAGGAGCGGGGGGTCGGTGATGTCGTTTCCGAACAGACAGACCGTATCGGCTATGGGACAACCCTGTGGTGCCTTCGCAATGCCGATGCCCTGATGGTGCCGGGGTCCGATGATCCCGCTTATACCGCCTCAAAGATCTACCCCTACCTGCTGGCCGGCAAGCCGCTGTTGGCGATCTTCCATCGGCGCAGCACGGTGGTGGAGCTGTTCCGCCGGGCCGGCGGCGGAGTCTGCGTACCCTTCGACGACGGGGATAGCGTGGCCACCCTGGCCACCCGCATTGGCCGGCAGTGGTTCGACAAGGCCGACGATGCCCGCCGGGTACCCCTCGACCAGGACGCATTCCACCCCTTTACGGATGTGGCGTGTGCGGCGGAATTCACGGGTTTTCTCCGACTCTGCCTGGAAGATGCGCGACGATGAGCAAGCGTTCGCCCGGCAAGCCCCGACTCGCGGTAGTGATTTCCCATCCGACCCAGTACTACGCCCCGTGGTTCAAGTACCTGGCGCAAGAGGGCGCAGTCGAACTGAAGGTCTACTACCTTTGGGATTTCGGAGTTCAGAACCGCTTTGACCCTGATTTCGGCCACTCCCTGGTCTGGGACGTTCCGTTACTGGAAGGCTATTCGTGGGTAATGGTCCCAAACCGCAGCGCTTACCCGGGAACGGACGCGTTTTCGGGGTTGGACAACCCCCAGCTGCTGGATCTGCTGGCCGATGACCCTCCCGATGCGATCCTGCTTTTCGGTTACGCTTACCGCACCCATCTGCGCCTGCTCATGTCCTCGCTGCCGCGGTCCATTCCGGTCCTCCTGCGCGGGGATTCACACGACATCGCGCGACCGAGCCACCTTCGCCAACGTCTGGCAAGGCTCGCCCGCAGGTTCCTGTTCCGAAGGGCCGCCGCCGCACTGGCTGTCGGGACCGCCAACCGCCAGTATTTCCTCGATGCCGGGATGCCCCCCTCACGGATCCACATGGTCCCGCATTGCGTGGACAACGACCGTTTCGCTGCCGCCACGGGCGATGCTGCGGAGCAGGCCACGGCTTGGCGCGCAGAGCTCGGCATCCGCGCGGACGCCCTCGTGATCCTCTTTGCAGGGAAGTTCGAGGAGAAGAAGCGTCCGCTCGACCTTTTGCATGCGTTTCTCGCCCTCCGGGACGAGCCGGGCATGGAGTCTTCGGGGGCAGTGCTGCTCATGGTCGGCGCCGGCGCGCTGGAGGGCCAGCTGCGCGCATGCGCGGGCGACCGCCTGGGGACGGACGTGATCCTGGCTCCGTTCCAGAACCAGAGCCGGATGCCGATGGTCTATGCGGCGGCCGATGTGCTCGTGCTGCCATCCCATGGCAATGGCGAGACTTGGGGCCTGGTGGTGAACGAAGCGATGAACATGGGGGTTCCCTGCGTGGTCAGCACCCATGTTGGTTGTGCGGCCGACCTCGTGGAACCAGGGCAGACCGGCTGGGTTTTTCCCGCGGGCGACCGAGAGGCCCTGACGCGGACCTTGCGGTCGGTGGTTGAGTGCGGCTCGGCCGAGCGGCGCCGCATGGGTGCGGCGGCACGGAGCCGCGTGCAGGAGGACTATTCGTATGCAGTCGCGGGGCGTGCCTTGTTGGAGGCCATGTCCAGCGCCGTATCCGCTGCGTCGTCGTCCGGGAGCCGAAGGTGATGCAGATCGACCGGCGGACGGGTCTGGGTATCGTCGTGATCGCCGTGCTGTGCGCGCTGGTGTCCGCTTTCACGGCCAATCCCGGGCTCACACTGGCCTCGCTGGTGCTGGCGCCGGCGCTGGTACTGATGCTTTGGCGGCCCGGGGAGCCGCCAGTGCTCCTGTATGCAATGGGGTACCACTGGCTGCAGGCGTCCATCCTCGTCTTTTACGCCAATGTCATCGGACAGCGCCTCGCGGACCTTTCCTACGACAGCCGGCTGGAAGCAGCGACCTGGCTGACATTGGCCGGCGTGTTCGCGATTGCGATCGGGGCTCGTATGGGCATGGGTCCGCGGTATGCGCCGGTCGCCCAGGCTTCGGTCTCGTCCATTGCAGGGCAACTTTCCCTGCGCCGCCTGTTCGTGGCCTGCTTGCTGGCGATCGCGGGGTCCACCTTGCTCACCAGGGTTGCCTATGTGGTGCCGGGTTTGATCCAGCCCATCCTGGCCCTGAGTCTGTTGCGATGGGTGATGGTTTACCTGTTCACGTTCTGCGTGCTCAACCGTCGACAAGGGTTCGGAATGCTGGCGGTGGTGTTCGCGATCGAGGTTGTGGTGGGCTTCCTGGGGTTCTTCAGCGACTTCAAGACTGTGGTTATCGTGATGATGCTGGCGGCATTGACATCGAGTTCATCCTTGCGCGACATGCGCTTGAAGACGGTCGCGGCGCTCGCAGCGGCGGTGCTGTTTCTTGGCTTGACGTGGACCGCCATCAAAAGCGACTACCGCGCATTCCTGAACCAGGGGACGGGACAGCAGGTGGTGCTCGCTCCCGTCTCGGAGCGGGTGGCCAAGCTGGGCGACCTGATAGGAGACATGTCACCAGAACGCTACGGCGATGCAGTACTGACCTTGGTGGAACGCATCACCTATGTCTCGTACCTGGGCCAGGTGATCGAAACTGTGCCCCATCACATCGAGCACGAGAACGGACGGCTCTGGGCAGAGGCCCTGGCGAGACCCTTCATGCCCCGCCTTTTGTTCCCGGACAAGGCAGTGATCGACGACTCGGAACGGACCTCCTATTACACGGGACAGCCTGTAGCAGGGGCAGAGGAGGGGGCATCCATCAGTCTCGGGTACGTGGCCGAGAGCTACATCGACTTCGGTGCCCCGGGAATGCTGGCACCATTGTTGCTGTGGGGCATCCTGCTTGGGTTGGCCTACCGCGTCGTCGTACGCGGCACCCGATACCCCTTATTGGGATACGCCAGCGCCACGGTGCTGATCGGCCTGGGTGCATCGGTGCTGGAGCAATCCAACCTCAAGATGGTGAGTGCACTCGTGCTCGGGCTGGGGGTCCTGTTGGCCTTCCAGTGGTTGTTGGGACGGCGCGTGCTGCGCTGGCTCGCGCCAGCGCGCGTCCCCCATCAGGCGTGATCATGTCGGCGCCCCCTCCAGCTCGCGGAGGACTCCAGGTGTGGTCTCCTGGGTTCACGGGTTTCGGCGGCGGGATCGCCGCATTCGGCAAAGCCTTGGTCCAGGTCCTGTTGCTCAAGGCTCGCCCCATCACGTTGTGCGGGCGCGATGACGTGGGGGGAAGCCTGCTTGGGCAACCCCTGCACGGAGCGGGTCGTTGGTCGTTGCCACTGCGCAAGCTTGCGTATGCCTGGCTGCTTCTGCGGCTTGCCGGCGCGCAACGGCCGGAACTGGTGATCTGCACCCACCTGAATTACGGACCCGTCGCCCTTGTGGCGAGGATCCTGTTCGGCATCCCCTATGCCGTGGTGGGGCACGGCGTCGAAGTCGATCCGGGAATGTCGGTTCTGCGGCGCATGGCCTTGCGTCGGGCCAGCGCCGTGTGGGTGGTGTCGCGGTGGACCCGTGATCGCGCACGGGCGCTGGGTGTCCATCCCGACCGTATCGAGATCCTTGGCAATACCGTCGACCCCGGGAGGTTTCACCCGGGAACAACAAGCGATTCGCTTAGATCGGGCCTGGCGGTCCCGGCAGGAGCGCGGGTCGTCTTGACCGTAGCGCGGCTGGATCCAGCGGAAGGTTACAAGGGTTGCGATGCAGTCTTGCGTGCGTTGCCCCGCTTGAACGCGGCGATGGGCGCCGTGCATTACGTGATTGCAGGCCGCGGTGAGGATGAAGTGAGGTTGCGCGAGTTGGCACGTCAACTGAAGATCGAGGATCGCGTGCACTTCGCCGGGTTCGTCGACGGTTCCGATCTCCCCGGCTACTACGCGACGGCCGATGTGTACGCAATGCCGAGTCTGGGCGAGGGGTTCGGGATCGTGTTCCTCGAAGCGATGGCATCCGGCACGCCCGTCCTGGGTGGAAATCTCGACGGAACCCTGGACGCACTCGACGACGGAAGACTCGGTGCGTTGGTGGATCCGCGTGATGACGATGCGGTCGCCTCGGGACTGCAGTCCCTGCTCGAGGGGAGGGGCGAGGATTTCTGGTTCGAACCCTTGCGCTTGCGCGAGGCATGCCTGGACAGGCATGGGCCTGCTGCCTTCCAGGAGCGTATCGATCAGGCGCTTGCCCGCGCAGGAGTGCACTGATGTGCGGTATCGGGGGCTACTTCGGCCGCCGCGATCGGGATGCCGGGCAACATCTCCTTGATGCAATGCAACGTGTCATGTTGCACCGGGGCCCGGATGGGCAGGGGACATGGATCGACCCCCGTCAGTGCGCGGGACTCGCACACGTCCGGCTTGCGATCCTGGATCCACGTCCAGCCGGCGCGCAGCCCATGGCCACCGGCGACGGCCGGTACGTGATCAGCTACAACGGGGAGGTCTACAACTTCCAGGAATTGCGGGTAGAACTGGAGGCGCTTGGAGTCAGCTTCCACACGGGCACCGATACCGAGGTGATACTGCACGCGTTCCGGCAATGGGGGACCGCGGCCCTGTCGCGCCTCCGTGGCATGTTCGCCCTCGCCATCTGGGATACCGAGGAAAGCCGCGGCTGGCTGGCGCGCGACGGCTTCGGCATCAAGCCTCTCTACTATGCAGCGACACGAGGCGGCTTGGTGTTCGGGTCGGAACTGCGGGTGGTCTTGGAGGCAGGAGTACCGATCGTTCTGGATCCGGCAAGTGTCGCGGGATTCTTCGCAACCGGCTCAGTGCCGGAACCTGGCACGCTGATCCAGGGAGTGGAAATGCTGCCGCCGGGACAGGTGTTGGCATGGAGCGAGGAGGGTTGCCACACCCAACGATTCTGGGAACCGGTGTTTCCGCCACCTGCCCCGATGGGGCATCTGGATGCGGTCCAGCTCGCCAGCAACGCCCTGGAGGACTCGGTGCGGGCTCACTTCGTGAGTGATGTTCCGGTGGGTCTCTTCCTGAGCGGGGGCATCGACTCAACGGCACTGCTGGCGTTGTCTGCCCGGCTCGGCCTTGCCGATCAGCTGGCGGCGTTCTCGATCGCCGTTGACGATGCCGCTGCCGACGAGTCCGCGGTCGCGGCAAGGACGGCGAAGCGGTTCGGGGCGCACCACCACGTCCACAAGCTCGACGCGAGGGCTGCCAGGGAGAGTTTTCCGGAGTTCCTGGATGCCATGGACGTTCCCTCGGTCGATGGCTTCAATACCTGGACGGTGTCTCGATTCGCTCACGACAACGGGTTCAAGGTGGTCTTGTCTGGCCTGGGCGGCGATGAACTCTTCGGGGGCTATCCCAGTTTCCAGCGGGTGCCGCGCCTGCACGCGGCCACGCGACTGATATCGGGGATACCGATGGCGGGCGCGACGATGCGTCACCTCGCCAAATTGCGGCGGCTTCCTCCCCGCTGGCGCCGCGCCGTGGATGCAGTGGTCGCCGGCGGTACGCTCGCAGCCTCCTATCGTGCCTATCGCGGCATTTTTTCCCTGCCGGAAGCGGTGCAGCTGGCGGCGCACTACTGTGGCATGGACACGAACGATGTCCTCCGCGGTGGCTGGCCGCAGGAAACGGCGGTGCAGGGCACTGGAGCCCAAGCCATCAGTCAGCTCGAGCTGACACGGTACATGCGCAACCAGTTGCTGCGTGACAGTGATGTCATGAGCATGTCGCATGGTCTGGAACTGCGTCTGCCCCTAGTGGATCGGACACTGTTCGATACAATGGCAACCGTGCCGGCCGCCTTGCGGCTGCAGCCGGGCAAGGGCCTGCTCCGGCAGGCGGTTCCGGAACTGCCAGCGGAAGTGCTGAATGCCCCGAAGCGCGGGTTCAGTTTCCCGGTGCGCAAGTGGCTTGAGCAGGATTTCGGGGCGGGTTTCCGCGAAGTTGGCAAGGGCCTCCCCGTGGTTGCCGAGGAGTGGTACCAGAAATGGAGCCTGATGACTTTCGAGCGCTGGCGCGCTGCACGGCTGTGACGTCCTGCAGCACGGCATCGGAAACTGGGGAGATGGAATGAACCTGCAATTCGGGGCGGGATTGGACGGTCCTGAGGGGTGGCTCAATGTCGATGCGTCTCCGACGCTTCGACTGCAGCGCTTGCCCATTGCCGGGCCCCTGCTGCGGCCGTGGTTGCATCCGCAATTCAGTCGCCGCGTCGTCTACGGGGATGTCGTGCGCGGGCTGCGCCTCAGCGATGGCAGCGTGGATCTCGTTTACTGCTCGCACGTCCTGGAACACTTGGCTTTGTCGGATTGTCTGCTTGCACTCAGGGAAGTCCTGCGGGTGCTCAAGCCGGGTGGCGTTTTCCGGGGGGTGCTTCCCGATCTGGCGCAGGAGGTGCAGGCCTATCTGTCCAGTCGTGACCACGAGCCGGCGACCGAATTCATGCGCTCCACGTTGATGGGATGGGAAGAGCGCCCCCGAGGCCTGTTGGCAATGGTGCGTACCGCGTACGGCAACAGCCGACATCTATGGATGTGGGACTTTCCCTCACTCGCGTACCGACTCAACGAGGCGGGTTTCATCGACATCCGTGCTGCCACTTTCAACGATTCCAGCGACCCAGCGTTCCGTGCCGTCGAATCAGCCGAACGCTGGGAGAATGCACTGGGTTTCGAGTGCAGGAAGCCTCGTTGACCATTCCCTTCCGCGGGGACGGCGACCCCCCTTCAGATGCGGCGCTCCCTCGCCGATCGCAATCTTGCCCCTCGGCCGGCTTGCGCGTATTGCATGTCATTCCGTCAGTCTCCCTTTCCAGCGGCGGTCCCGCCAGAGCCATGGCGCAGATCGAGCAAGGATTGTCGGCCCGCGGCGTCCACGTCGTGACCGCAACCACGGATGATGACGGGCCCGCCGGCCGCATGGATGTCCCGCTCGGTCGCCTGGTGCCGTGCAATGGAGCCGAGCGGATCTACTTCCCGCGCCAGACCTCGTTGTACAAGGCGTCGCTGCCATTCGCACGCTGGCTTTGGCGATCCCTGGCGGGGTTCGATGCCGTTCACGTGCATTCGCTATTCTCGTTCGCGCCCGTGGTGGCCGCGGCGATCGCCGCAAACAGAGGCGTGCCCTGCATCATCCGACCACTGGGCGTGCTCAACCACTATGGAATGCAGCATCGCCGGAGCGCCTTCAAGGCGCTTTCCATTCGCATGGTCGAGGGTCCGTTGCTCACACGGGCCGCCGCCGTCCACTTCACTTCCCGGCAGGAGCAGGAAGAGGCCGAAACATTGGGTTTCACCTTGCGTAGCCGAGTGATTCCATTGGGCATATCGCCGTTGAAGAAAGAAAGGTCGGGTGCATACGAGGCGCGTTTTGGAAAGGCTGGATTCCCCCACCTGCTGTTCGTATCAAGGATTGATCGAAAGAAAAACCTTGATGTCTTGCTGCGGGCGTTCGCACTGGTCCTCGCGCGTTACCCGCAAGCCAGGCTGAGTATCTGCGGAGACGGGGACCGTGCGTATCTCGCTGAGGTTCGGCTCACGGCGGAACAACTCCAAGTCGCCCCGGCAGTCGTCTGGGCCGGTCATGTGGAAGGGCACCTGAAGGCCAGCGCGTTTGGGTCCGCGGACGTGTTCGTCCTACCCAGCTTTTCCGAGAACTTCGGTATCGCGGCGGTCGAGGCGCTCAGCGCAGGGCTGCCGTGTGTACTGGGACGCGGAGTCGCGGTTGCCGACGAAATCCAGGCCGCGGCCGCTGGTATCGCGGTCGCCCCGGAAGCGGAAGCAGTGGCCTCCGCCATCTGCGAGCTGGTTGCCGATGACGACTACCGTGCTCGGGCAAGCCAGGCCGCCCGCGCCCTCGCGCGAGAGCGTTACTCTCCGGATGCGATGATCGATGGCCTCTGCTCGCTGTACGCAGGTATAACCGGCAGCCATTCGCACAGGGCCCAGGCATGACTCTTTCAGTCCTTGTAGTTGGTGGCGCCGGGTACATCGGCTCCCACATGTGCCATGCGCTCGCGGACGCCGGCATGCGAGTGACAGTGCTCGACAACCTGTCGCGCGGGCACGCCGACGCCGTGGCCGGGTTTACCCTTCTGGAGGCTGATATAAGGTCCGAGGCCGACGTCCGCCGCTGCCTCTCCATCGAGCGCTTTGATCTGGTGATGCATTTTGCTGCGCTTGCCTACGTCGGCGAATCAGTCTCCGATCCGCGTCCGTATTACGAGAACAATGTCGCGGGCACGCTGTGCCTGTTGCGCGGAATGCTGGAGGCGGGACTACGGAGAATGGTGTTCTCGTCCACGTGCGCGACTTACGGTGCGCCCGTGGCCTTGCCGATGGACGAAGCCCACCCGCAAGTGCCGGTGAATCCTTATGGCTGGACCAAGTTGTCGGCCGAGCAGGCATTGCGCGATTACGCCGTAGCGTATGGCCTGGAAAGCATCAGCCTTCGCTACTTCAACGCCGCGGGTTGCGACCCCGACGGACGGGCCACGGAGCGCCACGAGCCCGAGACCCACCTGCTGCCCTTGATCCTGCGGGAAGCGGCGCGACTTCAGGCAGGGGGTGATCCAGAAGAGACTGCGCTGGTGGTGTTCGGTGACGACTTTCCGACCCCGGACGGTACGTGCATCCGCGATTACGTGCATGTCAGCGACTTGTGTCGCGCACACCTTCTGGCAGGGCGGCGCCTGCTCGCCGGGCAGGTCGACGGAGCGGAGGCGTACAACCTCGGCAATGGCCAGGGCTACTCCATACTGCAGGCAATCGCCTCGGCGCGGCGCGTGACCGGCCAAGACATACGCTACCGTGTCGCCCCTCGGCGGGCAGGAGACCCGGCGGCGCTCATCGGCGACGGGGCGCTCGCTAGGCGCGTGCTGGATTGGGAACCGGAATGGACCGGGCTGGACGAGATACTATCCACGGTCTGGGCGAGGATGAAATGCGACGGGCTGGGGGTTTCGCGATGAACCTTTGCACAGCTCACTATTTCATGGCACACGCCACCTCCCCATGAAACTCGACATCGCCCGCGCGCGCGCGAACCGCCCATACACCAAGGCCGAGTACGCCGGACGCCTGGCCTGGGCCATCGTCCGCCCACTGTTTCGCCTCAGTCCAAAACCCTGCCATGGTTGGCGGCGAATGCTGCTGCGCGCCTTCGGTGCCCGCATCGGACGGGATGCGCGCATCGACCCTTCGGCCAGGATCACCATTCCCTGGAACTTGGCGATGGGCGCGCAGGCCAGCATCGGGGAGTGCGCCTGGATCTACAATCTGGGGCCGGTGACCATCGGTGAGCGTGCGACGGTTTCGCATCTGGCTCATCTGTGTGCCGGCACGCACGATTACGAGAACGCGGCGCTTCCGTTGCTACGAATGGGCATAGTCATTGGCGACGATGCCTGGATCTGCACGGAGGCTTTCGTCGGCCCGGGCATGAGCGTGGGCAACGGTGCGGTCGTTGCGGCGCGTGCCGTCACGGTTCGCCCCGTCCCTGCCTGGACCGTGGTCGCGGGTAATCCCGCAAGGGCAATCAAGACCCGAGTCCTGCGCGAGGCAGATACATGATTTCCGTGGTGATCCTCACCCTGGACGAAAGTGAGAATCTTCGGCGTTGCCTGCCGAGCGTCGCCTGGTGCGACGACATTGTCGTCATGGATTCCGGTAGTCGGGACGACACCGCCGAAGTGGCGCGCAAGGCGGGGGCGCGCGTCATCACCCGGGATTTCGACAGCTTCGCCGGCCAGCGCAACCACGCCATGGAGTCGGGGGGGCTGCGCCACCGCTGGACCTTGCACCTGGATGCCGATGAAGTCGTCACCCCTGGATTGCGCGAGGAGATGGTGGAGATAGCGCGCGAAGATAGCTCGCCGTTTGAAGTCTATCGGGTGCCGTCGCGCCTGATGCTGATGGGCAGCTGGTTGCGCCATGCCGGGATGTATCCCTCCTACCAAGTCCGTTTTGGACGCACGGACAGGCTGCGCTTCGTCGACCATGGGCACGGACAGCGTGAGGTGCAACCGTTGGCCAAGGTCGGAACATTGACGCATCCGTTGGACCACTACAATTTCTCCAAGGGGTTCAATGACTGGTTTGCCCGGCATCTCCGCTATGCACGGCAAGAGGCGTTGCAGAACATCACTTCCCGGGAATCGACCATGTCGCTCCGGGCCCTCGTCGACCGCGATCCCTTGGCGCGCAGGCGTGCCATTAAACATTTTGCGAACCGCTTGCCTGCGCGGCCTTGGTTGCGCTTCCTGCATGCCTACGTGCTTCGGCTCGGCTTCCTGGATGGTCGTGCAGGCTTTCACTATGCGGTGATGCTGGGGATCTACCAGTATTTCATCGACCTCAATGCCAAAGAGCTCGGAACCGTCGATGACCGGTAACCCCAACCCCCCGGTGGAGGCAGGGCATGTGACCTCGACCCGCATCCTCATGTTGTGCGACTGGCTGCCACCGGACTTCGGTGCGGTGGGTCAATACGCGACAGGTTTCGCGCAGCGGCTGGCGCAAGAGGGCGCGCACGTCGTACTCGTCGGTTTCTCGTCGACCGCCAGCAGCCGCACCCTCGAACCCATGGGGGCCGGCCGTCTGCACACGATCCGCATCAGGCAACGCACGATGGATCGCGCCAGCTTGCTCCGGCGGGCGCTGTGGACGCTTTCCGCCAACCTGGCCCTGCTGTGGGGCGCCAGGCGGGAACTCCTCCACTGCGATGAGATCCGTTTTACCGGATCGCCCGCCTATCTCCTCCACTTCGTGATGCCGGTTGCATCAGTGCTCGGCGTGCGCACACGGTACCGGATCACGGACTTCCATCCCGAGTGCCTTATCGCGGCCCGTCGCCGGAAAAGCTGGTGGCTCCGGCTACTGGGCGGTGTGACGAACGCGTGGCGCAGGCGGGTGGATGTCATCGAGGTGCTCGGCGACGATCAAAGGCGACGCCTGCTCGACTGTGGCGTGGCGCCCGAGCGGATGGAGCTGCTGCGCGACGATGCGCCGGTTGCCATCGATCCATTGGCCACTCCCGCGCCCACGCCGCCGGCGCTCGCCGGGCATAAGACCCTGCTCTATTCGGGGAACTGGGGCGAGGCGCATGACCACGAAACCTTCATCGAGGGATACCGCCTGTTCACGCAAGCCCGGCCGGGGGAGGTGGGCCTTTGGCTGAACGCCACCGGGAAACGCGTGCCGGCCATCGTCTCGGCGCTAGAGCGCCTAGGCTTGCCTTTCGCCCACACTCCGACGGTTCCCTTGGCCCAATTGGCTGGGGTACTATGCGCGGCCGATATCCACCTCATCACCCTGGACGACCGCTTCGTTGGCTACGTGATGCCTTCGAAAGTGTATGGATGCATCGCCTCTGGCCGCCCGGTGCTGTTTGTGGGAAGCGCGGATTCAGACGTCCACGCGCTATGCCGCGATCGACTACGGCCAGAGTGTTACAGGCGGGTCTCGACCGGAGATTCGGCCGGTCTGGCGAGCGCCCTGGCTGATTTGTTGCAGTGTGGCCGGCCGGGCGCGCGCATCGGCAACATTCCCGCGACAGAGATTGAACAATGACGAAGAGAGCATTAGTACTGGGTGGGGGCGGCTTCATCGGCAGCCACCTCGTGCGCCGGCTCAAGCATGAAGGCATGTGGGTGCGTAGCGTGGACCTCAAGCGGCCACCCTATTCGCCTTCGCCGGCCGACGACTTCGTGGTTGGCGACCTGCGCGATCCGGCCTGTGTCCGGCACGCACTGGAAGGTGGGTTCGACGAGGTCTACCAGCTGGCGGCAGACATGGGTGGTGCCGGATTCGTCTTCACCGGCGAGCATGACGCTGCCATCATGCACAACTCGGCGCAGATCAACCTCAACGTGCTCGAGTGCATGCGCAACGAACGCGTGGGCCGGATCTTCTATTCCTCTTCGGCCTGCATGTATCCGGAGTACAACCAACTCGACCCTGATAATCCGCGCTGTAGCGAAGAGTCGGCGTATCCCGCGGCCCCCGACAGTGAGTATGGCTGGGAGAAGCTGTTCAGCGAGCGGCTCTACTTTGCGTACGCGCGAAATTACGGTTTTACGGTGCGGATCGCGCGCTACCATAATATCTTCGGTCCTGAAGGATCCTGGAACGACGGTCGCGAGAAGGCTCCCGCCGCACTGTGCCGCAAGATCGCCATGGCCCCGGACGGCGGCGAGATCGAAATGTGGGGAGACGGCAAGCAGACCAGGTCGTTCCTGTATATCGACGAATGCGTAGAGGGCAGCCTGCGCCTGATGCGCTCCGATTTCACCGGACCGGTCAATATCGGTTCCGACGAGATGGTCAGCATCAATCAGTTCGCGGCGATGATCATGGAAATCGCCGGGAAGCAGTTGCGAATCCGCCACGTCGACGGTCCGACCGGGGTCCGCGGGCGCAACTCCGACAATGCCCTGATCGCCGAGAAGCTGGGGTGGGCGCCCGATCGTCCCCTGGTCGAGGGGCTTGCCGAAACCTACCGGTGGATTGCGGCCCAGGTCCGTGAAGCGGCCTCGAGGCCATAGGCTGGGGGGCTCGGTGCTTCGGTCTCCCACCTGGAGGGCCAGGGTGGACGGGACCCCGTTCACGACGCCCTGACGGCGTGGTCGCGAGACTGTAAGCGGTCCGGACTACGATTGAAGGGTGTTGAATGGGCGAGTATTCAATCGGGTTCGCCGTGAGCGCAAGTGTCGCAGGCCTCCTCCTGTGGCTGCTTCAGCCTGTCGCGCACCGATACGGCCTCCTGGACCATCCCCAGGGCCGGAAGGATCATGCCCTCCCTACCCCCAGTATCGGTGGGGTATGCATTGCCGCGGCGGTGCTGGCGACCCTGTTGGTCCTGGGCGGCAACCAGATGTCGCTGTTGCCATTTGCGGTGAGCGCGCTGATCTTGATCGTCGTGGGCCTGGTGGACGATGTCGTTGACCTGCGATGGTGGTGGCGCATCCTGTCGCACGTCGTGGCCGCGCTGATCATGGTTTATTGGGGCGGGGTTCGAGTTGAATACGTCGGCCTGCTCTTCTCGGACACTCCGGTGGTCCTCGGCGTGTGGTCGGTCCCTTTGACGGTGTTTGCGACCGTCGGCATCATCAATGCGGTCAACATGGCCGACGGTGCCGATGGGCTGGCGGGATCCTTGTGCCTCGCAGCCCTGGTGATGCTCGGCATGGCGGCCCTGTATGCCGGCAACGATCTCCTGTTCGGCCTCCTGGTGCCAATGTTGGCCGCGATCGTCGCGTTCCTCGCCTTCAACTTGCGCTTCCCCTGGCAGCGGCGGGCACGCGTTTTCCTGAGCAACGCGGGCAGTACTTTCCTCGGCTTCACGATCGCCTGGTTGGCGTTTCGCCTCACGCAGAATGCTGCGCATCCTGTTTCCCCGGCCCTCGCGCCCTGGTTGCTGGCTCCACCCGTCATTGACTGCCTGGTGCTCATCGTCCGACGCATCAAGCTCGGACGCTCCCCGTTCCATGGCGACCGCGACCACATGCATCACCTGCTGCTCGATGCTGGCTTCACGCCCAACCAGATCGCGCTGGGGCTTGCGGCGTTGTCCCTCGCCCTCGGACTCGCTGCGGCCCTGGTCCTCAAGACCGACGTGGGCACAGAAACCCATCTTGTCGGCGGTTTCATCGCGCTCACCCTCGGGTACTACTGGCTCACTTCGCGGCGTGCACGGGCCGTGGCCATCTTCGCGCGGCTGCGCGGCGGGCGCAGGATCCCCACACCCGTCCCGGTGGGAGAGCCCTTGGTGTTACCCCGTGTGGCGGGCAGACGCGCGCGCAGCCACCGCAGGCCGGCGCAGCGGAGGGTCGCGGGGAGAGGCGGGGCTAGTTAGCTCAAGTTTCTCGGTCTTCCCGACTTTCCATGCTCGCCCTCACGTGGGGTGATCGCTGGGCAAGGATGCCCATATCGAAGGGATTCGGTGCCCGGTGTGCCGACGGCGGCAAGCCCCTCTCTACCCACCTGCGGCTGGCTGGCGGGGCCGGCCACTCGTGTTTCGCCAAGGCGTCGCAGACAGGCGATCAACCCCTCTCCTGTGCGGTGGGAACTCGCTCTGCAACGAGCGGCGCCTCCCTGGGCCCCGAGCTTCGCCCCTGGGGCTGCCAGAAGAGCCTACCTGTCCAGCGGGCCCGCCGGCAGGCTCCAAGCCATATCGTCCCTGCTGGGGAATTGACACGGCATCCGCACGGAGGCGCACACACCGGGGCACGGTCACCGGGCGGCCTCGCCGAATGGAGGGCCTGGCGGGGAACGACAAGGCTTGAATCCGGGCGGGGCGCCGCGCCGCGGGTGGTAGAATCGCAGGCCATTTTCGCGACACCCCAGCGGGAGCAATCCGGGTATGACGAAACACGACGAGGGCGCCCGGGCCGGTGCGCGGCACCACGGACTTGGCACCCAGGCGATCCATGGTGGCCAGTCGCCCGACCCGAGCACCGGCGCCGTGATGGTGCCCATCTACGCCACCTCCACCTACGCCCAGTCCAGCCCGGGCGAGCACCAGGGCTTTGAGTACTCCCGTAGCCACAATCCCACGCGCTTCGCCTATGAACGGTGCGTGGCCGCGCTGGAGGGCGCCAGTCGCGGGTTCGCCTTCGCCTCGGGCATGGCCGCGACCGCCACCGTGTTGGAATTGCTCGACAGCGGCGACCACGTCGTGGCGATGGATGACCTCTACGGGGGCAGCTTTCGCCTTTTCGAGCGAGTCCGTCGGCGTAGCGCCGGGCTCGATTTCAGCTTCATCGACCTGACTGACTTGGCCGCGCTGGAAGGCGCAATCACCCAGAAGACGCGCATGGTCTGGGTAGAAACGCCAACGAATCCGATGCTGAAGGTCGTCGATTTGGCTGCGGTCTCCCGAATTGCCAAGAGGCATGGCTTGATCATGGTGGTCGACAACACCTTTGCCTCGCCCATCTTGCAGCGTCCGATCGAGCACGGCGCCGACATTGTCATGCACTCCGCCACCAAGTACCTCAATGGACACTCGGACATGGTGGGAGGCATCGCCGTGGTGGGTGACAACCCGGAATTGGCCGAGCAGCTGGGCTTCCTGCAGAACGCCGTGGGCGGGGTGCAAGGTCCGTTCGACAGCTTCTTGGCCCTGCGCGGTCTGAAGACCCTTCACCTGCGGATGAAGGCCCACTGCGAGAACGCGCAGGCATTGGCCGAGTGGCTGGAGGGGCAGCCATTGGTCGAGAAGGTGATCTACCCGGGCCTCAAGTCGCACCCACACCATGCCCTCGCCGCAAGACAGATGGATGGTTTCGGCGGAATGCTGTCGATCGTGCTCAAGGGCGGTTTCGAGGCTGCCAAACGCTTCTGTGAACGGACGGAACTGTTCACGCTGGCCGAGTCGCTAGGTGGGGTGGAGAGCTTGATGAACCATCCAGCGATCATGACCCATGCGAGCGTGCCGGAAGAGCGGCGGGCGACGTTGGGAATCTCCGACAGCTTGGTGCGATTGAGCGTGGGAGTGGAGACGGTGGAAGACATCCTGTCCGCGGTCGAACGCGGTCTCGAGGCCGCGCATTCCGAATGAATCCACATCTAGCTAAATCCGGGTCCCCGGTCGCGCTCGCTCGAAGTATCGCAACGCACAGGAAGCTGATCCAGCAGTTGGCCAAGCGCGACGTGTCCGGCAGATATCGAGGTTCGATCGCCGGATTCGGTTGGTCCTTCTTTACGCCCTTGTTGATGCTGGCCGTTTATACCTTCGTGTTCTCGGTCGTGTTCCAGGCGCGATGGGGAGTGGAAACGGGCGGTCGCGAGACGTTCGCCATCATCCTCTTTGTGGGAATTATCGTGCACGGGTTGTTTGCCGAGTGCGTGAACCGTGCGCCAACGCTGATCCTGGCGCACGGAAACTATGTGAAGCGGGTGGTGTTTCCGTTGGAGATATTGCCACTGGTGGCCCTGGTTTCGGCCCTGTTCCACACCGCGGTCGCGCTGGCGGTGCTACTGGTTGCACAGCTGTTGATCAACGGCGCCATCCCATGGACCGCTCTGCTGTTCCCGCTCGTGTTGGCCCCTCTGGTCCTGACGACGCTGGGCTTTACGTGGTTGCTTGCCGGGTTCGGCGTGTATGTGCGGGATATCGGGCAGGTCACTGCGATCCTGACGATGGTGATGTTGTTCCTGGCGCCCGTTTTCTACCCGGTGTCGGCGCTACCGGAGCAGTATCAAAGCTGGATTTACCTCAACCCGCTCACTTTCATAATCGAACAATCCAGGGCCGTGCTCCTGTGGGGCCATCAGCCGGAATGGGTCGGGTTGGGCAAGCACCTCTTGATGGGGGCGCTGATTGCATGGGCAGGGTTCTGGTTCTTCCAGAAGCTACGCCGGGGGTTTGCGGATGTCATTTGACGAGATGGGTGCCTTTCAGCTCCGACGTATCTCCGGTCATCGGGGTACGCCGTAGTGCCCGACATCGCGATCCGGATCGAGTCCGTATTCAAGTGCTACCAGGTCTACGGGAAACCGCATGACCGCTTGAAGCAGGCGGTGCTCCCGCATGCCCATCGAGCGCTGGGTAGACCGCAGCGCAAGTACTTCGATGAGTTCTGGGCGCTGCGTGGCGTTTCCTTTGAAGTGGTTCGCGGGCAGACGGTGGGAATCATCGGCCGGAACGGCTCGGGGAAGTCCACCCTGCTGCAGATCGTCTGCGGAACCTTGGCGCCGACAGCGGGTAACGTCGACATTGATGGTCGAGTCGCCGCGTTGCTTGAACTCGGATCGGGTTTCAACCCCGAGTTCACTGGCCGGGAAAACGTCTATCTCAATGGCAGTGTGTTGGGGTTGACCCGGGAGCAGATAGACCAGCGGTTCGAGGACATCGAGTTGTTCGCGGACATCGGCGACTTCATGGATCAGCCCGTGAAGACGTATTCGAGTGGCATGGTAGTGCGTCTCGCGTTCGCCGTCATTGCCCATGTCGACGCGGAAATTCTGGTGATCGACGAGGCGCTTGCTGTGGGCGACGCTGCGTTCACGCAGAAATGCATGCGATTCCTTCGTGCGTTCAAGAAGAAGGGGACCATCCTCTTCGTGAGCCACGATGCGGCCTCCGTGCTGAATCTCTGCGATCGCGCTATCTGGATGCACCAGGGCCAGATCCGGATGAAGGGTTCTGCCGAGGAAGTGAGCAATGCGTACCTGGAGTTCACCGCGCAGGAGGTGTATGGCGACTCCTTGAAGCTTCACGCCATCAGGGAATCCAGGGGCGAGGTGGACCTGGAGCCGGCGCCCGTGCCCCCTAGCGCAGGCGAAGATGAAACCCATTTGGAGTTCTTCGACAACATCGCGAACTCGGATGGGTGGGAATCGGGGGCCGCTCGCATCGAGCGGGTCGAGATGCACGATGCCTCGGGAAACCCCTGCGGCGTCTTGCGTGGCGGGGAGAAAGTGCACCTCAGGATCCGGGCGCGGTGCGAGGCTGCGCTAGCCAGCCCGATCATCGGCTTCTTCGTCAAGGACAAACTGGGGCAATCTCTGTTTGGCGACAACACGTACGGTCATGGCGCCCCGGTTGCTGCCGAAGCGGGGTCGACGCTGGAAGCCAGCTTCACTTTCCATCTGCCGATGTTGCCGAATGGCACTTACTCGATGACAGTCGCCATCGCAGATGGGGACCCGTTCAACCACGTCCAACATCACTGGTTGCATGATGCGCTGCTCATCAATGTCGCATCCGGGAAATTGCGCTACGGGTTGGTCGGTATCCCGTTCGATAGGGTGAGCCTGGACATTGTCCGGGTCGAGGTCAGCCAGTGACAGTCCAATGCCGACCATCGGCCCGAGGAGCATCCCGCGAAGCTGTCTGTTGCGGGCTGATCCCTACACGAGGAATTTCGGATGCATGCTAGTTCCTACGAGCACATGAGCTCCCTTGTTCGGGATCACCTCGATCCCGGCGCGTCGATTTCCGTGCTGGATATCGGCTCCTATGACGTGAATGGATCGTACCGGAGCCTATTTACGCCGCCGGGATGGCGTTATACCGGCGTCGATTTGGCGGAAGGCCCCGGCGTGGACGTCGTGTTGACCTCCCCGTACAAGTTTCCGTTCGCAAGCGGTTCCCAGGATCTCGTGATCTCGGGGCAGGCCTTCGAGCACGTGGAATATTTCTGGCTGACGTTCCTGGAGATGCTGCGGGTACTCAAGCCTGGCGGGATGATTTTCCTGATCGCGCCTTCGCGCGGCCCCGAGCATCGGTTTCCGCAAGACTGTTGGCGCTTCTATCCGGACGGCTATCGGGCCCTGGCCAAATTCGGCGATTGCGACCTGCTGCAGGTCTCGACGGACTGGGAGCCGCACCAGGATCCAGATAGCGGACAATGGGGCGACACCGTGGGTGTGTTCAGGAAGCGCCCGGAAGGGGCTCGTAGCCGGATGAGCCGGCTGCTGATCTCGCTAGGCCTGGCTCTGCGGCCGGTGGCGGCCGAGGTTTCCTGAGTCCGGAGACTTGCCCGGCTGACGAACGGTGTCGCGGACTGCATGCTGTTGTCGAACCATGCTCGCCCACCGACGAACTCGCTAGACCCCAGTATTTGATGGAAGCAACCCACATGCCTGACTTTCCTCTCAAGAAGTCGATGTACATGCGCGCGGAAAGGGCGGCGCCGAGCGCCTGGCTTACGCACATACCATTTGCGGGCTGGCTGATCGAGTGCTTTCGTCCGCGCATGCTCGTGGAACTGGGAACCCACCATGGGAGCTCATACTTGGCATTTTGCCAAGCCATCGTCGCGAACGATGTTGCCTGCAAGTGCTTCGCCGTGGACACGTGGGCCGGGGACGAGCATGCCGGCGAGTATGGGGAAGAGGTTTACGAGCAGCTAGATGCGTATCACTCGCGCAAGTACGCAGGGTTTTCCGAGTTGATGCGGATGACGTTCGATGAGGCGGCCGATTACTTCGAAGACGGTTCAGTCGATCTCCTTCATATCGACGGCCTGCACACCTATGACGCGGTCAAGCACGACTTCGAAACCTGGTTGCCGAAGCTCTCGGACAGGGCCATCGTGCTGTTCCACGACACTTGCGTGCGCGAGCGCGGATTCGGTGTTTGGCGATTCTGGCAAGAGATCGAGCAGCGCTACGACTGCTTCGAGTTCACACATGGCCATGGTCTGGGGGTTGTGTCCGTCGGCTCGGTCGTCCCACCCGAGATCGCGCCCCTGTTCTCCAAGGAGCTCGACGCAGGTTTGATCAAGGGGCTGTTCGAGAGACTGGGATCCTGCGTCGAGGACGACACGGAGCGGGCTCGCCTCAACAGCGCATTGGTGCACGAGCGCTCTCTTAACCGCGAGTCCAAGAGCCAGGATAAAGCGGAGATAACCGGCGGGTTCGAAAACGTGCGGCACGACGTCGCCCATGTCAGGAACTTGATCGAGGCAGAGCTCGCCAAGCTACGAAGCGCCGTCGAGGAGATTCGCAAGATGGCGGATTCCACCTCCGCGACGGTTGTCAACGCAGCTGGGGGCGTGGAAAACGTGAGGAGTGAAGTGGCGCAGTCAGCAGAGCAATTCAAGTCGATGCTGAGCGAATACACCGACGTCGTGCGACATGACCTGGTCACGGTGCGAGAGCAGTTGATGTCCGAGTCCGCCTCCGCGCTTTCCGGCGTTCACCAGCGTCTGAAGGAGCACCGTGATGTATTGGGCGAGATGGACAATCGCATCAAGGTGCTGCAAGAGCTGGAAGACCAGACCGTCCGAAAGGTTGGCACGGTTGAATTGCAGCTTGGGGAGTTGGGTGAAGAGCTTGGCGAATTGAGTCACGGGCTGGGCGAGTTGAGTGAAGAGTTGGAAAAACGTGAGCAGCGCAAGTGGTCGCGCAAGCTTCTGAAGCTGCTCGGCCGAGACCCATCGAGTGTTCGTGGGCATACCTGACAAGGAAAGTAGAGCAATGCCAGTCTGGCTTACGGGCATGAAGAGTTGGATTTACGGGTGGCTTTCCAGGGTGCCGGCCCGGTTTCTGCCTATCCCTTTCAAACTTAGGGTGCTGATCCGGTCGGGCGTGATCGACCAGGCGTGGTATGGCGCCGTCACAGGGCGTGCGCCAGCCAACGAGCTGGAACTGGCGTCGGGCGTTTGGAGTGACGACAGGCCACGTGTCGCCAACCCCCTGTTCGACGCCGATTACTACCGCTACGAGTACAAGTTCTCCGGCACTCCAGGTGAAGCGCTTCTGCATTACGTCATGGCGGGCGAAAAGCTGGGGTACAAGCCTTGTGAATGGTTCGATCCAGGCTTCTTCCGGGCGCGCAACCCGGACGTCCCGCGTTCGGCGTGCGCGCTCGCGGTTTACACGGCGCACTGGCAAGGTCATCCCGAGGCCCATCCCTATTTCGACGCGCGATGGTACCTCTCGCACTACCGGGACGTTTCGGCCGAAGGCTGGAACCCGCTGGTGCATTTCATCGAGCAGGGGATCGCGGAGGGGCGTGAGCCCAACGCCTACTTCAATTCGGCGTGGTATCTGGAGCGGAACCAGGACATTGCCCGCTCGGGCATGTCGCCCGCCAGGCATTTCTGCCGATACGGGGCGACGGAACTGAGAAATCCGGGGCCGGACTTCGACATGGCGCGGTACGCGTCGAAGTACCCGGAATACTCGAAAACGGGCCTGGACCCGTTGGCACACTATCTCGTCCATGGCCGCCAGCTCGGCATCGACATCAGCAGCCTGTATCTCACGCTCGAGGACTTCGCGCTCCCTGGATCCCTCGGTCCCGTGCGTGACGGGTGCGTCGACATCATCGTCCCGGTGTACCGAAACCTCGAGGAGACACGGAGGTGCCTTGAGTCGGTTCTCAGTTCAAGCAATCGCATCCGTACCCGCCTGAGGGTCATCAATGACTCATCACCCGAGCCGGAGGTGACCGAGTATCTGAGGACCTTGGCTGCGGCGGGCCAAGTTCTCCTCGAGGAGAATGCGGAAAACCAGGGCTTCGTGCGGACGGTCAACCGTGGGATGCGCGCCGCATTGGCGACTCCCGAATGCAGCGCGGTGTTGCTCCTGAATAGCGACACCGAAGTTGCTAACGACTGGGTGGACCGGCTCCATGCCCACGCTTCACGCTGTGAACGCGCCGGAACGGTCGCGCCCCTGTCCAACAATGCCACCATCTGCAGTTATCCCAAGCTGGGCGAGAACTCGATGCCGAGCGACTGCTCGGTCGCCGAAGTCGACGTGCTCGCCGCCAAGGTGAATGTAGGGGTGAGTGTCGATCTTCCGACCAGCGTCGGCTTCTGCATGCTGATCACGAGGCCCTGCCTGGAGGCGGTCGGTTTCTTCGACGAGGAAGCATTCGGTCGCGGATATGGCGAAGAAAACGATTTCTGCCTGAAGGCTTCGGCCAAGGGGTTCTCGCATTTGCTTGCGACCGACGTCTTCGTCAAGCACGTCGGCGAGGTGAGCTTTGCCGCGACCAGCAGCGAAGGCAAGCGCAATGCCGCGCGCGTGATTGAAGAGCGTTACCCGCAATACAACGCCCTGATTGCACGTCACGTCGGGCTGGATCCCAGCATGGTGTCGAGGCTGCGTCTTACGTTCGCCCTGTGGGAGCGAGACGAGAAGCCGATCCTGGCCTTGATCACGCACGACATCGGCGGGGGGACCGAGCGACGAGTCCGGGAAATCTGTGACGAGCTAGCGGATACCCACCATGTCGTCGTGGTGAAGCCGGTCGCGGGCAGTGCGACGAAGATGTACCTGGAGAATCGATCGGCATTCGATGGTTTCGAGCTGAGCATCGAAGTCGACAGTGGCCAGCAGTTCGCGCAGTTGCTCGCCATGATGGGCGTCCAGGCCGTACAGATCCATCACTTGCACGGGCACGGGCCATTCATACGTAGTGGGCTGGCGATCGCGGGCGTGCCCTATGAGTTCCACGTGCACGACTATTTCACCGTGTGTCCCCAGATCACCTTGACGACCATAGACCATGAGTATTGCGGCGAGCCCGATGCGTTCGGCTGCAATGCATGCATTGCCCAGCGACCGACGCACGGTGCGACGGATATCGTCAACTGGCGTGCCCACCACGAGTGGGCCATCCGCGGTGCCTCGCGGGTCATCGCACCCAGCCGGGATGCCGCCAGCCGAATCAGCCGCTATCATCCCGTGCGACCCGACGTCATCTACCATGAGCAGCAACCGACCATCGAGTTCGCTGGATGGAAGAGGCGGGCCATTTCCGCTGCAAAGCCGCTGCGAGTGGTGCTCCTGGGAGTCCTGGCCAACCACAAAGGCAAGAGGAAGGTGCTCGATGCGGTGGCTCAGGTGGCTCGGAAGAACCTCCCCGTGCATTTCCATCTAGTTGGTTACCTGGGCCTGGTGGAGGGCGAGGTGAGCGAGGGCATGGCGGCGCGTTTCTCGTCGACTGGATGGTACAAGGACGTCGAGCTGACCGATTTGGTCGACGAGGCCGATGCCGATCTGTTCCTCTTCGCCTCCACTGCACCTGAGACGTATTCGTTCACGTTGACGGCTGCCATGGCAACCGGTCGGCCAATCGCGGCGCCCAACCACGGCGCATTCCCGGAACGCCTCGAGGGGTATCCCCACGCCTTGCTGTTTCCCGTCGATACACCAGGTTCCGAGTTGCCCGGGCTCCTGCTGGAGTTCGCGGGAGATGCGGCGCCCAACAAGAGTCGTGCTCATGCAAGCCGGTGATCGGAGTAGAACAGGGGGACCTGCAGCCGCTGGGCCGCGCGTGGCAGTAGTGATGGAACACTACGGCCGGACGCTTTCGCCTTGTGCCTCGATCCGCTTGCACGGTTTCCTCCAGTATCTGCGGGACAGCGGGCACCTGGAGTTCAGAAGCCTGCTGGTCGAAGAGCTGTTCGCATTCGCTCCAGACGTCATCATCTGGCACCGGATATCGATCCCGGCTGCGCGTGACGTGGATGCCATGGTGGCGATTGCCCGGCTGGTCGGTGCACGCCTGATTTACGATCTGGACGACAACCTGCTGGACATGGACGACCATGGCGAAGGCGAGAAGTACCGGACGATGCGCTGCGCTGTCGCCCGCTCGCTGGAAGTGGCTGACGAGGTATGGTGCAGCACCCCCGCATTGAGCGATCGTGTGCGGCCGCTTGTTTCCGGCACGCGGCAGGTCGCCGCCAACTCGCTGGATCCGTCCATCTGGTCTGCTTCGAAGCGCGGATCGACCCGGCTTGGGGACCCCGATCGCCTCCGCCTGGTTTACATGGGGACCCGCACGCATGACGAGGACTTCCGGTTCCTATGCTCGGTGATGCAAATCCTCGATACCAGGAATCCCGGCGTTTTCAGCCTCTCGGTCATCGGTGTCTGTGAGCGTCCGCCCGAGGATGCCCCTTGGCTGGACGTGCTTGAGCCGCCCCTTTTCCTGGGCGCGTCCTATCCGGGTTTTGCGCACTGGTTGCAGCAGCAAGGGGATTTCGATCTCGGCGTGGCCCCGCTGCTCTCCAATCGCTTCAACGATTGCAAGAGCTCGATCAAGGTCCTGGATTATGCGGCGATCGGCCTGCCGACCTTGGCGTCCCGGGTCCTGCCTTACACCCATTCGCTGAGGACCGGAGTCGACTGTTTCCATGCGGAGAATACGGCCCGCGCCTGGGTCGACGAGTTGCTCAAACTCGCCTCGGACAGGCCGGCCATGAATCGCGTCGCTGGAACCGCCGGGCAACTCGTTACACCGGAATGTTTCGCCACCGGTGCCCAGTTCCGGCTCGAGAGGATCCAGAATGTGGCTTCGGTGCCGTGACTTCGTCAACTCAGGTCGGTGGCCAGCTGCCCGCGCCGCGCGGCGGGCAACGACGGAAACCCGGCCCTCGTCATCCAACTATTTACCGTGACCTTTGGTAGGCAATCCATGGCGCCAAGCATCCTAACTGCAGCCCGTGCCGATATGTTCCAGGGGGAGCGCGAGCTCGCCATATGGTGGGTAGGCTTCGCTCTTTTGTTCGGCCTGTACTTCCTGGCCTGGTGGATGCACTTGCGCCCCGGGGTGTTCAGCTATGACAGCGGGCACTTCCTCCAGGAAGTGCTGACGGGCGACATCACCAACCGCAAGCCTTTCCTCTATGCGCGCTTCATAGAACTCACCTCGCTGGGCGGCCGGTTCTTCCCGCTCACGCTATTCGCCCAGGCGGCGATCATCGTGGCATTCCTGTCGCGCATTTTCGCGATGGCGTTTTCTGGCCGGGCGCATCCCATCTCCATTGCGTTGGGCGCGATTCTGGTTCTGAATCCCTACGTCGCCAACATGGTGTTCTACGTCCAGAATGACGTGCTGTTCTGCTTCGCGATCATTGCGATTCTGGCCGAGACGGTCTGGGTCTGCCGTCGCGGGCACGCCTCACTCATCAGCTGGGTGATCATCGCCGTTGCGAGCCCCATGGCATTCGCTTTCCGCGAAAACGGCCTGCTGTTCCTGCCCGTTTGGTGCCTCTTGGTTGCGGTGTTCCTTGGCCGTGATGGAAGGGTGCTGGCGGGCGTGGCGATAGTCACTACGGTCGTGGTTTACGGGATTGCCAGCCTGGGCGTGGACAGGTCCCGAACGGCAGACCTGATGTTCCCGGCAGTCATCCACGAGGTTGCAAGGCTCGCGCAAGGTGGATATCGCCATGAGGTCGGGAGTCGCCTTTCGAACGAAACAAGAGAAGTCGTGGGGGACGAACGCCTGCGCTCCGCGGCCAGGATCTACTGGCCCTTGTACTGGGACACCGTTGGATTCTTCAGGGACGGGCCCAATCTGGGGTATCTGCCCCAGGACCAGCGGACTCGGATCGTCCGCAGTTTCCTCAGGCACGACCTGGCACCGAACCTGCCTTCGGTGGCTGGTCATCGTGTGGAAATGCTTGCCGGCGCGTTGCTGGCCAGGGCCGAGCATGTCGATCCCTATACCGCGCCCGACAACCTGCATGGACCCTTGAAGGTCTGGAAGGACCGGCAAGGCTTGGCCTACCGAGGCAAGGGTTGGCTCGGACAGCTCAATGAAGTGTCGGCACGCTCCAGGTCATGGACATGGAATGCCGCGCTCGGGGTTGCCGTGCTGATGGTCATTACACTCGTGGCGCTGTGGAGGCGAGATCGGGTGACCCTGATCGCGGCAGCGCTCTTGTGGCTGCAGCTTGGGGTGGTGCTTGCGGTGGCGCCTTCGGCCGAGTACCGGTATGTCTTCATGCTGTACCTGGCCCCATTGATCTTGCTGGCCGGCGACCCCCTGTCCCGCTTCGATTCCAACACACGGCCGCTGGCCCGCGGACTGACAACTGCGCATGGTCAGGCGAGAAGTGCTCGAACCTGAGCGGCAGGTTTTCGCTGTTCGGGGAAACCGAAGCGCGGAGCGACTTGAGGAAGAACGACCCATGCCACGGAAAAGCCTGACAATCGTCACCCCGGTCTACGAGGACAGGGAAGCTTCTGGCCGACTATTGGAGGCGATCGCGGAGGAGTTCGGCGACGCAGTCCATGTCGTGGTCGTGGATGACGGTTCCGTGCGCGAACCCCTGGACATCGCTCATCTCGAGCAGGCGGGCATTTCCGACGAACTGATCCGCCTGAAGAGAAACGTCGGCCACCAACGGGCTATCGCGGTGGGACTGGGATATGTGTCCGAGAACCTGCCCGATGACATGACGGTCGTGGTCATGGACTCGGATGGCGAGGACATTCCAGCGACCATCCCCTCGCTGCTCGCCGCGCTGGAACAGGACCAGGTCGATGTCGCGGTGGCGCAGCGCCGCAGCCGCGTGGAAACGCTGCGTTTCCGGACGTTCTACTTCTTGTACAAGATCATCTTCGGGGTCTTGACGGGCCGGAAGATCGGCTTCGGCAATTTCATGGCATTGAAGAGCCGAGCCGTCAGGCGATTGGTCGCGATGCATGAAACATGGACCCATGTGGCGGCGGCCGTGCTGGGGTCGAAGCTCAGGATAGGCTCCTGCCCATTGGACAGGGGCCCCCGTTACGCGGGCAGGAGCCGGATGAACTTCACGGGATTGGTCCTCCACGGCTTCAAGGCCCTGATGGTGTTCGCGGAAGATGTGTTGGTGCGGGTGGGGATGATATGCATCGTGATTTCCACGATCTCGATCCTGTGCGCGGTCATCGCCATCATTCTGAAGATCATCGGCTTCGCCACCCCTGGATGGTTCTCGGTTGCACTGGGAGTGCTTTTCCTGGTGTTCCTGCAGACAGCTGCCCTGACCTTGATGACCTTGATGCTGACCGGCGTGAGCAAGGGTGGTGCGGTGCTCCCGGGGAGCCACACCGCATTCGTGAAGGAAGTCATCCGTACGTCCCCTGGCCGGAACGACTGAGTGAAAGAGTGCCCGCGCTTCATTCGCCATATTCTCAATGGGCTCTTCGCTACGGTTGTGCATTTCGCCGTGCTTTCAGTGAACCTGTTCGTGCTCCATTTCGAATCGGCAGGGCTCGCGAACATGATCGCCGCCCTTTTTGGTGCATCCGCGTCGTTCGTGGGTAGCAGGTATTTCGTCTTCCGCGCCGGCGATGGTCCGGCTCTGCGACAAGTGGCGAGTTTCGCCGTCCTCTATGGCTTGATCGCCCTGATGCACGGATCCATCCTGTACGTGTGGACCGACCTCAACGGGCTGGATTACCGCCTTGGATTCATCATTGCCACCGGCGCCCAGGTACTGGTCAGCTATGCGGGGAACAAGGCGATCGTATTCAGGGTGGCGGGACAGGAGAACGCTGATGACACAGTTTGATTATTCCGGTACCGAGCTGGACGTCTTCCAGCATGCGATCAACTGGAAGCGCTATTGGGCGCAAGCGATCAGCCCGTACTTGGGCCCGGATGTGCTCGATGTCGGTGCCGGCATCGGTGCAACAGCCGTCAACCTCAAGGAGCATCGTTTCAACAAGTGGGTTGAGCTCGAGCCCGACCCGGTTCTTGCAAAACGAATAGTGGAGCTCCGCGACCGCGGTGGAATTCCAGCGCAGGTTGAAGTTCGGAATGGATCGATCGCCGATCTCGCCCCGGACGAGTGCTTCGACACCGTGCTGTACATCGACGTCCTCGAGCACATCGAGGATGATCGCGCCGAAGTGGCTCGCGCGATGCAACACGTCAAGCCGGGCGGCCACGTCGTCGTTCTCTCCCCCGCTCATGATTACCTATACACGGAGTTCGATCGGCAGATCGGGCATTTCCGCAGGTACAACGCGCAAGGCCTCCGCACGATCGCGCCCGATGGAAGCACGGTGAGCATATGCAAGTACCTGGACAGCGTGGGAATGTTGGCCAGCCTGGCCAATCGGCTTCTACTGAAGTCCGGCTCGCCTACGATGAACCAGATCAAGGCCTGGGACCGGCTCATGGTCCCGGTCTCGATGAGGCTCGACCCGCTGCTTGGCTACAGGCTGGGGAAGAGCATCGTGTGCGTTTATACGAAGCTGCCGCGTTGACGCGGCGCGCGAAGGCAGAGGCAGGAACATGAAGACAGCGGGAAAAGTACGCGCAGCACTTATGGCGGTCGTGGTATTCGTGGTGATTCTCGCCGTCTTCTATCTTTCGATCATCAAGCTGCTCAAGGTAGACGTCGTCTTCTATTCTTCCCTGCAGGCGGCTGCCGCAGCATCGCTGCTCCTGGCCATCCTGATGTTCGGCACCGCATTGTTCTCGGCGCTATCGGGTTTCGAGCGAGGCCAACTCCTGGTGATCTGTGCCTTGCTCGGCTACGTATTGGCCATATCCGTGCCGACGGTGATCGACCGTTCCTTGTCGTTCTACATCCTCGAGAAACTCCAACAGCGGGGTGGAGCGATTCGCCTGGATAGGTTCGAGCACATCTTCACGGGCGAGTACATCAGGGAACACAAGCTGGTGGACGTCCGGCTGACCGAGCAGGTCGAGTCCGGCACGATCGTGATCGACGGCAATTGCGTCGTCCTGACGCCTCGCGGGGACAGGCTGGCGGCATTCGGACGGTTCTTCCGAACGAACCTCCTGCCCCGCAAGCGCCTACTCAGGGGAGAGTACACCGATCAATTGACCGATCCGTTTCGCCGCAGCGACGAGAATCCGGATTACCTATGCGAGCCTTGGGCCGGCCACTGACGCCGCGCCGGGCAAGAGAACCGCTGCATTCGGGAAGGCCCTAATGCAGCGATCGCATCACTGCACCTGAAGTGCCAAGCCTGGCTTGCAGACCACGGTTGTGCCTGCGGACTCATGGGACAGCAGGAGGGTGTAGGTGCCGGGTTCGACGGCAAGTTCGGACAGCTCTGCCTTGAAGCCAGACCGGGCGAGCTGGGGCGCGTTGTACGCCTGGGCGACGTCGTCCCGGGTGATCCCGGTTGCACCGGAAATACCGAAGTCCATGGCACCGTCGAGGATGATGGTGACCTCGGGCGGCGCCTGAAGGTCGAGGGTGGAGAGCCAACCTTCCATCACGACCGGTGCGTTGGCGCTGACCTGAAACGCCCCGCCGGTCGCCGGCATGCCATTGACTGCATCGAGATAGCACAGCGGCGATTCGGTGGCCGACTCCAAGGGGGTTTCCCAATTGGAAAGTCTTGCCGGGGTCTGCACCGGTGCCGCCGGGTCTGCCGTGGGCGCGGAGGCGGGTGCGGGCGGATTGGCAGCGGGCTCGGCCGGGGCGCCATCGTCGGTGCAAGCGGTCGCAAGCCAGCACAACGCCAAGGCGGTACCGAGGGATTTGAGCTTGTTCATTGAGGTCTGGTCCTGAAAGGGTCCATTGCGGGTGGGGCGGCTGTCGGGTGTCGGCAACCGCGGAGCGTGGCAAGGGCCGGATTCTAGAGGTCGCGCAGGATCCCGGCGTGAATGGCGGTCAGCTCCGTTCCCCGGCGTCACCCGGATGGCCCTCCATCGCCCCGGGGTCGGCTTCCATGTCGGCCGGTGGCGATACAAGGGAAGTGATGCGCGCGGTCGCCTGGCCCGGAGGGATGCGCCCGATCTCGTGCCTACCGCCATCCACGGTTGCAATGATCACGCGGATGGCATCCCCGGGCAAGCCTTCGATGTACTGCTCGCGCGTCTTGTTCAACCCGCTGCACATGGCACGCGCCGGAGGATATCGGCGATCGGCGTTCATGATCGTGGCGACATCCAGCCGCATGCCGGCAACGGGGAACCGGGCGGTACCGATGCGTTCGAGCTGCACGTACTGCACCTCGGCATCCCCCAGCACCCAGCCGCTTGCCGTCACCTGCGCCTGGGTGGAGTCTCCCGCGGCGCCCTCCCGGACCTCCACGGCAATGTCGTACCGGAAGTGAGGGCAGGGATGGCGGAAGACCGGTCCGCTGGCCCTGGGTCCCGTCGGAGCGAGCTCGTCCGGCGCGGCCTCCTGTTGGAACACGAGCAGGAACGAAGGAGCCCGATCCGCGGCGGACAGGTAGGCGAAAGGGCCGGGCATCATGGCCGCGCACCGGGCGAGGAACAGGCGGTGGCACTCGGGTGGGAGACCTAGCTGGCCGGCGTAGACCGACAAGGCGCTCCAGGCCTCCTGCTCGTCGGCGAACGGAATGATCCGCAGCTGGCCGAACCCGGCATTGGCGGCAGCCTTGTGCAGGGCCGCGGGGTCGAACAAGTGCTTGTCCTCCCGCAGCTCCAGTGCCAACCCGTCACCGGGGTATTTGATGTTGACGTAATTCTCCGCGATCCAGGCAGCCACCTGCGCCTGGTGATCCGTGGTCCAACCGCCCACTCCGATCGGCAGCGCGCTATTGACCTCCGCGACCAGATCCACGAGGGCCCGGTGGAACGCGGCACTGGGCTCCAGGAAGATCGCCCGCCCGCCGGGAGCCAATGCCTTCTGCAGGATTGCCAGCGTGTCCTGGTAGTCCAGGATGTGATGCAGCACCGAGAAGCCGGTGATCAGGTCGAAGGTCCCGGGTGCGAAGCAGTTGACGGTCCCGTCCCACAGTGCGTAAGAGACCTCGCTCTCTTCTGCGATGGCCCTGGAGGCCAGGCGTTGCCGGCACACATCGAGCATTTTCGGGGAGATATCGGTGATCAGCGCGCGTTGCGGGCGCGCGGCCGAGAGGTATCCCAGCGTGAACAATCCCGTCCCCGCCCCGACCTCCAGGTACGAATCTACCCGGGCCGGAAGGAGGTCGCCCAGGAACCGCCGGCATTGCGCGTAGAGGCGGTCGCTCGAAAGCGCATCGACCTTGTAGACCGTGTCGTAATCGATGGCATCGAGCGCGGTTTCGGCACCCGGAGGCAGGAATGAAACCATCCTGCCTGCGTGGAGCGGGAACTCCGTGCCGCAGCCCCGGCAGACCACCGGGGCGGCAGGCGGAAGGTCGCGTCCGCATTCGGTGCAGGCAAGAAAGGGTGAAATGGACATGTTCATCCAATGTTGAAGGCGATCCGCAACCGCCCGGCTGGCTTCAAAGCTGTGATGCGAGTTCCGGTAGCACCTTGAACAGGTCGCCCACCAGGCCGATGTCGGCGATCTCGAAGATCGGCGCCTCCGGATCCTTGTTGATCGCGACGATGGTTCCCGCGTCCTTGATGCCGGTCAGGTGCTGGATCGCGCCACTGATGCCGATGGCGACGTAAAGATCGGGCGCGATGATCTTGCCGGTCTGGCCGACCTGCAGTTCGTTGGGCACGTAACCGGCATCGACCGCGGCACGCGAAGCGCCCACGGCGGCGCCGAGCTTGTCGGCGAAGTCGAAGATGATCTTGAAATTCTCCTCCGATCCCACGCCGCGGCCGCCGGAGACCACGCGCTTGGCGCTCTGCAGGTCGGGGCGGTCGGACTCGCCGGCGGCCAGGCCGATGTAGCGGGTATGGGTCGGCAGGTCGGCCTGCACCTCGGCGGCCTCCACCGTGGCGGTGCCGCCGCCGCCTGCTTCCTGCCAGGAAGCGGTGCGGATGGTACCGACCACGGTCTGGTCGGCGGGGGCCTCCACGGTGACGATGGCGTTGCCGGCGTAGATCGGGCGCTTGAAGGTGTGGCTGCCCTCGACCGCCATGATGTCCGACACCTGCGCGGTGCCGAGCAGGGCGGCGACGCAAGGCATCAGGTCCTTGCCGAAGGTTGTGCTGGGTCCGAACACGTGGCTGTAGCCCTTGGCCAGCTGGGCCACCTGCCGCGCCAGCACCTGGCCGATGGGATGGGCGTTGGCCGCGTTGGCCACGGTCAGCACCTTGGCGACGCCTTCGAGCTGGGCGGCCTCGGCGGCGACGGCCGCGGGATCATCGGCCAGCACCACGATGTCGATGGACACCGGCGATAGCGCGGCGGCGGCGGACACGCACTTCGCGGTCGAGGCGTTGAGCTTGCCGTCGAGGTGTTCGGCGACGATGAGGACATTCGACATGGACGTTCCCTTGCAACGTTGTGTGGGCCCCGGCCCACCGGATTGGACGCAGGTCGCAGCGGTGGGCCGGGCCCACCCTACGCCATTACAGCAAGCCTTCCTGTTTCAGGAGCGCGACCAGCTCGGCCGCATCCTTGACCATCACGCCCTTGCCTCGCTTGGGCGGCGCGGCGTAATGGGTGGTCTTGAGCGAGTCGCCGGACTCGACGCCCAGCTCCGCGAACGGGATGCTCTCCATCGGCTTGCTCTTGGCCTTCATGATGTCGGGCAGCTTGATGAAGCGCGGCTCGTTGAGGCGCAGGTCGGTGGTGACCACGGCCGGCAGGTCGACCTCCAGCGTTTCGAGGCCGGCATCGACCTCGCGGGTGACCGTGGCCTTGCCGTCGGCGACCTCCAGCTTGGAAGCGAAGGTGGCCTGCGGCCTGCCCCAGAGGGTGGCCAGCATCTGCCCGGTCTGGTTGGCGTCGTCGTCGATGGCCTGCTTGCCAAGGATCACCAGGTCCGGCTGCTCCTTCTCGACCAGCTTGAGCAGGGCGCGGGCGGCGGTCAGCGGCTGGATGGCCTCGTCGCTGACGACGTGGATGGCGCGGTTGGCTCCCATCGCCAGGCCGTTGCGCAGGTGTGCCTGGGCGTCGGCGGGGGCGATCGTCACGACCACGACCTCCTCGGCCACGCCCTTGTCGCGCAGGCGCAGGGCCTCTTCCAGCGCGATCTCGTCGAAGGGGTTGGCCGACAGCTTGACGCCGTCGGTGACCACGCCGGAGCCATCCGGCTTGACCTGGATGCGGACGTTGTAGTCCACCACGCGCTTGTAGGCGACGAGGATCTTCATCGGATGGAACTCCTTGGATCGGTGTCGGGGGGAGGCGATTACGGCGTCTGCCCGCGTGTCAGGGGAATATTCTACCGGTTCGTCGCCGGCGAACCCCAAGGTCGTCCCCGGAATCGGCGCAGCCGATCCATACCCAACATGGGGAGCTTCAGTCGAGGGAGCTAGGAGGAGGCTACCCGGATTTCCCGCCGTATGCGCAAGCTGGAACCCGCGCTTCAGGCGGGTTGCATACCTCCGCTGGCCCGCCCTCGCAGGGATCGCTTCCGCAAGCGTCCCGCATCTCGCAGTTCCGAGGCCGGAGCTTTTCGCAACCCATCCGCCCCCCGATGCCCCCCTCCCCACTGCGCACGGTAGGATTCCCTCTATCCGCCGGCGCCACCGGTGCTGCCCGACCCGCAGCGGTTGTCCGGGTTGGGCCGCCTGAGCCGAAAGGATGGACCTTCCCCGGGGTTGCACCGGTTCTTGGGAGCGCTGCCCGGGATTTCCTCTACGAAAAAGGAAGACGACGATGAGTAAGGTTCCTTACGTTTCACTGCTCGCCCTGGCAGGCCTTGGAATGCTGTCGTGCGCATCGGAAGAGGAAGGACAGTCCAAGACGAGCGTCGAGACCGCCGCTGCCAACGTGCCGGACCAGATCCGTCACGTGGCATCCCGTGACATCGGTTCGATTTGCACGCTTGAGTCGATCAATGGCAAGAGACCGCGGTTCGGAACGACCTTTCCGCCCAACACCACGGCAATTTTCCAGGGCTGGGCGAGGGTCGCAGATAGAGCCCAGCCACTGCCGCCCATCGTGTATCTGGTCCTGCGGCCGGAGGGCGCCGGTGAGGATCAGGATATGTACCTGGAAATGGGACGCGCCCCGGGCCGTGATCAGTCCATTGCGAATCCTGAGCTGCAGATGATCGGCTTCGAAGGTCAGGCAACACTTCCCGGCGAAGGGGTGTACGAAGCGAGGGTATGGCAGGGCACCTCGGGATGGGGAACCTTATGCACGGTCTCGAACACCATCACGGTGGAACAGTTGCATGAGCCTGAGCGGACACTGTTGCCGATCATGGAAGACGAAAAAACCGACTCCGGGCAGGCCGAGCCCGAACAGGACGAAAGCCTTCCCCCGCAGGGTTGAAGATTTCGAAGAAGACACGCACCGGCCTGCGATCCGTTCCATCATCGGCCCCGCGTTGCCTGGTGAACGCCAGCCCGCGCAGTCGCAGGGCTGCGACAGCTGATCAAGTCCGAACCCGGTGGACTCGCCCGTTCCCTCCTTCGGGGACCGACACTCGTGAACGCCGGGGGTCGGTCACGACGCGTGCCCCTGGCCCATTGTCGAGGTGCGGCAAGGGCTGCCGCTCAGGGCCCATCCTTTAATGGGCTACTGAAAATTCCAGGTATTCAAGCGTAATCAACGACTTGCGCCCTGGAGCGTGCAAGCCGCGCATGCCGAATGTGCTGAAGGTGAGTCCTTGGCCGAAATCGCCGACTGAAGGCGTTACAGAATATGAGCGGTGCTGAACCGCCCGGATTGAACCGCTCGTATCGAATGATCATTCGTCAGCAAGATCAAAGGGAGAACACCACATGAAGGCAGTACATCCATTGGCATGCGCGATCGCGACCGCGTTGGCATTCGCGGCAACCCCCGCCATCGCTGCGCCACCCGATTCCGAACCGGCGGGTACGAAGCAGTTCAGCACCTCGCTTACGCCGCAACAGCGCGGCGATCTGACCCGTCAGTTCGTGCTGAAATGGGGCGCCTACGTACAAACCGTGTATGGCATCGATGCCCACACCTGGGCGAGTCAAATGGTCAGTACGTTCGCGACCGCCGATCCCGTCAATTTCCAGCAGGCTCTCCTGCGCTCAACCTATGAGGGCGCGGTTGCCACGCTCGATGGGCTGGGCAGCAAGACCAGCGACGACGGCGTAATCAGCATCCTGGCCTCTTCCGACGGGACAGTGACGCCCAACGCACTGGGCGATCTTGACAAGGACCTCGTCTACACCCCGATCGCACCCTGTCGCATCGTGGACACACGCGCCAGTACGCCAATTACGGGTGGCACTTACCGGCTTTTCACAATCGGGGGAACGACCGACTTCTCCGTCTATGGCGGATCAGCCACCGATTGCGGGATGACAACGCAGAATCCCAAGGCCATCGTGGTCAACATGACCGCTGTGACACCGCCCGCGACCGGTTACGCGACGCTGTATCCCAGCCTGATCGCCACACCCTTGGCCGCCAGCATGATCTACCAGGCTGGCGGTGTGCTGAGCAATGCCGTGACCACCCGAGTAGCCAACAATGACAATGTCAGGCTGTTCAGTGAGCACACGGTGCACTACGTGGTCGATCTCGTCGGCTATTACGATGCTCCGTATGCCACCGCGTTGGATTGCGTTAACACCACTGGCACTTCGATTAACCTAACCAGCGCGGATCGCAACGGCAACGCTTCCGCGCCAGCGTGTGCGGCCGGTTATACTCGTGTTGCCGCGCATGTAGGTGCCAATGGCGACTTCCAGAACTTGTTTACCAGAATACAGGGCAGTTTTTATGCCTATATGTATTATGGTGGGAGCACGAGCGCCGAGGCGCTTGTTTATAGCAGGTGCTGCAGGGTGCCCGGTCGATAACGTACGCCTGCCAGCTTGAATAGGTATCCGCGGAGCCGGCTTTACGCCGGCTTCGTCATGTTTGCGCACGCGGCGGCTGTCGATTCGGGGGGGCGGCACCGTGGGCTCGATGATTGCTGGCCGGAAACCCGGAGGCATGTGTCCGCCCTGGTGTGCGCGAGAACGCTTGGTGTGCCCCTTAAATGGTCGCTGGTACTGAGTGCGTCACGCGCCTTGCAGGAAGTCGGCAAATGGCGGGCTTTCCTCCGGAAACCGTTCTTCAGGCGATTCCGCAGCCTTGCCGGCAGGCTAGCGGCCGAACCAGGAGCGGCGTGGCGGGGTGGTTTCCTGCAGCGCCGCCCGCGCCAGCCCGATCCTGCCAGCGGGGTCCGGCGCCGGGGCGTTGCGGAACGAGACGAAGAACTCGCAACCGACCGTGGGCGTGAAGGACTCCTCGCGGATGTCGAGGTAACCCAGGGCGTTGAGATCGTGGATGATCAAGCGGAAGCTCGACGGCGTGAACACCCAGCCATGGATGTCCACGTAGCCATCCGAGGCAAGGTAGTCCTGGAGCATCAGGCCGGCGAGGCCATGGGCGTGCAGGAAGTCCACCTCGCCATCCGCACCTTTCTGCCAGGCCAACGTGCCCCCGTTCACCGCGGCGAGCGAGAAGGAGTCGAAGATCTGCCCCGGGGTATGCCGGGTTCTCTTCTCCAGGAATGCCTGCAGGACGCCTCCGGTTGTCGATGGCGGCCGTAGGTAGTCAAAGCAGTAGCGCTTGTCCGGGATCGCCAATGAAAGGATCCCCCCCGGCTTCAGCACCTTCTGGCAACTGTGGATGAAGCTGACCGGATCCGGGACATGCTCGATGACGTGCGAGGCGACGATCCAGTCGTACTCCGCATCGGCCGCCAGCAGGTCTTCCAGTGGCTCGCCATTCCAGACGTAATCGACTTCCTCGATGCGCTCCACGTCCAGGCCATGCCCCGCGTACTTGCGGCGCAGGTCCTCGGTCGCCAGATGGTCGACGATGCGCACGTTGTAGCCTTCCGACTTGGGCGCGACGGGAGAGTGGCAGGGACCCACTTCCAGGCCCAGGCCTTTCGTATCGATGAGCGCCGTAATGATCTTTTGGCGATCCTTGGCCATCTGGATGGGGGTCTCCGGTTGGGTTCCTGGCAGCGCAGATGTTAAAGCAAGGACCCTCGCGTGGCTGGGATGGACGCCACATCGACCCGCGATGCCTCCATGGCTCGATGCCTTGATGGCCCATTGCTTTCAGCGCGTCGTGCGGCATGGCCTGCGGGATGCGGTCCGGAAGGGCTAAGCTACGCGGACCCCGTCCCGTAGGAACCCGCCGTGAACAAGCCTGAACCTCATGCCGGACGCCAGGCATCGTCCAAATGCTGGCCCGACGCCGTCAGTGCGCTGGGAGACCTTGTCCAGGACGAGCAAACGCTGGCCGTCGGGGGCTTTGGCCTCTGTGGCATTCCCGAGGCCTTGATTGCCGCCTTGCGCGACTCGGGAGTCAAGGGTTTGACCGTCATCTCCAACAATGCCGGCGTCGACGGGTTCGGATTGGGGCTGTTGCTCGAAACCAGGCAGATCAAGAAGATGATTTCGTCCTACGTCGGCGAGAACAAGGAGTTCGAGCGCCAGTTCCTGGCCGGCGAGCTGGACCTGGAGTTCAATCCGCAGGGAACGCTGGCCGAGCGCCTGCGCGCCGGCGGCGCGGGCATTCCGGCGTTCTTCACCGCGACCGGCTATGGGACCGTGGTGGCCGAGGGCAAGGAAACCCGGGAATTCGACGGCACGCACTATGTGCTCGAGTCGGCGCTGCAGGCCGACCTGTCCCTGGTCAAGGCGTGGAAGGCCGACAAGGCCGGCAACTTGCTGTTCCGCAAGACCGCCCGCAATTTCAACCCGGCCTGTGCCATGGCCGGAAAGGTCTGCGTGGCGGAGGTCGAAGAACTGGTCGAGGTCGGGGAGATCGATCCGGACCACGTCCACCTTCCCGGCATCTACGTCGATCGGATCGTGGTGAATCCGCAACCCGAGAAGCGCATCGAACAGCGCACCGTGCGCCAAGGAGGCAACTGACATGGCCTGGACCCGCGACGAGATGGCGCGCCGCGCCGCGCAGGAGCTGAGCGATGGCGCCTATATCAACCTCGGCATCGGCCTGCCGACCCTGGTGGCCAACCATATCCCCGAGGGGATCGACGTCTGGCTCCAATCGGAAAACGGCCTGCTCGGGATCGGCCCATTTCCCACCGAGGACGAGGTCGACGCCGACCTGATCAATGCCGGAAAGCAGACGGTCACCGCGCGGGAAGGCGCGAGTTATTTCGGGAGCCACGAATCGTTCGCCATGATCCGCGGCGGCCACATCGACCTGGCGATCCTCGGCGCGATGCAGGTTACCGACAAGGGCGACCTGGCCAACTGGATGGTGCCGGGCAAGATGGTCAAGGGCATGGGAGGGGCGATGGACCTCGTCGCCGGGGTCAAGCGCGTGGTGGTGCTGATGGAGCATGTCGCGAGGGACGGCAGCCACAAGATCGTTCCGGAATGCACGCTGCCCCTGACGGGCGTGGGCGTGGTGGATCGCATCATCACCGACCTGGGCATCTTCGACGTGACCAGCGACGGACTGTTGATGACCGAAGCGGCGCCCGGCGTTCAGATAGATGAAATCAGGGCCAAAACCGGGGTGCCCGTCACTTTGCGCACCTAAGCGGGCCCGGTGCTTGAATGGCTGCACGACGTGTTAACGCCGCAGCTGTTAGTGCAACCTTGGCGCCAAGTCCGTCGTATGCTTCTGAAGGCACCTATCGCCGCAGTTCCCGACCACGACCGGACTCTCGCCATGCGCCACCCCATCGCTATCGCCGCAGCACTGTTGTCGACATGGTTGATCGGCTGTTCGCCGGCTCAGCATTCGTCGGACAGCGACATTGCAGGCGAGGCCGCCAGCTCGGTCGCGCAAGGCGAGGCGTCGAAGCCGGCAGCGCGGCCGGCGGCGAGCGGGTTTGCATCGCTTCCAGACACTGGCAGCCTGCTGAAATACGATGCCGTGCGCCGGATCAAGCGTAGCGGCGCCTACACCGCGTATCCCGTTGCCCTGAGCGAGGCGCATGCGCTCAATGCCATCCGCAGCGGCGAGCTGACGGTGCCTGCACCCGATGGGGAATTGATCCGGCTGCGCTACGAACGCCACATCGAGCACCCCGATGGCAACTGGACGTGGATCGGTCGTGGCAGCGATGGGGCCGACGCCTTGCTGACGTTCGGTGAGAAAGCCGTCTTCGGCTCCATCCCGCACGGCTCCTCGGACACCTTGCGCCTGACGATGGTGGCGGGACACTCGTTCCTCGTTTCGACCGATCGACGCAAGCTTACGGGCGCGGACGGGGAAGTGCGGCGCCAGGGCACGGATTACTTCATCCCGCCGAAGCTTGCGGATGCGGGCGAGGCCGCCCCGGCGACCGCCTCGCAGCAGCCCGGAACCGCATCCGCTGGCGCTTCCGCGTCGGACATCGTCGATGTCCTGCTGGGCTATACGACGGGCTTCGCCAGCCAGCTCGGTGGCCAATCCCAAGCCAATACGCGCCTGGTCAACCTGGTCGACACCACGAACCAGGCTTACGCCAACAGCGGTGTGTCGATGCGCGTGCGCCTGGTGCATGCCTTGCAGGTGAATTACCCGGACAATACGGACAACGCCAGCACGCTGGAAAAGCTGACCGGGTACAAGTCGGGGTCCGGTGCGGTGCCTGTCGATCCGGCATTCAGTGACTTGCGTGCAGCGCGCGAGACCTATGGCGCGGACCTGGTGTCGCTGGTACGGGCGTTCCGGACTCCGGAGAACGACGGTTGCGGGATCGCGTGGTTGATCGGTGGAAACCAGTCCGCGATCAGGTCCAGTGATGCCCAATTCGGCTATTCGATCGTCGGTGACGGCTCCGATTTCGACGAGGGCGACAGCAAGACCTATTTCTGCCGCGAAGAGACGCTGGCCCACGAGCTGGGCCACAACATGGGGCAACAGCACAACAGCGAAGTGGCCACCTCGACCGGCGCGCACGCCTATTCCTACGGCTATCGCGAGGCGTCCACCTCCGGCTTCTACACCGTCATGGCATACAGGATCAAGGACAGCAGCCAGTTCTCGATCCGCCATTTCGCGAACCCGGCGGTGAACTACGCGGGACGGCCCACCGGGGTCGCCAATTCGGCGGACAACACGCGCAGCTTGAACATCACCATGCCGATCATCGCGACGTTCCGCGCCGGCTCCGTTCCGGTTGCACCGCACCTGCATGCGATTGCGAAGCTCGGCGGCTCCGGATTCACCGAAGTGCATGTGCTGAATGGCTCGACGCAGTATCAGTCCTTCACGCAGCATGCGGCCACGGCGCTGCAGCAGACCGGGAACAGCGCTGCGTGGGGCTTCCAGATGGGTGATCTGAACCTGGATGGGAAACTCGACCTCTACACAATCGCTCGACAAGGAATGTCGGGGAGGACGGAAGTCCATGTCCTGGATGGCGCCACCGGATTCACCAGTTTCCTGCGCCATACGGCTACCGTGTTGGGGCAGACCGGAAGCGGCAATGACTGGATGTTCAGGGTCGCCGACTTCAACCGCGACGGCGCGCGCGATCTCTATGCCATCAACCGCAATGGAGGTTCGGGTCGCACGGACGTCCACATCCTCAACGGGGCGACTAATTTCCAGTCGTTCCTCGCGCATAGCGCCACTGCCCTGCACGCGACGGGCAGTGCCTACGACTGGACCTTCGAGGTCGCGGATTTCAACCGTGATGGGCGTGTCGACCTGTTCGCAATCGCCAAACTTGGCGCTTCCGGCAAAACCGAGGTCCACATCCTCGACGGTGCGAGCAACTTCCAAAGCTATCTGCTCAACCGGGCCACGGCGCTGCACGGGACGCCCGCGGACAATTCATGGGAATTCAAGCTTGGCGATTACAATGGCGATCTCATCGTCGACATCTACGCCATCAGCAAGCAGGGGACATCGGGCCGGACCGAAGTGCACATCCTTGATGGAGCCGCTTCCTACACCGCCTTCTCGGCACACCTGGGAACCGCGCTCCACCAGACGGGTGCAAACGAAGAGTGGGAGTTCGAGCTGTCTCCGGGCCAGTGACCTGCCGCCCGCGGTCGTCATGATCCATGGTGGGTGATCGGCTGCACGCGCCGCGCCTTGGAGGGGGCTTTGCCTTCCGGTGAGCCCGCACTCCGGGCCGGATTCTCCGGGGTCCCGCTGGCGGCGTGTTGCAAGGCGGCTGCTTCCCCAACCATCGATTGCAGCCGTCCAGGCGCGTCGCTTTCCCCCGCCCATAGGCAGGCCGGCCTCCGCACCGGCCACGGCAAGACGTGCATGCTTCAGGGAAGCAGGGCGTTCAGGCCCCGGCGCTAATGGCCATAGAAATTCCCGGCATGCCCCGATGAGTCGCCGGGGATGGCTTCGACTTCGTAGCCCGTCGCCTTCGCGGAAACTCCGAACAGACGCTCCAAGGCATGCGCCAGCGTCCCGTCCAGCTGGCCGGATTCGTCCTCGAACTCGCCAGGCATGAAGCCGGCATCGAGGATCGGCGCCAAGGCGTCCGTGCGGACCCAGAACATGCTGCCGGCCACGAAGGGCGCATCCCGCATTGCCTCCATGGGGATGCCGACACGGCGCCGGGCGTAGTCGAGCACGTTCTCGTTCGCGCCCAAGTGGTCCTGGAGCGAGTGGAGATGTCCCATGGGCGCCAAGAGCCCCAGCCGGGTGTCTTCCATGAATCGCTCGACGATCGCCTTGGCCTCGCCCCTGGGCAGTACGCCGTCCACTAGGTGCTTGCGCCAGGCGGCTCCGTCGGGACGATGGGTGGAGCGCTTGGTATGCAACTTGAGGACGAGCGGAACACCTTCGTCCCTCAGGCGCGCCGCTGCCACGAGGAAGGGGAGGATGTCCCGTCCGCGATTGGCGCAGGTGATGATGTCGTACTCATGGCCGGAGGCCTGCAGGATCCGGTGGATCTCCGCTTGTTGCGCCGCCCCCGTGGTGACCAGCAGCCTCCACTTGCAGACACCATCCAGGGAGTCGAGCAATTCCGCGAGGACATCCGGGTACCAGGCGTGGATGATCGCGCAGACTTTTTCAGAGGGCGCAGCTGCGCCCATGCCGGTGGCGTTTCGCAATGCCGCGCGCGTGGCATCGAGCCAGGCATGGTCCCAGCGCGCGTCGGGCTCCAGGATGGCGCCTTCGGCCCACTCGTTCCACGCGTTGACGAAGACGAGGCGGTGAGATTGCGGCAATCGGGCCGATCGTTCGCGGATCGTGGCCTCGAGCCAGTCCTGGTAGCGCCTGGGGGAGGCATGCAGCAGGGCACGCCCTGCACCTGGACGCCTGGGCTGGTTGTCCCAGCCCGGATTGACGCCCGGGAACAACAGGTAATCGGGGAGCGGCCTCGACTGGCTGTGGCCCGCCAGTTCGCGCCAATCCAGCACCTCGCCTTCGAACGCGGGATTCAGCGCATGCTGCTCGCGCGCGAGCGACGGTAGGGGAACCAGATTGGGCGGGAATTCGATTGCAGCATCGCACCCGACGTCGGCGGGATCTGGGCGCTCGAATGACTGCACGTATGCGATGAAGATCTCCCCGATCCCGTTTTCGCGGCACCATGCCCGCCACCTTTCCGTGGTGGCACGGGCATTGGGAAGCAGGCCCGGACGATAAATGAGGATGAGTGGTCGACCGTCGATCCGGAGATACCGCTCATCCTCCAGGTAGCGCGAGACATGCGAAATGAAGGCCATGTCATCGGCGTCATCGTGCCGTTGCGCGATCAAGGTGTCCTGCGGCCTTCCGTCCCACTGCCGGGTCCAGGGCTCATTGGCCCAGCAGAGGCAGACCGACAGCTGGAGCGACTTGTCCGCGAGCCATTGCTCCAGGGGCGACTCCAGCAGGCGGCGGCCATTGAACCAGTAGTAGTAGAAGCAGAACGCACCGATGCCGTATTCGCGCGCCAGGTCCGCTTGCCGGTGCAGCGTCGAGGCGTCGGACAAGTCGTAGAAGCCCAGGGCGCCCGGCAGTCGTGGCTGGAAATGGCCTTCGAACTGGGGCAGCGCACGGGTCACGTTGCGCCATTCGGTGAATCCTTCACCCCACCAGGCATCGTTCTCGGCGATGCGATGGAACTGGGGCAGATAGAACGCCACCAGCGTGGCGGGCAGGGGGGCCGGTAGCGACTGGTGGCGACGCGGCAGGGCGCCGACCGCACGCTCGTCGGTGGCGCTACGCAACCGACGAGGGGGCGTGCGAGCGTTGTCGGATGTCGGCGGGGGGCGCGGGATCCAGTGGGGGAACCGGTCGGAGAACCAGTTGCGCAGACGATCACGTCGCTCCTCATCCAGGGGCGTCATCCGGAAGAGGAATCTGAAAACGTGGAAGCCCAGGTGTCGGAGCGCGAGGTGGGGGGCGGGACGCGGCATCAGGGACCGATCACAGGTTCTGGTAATTGGGCCCGGCGCCCCCTTCCGGCGTGACCCAGGTGATGATCTCGTAGGGATCCTTGATGTCGCAGGTCTTGCAATGCACGCAGTTGGCCGCGTTGATCTGCAGACGCTTGCCGGCGCCGGCCGCGCCGTCCTCCACGATCTCGTAGACGCCGGCGGGACAGAACCGCGTGCACGGGTTGCCGTATTCCTCGGCGCACCTGCTGATGCAGACGCCGGTGTCGTGCACGATCAGGTGCACGGGCTGGTCCTCGTCGTGCTCGGTCGCCGCGTAATAGACGCCGGCCAGGCGGTCGCGGGGCGGGAGGTCGCGGGAAACGTAGTCGCGCCTGGGCGCCTCGTGTTCGCCTAGCTTGTCGAGCGAGCACCAGTCGGGCTTGACCTGGAGTGTCCACGGCGAGCGGCCGGCGGAGAGGGTTTCCCAAGCGGCATTGGCGAGCCCGAACCACAGGCCTTTCTTGAAGCCGGGCTTGATGTTGCGCACCTTGCGCAGTTCGGCCATCGCATCGGAAGCGCGCAGTTTGGCGTCGAAGCCGGCAGCCTCCAGCGAGCCGCCGGCCAGGTGCTCGGCGGCGAGCATGCCCGAGCGAATGGCCTGGTGGGTGCCCTTGATCTTCGGGACGTTGAGCAGCCCCGCCGTGTCGCCCACCAGCAGGGCGCCTGGCATCTCGACCCGGGGCAGGGACTGCCAGCCGCCGGTGGCGATGGCGCGCGCCCCGGCCGACAGGATGGTGCCGCCTTCGAGCAGCGGTGCGATCCGGGGGTGGTTCTTCCACTGCTGGAAGGCTTCCCAGGGCCGGTATTCCGGGTCGGCATAGTCCAGCCCGCTGACGTATCCGAGTGCGATCCGGCCCTTGTCCAGGTGGTAGAGGAAGCTGCCCGCATACGTGTCGCTGTCGGCGGGCCAGCCCACGCTGTGCAAGATCCTCCCGGGCGAGACCCGCTCCTCGGGGACCTGCCAGAGTTCCTTGATGCCGATGGAATAAGCCTGCGGATCGCTGTCGGCATCGAGGTCGAAGCGCTTGACCAGCTGCTTGGTCAGGTGGCCGCGGGCGCCCTCGGCGAGCACGGTGACCTTGGCCTTGATGTCGATACCCGCCGTGTACCCGGGTTTGGGCGAACCATCCTTCGCCACGCCCATGTCGCCGATGCGCACGCCGAGCACGCGGCCGTCGTCGGCATGCAGGGTTTCGGCGGCGGCGAAGCCCGGGTAGATCTCCACCCCGAGCGCCTCGGCCTGTGGCGCCAGCCACGCGCACATCGCGCCGAGCGACACGATGACGTTGCCACGGTTGTCCATCCCGGGCGGCACGAACGGGAATTTCCATCCGCCGGTCTTGCTGAAGTACCAGAACTCGTCCTCGGTCGCGGGCACGCAGATCGGCGGCGGGTTGTCGCGCCAGCCCGGCAGCAGTGCGTCGAGCGGACCGGTCTCGATGACCGCGCCGGACAGGATGTGTGCGCCGATGGTGCTGGACTTCTCGATCACGCAGACCGAAATGCCCGGATCGAGCTGCTTCATTCGGATCGCGAAAGCCAGTCCCGCCGGCCCCGCGCCGACGGTCACGACGTCGTACTCCATCACGTCGCGTTCGACTTCCTGGCTGTTCGTCGACGCGTTGGGCTCGGACTCGTTCATGGTTGCGATCCATTCGGCATGGAGGGATTGTCGCGGCAGGGCGCATGGCGCGCAAACCGTTTCCCGGTGCCGCCCGCGGGAGAGTGCAGGCGTGGCTGCGTTTCCGGAGTGACGCCCCGCTGGCGCTTGCCTGGCGCCAGGCTGCGCGTGCTAGCGTCACCGCATGGGCTGGGAATCCATCGAACTTCCGGACGCCGAGATCGCGCTGGACCGGGCCTGGCTGCCGGAACCGGAGGCCGATGCCCTGTTCCAGGCCTTGCTCGACACCGTGCCTTGGCAAGTCCACCGGATCCGGCTCTTCGGGCGGGAAGTGGACTCTCCCAGATTGAGTTGCTGGATCGGTGACCCCGATGCCAGCTATCGGTATTCCGGCAGACGCTACGAGCCGCATCCCTGGCCGCCGGCGCTGGAGCCCGTCCGCGAGCGGCTGAGCGTGGCCTGCGGCGCAGGCTTCAACGGGGTGCTGGCCAATCTGTACCGGGACGGCCGCGACGCGATGGGCTGGCATCGGGACGACGAGCGTGACCTGGGCCCGCAGCCCGTGATCGCGTCGCTGAGCCTGGGTGCCGCGCGACGCTTCCTGCTGAAGAAAACCTCAGGGGTACGCACGCCGCATCGACCGCGAGCCGGGTCGGAGAAGAAGTCCGGCAGGCCCCCGGACGCGGCGCTCGAACTCGGGCACGGGAGTCTGCTCGTCATGCGGGGGGCGACCCAGTGCAACTACCGCCATGCCTTGCCCCGGACCCGCAAGCCCGTCGGGCCCCGCATCAACCTGACCTTTCGGCAAGTCCTGAACTGACGCGGTCAATTCCCGGCCGAGCCGCCTTCGGGATGGCCGAGGGTGTCGTGGACCTCGCCCGTGATCAACACCCACGCCGCCAACTCCTTGGCCGTCGCGCCCAGGGCTTCGGTGAACGCATCGGCGACCCGTGCGGGATCCGTGCCGGCGGCCGGGGCGGCGTGCAGGAAGGTGCGCGAGCCCACCACCACCTGGTCGGTGGCGTGGAGCAGCTTGGCGTTGAGTTCGATGGTCGCCGCGGGCACGGGCTTGCCTGCGTAGTCGGCCTCGAAGCGGCGGAGGTCCATCACCAGCCGGTAATCCGCGGCGACTCCGGAGCCCTGGCGCGAGACGGCCGCGATCCGGCCCGAATCCTCGAGCGCGCGGATCAGGGCGTCCTGCAGCATCTCCGTCGGCGTCTTCGCCCATCGGGCGCCCTTGTAGACCTGCAGCTCCCCGGGCGTGGGTCGGACCGCGATCCGGGGACTGTCGATCATCGAGGCCGCGGTCACGGGGCTCAGCGAGAGCTGCCACTGCACGGTCGGCAGGCTCGGGTCCGTCGCGACCCGCGGATCGGGCGCGTACAGGGTGGGCGGCTCGCCCTTGCCGCCCAGGATGGAGCAGCCGGACACGGCCATCGCCAGCAGGAGCACCGACAGCGCACGGGGGGCGCCAAGCGGTTTACGGACGCAGATGGATGCAGGCAGGTGCCGTCGTCTCGTCTTCGTGGTCATTCGGGCTCGAACTCCTTGGGCGCATCGCGGCCGAGCAGGTAGCCGGCCGGGTTGTCCAGGCGGTCGCTGATCTCGCGCAGGTCGCGGATCAGCGCACGCAGGTCGGCCAGCGTCGGTCCCAATTGCCCGAGGCCGTCGTTGGCGAATTCGTTGATGGCGGCGCGGTTCTCGCTGAGGATCTTGTCGGCGTTGCCGGCAGCCGAGTCCATCTTCGACAAGGTGCCTTCGAGTTTCGAAACCATGCCCGGCAGCTTCTGCACCAGCTCGCGGTCGACGTCCGACAGGGCGCGGTTGGTGGTGTCCAGGGTGGTGCCCAGTTTCTCGCTGACCTCGCGGGCGTTCACGATGAGCGTGCGCAGGTCCTCGCTCTGGTCGGCGACCGCGCCCGTCATCGACTCGATGTTCTCCAGGGTCTGGGCGATGCGCTGGACGTTCTCGTCGCTGAGGACCTCGTCCAGCCGCGCGACCAGGCGGTTGGCCGTGTCGGCGATGTTCTGCAAGGCCGATGCCTCGGTCTGGATGACCGGGATGTCGCTGTCGTCGCGGGCCGTCAGGCGCGGCGCCCCCGGGCTGCCCCCGGTCAGCTGGATGAAGGGGCTGCCGGTCAAGCCGGTCACGGACATCTTGGCGCGGGTGTCGACCTTCACCGGCGTGTCGGCCTGGAGCTTGACCCGCGCGATCACCCGGCGGGGATCCTGCGGCGCCAGCGACAGGTCTTCCACCGTACCGACGGCGATGCCGTTGTACTGCACGCTGCTGCCCTCGGTCAGGCCGGTGACCGGCTCGTTGAAGATGACCTGGTACTCCTGCCAGCTCTTGTCGGAGGAGTACTTGGCGGCCCACAGCGCGAACAGCAGCAGGAACACCGACACCACGATGGTGAAGGCGCCGATCAGGACGTAGTTGGCTTTTGTTTCCATCTCAGGCGGGTCACCGGGATCGGGAAGTGGGTCTGCAGGCGTGGCCGATCAGAGGCCATCTTACGGGACGCTGGCCGCATGCCCGCCCGACGGGCGCGGGAACGGGCCCCGCGTCACCCATGCTGGGTCCCTTGCACGTGACGGCCGCGTCGTTGGGACTGTTGCGCCGCGCGCCCGCGCGGGCCGTGGAAGTAGTCCTGGACCCACGGGTGGTCGAAGCGCTCGATTTCGTCCAGGGCCCCGATCGCGACCACCCGCTTGTCGGCGAGCACCGCCACCCGGTCGCAGATCGCGTACAGGGTGTCGAGATCGTGGGTGATCAGGAACACGGTCAGTCCCAGTGCCTGCTGCAGGGTGCGGATGAGGTTGTCGAACGCCGCTGCGCCGATCGGGTCCAGCCCGGCCGTGGGCTCGTCGAGGAACAGCAGCGGTGGATCCAGCGCCAGCGCGCGCGCCAGCGCCGCGCGTTTCCGCATGCCGCCGGACAGCTGCGCCGGGAGCTTCTCCAGCGCCGAGGCCGGCAACCCGGCGAGCTTGACCTTGAGCAGGGCCAGTTCGTAGCGCAGCGAATCAGGCAGGCCCGGGTAGTGCTCCTTCAGCGGGACCTGCACGTTCTCGCCGACCGTCAGCGAGGAAAACAGCGCGCCGTCCTGGAACAGCACGCCGCTCCGGCGCTCGATGTAGAGCCGATCCTCGGGGTCCCCGGAACACGCATCGACGCCCATGACCTCGATCTGCCCCGCGTTGGGCGGGCGCAGTCCGATGATCGAGCGCATGAGCACGGACTTGCCGCTGCCCGAGCCGCCGACCACGCCGAGGATCTCGCCGGGGCGGACGTCGAGGTCGAGTTCGTCGTGGACGACCTGGTCGCCGAACTGGTTGCGCAGGCCGCGCACGCGGACGATCGTGTCGGAACCTGCCATGTCCTCGTGGTCGGTGTCGGGGGTGCGAGCGGACATGCCTTACCAGCCCATCTGCATGAACCAGATCGCCGCCACCGCGTCGAGCACGATGACCAGCGAGATCGCCTGCACCACGCTGGACGTGGTGCGTTCGCCGACCGACTGTGCCGTGCCCTCCACCTGCAGTCCCTCCAGGCAACCGATCAGCCCGATGATCACCGCGAAGATCGGTGCCTTGGCCATGCCGACCAGGAAGTGGCGCAGCTCCATCTGTTCCTGCATCCGGGCGAAGTAGGCCTGCGGGGGGATGCCGAGATCGAAGGCGCCCACCGACAGGCCGCCCAGCAGGCCGGCGATCATCGCGATGAAGGTCAGCAGCGGCAGCATGACCACCAGCGCGATCAGTCGCGGCAGCACCAGCAGGTCGATCGGGTCCAGGCCGAGCGTGCGGATGGCATCGACCTCCTCGCGGCTGACCATGGCGCCGATCTGGGCGGTGAACGCGCTGGCGGTCCGGCCGGCGAGGATGATCGCGGTCAGCAGCACGCCGAACTCGCGCAGGAAGGCAATGCTGACCAGTTCCACCACGAAGATCGTGGCGCCGAAGTCCGCGAGGATGTTCGCGCCCAGGAAGGCGATCACCGCGCCCACCAGGTAGGACAGCAGGATCACAAGCGGAACCGCATCCAGGCCGACCTGTTCCATGTGGTGCACGGTGGCGGTGGCGCGGAAGCGCCCCGGCTCCTTCAGCGCGCGCAGCAGCTTGACCAGGTTCTCGCCCAGGAAGCTCACCAGGGCGACGACTTCCTTCGCGTTGTCGTGCACGGCGAAGCCCAGGCGGCCCAGGGCGGCGGCGAAACCGTATTCGCGTTTCCTTCGGGGCCGGTCGTCGGCGACATCCTCGATGGCGGCGATCAGGGAGCGGTGCCGGTCGTCGAAGCGGAAGTTGCCGAAGTCGATGTCGCGGCGATCGGCGAAACGGAGCAGCTGCAGCACGCCCAGGGAGTCGAGGCGCTCGACCCCGGTGGCATCGATGCCCGACACGCCTTCCGGCGCCTGCCGCAATGCCGCGCCCAGCTCGTTGGCGTGGCGCAATGTCCACCGCCCGCGCAGGCGCAGGCGACTGGCGTCCCGGGGGTCGGGCTCCAGACTGGGAGGCGTGGCGGCGGGAGCGGTCATGCGTGCGGCGCGATGCTGTCGTCGGGGAAGGGGCGGCGGACCGCCCGCAACGCATGCATGGGAGGCCTGGGGCGAGGATACATGCACCCAAGCGAACGCAGCGAGCGGAGGTTCCGGCTCGCGGCCTCCCGGCGCACGCCCGTTTGCGCCAGGGGGGACCACGGCCGCAATGCGACAGGGTGCAGCGGGCGCGCCGGAAACTTGTCCCGCCGGCCATTGGGACGATGCGCCGTCCCCGGGCAGGCGTGCCGGCGACGCACGGCCCATGCGATGCTTGCCGGCATGACGCCGCGCATCCCCCGACACGACCCGTACGCCACGCGCATCGGCTTCATGGTCGAGCTGGCCGAGCACCTGCATGCCCACGGCGCCACGAGCCAGCGATTGGAGGGGGCCCTGACCAATGCCGCGCAGCAGCTGGGCCTGGACTGCGAGCCCTGGGTCAACCCGACCGGCATGGTGCTCTCCTTCAGCGACCCCACGTTGCCGCCGGGCGAGGGCGATACCACGCGCGTGCTCCGGCTGACACCGGGCGAGTTGAACCTGTACAAGCTCTGCGAGGTCGACCGCATCGCCGAGGAGGTGGTCGCGGGACGACTGGGGCTGGCCGACGGCCGCGCCGCCTTGCGCGTCCTCGAGCGGCCGGCCGGCTGGCGCGGCGACCTGATGCACGTGATCGGTTTCGGCCTGGCCGGCGCCAGCGTGGCGGGCTTGCTGCGCCTGCCCTGGCTCGACATCGCCACCGCGGGCGTGGTCGGCCTGGCGCTGGGCCTGCTCGAGCATTTCACCCGCCACCGGCCGCGACTGAAGGAGGCCGGCGATGCGATCGCGGCGATGCTGGCCGGCTCGATCGCCATCGCGGTGGCCAGTTTCGTCGGCCCGCTCAACCTCAATACGGTGGTCATCGCGTCGTTGATCGCGTTGATGCCGGGCATGGCGCTGACCAATGCCGTCAACGAGCTGACGAGCCAGCACCTGGTGTCGGGCACGGCGCGCTTCGCCGGAGCCGTGGCGACGATGATCAAGCTCACCGTGGGCACGATGATCGCGCTGACGGCCGCGCAGCTGCTCGGCATCGAGCCCATGGTGCGCGCGCTGCGACCGCAGCCGGCCTGGGTGGAGTGGGGCGCGCTGGTGGTGGCTGCGCTGGCGTTCGCGGTGCTGTTCCGGGCCAACCGGCGGGACTACGTGCTGGTGATGGTGGCCGCGATGGCGGGCTACCTGATCTCGCGGCTGGCGGGCGCGGCGTGGGGCAGCAACATCGGCATCTTCCTGGCGGCCCTGTTGCTCAGCGTCGCCGGCAACGGCTACGCGCGCTGGCGGAAGCGGCCCGGCGCGGTGGTGCGCGTGCCCGGGATCATCCTCATGGTGCCCGGCAGTGCCAGCGTGCGCAGCCTGATCGTGTCCCTGCAGCAGCAGGACCTGGCTGCAGGCGGCGAAGCGGCGTTGGCGGTAGTCAACATCCTGCTGTCGCTGGTGGCGGGGCTGATGTTCGGGAACCTGTTCCTGCCGTCGCGGCGGAACCTCTAGCGCCGGCGACGGGCACGAGGCCCAGCGGCGCCATCTCGCACGGGGTCGGTCGGATGTCCGCCGGGCAACGCGACAAGCTGCATGCTGCCAACGAAAATGCCGGCGCGAAGCCGGCATTCCGTGGCACAAACATGCCTGGCTACTTCGCGGCTTTCTTCTTCGCGACCTTTTTCCTGCGGGCTGCCTTCTTGCGCGCCGGCTTGGTCGCCGTCGGCTTCTCGATCAGGAAATCCTCGGGCTTCTTGCCTTTTTCGAGCAACGGCGCCATCCATCGCGGCGGCTTGCCGCGCCCGGTCCAGGTTTCGGACTTGTTGGCGGGATTGCGGTACTTCGGCGCCACCTTGCCCAGCTTCCGGCCCTTGGTGGACTTGCCGGCCTTGCCCGCCTTCGACGCGACGGAAGTAGCACCGAACAGTTCATCGATGGTGTAGCCCTCGGCCTTGGCGGCCGCCCTGAGCCTGGCGCGCACGGATGCCGCGGGTTTGCGTTTCTTCAACGTGGTCTTGCGCTTCTTCGCCTTGGTGATCAGGGCGTCGAGCTCGCGGGTGGACAGCTCGTTCAAGTCGATCGTCATCGGTGGCTCCGTATTCACTGGGAATGGTGCCGATCCGTGGCGCGTCGACGGATGATAGTCGTTGTAAATGGGGGATAACAAACCCGGGGATAATCCAACGGGTTAATCGGGGATCTATCTGGGAGGAAGATAACCCGTCGGATGCAAGCGCAGGCGTCAACCGCGCAGTCGCGACATGAGCGCCTGGTGGTCGAGGTGCTCGGCTTCGCTCGCGGTGCGCGCGCGATATTCGAACGTGCCGCCTTCCAGCCCGCGCGGGGAGACCACGACGCGATGGGGAATGCCGATCAGCTCCATGTCCGCGAACATCGCGCCGGGGCGCAGGCCGCGATCGTCGAGCACGACCTCGATGCCGGCCTCGCGCAGTTCCTGGTACAGCGCCTCGGCGGCCTCGACGACGGCCGCGTCCTTCTTCGGGTTGATCACGCACACCGCCACGCGCCAGGGCGCCATCGCTTCCGGCCAGAGGATGCCGGCCTCGTCGAAGTTCTGTTCGATGGCCGCGGCGACGATGCGCGACACGCCGATGCCGTAGCAGCCCATGGTCGGCACGACGGCCTTGCCGCTGTCGTCGAGCACCTTGCAGCCCATCGCCTCGGCGTACTGGCGGCCGAGCTGGAACACGTGGCCGACCTCGATGCCGCGCACGATGCGCAGGGTGCCACCATCGGCGGCGCGGTCGCCGTCGACCACGTTGCGGATGTCGGCGACGAGATCGGGCTCGGGAAGGTCGCGGCCCCAGTTGACGCCGGCGAGGTGGAAGCCGGCCTCGTTGGCGCCGACCACCATGTCCGCCATCGCCGCGACCTCGCGGTCGGCGAGCACGCGGATCGGTTGCTTCGCGTGGAGCGGGCCGAGGAAACCCGGTTCGCTGCCCAGGTGCGCGCGGATCTCGGCTTCGGTGGCCGGCCGGTATCCGGCCATGCCGTCGAGCTTGGCGAGCTTGATCTCGTTGACCGCGTGGTCGCCGCGCACCAGCGCCAGCGTGAAGCGCTCGTCGCCGCCGACCAGCGCGATCGACTTCACCGTGCGCGCCAGGGGGATGCCCATCAGCGCGGCGACAGCTTCGCAGGTCTTCTGCGTCGGCGTCTCCACCTTGCGCATGTCCTCCGACGGCGCCGGACGCGGGCCGGGGTCCGCCGCCCGGGCGGTTTCGACGTTGGCGGCGTATTCGGAGCCATTGGAGAACGCGATCGCATCCTCGCCGGAGTCGGCCAGGACATGGAATTCTTGCGAAGTATCGCCGCCGATGGCGCCCGAGTCGGCCTGGACCGCGCGGAACTCCAGCCCCAGCCGGGTGAAGATGCGGCTGTAGGCATCCCGCATCGCGTGGTAGGCGCGCTCCAGGCCGGCGTCGTCGACGTCGAACGAGTAGGCGTCCTTCATCAGGAATTCGCGCGCGCGCATGATGCCGAACCGCGGCCGGATCTCGTCGCGGAACTTGGTCTGGATCTGGTAGAAGGTCACCGGCAGTTGCTTGTAGCTGGCCAGTTCGTTGCGCGCGAAGTCGGTGATGACCTCTTCGTGGGTCGGGCCGTAGGCGTACTCGGCCTCCTTGCGGTCGCGCAGCTTGAGCAGCTGCCCGCCGAACTTCTGCCAGCGCCCGGTTTCGTCCCACAGCTCCCGCGGCTGGATCGAGGGCATCAGCAACTCGATCGCGCCGGCGGCGTCCATTTCCTCGCGGACGATGGCCTCGACCTTGCGCAGCACGCGCAGCCCCAATGGCGACCAGGTGTAGATGCCGGCGGCGAGCTTGCGCACCATGCCGGACTTGAGCATCAGCCGGTGGCTGGCCAGCTCGGCCTCGGCGGGCGTTTCCTTCTCGGTATGCAGGTGGAACTGCGACAGGCGCATCGGGGCGGCTTCATCACGACGGGGCCGGGCATTGTGCCATGCAGCACGCGGCGGGCCGGCCGTGGCCGGACGCTCAGCGGCGCGTGCCGTGCACCTCGATGCCATCGCGCGGTTCGATGTCCACCGTTTCGTAGCGACGGCCCCCGGGCGGAGGCTCCTGGGTCACCTGCACCACGCCATTGGCATCGGTCCAGCGGTAAAGCACCGGACGCGCCGCCTCGGCGCGCTCGGCCGCTGCCTGCTCGGCGCGCGCCTGCCGGGCCTCCACCACCTCCGGCGGGTCGCGGGACAGCCACCAGGCGATGGCGATGCCCAAGGCCAAACCGGCCGCGATCGCCCAGCTCAGGCGCATGCCATGGTCCTGGTCCTGCGCATCGCGAGCGGGTCAGGGCGTGGTGCAGTAGGCCTTGACCGCAGCTTCGGCGAGCGTTCGTTGCGAGGCACGCTGGGCATCGGTCATCGTCGTGTCCGGCTGGCCGTCGCCGTCGGCGTCCTGGCCCACGGGCCGGTCGCTGTCCAGTGCGGCGATGTTCCGCTTGGCCACCACGCACTGCGGATTCTCGACGGCCGTCGCGGCCTCTGCGGCCGCCGTGGTGGTCGGCGCGGCCACCCCGGTCTGCCTGATCGACCGCTGCTGGTAGCTGCCCTTGGCCGGCGGCGTCTGCGAATAGTGGGTCACGCCCTTGGCGTCCTTCCACTGGTAGACCTCGCGCGCGGTTTCCTGCGCGTGGGCGACGGACATGGCCAGGCACAGGCATCCCAGGGCGGGGAGAAGGACGAAACGGTGCATGCGGGACTCCTGCCTGCGGCGGCTTGGAAACGAAGGGGATTGCAGCACCACCCTAATGCAGGCGCAAGCGCCACTGCATGAACGGGCGCGCGATCCGGGGCGGCGGGCCCCTCCGCCTCGCCGAACGGCGAGCGGATACACTGCCGCCATGGACGACGACCCGCTCCCGCCGCCCCGTGGCCGCGGCATCTACCTGCTACCCAACCTGTTCACCACCGGCGGGCTGTTCGCCGGGTTCTTCGCCATCATCGCGGCCTCGCAGGGGCGTTTCGGTGCCGCCTGCATCGCGATCTTCGTGGCCGGCATCCTCGACGGACTCGACGGCCGCGTGGCGCGGCTGACCAACACCCAGACCGAGTTCGGCGTGCAATACGACTCGCTGGCCGACCTGGTCAGCTTCGGCATGGCGCCGGCGCTGGTCATGTACCACTGGGCGCTGATGTCGATGAAGTTCGACGGCACCACCCTGGGCAAGGTCGGCTGGCTGGCGGCATTCCTGTACGCGGCGTGCGCAGCGCTGCGGCTCGCGCGCTTCAACAGCCAGGTGGCGCAGGTCGACAAGCGCTGGTTCATCGGGCTGGCCAGCCCGGCGGCGGCGGGATTGATGGCAAGCGCCGTGTGGACCGCCGACAGCCTGGGGTTTTCGGGCGAGGAGCTGCGCTATGGCGCGCTGGCGCTCACCGTCGTCGCCGGCTCGCTGATGGTCAGCCGCATCCGCTACAGCAGCTTCAAGGGCGGGCGCGGGCCCAAGGCCGACCGTGTTCCGTTCGTGGCACTGCTGGTCGCGCTGGCGGCGCTGATCGCGCTCTGGATCGACCCGCCGATCACCCTGCTCGTCGTGTCGGTGCTCTATGCCCTGTCCGGACCCGTGCAGTGGCTCTGGCGACGCCGCGCGACGGCGAAGGCAGCCGTTCCATGACCTGGGACGCCGTGCAGCGCGAGGTGCTCGAGGCGCTGGGGCACACGCTCTATTGCCGGACCGACCCCGAGCAGCCCCGGATCCCGGACGACCCCTTGCTGCGCGCCCTGTTGCGGGCGGCGTCGCGGACCGGCGACGACGCCGTGGTCCAGGCGATCGTGCGCGACTGGCCGCCGACCTCCCGCCTGCGCGGCGATCCCGCGGCCAAGCGAGCGCTGTGGCCGCGGTTGCGCGCGCTGCGGGCCGGACGCTAGGCCCGGGAGGCGGCGCGATGAGCGCGGTCACGTCCGAAGCCGCCGCGGGCCTGCCCGCGACCCTGCGGCGGATGCGCGAAGCGGACCTGGACGTGGTGATGGAGATCGAGCGGCGCGCGTACCCGTTCCCGTGGACCCATGGAATCTTCCGCGACTGCCTGCAGGCCGGCTATCCGGCCTGGGTGCTGGGCGAGGGCGATCGGCTCATCGGCTACGGCGTCCTGAGCGTGGCGGCGGGGGAGGCCCACCTGCTCAACGTCTGCATCGAACCCCGGCGGCAGGGCGAAGGCCATGGCCGCCGCCTGGTGCGCGACCTCATGCGGATCGCCCGCGCCCAGGGCGCGCAGCGGCTGTACCTGGAGGTCAGGCCGTCCAACCCGGCGGCCATCGCGCTGTACCACGACGAGGGGTTCAACGAGATCGGCCGCCGGCCGCGCTACTACCCTGCCCAAGGCGGGCGCGAGGACGCGATCGTGATGGCCCAGGAACTGCTCGATCCCTAGCCATCGATCCGTGGCGACGGATCGCCGGCCCGGTGGAAGGCTCGGGAGCGCCCACCCCGTGCCGGTCTCCGCTCTGCGCCCGCACCCGGACGAGGAGGCGCTTCGGCGCGCGCGGGCGATCCAGCCCGATGCGGCCCGCGCAGTCCGCGGCAGGCGCTTTCGCAGGGGGCTTACAACCGTGCGCGCTGTGCGGCGATGGCGTCGCGCTGCGTGGTCCAGTCGGCCAGGCGCGTGCGCTCCTGCTCGACCACGGCGGCCGGGGCGTTCTGCACGAAGGTCTCGCTGGCGAGCTTGCCGCGGGACTTGGCGAGTTCGCCTTCGACGCGCCGGAGTTCCTTGTCCAGGCGTGCGCGCTCGGCATCGAGGTCGACCAGCCCTTCCAGCGGAACGTACAACTGGAGCGTGCCGACCAGCGCCGAGGCCGCGGGCGGCGGCTCGCCGGTTAGCGTGTCGATGGCGGCCACGCGGTTGAGGAAGCGGAGCTGCGCGCCGAAGCGCTGGATGCGCGCGGCGTCGTCGTCGGTGCCGCCCTGCAGCAGCAGGCCGACCTGCTTCGACGGCGGCACGCCCAGTTCGCCGCGGATGCGCCGCAGGGCCGACACCATCTGCTTGAGCCATTCGACGTCGGCCTCGGCGCGCGCAAAACGGGCCGCGTCAAAATCGTCCGCGCGCGGATAGGCTTGCAACATGATCGTGGGCGCATCGATGCCCAGGCGCGGCGCCACTTGGCGCCACAGTTCCTCGGTGACGAACGGCACCAGCGGGTGCAGCAGGCGAAGCAGGCGCTCGAGCACGAACAGCAGGGTGTGGCGCGTGCCGTCGGCGGCCGCCTGGTCGCCGCCGTTGAGCGCGGGCTTGGCGAGCTCGACGAACCAGTCGCAAAACTCGTTCCAGGCGAACTCGTACAGCGCCTGCGACAACAGGTCGAAGCGATAGCTGGCGAAATGCGCCTCGGCCTCCGCACTGGCATTGGCCAGCCGGGCGAGGATCCACTTCTCGGCGTCGGTGGCCGCTGCAGGCAGGTCGAGGCCGTTCGCGTCGTTGGCGGCGGGATCGCCGGCAGTTGGCGCGGAGAAGCCTTCCGTGTTCATCAGCACGAAACGCGTTGCGTTCCAGAGCTTGTTGCAGAAGTTCTTGTAGCCTTCGGCCCGGGCGAGGTCGAACTTGATGTCTCGGCCGGGCCCGGCCAGCGCGGCCATCGTGAAGCGCAATGCATCGGCGCCGAAAGCGGGGATGCCGTCGGGAAACTCCTTGCGCGTGGCCCTGGCGATCTTGTCGGCCATCTTCGGTTGCATCAGCCCGGTGGTGCGCTTGGCGACCAGGTCGTCGAGGGCGATGCCGTCGATGATGTCCAGCGGGTCCAGGATGTTGCCCTTGGACTTGGACATCTTCTGCCCGTCCTTGTCGCGGACCAGACCGGTGATGTAGACGTCCTTGAACGGCACCTCGCCGACCAGGTGGTCGGTCATCACGATCATCCGCGCCACCCAGAAGAAGATGATGTCGAATCCGGTGACCAGCACGCTGGACGGCACGAAGTCGCCGAAGCCGCGTTCGCGCATCGCGTCCGCATCCGGCCAGCCCATCGTGCTGATCGGCCAGAGGCCGGAGGAGAACCAGGTCTCGAGGACGTCGCTGTCCTGCGTCAGTACGACCTCCGCGCCCAGCCCGTGCTTCTCGCGCACCTCCGCTTCGTCGCGGCCGACGTAGGCGGTCCCGCCCGCGTCGTACCACGCCGGGATCCGGTGCCCCCACCACAGCTGGCGGCTGATGCACCAGTCCTGGATGTTCTCCATCCAGTGGCGGTAGGTGTTGATCCAGTTCGGCGGCACGAAGCGCACGTCACCCGACTCGACGATCTCGAGGCCGCGCTCGGCGAGCCCGTCCATCTTCACGAACCACTGGTCGGTCAGGTAGGGCTCGATCGCCTGGCCGCTGCGGTCGCCGCGTGGAACCTGCAGCTTGTGGGGCAGGATCTCGACCAGCAGGCCGGCGGCTTCCAGGTCGGCGAGCACGGCCTTGCGCGCGTCGAACCGGTCCAGTCCGCGGTACTGTTCCGGCGCGTCGTCGTTGATGGCGGCATCGGGGGTGAAGATGTTGATCAGCGGCAAGTCGTGCCGCTGGCCGACCGCGTAATCGTTGAAGTCGTGCGCCGGCGTCACCTTGACGATGCCGGTGCCGAACGCGCGGTCGACGTAGGCGTCGGCGATGACCGGGATCTCGCGCCCCGATAGCGGCAAGGCGACCGAGTTGCCGACCAGCCCGGCGTAGCGCGGGTCATCGGGGTGCACCATCACGGCCGTGTCGCCGAGCATGGTTTCCGGGCGCGTGGTCGCCACCACCACGTAGTCGCGCGTCTCGCGCAGGGTTTCATGGCCGTCCGCGTCTCGCTCGACGTGCTCGTAGGTCGCGCCGCCGGCGAGCGGGTAGCGGATCGACCAAAGGAAGCCGTCCTCCTCCTCGTTGACCACCTCCAGGTCGGAGATCGCGGTCTTGAGCACGGGATCCCAGTTGACCAGGCGCTGCCCGCGATAGACCAAGCCGGCCTCGTGCATCCGCACGAAGGCCTCGACCACCGCCTGCGACGCGATCGGATCCATGGTGAACACGCTGCGCGTCCAGTCGCCCGAGGTGCCGAGCCGCCGCATCTGCCGTTTGATGGTGTCGCCCGACTGGCGCTTCCACTCCCAGACCTTTTCGATGAAACCCTCGCGCCCCAGCGAATCGCGCGTTACCCGATTGCCTTCAAGCGCGAGGTTGCGCGCGACCACCATCTCGGTGGCGATCCCGGCGTGGTCGCTGCCCATCTGCCACAGCGTGCGGTGGCCGAGCATGCGGTGGTAGCGGATGAGCGCGTCCTGCAGCGTGTGCTGGAACGCGTGGCCCATGTGCAGGGTGCCGGTGACGTTGGGCGGCGGCAGCAGGATCGAATACGCAGGACCGTCGCCGCCGGGCGCGAAGGCGCCGCTGGATTCCCAGTCGGCGTACAGGCGCGACTCGAAGGCCTTCGGGTCGTATCCGGTGGCGATGGTTTCGTTCATCGTGTCGATCCGTTCCGGCTGCCCGGTGTGCTCACATGTCATGCTTTTTCAGGTCGAGCCCGCGCGCCTGGTAATGCTTCCAGCGTTCGCGCACCGGCCCACGGGCGCCTTCCTCGGCCGGCACCACTTCCAGCACGCGCTCGAAGGCGCCGTCGACCGGCGCATCGCGCAGGTTGACCACCAGCGGCCGCAGCGGGGCGTCGAACTCGGGCGGCGCGATGACCACCGGGGTCAGGTCGTCCTCTTCGTCGCCGGCGACCTGGTGCGGGATGTAGGCGTCCTCGCCCATGTCCCACAACAGGTCGTCCAGCGCCTCCGCCTGCGCCCGGTCCCGCGCCAGCACCAGGGTCCACAGCCCGGCCTCGTAGGCCTTGCGCACCAGTTCGCACACCAGGCGCAGTGGCTCGTCGCGGAACCTCGGCTTGGCGATCAGGTAGAAGTCGGCGCGCGGCATCCAGGCGATTCAGCAGTCGGGACGGAAAGGTATCGGCGCAGCGGTTCTCGCGGGGGCATGTAGGCCAGCACGGAGGAACCGGGCGCGGAGTCGACCGGGGCCGATGTTCCTCCGCGGATCCCTCATGCCTTGGCCTTCGTGCCCTGGTCCATCAGCCACTGCGACAGCAACCCGACGGGGCGCCCCGTGGCGAGGCCGTTCTTGCCCTCCCCACTGGCGCTGCCCGCGATGTCCAGGTGCGCCCAGCGCTGGCCTTCGGTGAAGCGCGACAGGAAGCAGCCCGCCGTGACCGCGCCGGCCCAGCGCCCGCCGATGTTGTAGACGTCCGCGAACGTGGAGTCGATCATGGTCTGGTATTCGTCCCACAGGGGCAGGCGCCAGGCGCGGTCGAACACGTGCTCGCCCGCCGCCAGCAGTTCCTCGCTCAGGTCGTCGTGCTTGCTCATCAGGCCGCTGGCGAAGCGCCCCAGCGCGACCATGCAGGCGCCGGTCAGGGTGGCGACGTCGACCAGCGCGGCGGGCTTGAAGCGTTCGGCGTAGGTCAGCGCATCGCACAGGATCAGCCGGCCCTCGGCGTCGGTGTTGCCGACCTCGATGGTCTTGCCGGCCATCGAGGTGATCACGTCGGACGGCCGGTAGGCGTTGCCGTCGATGGCGTTTTCCACCGCCGGCACCAGCACCACCAGGTTGATCGGCAGCTGCAGGCCGACCACGGAGACGAACGTGCCCATCACGCCGGCGGCGCCGCACATGTCGTACTTCATCTCCTCGATGCCGCCCTGGGTCTTGAGGTTGACGCCGCCGGTATCGAAGGTGATGCCCTTGCCGACCAGCACGTAGGGCTTGGCGTCCCCGCCGTTGTTCCACTTGAGGACGATCAGCTTCGGCGCGTTGGCCGAGCCACGGGCGACCGCCAGCAGGGCGCCCATGCCCAGTTGCTCCATGTCCTCGCGCTCCAGCACCTCGCACTCGGCCTTGTCGAACCGGCCGGCGAAGGTGGTGGCCTGCTCGGCCAGGTACGCGGGGTTGCAGATGTTGGGCGGCAGGTGGCCCAGCTCGCGGGCGAATTCGACGCCGGCGGCGATCGCCTTGCCCTGGGCCAGCGCGTCGGCATCGGTACCCGGCAGCTCCAGGCGCTCTAGGCCCGTGTGCTGGCGCTTCTTGTTCTTCTCGCCCAGCGTGGCGACGTAGCGGTAGCAGGCATGGCTCGCGGCGATCGCGGCCTGGCGGACGTTCCAGGCGGCGTCCCGGTCCTTGACCTCGACCTCGGCCAGGGTCAGCAGCGCGGACTTGCTGGACCCGGTCTTCAGCGCCCGGGCGGCGTCGCCGACGGCCTTGAGGTACTGGGCAACGCCGAACTTGGCCTGCTCGCCCAGGCCGACCACCAGCACGCGGGGCGCGGCGACCCCCGCCAGGTCATGGACGAAGGCGGTCCTGCCGGTCTTGCCTTCGAGGTCGCCCCGTTCCAGCAGCTTCTTCAGCCGTCCTTCGCTGGCCTTGTCCAGCGCCTGCGCCGCGGGGGTCAGCGTCTTGTCGGCGTAAGCCCCTACCACGACGCAGTCGACGGTGGCGGCGGCGGGGGCGTCCTGGTTCAGGGCGAATTCGAGGGTCATCAACGAGATTCCGTGAAGTGTTCCTTACAATCGGTCGTTCAGACTGCGGCAGGACGCCGCTGGCGCCAGCGTGCCGGCGCGACCGATGCGCGGGATGAGTGAACCCCCCATTCTAAAGCAAGGCTCCCGGATGCCGAAGCTCGACCGTTATTTGTTCCGCGAGTTCGCCGAATCCACGTTCGCGACGCTGGTGATCCTCATGATCGTCAGCCTGGGCGGCGTGTTTGCCGACGTGCTGGGGAACATCGCGCGCGGCCGCGTCCCGGCGGGCATGATGCTCTCCCAGCTGGGCCTGCAGGTCCTCAACTACCTGCCGCTGATCCTCCCGCTGGCCTTGATGCTGGGGCTGATGCTGTCGGTGGGCCGCCTATACCGCGATGCCGAGATGCCGGTGCTGATGTCGATCGGCGTCGGTCCGCGCCGCCTGCTGCGCCCCTTGCTGTTGCTCGCCGCCCCCATGGTGGTGGCGATCGCGGTGGTCTCGCTGTGGCTGGGACCGTGGGCCCGGCAGTTCTCGCAGCAGATGATCGACGAGGGCAACCGCAACCTGCTGCTGGCGGGGCTGGAACCGGGACGCTTCACGGAGCTGCCCGGCGGCGGGGTGGTCTACGTCGGCGGCATGTCCAACGACGGTTCGGGCCTCGCGCGGGTCTTTGTCTACCGCCAGCAGGACGACCGCATGGACGTCACCACGGCACGTACCGGCCGGCTGGATGTCGACGGCACCGAGCGCTACCTCACGCTCGACCAGGGCTTCAGGGTCGAGGGGCCGCTGGGCGCTGGCCTGGATTTCCGGTTGATGCGTTACAAGAGCAACGAACTGCGTTTGCCGGATGGCGAGGAGAAGGCGCTCGAGGACGACCCGGAGCTCGCCTCGACCCTGGACTTGCTCGGCGATCCGCGCCGCGAGGCAGTTGCGCAGCTGCACTTCCGGCTGGCGCCACCGCTGCTGGCCCTGGCCTTCGCGCTGCTGGCGGTGCCGTTGGCGCGTAGCCCGCCCCGGCAGGCGCGCTACGGGCGTGTGCTGGTCGGCTTCCTCGCCTACATCGTGGCGATGAACTTCACCTTGCTGGGCACCGAATGGGTGTCCAAGGGCGTGGTGCCGCAGGCGCTCGGATTGTGGTGGCTGGTGCTTCCGCTGCTCGCGGTCGCGGCCTGGATCTACTTCGGCGACGGGCGCATCAAGGCGCCGCGGTTCGTGACGAGGGTCGGCCGATGAAGCCGTTTCCCAAGATCCACGACACGTACGCGGCGCGCGTCGTGTTCGGGACCGTGGTGCTGACCTGGTTCGTGCTGGTCGGCCTCGACGCCGTGCTCGCGCTGGCCGACCAGCTCGGCAAGGTGGGGCAGGGGAACTACGGGTTCCTCAGTGCCGTCACCTACGTCAGCTACACCGTGCCGCGGCGGGCCTACACCATGTTTCCCACCGCGGCGGTGATCGGCACCCTGCTCGGTCTGGGCCAGCTCGCCGCCAGTTCCGAGTTGACGGCCATGCGCGCGCTGGGGCTGTCGCGGCGCCGGCTCAGCGTCTCCGTGGCGGCGCCGCTGCTGCTGTTGACCGGCTTGATGATGGTCAACGGCGAGACGCTCGGACCCATGGCCCAGCGCAGCGCCGACAGCCTGCGCGCCGCGGCCCGCTCCAAGGACATGATCGTGGCGCAGTACTCCGGCCTCTGGGCGCGCGAGGGCGACATCTTCCTCAACGCGCAGTCCGGTCGCGAACGCGCCGAAGGCGACGACACGTGGCTGGAGCTCAATGACGTCCGCCTGTTCGAGTTCGACGAGGAGGGCCGCCTCGAATCGATCGCCAACGCCGGCATCGCGGAACACCGCAGCGAAGGCGGCTGGCGGCTTCGCGACGTGAAGCGCACCTACTTCGACCCGCGTGCCGTCACCCGGACCGAGGTCATGGAGGAGCAGTGGGACTCGCAACTGGACGCCGCCGCGCTGGCCGCCAACGCCCGCAGCGTCTGGAACCCGCGATACATGACGGCGGAGGATCTGAGCAGCGGCATCGACTACCGCCGGCGCAACAACCTGGACGCCAGCGAATTCGAGGAGCATTACTGGGGCCGCTGGTTCTACCCGCTCAACGTGCTGGCACTGTGCCTGGCGGCGATGCCATTCGCGTTCGGCTCCCTGCGCAGCGGAGGACTGGGGCGCCGCCTGTTCATCGGCATCGTGTTCGCGCTCGGCTTCTGGCTGTTGCAGAACCAGGTGGTGCGGCTGGCGGCGGTGTACAAGTTCGACTACCGCATGGCCTACGCGGTGCCGCCGCTGTTGATGCTGTCGATCTCCTGGATGCTGTTCCGCAAGCGAAGCGGGTAAGCGAACGCGGGAATCAGGTGTCCAAGGGCACCTGCGGCGTTCGGGAGGCGGGGAGCTGCCGGTTGGCGCCATGCGGCAGCCTCAACCAGCCTTCGCCTCCCGCACCAGCCGGGTCCCGCTGCCACGGTCGTGCCACGCCAGGCGGTCGCGGTCGAGCCACGCCCACCAGAACCCGAGGCCGGCGGCGAGCAGGGACACCGTGCCGATCACGTACCGGAGCCACAGCGCCCCGGGCGTCGGCACGCCACCGTCCGGGGTGGTGACGCGCAGCCGCCACGGCCGCATCCCCAGCGTCTGGCCGCCGCGTCGCCAGCTCACCACGGCATAGGCGCCGCTGGCCAGCCAGCAGCTCGCCCAGAGCAGCCATTGCAGGGCGCTGAACGGCGCGATGTTCTCGTGCATGTCGTGGCCTGACGCAGCGTAGGCCAGGCTGAAGAGGAAGGAGAGCAGGAACCACAGTGCCGCGGCCGGCCACAGGTCGTAGAACAGCGCCAGCAGCCGCCAGCCGACCAGGGCGGGCGCGGCCTCGGCTTCGCCATCGGGACGGTCTGGGGCGGAATCCGGGGCGCGCTGGGCCATGGCCACAGCATAGCGGCGCCTTCCCTCGCTGGTTAAGCTGGATGCATGGCCCCGACCACGCCCGCCGAACGCCGCCAGCAGGCGATGCGGTTGCCGCCGTTGCGCGATGTCGATGCCGGGGCGATCCACGCCTTCGTCGATGCGCTGTGGTCGGAGTCCGGCCTGGCGCGCCAGACGCTCGACGGATACCGGCGCGACCTGGAGGGATTCGCGCGTTGGCACGACGGCCGCGATGGCGCGATCGCCGACGCGGGCAGGGCAGCGCTGTTCGACTACCTGTCCTGGCGCGCACGCCAAGGCTATTCGCCGCGCAGCAACGCGCGGCTGCTGTCGGCGCTGCGTGCCTTCTATGCGCATCGCCTGCGCCGTGGGGCGCGCCAGGACGACCCGACGGCACTGCTCGACCCGCCCAAGTTGCCCCGGTCCCTGCCCAAGGCGCTGGCGGAAAGCCAGGTCGATGCCCTGCTGGCGGCCCCGGACGTGGCCGCGCCCTTGGGGTTGCGCGATCGCGCCATGCTGGAACTGATGTACGCCTGTGGCCTGCGTGTCAGCGAGCTGGTCGGCCTGGCGGCCACGGCCGTGAACCTGCGACAGGGCGTGCTGCGGGTCAGCGGCAAGGGCGGCAAGGAGCGGCTCGTGCCCCTGGGCGAGGAGGCGCAACACTGGCTTGAGCGTTACCTGCAGCAGTCGCGCCCCGCGCTGGCCGGCAAGCGTGCCCATGCCACGCTGTTCCTGGGCGCGAAGGGCGAAGCGCTGACCCGGCAGGCGTTCTGGGGGCTGGTCAAGCGACATGCGGCCGCGGCAGGCATCGACCCGGCGCGGATCAGCCCGCACGGGCTGCGGCACAGCTTCGCCACCCACCTGCTCAACCACGGCGCCGACCTGCGGGTGCTGCAGATGCTGCTCGGCCACAGTTCCCTGTCGACCACGCAGATCTACACCCTGGTCGCCCGCGAGCAGCTCAAGCGGCTGCATGCCCGGCACCACCCGCGCGGCTAGCCGGGTTGATCCGAGGCGCGGCCGCGATCGCCGGACGGACGGGCCGCGGTTTCGGGGACCCGTGCGACAATTTGCCGGAACCCTGCGCGGCCCGGCGAGTCCAACGCCGCCCATCGAACCGGAATCCCAGATGAAATCCAGCCTCCCTTATTGCTTGTCCCTGTTGCTTGGCGTCGCCAGCCTGTCCGCGTGCGCCCAGTCGCCCGCGCCGGAGCGTGCGAACGGTGGCAAGGGCACGACGCCCGCCACGTCCGCCGATGCGCCGGCGGTCGAGGCGGGTACGCCGGATGCCCGCGCGCTGGCCGCGATCCGCACGATCAACGAGGAGATCAAGGTCGACCGCATCGCCGCGGCCCCCTTGCCCGGGTTCCGCGAGGTCGTGGTGGGTGGTCAGGTGCTGTACGTCAGCGACGATGGCCGCTATCTCGTCCAGGGCACGCTGTACGACGTCAAGGACAAGAAGGACCTGAGCCAGGTCGGGTTGTCGGTCGTGCGCCGGGAGCTGCTCGACACCGTGCCCACGAAGGACCGGATCATCTTCGCCCCGCCAAGCCCGAAATACACGGTGGCGGTGTTCACCGACGTCGGGTGCAGCTACTGCCGCAAGCTGCACCAGGAGATCGCCGAGTACAACAAGCAGGGCATCGCCGTGGAGTACCTGGCATTCCCGCGCATGGGCGTGGCCAGCGAGGACTTCAAGAAGATGGAGGCGGTTTGGTGCTCGCAGGATCGGCGCAAGGCGCTGACCGACGCCAAGAACGACCGCAAGGTCGTCGCCAAGCAGTGCAAGAACCCGGTCCGCATGCAATACGAGATCGGCCAGCGCGCCGGCCTGACGGGAACGCCGATGATCATCACCGAATCGGGCGTGCAGATGCCTGGCTACATGCCCCCCGAGGCGCTGCGCGCCGCACTCGACAAGCTCGCCGCGGAAGGCGAGGCCGGACCCGGGGCCGCGGTGGCGGGCGGGCACTGACCGGCACCGCGTCCCCGCCGGCGGCCTGCCGGCTTCGCTAGAATACCCAGCCCGCTCCACGGTCGATCCGGAATGATCGTTCTCGAGGGCCAACCGGCCCTGTCGCCGTTCCGCCGCGAACGGCTCGAATCCCGCCTCCAGGCGCACTCCCCCGGAATGCGCGTCCTCGGTGCGTGGCACGTCTACTGGGTCGAGTTGGCGCCGGGTGCCGAGCCCGACCGCGACGTCCTGCACCGCATCCTCCAGGCGGGCGCGGATCAAGCGCCGCTGGAGACCGGCGCGGTGTCGCGATTCGTCTCGCCCCGCCTGGGCACGATTTCCCCTTGGGCCAGCAAGGCCACCGAGCTGCTGCATGCCGCCGGCCTGCCGATCCGGCGCGTCGAGCGCGGGATGCGGCTGGACCTCGTCGGCTGGCCGGCCGACGCGGATGCGCAGGGGGCGGTGGCATTGGTCCTGCACGATCCGATGACGCAGTCCCTGCTCGCCAGCCACGGCCAGGCCGGCGCGCTGTTCGCCACGCCGGCGCGCGGCACCCTCGAACGTATCCCGCTGTCCGCACTGGACGAGGCCAACGCCCGGCTGGGACTGGCCCTGGCCGCGGACGAGATCGCCTACCTTCGCGAGCGCTACGGCGAGCTGGGGCGGGATCCCACCGACGTCGAACTGATGATGTTCGCGCAGGCCAATTCCGAGCATTGCCGCCACAAGATCTTCAACGCCACCTGGACCATCGATGGCGAGGCCATGGAAGCCGGCGGCGCCCCGGCGACGCTGTTCAAGATGATCAAGCGCACGCATGCGCACACGCCCGAGCACACCCTGTCGGCGTACAGCGACAATGCCGCGGTGGTCGAGGGCTACACCGCGAGGCGCTTCCGCCCGGATCCGGGCAGCCGCGCCTACCGGGCCGAAGCGGCCACCGAGAGCGCGTTCTGCATCAAGGTCGAGACCCACAACCACCCCACCGCGATCTCCCCCTTCGCGGGCGCCTCCACCGGCGCCGGCGGCGAGATCCGGGACGAGGGCGCGACCGGCCGCGGCGGCAAGCCCAAGGCGGGTCTGTGCGGGTTCTCGGTGTCGCACTTGCGCATCCCGGCCCTGCCGCAACCCTGGGAAACCCCACGCGCGTTGAATCCGCGCATGGCCCCGGCGCTGGAGATCATGACCGAGGGACCCCTGGGCGCCGCGGCGTTCAACAACGAATTCGGCCGCCCCAACCTGGCCGGATATTTCCGCAGCTTCGAGATCGACGAGCCCGGCGGCCCGACCCGCGCCTACGACAAGCCGATCATGCTCGCCGGGGGCCTGGGCGCGATCGACCGCGTGCAGGTGGAGAAGCGCCGACTGTCCCCTGGCGACGCAGTGATCGTGCTCGGCGGCCCGGCGATGCTCATCGGCCTGGGTGGCGGCGCCGCGAGTTCGGTTGCCTCCGGCGACAGCTGCGCCGACCTCGACTTCGCCAGCGTGCAGCGCGACAACCCGGAGATGGAGCGCCGCTGCCAGGAAGTCATCGACCGCTGCGTGGCGCTGGGCGAGGACGGCAATCCCATCCTCTGGTTCCACGACGTCGGCGCGGGTGGCTTGTCGAACGCCATCCCCGAGCTGCTCCACGACTCCGGCGTCGGCGGCGTCATCGACCTGGACCGCGTTCCCAGCGACGACCCCTCGCTGTCGCCCATGCAGTTGTGGTGCAACGAGTCCCAGGAGCGATACGTGCTCGGAGTGCCGCGGGAGCGGCTGGAGGATTTCGCCGCCATCTGCGAGCGGGAGCGTTGCCCGTATGCCGTCGTCGGCACGGCGACGGCCGAGGAGGTCCTGGTCGTGGGTTACGGCGCCACCGTCGACGCGGTCGGCGAGTCGCCCCCGGGCGGCACGCAGGCCAATGGAAGCCAGTGGGCGATCCACCTGCCCATGGACGTGCTGTTCGGCAAGGCGCCGAAGATGCACCGCGACACCGGGCATCCGGCAGCCGTGCGCTGGCCGGCCCTGGACAGCGCCGGGATCGACCTGCAGCAGGCCGGCTTGCGGGTGCTGGCCCATCCCACCGTCGCGTCGAAGAGCTTCCTGGTCACCATCGGCGACCGAACGGTCGGCGGGCTGACCGCGCGCGACCAGATGGTCGGGCCCTGGCAGTTGCCGGTGGCCGACTGTGCGATCACCGTGTCCGGCTTCGAGGGCTTCACCGGCGAAGCGATGGCGATCGGCGAGCGGACGCCGCTGGCGCTGCTCGACGCCGCCGCCGCCGCGCGCATGGCGGTGGGCGAAGCCATCACCAACCTGTGCGCGGCGCCCGTGGAGACGCTGCAACGCATCAAGCTGTCCGCCAACTGGATGGCGGCGGCCGGACACGAGGGCGAGGACGCCAAGCTGTTCGATGCGGTGCACGCCGTCGGCATGGCGCTGTGCCCCGAGATGGACCTGGCCATCCCGGTCGGCAAGGATTCGCTGTCGATGCAGGCGCAGTGGCCCGGCCCGGACGGCGAACAGGACGGCTCGGTGTCGCCGGTGTCGCTGGTGGTCAGCGCCTTCGCCGGCGTGGTCGACGTGCGCAAGCAACTCACGCCGCTGCTGTCGCGCGATCCGGAGACGGAGCTGTGGCTGATCGGCCTGGGCGCCGGCAAGCAACGGCTGGGCGGATCGATCCTCGCGCAGTGCCACGGCACGTTCGGCGGCGCATGTCCCGACCTCGACGACCCGCGGCGGTTGCGGGGGTTCTTCGAACTCATCCGCGAGGCGCGCGAGGCCGGGATGCTGCTGGCCTACCACGACCGCTCCGATGGCGGCGCGTTCGCGACCCTGTGCGAGATGGCGTTCTGCTCGCGCCTGGGCCTGGACATCCTGCTCGACGGTTGGGGCGGCGACCGCGCCGAAGACGTGTTCCGCACGCTGTTCAACGAGGAGCTGGGCGCCGTGGTGCAGATCGCGGTCGAGGACCGCGCGGAATTCGCCGACCTGGTCGCCCGTCACGGCCTGGTCGAGTGCGCGCAGCGCATCGCGCGGCCGACGGCGTCCCCGGCGGTGCGCGTCATCGACGAGGGCGAGACCCTGGCCAGCTGGCGATGGGAGGCGCTGTTCGACGCCTGGTGGTCGGTGAGCCACGCCATGCAGCGCCAGCGCGACAACCCCGATTGCGCCGACGAGGAACGCGAATCCGCGCGCCGCTTCGACGCGCCGGGGCTGCAGCCCTCACTCAGCTTCGATGCCGGCGAAGACATCGCCGCCCCATACCTCAACCTGAAGGACAAGCCGCGCGTGGCGATCCTGCGCGAGCAGGGCGTGAACGGCCAGGTCGAGATGGCATCGGCCTTCGTACGCGCGGGATTCGATGCCGTCGACGTGCACATGAGCGACCTGGTCTCGGGCCGGGCGTCGCTGGACGGCTTCACCGGCCTCGCGGCCTGCGGCGGCTTCAGCTATGGCGACGTGCTCGGCGCCGGCCGCGGTTGGGCCACGTCGATCCTGGAGCGGCCGGCCCTGCGAGAGGCATTCGCGGAATTCTTCTCGCGCGGGGACAGCTTCACGCTGGGGGTGTGCAACGGCTGCCAGATGCTGTCGCAGCTCAAGGACATCATTCCCGGGGCCGCGCACTGGCCGAGGTTCCTGCGCAACCGCAGCGAGCAGTTCGAGGCCCGGCTGGGGTTGCTGGAGGTGGTGGAGTCGCCGTCGCTGTTCCTGGCGGGGATGGCGGGGTCGCGGATCCCGGTGGCCGTCTCGCATGGCGAGGGCAGGGCCACGTTCCACGGCGACGCCGACCGCGACGCCGCGCGCGTCGCGCTGCGTTATGTCTCCGGCGACGGTGCCGAGGCACGGGACTATCCGGCCAACCCCAACGGTTCGGAGAACGCCGTCGCCGGCCTGTGCAGCGACGACGGCCGCGCCACGCTGATGATGCCGCACCCCGAGCGGACCCCGCGCCGCATCAACCTGAGCTGGGCACCGGCCGACTGGCCGGAGGATTCACCCTGGCTGCGGATGTTCCGCAACGCGCGGGCCTGGGTGGGCTGACGGTTCCCTAACGGGCGCGCGCGTCTCGCCAAAGCAAGAGGCCGACCCTTGCGGGCCGGCCTCTGCGGTGTTGTAACCGGCTGGATTCGTTATTTCTTGAACTGGAAGACCGCCTTCTGCATGGTGCCGTCGCGCAGGTTGATCTGCAGGATGCGGCAGCTGTTGGCCCAACCCTTGTCCGTCTTCCAGACATAGACGTACTGGCCGGCGGTGGCGTCGTAGCTCAGGCTGCTGCCACCCGCGTTGACAGTCTCGCTCAGCGTGATCTCCTCGGTGTAGCCGCCCATGCAGGCGACCGCACCCGAAGCGGGGGAACCCGCCACGAAGATGTCCAGGCCCTGGTTGCCGCCCAGGCTGAACTTCACGGGGATCGCACTGCCGGCCTTGACCGCGTTGATGACCGGGAAGTTGTCCACCGGGCGGTGGAAGCCGGTCCAGGCGTACGAGACGACCACGTCGAAGCCCATCGTCGCGGTATTGCCGCGGCTGTCGCTCGCCGAACAGGACACCCGGGTCCGTCCGACGGGGAAGCTGCTGCCGGAGGCGCGATCGCATGACACCGTGACGGCTCCATCCACCAGGTCGCGCGCGACGGGCAGTGGGAAGCTGACCAGGGCCTGCGAGTTACCCGACGCCACGGCCGGGGCCGGCGGCGTGTAGGGGTCGAACGACGGCGGCGTGGTGTCGACGACGGTGACGTTGAAGCCCCCGGTGCCGGTGTTGCCCGCCAAGTCCGTCGCCCTGCACGCCACCGGAGTGGTTCCCAGGGCAAACGTGCTGCCGGACGCCCGGGTGCAGGTCACCACCACCACGCCGTCGACGAGGTCCGACGCGGTTGCGGAGAAGGTGACGATCGCGCCCGAGGCCCCGGTGGCTTCGACGCCGGCGATGTTGCCCGGCAGGGTCAGCGTCGGCGGCGTCGTGTCGGTCACCGTGACGAGGCTGGTTGCCGTGCCGCAGTTTCTCGCCGCGTCGCAGGCGGTCCAGGTGATCGTGGTCGTGCCGACCGGGAAACTGGCCGGGGCGTCGTGGCCGAGCGAGACGACGCCGACGGCATCGGTCGCCGTGGCGGTGCTGATGTCCACGGCGGTCAGGAAGCCGGTGGCCTCGACGGTCGTGTTCGCGGGCGGGGTGACCGCCGGGGGCGTGGTATCGACCACCTGGACGCTGAAGTTGCCCGAGCCGGTGTTGTTCGCCGTATCGGTCGCGCTGCAGTTCACCATCGTCGGCCCGAGCTCGAAGGTGCTGCCGGAAGCCGGCGTGCAGTACACGACCAGGTCGCCGTCGACGATGTCGAACGCGGTCGCGGTGAAGTCAACCGGCGCGCCATCGGGGCCGGTCGCTTCGACGCCGGCGATGTCGGCGGGCAGGTCGAGGGTGGGCGGCGTGGTGTCGTGCACGGTGGCGGTGAAGGCGGCGGTGGACTCGTTGCCCGCGTCATCGGTCGCGGTGCATTCGACCGTCGTGGATCCGACGGGGAACAGGTCGCCCGAGGGCGGCACGCACACAACGGTCACGTCGGCGTCGACCTTGTCCGTGGCCGTGGGCAAGGCGTAGGCGAGGATGCCGCCGCCGAGGGCGTTGCCTTCGATCGCGATGTCGGACACGGGGCCGAAGTCCGGCGGCGACAGGTCCTGGACATCGACGTTGAAGCTGCCGGCCGCAGCGTTGCCGGCGCTGTCCTCGACGCCGCAAGACACCGCGGTCGCGCCCATCGGGAACTGGTGCGGCGCAGCGGGGGAGCAGGCGACCAGCGCGCCGAGGTCGCCATCGACGTTGTCGAGTGCCGAAACCGCGTACGCCGGGACCAGGGTGCCGGCGGCCGAGTCGGCGTCCAGCAACAAGTCATCGGGCAGGGTCAGCGACGGGGCGGTGACGTCCGCAATCATGAAGGTGCACAGGGCATCTACGTATTGGCCCTGGTCGTCGGTGACGCGCAATGCGACTTCGACGCCGCCGACCATGTCCAATCCCAAGGACGGGGCGGAGCGTTCGACCACGGGTCCGGCTTCACCCGTCAGGCTGAATCCCAGGCCTGCGTCCGCCTCGTTGACGAACCAGGCGTAAGTGAGGGCGCCGCCCTCGGGGTCGTAGGAGCCGGAGCCGTCCAGGCGCAGCGGTTGTCCTTCGCCGACCACGCTCGGGCAAGCCAGCGCGGCGAACGGGGCCAGGTTGGCGGCCGTGACGTTCACCAGCACGGTCGCCGATGCCGACAAGGCATTGGAGCGGGCGGTCACCCGGAACTCGAGCGTGTAGTCGTTGGCCGCGGCGGGGGCGACGAACTGCGTGCTGGCGGCGTTGGGCGTGGCCAGGGCCGCAGTCGGTGCGCCATTGGGCACCTGGGTCCAGGTATAGGTAATGGCATCCCCGTCCGGGTCGCTGCCGTTTGCGCTGAGAACGACGGTGTCACCAACCGCCGCCTCAGGCGGAGAGGCCAGGGGCGCGACGGCGGGTGGACGATCGACGTTGACGATGGTGACGGTGCCGGTGTCCATGCCCGTTTCCGTGCCCGTGCGGCTCGTGCAGGTGGCGGTCACCCGGAAGGCCAGGACGTCGCCCCCCGGCCCCACGGTCGGGGCGGTGAAGGAGGGTGCCAACGTATTCGCGTTGCTCAGCACGACGGCCGGCCCGGCCGTCTGCGTCCAGGCGACGCTTGCACCGCTGGGGATGGTGGTCCGGTTGGTTCCCAAGGTGACGACCACGGCAGCGTAGCCGGCCGCGGCGTCGTATTCGTTGAACGACACATTGCCCGGCTGCACCTTGATGCCGTTGACGAATCCGGGGCAGTTTTGCGCCATCGCCGGCGCCGCAATCGTCGAAAGGACCAGCAGCGTCGCAGCCGCGATCCAGCGGCCCTTGGCCGCGGATGGAAGTTTCATTCGGTATTCCCCCTGTTACCCGGCCGCCACCTTGGCAGTCAGGCAACGCACGTTAGGGACCGGGGCCAAACGGGTCATCGCCCATTTGGTGTATGCCGGCGCCCGGTGCGCTCAGGCCGACAGGCGGCGGCTGACCAGGCCGACGAGCGCCGCCTGGGAGTGGGTGCCGGTCTTCACCATCGCACCCTTGATCTGGGTGCGGACCGTGTGGATGGACCTGCCGGTGTCCCGGGCGATCTGTTCCAGCGAGCCAGTCGCCAGCAGGCGCACCGCGGCGCCGGCCTCGCCCGGGGTCAGGCCGAATTCCCGGCACAACCGCTCCAGCGGCACGGTGTCGGGCAGTGGGGCATGCGCTTCGATGAGTACCACTTGGGATACGGGGAGGTCGGCGCTGGCACCGAAGTCCAGGGCCTCCACGTGTAGTTGCAAGCCGGCAACCCCGTCGGCGCCCGGCAGGTCGATTCGCTCCCGATGCGCCGCGATGGCCGTGCCCGCACGCCGCAGGGCGCCATGCAGCGCGGTCGCGTCGTCCCCGACCAGCAGGAGGTCCTGCCGCAGGCGCAAGGGTCCCGGTTCCGAGAAGCGCTGCCGCGCGGCGGCATTGGCGTACCAGACACGGATCGGCCGACCCGGGACGACGAGCATCAGGGCTTGCGGCAGGCGATCGAGCGTGGCGCCGAAGGAGCGCGCCTGGGCGATCCAGCGCAACTGGTCCGCACGCTGCTCGCGGTGCTGGCGCCTCTCACCCGGTCTCGGCGGCTGGCTTGCAGGATCGGTCATCGATGCCACCATTTTGTATCCGCGGGCGGCGGCAGGGCGCAATCCGGCCACCCTAGCGCCTTGCCCTCCGAACGGAAAGCGATGGGGTGCCGACCGTCGGGATGCGTTTATGTCGTGCCGCCCCAAGCGGGGGGCCGGATGCGCGGGCCGAAGCGAGCCGTGTTGCGCGTGCTCCTGCGGACGCGCAATCTTGGCCCCCACCGGGAGCGCAAGCAGAGGGGCGCGCAGGCCGACCCGGAAAGACCGCTCCGGCCGCACCCCGGGGAAGGTGAGCGCGTCTGCGTCCTGCTAAAGTCGCCAACGGAAATGGAGGTCGCGTGAACGCAATCGTGAACGAAGCTGCGGGCGACGCCGCGCTGGAAACCAGCGCCGACGAGCGCGTGGTCGCCGCCCTGGTGCAGAGAGGCCGGCTGAAGGATGCGGACCTGGTCCGGGCCCGCCGCCTCCAGGAGGAGACCGGAGGCAGCCTCCTGACCCTGCTCGCGCGCCTCGGCCTGGTGTCCGAGCGCGACCATGCCGAGGCCTGCGCCCAGGTCCTGGACCTGCCCCTGGTCAGCACCAAGGACGCGCCCGACCTGCCGCCGGACGAGATCGCGCTGACGCCCAAGTTCATGAAGCAGTTCCACGTCGTGCCGGTGGCCGAGACCGAAGACCACGTCGAGATCCTGCTGGCCGACCCCCAGGATACCTATGCCGGCGACGCCGTCGCGCTGGCCACGGGCAAGCAAGTGCGCGCCAGCGTGGCGTTGCGCTCGGAAATCGACGACCTGATCGAGCGCTGGCACGGGCAGGGCCGGAGCGCCATGGGCGCGATCGTCGAGACCGCCGACGGCGACGGCGGCGGCGACGTCGACGATGTCGAGCACCTGCGCGACCTGGCGTCCGAGGCGCCGGTGATCCGCCTGGTGAACCTGATCATCCAGCGCGCGGTCGAGCTGCGTGCCTCCGACATCCACATCGAGCCGTTCGAGAACCGGCTCAAGGTCCGCTACCGCATCGACGGCGTGCTGGAGGAAGGCGAGAGCCCGCCCACCAACCTGACCGCCGCCGTCATCAGCCGCATCAAGATCATGAGCAAGCTCAACATCGCCGAGCGGCGGCTGCCGCAGGACGGCCGCATCATGCTGCGCGTGCAGGGCAAGGAGCTGGACCTGCGCGTCTCGACGGTGCCCACCGCGCACGGCGAGAGCGTGGTGATGCGACTGCTCGACCGCGAGACGGTGGTGTTCGATTTCCACCGGCTGGGCTTCACCGACAACTTCCTGCCGCAGTTCCAGCGCGTGCTCGAGCAGCCGCACGGGATCCTGCTGGTGACCGGACCCACGGGTTCGGGAAAGACCACCACGCTCTACACGGCGCTGAGCAAGCTCAACACGCCCGACGTCAAGATCATCACCGTCGAGGATCCGGTCGAATACCAGATCGAGGGCATCAATCAGATCCAGGCCAAGCCGCAGATCGGCCTCGACTTTGCCCACGCACTGCGCAGTATCGTGCGCCAGGACCCCGACATCATCATGATCGGCGAGATGCGCGACCTGGAGACCGCGCGCATCGCGATCCAGTCCGCGCTCACAGGCCACCTGGTGCTCAGCACCCTGCACACCAACAACGCCGCCGGCGGCATCACCCGCATGCTCGACATGGGAGTGGAGGACTACCTGCTGACCTCCACCATCAACGGCATCCTCGCCCAGCGGCTGGTGCGCAGGCTCGAGCCGGAGCACGCGGAGCGCTATCCCGCGTCCCCCGAGGAGATCGAGAAATTCGACCTGCGCCGCCACCAGCCCGAGGGCGAGATCTTCCTTTACCACCCGCGCGCCTCCGCGCTGTCGCCGACCGGCTACCTGGGTCGCACCACGATCATGGAGTTCCTGGTGATGAGCGACGCCCTGCGCCGCGCGGTGATGCGGCATGCGGGGATGGGCGAACTCGAGCAACTCGCCCGCGAGGCAGGCATGCGCACGATGTACGAGGACGGGATCCTCAAGGCGCTGGCTGGCGTGACCACCATCGAGGAAGTGCTGCGCGTCACCGAGGACGCCTGACCTCGGCGCCGTCCTTCCACGCGTGACGACCGGAACCCGACTGCCATGAACAAGACACTCCTTTCGGTCCCCCTGCTTGCCGCCTCGCTGGCGGCGGGGCCAATGCATGCCGCCGATCCCTCGGCCAAGGTGCTGGCCAGGGCGGAGATGCCCGAAGGGTTCGTGGTCGGCAGCGGAGATCCACCGCTGGGGCTGCTGGTGGAGCTCGAAGGCGAGGGCGTCGGCGCGAGCGCGGCCGCGGCGCCATCCGCCGCCAATGTCCTTGCCTCGGGGGTGGCTGGCGACGGCGAGGCGACCCTGTCGATCCGACACGACCTCGAGGTGTCGTTGAAGTTCGACCTGTACGTCTCCGAAGACGGCGAGCGCTTCCGTTACGCCAGTTCCTGCGCGGTCACGCCGGGCATCTCGAGCTTCGAACTCTGGCAGCATCCGGTGCGCGCCTTCGCGCTCGGAAACCCGCGCGTCGTCGACGCCGGAAAGCTGGCCTGCGACTGAGCGGCCCAGGACGCATGCCCCTTTACCGGTACAAGGCGCTCAACAACCGCGGCGAAACGCTCGACGGCCAGATGGAAGCCGCCAGCGACGGCGAGGTGGTACTGCGCCTGCAGGAGCAGGGACACCTGCCGATCGAGGCGCGGCTGGCCAGCGAGGCCGGGGGTGACGGGGCCTGGAAGACCCTGTTCAAGCCCAAGCCCTTCGCCGGCCAGCGGCTGGTGCAGTTCACCCAGCAGCTTGCGACGCTGCTGGGGGCGGGGCAGCCGCTGGATCGTGCGCTCACGATCCTGCTCGAACTGCCCGAGGACGAGACCGCCAAGCGCACGATCACCGATGTCCGCGACGCGGTGCGCAGCGGTACCGCGCTCTCGACGGCGCTTGAACGCCAGCACGGCACGTTCTCGCGGCTGTACATCAATATGGTGCGCGCCGGCGAGGCCGGCGGCAGCCTGCACGAGACCCTGCAGCGCCTGGCGGATTACCTCGAGCGTTCTCGCGCACTGCGCGCGCGCGTGGTCAACGCGCTGATCTACCCCGCGATCCTGCTGACGATGGTGGGGTTGTCGCTGCTGTTCCTGCTCGGCTACGTGGTGCCGCAGTTCGCCGCGATGTACGAAAGCCTGGACGCGACCCTGCCGTTCTTCACCCGGATCGTGCTCGGCATCGGCATGTTCGTGCGCGATTTCTGGATCGTGCTGGTGGCCATCCCGGCGCTGGCGCTTTGGTGGCTGGACCGCAAGCTGCGCGATCCCGCCTTCCGCGCCGCCTTCGACGACTGGCTGCTGCGGCAGCGGATCGCCGGGCCGCTGGTGGCAAAGCTCGAGACGGCGCGGTTGATGCGCACGCTGGGCACCCTGCTCAAGAACGGGGTACCGCTGCTGGTCGCGTTGGGCATCGGCCGCAACGTGCTGGGCAATCGCGCGCTGTCGGCGGATGTCGAGGCCGCCGCGGACGACGTCAAGAACGGCGTCGGCCTGTCGACGGCGCTGGCCAAGGGCAAGCGCTTCCCGAGGCTGGCATTGCAGATGGTGCAGGTGGGCGAGGAGTCCGGCGAACTCGACAGCATGCTGCTCAAGACCGCCGACACCTTCGACCAGGAAACCGGCCAGGCGCTCGACCGGATGCTCGCGGCCCTGGTGCCGGTGATCACCATGCTGCTGGCAGGCGTGGTGATGGTGGTCATCCTCGCCGTGCTGATCCCGATCTACGACCTGACGAACGTGATCGGGTGACGTCGCCGCCAGCCCGGTGGGGCAGTCGGCCCACCGGGCGCGATTCCCGGCCGATCGGCGCAAGCTGGGAAAAACCCGCATCCGCCACTTCGATCACAATAGACCCAGGCCCGCCCGATACCAGAGGATTTTTCATGCGTCGCAACCGATCCATCATCCGTTCCAACAGGCCGACCCTATCCCTGCCCGTATCCCAGGGGCGCGGTGCGATCCGCATGCGTTTGCGACGGCATGAGGGCGGGTGTCGCGGGCCGTTCATCGTTGCAAGCCGTGCCGACGGCCTCGTTCGCGTGGGCTCGACGGGGTCTCGGCAGCGGGGCTTCAGCCTGATCGAAATCATCCTGGTCGTGGTGCTGATCGGCGGCATCGTCGCCTTCGCGGCCACGCGCATCCTGGGTGGCGGGGACCGCGCAAGGGTGAACCTGGCCAAGGCGCAGGTGCAGACCCTGGCCGAAAAGGTGCAGCAGTTCGAGATGGATACGGGCGCATTGCCCAACTCGCTGGACGAACTGGTCAGCCAACCCGGCAACGCCGGTGGATGGCTCGGGCCGTACGCGAAGGCAGGCGAGCTCAACGATCCGTGGAACACGCCCTTCGAGTACCGCGTGCCCGGTGACGGCCGTCCCTTCGACATCATCAGCTTCGGCGCCGACAAGCGTGCCGGCGGCACCAGCGTCGACGCCGACATCCGGTACGAATAGCGCAGGCGCGCCGCGATCCGGATCGTGAAGCGATGCGCTCGAAGATCTCCCCGTGCGGCGTGCCGTTGCCAGGGATCCGCGCAGGAGACACTGGCGTGGCAGCCCGTCCATGGGCGTGGCGAGGCGGGGCGATGATGTCCGCCCGTGCACCTCGATGATGAGGGTGCGGCTGCATGGGCTTGAGCGTTCCAGCGGCCGCGTCGTGGCTGCGGCGGCGGTCGTGGGGTACGACCCGCGAACCGGCGTGCGTCGGCAAGCGGTCGGCGCAGGCGGTCGTGAATTCCTCGCAGGTGCGGCAGCGGCATCGCGGCGGGCGCGTGGCGCAGGCGGTTTTGGCGGGATGAGGGGTCGAGCCGCCGGCTCGCGGATCGGGCGTTGCCTGGTACGCGGCTTTTCCCTGCTGGAGATGCTGCTGGTCGTGGTGCTGATCGCGGCAACGGGGCTGCTGGCCGCCGGGGTGCTCACCGGCGGCCTGGATCGCCTGCAGCTCAAGTCCAGCGCGCAGGAAATCGCGTCGCAATTACGCTTCACCCGCGCCCATGCGATCGCCACCGGCAGCCCGCAAAGCTTCAGCATCGACCCCGCGGCGCACACCTGGCGGGCGGCGGAGGAGCGCAGCGGCGAGGTGCCGGAACGGCTGGGCATCACCTTTACCGGCGCCCGCGAGGTGCAGGCGCGCGAAGCGGAGGGAGTGATCGTGTTCTTCGGCGACGGCGCCTCCACCGGTGGTCGCGTGCGGTTGAGCTTCCGCAATGCGGCCTGGAACGTCGACGTCGCATGGTTGACCGGCGAGGTGCGCCTGCACCGGGCGGAGCCGGCGCCATGAGACGGGGACTCGGAAGCGACACCGGGCGCGGGCGGGATGCCGATGTCGTGGTCGCGCGCGACGCGGAAGGCGGGATCGAACGCTTGCGAGGGCCGAGGGGTGCGGGCCGGCGATGCTGTGGCGCAAACCGTGCCGACGGCATCCATGGTTGTGCGGGCAACCCCCGGCCATTCAAGTTCGCAAGCCGCTGCGGCGGCCTCGGTGCAGGCGGGATCGAAAGCTTGCCGGGGCCGAAGAGCGGTTCGGGTCGGCGATTCAATGGCGCAAGCCGAGCCGACGGCATCATTGCAGGCCGTGCGGGGGGATCGTGGCAGCGGGGCTATACGCTGATCGAGGTGCTGGTGGCCTTCGCGGTGCTGGCGTTGGCCCTGACCCTGCTGCTGGGGACATTGTCCGGCGCGAGCCGGCAAGTGCGGTGGTCCGCCGACGCGGGGCGCGCCGCGCTGCATGCTGAATCCCTGCTCGCCCAGACCGGCGTCGGCGAGGTTCTGCAACCCGGGCGCCGCGACGGGGAGTTCGAGGCGGGCCGCTATCGCTGGACGCTGGAGGTCGCGCCCTACCAGGACCCGGCCCGCCCGTCGCCAGCCACGGTCGATCCCTTCGCACCGCGGCTACTGCAGTTGCGGCTGCTGGTGACCTGGGGGGATGGCGGCCCCCGCGAAAACCTTGTCGTGGATTCGCTGCGGCTGGTGCCCCAGGACCTGACGCAAGGGGTGGTGCCATGAAGCCGCGTGGAGCGGGTGCTGGACGCCACGCCGCCGGTCGTCCCGAAGGCAGGCTCGGGTCCGGGAGCGCACCGCGGCGATCGGGCTCCGCCGGACTCCACGACGGCGCGCACGTGGCAAGGTTGGGACGAAATCCGGCATCGAAAGGCGATGCGTCCCGGCGATTGCCGGCCACGCGCCGAGCCGACGGCCGCGCCCATGCCCCCGCGGGACGCTCCCGGCAGCGGGGATTCACCCTGATCGAGGTCCTGCTGGCCACCGTGCTGCTGGCGTCCGGACTGGCGTTGGCCTTTGCCACCCTTCGCGCGACGACGGCCGTGGTTGAGCGCGGAGAAGACATGGCCCAGCGCAGCGATCGCATGCGCGCGGTGGAGGGATTCCTGCGGCGCCGCCTGGCGGGCGCGTTGCCGATGTCGTTTTCCCTGGATGACGCCAGCGGCCAGCCGTTGCGCTTCGTCGGCGAACCCGAGCGCGTGCGATTCGTGGCAGACCTGCCGAATTACCTGGGTCGTGGCGGACCCCACCTGCACGACATCGCCGTCCATCGAGACGGGGCAGAGATGGGGCTTGGCGTGTCGTTCTCGATGGTTCAGGCGGGCGAAACGGTGACTGAGCCGCAGACCCGGCCGCCCGAGGTGCTGGCCGCTGGATTGCGCGAGGCCCGTTTCCGCTACCGGGGCATGGACGACGGGGGCGCGCTGGGGCCTTGGCAGGACCGCTGGGAGGCCACGGACCAGTTGCCGGTGCACGTGTCGGTCGATCTGGTCGACGCTCGTGGCGACGCCTGGCCCACCATGGTCGTGGCCCTGCCGCAGGGACGGGGTGTGGGTGGCGTACCTTACGGCGGTCCACCGATGATCGGGAAGGGGAGGTGAGATGGTGGCGTCGGTTCGCCAGCGAGGCGTCGCGCTCATCCTGGTGATGTGGCTGGTCGCGCTGCTGATCGCATTGGTCGGTGCGTTCGCGATGACGGCGCGCATCGAATACATGCAGGGCCGCGTGCTCAGCGGCAGCGTGGTGGCCGGGCAGGCCGCGCGCGCGGGACTCGAATATGCGATGACACGGGTGGTGTTGCCGGAAACCGAGGGCGCATGGTTGCCGGACGGACGCGCGTATCCGTGGACGTTCGGGGCGGCGCGGGTCGAGGTGAGGCTGGTCGACGAGTCGGCGAAGGTCGATCTCAACAACGCCGACGTCAACCTGATCTCGGGACTCCTGCGCGCCGTCGGTGCCGAGCCCGACGCCGCGACCGGGGTGGCCGCGGCCATCGTGGACTGGCGCGACCCCGATTCGCTCACCCAGCCATCCGGTGGTGCGGAGGATCCCCAGTACGCTGCCGCCGAACGCCCCTACGGCGCCAAGGACGCGCCCTTCGAAACGGTCGCCGAAGTCGAGCAAGTGCTGGGGATGACGCCCGCGCTGTATGCGCTGGTCGCCGAGCATTTGACGGTCCATAGTGGCCGGCCCCAGCCCGACCAGCGATTCGCCAGCGCGGCCGTGCTGCAGGCGCTGGGGATCGATCCGCAGCCGATCCTCGCCGAACGCGAGCGCGGGAGCGTCCCGGGGAGCGGTGGCGCCATCGTCGGCGGTGGCAGCGGCACGTATAGTATCGACAGCCGTGCACGGCTTCCCGATGGCCGCCGAGCGGTGTTGCGAGCCTTGGTTCGCACCGGCGCCAGCGGCTTGCCCGGGGGGGCCTATACGCCATTGCGATGGGAAGAGGGAGCCACGCCGCGCTGATGTCAGCCGTCGAAACAGTTACTGCCGACAGTTCGCTGCCCCGTCGCCTGGGCCGCGCCGGGCGACGCTTGCGTCCGCGCGCCGCCAGCTTCTGGGCATGGTGGACGCAGGCGCTGGCCAGCTGGCTGCCGCTGCGCGTGCGCAAGCTCTTCGGCCTGGCCCACGAGCGGCTGCTGTTGCAGCCCGCCGGCGACAGCCTGCGCCTGGTGCTCGAGCGCGAGGCCGAGGCGCGCGAGCTCGGGCAGGTCCCGTGGTCGGGCGACGACATGCTCGACCCGGATCCGTTGCAGCGCCTGCTGGCGCCGCGCGTGGCGGACCTGCCGCGTTGGCTGGTCCTGCCCGCGGGCAGCGGCCTGCGGCGCTCGATGGTGTTGCCCGCGGCCGCCGAGCCACGCCTGCGCGACATGCTCGGATTCGAGATCGAGCGCCAGACGCCGTTCACGGCGGCGGACGTGCAATACGACGCCCGCGTGACCGGCCGGCGCGACGACGGCCAACTCGACGTGGAACTGGTCGTGGTCCCGTCCGCTGCACTCGACACAGCCCTCGGTGGGCTGGGTCCGGTGTCGCGGACGCTGACCGGCGCGGACCTGCAGTCCAGCGACGGCCGGACGCTCGGCGTTAACCTTCTCCCCGGCGCGCGCCGCCACCAACGCACGGATCCATGGCTGGGGTGGAACCTGGCGCTGGCTTCGGTCGCCGTGATCGCGCTCGCCGCATCGCTGTGGCAGATGCTCTCCAATCGTTCGCAGGCGGCGGATGCATTCGAGGCCGAAGTCTCCGCCCTCGCGACCCGCGCGCGGACCGTGTCGGTCGAGAAGCAGCGATTGCTAGGCCTGGTGGAAGGGATGCGCTTCCTGCAGGCGACGCGCGCCGGCAGGCCGACGACGGTCGAAGTCCTCGACGAATTCAGTCGCCGGCTGCCCGACTCGACCCACCTGGAAAAGCTTTCGATCGAGGACGATCGCATCCTGTTGATCGGACTGAGCCGCGATGCCTCTTCGCTGGTGCGAGTCCTTGAGGGCTCCGACCTGTGGCGCTCGCCGGCCCTGACCGGGGCACTGCAGCCCGACCCGCGGACCGGAAGCGACCGGTTCACACTCACGGCCGAACTGGTGGTCACGCCCCCGCCCGCGACTGCCGCCAACCGGGGGGACGCCGATGCCGAAAATCGTCCCTGATCGCGACCGCTGGCTGGCGCTCGGGCTGCTGGCCGGCATCTTGCTGTTCGGCTACCTGCTGCTGGTGCACACCTGGTGGACGATCCCCATGCTCCAGCTCAACGAGCGCATCGAGGGATTGCAGGAACGCGACCTCCGCGTTCGCATGGAGCTTCGCCAGGCCCCCGCCGTGCGCGAGCGCCTGCAGGCGGTGCAGGCACAGGCCGCGCGGACGCCTGGCTTCATGTCCGAAGGCTCGGTGCAACTGGCGACCGCCGCCCTGGTGCAGCGGCTGGAGACAGCGGTGGGCGAGGCCAGTCCGGGCAATCGCAGTTGCGCGATCACCAATCGTTCGCCATTGAACGACGCCCCGGGCCAGCAGAGCTTTCCCAGGGCGGTGGTCCAGGTCAGGTTGCGTTGCGGAAACCCGGAACTGGCAGCCGTATTGCACTCGCTGGAAAGCGGGGCGCCGAGACTGTTCGTCGACAACCTCAACATCCTGGCGCAGCGGTCGTTCTTCCTGCCGGGCCAGGGTCCGCTGGGCAACCAGGGAGGGGGCTTGGACGTGAGTTTCGACCTCTACGGCTACTTGCAGCCGCAACCGCAGGCGACGCCAGTGGAGGCCGGTCGTGCGCGCTGACGCCGCCGGCGCCAGGACATGGCTCCTTGGCGCGGCTTCGCTGTGGGCGTTGTCGTTCTGGGTGCTCGGCCTGGCGGGCCTGGGCAGCCGGATCGAGAGATTGCCGGAGGATCCGGCCCTGCTGCAGCCGTTGCCGCAATTGCCGCCGCCGGTCGCCGAACGCCTCGGGCCCATGCCGCAATATGCTTCGATCGGCGACCGGCCATTGTTCACCAACGACCGCCGGCCGAAGCCATTCTTCATCAATCCCGATGGCGAGGAGCCGCAGAACACGTTCGAGTTCATCCTGACCAGCGTCCTGCTGACGCCCCAGGTGGAGATGGCGATCCTGCACCCTGCCGGCGGGGGCGATCCGGTACGCGTGAAGGTCGGCGAAGCGCCGGACGGCGCGGCGGCCTGGAACCTGGTCTCCCTGTCCCGTCGCAGCGCGGTGTTCGCCGGGCCGGAAGGAAACACCACGCTCGAACTCCGGGTATTCGACGGCACCGGCGGCGAAGCCCCGACCGTCGTGGCCGCGCCACGCGCGAGCCCAACCGGCGACGCGACGGCCGCCAGCAGCGGGAGGCCAGCGAACGACACCCCGACCCCCGATGCCGCGCAACCGCCGCCGCCGGGTGCGCCGGCGACCCAGGCGCGGGCTTCGACGGAAAAAACGGAAACAGGCGTGCCGCAGACGCCCGAGGACCAGGTTGAAGCGATCCGCCAACGCATCGAGGCGCGTCGCGCCCAGTTGCGACGCCAGGCGATGACGCCGCAACCCCCGGTCCCCGACCCCGAACAATGAACTCAACCTAGAATGCCCCTCATGAACATGCGTCCCACCCTGACCCCGGCCGTGGCTGCCTGCCTAGCGGTGCTGTTGGCGGCCTGTACCACGATGCCTGCACCGACCGTGCGTCGCGAAGGCACGATGCCGCGCATCCAGCGGCCTGCCGCGGAGGAGGCGCGCACCGTCGGAGGGGTAGTCGCCGAACCCCTGGACAGCGCGGGGGAAGGCGGGCCCCGGGCGCAGGTTCGCCGGGGCACGGGGGTCGCGATCAACCAGGGGATCGCGTCAGCCCCGCCTCCGAACTTCGCCGGCAGTTCGGGGGCGGCGTCGTTCAATTTCGAGGGCGAATCGCTGCACGCGGTGGTCAAGGCGATCCTCGGTGACATGCTGGGCCAGAACTTCACCATCGCGCCGAACGTCTCGGGAACCGTCACCCTGAACGTCCAGCGGGTCAGCCCGGCGCAAGCCTTCACCCTGCTCGAGCAGGTGCTGGGCTGGAACAACGCCCGCATGGTCTACACCAACGGCGTCTACAACATCGTGCCGGCCGACCAGGCGCTTGCGGGGACGGTCGCGCCGCGCACGGGCTCCGCGGCCACGGCGCGCGGCTTCGAGACCCGGGTCGTGCCGCTTCGCTACATCTCAGCCACCGAGATGGAGAAGGTCCTCAAGCCTTACGCACGTCCCAATGCCATCGTCGGCGTCGACGGGGGGCGCAACGTCATCACCGTCGGCGGAACCCGCGCCGAGCTCGAGAACTACCTGCGCACCATCGCCATCTTCGACGTCGACTGGCTCGCGGGAATGTCGGTCGGCGTGTACCCGCTGCAGTCGGGCAGGGCCGCCAAGGTCGTCGGCGACCTCGAGAAGGTGTTTGGCGCGCAAAGCAATTCGCCGGTCGCGGGCATGTTCCGGTTCCTGCCGCTGGAAGGGGCCAATGCGGTGATGGTGATCACGTCGCAGCCGAACTACCTCGACGAGATCCAGCAGTGGATCGACCGCATCGACGGTGCGGGGGCGGGCGTCCGGCTGTATTCCTATGAACTGAAGTACATCACCGCCAAGGACCTGGCCGAGCGCCTGGCCGAGGTGTATGGCGGCGGCGGCGGCCGATCGAACGATGGTGGCGGCAGCGCCACGCTGATGCCGGGCCTGGAATCGACGACCATCCAGGATGGCGGCATCGGCGACCGGGGCGTGAGCTCCGCCCAGATCGGCGGCTCCGGGGGGGATCCGGGCGGCGGTTCCAGCGGTCTGGGCGGCGGGTCGCTGTCGCTCGGCGAGCGCGCCGGCGGTAACGCGGCGGTCACCCTGGAGGTGGACGGCGAACGCGTGGGCGTGTCCGCGGTGGACGAGACGAACACACTCCTGGTGCGGACATCCGCCAGTGCCTGGCGCGCGATCAAGGATGTGATCGAACGCCTCGACGTGATGCCTCTGCAGGTCCACATCGAGGCCCAGGTCGCCGAAGTGACGTTGTCGGGCGACCTGCAATACGGCGTCAGCTGGTACTTCGAGAACGTCCTCGGCATCACGCCGCTGCCCGACAACGCCGGCGTGCGCAACCTCACCGGCACGGGCGGGTTGACCTATTCGTTCCTGACCGGGAGTTCGGTCGGGATCCTCAGCGCGCTGGACCAGGTCAGCGACGTGCAGATGCTGCAGACGCCATCGGTGATGGTGCGCAACAACTACGAAGCCACGCTCAACGTCGGCAGCCGCATCCCGATTTCGTCGGTGACGGTGAACCCCGGCCTGGGCACGGACACCATCAGCCAGGTCCAGTACCTCGACACCGGAACCATCCTCAAGGTGCGTCCGCGGGTGACCAAGGACGGCACCGTGTTCCTCGACCTGGTGCAGGAAGTCAGCTCGCCCGCCGGCAACCCGGACCAGAACGGCAACGTCCGCATCGACACCCGCCGCCTCAAGACCAACGCCATCGTCCAGAGCGGCGAGACGGTGATCATGGCCGGGCTGATCCAGGACGGCATCACCCGCGGGTCCAACGGGCTCCCTGGCCTCAGCCGGATCCCGGTGATCGGCGGCCTGTTCGGCCAGCAGCGCTCGGTGACCACGCGTAGCGAGGTCATCATCCTGCTGACACCCACCCTGGTGCGCGATCCCTCGGCGGCGCGTGACCTGACCGACGAGTACGGCCGGCGTTTCCGTGCACTGGAGCCGTTGTACCGGACGCCGCGCTGAGCATGGCCCAAGGCGGTTCCAGCGATGGCTGAACTGCCGGTGGTGCTGCTGCCGGTGGGGGTGGACGACGACGCGCTGGATGCCTGCCTCGCCGCGCTGGACCGGGCCACCCCCGCGGGCACCCGCGCGTGGCTGACAGATGACGCACAAGCAGGGCCGCGTGGCCTGGCGATCATCGAGCGTTGGCTCGCTGACACACCTCTGCAGGCCGACTACACCCGCCGCGACCGTCGCGTGGGCGAAGTCGCGCATCTGGACGAGGCCCTGCGCGCCTGCGGCGATGCCGACGTCGTCGTGCTCGCCGCCGATGCGATCCCCCTGCCGGGTTGGCTCACCGCGTTGAGCGCCTGCGCCGCGGGCGATGCGTCGATCGGCACCGCGACGCCATGGTGCAATGCGGGAGAGGCCGCGGCGTGGCCGCGCTGCGGGGACATCGCGCCCGTGCCCGGCGCGCACGATGGGGCCGACCCGCGACGCCTCGCCCATGCCGCGGCGGCGATGCCCCCGGTGCATCCCGAGATCCCGGCTGCTGTCGACCACGCGGTGTTCCTGCGGGGCAGCGCGCGGGGCAAGGCGGGTGGACTCGATGCGAGCAGCTACGCTTCCTGGTATGCCGCGCTGATCGACCTGTCGCTGCGATTGTCGGGGCTTGGTTGGCGCAACGCCTTGTGCGCCACCGCCTTCGTGGCGCGTGGTGGCGAGGGTGGACCGAAGGAAGGCGACCTCGAGGCGCTGGCCACCCGCTGGCCCACGTGGCATGCGCGCCTGGCGACGTTCCTGATGGAAGACCCCCTGCGCGAGACGCGCAACCTGCTTTCCCTGCAGCTGGCCGGGCAAGAGGGTCCGCGCCCGCAGCAGGAATTGTTCCCGCCCCGGGACGAGGACGCGCCGGGACGGAAGGCAGGCGCCGGATGAGTGTCACAACGGTCGGCGCGGACATCGCCGCCATCGTCGTCAGCCACCAGAGCGCGGCGACGATCGACGGTTGCCTCGCGCGCCTGCGCGCCTGCGTGGGCGTGGGCTCGATCCGGGTCGTCGACAACGCGTCGAGCGACGAAACCTTGGCCATCGTGCAACGCCACGCCCTGGCAGACCCGCGGTTGCGCTTCGTCGCCAACCCGGACAATCCCGGGTTCTCGCAGGCCTGCAACCAGGGCGCTGCGGACGTCGAGGAGGCATGGCTTGCGTTCGTCAATCCCGACTGCCTGCTCGAAGCGGATGCCTTGTCGCGACTGCGGGAGCACGCGCTGGCGCTGGACGGGGAGGCGCTGCTCGGCGCGGATCTCGTGGACGAGCAAGGTCGCCGGGATGGCGCGGCCCGCAGGCACGACCCGGTGTTCTCGCGGATGCTGTTTTCGTCGCGCGACCGCGACCTGGCGGTGGCGATGGACCCGGCGCTGCCCGTGCAACGGGTCGAGGCCGTGTCCGGTGCGCTGATGCTGCTTCCGCGCCGCCTGTTCCACCGCATCGACGGCTTCGATGCCGGCTACCGCCTGCATGGCGAGGACCTGGATCTCTGCCGCCGAGCGCGCGAAGCCGGCGCCGTGGTGGCAGTCGCCAACGACGTGCGCGTGGTGCACCTGCGCGGGGTATCGAGCCGCTCGCGCCCGCTGTTCGTGGAGTGGCACAAGCATCGGGGGCTTTGGCGCTATTTCCGCAAGTTCGAAGCGCCTCACCGCGGCATGGTGGTCCGTGCGGCGGTCTGGGTCGCGATCGCCGTCCGCTGCAAGTTGTCCCTGCTGCGGACCTTGCTGGCCGGATGGCGTCTTCGGACGTAGCCGGGGACTATCGCTGCGCGTTGATCGCGTCGCGCAGTGTCCGCGCGGCGTTGGCCGCCGCCTCGGCGAAATCGTCGTCCTGCGAGGCGTGCATGATCGCGCGTGAGCTGCTGACCAGCAGGCCGGTGCCATCGGCCGACTTCGCGTTGCGCACCACGGCCGCCACGTCGCCGCCCTGCGCGCCCACGCCCGGGACGAGCAGCGGCATCGCGCCGACGATCGCCCGCACCTCGCGCAGTTGTTCAGGCCAGGTCGCGCCCACCACCAGCGCGCAGTTCCCATGGCCGTTCCAGTCGCGGACCACGGTCTCGGCGACGTGCTGGTAGAGCGGGCGTGGGCTGCCGCCGGGCGTCGAGACCGCGAGGTCCTGCAGGTCGGCGGCACCGGGATTGGAGGTTCGGCAGAGGATCACCACGCCCTTGTCCGCGCGGTCGAGGAACGGCCGCAGCGAATCCCCTCCGAGGTAGGGGTTGGCGGTGACCGCGTCCGCGCCGTAGCGGTCGAAGGCCTCCGTCGCGTAGCGCTGCGCGGTGCTGCCGATGTCGCCGCGCTTGGCATCGAGGATCACCGGGATGCCGGCGTGGGACGAGTGGATGTGCGCGACCAGCCGCCGTAGCGCGTCCTCGGCGCCCAGCGCCGCGAAATGCGCGATCTGCGGCTTGAAGCAGCAGGCGAACGGCGCCGTGGCGTCGACGATGTCGCGGCAGAAGGCAAAGGTGGCGTCCGGATCGCCGGCCAGCGACGCGGGGTACTTGCTCGGCTCGGGATCGAGCCCGACGCATACCAGCGAATCGGCCGTTCCCCAGCGGAGCTTCAGCGCTTCGATGAACGTCATGCCAGTTCGACTCCTTCGCTTCGCCGCACCCGCGGGGCGGGCGGTGCTTCAAGCGTGTTCCGTTGCCGGGGAGTGGTCCGCGCCCCGGGCTTTCGATTGCGGCAAGGCGCCCGGCGGGGCATGCCGGGCGCTTACTTCAAGGCCTTGAACCGCAGCCGGTGCGGTTGCGCGCCTTCCTCGCCCAGCCGGCGCTTCTTGTCCTCTTCGTACTCGCGGTAGTTGCCCTGGAAGAACTCGACGTGCGAGTCGCCCTCGAACGCCAGGATGTGGGTGGCGATGCGGTCCAGGAACCACCGGTCGTGCGAGATGACGAAGGTGTTGCCGGGAAACTCCAGCAGCGCGTCTTCGAGCGCGCGCAGGGTCTCGATGTCCAGGTCGTTGGACGGTTCGTCCAGCAACAGCACGTTGCCGCCCTGCAGCAGGGTCTTGGCCAGGTGCAGGCGGCCGCGCTCGCCGCCCGACAGCGTGCCGACCAGTTTCTGCTGGTCCTGGCCCTTGAAGTTGAAGCGGCCGATGTAGGCGCGCGACTGGATCTCGATGCCATTGATGTTGAGGATGTCGGCGCCGCCGCTGACTTCCTGGAAGACGTTGTGGTTGCCTTCCAGCTTCTCGCGACTCTGGTCGACGTAGGCGATCTGCACCGTGGGCCCGGTGGTGATCTCGCCCTTGTCCGGCTTTTCCTGCCCGGTGATCATCTTGAACAGGGTCGACTTGCCGGCGCCGTTGGGGCCGATGATGCCGACGATCGCGCCCGGCGGCACGATGAAGCTGAGGTCGTCGATCAGCAGGCGGTCGCCGAAGGACTTGGACACCCCCTTGAACTCCATCACCGAGTTGCCGAGGCGCTCGCCCGGCGGGATGAAGATCTCGTTGGTCTCGTTGCGCTTCTGGTAGTCGACCGACTGCAGCTCCTCGATCCGGGCCAGTCGTGCCTTGCCCTTGCTGCGCCCGCCCTTGGCGTTCTGGCGGGCCCACTCCAGTTCCTTCTGGATCGCCTTCTGCCGGGCCTTCTCCGACGATTCCTCGCGCTTGAGCCGCTCTTCCTTCTGGGTCAGCCAGTCGGTGTAGTTGCCCTTCCACGGGATGCCGCGACCACGGTCGAGCTCCAAGATCCACTCCGCGGCGTTGTCGAGGAAGTAGCGATCGTGGGTCACCGCCACCACCGTGCCGGTGTAGCGGGCGAGGAACTGTTCCAGCCATTCGACGGACTCGGCGTCGAGGTGGTTGGTCGGCTCGTCGAGCAGCAGCATGTCCGGCTTCTGCAGCAGCAGCCGGCACAGCGCCACGCGGCGCTTCTCGCCGCCGGACAGCGGTCCGATCTTCGCGTCCCACGGCGGGATGCGCAGGGCATCCGCCGCGACTTCGAGCTGCTGCTCGAGCAGGTGCGCGTCGTTGGTGGCGAGGATGGCTTCGAGCCGCTGCTGCTCGGCGGCGAGCTTGTCGAAGTCGGCGCCTTCCTCGGCGTAGGCGTCGTAGACCTTGTCCAGCGCGGCCTGGGCCTGGAGCACCTCGCCCACGCCTTCCTCGACGGCTTCGCGGACCGTCATCTCCGGGTCGAGTTGCGGCTCCTGGGCCAGGTAGCCGACCTTGATCCCGGGTTGCGGGCGTGCCTCGCCGGAGAAATCGGTATCCACGCCGGCCATGATCTTGAGCACCGTCGACTTGCCGGCGCCGTTGAGGCCCAGCAGGCCGATCTTGGCGCCGGGGAAGAAGGACAGGGAGATGTCCTTGATGATCTGGCGCTTCGGCGGCACAACCTTGCTGACGCCGTTCATGGTGTAGATGTATTGCGACATGGGGGCTCCGCGTGGGAATGCGGCGAGGCGAGGCTCGCCACCGGCGGCCGCTGCACGGGGCAGGGCCGCGATAGGACATCGGGATGCGCGGATTATAGCGGGCGAGCCGGTGGCAGCGGGCCGGCACGCCGCCGCGCCGCCGCGCCCGCCCCCCGGGGGCAAGATTCAGTCGAGGCCGCCTATAGTCGCCCTGTCGTCGATGCAGGGAGACCTCGCATGCCCTCCGTCACTCGTTCCGCGCTGCTCGTGCTCCTGATCGTGGTCGCGTTGCCGGCCACGGCCGATGGCATCGAGCCCGCGCGAGACCCGCTACATGCGCACAGCCATGCAGGAAGGCAGGGGGTCCAGGTCGACGTGCCGGGGTGGCGGTTGCCGGCCGCGCGGGTCTTGCCGCCCGTGGGCTACACGGCCCGACCCTTGCCTGGCGACGCGCCGGCACATGGCGGCCATCCGCGCCATGCGCCGCGCTGGATCACCGGCATCCGCCACGACGATCCCCGGCATGGACCGACCTGGATCGTGCGCGACCCCGGGCGCTTCGGCCTGCGCATGCCGCCACCGGGCTATTACTGGCGTGGGGACGGCCGCGGCAGCTACCTGCTGGTGGCCGCGGGGACGGGCGTCGTCGCCGGCGTGGTCCGCCGCCGCGGCTAGCGCCGGGCCGGTGGCCGGGCGCACGGTACAATCCAGCCTTCCCGGTCCCTGGAGCGCCGATGTTTCCCCGCGATGCCCGCATCGAAGGATTCGACCCCGAACTGGCCGCGGCGATCGCCGACGAAAACCGGCGCCAGGAAGACCACGTCGAGCTGATCGCTTCCGAGAACTACTGCAGTCCCCGGGTGATGGAGGCGCAGGGCAGCCAGCTCACCAACAAGTACGCCGAAGGCTATCCCGGCAAGCGCTACTACGGCGGCTGCGAGCACGTCGACGTCGCCGAGCAGCTGGCCATCGACCGGGCGAAGGAACTGTTCGGCGCCGACTACGCCAACGTCCAGCCGCATTCGGGCTCGCAAGCGAACCAGGCCGTCTACCTGTCGCTGCTGCAGCCGGGCGACCGGATCCTCGGGATGTCGCTGGCCCATGGGGGCCACCTGACGCACGGGGCCAAGCCCAACATCAGCGGCAAGCTGTTCGACGCGGCGCAATACGGCGTCGACGACGACGGCCTGATCGACTACGACGCCGTCGAGGCGCTGGCCGTCGAGCACCAGCCGAAGATGGTGGTCGCCGGTTTTTCCGCGTATTCGCAGGAGGTGGACTGGGCGCGCTTCCGCGCCATCGCCGACAAGGTCGGCGCGCTGCTGTTCGTCGACATGGCGCATGTCGCCGGGCTGGTCGCCGCGGGCGTGTACCCGAACCCGTTGCCCCACGCACACGTGGTCACCTCGACCACGCACAAGACGCTGCGCGGACCGCGCGGCGGCATCATCGTCGCCAGCCGCGAGGGTGCGGGCGAAGCCTTCGACGACATCGGCAAGAAGCTGCAGTCGATGATCTTTCCCGGCATCCAGGGCGGGCCGCTGATGCACGTCATCGCCGCCAAGGCGGTGGCCTTCAAGGAGGCGCTGGCGCCCGAGTTCAAGGCCTACCAGCAGCAGGTCGTCAGGAACGCGCAGGCGATGGCGAAGACGATGATCGCGCGGGGTTACAAGATCGTTTCCGGCGGCACGCAGAACCACCTGATGCTGGTCGACCTGATCGCCAACGGCATCACCGGCAAGGACGCCGAGGCCGCGCTTGGCCAGGCGCACATCACCGTCAACAAGAACGCCGTGCCGGGCGACCCGCAGAAGCCCTTCGTGACCTCCGGCCTGCGCATCGGCACCCCTGCCGTCACCACGCGCGGCTACGGGGAACCCGAGTGCGTGGCGCTGGCCGGGTGGATGTGCGACGTACTCGATGCGCCAGGCGACGAAGCCGTCATCGCCGCCGTTCGCGAGAACGTCACGCGGCAGTGCAGCCAGTTCCCGGTGTACGGCTGATGGCGGCCTCGCCCAGCGCGCCCCGGCTTCATTGCGGCAACGGCCGTCCCTAGGGCGCGTCCAGAGCGATGCATTGCCCCTTCTGCCAAGGCACCGACACCCGCGTGATCGACTCGCGCGTGTCCGACGACGGCGCGACCATCCGTCGGCGCCGCGAGTGCGAGGCTTGCGGGGAGCGCTTCTCCACGCTCGAGACCATCGAGCTCAAGCTGCCGGCGATCATCAAGTCCGATGGCCGCCGCGACACCTTCGACGCGCGCAAGCTGCGGCAGGGCTTCGACCGCGCGCTGCACAAGCGCCCGGTGTCCGAGGAGCAGATCGAGGCGGCGGTGCGCGCGGTGGTGCACCAGCTGCGCATGACCGCGGAGCGCGAACTGCCGTCGCGTCGCGTCGGCGAGTTCGTGATGGCCGAGCTGCGCAAGCTCGACCATGTCGCCTTCGTGCGCTTCGCCTCGGTCTACCGCTCGTTCGAGGACGTGGCCGACTTCCGCGACGAGCTCGACCGCCTGGAACGCGAGCTGCCCGGCGAGGGCCAGCTGCCGTTGCTTGCCGCCGACGTGGTGCCGATCGGCAAGCACGCGGGCAAGGGCAAGAAGTGTTGAAGGTTCAGCCGGCCTCCGTGACCGGCCCCTCCTCTGCTTGCGGGGGAGGGTAGGGTGGCGGAACGCCGGAGCCTGGGAACCCTTGAAGCGCAAGCCGGGTGGCGAGTGGGCTGCACTGCAGTTTGCTTCGCGGACATCGACTCGCAGGCGCCGTCGCCCCCTTTCCAAGCCCTCCCCCGTAAGCGGCGGGAGGGCTGAACCTGCCCGTCCCGATCCCGCCTCCGCACGCGGCCTGCGCGCCTCAACAATCCCTCCTGATGGCATCCGGCATTCCATGACATTCAACGCCACCGACCACGTCCACATGGCCCACGCGCTGCGCCTGGCCGAGCGCGGCGCGTACACGACGCGGCCCAATCCCATGGTCGGCTGCGTGATCGCGCACGGCGACGAGGTCGTCGGGGAAGGTTTCCACCAGCGCAAGGGCGGTCCCCACGCCGAAGTGTTCGCGCTGCAGGATGCGGGCAAGCGCGCGGTGGATGCGACGGCCTACGTGACGCTGGAGCCCTGCGCCCACGTCGGCAGCACGGGTCCGTGTGCCGATGCCCTGATCGAGGCCGGCGTCGCGCGCGTGGTCGCGGCGATGCGCGACCCGTTCCCGCAGGTCGACGGGAAGGGGTTTGAGCGGTTGCGGGCCGCCGGGGTCGAGGTCGCCGAGGGCCTGATGGAGGCGCAGGCACGCGCGCTCAACCGGGCCTGGCTGTCGCGCGTCGAGCGCGGCCGCCCCTGGGTGCGGATCAAGCTGGCGATGAGCCTGGACGGACGCACGGCACTGGCCAACGGCGAGTCGAAGTGGATCAGCTGCGAGGCCTCCCGCGCCGATGTCATGCATTGGCGCGCACGCGCCGGCGCGCTGCTGACCGGTTCCGGGACGGTGCTCGCGGACGACCCGCAACTCACCGTGCGGCTCGACGGGGACGCCGGGTTCGTCCCGCCCCTGCGCGTGGTGCTCGATCCCGGCCTGGCCACGATCGCGCGAGGACGGGTGCGCGAAGGCGACGCCCCCACACTTTACCTGCACGCACCCGACGTGAAGCCGCCGCGCGGATTCACCGCCGCGCGCGCCCCGGTGCAATCGACCAAGGGCGAGCTGGACCTCGAAGCGGTCTTGGCCCTGCTCGCGGCCCGCGAGATCAACGAGGTCCAGGTCGAGACCGGCGCGACCCTGTCCGGTGCCCTGCTGCGCGCGGGCCTGGTCGACGAGTTGCTGCTCTACGTCGCACCGGTGCTCCTGGGCGACCGTGCGCGGCCCCTGTTCCAGGGCATGGCGATCGACGACATGGCGCAACGGATGCGCTTGGAGCTGGTCGAGACGCGCCGCATCGGCGACGACCTGCGCCTGTTGCTGACACCCATCGCGGGGTCGTGAGTTTCCAGGACCACTTCTCGCCGGTCGCGGCGGATTATGCGCAGTCGCGGCCGCGCTATCCGGACGCCTTGTTCGACTGGATCGCCGCGGTGTCGCCGGCGCGCCGCCTGGCGTGGGAAGCGGGCTGCGGCAGCGGACAGGCCACCGCAAGCTTGGCCGCCCGTTTCAACGCCGTCCACGCCACCGACCCCAGCCAAGCGCAGGTCGCGCAGGCCCCGGCGGCAGCCAACGCCACGTTCGCCGTCGAACCGGCCGAACGATGCAGCCTGCCGGCCGGCAGCGTCGATGCGGTGTGCGTGGCGCAGGCGTTGCACTGGTTCGACCGGGCGGCCTTCTTCGCCGAGTGCGACCGGGTGCTCAAGCCCGGCGGCGTGCTGGTGGCCTGGGGTTACCAGGATGTCGTCGTGCCCGAGGCGCTCGCCGCCGCCAACCAGGCGCTGCAGGACGAGATCCGCGGGCATTGGCCGCCGGCGCGCGCCGACGTCGACGCCGCGTATGCCGGCTACCGATGGCCCTTCGACGCGCTGGCCGCGCCGGACTTCGCGTTGCGCGCGCAGTGGCCGCTGGCGCGGCTGCTCGGGTATTACGCGAGCTATTCGGCCAGCAAGCGCCACCGCGAGGCCACCGGTGTCGACCCGGTGGCCAGGCACGCGGCGGCGCTGCAAGCCGCCTGGGGAGATCCGCAACGACTGCAAACCGTGTCCTGGCCTATGTTCGTGCACGCGCGCCGCAAGGCCGGTTGAGGCCGGCCCAGGGCGCCAGCGCATGCTTGGGGCACCCGCGCGGCGACGGCGCCGCGCGGGCGGATGGTAAGCTGCCCTCGCCGGTTCGCCGGTAAACAACAAGCAAACGTCTTCAGGGCGGGGTGCGATTCCCCACCGGCGGTAGGTGCACGGCTCCCATCGAAGCCTGCACGAGCCCGCGAGCGCCGGCGGCCGCAGCCGCCGGGTCAGCAGATCCGGTCCGATGCCGGAGCCGACGGTGATAGTCCGGATGGAAGAAGACCGCGACGCACGCCCGACGGCGTGCGTCCGTCCCGTGGCCCGGGAGGCGTTTTCGTTCTTCGCCACACGGAAACGTCGCATGTTCACAGGGTTGGTCCAGGGAGTCGGTGTGCTGGCCGCGCGCGAGGCGAGCGGCAGCGATGCGCGGCTGCGCTTCGACACCGGTTCGTTGCCCTTCGAGGCCCCCGAGCCGGGCGAAAGCATCGCCGTCAACGGCGTCTGCCTGACGGTGGCGGGATTCGGCGGCGATCACTTCGTCGCCGACGCTTCCGCGGAGACCTTGTCGGTCACCACGCTCGGCGGCCTGCCCACGGGCACGGCGGTGAACCTGGAGCGCGCGCTGCGCGCCGACCAGCGGCTGGGCGGGCACCTGGTGAGCGGACATGTCGACGGCATCGGCCGGGTGCGTCGTATCGTGGACGATGGCGGCGCGCAACGCTGGGCGTTCGACGCGCCGCCGGCGCTGATGCGCTACATCGCGCGCAAGGGCTCCATCTGCGTGGACGGCGTCAGCCTGACGGTCAACACGGTGGATGACGGCGGCTTCTTCGACGTCACCCTCGTGCCGCACACCATCGCGCACACCGCGTTCGCGCACGCGTCCCCCGGTGATCCGGTCAACCTGGAAGCCGACCTCGTCGCCCGCTACGTCGAACGCCTGTTGTCGGCGAGGGCGCCGGCATGAGTTTCGCGCCGATCCCGGAACTGCTCGAGGAAATCCGAGCCGGCCGCATGGTGGTCATCGTCGACGACGAGGACCGCGAGAACGAAGGCGACCTGATCATGGCCGCCGAACTGGTCAAGCCCTCGGACATCAACTTCATGGTCACCCATGCCCGCGGCCTGGTATGCCTGTCGTTGACCCGCGAACGCTGCCGGCAGCTGGGCCTGCCGCCGATGGTGCGCGACAACACCTCCTCGCACGGCACCAACTTCACGGTGTCGATCGAGGCGGCCGAGGGCGTGACCACCGGCATCTCCGCCTACGACCGGGCGCATACGATCCGCACCGCGGTGCGTCCGGACTCCGATCCCACCGACCTGTCGCAGCCAGGCCACATCTTCCCGCTGCAGGCCCAGCCCGGCGGCGTGCTCAGCCGCGCCGGCCACACCGAGGCGGCCAGCGACCTGGCGATGCTGGCCGGGCTCGAACCGGCCGGCGTGCTGGTGGAGATCCTCAATCCCGACGGCAGCATGGCGCGCCGGCCGCAGCTGGAAGTGTTCGCGCGCGAGCACGGCTTGAAGATCGGGTCGATCGAGGACCTCATCCGCCACCGCCTGCACAACGAGCACACGATCGAGCGCGTCGACGAGCGCGAGATCGACACCGAACAGGGGCCGTTCCGCCTGTTCGCGTATCGCGACCGCGTCGATCGCAGCCTGCATTTCGCGTTGCTGCGCGGCGAACCCGATCCGGGCACGCCGACCCTCGTGCGGGTGCAACCCATGAACCTGCTGGCCGACGTGCTGCACTGGCGGCGCGCCGATTTCGGCCCCGCCATCGGCGACGTGCTGGCGGCCATCGCCGCGGCCGGCCGCGGCGCGCTGGTGTTGCTGGGCGAACAGCCCGATGCCGATGCCTTGCTGCGGCGGCTGCGGGCCGTGCCCGGCGACGGCGCCGATGCCCCGCCGCAGGGCCGCGCCGTGCTCAGCGAATGGCGACGCAACGGCGCCGGCAGCCAGATCCTCGCCGACCTGGGGCTGGGCAGGCTGCGCGTGCTGGGCACGCCCCGCAAGCAGGTGGGCCTGGCAGGGTTCGGCCTGGAGGTCGTGGACTACGTCGACGCGTAGGCGCCTGGCGCCCGGTGCGGCATCCGCGGCACGGTAAACTGTCCGCCCTTCCCGCAAGCCTTCCCCATGGCCCACTACGAAGGCGACCTGCGCGCTCCCGACGGCGCCCGCTTCGCCATCATCGCCAGCCGCTGGAACCCGCGCATCGGCGATGCGCTGGTCGCCGCCGCGCGCCGGACGTTCAGCGCCCACGGCGTGGCCGATAGCCAGGTCGACGTCGTGCGCGTGCCGGGCGCGTGGGAAATCCCGCAGGCCGCGGCGCGCATCGCGTCGGCGGGTCGCCATGCCGCCATCGTCGCGCTGGGCTGCGTGGTGCGTGGCGACACCCGCCATTACGAACACGTCGCCGACCGCTGCGCCGACGGCCTGATGCGCGTATCGCTGGATTCGGGCGTCCCCGTGTGCAACGGCGTGCTCGCCGTCGACGACCCGGTGCACGCCGAGGAGCGTGCCGGCGGCAGCCACGGCAACAAGGGCGAGGAATGCGCGCTGGTGGCGATCGAGATGGCCAGCCTGGCGGAGCGGCTGCCATGACCCGGCATCCGCGCAAGGATGGCATCGACCCCGTGGCGCGCTCGCGTTCCCGGCGCCGGGCGTTGCAGGCGGTCTATGCGATGCAGATGGCCGGCACCGGGGTCAAGGACGTGATCGCGCAGTTCGCGCACGAGCAGGCCCATGAAGTCGCGGACCTGGCGTACTTCGAGGACCTGGTGCGCGGGGTCGGCAAGCACCACGGCGAACTCGACGCGTCGCTGCAGCCCTTCCTGGACCGCACGGTGGAGGAGGTCGACCAGATCGAGCGCGCGATGCTGCGCATCGCCGCCTACGAACTGCAGCACCGCCTCGACGTCCCCTACCGCGTCATCATCGACGAGGCGGTCAAGGCGGTGAAGCGCTTCGGTTCCGAGCACGGCCACACCTACGTCAACGGGGTGCTCGACAAGGCCGCCGCGGACTGGCGTGCGCTGGAAGTGCAGGGCACGCGGGCGTGAAGCCGTCGTTCGCGCCCGGCCGCAACATCGCGATGAAGGTGCCGGAGCACGAGTACGACCGCACGGTCGCCTTCTACCGGGACGTGCTGGGGTTCGAGCAGCTTTTCGATGGCGAGGACGCGACCGCCGACGGCATCGGCTTCGCGTTCGGCGACAAGGTGTTGTGGCTGGATCGCGTCGCCGGGCTCAGCCAAGCGGAACTCTGGCTGGAAGTGGTGACCGACGACGTCGAGCAGGCCGCCGCCTACCTAGAACGTTCTGGATGCGCGCGCCGCGACGGGATCGAACCCTTGCCCGAAGGCATGGCGGCGTTCTGGATCTCCAGTCCCGCCAACATCATCCACCTGGTGTGCGACGGCGACGACACCTGACCTTCCGGCCCGCAGGGCCGCCGCCGGGAACGGCAGGCACCCAGGCGTTGCCTGGCACGAACGTGGAGCGCATCCGTTGAAGCCACCCACCCGCCCGGAGTTCGACCTGATCGCGCGTATCCGCCAGCGCGCCAGTCACGGACGCGGTGACGTCGTGCTCGGCATCGGCGACGATGCCGCGGTGCTCGCGGTGCCCGCCGGTCGCCAGTTGGTGGTGGCCATGGATACGCTCAACGCCGGCGTGCATTTTCCCGGCGACACGGCCCCGGGCGACATCGGCTGGAAATCGCTGGCCGTGAACCTCTCCGACCTGGCCGCGATGGGTGCCGAGCCGGCCTGGTGCACGCTGTCGTTGTCGCTGCCCAGTGCCGATCCGGCCTGGGTCGACGCCTTCCTCGAAGGATTCCTCGACCTTGCGCGCTTGCACGACGTTGCGCTGGTGGGCGGCGACACGACGCGCGGCCCGTTGTCGGTCTGCGTCGCCGCGCATGGGTGGGTCGAGCCGGGAACGGCGCTTCGACGCGACGGCGCCCGGCCCGGCGACCTGGTCTGGGTCACCGGCACGCTGGGCGACGCAGCGGGCGCGCTGGCGCAGTGGCGGGACGGCGGCGGCGTCGATGCCCGCCTGCGCGCGCGCCTGGATCGCCCCGTCCCGCGCATCGCGGTCGGCCGCGCCCTGCCGCCGGTGGCCAGCGCCTGCATCGATGTCTCGGACGGCCTGCTCGCCGACCTGGGCCACGTCTGCGCGGCGAGCGGGGTCGGCGCGGAAATCCTGCTGGACGCCTTGCCTTGTCCGGAGGTCTTGCGCGAATGTTTCGACGCGGCCGCCCGGCGTCGCCTGCAGGCGACCGGAGGCGACGACTACGAACTCTGCTTCACCACCCGGGGCACCTTGCGCGACGCCGTCGCCGCGATAGCCGCGGACACCGGGGTGGACATCGCCTGCATCGGCCGCATCGTGGCGGGTCGCGAGGTCGAGGCGTTTGATGCCGAAGGCCGGCCTTGGCGGCCGGACAGGCCGGGCCACGAGCATTTCACGACGCAGGAGTGAGTTTGCCCCCTGGCGCGGCGAGGCGTTGCGGCGATCTGCCTGCCTCAACAATCGTCGGCGCGAAACGCATCCCGGATCCAGTGCAGGGTAGGCGCATCGGCTGCGCCGCTGGCTTCGACCACGTCGAAGCGGCAGGCGCCGCGCGCGTATTCGGGGTGGCCCGCGAGGAAGGATTGGGCGGCCCGGAGGATGCGCCTGCGCTTGCCCCGGTCGACCGAAGCCGCGCCTCCGCCGTAGGCATTGGACCGGCGATACCGCACCTCGACGAACACCAGGGTGCCGCCCCCGCGGGCGGCGGGGTCGTGCATCACCAGGTCGAGTTCGCCCAGCCGGTAACTTGCGTTGGTCGCCACGACCGCCAGGCCGGCCCGCCGCAGGTGCTCGCGCGCGGCGGCCTCGATCGCGTCGCCGCGTCGCCTGCGCTCGTCGGACACCGGCGCGAGGGCTGCGTCAGCCGCCGCTGCCCATCAGCGGCACGATGTTGCCGCTGCTGAACGTCGACCAGGCCGGGTTGCGCATGACATTGCCGTCCGCATCGATGCGCAGGGTACCGCTGGCGCCGCGCACGCTGCCGTCCTCGACCAGCGCCAGGCGTTCCAGGTACGCGGTCAACAGCCAGGCGTCGTACCCGAAGGCGAACAGCCGCGCCGCCGGACCGCGGGCCGTGGGCAGGCCGCTGCCGGTGGTCGAGGCCGCCGGCAGGCCGCTGACGCCGCTGACGCTCCAGGCGTCGGTCGGGAAGGCGATGCCGTCGAGGATGCGGTCCTGGTCGGCCTTGCCCGTGCCGGAGGTGAGCTGCGAGGTCGCCACGCGCGGCTTGCCGGCCAGGCCGGCGGCCGAGAGCTGGGGCGCGATCGCCCGGGCCTGCGGGCCCCGCATCGCTAGGAAGACGGCATCCACGCCGCCCTCGCGCAGCGCGGCGGCGCGCAGCAGTTCGGTCATGTCCGCCGGCGAGTCGCCCACCACCGCCAACGTCTGCACGATGCTGCCGCCATGCTGCTGCAGGCGCTTGCCGAACGCCTCGACGCTTCGCCGCGCATTGTCGTCGCCGGCGCTCAGGACCAGTACCCGGGCGGCGCCGCGGGACTGGAGGAAATCTGCGGCGCCGACGCCGTCGTCCTCGGGAGCCAATGCATAGCTGGCGTTGTTCATCGGCGGCGCGACGTCGGGGCGGTTGAGCGCCAGCACCGGCACCCCGGTGCGCGCCTGCCGGAACACGGCTTCCACCTGGTCCTTGCCCAGCGGTCCCAGGACCTGGTCGGCGCCGTCGGCGACGGCGCGCTCGTAGGCGGCCAGGGCGCCGGTGGTCGTGCCGGTGGTGTCGTAGAACCGCAGTTCCGGCCGGCGCCGGTTTTCCGCGTAATAGCCGGCGAGCAGCCCGTCGCGAACCGGTGCCGCCGCCGTCGCGAGCGTGCCCGACAGCGGCAGCAGGACCGCGAGTTGGTTGGGCGGACGGTAGCCGTCGCGCTCGGCGGGCGGGCGGTTGCCTGCGTCGAACCGCCAGTGCGTCGATCGATCGACCACCACCGGCGCGGGCTCGGCCGTCGGTGCCGGCGGGCGGCTGACCTGCACGGTGCTGCAGGCCGAGGCCATCAGCAGGGCGGTTAGCGCAAGGGCGCCGTATCTGTGGGGCAAGCGCATCGGCAGCCGGTCCGGAGGAGAGAACGGCTAGGATTCTAACGTCCCGCCCGTGGAGTGACGATGCCTGCCCAGACCGCCGGAACCCTGCACGTGGTCGCGACCCCGATTGGCAACCTCTCCGATCTGTCGCCGCGTGCGGTGGCGACCTTGCGCGAGGTGGACGCGGTGTGCGCGGAGGACACGCGGCGCAGCAGGCAGCTGCTGGCCCACCACGGCATCGAGCGGCCGCTGGTCGCCCTGCACGAGCACAACGAGGCCGAAGCCGCGGACCAACTGGTGGCGCGCATGGCCGCGGGCGAATCGCTGGCCCTGGTCAGCGACGCCGGCACGCCCCTGGTCAGCGACCCCGGGTTCCGCCTGGTTCGCGCCGCGCGCCGGGCGGGCATCCGGGTCAGTCCCGTCCCCGGGCCCAGCGCGCTGATCGCCGGGCTGAGCGTCGCCGGCCTGCCCAGCGATCGCTTCGTGTTCGAGGGTTTCCTGCCGGCCAAGTCCGCCGCGCGTCGCCAGCGGCTGCTGCAACTGGCGGGCGAGACGCGGACGCTGGTGTTCTATGAATCCTCGCACCGCATCGAGGCCGCGCTCGGCGACATGGCCGCGATTTTCGGCGGCGAGCGCCAGGCCGTGGTCGCGCGGGAGCTGACCAAGCTGTTCGAAACCGTCCTCGACGGGTCGCTGGACGAACTGCTGGCGCGGCTCGCCGGCGACGCCAACCAGCGCAAGGGTGAATTCGTCGTGCTCGTGCACGGGGCCGCCGGGGATGCCGACGCTGCGGTGGTCGAAGGCAGGCGCCTGTATGCCGTCTTGCAGCAGCACCTGCCGCCTTCCACGGCCGCCAAGGTGTCGGCCGAACTCAGTGGTGCGCCGCGAAAGTCGTTGTACGGGGGTTGAACGCCTGCCGGCGTGGCACCTCGCACCGCTTGCCCGGGCCACCAGCGCGAAGCCGTGGCTCGCGTCGGGTTGGCCGCCGGTTCAATTGCCACGCCGCCCCGCGTGCGACAATGCCCCCGGCGGAGTCGGCCAGGCAGTCGCGTCATGCGCAAGCATGCCGAGGAAAGTCCGGGCTCCACAGGGCACGGTGCCAGGTAACCCCTGGGCGGCGCGAGCCGACGGAAAGTGCAACAGAAAGATACCGCCCAAGACTGCGCAAGCAGGACGGCAAGGGTGAAATGGTGCGGTAAGAGCGCACCGCGAGCCTGGCAACAGGCCGGCACGGCAAACCCCACCGGGAGCAAGGCCAAATAGGGACCCAATGACGCGGCCCGCGTCGGGTCCGGGTAGGCTGCTCGAGCGTATCGGTGACGATGCGCCTAGAGGAATGACTGTCCTAGACAGAACCCGGCTTACAGGCCGGCTCCGCCACTTTCCAAGCATCGGGAGCTTGGCCCGAGGGACCCCATGACGCGGCCCGCGTCGGGTCCGGGTAGGCTGCTCGAGCGTATCGGTGGCGATGCGCCTAGAGGAATGACTGTCCTAGACAGAACCCGGCTTACAGGCCGGCTCCGCCACTTTCCAAGCATCGGGAGCTTGGCCCGAGGGACCTCATGACGCGGCCCGCGTCGGGTCCGGGTAGGCTGCTCGAGCGTATCGGTGACGATGCGCCTAGAGGAATGACTGTCCTAGCCAAAACCCCGCTTACAGGCCGGCTCCGCCAATTCCTTCGACGCGAGCGTCGAAGGAAGCCCCAAAGTTTGCTGCGCAAACTTCGGGCCCCGGCCAGTACACCCGAATCCCCGCCGCTGTCCCGGCGCCCCCTTTACCAAAGGGGGCTGTGGCCTGCCCGCGTGGCACCCTGTCGGAGCATTCGCGTGGTGGTGGAAGGACCTGCGAGGCGTGCGGGTGACGGCCCCGCCTGGCGGCCGCCTTCGCAGCTTCGTTCGACTCGCTCGCCAAGCAAGCGCCAAGGTTCGCTGCGCACACCCAGGGCCCGGCTAGCACACCCGCATCCCCCCGCTGTCGTGACGCCCCGTCACCAGAGGGGGCTGTGGCAAGCCCTTGGGGCAATCGGTTCCAAGATTCGCGTGGGTCGGGCGGACCTGCGACGGAGCGGCGGGTGATGCCCCGGCCTCGCAGCCGGCTTTGCCGTTCGTTCGACAGGCTCGCCAAGCAGGCGCGAAGGATTGCCGCGCAGACTTCGGCCCCGGCTGGTTCACCCGAATCTCCGCAGCAATCGCAGCGCTCCGTTTGCGTAGGGGCGCAGCGATCTTGAGGGACGTTCCGCCGGCGATTTCCCGACTGGTGCAGCGGGCACGTCGAGAGGTCAACCGACAGGCCCGACGCAGCAGCACGCGCGTGGCCCCGCGGACGCCGCCGGGATGCGGCCGACACATCGCAGATCCCGGCAGGCGGACATCCACGGGCGCGCACGCTCCGGCTGGTCGGCGCCGGAAACGCTCGGGCGCGCGGCTGCTGTGGTGGCATCGGAGGCTGCCAAGGCGTGTGCGCGGCGTGGCGATGCACTACAAAGTTAGAACGATATCTGGAGTTTTGCGAAATTCGTGATGAATATGGAACGGTGGCGCGAATATGGAGGGGTGCTGCGCTGCAGCACCGACTCGGAGTGCCAGGTGGTCGGGTGACCCTGACAAAAACCTGATTGAAGCCCAATCTCAAAATTTGAGACGAAACAGCAGCTTGTGGATAAAGCTTGAACAAGTCTCTCAAGTTCGACGCAAGTCATTGACGGCAAAGGTGAAATCAGAGGTGAAAACCTGTTGACAACCCTGCAGGCCGCTCCTAAGGTGGCAACTCGTGGGGAAACCGGGAATTTAGTGGTTTTCATGCGTCGAAGCCCGCCGTAGACGGGCATGATCGGGCAGGGTGCAGGTGTTCCAGGGCGAGACCGCCATTTCCATCGACGACAAGGGCCGGCTGGCAATCCCAACCGCGTACCGGGAGGTCGTCGCCGGCGAGTGCGGCAATCGTCTCGTCATCACCTACAACCCGTTCGAGGCGGGCTGCCTCTATGTCTATCCGCAGGCGGTCTGGGAGCGCGTCCGGGACCAGGTCAATGCGTTGCCGCGGACCAAGAAGAACAGCCGGCTGCTGCAGCTGAAGCTGGTCGGTGCCGCCGCCTTCGTCGAACCCGACGGCAGCGGACGCATCCCGGTGCCAGCCAGCCAGCGCAATGCGGTGGGCATCGAGAAGAAGGCCGTGCTGCTGGGCATGGGCGAGAAATTCGAATTGTGGAGCGAGCAGGCGCACCACGCGCAGATCAGGCAGACGCTGGGCGATGCCGATCTGGGCGAGGACCTGGTCGACCTGCAGTTGTGACGGAAGGCGTGGACGCGTCGTCCGCGCACCTTCCGGTGATGTTTCCGCAGGTCATGGAAGGGCTGCGCATCGTGCAGGACGGAACGTACCTCGACGGTACGTTCGGCCGCGGTGGCCATGCGCGCGGCGTGCTGCAACGCCTGGGACGGGGAGGTCGACTGCTGCTGATGGACAAGGATCCCGATGCGATCGCCGTCGCCGAACGCGAGTTCGGCACGGACCCGCGCGTGTCGATCCGCCGCGGCAGCTTTGCCGACCTCGGCACGTGGGACCTGATGGCGGGAGGACTCGACGGCGTGCTGCTGGACCTGGGCGTGTCGTCCCCGCAACTCGATGTCGCGGGGCGCGGCTTCAGTTTCGGCAAGGACGGACCCCTGGACATGCGCATGGACCCGGACAGCGGCGAAAGCGCCGCGCAGTGGCTGGCCCGCGCCGAAGAAGCCCAGATCGCCGATGTACTGTGGACGCTCGGCGAGGAGCGGATGAGCCGCCGCATCGCGCGCGCGATCGTCGGGCACCGCGACGCGGGCAAGCCGCTGTCGCGCACCACCGAGCTCGCCGAGCTGGTCGCCTCGGTGATGCCGCGCCGCAAGCCGGGCAAGGGCCGCAGGGACATCCATCCGGCGACCCGGACGTTCCAGGCCATCCGCATCCACGTCAACCGCGAACTCGCCGACCTGGAGGCGGGGCTGGACGCCGCCCATGCCGCGCTCAGGCCGGGTGGGCGCATGGCCGTGATCAGCTTCCACTCGCTGGAGGACCGCATCGTCAAGCGCTTCATCGCCCGCCATGCCAAGGCGCCCGCGGGCAACCGGCGGCTGCCCGAGCACACCGGGTTCGTGCCGACGCTGCGCTCCGTGGGCGGCGCGACACGGGCGGGCGACGCGGAGCTCGCGGCCAATCCCCGCTCGCGCAGCGCGGTGTTGCGCGTGGCCGAGAAGCGCGCGCAGGGCAGCGAGGTGCAGCCATGAGCCTGCGCATCCTGATCGCCGTGCTGGCGGCGTCGTGCATCGTGAGCGCGATCGCCGTGGTCCATGCGCGGCACCAGCACCGGCAATTGTTCGTCGAACTCACCCGGCTGGAGCGCGCGCGCGACGAGTTGAACATCGACTTCGGGCGCTTGCAGCTCGAGCAGGCCACGTGGGCGGAAAGCAACCGCATCGACCAGGTCGCCCGCACGCGCCTGGGCATGAAGTTCCCCGAGGCGGCCGACATCGTGGTGGTGCGGCCATGAAGTTCCGGGCCGACCGCAACGGCATCAAGAAGCCCCGCGGCCGCGCGCGGTTCAACCTGCGCGGCCGCTTGATGCTGGTCGCGGGGACGTTGGGTGCGTGCGCGCTGGCCTTGGTGTGGCGCACGGCCGACCTGCAGCTGGTCGACAACGCGTACTACCAGCGGAAGGCCGATGCGCGCTTCCTGCGCGAGATCCCCATCCCGACCTCGCGCGGCATGATCACCGACCGCAACGGCGAGCCGCTGGCGGTGTCCTCGCCGGTGGATACGGTGTGGGGGAACCCGCAGGAGTTGTTGAAGGCGCCTGATCGCCTGCCGGCGCTGGCCGAGGTCCTGGGCGTGCCGGTGGAGCACTTGACCCGCAAGCTCACCCAGCGCGCCGACAAGGAGTTCGTCTACCTGAAGCGCCGCATCAACCCGGCCGAGGCGCAACGCATCCTCGCCCGCAAGATCCCCGGCGTGTTCTCCCAGCGCGAGTTCCGGCGCTTCTACCCGCAGGGCGAGGCGCTGGCGCACGTGCTGGGATTCACCAACATCGACGACCTGGGCCAGGAAGGCGTGGAGCTGGCGTTCGACGAGTGGCTGCGCGGCAAGCCGGGCGCGCAGAAGATCATCCGCGACCGCCGCGGCCGGATCGTCGAGCACGTCGACCTGGTGCGCGCCGCCGAACCGGGCAAGGACCTGGTGCTGAGCATCGACCGGCGGATCCAGTACCTGGCCTACCGCGAACTCAAGCGCACCATGCTCGAGACCAGTGCCGCCAGCGGCTCGGCGGTCGTGCTCGACGTCGCTACCGGCGAAGTACTGGCGATGGCCAACCTGCCGTCCTTCAATCCCAACAATGTCTCCGGCGGCAACCGCGACGCGCACCGCAACCGCGCGGTCACGGACCTGATCGAGCCCGGCTCGACCATGAAGCCGATCACCGTCGCCGCCGCGCTGCAGGCGGGGGTGATCACGCCCGGGACCATGTTCAACACCAACCCCGGCTGGATGCCCAACGGCCGCTACCGGACGACGGACCACCACAACTACGGCGTGCTCGACACCACCGGGGTAATCACCAAGAGTTCCAACGTCGGCGCCGCGAAGATCGCGCAGCTGCTGCCCGACACGACCTTCGATGCGTTCGTGCGCCAGCTCGGATTCGGCGAGCAGACCGGCAGCGGTTTCCCCGGGGAGGCCGCTGGCCTATTCCCGCCACCGGCGCGATGGAGCGGCACCAGCAAGCAGACGATGTCCTATGGCTACGGGCTGTCGGCCACCCCGCTGCAGATCGCGCGCGCCTACGCGACGCTGGGCAACCACGGTCGCGCGGTCACCCCGACCTTCGTCAAGGGCCAGCGCAGCGAGCCGGTGCAGGTCGTCGACCCCGAGGTCGCCGACACCGTCCTCAAGATGATGCAGACGGTCACCGAACCCGGCGGCACCGCCACCCAGGCCGCGATCCTTGGCTACCACGTCGCCGGCAAGACCGGCACCGCGCGCAAGGCCAGTGGCGGCGGGTACTCGCGCCGCTACGTCGCGTTCTTCGCCGGGCTGGTGCCGGTGGACAACCCGCGGTTCTCGATGGCCGTGGTGATCGACGACCCGGACCCCGCGCAGGGCTACTACGGTGGCCTGGTGTCCGCGCCCGTGTTCCAGCGGGTGATGGACGGCGCGCTGCGCCTGATGGACGTCCCGCCCGACGACATCGAGACCTGGCTGGCGGCGCAGGCCGAAGCCGAGGCGAAGAAGGCGCGGGAGCAGGCGCGCCGGGACGGCGTGCAGGTCGGCGTGCGCGCAGGCGCCACGCCGGTCGTGGCCGCGGGGGCGACGCCATGAGCGCGACCATGCGGCTGCGCGACCTGCTCCCGGACGTGCCGGCGGTACCGCCGTCCCTTGAGATCACCGGGTTGGTGCAGGACAGCCGGCAAGTGCGACCGGGCCATGCGTTCGTCGCGATGTTGCCGGCGCGGCAGGAAGTCCCGTCGTCGCACGGCATGCATTTCGTCGACCAGGCGCGAGCGGCCGGCGCCGCCGCGATCCTCTTCGAACCCCCCTTGCCGGAGGGGCTGGCGGCACCCACCGACGCGATCGCGGTGCCGGGACTGCACGCGCGGCTGGGCGAGATCGCCGACCGGTTCCACGGGGGTCCCTCAGCCGCCATGACCACCGTCGGTGTCACCGGCACCAACGGCAAGACATCCACGGTCCAGTTGCTGGCGCAGGCCTGGACGCTGCGTGGCCGCTGCGCGGGCACGATCGGCACCCTTGGGGCCGGCCTGTACGGCGCCGCGGAACCCACGGGATTCACCACGCCACTGGTGCTGCAGTTGCATGCCCTGCTCGCGGGACTGCGCGACGCGGGCGCCGACGCGGTGGCGATGGAGGTCAGCTCGCACGCACTCGACCAGGGGCGCGTGGACGGCGTGAAGTTCGAGGTGGCCGTGTTCACCAACCTCACGCGCGACCATCTCGACTACCACGGCGACATGGCGGCCTACGGCGAGGCCAAGGCGCGGTTGTTCGCGATGCCCGGCCTGCAGGCGGCGGCGGTGAACCTCGACGATGCGTTCGGCCGCGAACTGCTCGCCACGCTGGCGCCGGGCATCCGCGGAATCGGGCTCAGCGCGCAGGGGCGCGCCGATGCAACCGTCGCTGCCGAGGACGTGGTGCTCGACGCCGGCGGCATCGCCTTCACCCTGCGCATCGGCGACGAGCGACTGCCGCTGCGCACGCCCTTGCTGGGGCGCTTCAACGTCGACAACCTGCTCGCGGTCGCCGGCGTGCTGCACGCGCTGGACGAAACCCCGCACGACATCGCGCGCACGCTGTCGCGGCTGCAGCCGGTCGCCGGGCGCATGAACCGCCTCGGTGGCGACGGACGCCTGCCGCTGGTGGTGGTCGACTACGCGCACACGCCCGACGCGCTGGAACAGGCGCTGGCGGGGCTGCGCGCGCACGCGGCCGGCCGGATCATCTGCGTGTTCGGCTGCGGCGGCGAACGCGACCGGGGCAAGCGCCCGGAAATGGCGGCGATCGCCGAGCGCGGGGCCGACCTGGTGATCGTCACCGACGACAATCCCCGCGGCGAGGACGGCGACGCGATCGTGGAAGGGATCCTGGCCGGCTTCGACGCCCGGGACGCGGCCATCGTCGAACGCGATCGCGCCGCGGCCATTGCGCGGGCGATCGGCCACGCCGGTGCCGGCGACATCGTGCTGATCGCCGGCAAGGGCCACGAGCCGTACCAGGAAATCCGCGGCGTGCGCCTCGACTTCGACGACACCGCGGTCGCCTCGGCGGTGCTGGAGGCGCGCGCATGAAGCCCGTCGCACTCTCCCGCATCGCAGACTGGACCGGGGGCCGCGTCGAGGCCGCTTCCGGCGTGGCCGGCGACGTCCTGATCGACGCGGTCAGCACCGACACGCGCACGCTGGACGCCCGCGACGGCCGGGCCGCGCTGTTCGTCGCGCTGGCGGGGGAACGGTTCGACGGCCACGAGCATGTCGGCGACGCGGCCAGGCTCGGTGCCCGGGCCGCACTGGTGTCCAGGGTGGTCGACGCGCCCTTGCCGCAGGTCGTGGTGGGCGATCCCGAGAGGGCCCTCGGCGCCCTGGCCGCGGCGCTCCAGCGCGGCCGACGGACGCGCGTGCTCGCGGTCACCGGCAGCAACGGCAAGACCTCGGTCAAGCAGCTGCTGCTGTCGATCCTAGGCAAGGCCGGCCGCGCCCATGCCAACCCGGGCAACCTCAACAACGAGATCGGCTTGCCGCTGGCCGTCATCGATGCCCCCGAGGATGCCGACTTCGCCGTCTACGAGATGGGTGCCGGCAAGCCCGGCGACATCGCCTACCTCACGTCCATCGCGCGGCCGGACGTCTCGCTGGTCAACAACGTCGCGCCTGCCCACCTCGAGCGGCTGGGCAGCTTGCAGGGCGTGGCCGAGACCAAGGGTGCGATCCACGACGCGCTGCCCGCCGACGGCGTGGCGGTGGTCAATGCCGACGACGGCTTCGCCGCGCAGTTCGAGGCACGCGTGCTGGCCGGCCACCCGGGGCGGCGGATCATCCGCTTCGGCATCGATGCCAACGCCGACGTCACCGCCAGGCGGATCTCCTTCGGGGAGGAAGGCAGCGAGTTCGAGCTCTCGACGCCATCGGGCGTGGCGGCCGTCGAGCTACCGCTTGCCGGCAGGCACAACGTTTCCAATGCGCTGGCCGCCGCATCGATGGCCATCGCATGCGGCGTGGGCCTGGATGCCATCGTCGACGGTTTGCGCGACATGCGCCCGGTCGCAGGGCGCCTGGTGCGCCACCACCTCGCCAACGGCGCCTGGCTGATCGACGACAGCTACAACGCCAATCCGGCATCGCTGTCGGCCGCCATCGACACCCTCGCCGCGATGGCCGGCGAGAACTGGCTCGTGCTCGGCGACATGCGCGAGCTGGGCGCGGACGCCGAAGCGTTGCATGCGGAGGCCGGGCGGCATGCCAAGTCCGCAGGCATCTCGCGGCTGTATGCGTTGGGACCGTTGAGCGCGCGAGCCGCCGAGGCCTTCGGCGATGGCGGGCGGCACTTCGCCACGCACGAGGCACTGGCCGAGGCGGTGCGCCAGGACATCCACGCCATGGTCCGGGTGGTGGTGAAGGGTTCGCGCGGCAGCGCCATGGAGCGCGTCGTCGCCGCATTGCTCGCGCACGGATCCGGCAAGGGGGGGAACGCGCATGTTGCTTGAGCTGACGCGCTGGCTGCAGCAGGTCGAAGGGCTGTTCGCCCTGTTCGGGTACCTGACCTTCCGCGGCATCCTGGCGGCGCTGACCGCGCTGATGTTCTCGCTGTGGTGGGGACCGGCGGTGATCCGCAGGCTTGCCCAGTACAAGGGTGGCCAGCCGATCCGCACCGACGGCCCGCAGACGCATTTCTCCAAGGCGGGTACGCCGACGATGGGCGGCGCCCTGATCCTGCTCACGGTCGTGGCCTCGGTGCTGCTGTGGGGCGACCTGCGCAACAAGTACGTGTGGGTGGTGATGGCGGTGATGATCGCCTTCGGCGCCATCGGCTGGTACGACGACTGGATCAAGATCGTGCGTCGCGACCCGAACGGCATGAAGTCGCGCTGGAAGTACCTGCTGCAATCGATCTTCGGCCTCGCCGCGGGCATCTACCTGTATGCCTACGCCGACGTGCCTGCGGCGACGACGTTCTACATCCCCTTGTTCAAGTCGGTGGCGCTGCCCCTGGTGGGCATCAGCTTCGTCGCGATCGCCTACTTCTGGATCGTCGGCTTCTCGAATGCGGTCAACCTGACCGACGGCCTCGATGGCCTGGCGATCATGCCGGCGGTGCTGGTCGCCTGTGCCTTGGGCGTGTTCGCCTACGCGTCGGGCAACGCCGTGTTCTCCAGCTACCTGCAGATCCCGTCGATCCCCGGGGCGGGCGAGCTGGTGATCATCTGCGCCGCCATCGCGGGGGCCGGCCTGGGGTTCCTGTGGTTCAACACCTATCCGGCGATGGTGTTCATGGGCGACATCGGCGCGCTGGCGCTGGGCGCCGTGCTGGGCACGGTGGCGGTGATCGTCCGCCAGGAACTCGTGCTGGTGATCATGGGCGGCATCTTCGTCATCGAGACCCTGTCGGTGATGATCCAGGTGGCGTCCTTCAAGCTCACCGGCCGGCGCGTGTTCAAGATGGCGCCGATCCACCACCACTTCGAGCTCAAGGGCTGGCCCGAACCGCGCGTGATCGTGCGGTTCTGGATCATCTCCGTGATCCTGGTGCTGGTCGGGCTCGCGACGTTGAAGGTGCGCTGACATGGGCATGTTCCCCGACGGCGTCATGCGACAGGCGACCCGGCTGGATGCCATCCCCGGCCGCTTCGATCCCTGGCTGGTGGGCGCGACCCTCTGCCTGGCGTCGCTGGGCGTGGTCATGGTCGCGTCGAGTTCGATCGCCATCGGCGAAGACCTGGACGTCGGGCCGTTCTACTTCCTCGTGCGCCACCTGGTGTTCCTCGCGCTCGGCATCGGGCTCGCGGCATGGGCGATGCGCACCGAGCTCAAGACGATCGAGCGCTACGACCGCCTGTTGCTGCTGGCGTGCTTCGCCTTGTTGCTCCTGGTCTTCGTGCCCGGCGTTGGCCACACCGTCAACGGCGCCAGGCGGTGGCTCAACCTGGGCATCTCGAATTTCCAGGCGGTGGAGGCGGTCAAGGTGATGTACATCGTCTGGCTGGCCAGCTACCTGGTGCGCTTCCGCGACGAGGTGAACGCGACCTGGGGCGCGATGCTCAAGCCCATCGGCGTGACAGTGGCCATGATGGTGCTGCTGGCGTTCCAGCCGGACTTCGGCTCGCTGGCGCTGCTGCTGGCGATCACCGCCGGCATGCTGGTGCTCGGCGGCGTCCACATGCCGCGCATGGCGGCGCCGGTGCTGCTGCTGCTGCCGGCGCTGGCGCTGGTGGCGATCGCCGAGCCATACCGCATGCGGCGCCTGACTTCGTTCATGGATCCCTTCGCCGATCCGTTCAACAGTGGCTACCAGTTGGCCAATGCATTGATGGCGATCGGCCGCGGCGAGTGGTTCGGCGTCGGGCTCGGCGCATCCGTGCAGAAGCTGTCCTACCTGCCGGAAGCGCACACGGATTTCATCCTGGCCGTGATCGGCGAGGAACTGGGCTTCGCCGGCATCTGCCTGGTGATCGCGCTTTACGCACTGCTCGCGGGGCGCGCGTTCTGGATCGGGTTGCAGTGCGTGGAGATGCGCCGCCACTTCGCCGGGTACTGCGCCTTCGGCATCGCGCTGTGGATGAGCCTGCAGAGCCTGGTCTCGATCGGCGTCAACCTGGGCCTGCTGCCGACGAAGGGCCTGACGCTGCCGCTGATCTCGTCCGGTGGTTCCAGCGTGCTGATGACCTGCGTCGCGCTCGGCCTGCTGCTGCGCGTGTCCTACGAACTCGATCGCGCGCAGAGGCAAGTGGCCAGGCTGCGCGGGGACGCCGCGCAACCGGGTACCGGCGACATCCCCCCGACCGCGCAACCCACGGCGCCCGTGACCTTGGGCGTGGCGCGCGGCACCAGCCGCCTGCGCCAGCGGGTGGAACCGACCCTCGGCGCGCGGGGGCAGTCATGATCCGTCGCCTGCACGACACCCACGGGCTCGCCACGGCCGACTTCGCCAGGCGGTATCCGCGCGTGCATTTCGTCGGCATCGGCGGCACGGGGATGAGCGGCATCGCCGAGGTGCTGTGCACGCTCGGCTACCAGGTCTCCGGTTCCGACAAGGCCGACAATGCCGTGACCCGCCGCCTGGCCAAGCTGGGCGCGCGGATCCACGAGGGCCACGCCGCGGCCAACGTGCTGGGGACCGATTGCGTGGTCGTGTCCAGCGCGATCAAGCCGGACAACCCGGAACTGATGGAGGCGCGCGCGCAGCGCATCCCGGTGGTGCCGCGGGCCGAGATGCTCGCCGAACTGATGCGATTCCGGCGGGGCGTGGCGGTGGCCGGGACCCATGGCAAGACCACCACCACGTCGCTGCTCGCCAGCGTGCTGGGCGAGGGCGGGCTGGACCCGACCTTCGTCATCGGCGGCCAGCTGCTCGCGGCCGGCGCCAACGCGCGGCTGGGCCAGGGCGACTGGCTGGTGGCGGAGGCCGATGAGAGCGATGGCAGCTTCCTGCGCCTCAACCCGCTGATCGCCATCGTCACCAACATCGACGCCGACCACCTGGAGAACTACGGCGGCGACTTCGCCCGCGTGCAGGCGGCGTTCGTCGAGTTCCTGCACCGCCTGCCCTTCTACGGGCTCGCGGTGCTCTGCATCGATGATCCCGAAGCGGTGGCGCTCGCGCGCGAGGTGCCTCGCCACGTGATGACCTACGGGTTCAGTCCGGAAGCGGAAGTGCGCGCCGAGGACGTCACCCAGACCGGTGGGCGCATGCGGTTCACGCTCTGCCTGCCAGAGGACACCCGGTGCGAGGTCACGCTGGCCCTGCCCGGGCGGCACAACGTGCAAAACGCCCTGGCCGCCGCGGCGGTGGGCTGGCAGCTGGGCGTCGAACCGGCGCAAATCGCGCGCGCGCTGGAGGGCTTCGCGGGCATCGGCCGGCGCTTCAACCTGCTGTCGCAGACCCCGCTGCCCGCCGGCGGCATGGTCACCGTGGTAGACGACTACGGGCACCATCCCAGGGAACTGGCTGCTGTATTCGAGGCCGCGCGCGGGGGCTGGCCGGACAAGCGGCTGGTGGTCGCGTTCCAACCGCACCGTTATTCGCGCACGCGGGACCTGTTCGACGACTTCGCCGCCGTGCTGTCTGAAGTCGATGCCCTGGTGCTGACCGAGGTCTATCCGGCAGGCGAGGCGCCGATCGCCGGCGCCGACGCCAAGGCGCTTGCGCGCGCCATCCGGGCACGCGGGCGCATCGATCCGGTGGTGGTGGCCGGCGCTTCCGACCTGCGGGGCGTGCTGGCCGACGTGCTGTCGGCCGGCGACCTGTTGCTGCTGATGGGCGCAGGCGACATCGGCCAGGCGGCGCAGCGCATCGCCACCGAGGGATTCGGGGAGGTGGATGCATGAGCATCGTGCTGCCGCCGCTGCGCGTCGACGACCCGGCCGCCTTCGGTCGCGTCGCCGTGCTGATGGGCGGGGAAGGTTCGGAGCGCGAGGTTTCACTGGATTCGGGGCGCAACGTCTTCGAGGCGCTGCGGGCCCGCGGCATCGCGGCGCATGCCATCGACGGCATGCCGGCGCTGATGCGCGAACTGCAGGCGCAGGGTGCGGGTCGACCAGCCTACGACCGCGTGTTCAACATCCTGCACGGCGGCGTGGGCGAGAACGGCGTGCTGCAGGGCCTGCTGGCCGCGCTGCGCGTGCCCTTCACCGGACCGGGCGTGCTCGGTTCCGCGCTGACCATGGACAAGATCCGGACCAAGCAGGTCTGGCAGGCCGAAGGCTTGCCCACCGCGCGTTTCGTGCGCCTGCCGCCGTTCGCGACCGAGGACGCGATCAAGGCGGCCGTGCAGGCAATGGGCCTGCCGGTGTTCATCAAGCCCTCGGCGGAAGGTTCGAGCGTCGGCGTGTTCCGCGTCGCCGACCGCGAGAGCCTGTCGCCCGCCATTGCCTTCGCCGGCCAGCACGCCGGCGAACTGCTGGTCGAACAGCTCGTCGATGGCGGCGAATACACCGTCGGCATCCTCGGCCACGTCGCCTTGCCGTCGATCCGCATCGTCCCCGCGGGCGCGTGGTACGACTACCACGCCAAGTACGTCGCCGACGACACCCGCTACCTCTGTCCGGGCCTGTCGGGCGAGGACGAAGACGAACTCAGGCGCCTGGCGCTGGCGGCGTTCCGTGCCGCCGGCTGCCACGGCTGGGGCCGGGTCGACGCCATGCGCCATGCCGATGGCCGTTTCGCCCTGATGGAGGTCAATACCGCGCCGGGGATGACCAGCCATTCGCTGGTGCCCAAGGCCGCTGCGCAGGTCGGCTGCGACTTCGAGGAACTGTGCTGGCGGATCCTGGAGACATCGTTGCCGACGCCGCCGGGGGCCGCGGCATGAGCGCCGTGCTGCGCGTGCTCGCCTGGGCGCTGGCGGTGTCGCTGATCGCGCTGCCGGTGGTCGCCGTGGTCAACGGCTGGATCGGCGCCGACCGGTGGCCGCTGCGCACGCTGCGGATCAACGACGACCTGCAGCGCGTCGACGCGCAGCGGGTCCGCGAGACCGTGCTGCCCTACGCCCGCCGCGGATTCTTCGCCGTCCGGCTCGCCGACGCGCAGGCAGCGGTGTCGCGGCTGGCTTGGGTGGAGCACGCGGAGGTCCGCAAGCGCTGGCCCGACGTGATCGAGGTGCACGTGGTCGAGCATCGCCCGTTCGCGCGCTGGGGCAAGGACCGCCTGCTTTCCGAGCAGGGCCGGTTGTTCCCGTCGGCGGACATCGAGGTCCCGCGCGCGTTGCCGCAGCTGCATGGGCCGGACTCGCGTGTCGCCGAAGTCGTCGCCATGTACAACGAATCGCGCGCGATGTTCGCGCACTCGGGGCGCCGGGTGCGCACGCTGACCCTGGACCCGCGGGGCAGCTGGCGACTGGCGCTCTCGGGCGGCATCGACGTAGTGGTCGGCAGCCAGGAAGCGCGGCTGCGCCTTGCGCGCTTCGCGCGCCTGCTGCCCCAGCTGCTGGCGCAGCGTGCGCAGCCGATGCAGCGCGCCGACCTCCGCTACACCAACGGCTTTGCCATCGACTGGGCGCCCGTCCGCGATGGCGCAGTTGGCGCGCCGGCGGCCGTGGCGGTGGCGTCCAGCGCGGGCGTCGGCCTGCAACGGCTGCTCCCGGTGTCGCATGCAACGGCCGCACTTCCCCTTCCCAAGTTCGTTCCCGGCGTCGAATCATGAATCGAAAAGGCGACAAGACACTCATCGTCGGTCTGGACATCGGCACCTCGAAGGTGGTGGCGCTGGTCGGCGAGTACGCGCCCGGCAACCCGATCGAGGTCATCGGCATCGGCTCGCACGAATCGCGCGGGCTCAAGCGCGGCGTCGTGGTCGACATCGAGTCCACCGTGCAGTCGATCCAGCGCGCGGTCGAGGAGGCCGAGCTGATGGCCGGCTGCGAGATCCGCTCGGTGTACGCCTCGATCTCCGGCAACCACGTCCAATGCCGCAATTCCCCCGGCATCGTGCCGATCCGCGACGGCGAAGTGACCTATGCGGACCTGGACCGCGTGCTCGAGGCGGCAAAGGCCGTGGCCATCCCCGCCGACCAGCGCATCCTCCACGCGATCCCGAGGGAATACGTGCTCGACGATTCCCAGGAAGGCATCCGCAACCCGGTCGGCATGACCGGCGTGCGCCTGGAGGTCCACGCGCACCTGGTGGTCTGCGCGCAGTCGGCGGCGGCCAACATCAGCAAGTGCGTGCAGCGCTGCGGCCTGCAGATCGACGACCTGATCCTGTCGTCGCTGGCCTCGAGCACGGCGGTGCTGACCGGCGACGAGCGCGAACTGGGCGTGGTGCTGGTCGACATCGGCGCCGGCACCACCGACCTGGCGGTGTTCGTGCAGGGCGCGATCTGCCACACCTCGTCGCTGCCCATCGCCGGCGACAAGGTGACCGAGGACATCGCCCACATGCTGCGCACGCCGACGCCGGAGGCCGAGCAGATCAAGGTGCGCTACGCCTGCGCGTTGGCGCAGCTGGCCACGAGCGAGGAGTCGATCCAGGTCCCCAGCGTCGGCGACCGTCCGCCGCGCCGGCTGCCGCGCCAATCGCTGGCGCAGGCGGTGCAGGCGCGCTACGAGGAGATCTTCGAGATGGTGCAGGCCGAGCTGCGCCGCAGCGGGTTCGAACAGCACGTCCGCGCCGGCATGGTGCTGACGGGCGGCGCCGCGAAGATGGAAGGCGTGGTCGAGCTGGCCGAGGAAATGCTGCAGATGCCGGTGCGCGTGGGGATCCCGCAGCACGTGAGCGGGCTCGGCGAGGTGGTCGGCAATCCGGTGCACGCCAGCGGCGTAGGCCTGTTGCTGATGGGCAGCCAGATCGAACACCCGCGCCGTCCGGTGATCCCCACCGGACGCGCCGGCAGCGTGCTCAACAAGTTGAAGAACTGGTTCAACGGCGAGTTTTGAACGATGAGGGCGACAGGACTGCCAACCACGAATTCACTGGCGCCATCCATGGCGCTCGCCCCTGCGGGGACGACCCTGTTGAGTGCACGTGCTCCCGCACGCGCATTCCCGCAAGCGATCCGGGCCCGGCCCGGAGGCGCTTGCCGTTCCGGGCAAGGGTGCCCGGAACGCCGGCACGTCCACGTGCCGGCATCGGGCAGGCGACGACGACGACGAAAACAGATTCCAGGCAACACCCGATTCGACACAACAGCAACATATAACTACAGCGAGGACTAAGGACATGGCGCACTTCGAACTGGTAGAAAAGATGGCCCCGAATGCGGTCATCAAGGTCATCGGCGTGGGCGGGGGCGGCGGCAACGCGGTCGCGCACATGGTCGACAGCAGCGTGGACGGGGTGGAGTTCATCACCGCCAACACCGACGCGCAGGCGATCAAGAACTGCGGTTCCAAGCTGCAGCTGCAGCTGGGCACCAACGTCACCAAGGGCCTGGGCGCGGGCGCGAACCCGGAGGTCGGTCGCCAGGCCGCGCTCGAGGACCGCGAGATCATCATGGACGCCCTGCAGGGCGCGGACATGGTGTTCATCACCGCGGGCATGGGCGGCGGGACAGGAACCGGCGCGGCGCCGGTGGTCGCGCAGCTGGCCAAGGAGATGGGCATCCTCACCGTGGCGGTGGTGACCAAGCCGTTCCCGTTCGAGGGCCGCCGCCGGATGCAGGTGGCACTCAAGGGCATCGAGGACCTGTCGCAGCATTGCGACTCGCTGATCACCATCCCCAACGAGAAGCTGATCACCGTGCTCGGCCGCAACGCCACGATGATCCAGGCCTTCCGCGCCGCCAACGACGTGCTGCTGGGCGCGGTGCAGGGCATCGCCGACCTGATCGTGCGCCCGGGCCTGATCAACGTCGACTTCGCCGACGTCCGCACCGTCATGTCCGAGATGGGCCTGGCGATGATGGGCACCGGCACCGCCCGCGGCGACGACCGCGCGCAGGCTGCGGCCGAGTCGGCGATCCAGAACCCGCTGCTCGACGACGTCAACCTGGCCGGCGCCAATGGCATCCTGGTCAACATCACCGCTGGCGCGGACTTCACCATGGCCGAGTTCGACGAAGTCGGCCGCACGGTGGAGAACTTCTCCAGCGAGGACGCGACCATCGTCATCGGCACCGTGCTCGACCCGGACATGCAGGACGAAGTCCGCGTCACCGTGGTCGCCACCGGCCTGAACCTCAATGCCGGCCGCCAGGCCACCCGCACCGCCGACTTCGGCCAGGAGACGTTGCGCCGCCCGCACGTTCAGCTCATCAACACCCAGGGCAAGCGCGACGGCACCACCGGCATGCTGATCGAGGACGGCGGGAACGGTTTCTCCGCGGCTCCCAGCATCGCGTCCAGCTTGCGCGGTCGCTCCAGCGCGAGCGAAGCCGGCGAGGCGGCGGGGACCACGGAAGCGGCCGATTTCGGCAACGACAGCAGCTACCTGGATATTCCTGCGTTCCTGCGCCGTCAGGCAGACTGATGCCATCCATGGCGGTACAGGTGGCCTCCGGGTGGTCCGGCCCGGCCATCCCTGGCCGGGCGTTCGGAGGCGCGCGCGGCAGTGCCGCGCAAACGCGCCTCCTCACCCTGCGCCGCCAGGCCGATTGACGTCGTGCCATCCGTCGCGCGGCAGTGACGGCTCCGGGGTGACCGGCCCGGCCACCCTTGGCCGGGCGTTCGCCGACGCGCGAGGCGGTGCCTCGCCAGCGCGCCGACTCACCCTGCCTTCCTGCGCCGCCAGGCGGAATGGAGCTTCGGCGGCGGTGACCGGCAGCGCCCGCCAGGCGCTGCCGGGCGGCATGTCCTTCCAGCCACCGGACCGGCCCCGGTCCGGTGGTTTTTTCGGCCTTCGTAGTCGCCCACCACCCGCGGGGCGGCCTTTGGTGCAGTGCAGCACTTCCGTTCAGGTTCAGCTTGCCGCATGCTAATCTGCACGACGCTTACACCTCCCGGACCGGCGCGAGCCGGACGACCGGCCCCCTGGCGACCCGAGTCCGCATGGTCCAGCAGCGCACCATCAAGAACGTGATCCGCGCCACCGGCGTCGGCCTGCATAGCGGTGAGAAGGTCTACCTCACGCTGCGCCCGGCCGCGATCGACACGGGCGTGGTGTTCCGTCGCGTCGACTTGGAGCCGGCCGTCGAGATCCCGGCCGACGCGCAGCTGGTCAGCGAGACGACGCTGTGCACCGGGCTGGCCCGGTCCGGCGCCAAGGTGCAGACGGTCGAGCACCTGATGTCGGCGTTGGCGGGCTTGGGCATCGACAACCTCCACATCGACCTGTCCGCCGCCGAGGTTCCGATCATGGACGGGTCCTCGGGTCCGTTCGTGTTCCTGCTGCAGTCCGCCGGCATCGTTGAGCAGGCGGCGCCCAAGCGCTTCATCCGCGTCACGCGCGCGGTCGAGGTGCGCGAGGACGACAAGATCGCCCGGTTCGAACCCTACGATGGCTTCCGGCTAGGCTTCACCATCGAGTTCGACCACCCGGCCATCCCGGCCGCGCAGTCGCGCGCCGAGGTCGAGTTCTCCACCGGAAACTACATCAAGGAAGTCAGCCGCGCGCGCACCTTCGGGTTCATGCGCGACCTGGAATACATGCGCGACCGCAACCTGGGCCTGGGCGGCTCCATGGACAACGCGATCGTGCTCGACGAGTTCCGCGTGCTCAACGACGACGGGCTGCGCTACGCCGACGAATTCGTGCGCCACAAGATCCTCGACGCGGTCGGCGACCTGTACCTGGCGGGGCGGCCGATCATTGGCGCGTTCGAAGGCTTCAAGTCCGGCCATGCGCTCAACAACAAGCTGGTGCGGGCGCTGCTCGCCGAGCGCTCGGCGTGGGAAGAAGTCACGTTCCCCGCGCCCGGGACGGCACCCGTGACCTACGGCGTGCCGCAAGCCGCCTGAGCCCAGCAGGGCCGATCCCCAGTCCGAAGCCGAACCCTGCTCACAGAAGTGAGCGGGAAGTGAACGTTTAACTTAAAGTTAACGTTTTGATCTTGAATTATTAGCGGTCTCTTAACCCCCGCCTGTCCCATGCCCGTTAGGATGCCCCGTCGCTTGGGTGACGGCCGTGTGAAACGCGGAGCGGATGCAGGAGCGGACAACGTCGATTCGACGGGGAAATCAGGATGCGTCGCCGCCGTCCCCGCTCCCGGGTTCGCGCAGGGACGCCAAGGCGGCCCGCAATCCTTCGGTTGCGGCGGCCGACAAGGAGACGGGACGCGGGATTGCCCGCCCAGGCGGATGCAGCGGCTGGGTCGTGGTCTTGACCACCAGCCCGGAGACATCCAGCCCGATGGACCGGGCGGTTTCAAGCAGTGCCGGTGCGGCCAGCCTCAGCCTGGCATGCCACACCGGCGAATCGACAACGAATACCAGCTTGGCGCCATTGATGTTCGCGAGCCGCGCATGCGCGGCGATCGACGGCGGCAGGTGGGGACGCAGGAGATGGTCCAGTGCGTCCAACTGCATGGCCCGGCGGATCGGATTGCCGGGGCCAGCATCGCCGGCCAGCAGCGCATCCAGTGCGTTGCGTGGGTCACGGGGGCCGGAAGGCCTGGATCTTGAATCAGACATTGGACATATGACTCTACACACTTCATTGCGAAATCTTCTCGATCATGCACAGGCCCGGTCCGCGCGGATCGGTCGCCGTGGCCTCGCGGCCGCGCAGCGCATGCCCGTGCTGTCCGCCGGCTTGCTGCTGGTGGCGGGGATGGCCTGCGGCGCAGGCATCCAGTCGGCCCAGGTCGCGACGCTGCAGGCGCGCCTGGACGGCCAGCAGGCCCAGGTCGAGCAAACCCGCCGCGAGGCGCAGCGCGAGGTCAACGCGCTGGCCGCCCGCCTGGGCGAGTTGCAGGCGCAGGCCAACCGGCTCAACGCGCTGGGCGATCGCCTGACCCGCGTCGGCCAGCTGGGCGACGGTGAATTCGACTTCAACAAGCCGGTGGGCATCGGTGGCGCCGGTCCGGTGCAGGACATGGCCGCCGGGGCACTGCGCGACGGCATGGGCCAGGTCGAGGCCGACCTGCGGGCCTCGGGCGACCAGCTGTCGGTGCTCGAAGCGCTGTTGTTCGACCGCGAGCTGGACCGCAGCGCCACCCCGTCCCGGATGCCGGTCGCCAAGGGCTACATCACGTCCGGTTTCGGCGGGCGCGCCGACCCCTTCGGTGGCGGCAGCCAGTACCACAAGGGCATCGACTTCGACGCCAACACCGGGGACAAGGTGCTGTCCGTGGCCGACGGCGTGGTCAGCTTCGCCGGCCGGCGCTCGGGTTACGGCATCGTGGTCGAGGTCGACCACGGCAACGGCTACGTCACCCGTTACGCCCACAATTCCCGGCTTGTCGCGCGGGTCGGCGACCTGGTCCGGGGTGGCCAGGAAATCGCCAAGGCCGGCTCCACCGGGCGTTCGACGGGCGCCCACGTGCACTTCGAAGTCTGGGAGAACGGCCGGGTGGTCAATCCGAGCAAGTTCCTGGGGCAGGACAACCGCCACGGCTGACCGAAGCGCGCGCGGCGCCCGCCGGCGAGTAAAAAGGGGACGGAGGGAATTAAGGCGCACCTTAATTCCCTCCGTCCCCTTTTTGCCTTCTTGCCGGCTTGATACCCCGCGCAGGCGTCTCCACGTACAATGATGCGTTGCCAAAAGGGCGCCCAGCGCCCTTTTTTAATGGCCCGCACCGTCGGCCGCCGGATTCGGGGCGGCCGCCCGCACGGCCTTCGACCCGACTCCTGCTTCCCGGACCCCATATGCTCAATCGCCTGCTCACCAGCATCTTCGGCAGCCGCAACGATCGCCTTGTCGCCCAGTTCAACAAGAGCGTGGCCAAGGTCAATGCGCTGGAGCCGCAGATGCAGGCGCTTTCCGACGCCGAGCTGAAGGCCAAGACCCCCGAACTCAAGCAACGCGTCGCCGCCGGGGAATCGCTCGACAAGATCCTGCCCGAGGCGTTCGCCGTCTGCCGCGAGGCCAGCCAGCGGGTGCTGGGAATGCGCCACTACGACGTGCAGCTGGTCGGTGGCATGGTGCTGCACACCGGCAAGATCGCCGAGATGCGCACCGGCGAGGGCAAGACCCTGGTCGCGACCCTGCCGGTCTACCTCAATGCCCTGGAAGGCAAGGGCGTGCACGTGGTCACGGTCAACGACTACCTCGCGCGCCGCGACGCGGCCTGGATGGGCAAGCTTTACGAGTGGCTTGGCCTGAGCGTGGGCGTGGTCTACCCGGGCATGGCCCATGGCGACAAGCATGCCGCGTACGGCGCCGACATCACCTACGCGACCAACAACGAGATCGGCTTCGACTACCTGCGCGACAACATGGCGCTGTCCAAGGCCGACCGGTTCCAGCGCGGCCTGAACTTCGCGATCATCGACGAGGTCGACTCGATCCTGATCGACGAGGCGCGCACCCCGCTGATCATCTCCGGGCCGGCCGACGAGTCCCCGGAGCTGTACATCAAGGTCAACCGGATCGTGCCGTCGCTGACCCGCCAGGAGGCCGAGGACGGCGAGGGCGACTACTGGGTGGACGAGAAGGGCAAGCAGGTCCACCTGTCGGAGGCTGGCCAGGAGCATGCCGAGGCGCTGCTGCGCGAGGCCGGGATCCTGCAGGGCGAGGAAGGGCTGTACGACCCGCACAACATCCACGTGGTGCACCACCTCAACGCGGGGCTGCGTGCACACGCCATCTACCAGCGCGACGTGGACTACATCGTCCGCGACGGCGAGGTGGTCATCGTCGACGAATTCACCGGCCGCACCCTCGCCGGGCGTCGCTGGTCGGACGGCCTGCACCAGGCGGTCGAGGCCAAGGAAGGCGTGCCGGTGCAGCGCGAGAACCAGACGCTGGCCAGCATCACCTTCCAGAACCTGTTCCGCATGTACGGCAAGCTCGCCGGCATGACCGGCACCGCCGACACCGAGGCCTTCGAGTTCCAGAGCATCTATGGCCTGGAAGTGGTGGTGATCCCGACCAACAAGCCGATGATCCGCGTCGACAACCCCGATGCGGTGTTCCTCAATCGCGCCGGCAAGTACCGGGCGGTGGTGGCTGAGATCAAGGATTGCCACGAGCGCGGCCAGCCGGTTCTGGTCGGCACGACCTCGATCGAGGTCTCCGAACTGCTGTCCGACCAGCTGCGCGCCGAGGGCATCGCCCACGAGGTGCTCAACGCCAAGCAGCACGAGCGCGAGGCTCAGATCGTCGCGCAGGCCGGCCGGCCGGGTGCGATCACCATCGCCACCAACATGGCCGGTCGCGGCACCGACATCGTGCTCGGCGGTTCGCTGGAGGCGGAGATCGCCGCGCTGGAGGCCGAGCAGGGCGGCGAACTGGACGAAGCCACCAAGTCGAAGCTCAAGGCCGACTGGCAGCAGCGCCACGACGCGGTCAAGGCCGCCGGCGGGCTGCACATCGTCGGCACGGAACGCCATGAGTCGCGGCGCATCGACAACCAGCTGCGCGGCCGCTCGGGGCGCCAGGGCGATCCAGGCTCCTCGCGCTTCTACCTGTCGCTGGAAGACAACCTGATGCGCATCTTCGCCGCCGACTGGGTGCAGCGGGTGATGGCCAGGATGGGCCTGAAGGAGGACGACATCATCGAGAGCGCGATGGTGTCCAAGCAGATCGCCAACGCCCAGCGCAAGGTCGAGGCCCACAACTTCGACATCCGCAAGAACCTGCTGGACTTCGACGACGTCAACAACGACCAGCGCAAGGTGATCTATTCCCAGCGCGACGAGTTGCTGGAAGCCGAGAGCGTGCAGGAAAACATCGAAGGGATCCGCGGCGACGTGGTCGCCGAGATGGTCGAGCGTTTCGTGCCGCCCGCGTCGGTCGACGACCAGTGGGACCTGCCCGGCCTGGAGTCCACGCTCGAGCAGGAGTTCGGCGAGCGCATCGCGGTGACCGAACTCGCCCAGCGCGAGAAGGAACTGGACGCCGAAGGCATCGCCCGCTACGTGCAGGAAACCCTGGACCGGGTGTTCGCCGAGAAGGAACAGCAGGTCGGCGCCGAGACCATGCGCATGCTCGAGAAGCACATCATGCTCAACGTGCTCGACCAGAACTGGAAGGAGCACCTGGGCCGCATGGACTACCTGCGCCAGGGCATCCACCTGCGGGGCTACGCGCAGAAGCAGCCCAAGCAGGAGTACAAGAAGGAAGCCTTCGCGCTGTTCTCCGAGATGCTGGACAAGGTCAAGACCCAGGTCATCACCCTGCTTGCGCGCGTCCGCGTGCGCAGCGAGGAGGAGATCGCGGCGATGGAGGCCGAGGAGCGCCGCCAGGCCGAGGCCAAGCTCAGCCAGGCGCAGTTCCGCCACGCCGACGTCGGTGGGTACGGTGCCGACGAGGCGGCCGCGGACGTCGCGTCCCCGGGCGGCCAGAAGTTCATGCAGGCCGCACGCGCCATGCCCAAGGTGGGCCGCAACGAACCCTGCCCCTGCGGCAGCGGCAAGAAGTACAAGCACTGCCACGGGCAGCTTTCCTGACGGCGGATGACGCCCGGCGATCCTCGCCACGCCTGGCGGGTCGCGGCGCCGCACGGTGCCCGCCCGCGCTCGATGTCCCGGCGGGCTGGCGCGGGTTCGTTGCGGGGGACGGACGCGGCGACAGGATTGCGTCGGCCCCCACGCCTGCGACACCGTTGCGCAGGGTTTGACGCGGTGGCCCGGCGCGCGCCCCACGCCTTTCCGCGTTCTGGCGCCGCGGTCGCGCGGCGACCCCTGGCGGCCCCGCCGGCGACTTCGTACGGCTCCCGATGACGCCCGCCCCCACCCTCCATGTCGCAGCGGCGGTCATCACCGATGCCCGCGGCCGGATCCTGCTGGCGCGACGCACCGCCGGTCGCGACCTGGCCGGCCTCTGGGAGTTTCCCGGCGGCAAGCGCGAGGCGGGGGAGTCGACCGAGGCGGCGCTGGCGCGGGAACTGGAGGAAGAACTCGGCATCCACGTCGAGGTGGGTCCGCCACTGGCCTGCGTGCCGTTCGCCTGCCCGGACAAGCGCCTGCGGCTGGACGTGCGCCGGGTCGATGCCTGGCAAGGCATCCCGAAGGGACGGGAGGGCCAGGCCCTGGCCTGGGTTCCCCGGGACAAGCTGCACACCTACGCCATGCCGCCCGCCGACCGGCCGGTGGTGGCCATCCTGCAGCAGCCCGACCGCTACCTGGTGACCCCGCTGCCCGGCCCGGGTCCCGCGCGAGCCGCCGATCACGCCTGGAGCGAGGGCTTGCAGGCCGCGCTCGATGCCGGGATCCGTCGCGTCCTGCTGCGCCTGCCGGGACTGGAGGCCTCGCGCCGGCATGGCCTGGCGTCCCGGGCCGTGGGCCAATGCCGGGACGCGGGCGCGCAGGTGCTGGTCGGCGGAGACGCCGACCTCGCGCGCGCGCTGGGCGTCGGCCTGCACCTGCGCGCGGCGCAACTCATGGCCTGTGCAGAACGCCCCTTGCCTGCGGAGTCGCCACTGGCGGCGTCCTGCCACGACGCCTCCGAGCTGCAACACGCCGAGCGGATCGGTTGCGATTTCGCCGTGCTTGGCCCCTTGCGCGCGACGCCGACCCATCCCGAGGCCCGGGGCATCGGCTGGGCCGCGTTCGCCCGGATGCGCGAGCGCGTATCGCTGCCGATCTACGCCATCGGTGGGATGACCGCGGCGGATATCACCGACGGGCGGCAGCACGGTGCACAGGGCATCGCGGCGATTCGGGGGTTGTGGCCGATTGCGTCCGGGACTGGCACACCCTCACCCCGACCTTCCCCCCGCACGCGGTAGAGGGGCCGGGGGCTGCAGGGGCACCGACTTTTGCTGGGTGCCTGCGGTTGCCCACGGTGCGTGGCCTTCGATGACGCGAAGACCTCATCTCCGGCGACGCGGCACGCAGTCGGTGCATCCCGCAGCGGGGTACGGACTCGTCCAGTGCGTCGTTCATGGGTGCGGGACGCGGGCGGTGACCGAACCCTCTCACGCGAGCGGAAAGCGAAATCCACTCAAAAGCCCCTCTCCCGCTTGCGGCAGAGGGGTTGGGGTGAGGGCCGTTGGCTGGGAGTGGGACTTCCAGCCAAGGCACCTCAATCGCAACCTGCCAGCACGCAGTACTTCGTGTGCAGCTCCACGACCCGCGTCGCCAGGTCGGCCAGGGTGCCGTCGTTGGGCAGGACGTCGTCGGCCAGTTCCAGTCGCGATGCGCGCGTCGCCTGCGCGGCGATCATGCGATCGGCCAGGGCGCGATCGATGCCGTCGCGACGCATCAGCCGTTCGCGCTGCACCGATTCGGGAACGTCGACCACCAGCACCCGGTGCAGCCAGCGGTAGGCCCCGCGCCCGGTCTCGGCCAGCAGGGGAATCGCGGCGATGGCATACGCCCCCGGCGCCGCGGCGCAGGCCGAGCGCATGGAGCGGCGCACGCGGGGGTGGATGATCGCCTCGAGCTTGCGCCGTTCGCGTTCGTTTCCGAACACCCGGGCCCGCATCGCCCGTCGGTCCAGCGCGCCCTGCGCATCGAGGGCACCCTCGCCGAAAACCTGCACCACTTCGGCCAAGCCGTCCGACCCTGGCGCGACCACCTCGCGCGCGACCAGGTCGGCGTCCACCACCGTCACCCCCAGCGCCTCGAAGCGTCGCGACACCTCGCTCTTGCCGGAGGCCACGCCGCCGGTGAGCCCCACCACGAAATCAGCCATGGCTGCGTTGTACCCGTTTTCTTGCGTCGCGTCAGGTCAGCACACCGGAGTGGCGCGGGCGGGTGCCAGGATCGATGCCGTTCGTCGCCGACTCACCCGCAGTGTGGCCGCCGTGGCGCTACGCCACCAATCCCGCCGGGAACGGGGTCCATCCTCCTCCGGAGGCGCGCCATGGATCGCAATTGGGAAGACCGGGTGCAGGGCGGGCGGCGCACGGGCATGGCGGCGGAATGGCAACGCCGCGGCCGGCGAGCCACGCGCACGGTGCCTGGCCGCTGGCGTTCGCGACGGCAAAATGGAAATCAGGATGGAAATCAGGGTGCACCCGCCGCGATCGGACCCCGCGACCGCCCATCAGCGGGCCGGCGGTCAATTCGTCGACAGGCCTGCGAACTCGATGTACCAGCCCAGCAGGTCGCCGCCCCACATGAACACGATCCAGCCGGCGATCGCGAGGTAGGGGCCGAAGGGAATCGGCGTGGCACGGTCGTTGCCCTGCCGCGCGAGCAGGATCGAGCCGAGAATCGCACCGACCACCGAGGAGAGTAGGATCGTCGGCAGGATGCCATTGAGTCCGCACCACGCGCCCAGCGCCGCCAGCAGCTTGAAGTCGCCGTGGCCCATGCCTTCCTTGCCGGTGAGTTGCTTGAACACCCACCAGACGGACCAGAGGCTGACATAGCCGGCGATCGCGCCGAGCAGGGCGGCCTTGGGACCGATGTAGAGGTTCTCGATCGCGGCGATCAGGCCCAGCCACATCAGCGGCAGCGTCAGAGAATCGGGGAGCAGTTGCGTGCGCAGGTCGATGCCCGCGAGCGCGACGAGGAAACAGGTCAGCAGGGACGCGCCGAAGCCCTGCCATCCGAAACCGAAGCGCCATACGCAGGCCAGCACCAGCAGCATGGTCAGCAGTTCGACGGCGGGGTATTGCACCGAGATCGGCGCGTGGCAGGTGCGGCACTTCCCGCGCAGCGCCAGCCAGCTCAATACCGGGATGTTCTCGTACCAGGAAAGCTGGCGCTGGCAATGCGGGCAATGCGAGCGCTCGACGACCACCCCTGGCGGCGGCGGGTCGTAGAGGTCGGGCTCGCCGAGCATTTCCCGGCTGTCGCGCTTCCACTGCCATTCCATGCGCTTGGGCAGCCGCAGGATGACGACGTTGAGGAAACTGCCCACCAGCAGGCCGAGGCCGGCGACCAATGGGTAGCCGATGGCGGGGTTTTGATCGAGGAAAGCCATTCAGTCGGCTCGCTGTGGCATCGGGGCTGGCTCGTTTCGGAGCAGCCCGCAAGCGGGTGCATGCCGCGCGCTGCGGCGCGTTCCGTTTGCGTCTTGCGTCGGGTTCGCGGGGGCGCGGTGGCCGGGCAGGGCGGGGAACGGGCGTGGCGCGACCGGCCATGGGCCGGCCGCGACCCGGTACGTCGTCAAATCGCGGCGGCCAGCTTGAAGATCGGCAGGTACATGCCGATCACCATCGAGCCGACCACGATGCCGATGAAGATCATGATCATCGGCTCGAGCAGGCTGCTCAGCGCGTCCACCGCGTTGTTGACCTCCTCCTCGTAGAACTCGGCGACCTTGAACAGCATGGTGTCCAGCGCGCCGGCCTCCTCGCCGATCGCCGCCATCTGCACCACCATGTGCGGGAACAGGTCGACCTGCTTCATCGCCATGTTGAGCTGGAAGCCCACCGCCACGTCGTCGCGGATGTCGTAGACGGCCTTCTCATAGACCATGTTGCCGGTCGCGCCGGCGGTGATCTCCAGCGCCTCGACCAGCGGCACGCCGGCGCGGAAGGTCGTGGCCAGGGTGCGGGCATAGCGGGCGATGGCCGCGTCGTGCAGGATCTTGCCGATCACCGGGAGCTTGAGCATGAAGCGGTCGACGCCGTGCTGCAATTTCTCGGACCGCTTGTAGACGAAGATGAAGCCGATGATGGCGCCCGCGATGATGCCGAAGATCAGCCACCACCAGCTGACCATGAACCGGCTGGCGCCGACGATGAGCTTGGTGAAGGCCGGCAGGTCGGCGCCGAAGCTCTGGAACACCTGCTCGAACTGCGGGACCACGAACACCAGCAGCACCGCGCTGACGATGATCGCCACGGCGATCACGGTGGCCGGGTAGAACAGGGCCTTCTTGATCTTGCCCTTGAGCGACTCGGTGTTTTCCTTGTACGTGGCGATGGTCTCGAGCACCGTCTCCAGCACGCCTGCGCTTTCGCCGGCCTTCACCAGGTTGCGGTAAAGCTCGTCGAACTGCACCGGGTACTTGCTCATCGCCTCGTAGATCGAGGAACCGCCCTCGATGTCCAGCCGCAGGCCGTTGACCATCTCCTGCATCCTGGGGTTCTTGTTGCCGTTGCCGATGATCTCCAGCGCCTGCACGATCGGCACGCCCGACTTGATCATGGTCGCCAGCTGGCGGCTGAAGACCGCGATGTCCTTGGAGCTGATCTTCTTGCCCGCGCTGCCGAACAGCGGCTTGGCCTTGGGCTTGACCACCGTGGGCGTGATGCCCTGGCGGCGCAGCTCGGCGCGCAGCAGGTTGGCGTTCTTCGCCTGCTCCTCGCCCTTCATCTTCTTGCCGCGCTTGTCGGTGCCCTGCCAGACGAAGGTGTCCAGGGTCACGCCGGCGCGGGTTGCGACGGGTGGCTTCCTCACGGCTTTCTTGGCGGCGGTACGTGACACGGCCATGGTGCTACTCCCCTGCAAACCCGGCCCCCCGGCCGGGGGTTCGTCCCCGCATGGTAGACGCTCGCGACCTCATGCGGAATCGGACACTGTGACGCCCGGCAGGCTTTTGGCGGGCCGCCGGGCCCTTTTCGGCGAATCGGCGCTCAATCCTTGGTGACACGGTTGATCTCGGCCAGGCTGGAGATGCCCTGTTTCGCCTTGAGCAGGGCCGACTTGCGCAAGTCGTTGACGCCCGACCGCTCGGCCGCCTCGGCGATCTGCAGCGCGTTGCCGCCTTGCAGGACGATGGTCTGGATGTCTTCGGTCATCGGCATCACCTGGTAGATGCCCGTGCGGCCCTTGTAGCCCCCGGTGCATTCCTCGCAGCCGACCGCCTCGTAGAGGGTGATGCCGGCATGCACCTCGTCGTCGGTGAAGCCTTCCGCCAGCAGCGCGTTCTCAGGCAGCTTCTGCTCCTGCTTGCACAGCGGGCACAGCCGGCGCGCCAGGCGCTGGGCGATGACCAGGGTCACCGAGCTGGTGATGTTGTAGGGCGCGATGCCCATGTTCATCAGGCGGGCGATGGTCTGCGGCGCGTCGTTGGTGTGCAGCGTGGACAGCACCATGTGGCCGGTCTGCGCGGCCTTGATCGCGATCTCGGCGGTCTCCAGGTCGCGGATCTCGCCGACCATGATGATGTCGGGGTCCTGTCGCAGGAAGCTGCGCAGCGCCGCGGCGAAGGTCATGCCGCGCTTGACGTTCTGCTGCACCTGGTTGACGCCGGGCAGGCGGATTTCCACCGGGTCCTCGACGGTGGAGATGTTGCGCTGCTCGTCGTTGAGGATGCCCAGCGCGGTGTACAGCGACACGGTCTTGCCCGAGCCGGTCGGCCCGGTGACCAGCACCATCCCGTAGGGCTTTTCGATCGCGTCCAGGAACAGCTTCTGCTGGTCCGGCTCGTAACCCAGCTTCTCGATGCCCAGCTTGGCCGCACTGGCATCCAGGATGCGCAGCACCACCTTCTCGCCGAACAGGGTCGGCAGGGTGCTGACGCGGAAGTCGATCTGCTTGGTCTTGCTCAGGTTGAGCTTGATGCGGCCGTCCTGCGGGACGCGCTTCTCGGCGATGTCCAGCTGCGCCATGACCTTCAGGCGCGCGGTGATGCGGGCGTTGAGCTTGACCGGCATCTTGGCCACCTGCTTGAGCAGGCCGTCGATGCGCAGGCGCACGCGGTAGTCGGTCTCGTAGGGCTCGAAGTGGATGTCCGACGCGCCTTTCTTGATGGCGTCGATCAGCACCTTGTTGATGAACTTGACGACCGGCGTGTCGTCGCCCTTGGCGTCCACGCCGCTATCGGCGATGTCGTCGTCCCCGCCGCTGATGTCCAGGCCCTCGAGGCCCTCCGCGTCGTCGAGCGCATCGCGCAGGGCGTCGCTGTTGTCCTGCCACTGTTCCACGGTGCGCCGGATCTTGTCGTCGTCGACGAGGATCGGCTCGACGGCGAGGTTGGTATGGAACTTCAGTTCGTCCAGGGCCCGCGTGTCGGTCGGATCGGACACGCCCACGAACAGCCGCCCGCCGCGTTTGAACAGCGGAAGCACGTTGTGCTTGGCCAGCAGCTCCTCGTCGATGAGCGAGATCGCACTCTGGGTGCCGTCCATCGCGGTGGGGTCGACGATGGGCATCCCGAACTCGATCGAGTTGGCCGCCGCCAGTTCGCCGGAGGTGACCAGGCGATGCTCGCGCAGGTAGACCGCGATCGGCTTGCGCTCCAGGGTGGCCTTGTCCATGGCCTCGCGGGCAATGCCTTCCTCCAGCGCGCCGTCGAGCACCAGGCGCCGGGCGATTCCGGTAATCCCAACCAGGTTGGCCGCCGGGACTGCATTCATAATCAAGCACCTTCCCCGTGAAGTTGTGACTCTACATCAATCCTGCGGAGGGGCGAAGCACCCTTTGCGTCCTGGCTTCGGGGGCGCGCAAAGCGCCGCCCATCGACTGCCAGTGGTCTTCAGACCACCCCGTTCCAGGTCCTCTTCCCTCGGCCCTCCTCCACGGCCCCTGCGCCTGGCACCCGGCCCGCAATCCGCCCGGACACGTTACGCTTGCCGGCACGGGGAGGGACCAGATGCAGCTGACGGTCGTGTTACCAGCCAAGAACGAGGCCGAGGGCCTGCGCCGGACACTGCCGGCCCTGCGCGAGCGCTTTCCGGAGGCCGAGGTCATCGTGGTCGACGACGGCTCCAGCGACGGCACCGCCCTGGTCGCCACCGAGCACGGCGCCCGCGCCCTGGGCGCCCCGTACTCGATGGGCAATGGCGCGGCGATCAAGCGCGGCGCCCGGGCGGCGAGCGGCGAGGTCATCGTGTTCATGGACGCCGACGGCCAGCACGACCCGGCCCACATCCAGGCCCTGCTCGACAAGCTCGGCGAGGGCTACGACATGGTCGTCGGCGCCCGCGACGCCTCCGGGCAGGCCAGCGCCGGCCGCAGCGTCGCCAATGGCTTCTACAACCGGCTGGCCAGCTGGATCACCGGCACCCGCATCGCCGACCTGACCTCCGGGTTCCGCGCCGTGCGCGCCGACAAGTTCCGTGAATTCCTGCACCTGCTGCCCAACGGCTTCAGCTACCCCACCACCATCACCATGGCCTTCTTCCGCAGCGCCTACCCGGTGGCCTACGTGCCGGTCCCGGTCGCCGCGCGCATCGGCCGCAGCCACATCCGCCCCCTGCGCGACGGCGTCCGCTTCCTGCTGATCATCTTCAAGATCGCGACGCTGTATTCGCCGTTGAAGCTGTTCGTGCCCGTGTCGGTCGGGTTCGGCGTGCTGGGGTTGGGCTACTACGCCTATACCTACCTGGCCATGCATCGATTCACGAACATGAGCGCGCTGCTGCTGAGCGCCGCGGTGATCGTGTTCCTGATCGGACTGGTTTCGGAGCAGATCACGGCGTTGACGTATCGGCGCGATGCCTGAGCTTGCGCGCGACCGGCCCCGGGCCTTGCTGGTCACCCGCAACCTGCCACCGATGCGCGGTGGAATGGAACGGCTGGTCCAGCGGATCGCGTTTTCGGCAAGCGAATCGTTCGACCTGGCGGTCGTGGGACCGACGGGGTGCTCGGCGCACCTGCCGCCGGAGGCGTGCGTCACCGAGGTCCGGCATCGTCCCCTGAGGCGATTCCTGCTGGCGGGCGTCATTGCTTCCTGGCGCCAGGCAAGCCGGCGGAACGTGGGGCTTGTCATCGCCGGGAGCGGGTTGGCGGCGCCGATCGCCTGGCTGGCGGCACGCCGGTCGCGCGCGCGATGGGTGGTGTACCTGCACGGACTGGACATCATCGCGCCCAGCCTGGTTTACCAGCGCTGCTGGCTGCCCTTCATCCGGCGGGCCGACCTGGTGCTGGTCAATAGCGGCAACACGCGTCGCCTTGCAATCGAATCCGGCGTCCCGCCGTCGGCGATCGAGGTCCTGCATCCCGGCACGCAACTCCCGGGCCCGGATCCCGCGGCAAGAGGTGCCTTCCGCGAGGGGTACGACCTGGGCGCGCGGCCCGTCATGTTGTCCGTGGGTCGTTTCACCCCCCGCAAGGGCCTGGCCGAGTTCATCCGCCACGCGCTGCCGCTGGTCCTGTCCCGGCATCCGGATGCGATCCTGCTGGTGATCGGCTCCGACGCCGTTGACGCCGTCAGGCCTGCAGCCGGATCGGAACAGGCACGGATCCTGGAGGCGGCTGCCGAGGCGGGTGTTTCCGGGGCGGTCAGGATGCTGCCGCCTTGCGACGATCATGCCTTGTCGGCGGCCTACCGCGCCGCCGATGCCTACGTCTTCCCCGTCCTCGACTTGCCCGGTGACGTCGAAGGTTTCGGCATGGTCGCGATCGAAGCCGCTGCGCATGGCCTGCCCACGGTTGCGTTCAAGGTCGGAGGCGTGCCCGATGCCATCGTGGAGGGTGGGACCGGGCACCTGGTCGAGCCGGGTGACTACGCCAGGTTCGCGGAGCGGACCTCTGCCTTGCTCCAGGCGGCCCCCGGCGGGGGCGGGATGCGCGACTGCCTGGGCGTCGCTGAACGCTTCGGCTGGCACCACTTCGAAGGAAGATTGCGGCAGTTGCTGCATCGACTCACAGGACGCACGCCATGAAAACCCGCGGAATCGACCAGGATCGCGTCGGCCATGACGACGTCCGGAATTTCTACGACCACGAGTACTACGCGTCCCCGTACGACCGGCACCCGCTCGCATGGCACATGCGGTCGATCGCCAACCGCCTGGGCGACCTGGAGAATCGCCAAGTCCTGGACATTGCCTGCGGCACCGGGCAATGGCTGGGGGAGCTGGCACGGCGGGGTGCCAAGCCTTCCGGCATCGACATTTCGAGCCGGGCCGTGGAACTCTGTCGCGATCGCTTGCCGGCCGGCGACATCCGCGAAGGCGTGGCCGAGGCGCTTCCCTTCGCCGACGGGACGTTCGACCTGGTCACGTGCCTTGGCTCGCTGGAGCATTTCCTCGATCAACCAGCGGCGCTGCGGGAGATGCGCCGCGTCGCGAAACCGGACGCGCAGTTCCTGATCCTGGTGCCCAACTCGGGCTTCCTCACCCGCCGGCTCGGCCTCTATCGTGGAACGGGCCAGGTGGCGATTCGGGAAACGGTGCGATCGCTGGAGGACTGGCGCCGGATGCTGGAAGGCGCGGGGCTCGAGGTCCGTGCACGCTGGCGCGATCTCCATCCCTTGAGCAAGGCGTGGATCTTGCAGGCGGCGCCCGGTGCGTGGCCCCTCCGCGCCCTGCAGGCCCTGTTGCTGGCGGTCTGGCCGATCGGTTGGCAGTATCAGGTCTATTTCCTGTGCCGGCGCAGTCGCGCCCTGCGGGAAGCCATGCCGTCCAGCGCAACCGAGGAGATGTCCGGATGAACCGAGCAGCGGCGGTGGAACGTTCCGCAGGGCGAGCGCGGACTCTCGCCGCACATCCCAGGCCGCCCTGCCCGTGATCCGCTCATGGTCTTTCCGCGTATCGTCCCGTTCCGCCAGTCCATGCGCAGCTGCGTTTACCGGGGGCATCTGACGGCATGGGAATCCTGCAAGCGGCGCTCGCCCGCCAGTACGCCAGGACGATGCGGGAGGCGTACGCCTTCGCCCGGTCCGCGGCCGTCGCGGGCGGTGCACCGCGGAACGTCCTGGACTGCGGCAGCGGCCGCGGGCAGGAACGCATGGCGACGTTTGGAGCCTTCGCCGACGGCGAAGGCTTCCACTACTGCGGCCTGGAGTGGAATGCGGCAGAAGCGGCGGAGGGTCGCGCGATCGGGCTCGACATCGTGGAGGCCGACCTGAACCGCCCGCTTCCGGTGGAAGCCGACAGCCAGGACTGCATCATTGCCTTGTCGGTGGTCGAACACCTGCTCATGCCATGCGCCTTCATCCGCGAGTGCCATCGCGCCTTGCGGCCAGGCGGAAGGCTTGTCCTGCTGACGCCCAACATCAGCACCTACTTCACCGTGCTGCAGGTGCTCGCCGGCCAGATGCCGTCCTCCGGACCGCACCCTGATTCCAACGAGCTCCTCTTGCTGGAGCAGCCCGCCAACGTGTCCGAGAGGCAGCGCGACGATGTCTCGGCCGACACGCCCATGCACCGCCACCTCGTCGTCTTCAGCCTCAAGGTGCTCGAGCGGTTCCTGACACTCGTGGGCTTCTCCGTGGAGCACGCCCGCGGTTTCGGCTACTACCCCTTGCCGACCTGGATCCAGCCCTTCTTCGAGCGGGTGGACAAGGCGCATTGCCACCAGATGGTGCTGGTATGCCGCAAATAACAGGCAACGGGCCTTCGTGCAGCCAAGCGCCGCCGTTCCGCCGCAGGATCCGACATGCCCCCCGCCGGCCGTGACCGCGCGTGGGGTCACGGGATGCGCAACCCCATTGGAACGGGGGTGACGCGAACAGCAGACAACTGCCTGGACGAGGGCGGACGATGATCGAGCGCGCGCCGATCGATGCTCCCGGCAACGAGGAACTGGAAGTCAGCGACGGAGCAATGCTGCCCCAATCACCCGTCGTGAGCGTGCTGATGATCACCTACAACCACGGCGAGTACCTCGCCGAGGCGATCGAGGGTGTTTTGGCGCAGCAATGCGACTTCCCGTTCGAACTCATCATCGGCGAGGATGCGTCGGCCGACCACACGCTGCAGGTCGCGCTTGATTACCAGCGTCGGTATCCAGGCATCGTTCGCGTGGTCCATGGCCCGCGCAACGTCGGCATCAATGCCAATGGCCTACGCGTGTACCAGCGGGCGCGCGGCAAGTATCTAGCCTTCTGCGAAGGCGACGACTTCTGGTGCGCGCCGGGCAAGCTGGCCGGGCAGGTCGCCTTGCTGGAGGCCGACGAAACGATCGGAATCGTCCACACGGACTGGACCAAGGCCGTGAACACGGATGGACGATGGCGCTACGATCGGGCCAATTCCGTGCATCGCCGCGTTGCCGGCCGCTTCCTGCGCGGCGACCTGTCCGGGACTTGGCACTTCCCGAAGATCCTCAGGACATGCACCGTCATGGTTCCGCGCACGATCTTCCAGGCCATGGTGGACTCCGGCCTGTACCGGCCCGAGTTCCGGTTCGGGGACAGCATCCTCAATGCATTCGTCACCGCGCAATGGAACGTCGGCTACTTGCCGGACGTAACGGCGGTCTATCGCGTCTCGCCCAATTCGGCCCTGCGCTCAGGGGCGGCGGAGCGAGTGACGCTTTACCGCTCCTGCCTTGCGTTTGACGATGAAGCGCGTCATCTGTTCCATTCCCGGACGGGGTATGCCCCCGGGTATCGATGGGAAATCGCGGTGAGTCTCCTGTTCTGGGGAATGCGTGCAAGGGACTGGAGTGCCGTCCGCCAGGCACTGAGGGAAATACGTTCCCGTTTCACATCAAGAGAGAACCTCGCGTGCTTGGCGACGGCCGTCGCGATGCGCTGGCCGGCGTTCCACGGACGATTGCGTAAAGGCTCCGAAAGGGGGCTCATGGACGGAGGAAGTCAGTGATGTCCGGCTCTTGGCCACGCCGGTTCAGTGCCTACCGCCCTGGCCCATTGGGCAGGAACACGCTCATGGGAAGCGGTGGACTGGTGCTGCGCGCCGTCATCCAGGCCATCTACCTCCTGGTCGTGTCGCGCTGGCTCGGTGCGAGCGACTTCGGCTTGTTCGCGGGCTCGGTGGCGGTGGCTGCGATCGTGGCGCCCCTGGCAAACTGGGGAACGCCCCTGTTGCTGACGCGACATGTCGCGAGGAACCCGGAAAGTTCACGCGCGATGTGGGCCACGGCACTCTCGCAAACGGGCAGGGTCGGCGGCTTGCTCTCGGTACTGGTGCTCGCGCTCGCCGGGTTCGTCCTGCGCGAGCACGTCGGCTTGTGGGCGATGGCCCTGGTGGTCGTAGCGGAATTGATCCTTGTGCCAGCCACGCAGGCCGCCACCAGCCAGTGCTTTGCACTGGAGCGTGGCATGGCGGGCAGCATCTCAATCTGCCTGGTTCCGGCAGGACGCGTTCTTGCCGCGGTCGCGATGCTGGCCGCGGGGCTGGACGGCTCGCCGGGGCACGCAGCCATCGCGCATTTTGTCGGCTCGCTTGGCGGCCTTGCCGCAGCGCTCGTTCTCGTGGCGATCGTGGATGGCTGGCCGGCATGGTCGCGCCGGATGAGGACAGGGCCCGCCACGCGCGAAGGCACGCCATACGCCATTGGCGGGCTGGTCGGTACCAGCTACCTGGAGCTCGACAAGGTCCTGATGTTGCAGCTGCTGGGTGCCGCCATCGTGGGGCCGTATACCGCAGGCTTTCGTGTCGTGGGCGTGCTCGTCATGCCCATCGCCGCCCTCATCGGCGCGACGCTCCCCAGGTTGATGGCGTTGCACCAGACCAGCGGGCAGGCGCGCACCTATCGTGCCGTGCTCGTGTCCGCCGTCGGCTATGGACTGTTGGCCAGCTTGGCAACGCTGGCCCTATCGCCCTTCGTGCCGGCGCTCTTCGGTCCTGGCTATGAAGACACCGCGCGGTATGTGCAATGGCTTTCTCCGTGGCCCTTGCTTTACGCGTTGCACCATAGCGCCGCCAGTGCGTTGACGGCCTCGGACAGACAGGGACAACGGATTCGGATCGAGTCCGCCGGTCTAGGCATCGCCATCGTGCTGAACGTGGTCCTGTTGCCGAAACTTGGGGCGGCCGGTGCCGTTGTTGCCCTCCTGGCGACGGAAGCGGTCGTCGCCTTGATGTGCTGGAAGGTGGTGTCAGGTCGGAAGCCAAGGCAAGCTTGAAGGTCGCTCGCGTCGAGCGGGACTGGTGTTCCTAGCGTACGAAGTACATGACGGTTTCCGACCAGCCCTGGGTGTAATGACGCAAGTAGCATTTGTAACCGAGCCCGAATCCCTGGACGTACCGATGGATGAGCCGCAAGTCAGGGGCGGCGTGGTAAACGGCAATCGCCAGTTTCGGCTTTTCCCGCGTGATGTGAGATCGCGACCCGTGCAACGCCTTGAGCTCCCATCCTTCCAGGTCCATCTTGATCACCGAGACGGGCTCCGTGACTGCCGCGTCCAGGGTCTCGACGATGATCATGCTCGATCCGCTAGCCGTCACGGAGGAGGCGGACCCGGTATCCGGATCGAAAGGCAAAGCGCCCGGGGTATCCGATAAGCCAGTCGTCCGGAACTCGATGTCCCGGTAGCTGGCCAGCCGGCGAGTGGCGGACTGCATGTTTTTCTCTGAAGGCTCGAACACGATGATCTTGCGATAGTCCGGATACCTGTCCGCGAACGCCTGCGCCGTGTCCCCATCGAAACCCCCGGCATCGATGAAGGTTTCCTCGCGGTAATCCATGAACTCCTCGAAATATTGCTCCTGGATGGCCACGTCGTATCCCTGCATGTAGGCGGGATCCGCCGTAACTCGGTAACGGAGCACATCCAGGAGTACCTGGCGGGACCTTGCGTCTTCAAGGGTCGCGTAGATCTCCGACCATGCCTGGCCGTGCAACGCGATTTCGTCGCGTTGGTCCTGGACGAAGCTCGGCCAGGGGACATTGCCGGAAGGGCATGCGGATAGCTCATGCAAGCCCAGGACGTTTTGCAGGCCGGCCCCGGAAAGGTGGCGCTGGACGGCAACCGGGCTGATGGACGTGGAGCAATTGACGATCCATGCGTCCGGCCGGATGTCCCGAGTACGAACGATGGGAATGCCTTGCCACGTCGGTTCCGAGAGGAAGTCGTCGATGACGCCAGCCAGTGGCCATGCACGATGGACATTCAGCGTGTCGGTATTCCTGCCGATCGCATAGCGTGCCGCGTGCGAGGCCTGGAACGCACGAACGGCCGGGGACGCGGCTTGCACGCTCGAGATGGCTTCTTCGGCAATTCGCTTGATGTCCACGTTGCTTCCTCTGCGCGACTAGGCGGATCGGATTTCGTAAACGTCGCGCGCCAGGAATCGCTCGTAGAGCGCGGCAAGTGATGCCTGGTCCGACTCGCGGCAGAACATGACACCGACGCGGCTCGCGGGACTCGGTTCGACGCGGTCGCCGACCAGCGCCAGGGGGGTCCAACGTTCGAGGTGCAAGGGGCGCTTGAAGTGGACATGCGCGAGGTCGCAGGCCGTGTCGAGGGACACGGTGTGTCGAACGACATGCGCGAACCGGGCTGGCGTGTCCTGTGCGGGCAATGCCTCGCCGAGGAAAGACATGGCGTACGCGCCGGCATATGGGAACCCGGTCGAGAGCTCGATGAGCTGGCTATACAGGTCCCCGGGGCAGCGGCGCGTGATCTCCAACAGCCAGAAGTCGGGGCCTTTCGTGATGAATTGCGAATGGACGAGCCCGTCGACGAGGCCAAGGTGTTCGGCGAGTTGCTCGACGGCGCTGCGGACGCCCGTTGCGATCGTCGGCTCAATGTCCGGCAGGACGTGGCTGGTGTCCACCACGAAGGGATTCGCCGTGCCGTCTTCGCGCACGAAGAAATCATGCGCGATGCGGCCATGACGGATGAAGGCGGAGTGGCTCGTCAGCTGCCCTTCGACGAAATCCTCGACGAGATAGGCCCCCGTCGGCGACGCGTTCTCGGCGGACTTGATCGCCGAGGAAAGGGCAGTCGGGTCGCCATTGGGCACGATCGTCGTGCCCTTTCCGCTGAAGGCATCCACCGGTTTGACGATCAGCCTGTCCGAGGATTCGGTCGAAGTCGCGGTAAACCTGCCAGGGGCGGGAAGTCCAAGCTCGGCAAGTAGGCGGCGCAGCGCTGCCTTGTCGTGGATGGAATGCCAGGCTTCCCGGGTGTCGAGTCCACGGTAGCGTCCCTGGCTTACCTGTACGCATGAGGCGTAAGAGACATCGGTGCATCCGGGCACGATCGCATCGAAGCGCTCACGATCGACCAGTTCGGCCAGCAATCTTGTGTCGGAGTAGTCCATTTGCCAGTAATGGCGCGACACCTTCGCCAGGCAGTCTTGCGGATTCCTGCCCACGACATGCGTTTCATGGCCCATGGCCAGCAGCGCGTCATGGATCGGCCCGGAGGAGAAGTTGGTGTCGACCAGCAATACCTTAGCCATGTCCGCTTCAGACCTCGATCAGGCGACGCTGGATCGCGGAAGCCCGGATGGCCTCGGTCACTTCCAGGTTGCGCAAGCCGTCTTCCGCGGAGACCAGGGGACGCTCCTTGCCGCGGATGACGCGCACGAAATGCTCGAGCTGGCACGCGAGGGGATCCTGGCGGTCCACGTCGAGGGTTCGCTCGGTGAAGGGTGCCCACCACGACGGTTCGATGCCCTCGGCATGGAACTTGAGCCGCATCGTGGGAATCGACAGCGATCCCTTCGTTCCGGCGAGCAGGTAGCAATCCTCGTCCGGATAGGTCGGATACGCGGGGTTCTCGCGGGAGGTCTGCTCCCAACTGGCGGCGGTCGCGGCTGCATCGGAGAGCATGAAGGTGCCTAGGCATCCGTTGGCGAATAGCAGGTTGATCGCCACGGTGTCCTCGACCTCGAAGGAGCGCGTGGCGGATGAGACGATCGCCTGGACGGCGGAGATCTCTCCACAGAGACTGCGCAGGTTTCCGATCTCGTGGATCAGGTTGATCAGGATCGGACCACCACCGGGCAGCGTGCGCCACGGGCCCTCTTCGAAGTAGTGCCTCGGCTTGGCGAACTGCGCGCTGCCCATGACCGAGACGAGGCGACCCAACGAGCCCTCCTCGATCACCGAGCGCGCCCTGGAGAGCAAGGGGCTGTGTGCCCGGTGGTGGCCCACGAGCACCGGGACGCCGTGTTCTCGTGCCCGTGCAACCAGGGCCATACCGTCCTCGACGCTGGAAGTGATGGGCTTCTCGACCAGGACGGGGATACCTTGCGTGACGCACAGGCTTGCCTGCGCGGCGTGGAATTCGTTCGGCGAGGACACGATGACGCCGTCGACATCCGTTTCGGCCAGGCACGCCTCCAGCGAATGATGGATGGGTACGCCGCGAGCCGTCGCGGTGGCATGGTTCTCGGAATGGTCGGGCGCGACGATCGCCACCAACTGGCACGCGGAGCTCTCGCCGATCAGGCGGATGTGCTGCTTGCCGATCAAGCCGGGACCGACGACGACGAGTTTGGCTGGATGCATGGCTTGCCTAAGGGGTGGGGATTTCCGATGTGTCGGGCCGTTCTCTGGCCTGGATGTCAAAAACCACCGAGGCCCCATTGGCACATGACCCGGATGGTACTGGCGATCTGCTCGATCTCGTCGCTGCTGATCGATGGCCCGGCGGGCAGGACCAATACGCGCTCCGCTGCCAACTCGGTATTGGGAAGCACGCGTCCTGCATGCGGGAAGAGCTCCCGGTACGGCTTCATTCCGTGGCAACCGGGCCAGAAGTACTTGCGGGCAAGCACGTTCTCGGCATGCAATGCCGCCACGATCTGGTCGCGGGTGACGGTGCATCGCTCATCCACTTCCGCGACTACGTAATGGTGGCTGTTCGACTCGGTCGCATCGTAATCCAGCACGGTGACGCCGGTGATGTTGCCCAGCGCCTGCTTGTACGCAGCGTGCGTCCGGCGATTGCCTGACTGTGTGGCGCCCAGCGCCTCCAGGTTGGCCAGTCCCGCAGCGGCGCAGACTTCGATCATCTTGCCGTTCGTTCCGGGATGGATGACGTTGTCGTATCCGGAGAAACCGAAATTCCGCATGAGCCGGGTCGCTTCCGCCAGTTCATCGTCGTTGGTGACGATGGCGCCCCCCTCCATCGTGTTGAAGGATTTGGTCGCGTGGAAGCTGAGCACCTCGCACCTGCCGAACTGTCCGATCGTGCGCCCCTTGTAGGTGCTGCCGAAGGCATGGGCCGCGTCGAACATGAGCTGCAGGCCGTGCTTGTCGGCGATGGCCTGGAGTTCTTCGATGGGCGCCGCCCGGCCCCACAGGTGTACGCCGATGATCCCGGTGGTCCGAGGCGTGATCATGCTCCGCACGGCGTTCGGGTCCAGGTTGTGGGTGCTCGGGTCGATGTCCGCGAACACCGGCGTGATGCCCTGCCAGTAGAGCGCATGGGCCGTGGCGATGAAGGTCCACGAAGGCACGATCACCTCGCCGTGCAGCCCCAGTGCGCGGATGGCGATCTCCAGGGCGATGGTCCCGTTGCACATGGCGACGCAATGCTTGACGCCGAGGTGGCGGGCGATGCGGTGCTCGAACTCCTGCACCAGCGGACCATTGTTGGTCAGCCACCTGGCGTCGAGGATCCGCTCAAACTGGGCCAGCAGGGCCGCGCGGTCGCCGATATTCGGGCGCCCCACGTGAAGCGGCTCGGCGAAGGCCGGTGGCGCTCCGTTCAATGCAAGATCCGTGGCGGTGCGAATGGTTTTCATGTGGCGGACCCCGAAGGCATCGGTCGGCGCGATGGGATGGACCCTCGATGAGGAACAGGACGAAAACAAGCCTAGCCGGATGGCGGCGTGGCGATGGGGTTGACCGTCCCGGTATCCGGCAGGCTGCCGGCGGGCGGAACCAACGTGGCGGGCTGGCCGCAGGTCTCAGGGGGCGCCAGTCCGTTCGAGGCGAAAGCGCGCGCCTGCAGCCACGCGTCGAAGCTGAAGCGTGCCGATGGCGCCTGGCGTGGCCACCATTTCCGCGCCATCGCGCAGGCACCGTTGTCGTAGCTGAGGATGTAGGCGCGTCGTGCGAGCTCGGAATCCGGGTTCGCGGTGTATGCGGCTTCCAGTGCCTGGTTGGCGGCAGGCAGGTTGCCTTCGGCGAGATAACTCCGGGCCACCTGGATCCAGAGGTATCCGCCGACTTCCCCGCCCGCGTAGAGCGGGCGGGCGATGAAGGCCTGCGCCAGGTCGCGCCAGGTCGGGACGTCGAGTGCCGCACCGCAGCCGCCCTCGATGCTGAGGTCGAGCAAGGTGGAGAGCGCCTCCAGACTGGAGCGGTTGAACGGTGCATCCAGTGCGTGGGCGCCCGCGTCGATCAGCCGATCGCGCGTGAGGCTGCCGCGCATGCAATCGAGCAGGACCAGGTCAAGGCTCAAGCGGCGCAGTTCCGGACGGGCCTGCATCGCCCGCTCAAGCGTCTCGTAGGCAACGTCGTAGTGACCGCCATCGGCCAGCACCTTGGCCTGGAGCTCCACGGCCCGTGCCGAGCCCGGGCTTTCGTCGGCCCAGATCGCCGCCAGCATGGCTTCCGAGGCCCATACCTTGGCTTGCACGAAGGTGATGCCCGCGCACAGCGCGATCCACGCGACCGCCGCGGCGAGGTAGGTGCGGCGCATGCCTTCGGCGGGCAGGCGGGCGATCGCGATCGCCATCGCGGCCAACGGTCCGACCATGGGCAGGTAGTTGCGGTGCTCGAAGTACAGCTCCAGGGGCAGCGTGCTGGCCTCGATCAGGTGGCCGCCGAAGTACCAGAGTACGGCAAAGGAAAACAGCGGGGCGCGCCGGCGCAGGGCGAGTGCCGCGCCCAGCAGGCCGAGGCAGAAAAGCACCGCGGGCAGAGTGGTGCCCGGCTGCAGCAGGCCGCGCGAGGCCTCGAAATCGTCATGAAACAGGCCGCTCCCGTCGAGCCGGGGCAGGGCGATGCGGCCCAGGTATTCGATCAGCACCCGGGCCTGGGTCAGCAGGCGCTCGCCCGGGCCGAAGTCGCGGAGGGCTTCGGCGGTGCCGTAGCTACTCTTGGAGGCGATGTACGCGACCACCGCCACCACGGGCAGCGTGAGGCCTGCCGCCAGCAACGTGCGCGCGCCGGGCGTACCGGCCTGCAGGTGGTCGCGCAGCAGCACGAACAGCACCACGCCTGCGTACAGCGGCAGCAGCGCGCCGTTCTCCTTGCACAGGAAGGCGGCGATCGTGGCCAGCCCGAGGCCCGCGAGCAAGCCGAGGCTCCGGCGCACCGTGAGCGGGGCGCGCTGCACGTAGGCGCTGGCCCACCACAGCGCCGCGAGGCTGGTGAGCGCCATCAGCTGGGTCATGCGCTGCACCACCAGCATGCTGGTGGACAGCTGCATGGGATGCAGCAGCCAGGCCGCGCTGGCCAGCGCCGCGGCCAGGGCGGCGCGGTCGGCATCGAGCAGGCCGCGCGCCACGCCGCGGACGAAGGCGAACACCAGCACGCCACCGAGCAGGTGCAGCAGCAGGTTGGTGCGCTTGAAGCCGTAGGGCGTGCTCGGCCAGGCGGTGTCGTCGATCAGGAAACTCAGCGCGGAGAGCGGGCGGCCGGGGTCGCCGATGAAGGCCTGCAGGTAGTCGGCCAGGCGCGCCAGCGTGAACTGGCCGCCGATGCGATCCAGGTGCGCCAGGTTGGGGAAGTCGTCGAAGACGAACGGACCGTGCAACGCGGCGCGCGTCACCCACCAGGTGAGCAGCAGGGCCACGGGCAGCGCAAAGGCCGCTAGCGCAGATGCGCGCGTCGGCGCGTCGAATCGGTTGATCCCCATCCCGCGCACGATACCTTCAATCCAAAAAAAAAGCCCCCGTTTCCGGGGGCTTTGTTTGCAACTTTATCAAGAGCGATTAACCGCGGCACTCGCTCGGCAGCCACTTGGCAGGCAAGTTGGCGGAGCGGCACTGCCAGCGGATGGAACCATTGGCCGCGTTGGCCGTCGGCGTCAGAGTCAGCGAGTTGGCGTTGATCGGCGCGCCGCTGTAGGCGACGGTGATAATGCCGTTGGCGCCCACGGTCACCGAACGCACGGCATTGCCGTTGATGCTGGTGGCCGCCGGCAGGCCGGCGCTGGTGTTGTTCGCCGGAAGGGTGTTGCGCGAGGAGAAGGTCTCCGACACGGCCAGCTTGGCGGCGGCGGCGACGTTCAGGCCTTCCGAGACGCGGGTACGGACCTGGTAGTCCTGGTAGGCCGGGATGGCGATGGCCAGCAGGATGGCGATGATCGCGATGACGATCATCAGTTCGATGAGCGTGAAGCCTTTCTGCATTTTCATGGTGTATCCCCTAGAGGTTAAAAAATCACGTGCCGCGTGGACGACTGGGACCGGTCCTTGGGCAGCCGTGCGACACCGCACGTGCGAAGGGTAATACGCACGAGCCATGCCAAACGCGTCCTTAACGCGTTCAGCGTCCATTCTGGCATCCAAGTCACGAATCGCCGCCGCGAGGGCTCTTGCGGCGTGACCTTTTCGGTCACGCGGGTTTGCACTTTGTGACGCATCTGGTCGCTTTTCCGGGCCGGGAGCCTCGCAAATGCTGAGTCCATCACGTTTCGGGCCTGGCGGGCGCGTGGCAAGACGACCGGCTCGACTCAGTCAATGCCGAGCTTCTTGAGCTTGTAGCGCAACGCCCGGAAGGTGATGCCCAGCGCGGCGGCGGCCTTGGTCTTGTTGTAGCGGTTTTCCTGCAGGGCCTGCTGGATGGCGGCGCGCTCGATTTCCTCGATGTAGGACGGCAGGGCGGTGCTGGCGGTGTCGCGCGGCCCAACCGTGCGCGGGTCGACGCCCGTCGCGCCGCTGGACTGGGCGCCGGTGAACACCGCGGCCACGGCGGCGGGCTGGGCGTGGGCGGCGGCGGGCAGGCGCAGGTCGGCGGCATGGATGCGCTTGCCGTCGGCCAGGGCCAGGGCGCGCTCGAGGATGTTCTCCAGTTCGCGGACGTTGCCGGGGAACGGATAAGCCTCCAGGGCAGCCACGGCGTCTTCGGCCAGCTCGGGCACGTCGCGCTGCATGGCCCGGGCCAGGCGCGACAGGATCGCGGTGGACAGCAGGACCAGGTCCCCGTTGCGCTCGCGCAGTGGCGGCACGGCCAGCTCGATGACGTTGATGCGGTAATACAGGTCGTGCCGGAAGCTGCCGTCGTTGACCAGGGCGCCCAGGTCCTTGTGCGTGGCCGACAGGATGCGCGCATCCACCTCGACCTCGCTCGACGCGCCCACCGGGCGGATGGTCTTCTCCTGGATGGCGCGCAGCAGCTTGACCTGCATCGACAGGGGCAGCTCGGCGACCTCGTCGAGGAACAGGGTTCCGCCGTCCGCGGCCTGGAACAGGCCGGGCTTGTCGGCGTTGGCGCCGGTGAAGCTGCCCTTCTTGTGGCCGAAGAACTCGCTCTCCATCAGCTCGGTCGGGATGGCGCCGCAGTTGACCGGCACGAACGGACCGCCGGCGCGCGAGCCCTGGGCGTGGATGGTGCGTGCGACCAGCTCCTTGCCCGTGCCGGACTCGCCGCTGATGTGCACCGGCGCCTGGCTGCGCGAGACCTTGGCGATGGTCTCGCGCAGGGCGACCATGGGCGGCGAGGTGCCGAGCAGGCGGCTGGCCGCATCGGGCTTGTCCGCCTGGCGCTGGTGGAGATCCAGTGCCTGCCGGACCAGCCGGCGCAGGACGTTGATGTCCACCGGCTTGCTGACGAAGTCGAAGGCGCCGGCCTTCAGCGCCTCCACCGCCGCCTCGACGTTGCCGTAGGCGGTGATCATCGCCACCGGCGTGGAGGGGAACCGCGTGGAAATCTCGCTGACCAGCTCCAGTCCGGAGCCGTCGGGCAGGCGCATGTCGGTCAGGCACAGGTCGTAGGACACCGTGCCGAGCATTTCGCGCGCGACCGCGAGGTTGGGCGCGGTATCGGTGCGCAGCCCCATCCGGCCCAGGGTGAGGACCAGCAGTTCACGGATATCGCGCTCGTCGTCGACGATCAGGGCGCTGCGGGTTTCGCTCATTGCGAGCCTTCTGGTCGGGGGACGAGTCGGGGGATGCGAATAGTGACAGTTTTTGGCACCTTGTGACGCGTGTCAAGGAACGATGCGCATGAGGCTGCGTCGCGGCCGGTGCCGGCAGTGGGTGGCTTAAGAACAGAACGCGGGACCCCGTGGGATTGGGCTTGCGCGTAAAAGCCGCTCGGCCCCGAGTCAGGCCTGGTCGGCGCGCAGCACGTTGGTCCCGGCCAGGGTGGCGCGGAAACAGGCGCCGCCCCCGGGGACAGGCACGTACTCCAGGCTGGCCTCGTTGGCCCGGCAAAGCTCCCGGGCGATGTACAGGCCCAGGCCGGTGCCGTGCTCGGAGGTGGTGTAGAACGGACGGAACAATTGCGCCAGCACGCCATCCGGGATGCCCGGACCACGGTCGGCGACTTCGATCACCGGGTGGCCCTCGTGCTTGTCGAGGTTGAGGGTGATGCGCGCGGACTCGCCGGGCATGCGCCCATGGGCGATGGCGTTGTTGACCAGCACGGTGAGCACCTGCTGCAGGTGGCGGGGGTCCACCAGCGCATTCATCGGCGACTGGCTGCCGGTGGCCTTGAGGCTGCCGTTGTCCTCCTGCAGGGTCAGGCGGTATTCGTCGATGAAACGGCGAACGAACGACACCAGTTCGACCTGCTCCGGACTGGCGCGCTCGCGCCGGGCCAGTCCCAGCACGCTCTCGACGATGCCGTTGGTGCGCATGCACTGCTGGTGGACGATCTGCAGCAGGCGGCGGTCGCTGTCGCCCAGGTCCTCGGACTCCTCCAGCAGCTGGGTGGCGTAGCTGATCGCCGCCAGCGGGTTGCGGATCTCGTGCGCCAGGCTGGCCGAGAACCGGCCCATGGCCGCCAGGGTCAGGGACTCGGCCCGACGCGAGACCATCGAGGTGTCGTCGAGGAATACCAGGGTGGTGTCGTCGTTGGCGAGCAGTCGGGCGAATCGCGGCAGGATCTCGTTCTGTTCCTCGCCCAGGGTCAGCGGCGTGTCCTCGGCCTGGCCGTCGCGCCGCCATTGCGCCAGGCGCATCGCCAGCCGCGGCGCGAGTTGCGCGAGCACGCGTTCCCGGCCGTCGTCCCCGGCATCGCCCTGTCCCAGCAGCATCAGCGCCGCCTCGTTGGCCAGGCGGATGCGGCCGCTGCTGTCGACCATCAGCACGCCAGTACGCATGCGGCGGATGATGAGTTCGTTGATCTCGGCCAGGTTGGCGGCTTCAGCGCCGCGCTGGTCGGCCAGGTTGCGGCTCTCGCGCATCTCGATGCCCAGCAGGTTGGTCATCGTGGCCATGGCGAAATAGCTGACGGTGAACATCATCAGTTCGGCGGCCGGGCGGACCAGGGCATGGTCGGTGGTGACGCTGTAGGCGTACTCGACCACCAGCGCCACCGCGGCGAGCGCCGCTCCGGCCAGGCCGTAGCGCAAGGGCAGCAGCAACGCCGCGGCGCCGACGTTGAACAGCAGCATCATCGCGATGCCGGACGCGGCCTGGGGCAGGGCATGGGTCGCCAGCGCGGCGACGACCACATCGCAGGCGATGCCGAGCCCCACCTGCGGACCGAATCCGGTATCCCGGCGCTGCGAGAACAGCAGCAGCACGAAGGCCGCCACCAGATAGGCCACGGCGAGGGCGCCGACCAGCAGGGGGTTGTCCGGCTCGCCGATCAGCGCGCCGGCCGGGCTGAACACGATCAGCGCCAGCAGGCAGGCCTCGAGCACGCGGTACAGGGAAAACAGGTAGAGCTCGTGGCGCAGGGCGCGGTCGGTGTCGTCTGGAGGGCTGGCGGCGGGATTGGCCAAGGACGGTTCGCCGGGGGACGTGGGGCGAGTATAGGCCGGGGGCCGGGGGCGATGGCCGCGTGGGTCCTGCCCGCGCCGACCGCGTAAGTGGTCGACGCGCGGGCCCGGGGGCGGGATTGCAGCGGTTTAAGGCAATCGAAGCGGGGTGTTGGCGCCGCGGATCGCGGATTCGCCGCGAACGGACCGCCCGCCTTTGCCCGTGGCCGGCGCATCGGCCAGAATAGGCGGCTCGCGTGTCGCCCCGGGCGCCGGTGTCCACCGGCCGCGGCGACCTGCGGCCCGGATGCATCCCTTCCGGCGGCCATCGGGCACGCCCCCTTCGAGCACGGACCCCCATCGATGAATTTCCACGAGTACCAGGCCAAGCAGCTGTTCGCCGACTACGGCATCGCCGTGCCTGCCGGCCGCGTCGCGCAGACCACCGAAGAGGCCGTCGAGGCGGCCAAGGCCATCGGCGGCGACTTCTGGGTGGTCAAGGCGCAGATCCACGCCGGCGGCCGCGGCAAGGCCGGCGGCGTCAAGCTGGCGCGCACGCTGGACGAGGTGAAGGACTACGCCTCCGGCATGCTGGGCACGAAGATGGAAACCTACCAGTCCGCGGGCGTCGCGCTGCCGGTGGACAGCGTGCTGGTGACCCAGGCGACCGACATCGCGCAGGAGCTGTACCTGTCGGTGCTCGTGGATCGCGGGACCCAGTCGGTGACCTTCATCGCCTCCAGCGAGGGCGGCGTGGAGATCGAGAAAACCGCCGAGGAGAACCCCGACGCGATCCAGACCCTCAACGTCAACTTCGTCCAGGGCCTGCAGCCCTACCAGTGCCGCGAACTCGGCTTCGCGCTCGGCCTGAGCTCCAAGCAGGTGCACCAGCTGACCAAGATCATGCTCGGCCTGTACAAGCTGTTCAACGAGAAGGACCTGGCCCTGGTGGAGCTCAATCCGCTGGCGGTGCTCAAGTCCGGCGACCTGGCCGTGCTCGACGGCAAGGTCAATTCCGACGACAACGCCAGCTTCCGGCATCCGGACCTGGTGGCGATGCGCGACATCCGCCAGGAGGACCCGACCGAGGTCCAGGCCAGCCAGCACGACCTCAACTACGTGACCATGGACGGCAACATCGGTTGCATGGTCAACGGCGCCGGCCTGGCGATGGCGACGATGGACGTGATCAAGCTGGAGGGCGGCGAGCCGGCCAACTTCCTCGACGTGGGCGGCGGCGCCACCAAGGACCGGGTGACCGAGGCCTTCAAGCTGATCCTGTCCTCGGACGAGGTGAAGGCGATCTTCGTCAACATCTTCGGCGGCATCGTGCGTTGCGACATGATCGCCGAGGGCATCATCGCGGCGGTCAAGGAGGTCGGCGTCAAGATCCCGGTGATCGTGCGCCTGGAAGGCACCAACGTCAGCGAAGGCAAGGAACTGCTGAAGAACAGCGGGCTGGACATCATCGCCGCGGACGACATCAACGACGGCGCGAAGAAAGCCGTCGCGGCCGCGAAGAAGGCGGCCTGACTTTTTGTTTCCCTCCCCCGCCTGCGGGGGAGGGCCAGGGTGGGGGGTCGGCTTTTCGTCACACACCCCCATCCCGACCTTCCCCCGCTTGCGGAGGAAGGAGATCAACACAACGAAGGATCTCCATGAGCGTTTTGGTCAACAAGAACACCAAGGTCATCGTCCAGGGCTTCACCGGCACCCAGGGCACCTTCCACGCCGAGCAGATGCTCGACTACGGCACCAAGGTCGTGGGCGGCGTCACCCCCGGCAAGGGCGGCAGCGAGCACCTCGGCCTGCCGGTGTTCAACACCGTCAGCGACGCGGTCGACGAAACCGGCGCCGACGCCTCGGTGATCTACGTCCCGCCGCCGTTCGCGGCCGACGCGATCCTCGAGGCGGCCGATGCCGGCATCCGCGTGATCGTGTGCATCACCGAGGGCATCCCGGTGCTGGACATGCTGCGGGTCAAGAAGACGCTGGAGGGCTACGAGGACGTGGTGCTGATCGGGCCCAACTGCCCGGGCGTGATCACGCCGGGCGAGTGCAAGATCGGGATCATGCCCGGACACATCCACATGCCGGGCAAGGTCGGGATCGTCTCGCGCTCGGGCACGCTGACCTACGAGGCGGTCAAGCAGACCACCGACGCTGGCCTCGGGCAGAGCACCTGCATCGGCATAGGCGGCGACCCGATCAACGGCACCAGCTTCATCGACGCGCTGGCCCTGTTCCAGGACGACCCGCAGACCGAAGGCATCATCCTGGTCGGCGAGATCGGCGGCAGCGCCGAGGAAGAGGCGGCCGAGTACATCGCCGAGAACGTCACCAAGCCGGTCGTCGGCTTCATCGCCGGCGCGTCCGCCCCGGCCGGCAAGCGCATGGGCCACGCCGGTGCGATCGCCTCCGGCGGCGCGGGCACGGCCGAAGGCAAGTTCGCCGCGCTGGAAAAGGCGGGCGTGACCACGGTGAAATCCCCGGGCGACCTGGGCGCGGCGCTGGCCGCGCGCATGGGCGTTGCCTCAAAGGCGTAAGTCGACTCGCGTAGCGCGGCGGCCCTTTCGCACACGCCCCGGATGCGGTTGCGACTGATGTGCATCGCATGAGGGACGGGCCGCCTTCGGGCGGCTCGTTTCGTTTCCGCGCTTGTCCGGATGCATGGCGTGTTGCGGAATGTTTTGGTTTGGGTCAACCTTCGCCCTTGGGGACCGACCCGGAGTCAGGGGTCCGGTCGATTGGCGTAGCCAAAGAATGCTGCGCAAGCTTGGTCGACTCGCGCGACCGGAATAGGGGAGTCAGGGGGAATGCAAGGATTTTCGGAGACTGGCCGTACGGCCGGCCTGCGCACGGCTGTGCGCAAGCCAGAGGCAAGGATCGTCGCGTGCGGCGCCGCGATGCTGATGCTCGCCTTGGGTGCTTTCGCACCCAAGGCCCACGCGCAGTCCTGCGCGGCGGGTGAAACGGCGGTCCCCTTCGCGTTCACCGGCGGCGAGCAAACAGTCATCGTGCCGTCCGGCGTGACCTCGGCCACCATCCACCTCAGCGGCGCGCAGGGCGGCAACGGCATCAGCGGCAATGGCAACGCCGCAGGCTTCGGCGGACGCGGCGGACGCGTCAGCGGCAACCTGTCCGTGACCCCGGGGGCGGTCCTGTCGGTCTGGGTCGGCGGCCAGGGATCCCAGGCGGTGAATCCCGGCGGCCTCGGCGGGCTGAACCAGGGCGCGGGCACGGCCCGTGCCGGCAATGGCGGCGGCGGCACCGACCTGCGCGTGGGCGGGAGCAGCATCGCCAACCGCGTGGCCATTGCGGCCGGTGGTGGTGGTGGTGGAAACGCCGGCTGGGGCGGCACGAACAACGGAGCCGTGGCCGGTGGCGCGGGAGGCGACAGCGGCGGCAGTGGTGGCGCGGGTGTCGACGTGGACAGCGCCGGCAGCGGCCCCTTCGGCGGTGGCGGTGGCGCGATCGGCATTGGCGGCGCGGGGGGCGGGGGCTGCGGCGGGTTCCCGGCCACGGCCGGTGCGGCATCGGGTGACGGCGGCACGACCCGCAATTTCAGCGGCGGATTCCTCGGCAACGGTGCCGGCGGCGGTGGCGGCGGTGGCGCCACGGTCGGTGGCGGCGGTGGCGGCGCGGGCGTCGGGACCACGGCGTGCCTCCAGAACTGGACCGGTGGTGGCGGCGGCGGCGCGGGCGGTGCCTCGAGCAGCGGCAGCCTGAGCTCGCCCGTGGTCAGCAACGGCGTGCAGAGCGGCGACGGCGCAGCGCTGATCTGCTTCGCTGCGGCAGGCTACAGCTTCGGCGGCACGTCAACGGGGCACACCGGTCCGGTGACGCTGCAGCTCGATGCGACCAATCCGGCCTCTACCCAGCAAACCACGGTCGCCGCGGGCGCGACGACCTTCTCGTTCGCGACACCCCTGGCCCCCGGGTCGAACTGGCATATCAGCTTCGTCACACAGCCAGCCGGCCAGGCGTGCGAGGTGACCCCGGTCAGTGGCATGAACCTGTCGGCAAACGTGGACCTGACGTTGACCTGCACGACTGTGACAACGACCATCGATCCGGCGACCTTGCCCGGCGCGACGTTCGCCACGGCGTATTCCCAGACCTTGACTGCGAGCAGCACGAACGGTGGCACCGGGCCGTATACGTTCGGGGTCACCGCGGGAAGCTTGCCCGCGGGCTTGACCCTGTCCTCTTCGGGCTTGATTTCGGGGACCCCGACCGCGACGGGGACGTTCAACTTCACCGTGCAGGCGACCTCGTCCAATGGCTTCTCCGGGACACGCGCCTACTCGCTCGTCGTGGGCCGCGCCCCGCAGTCGATCACCAACTTCGCCTCCAACCCGGCGGCGCCGGTGTTCGCGACGGGCGGGACGTTCTCCGTCTCCGCCACGCCGGGCGCCTCGAGCAGCCCGGTGCTGTTCGGCAGCACCACGCCGGGGGTGTGCACCGTGAGCGGGACGACGGTGACAATGCAAGCGGCGGGCAGCTGCATGCTGACCGCCGACCAGGCGGGCGATGCGAACTACGAAGCGGCGCCGCAGGTGCAGCTCACCGTCCAGATCGGGCGCTCGGCGCAGGCCATCACCAATTTCGCCGCCAATCCGGCGTCACCGACGTACGTGCCGGGCGGAACCTTTGCCGTGTCGGCCACGCCGGGCGCCTCGAGCAGCCCGGTGGTCTTCGGCAGCACCACGCCTTCGGTGTGCACGGTCACCGGTTCGACGGTTGCGATGCAGTCGGCGGGCACCTGCACGCTGACCGCCGACCAGGCGGGGGATGCGAGCTACCAGGCGGCGCCGCAGGTCGTGCTCAACGCGCAAATCCGCGCAGGCAGCCAGGCCCTCGCCAACTTCGCCGCCAATCCGGCGTCACCGACGTACGTGCCGGGGGGAACCTTTGCCGTGTCGGCCACGCCTGGCGCCTCGAGCAGCCCCGTGGTCTTCGGCAGCAACACGCCTGCGGTCTGTACGGTCAGCGGCTCGACGGTTGCGATGCGCTCGGCGGGCAGCTGCGTGCTGACCGCCGACCAGGCGGGTGACGCCAGGTACGCAGCAGCAGCGCAGGTCGTGCTCAACGTGCAGATCGGCCAAGCCTCACAGTCGATCACCAACTTCGCCGCCAATCCCGGCGCGCCGGTCTATGCACCGAACGGGACCTTTGCGGTGTCGGCCACGGCGGGTGCCTCGAGCAGCCCGCTGGTGTTCGGCAGCACGACACCTGCGGTGTGCACGGTCGCCGGGACGACGGCCAACATGGTGGGCGCCGGCAATTGCCGCCTGACCGCAAACCAGGCCGGCGATGCCAACTACAGCGCCGCGCCGCAGGTCGTGCTCGACGTCGCCATCGGCCAGGCCATGCCCACCATCGGGTGGATCGGGGCGTTGCAACGGACGACGGGTGAGCCGGCGTTCGACTTGCCCGCGCCCACCAGCACGAGCCCGGGCGCCTTCACCTACGCGAGCAGCAACCCTGCGGTGGCGACGGTCAGCGGACGCACGGTCACCATCGTGGGACCGGGCACCACGACGCTCACCGCGACGCAAGCGGCGACCACGAACTACACGGCAGCGTCCGCGACGACGACGTTGCAGGTGGCCGCGCGCCCGGATCCAACGAAGGATCCGGTGGTGGTGGCCGGCTTGCAGGCACAGGTCGATGCCAGCGTGCGCTTCGCGGCCGCGCAGCAGGGGAACATCCGCGACCGCTTGCGGCAATTGCGCGCGACGGAGGGGCGGAACAGTTCCCGCAACGGACTGGCCGTCAACGTGTCCAATGGCAGCGGACAGGGCGTCGCCTTGCCGATGGGCGGCCACGATGCGGACGGCGGATGGTTGCCGCAGGAGTGGGGCGCTTGGACCGCTGGCACGATCCAGGTGGGTGAGCGTGATGCAACGCGCGCCAGTCGCGGCTTCGACTTCCGCAGCGACGGGATAAGCCTTGGATTCGATCGTGTCGTTGGCGAGCGCCTGGTCCTGGGCATCGCCGGCGGCATGGGCTGGAGCGACGCGGACCTGGCGGACGACCGATCCGAACTCAACGGCAAGCATCGCTCGCTGTCCGCCTACGGACTGTGGTGGCCGGGCGAGAACGTATTCGTGGACGGCCTGCTCGGTTGGGGACGGCTCGACTTCGACATTAATCGGTGGAGTTCCGTCGCCAACGCGATGGCATTGGCGAACCGCGAGGGCGACCAGCGATTCGCATCGCTGACCGTGGGCTACGAGCACCGGGATGTGAGCAACACCCTGACCGGGTACGGTCGCCTCGACACCAGCCGGACCGAGCTGGACGCCTACCGCGAGTCGGGCCTTGGCATCTACGACCTCGCCTACAGGGCGCAGGAGATCGACAACAGCACGCTCGCGGTCGGCCTGGAAGGCCGTTACGCGCTCGATTGGGGGACGAAGTCCTTCCGGCCGTTCTGGACCATCGAGTACCGCGACGCGCTTCGCAACGATGGCGACGTGTCCGTCAATTACGTCGTCCAGCCGGTGGCAGGCGACTACCTGGTCGCGCTGCGCAGCTACAACGAGGATCTGTTCGCGTTCGGCGCCGGGTTCGACCTTGCGCTGGGCAGTGGGTGGCGGATGTCGATGCTGTTCCGCCGGGAACAGGCCAGCGACTTCAGCAGCAACAGCTACGGTTTGTGGCTGTCATTCGGTGGGCAGGTCCGTACGCCGGCACGGGGCGACCGGGACGAACCGACGACGGACGCCGCCACGGGCCCCTGAGGTCCGGTGGCTGGGGCGAGGAGGCGGCCTGGAGGCCGCTTTCCCGCCGCGTGCGCGTCGCTGGGCCCCTGAGGGGCTCGCGCCCGGGCTTGGCCGGCCTGAGATGGGCGCCCGGGCAGGGCTGGCCGCCGGGCCTGCCGCTCTGGGACAATCCCCGGGCAATCCCGCGACCGTGTCCCGCGCCTGGTGGACGCAAACCCGGCAGCCTCAATGCCACGACCGCTCCGCCTCGCCTTGGCACAGTTCGACTTCCCGGTCGGCGCAGTAGCGCGCAATGCCGACCGGATCGGGCTGATGATCGCCGAGGCGCGCGACGTGCACGGGGCGGACCTGGTGCTGTTCCCGGAGCTGGCGCTGAGCGGCTACCCGCCCGAGGACCTGCTGATGCGGCCCTCCTTCCTGAGCGATTGCCACGTTGCGCTCGAGAAGCTCGCGCAATCCGTCGAGGGGATCGTCGCGGTGGTCGGCTGGCCACAGGCGGCCGGCAGCGTGGTCTACAACGCCGCCAGCGTGCTGCGCGACGGCAAGGTCGCGGCGACATACCGCAAGCGCGAGCTGCCGAACTACAACGTCTTCGACGAACGCCGCTATTTCACCGTCGATCCCGACGGCGACACCTGCGTGTTCCAGGTCAAGGGCGTGGACGTCGGGCTGATCATCTGCGAGGACCTGTGGTTCAGCGAACCGCTGGCGCAGACCGCCGCGCGTGGGGCCGAGCTGGTGCTGGTGCCGAACGCCTCGCCCTTCGAGCGAGACAAGCACAGCCAGCGCGACGCGCTCCTGCATGCGCGGGCGACCGAGAGCGGCGTGGCCATCGCCTACCTCAACCTGGTCGGCGGCCAGGATGCGCTGGTATTCGACGGCGGATCCGTCCTGGCCGATGGCGACGGCCGCGTGCACGAGGCGGCGCGCGCGTTCGAGGAGCACTGGCTGGTGGCCGACTTCCTCCCCGGCGACCGGCGCCTCGTGCCCGTGAGCTGGGCGCACGAGGAGGAGGCCGGTCGCGACGCGCTGGCCTGGCGTGCCGTGACCCGGGGCACCCGGGACTATTGCTTCAAGAACGGCTTCTCGAAGGCCTGGATCGGCCTGTCGGGCGGTATCGACTCGGCGGTGGTGCTGGCGATCGCGGTCGACGCGCTGGGCGCCGACAACGTCACCGCCGTGCGGATGCCGTCGCGCTATACCGCGGACCTGTCCAACGACCTGGCGGCCGAACAGTGCCACGCGCTGGGCGTGCGCATGCTGACGCTGCCGATCGCCAAGCCGTTCCAGGGTTTCCTCGATGCGCTGGCGGAGACCTTCGAGGGCACCCAGTCCGACACCACCGAGGAGAACCTGCAGTCGCGCACACGCGGCGCACTGCTGATGGCCTTGTCCAACAAGTTCGGGGGCTTGCTGCTGACCACGGGCAACAAGAGCGAGTACGCGGTCGGCTACGCGACGATCTACGGCGACATGGCCGGCGGCTATGCGCCGATCAAAGACCTGTACAAGACCGAGGTGTTCGCGCTGGCCAACTGGCGCAACACGGTCGCCGGCGCGCCGATGATCCCGGCGGCGGTGATCGCCAGGCCGCCGTCGGCGGAACTGCGCGAGGACCAGAAGGACGCCGACTCGCTGCCGCCCTACGACGTGCTCGACGCCATCCTGCTGCGCCATGTCGACCAGGAGCAGTCGCGCGACGAGATCATCGCCGCGGGTTTCGACGACGACACCGTCGACCACGTGCTCCGGCTGGTGCGCATCAGCGAATGGAAGCGGCACCAGGCCGCGCCCGGACCCAAGGTCTCGCACCGTGCCTTTGGCCGCGAGCGACGCTATCCGATCACCAACGGCTACGCGGGCTGACCGCGGCGCTGATGCAGCGTTACCGACGCAGGCCCTGAGTCTGTTCCCGAAGCGCCGCGGCATTCGCACGACCAGCCCGTCACCTGCCTCGCTGGTGCCCCGGCACAAACAGAAACGCCGCCTTGCGGCGGCGCCTGGTGCAGCTGTTCCCCGATGGGCTCAGTCGTTGTCGATCGCCGACTTCTCGCCCGCGAACGGGTTGAGCTTGCGCAAGGTGGACGGGTGGTCGGGCCAGTCGCCGCTCAGGTAGGGATGGCCGGGCTCGTTCTGCTGCAGCACGCGCCTGGCGTCGGCGGCCAGCGTGTCCTGTCCCAGCTCGGTGTAGGCCAGGGCGAGCACGGCGACGGCGTCGTTCTGGAACTCGCTCTGCGGGTAGGTCTCGAGCAGGTACTTGGCGCGCGTGGCCGCGGCGATCCAGGCCTCGCGCCGCAGGTAGTACAGCGCCGTGTCCATCTCGTGTCGGGCGAACAGGTTGCGCAGGGCATTCATGCGCTGGCGGGCGTCGGCGGCGTAGCGGCTGTTGGGGTAGCGCTCGGCGACGATGCTGAAGTCGTTGTAGCCCTGCAGCGGGGTGGCCAGGTCCCGGCGGCTGGCGTCCAGCTTCCAGACGCGCTGCAGGAAGACCGTGTCGCGGTTGGAGTTCACCAGGCCGCGCAGGTAGTACATGTAGGCGATGTTGCGATGGGTCGGGTAGGTGCGGATGAAGCGGTCGATGGTCGAGATCGCCTCCTCGTTGTCGCCCGACTTGAACTGCGCGTAGGCGGTTTCCATCAACGCCTGTTCGGTATACGTGCCGTAGGGGTACTGCGCGACCAGGCGGCGGTAGATCGTGATCGCCGTGTCCCAGTTGCCGTTGCGCATCGAGCGGTGGCCCTTGTCGTACAGGGTCTCCACCGGCACGCCTTCGTTCGCGTCCTCGTCCTTGAAGGCGCCCTTGAGGCGCGCGCAACCCGAAGTCGCCACCACCGCAAGCAGCAGGAGCAACACGGCACGGCGGAAGCAGGAAAGGCGTGGGGTCATGGGCGATTGGGCGGATTGGGCACGAAGCGCCGATAATAACAGTCCATGGGAGCCCGCGGTCGCAGCCAGCGGCCCCCGCCTGAACCGAAGCCATCCGCATGACCGCAGCCGATACCGAATCCCGGCGTGACACCGCCGAAGCCCTCCAGGCCGAGGTCCCCGATGCCCTGGCCGGACGCCGCGCGGACGCCGTGCTGGCCGAGATGTTCCCGGAGTACTCGCGTTCCAGGCTGGCGGCGTGGATCAAGTCCGGCGACGCCCTGTTCGACGGCCGCCAGCTGCGTCCCAGGGATCCGGTGTCCGGAGGGGAAACGGTCAGCCTGCGCGTGGTGCTGGAGACGCAGACCGAAGCGGTGGCCGAGGACATCCCGCTGGAGGTGCTGTACGAGGACGCCGACGTGCTGGTCATCGACAAGCCCGCCGGGCTGGTCGTCCATCCCGGCGCCGGGAACAGCAGCGGCACCCTGGTCAACGCATTGCTGCATCGCGATCCCGCGCTGTCCGCGCTGCCGCGTGCAGGCATCGTGCACCGCCTCGACAAGGACACGTCGGGGGTGATGGTGGTGGCCAGGACCCTGCCTGCGCATACGTCGCTGGTGGCGCAGTTGTCGGCGCGCGAAGTGCATCGGCAATACCTCGCGGTCGTGGTGGGCGCGCTGGTGTCGGGCGGCACGGCCGATGCGCCGATCGACCGCCATCCCCGGGACCGCATCCGCATGGCCGTGCGCGAGGATGGCCGCGACGCCGTGACCCACTACCGGCTGCGCGAGCGCTTCCGCGCGCACACCGCGCTGGAGTGCCGCCTGGAGACGGGGCGGACCCACCAGATCCGCGTGCACATGGCGCACCTGAAGCACCCCATCCTCGGCGACCCGCTGTACGGCGGGGCGCTGAAGCTGCCCAAGGGCGCGTCGGACGCGCTGGTCGCCACGCTGCGCGGGTTCCGCCGGCAGGCCCTGCATGCCGAAACCCTGGAGTTCGCACACCCGGTGAGCGGGGAGCCGGTGCGCTGTACCGCAGGCATCCCCGGCGACATGCAGGCCCTGCTCCAGGCCTTGCGCAGCGATGCCGAGGCCCATGCCGAGGTCCGGCGGCGGTGACGGCATGCCTGCGCGCGGATGGGGCGCTCCCTTCGAACGTGCATGCCTTCACCACGCTGCGCCATGGGGCCGGGAGTTCACATCCTCCCTTCGACAGCTTCAACCTCGGCAACCGCGACGCCGCCGACGGCGATGATCCCGCGGTGGTGGATCGCAATCGCGCCGAACTGGTCGAGCGCTTCGCGTTGCCCTCCGCGCCCCGCTGGTTGCGGCAGGTGCACGGCACCACGGTGTTCCGCGTGGATGCCACGGGGCCGGATGCCGGAACGCGCGAGGACCGGGCCGTTGCTTCCACGCCGACCGCCGACGCGGCGGTGACGAACGTCCCCGGCGTGGTGGTCGCCGTGCTGACCGCCGATTGCCTGCCGGTGGTGTTCGCGGCCCGGGACGGGAGCGAAGTGGCGGTCGCCCACGCCGGTTGGCGCGGGCTCGCGGCGGGGGTCCTCGAGCGCACGGTGGCGGCGATGGATGCCCCGGCCGCGCAGCTCGTGGCCTGGATGGGTCCGGCCGCAGGACCTGGCGCGTACGAAGTCGGGGCGGAGGTCCGCGAGGCGTTCGTCGGCCAGGACGCGCAGGCTGCGGACGCCTTCGAACCGACGCGTCCCGGGCACTGGCGCGTCGATCTCTATGCCTTGGCCCGCCGGCGGCTGACCGGTGCCGGGGTCGTCGAGGTCGCGGGTGGGGGAGAGTGCACGATCTCGGACGCGGGTCGCTTCTTTTCGCACCGGCGCGATACGCGGAGCGGTCGCATGGCGACGGTGGCCTGGTTCGACGCTCCCGGCTAACGCGCCGCGCGGGCGTCGAAGCAGCGGCCGACGTGGCGACGACGCCTCCGTGATGCCGCGCTCGCTACGCTGGCGATCCTTGATACCGGCTACTGAACATGGGCCCGCCACGGATCGTCCCGATTGAAGACACGCCCGGCGTCGCGCCGATGCGCGATGCCGCGACCCGCGACTACGTGTTCAACCACACCATGCTGCGGGTGAAGGATCCGCTGGCGTCGCTCGACTTCTACACGCGCGTGCTCGGCTTCCGGCTGGTGCGTCGTTCCGACCATCCGGAGGCGGGGTTCACGTTGTACTTCCTTGCCATGGTCGGCGACGCCGCCGACATCCCAGAGGGGGATGACGCGTGCCGCGAGTGGCTCGCAAGGCAGAGCGGCGTGCTCGAGCTGACCCACAACCACGGCACCGAAACCGAACCGGGGCCGGTCTACCACGACGGCAACCGCGAACCACGCGGCTTCGGCCACATCTGCATCAGCGTGCCCGACGTGCGCCTGGCCTGCGTGCGCCTGGAGGGCATGGGCGTGCCGTTCCAGAAGCGCCTGCAGGACGGCAGCATGCGCAGCATCGCCTTCGCCAAGGACCCCGACGGCTACTGGATCGAATTGCTGCAACCGACCCCGCTGGACTAGGGTCGTGGCGGGCAGGCCCGGCGAGGCACGCCTCCCGGCTTGCAATCCGCGCTCGCGCCCGCATCTGCAGGCTATCGGCAGCCACCATGGCCCATGGCCGCGATGCCGGCAAAGAGATCATGACGGAGGCGCGCCATGCGCATGGACAAACTCACTTCGCGATTCCAGCAGGCCCTCAGCGACGCGCAGTCGTTGGCCGTGGGGCGCGACCACAACCTGATCGAGCCGGCGCACCTGCTGCTGGCCCTGGTCGACCAGTCCGGCGGCGGTACGCGGCCGCTGCTGGCGCAGGCCGGCGTCAATGTTCCGGTGTTGCGCGAGCGGCTGGTGGAGGCGCTCGACAAGCTGCCGCAGGTGTCGGGACAGGCGGGCAACATCTCGGTGGGCAACGACCTGTCGCGCCTGCTCAACGTCACCGACAAGCTGGCGCAGCAGCGCGGCGACGCCTTCATCGCCTCGGAACTGTTCCTGCTGGCGGCGGTCGAGGACGGCGGCGAGGCGGGCAAGGCGCTCAAGGCGACGGGTGCCAGCCGGCAGGCGCTGGAAACGGCGATCGAATCGATGCGTGGAGGCGAGAGCGTGCAGGACGAGAATGCAGAGGATCAGCGACAGGCGCTGGAGAAGTACACGATCGACCTCACCGCGCGCAGCGAGAAGGGCAAGCTCGACCCGGTGATCGGCCGCGACGAGGAGATCCGCCGCACGGTGCAGGTGCTGCAGCGGCGCACCAAGAACAACCCGGTGCTGATCGGCGAGCCCGGCGTTGGCAAGACCGCGATCGTGGAGGGCCTGGCCCAGCGCATCGTCAACGGCGAAGTGCCCGAGGGCCTGAAGGGCAAGCGCGTGCTGTCGCTGGACATGGGCGCGCTGATCGCCGGCGCCAAGTTCCGCGGCGAGTTCGAGGAACGGCTCAAGGCCGTGTTGAACGACCTGGCCAAGAACGAAGGCCAGATCATCCTGTTCATCGATGAATTGCATACGATGGTCGGCGCCGGAAAGGCCGAGGGCGCGATGGACGCCGGCAACATGCTCAAGCCCGCGCTCGCCCGCGGCGAGCTGCACTGCATTGGCGCGACCACGCTGGACGAGTACCGCAAGTATGTCGAGAAGGACGCCGCGCTGGAGCGCCGCTTCCAGAAGGTGTACGTGGGCGAGCCCAGCGTCGAGGACACCATCGCCATCCTGCGCGGCCTGAAGGAGCGCTACGCGGTGCACCACGGCGTGGAGATCACCGACCCGGCGATCGTCGCCGCCGCCACGCTGTCGCATCGTTACATCGCCGACCGGCAGCTGCCGGACAAGGCCATCGACCTGATGGACGAGGCGGCCAGCCGCATCCGCATGGAAATCGACTCCAAGCCCGAGGAGCTCGACCGCAAGGAGCGCCGGTTGATCCAGCTCAAGATCCAGCGCGAGGCGTTGAAGAAGGAAAAGGACAAGGAGTCGAAGCAGCGGCTGTCCGACCTGCAGGACGAGATCGCCACCCTCGAACGCGACTTCAACGACCTCGAAGAGGTGTGGAAGGCCGAGAAGGCGACATTGCAGGGTGCGACCCGGATCAAGGAGCAGATCGAGCAGGCCAAGCTGGAGCTGGAAGGCGCGCAGCGCAAGCAGGATTTCACCCGCATGAGCGAAATCCAGTACGGCACGCTGCCGGAACTGGAGAAGCAGTTGCAGGCCGCGCAGGAGGCCGAGCAGCAGGGTTTCACCCTGTTGCAGGACAAGGTCACCGCCGAGGAGATCGCCCAGGTGGTCGCGCGCTGGACCGGCATCCCGGTCAGCAAGATGCTCGAGGGCGAGCGCGAGAAGCTGCTGAAGATGGAGGACGCGCTGCATTCCCGCGTGGTCGGCCAGGACGAGGCGATCAAGGTCGTGTCCGATGCGATCCGCCGCTCGCGCGCGGGGCTGTCGGATCCGTCGCGGCCGACGGGGTCGTTCCTATTCCTGGGCCCCACCGGCGTCGGCAAGACCGAGCTGTGCAAGGCGCTGGCCGAGTTCCTGTTCGACAGTCCCGACGCGATGGTGCGCATCGACATGAGCGAGTTCATGGAGAAGCACTCGGTGGCGCGGCTGATCGGCGCGCCGCCGGGTTACGTCGGCTACGAGGAGGGCGGCTACCTCACCGAGGCGGTGCGGCGGCGCCCGTACAGCGTGATATTGCTCGACGAGGTCGAGAAGGCGCATCCGGACGTGTTCAACATCCTGCTGCAGGTGCTCGACGACGGCCGCCTGACCGACGGCCAGGGACGCACGGTGGACTTCCGCAACGCGGTGATCGTGATGACCTCGAACCTGGGCTCGCACCAGATCCAGGAGTTGAGCGAGGGCAGCGGTTTCGACGCCGGGTCGTCCGAGGGCTACACCCAGATGAAGGCGGAGGTGATGGCGGTGGTGCAGGCGCACTTCCGCCCGGAGTTCATCAACCGTCTCGACGACATCGTCGTGTTCCATCCGCTGGACAAGGCGCAGATCAAGTCGATCGCGCGCATCCAGATGCGCGGGCTGGAGCAGCGGCTGGCCGAACGCGGCATCGCGATCGAGGTGTCGGACAAGGCCTTCGAACTGCTCGGCAACGCCGGGTTCGACCCGGTCTACGGGGCGCGGCCGCTCAAGCGCGCCATCCAGCAGCAGCTGGAGAACCCGCTGGCGTCGATGATCCTGTCCGGCGGGTTCGCCGGCGGCGATACGGTGCGCGTGGAGGCCGAGGGCGGCAAGCTGGTGTTCTCGAAAGCCTGAGGTCCGTGGAGGGCTGCGCGCCGGTTCACCGGCGGCTAATCGGTCGGGCCTACCCTTGCCGTCCACCCTTCCTTGGATACGCCGCCATGCTTCGACTGCCTGCCCTCGCCCTGTCCGCCGCGCTTGCGGCGCTCACCCTGCCGGCGGCGCCACCGGCGCAGGCGGCCGGCAGCATTACCTGCAAGATGCGCTATTCGCTGACGGGCTGGTCGGTGTTCTACAAGCGCGCCAGCGGGACGGGCACCGTGTCCTGCAGCAACGGCCAGCGGATGGCGGTGCGGCTGACGGCCCGCGGCGGCGGCCCCACGGTGGGCAAGTACACGATCCCCAATGGCTTCGGCGAGTTCGCCGGCGTCACGACGATCCGCGACGTGCTGGGCACCTACGCGTCGGCGGGCGCCGATGCCGCGGCCGGCAAGGCCGCGACGGCACAGGCGATGACCAAGGGCGACGTCTCGCTGGCCCTGTCCGGCAAGGGCGAAGGCTGGAACCTGGGCGTCGCGTTCACCGGGTTCACCATCGAGGCGCGCTGAGGCCGGGACGCCCGCCGCCCCTCGGCACGTAACGACCGCGCCGCGCGGCAGGCATTGATCGCGCCGCTCGGCATCGAGGACCGGCTGGTCAGCCCTGCTTGCCCCAGATCTGGTCCAGCCTGGCATCGCGGCCGCAATTGAATCGGTAGAACTTGTAGCGCACCGGATTCTTCAGGTAGTAGTCCTGGTGGTACTTCTCTGCCGGCCAGAACGCGGTGGCGTCAGTGATCTCGGTGGCGATGGCCTGGCCTTCGAAGCGTTGCGCGACCTTTTGCTTGCTGGCCTCGGCGAGGCGTCTCTGGCCCGCGTCCATCGGGAAGATGCCGCTGCGGTACTGGCTTCCTGCATCGCAGAACTGGCGGTCGACCGCGAACGGATCGATGTTGCGCCAGAACACGTCGAGCAGCGTCTGGTAATCCACCTTGGTGGGGTCGTAGCGCACCTGGACCGCTTCGGTGTGCCCGGTGTTGCCGGCGGTGGTCTGCTCGTAGGTGGGATTTTCCGTGTGTCCGCCGGTGTAGCCGGACGTCGTGGAAATCACGCCCGGGAGCTTGTCGAACGGTGGCTCCATGCACCAGAAGCAGCCGCCGGCGAAGATGGCGACGCCTTCGCCCGACTTGGCCGCCGCGGGCTGCGCTGGGTTGGGCTCGGGCCGGGTGTCCTGGGCGACCGCGACCGTCCGCGGCGCCGCCTCCCGCACGGCTGGTTGCGCCGGTGGCGGCTGCTGCGCGCAGGCGGTCATGGCTGCCAGCATCAGCAGGGCCGTCGCTGCGGGCGCGGCGGCGCGGCGCAAAGACAGGGTGCTCGGGTTCGCGATCATCGTCATGACCTCAATGCCGGGAGGGCGTCGCCTTCGGGGACGAAGTTCAGCGCCACGCCGTTGTTGCACCAGCGTTCGCCGCGCGGCCTCGGTCCGTCGTTGAAGATGTGTCCCTGGTGGCCGCCGCAGCGTGCGCAGTGGTATTCGGTGCGCGGCAGGATCAGCTTGAAGTCGCGCTTGGTGCCCACGTGGCGCGGGTCGATGGGCCGGGTGAAGCTGGGCCAGCCGGTGCCGCTTTCGAACTTGTGCGCGGCATCGAACAGCGGCAGGAAGCAGGCGGCGCAAATGTACGTGCCCGGCCGTTTCTGGGCGTTGAGCGGGCTGCTGCCGGCGCGCTCGGTGTCTTCCTCGAACAGGACCGCATAGGCCGCCGGCGAGAGCAGGGCCTTCCATTCGGACGCGGGCTTGTCCAGGGGCACGATGGCGCCGCGGCCCGCGGCTGTGGCCTGGGTCCCCGCTGCCGCGATGTTGCCGGCACCGCCGGTACTGGCGAGTCTCGGTGGTCTGTCGTCGCGGGCACAGGCAGGCAGCAGGGGGGCCGCGAGGACGGCGGCCAGGCCTTGAAGCAGGGTTCGGCGTTGCATGGACGGCTCCGGGATCAGTGGGTACCTCCCGCAAAGAGACGGCGAAGGCACGCTCGGATATGCATCCAGCATGCCGCAGTGCGGTTTCCGTTCAGGTGAAGCGTTAGTTGCGCGCTGGCGGCGCGACGCGCGCGCGACCGCATCCGATCGGGCCCTGGCGGCCTCTGGCAGGGTAAGTTGGGTCCCGCAGCCCCGAGGAGAGTCGCATGCAAGCCACCGATCCCGCCGTCGTCACCCGAAATCGATTGCCGCTCTCGTTGCTGGCGATCCGCTGGACCATGGTGGTGTTCCTGCTGCCGTGGGTTGCCGACAAGTTCGTCCGCCCCGAGCATGCGATCGCGGTGCTGGAAGGGTTCTACGGGCTGTCCGGGTCGGGGGCGCCGCTGGTGTTCGGCCTCGGTGTCGCGCAGGCCGTGCTGCTGGCGTTGTTCGCGTTCGGCGTCGCGCGAACGTGGAGCTATGGCCTGGTGCTGGCGATGCATGCCGTGACCACGCTGGTCTCGTGGAAGCAGTACCTGGATCCCTATACCGGCGCGAACCTGCTGTTCTTCGCCGCCTGGCCGGCGCTGGGCGCCTGCCTGGCGCTGTTCCTGCTGCGCGAACACGATACGCTGGGGACCGTCGGCCGCCGCTGAGCCGGTTCGCGGCGCCTGCGCCGCCGCGCCTCCCGGCGGGGCACACGCGTCAGGCGGTGGAAGGCAGTTGCTTCGTGCGGTAGGGCGGCGTGGCCATCACCATCTCCACCAGGGAGAAGGCCAGTTCGCGCTCGGCCAGCACCACGCCATCGGCACCGTGCTTGATCAGGTGCTTGACCTCGCCGTCGCTGTGCGCGCGGGCGAGCACGGTCGCCTCGGGATTGATCTGCTTCAGCCGCGTGATCGCTTCGCCGGCTTCCAGCGTGCGCGGGATGGCGAAGATCGCCATCCGCGCGCGTTCGGGCACGGCGTCGCGCAGCACGGCCTCCTTGGCGACGTTGCCCCGCACAGCGGGCAGGCCGTCGGCACGCGCCTTGAGCACCAGGTCGACGTCGGCCTCGATCACCACCAGCGGGATGCCGCGTTCGCGCAGCAGGCCAGCCAGCTGGCTGCCCAGCCGTCCGTAGCCGACGAGGATGGTGTGGTCGCGGATGTCGTCGGGCACGATCGGCGCGTCCATCGCCTGCCGCGCCGCATCGGCCATCGCTTCGTCGCCCTGGCGAGCGCGGTACTGGTCGAGCAGGGTGAACAGGAACGGGTTGAGCATGATCGAGATGAGCGCGCCGGCGAGGATCAGGTCCTGGCCCTCGGACGGGAGGATGTCCAGCGACACGCCCAGGCCGGCAAGGATGAAGGAGAACTCGCCGGTCTGCGCCAGGCTGGTGGTGATGACCAGGGACGTCGACCGCGTCTTGCCGAAGGCGCGCAGGATGCCGTAGGCGACCAGCGACTTGCCGAGCACGATGATCACCACGGTGGCGACGATTTCCAGCGGGCGCTCGACCAGGATCATGGGGTCGAACAGCATGCCCACCGAGACGAAGAACAGCACCGCGAACGCGTCGCGCATCGGCAGCGAGTCGTTGGCGGCCTTGTGCCCGAACTCCGATTCGTTGAGCAGCAACCCGGCGAAGAACGCACCCAGCGCGAACGACACGCCGAACAGCGCGGCGGCGCCGAACGCCACGCCCATGGCCAGCGCCAGCACGCACAGGGTGAACAGCTCGCGCGAGCCGGTGCTGGCCACGCGTTCGAGCACCCAGGGGATGATGCGCCGCCCGACGATCAGCATGAAGGCGACGAAGGCGCTCACCTTCGCCAGCGTCAGGACCAGCGCGGTGCCGACGCCGGGACCGTCCTCGACGGCATCGCCGCCCAGCGCACCGGCCAGCGCCGGCAGCAGGACCAGCGCCATCACCATCGCCAGGTCCTCGACCACCACCCAGCCGACCGAGATGCGGCCGATGCGGGTTTCGGTCAGCCGCCGGTCCTCCAGCGTGCGCAGCAGCACCACCGTACTGGCGATCGACAGCGCGATGCCGAACACGATGCCGGCACCGTCCGACCAGCCCAGGAACCGGCCCAGCGCCCAGCCCATCACCGTCGCCACCGCGATCCGCAGCAGCGCACCGGTGAATGCGATGGCGCGCACCTCCAGCAGTTCCCGCATCGAGAATTTCAGCCCGACGCCGAACATCAGCAGGATCACGCCGATTTCCGCCAGCTGCGGCGCGAGCTCCTGGTCGGCGACGAAGCCGGGGGTGTAGGGGCCCGCGATCATCCCGGCGAGCAGGTAGCCGACCAGGGGCGACACCCGCAGCCGCTGCGCGGCCAGCCCCAGCACGAACGCCAGCACGAAGCCCATGCACAGGATGGCGATCAGCGAGGTCTCGTGCGGCATGCGGGGTCCGTGCGTCGGGGAACACGATGGTCGCACATGGACCGGATTGCCGGTCGCGCCGGCGACCGTGCGCGGCTCGGGACCGCCGGGGGGCAGGGCGTATGATCGATCGACGTCCCCCGGTGGAGAGTCGACATGGCGAACAACGCAGTGGGCTGGTTCGAGATCTACGTGCAGGACATGGATCGGGCAAGGGCATTCTACGAAGCGACCCTGGCGGTGGCGCTCGAGAAGCTCCCGGTCCCGGATGTCGAGATGTGGGCCTTCCCGATGGATCCCGACGCCAGCGGCGCCTCCGGTTCCCTGGTGAAGATGGAAGGCATGCCCTCGGGCGGCAACAGCGTCCTGGTCTACTTCAACTGCGAGGACTGCGCGGTGGAGGCCGGGCGCGTGCCCGGTGCCGGCGGCACGGTGTTCCGGGAGAAGATGTCGATCGGCGAGTACGGCTTCATCGCCCTGGTCCACGATACCGAGGGCAACCTGGTCGGCCTGCACTCGATGCAGTAAGCACGCGGGCGGCCGTGCCTGGATGCCGGGTGCGCCGGGGCCGGCCGCCCCGGACGCACTCGGCTAGAATGCGCGCCCCATGATCGCCTTCAAGAACTTCGCCCTGCGGCGCGGCGAGCGCCTGCTGCTGTCCGACGTCGACCTCGCCCTGCACGCCGGCTGGCGGGTGGGCGTGGTCGGGCGCAACGGCACCGGCAAGTCCTCGCTGTTCGCGGCGATCCGGGGCGAGGTCGAGGCCGATCGCGGCGACCTGGACGTCCCCAACCGCGTCCGCATCGCCAGCGTGGCGCAGGAGACGCCGTCGCTGCCCGATCCGGCGATCGAGTTCGTGCTCGGCGGCGATGCGCCCGTGGCGGCCGCGGTCAAGGCCGAGGCTATCGCGCTGGCGGCCGAGGATTGGGAGGCGGTCGCCGAGGCGCACCACCGCCTGGAAGAGGTCGGCGGCTACGACGCCACCGCGCGCGCCGGCAAGCTGCTGCACGGCCTCGGCTTCGCGGCGGAGACACACGAGCGTCCGGTGAGCGCGTTCTCGGGCGGCTGGCGCGTGCGCCTGAACCTGGCGCGGGCGCTGATGATGCCCAGCGACCTGCTCCTGCTCGACGAGCCCACCAACCACCTGGACCTGGATGCGGTGCTGTGGCTGGAACAATGGCTGCTCAAGTATCCCGGCACCCTGCTGCTGATCTCGCACGACCGCGAATTCCTCGACAACGTCGCCACACATACCCTGCACCTGCACGAGGGCAAGGCGAAGCTCTACGTCGGCGACTACACCGCGTTCGAGCGGCAGCGCGCCGAGCAGCTGCGCCAGCAGCAGATCGCCTTCGACAAGCAGCAGGTCGAGCGGGCGCACCTGCAAAGCTTCATCGACCGTTTCAAGGCCAAGGCCAGCAAGGCCAAGCAGGCGCAGTCGCGGATGAAGCGCCTGGCCAAGCTGACCGGCACCGAGGCGGTGCGCGCCGAACGCGAGTTCCGCATCGAATTCCCGCAGCCGCTGAAGCTGCCGCATGCCTTGCTGCGCCTGAACCACGCGGCTTGCGGATATCGCGCTTCAGCCCTTCTCCCGCCTGCGGGAGAGGGGGGCGCGCGCAGCGAGCAGGGCGGGGATGGGGCAATTGGCTTGCTTGGCGAAGAGCCCGGCCCGAACCCCAGTCCTCTCCCACGAGCGGGGGAGGGGGTCGACGCGCGCGCGATCGAGATCCTCGGCAACGTCGGCTTCGGCCTGGAGGCCGGCGACCGCATCGGCCTGCTCGGTCCCAACGGGGCGGGCAAGTCCACCCTGGTCAAGTCGCTGGTCGGCGAACTGCCCTTGCTCGATGGCGAGCGCTACGCCCATCCCGACCTGCGCATCGGCTACTTCGCCCAGCACACCGTGGAGTCGCTGGTGGCGGGCACCTCGCCCGTCGACCACCTGCGCACGCTGTCGCCGGACGCGCCGACGCAGTCGTTCCGCGACTTCCTGGGCAAGTGGTATTTCCCGGGCGACCGCGCCTTCGAAAGCATCGACAACTTCTCCGGCGGCGAGCGCGCGCGCCTCGCGCTGGCCCTGATTGCCTGGCGGCAACCCAACGTGCTCCTGCTCGACGAGCCGACCAACCACCTCGACCTGGACATGCGCGAGGCCCTGGCCGAGGCGCTCAGCGATTTCGACGGCGCCATCGTCCTGGTGTCGCACGACCGCCACCTGATCGGCCTGGTCAGCGACACCTTCTGGCGCGTGTCGCACGGCGAGGTCAAGCCGTTCGACGGCGATCTCGACGAATACGCGGCGTGGTTGCGGGCGCAGTCCTCCGAGTCCGGCAAGCAGGTACGACGATCGGCGGATGCAACATCCGCGCCTGCCGTCGTGCCAGCGCCCCAGCCACGGCCTGCCAAGGTCAACACGCACAAGCTGGCGCAGGCCGAATCGCTGCTGGCGGAGCTGGAATCGGAACTGGCGGAGGTGGAGCAGGCGCTGGCCGATCCGGAGAGCTACGTCGACGGAGGCGAACGCGTGCAGGCACTGGGCAAGCGCCAGCAAGCCTTGCGGCAGCAGGTGTCGGCGGCTGAAGAAGCATTGTTGAGGCTGTACGCCACCGATGCGGCGTGACGCTGCGCACCCACCGAGTGTCTGCCAAGACGACGGCTTGCAGTCGTCGACCCGAAGGCCCAAGGTGGTCGCCATGGAAAGAGCGTCGATAGTTCGTGCCGTGACCTGCCTGCTCCTGGTCGGCGCCCTGGTCGCGTGTGCAGGGTCCGTCCGGGATTCCATCCGAAGCATCGACGCCGGGGCGGTCGGCGCGCCCGCCGTGGCCACCGGCAAGCCGGCGCCGGCCGACGCCTTCCTGGCCGCGCTCGCCCGCCACTGCGGCCGCGCCTACGCCGGCAAAATCGTCGCCAACCGCCCGGAACCCGCCACGGCGGACCCGTTCGCCGGCAAGGCACTGGTGATGCACGTGCGCGGTTGCGACGACCCGGCGCGCGGGCTTCGCATCCCGTTCCATGTCGGCGACGACCGTTCGCGCACCTGGGTGCTCACCCGCACCGCCGGGGGGCTGCGACTCAAGCATGACCACCGGCATGAAGACGGCAGCGCCGATGCGGTGACGATGTACGGGGGCGACACGGTGACGCCGGGGACGGCGCAGCGCCAGGAATTCCCGGTGGACGCGGAATCGATTGCCTTGTTCGAGCGGGAAGGGCTGCCGGCGTCGGTGACCAACACCTGGGCGATGGAGATCGGGCCGGGCGACCGCTTCCTGTACGAGCTCAGCCGCCCCGGCGGGCGCCTGTTCCAGGTGGAGTTCGACCTCGCCACGCCGGTGGAAGCACCGCCGGCCCCCTGGGGTGCGCGCTAGGACGCATCGCACGATCGCAATCAGCGCGCAGTACGCCGTGGCCGCGCGCCCTGCGGCCAACGGTTGTCCGAAGCAAGCCGAAGGGATGTGATGTCGCCGGCCAAGGACGCGGCTTCGCGTAGCCCCTTCGTTGCGCGGCATGCCTCCACGCCGCGCTTGCCAGCCGCCCCGCCTGCCGCGACCATGGCGCGGGTCGTCCCTCCGAGCGTGCACGTCCTTGAACCAGGAACTGGTCTACCTGCTGTTGATCTTCGCCCTGCTGGTCGTGCCGCGGGCGCTGCAGCGCTGGAAGATGCCCGCGCCGCTGACCAGCCTGATGCTGGGCATCGTCGCGATGCTGCTATGGGGCGACGAAACCCACGACCCGGTCGTGACCCTGCTGGCGACGCTGGGCATTTCCTCGCTGTTCCTGTTCGCCGGGCTGGAGGTCGAGCCGCGGGCCTTGCGCAAGGGCCTGCTGCGCCTGGTGGCGCACCTGCTGATCCGCACCGCCACCCTGCTGGGCGTGGCATGGGTCGCATGGCGTTACTTCGACCTGGGCTGGCAGGCGGCGGGGCTCGTCGCGCTGGCGCTGCTGACGCCGTCGACCGGCTTCATCCTCGACACCCTCGCGCGCCTGGGCCTGGACGAGGAGGAACGGTTCTGGGTCACCAACAAGGCCATCGCGGGCGAACTGCTGGCGCTGTTCGCACTGTTCGTGGTGCTGCAGGCCGGCGATCCCGTGCAGCTGGGGATCTCCTCCGGCGTCCTGCTCGCGATGCTGCTGGGCCTGCCGCTGGTGTTCGTCGCCCTGGGGCGCTGGGTGGTGCCGCATGCGCCGGGCTCGGAATTCTCGCTGCTGGTGATGGTCGGGCTGGTGGCCGCGTACATCACCTACAAGTTGGGCGTCTACTACCTCGTCGGTGCGTTCATCGCCGGGTTGGTGGCGCGGCTGCTGCATACGCGCATGCCCCTGCTCGCCTCGGACGACAACCTGCACGCGGTGCGCCTGTTCGCGACGTTTTTCGTGCCGTTCTACTTCTTCCATGCCGGCACGCTGGTCCCCGAGGGCGCGCTGAGCCTGGATGCGCTCTGGATCGGACTGGCCCTGACGGCGGTGGTGCTGCCGCTGCGCATCGGCATGGTCTGGGCGCAGCGCCGGCTGTTGTTCGGGGAGCAGCATCGCAACAGCCTGCGGGTGTCCGTGGCCCTGGCGCCGACCCTGATCTTCACCCTGGTGCTCGCGGCGATCCTGCACGGCCGCTTCGGGATCCCGGACATGTACTACGGGGGCCTGCTGCTCTACGCGGCGCTCAACACCTTGTTGCCGTCGCTGGTCTTCCGCACGCCCTTCGACGTCAATCCGCTGGACGACAGGGCCGTCCATCCAGAGGACTCGATCGCCGAGGAAGAGCTTGATTCACCGCCGCCGCGCCCCAACGTGGCCGGCTGAAACCACGGACCCCACGCCCGCCATGCCGATCTACGCCTACCGCTGCACCGCCTGCGACCACGCCTTCGACCGCCTCCAGAAGCTGTCCGACCCCGACCCGGAGACCTGCCCGGTGTGCGATGCGGCGGCGGTCAAGCGCCAGCTGACCGCGCCTGCCTTCCGGTTGTCGGGCAGCGGCTGGTACGAAACCGATTTCAAGAAGGACGGCGACAAGAAGCGCAACCTCGCCGAAGGCGGCGAGGGGGCGAAGAGCGATGCCGCGTCGACGTCAGGCAAGGATGCCTCGACGGCCGCGTCCGATGCCAAGCCGGCGGACAAGCCGCCCGCCGGCAAGCCCGAGGCGGGCAAGGGCAAGCCCCAGGCCGCCCCCGAGGCCTCCGCGAAGCCCTCCGGCGGGGCCCAGGCAGGCAAGTAACCCCCTTTGGGGTGCAGGGCACAGGCGTCGTGGGATCGGTTCCCCCGGATCAGTACGGTGCGAACCGTCCGCGGCAACCGTCGGTCACCCACAAGCCGATCTGCAGGTCGTAGCCCCAGCTGCGCCCTTCGATGCACGGCGCGTCGGACAGCTGCTGGATGAGGCGCGGCTGGCCGAAGGCGCGGTCCCAGTCGCAGGTCGTCGACGCGCCCTTGTAGCTGTCGCAGGCCACCGAGTAACCGCTGGGCAATCCGGGACCCGGGCCTGGCAAGCCGCCCGCGACCGCAGCGAACTCGCCCCGGCAACCCTGGTCGACATGGACCTGGCCGCGCCGCGACTCCCAGGTGCGGCCTTCGATGCAGGGGGAACTGGACAATTGCCGCACCAGTCGCGTGCGCCCGCGCCAGGGTACCTGGCAGCTTCGCGCCCGGTTGTCGACGCTTTCGCAGCGGACATTGCCGCCGGCGATGGGAGGCTGCACCTGCGCGTCGCGCTGGAACTCGCCCCGGCAACCCCCGCTGACGTAGATGTGTCCATCCCGCGATTGCCAGCTGCGCCCTTCGATGCAGGGACTGCCCGACAGCTGGCGGACCAGGCGGGAGTGGCCGCGCCACAGGGTCTGGCAGGTATTGGGCCGATTGCTGTTGCTCTCGCAGCGAAGCACTTCGCCGCCCGCCGGAGGCCTTGGCGGGTAGGTGCTGCCTGCCAGCGACTGCGCGATGTCGTGCCGGACCTGGCTGAAGGTCCAGTTCGAACGATTCACCTGGTCGGTGTAGAAGCGCAGTTGGTCGTCGGGGATGCGGCGGCCGCCCGATTGGTCGCTGTACTCGAGGCCGATCACGCGGACCTGGTCCCGGTAGGGCAGGCTGCTCAGGTTCTCCGGCGCATAGGCGCGCCCCTGGGCCAAGGCGCTGGCCGGGCTGGCGAGGGCCAGGCCGAGGGCGAGGAGGATGCTGCCGAGCATGCGGACCATGGCGGACTCCAGCTTCGGGCAGGCACGCCGGGCGCCCGCGACCGTTGCCGGGAGCATACGCCAGCAGGGTTTCCGGCCAAGCCGCTAAAATGTCGCGTTGCCGGTATGCCCGGCCCCTGCCCGCGCCGTCGCGTGCCTCGGGTCGATGCGACCGAAAGTCCCGGAGTTTCCCCATGCGTACCCACCATTGCGGCCTCGTCGACGAGGCGCTGATCGGCCAGACCGTCGTCCTGTGCGGCTGGGCCGACGTCGCCCGCGACCTCGGCGGGCTGTGCTTCATCGACCTGCGCGACCACGAAGGCATTGTGCAGGTCGTGGCCGAACCCGATGCCGATGCCGAAGGCAACGCCGCCGTGATCGCCACCGCCGCCGACGTGGGCTACGAGGATTGCCTGCGGGTCACCGGCGTGGTGCGCAGGCGCCAGAACGTCAACGAGAAGATCCCCACCGGGCAGGTGGAGGTGGTGGCCACCGGGATCGAGGTGCTGAACAAGGCCGAACCCCTGCCGTTCCATGCCCACGAGAACGCGGGCGAGGACATCCGCCTCAAGTACCGCTACCTCGACCTGCGCACGCCGCGCATGCAGAAGATGATGCGCACCCGCACGCGCCTGGTCTCCGCCTTGCGTGCCTGGCTGGACGGCCGCGGCTTCCAGGACATCGAGACGCCGATCCTCACCAAGGCCACGCCCGAGGGCGCGCGCGACTTCCTGGTGCCCGCGCGCCAGCATCCCGGCGAGTTCTACGCGCTGCCGCAGTCGCCGCAGCTGTTCAAGCAGATCCTGATGATGGCCGGCTTCGACCGCTACTACCAGATCGCGCGATGCTTCCGCGACGAGGCCCTGCGTGCTGACCGGCAACTTGAATTCACCCAGCTGGACATGGAATTCGCCTGGATCGACGAGCGCGGCGTGCAGGACACGGTCGAGGCCATGCTGCGCGACGTGTTCCGGGAAGTGATGGACGTCGACCTGGGCGACGGCGCTGCCTTCCCGCGCATGGCCTATGCCGAGGCCATGCGCCGCTTCGGCTCCGACAAGCCGGACCTGCGCATCCCGCTGGAACTGGTCGACCTGGGCGAGGTGGTCAGGGACTGCGGCTTCAAGGTCTTCACCGACTGGGCGAACGCCGAGGACGGGCGTGTCGCTGCATTGCGGGTCCCGGGCGGCGCGGCGCTGTCGCGCAAGCAGATCGACGACTACGCCGCGTACTGCGCCCGGTTCGGGGCCAAGGGGTTGGCTTGGATGAAGGTCGAGGACCCGGCCAAGGGTCGCGACGGGATCGGCTCGCCGATCGCCAAGTTCCTCGACGACGCGACGCTGCGGGTGGTGCTGGAAGCCACCGGCGCGCAGGCTGGCGACGCGCTGTTCTTCGGCGCCTCGACCTGGAAGGTCGCCTCCGACTTCATGGGTGCATTGCGCCTGAAGGTCGGCAAGGACCTGGACCTGGTCGATGCCGGATGGAAGCCGCTGTGGGTCACCGACTTCCCGATGTTCGAATGGGACGACGAGGCAAGCCGCTTCGTGGCCCTGCACCATCCCTTCACCGCGCCGGCCGTCGATGACGAAGGCGACCTGCGCGCCAATGCCGCGACGGCGGTGTCGCGCGGCTACGACCTGGTGCTCAACGGCAACGAGATCGGCGGCGGCTCGATCCGCATCCATCGCTCGGCGATGCAATCGGCGGTGTTCGACCTGCTCGGCATCGGCAAGGAGGAGGCGGAAGCCAAGTTCGGGTTCCTGCTTGAGGCCCTGCGCTACGGGGCACCGCCGCATGGCGGCATCGCCTTCGGCGTCGACCGCATCGCCGCGCTGATGGCCGGGACCGAATCGATCCGAGACGTCATCGCCTTCCCCAAGACCACGACCGCGCAGTGCCTGATGACCGGCGCGCCGTCGGAAGTGCCGGAAAAGCAGTTGGCCGAGGTGCACGTGGCCATCCGGGCGCCGCGTGCCGGGGTCGACGCCGGCTAGCGGTAGCGACGACGCTCCCGACGCGACTCCCGCATGGCACCACCGCGCTTCCCCCGCATGCGGGGGAAGGATGGGATGGGGGAAAGCACCGGCGATGTCTCTTACCCCGGCCGCCACGCACCCTCACCCCAACCCCTCTCCCGCAAGCGGGAGAGGGGTAATTTGCACGCATTGCACCACCGCGCCTTCCCCCGCTTGCAGGGGAAGCATGGGATGGGGGAGAGTGCCGGCAATGCCTCCTGTGCCTGTTGCCTGATGCCACTACCCGGAGAGCCGACCATCCGCCGCGCGACACCTGAGGACGCGGGGGCGCTGTCGCGCCTGGCGCGCCGCACGTTCGTGGAAACCTTCGGCCACCTCTATCCGGACGAGGACTTGCAGGCCTTCCTCGCCGACGCGTACGCCGTCGACAAGCAGCGCATCATCCTCGAGCATCCGGACTACGCGGTCTGGTTGCTGGAACAAGGCGACGAAGCGGTCGGCCACGCGGCCGCAGGTCCGTGCGGGCTGCCGCATCCCGATGTCGCCCAGGGCGACGGCGAGCTCAAGCGCTTGTACGTGCTCGAGTCGCACCAGAACGGCGGTTGGGGCGGCCGGCTGTTCTCCGAAGTGCTGGCCTGGCTGGAGCGCGAGGGTCCACGCACGTTGTGGATCGGGGTGTGGTCCGAGAACCTCGGCGCGCAGCGCTTCTACGCCCGGCACGGCTTCGAGCACGTCGGCGAGTACGAGTTCCCGGTCGGACGCGTGCGCGATCGGGAGTTCATCCTGCGGCGCGGGGTGGGCTGAAAAAACGACGGCCCGGGACGCAGTCCCGGGCCGCCTGGCATCGCCGACAGGGGGTGGCGATGCGTCTGCTCAGTCCTCCGCGCTGCGGTAGGCGGTGTAGTAGCGGCTGGCCGCCACGGCGTATGCCGCACGGGTCACCGACTGGTTGGGATCGAACCACGCCTGCAGGGTCGGCTGCAGGTCGTACGGCCCCTGCACGACGGTGAAGCGGGCGTTGATCAGGCTCTGGTCCAGCGCGTACTGCACGTAGCCGCGCAGCGGGGCGGGAATCGAGGCCGCGTCGGCGATCGGGATGCGCTTGCCGTCGAAGAACGCGGTCAGCTCGCCGTTGAAGCTGGAGGCCTGTTCCTGCAGGCCGAGGGCCTGCACCAGCGAGTAGGCCAGGCTGACGCGCGTGACCTTGTCGTTGGGATTGAACTTGCCGCTGACCGTGCCCATCACGCCGCCCTGGCGCTGGCTCAGGTCGCGCAGCGGCGCGCCGGCGGCGACGACGGATTCGGCGAACGGATAGAACGCATCGGTCACGTCGAGGTCGCTGAAGCTGCGCTTGTGGTCGAAGGGAAGCGACTGGCGGACGCTGGCGCCCATCACCAGGTACTTGGCCATCTCCTTGCGCTTGATCGCCTGGTCGGGGCGGAAGCGGCGATCGGAATTGCCGTCAAGCAGTCGATTGGCGACGGCGAATTCGATCGCCTTTTCCGCCGGATGCCCGGCGATGTCGTCCAGGCCGGTGTAACCACCGCTGTTGAGGAAGCTGATCTCGCCGGCGACGGTGCCCGGTGCGCCGTAGCCGTTGGTGACCTTGAGCGGGTCCACGGCATTGCCCGAGATCGAGCCGATGCCGCGCACGGTGAGTGTCCAGGTACCGGCCCTGCCGGGACCGCCGGCCACGACGGTCTCGCCGATAGCCGGCAGCGAAATCGCCGAACCGTAGCGGTTGCCGTCCGGATCGGTCAGCACGATGGCGACCGTGTTGTCGCCGATGTCGGCGCGTGCGGAGACGTACGCCACCTCCGGCCCGACCTCGAAGCTCTTCGTTTCGACCGTGCCCACCGGGGTGAAGAAGATCGAGAACGGGATCGGGTCGGCGCCGGGTGCCAGCAAGGCGTTGCTGTGGAACTCGTTGAGCGCATTGACGGTGGCGCCGAAATCGTTGCGCAGGCCAGCGGCCTCGGCAGTCGCCGCGTAGGCATTGACATGGCCGGCGCCCGCTTCCCATTCCAGCCGGCCGGTCATGTTGGTGGCGGTGCGTTCGAGGATGTCCTTGGCCTGCGCCGGGGTGAGGTTCGGGTTGGCCTCGAAGACCAGCGCCAGGATCCCCGCCACGTGCGGCGTGGCCATCGAGGTGCCGCTCATGTGGGTGTAGAAGGGCAGGTGCGCGGGCGCCAGGAACGCCGCGTCCATCTCGGCCGCCAGCGGCGGCAGCGCGCCGGTCGCGGTCCGGGTGGAGATGATGTCGACTCCGGTGGCCACGACGGTCGGCTGGTTGAAGTAGGTCCAGCGGCGGCCGTCGGGCATGGTGAAGTCGCCGCTTTCGCCGCGCTTGCCGCGCGACGAGAAGTCGGTCAGCACGGCGTCCTTCTCGCCGGCGCCGACCGAGATGACCCACGGGGCCTGCGCGTAGGGGTTGTGGGTGTCCTCGCCGGGGCCGTCGTTGCCGGCGGCGAACACGCTGGCGATCCCGCGCTTGTACAGCTCGTAGGTGGAGATGTTGACCGGGTTGAGGGGGTCGAACTTGCCCGACGAGCCCCAGGAGTTGCTGGTGACGCGGATCGGCGCGCCGTAGCTGAACTGGTTGGTGGCGGCGTAATCCAGGCCGCCGACGGCGTCGAGGATCAGCAACACGCCGCCGGAACCGTAGCCGACCAGTTGCGCGCCCGGGGCCACGCCCCGGTAGAGCCCGTTGGAGCGTTGCCCCGTGCCGCCGATCGTGCCGGCGCAATGGGTGCCGTGCCCGGAGCCCAGGTCGGTGTTCGGCTGGTTCTCCAGGTAGGTCATCGGCACGATGCCCGGCTGCAGGTCGGCGGCGATCTCGGCCAGGATGTTTTGCGGCGCGAGCACGTTCTGCACCACGTGGCGACCGAGCTTGAGGTCCTCATGGGTGGCGTCCACGCCGGAGTCGTTGACCAGCACCGTCACGCCCGCGCCGCTGAACGGGATCGCGCGTCCGAAGTCGCCCGGGTTCTGCACGGTCCGCGCGGCGCCGGAGATTTCGCGCTGTTCCTTGTTGAAGTAGCGAAGGGGGGCGTTCCAGAAGATCGACACCACGTCGCTGCGCTGGGCCAGCGCGCGGATTTCCGCGGGCGTCGCGATCGCGCCGGCGATCGGCAGCGTCCGCATGGTCACGCCCTTGTCGATGCCCAGCGCCTGCAGGGCCGAGACCTGCGCCGGCGTCACCGGACCGGACTGCTGGTAGCTCACCACCACCTGCAATTCGTCGGTCGCCGCGGCGGCGTCCATGCGCGCCAGAAGCTCGGGATCGAGGTGGGCGTCGGCCAGCGCCATGCCGCTGGCCAGCATGCCGGCGGCGATGGCGCAGAGCTTGAGGCGCAGGGTGGGTCGGTAGGTGCGCTGGGAAGCCATTCGGAAACTCCTGGGTCGGGGGATGCTTCCATTCAGTATTCGAAGGGGAGCGAGCACCGGCTATCCGGGGGATCGCCCACCCGGCATGGGGAAAACCACCCACCCGCTCCGCTAAAGTCGAGGGGCGTGCCCATCGCGGCCCGGAATCGCGCCCGTTCATCTTGGAGCACCGGGTGTCGCCTGCCGCCCACGCGCTTGGGTGGGGGAATTCCCCTACAGACATCGACGGTCGGGGCCTTTATGCTGCCTTGACGCCGTGATGGGATAGTCCGGTGTATACCCCGCGACCGAAGGGTACGTCGTGCAGCGCTCTCCGATCGTCTTTTCCTGGAGAGCCCGGCACGACGACGAAGCGTGCCGATTCCCGCGAAATGGACCGCGACCGTATCGCCCGACAGGGGCCTGATTGCCGATGAAGAACCGTATTCCGCTGTTCCGACGCGTGCTGGTGCTGCTTGCCTTGTGGTTCACCGCGTCCGCCGCGTCCGCGCAAACGCAAACCGTGCCCGTGGCCGTCGATGTCAACGGTCAGGTGGCGACCATCCGCGTGGGCCCGGAGGCGAGTCCCGTCGCCGACATCACCCTGACCTTCGACAGTGCCGCCGGCCTGAGCGCATCGAGCCTCGGCGTCAGCGCGCAGATGGTCAATCCGGCCAATCCGGCCCTGCTCGCGCGGCTGGCCAATCCGCAGCTGTTGCAGGTCGACGGCGCGTTCCCGCTGCTGGTGACCGTCGAGCCGCCGGCCGCCGGCGGCCTCCAGTTCCAGCGCACCGTGCGCGTCGAGGTCCACACCCACGCGCTGTCGTACAGCGTCGGCAGTTCGTATCGCCTGTTCAAGGCGCCCGTCGGCGGGCAGTTCCGAGACATCACCGACGAGATCGCGCCGGGCAGCGTCCGGGCCCGCGGGACGACCGGCGGTTTTTCCCAGTTCCTGGTGCTGACCGACCTGCGGGAAAGCGATGTCGTGGTCGCCGAGAAGTTCGACCGCCTGCGCGGCACCCTGGCCACCCTCGACGCCGGCGAACGTGCGCCGCTGTCGGCGATGCTCGGCGACGCCGAGGCTGCGGTGTCCGCGGAGGACTACGTGGCGGCGGGCAACCACCTGGATGCCTTCCGTGCCCGCGTGTCGGCGCGCGCCGGCAAGGGCATCGCGCAGGTCTGGCAGGCCGGTGGCGGCGTGGAGAACCCGGCCGGCGAACTGCTGGCCGGCGCCGCGACCTTGAAGTACAGCATCGCCTACCTGCGGGACTACGGGTTGTAACGCACCCCGGCGCCGCTGCTTCGGCTCCCTGCACCCCGCCGACGCGAGTCGGCGGGGTGTTTCTTTGCCGGGAGGGGGGTCCCCGCAACCCGCGCTGCGCGGCACGGCGCGTTAAGATCGGGGCATGCACGCCCGTCTCACCGTGTTCCTGCCGGAGCAGGCCGCCCTGTCGCACGTGTTGCGTGATGGCGAGCGATTGCAGATCGGACGTGGCGAGGACTGTGGACTGTGCGTGGCGCATCCGTCCGTGTCCCGGCTGCATGCGGAAATCGCACAGGATGGGGACGGCACCTGGGTGCTGGGCGACCGGGGCAGCAAGAACGGAAGCCACGTCGATGGAAAGGTCGTCGCCGAGGCGTCGTTGCCGGGCGATGCCTGGTTGCGGTTCGGGGATGTTTACTGCGAATTCGAGCTGGTCGATGCGGCCCGCAGCGCGCGGATCGCCGACCAGCAGCAGGCGCGCAGGGCACGGGCCACGGCGCTGACCCTGGGCTTGCAGCGCGCCGCCGGGTTCTCGGCGCTGCTGGACGGGACCCTTCAGGCGGTGATGGAGCTGGGGCATTGCACCCGGGGTTTCCTGCTGTTGCGGGACGACGACGGTGGCTTCGCCATCCGGGCCTGCCAGGCGATCGATCCGACGCTGTTGGCGCACCGCCGCTTCTCCGGCAGCGCGGGTGCGGTGGAGCGCGTGCTGCGCGAAGGCGAGGCGGTGGTCGCCAACGACGTCGGCAGCGAAGCCTGGCTGGCGGCGCGGGACTCGGTGGTCGCAGGCGGACTGCGCGCGCTGGTCTGCCTGCCCCTGCGCGATGCCGGTGGAACCCTCGGCGCGATCTACGCGGACCGCACCACGGCAGGTCCCGCGATCACCCGCCTCGACCTTGAGTTGCTCGAAGCCTTTGCAGAACGCGCCGCGTTGTACATCTCGGCGCAGCGCGCCAGTGACGCGTTGGTCGGCGCGCCGCGCTGGGCCCCGGCCGCCGCCGGGATCGCGGCGCCATGAGCGATTCCAGCGACGCCACCCGCACCGGGCTGCACCTGCACGCGGATTTCGCGCCCGGCACGGTGGTCGCGGACCGCTTTCGCATCGAATCCCTGCTCGGCGTCGGCGGCATGGGCGTGGTCTACAAGGCCGTCGACCAGGCACTGGACGTCCCCGTCGCCCTGAAGCTGCTGCGCCCGGAACTGGCCTCGCACCCCGAGGCCTTCGAGCGTTTCCGCCAGGAGTTGCTGCTGGCGCGCCAGGTGTCCAGCCCGCACGTGGTGCGCATCCACGACATCGGGCAGCACGACGGTCGCTGGCTGATCAGCATGGATTACATCGAGGGCGAATCCCTCGACAAGCGCATGGACCGCGAGGGCCGGTTCGACCCCGCCGAGGCCTTGCGCATCGCACGGCAGGTCGCCGAGGGCCTGGGCGCGGCGCATGCACGAGGCGTGGTGCATCGCGACCTGAAACCGGCCAATGTGCTGATCGACGGCGAGGGCAACGCCTACGTCAACGATTTCGGCGTCGCGCGCTCCCTGGTCAGCGGCGGCATGACCCAGTCGGGTTCAGTGGTGGGCACGCCCGATTACCTGTCGCCGGAGCAGGCGCGCGGCGACACCGTCGACCAGCGCAGCGACCTCTACGCGCTGGGGCTGATCCTGTACGAGATGCTCAGCGGCGAGCTGCCGTTCTCGGGCGGCACCGCGGCCGAGGTGCTCGGCCAGCGGATGGTGCGCACCCCGGTGCCGGTGACGCGCAAGCGTCCCGACGTGCCGGCCTGGATCGCGCGCCTGCTCGACAAGCTGCTGCGACCCCAGCCGGCGCACCGCTTCGGCAGCGCGCGCGACCTGATCGCGGCCATCGATGCGGGCACCATGCCGATGGAATTCCATCCGGGCCGCAAGGGCTGGTTAGCGCTGGCGGCGTTGCTGGCGCTGGCGGTGGGCCTGGGGGGCGCCTGGTGGTGGTGGCAGCAGCGTCCGGTGGCGACGGCGGTGGCGACCATTCCGTCGCTGCATCGTTTGCTGGTGTTGCCGCTCGAGCGCGGGCCGGACCTGCCGGCGCAAGCCGGACCGGCGGAGGCCTTCGACCAGCGCCTGCTGGCGCTCTCCGACGTCCTGCGCGATGCGATCGCCGAAGCCGGTGAGGTCGTGGTGGACGGCGATCGCACCTGGCAGGCCCTGCAGCAGATCGATCCCACCGGCGGCGCGCGCGCCAACCCCGACGCACTGCGCGGCATCGCCGCCGCCGATCGTGCGTTGCGCCCGCAATTGCGTCGCGCCGACGGCGAGTGGCGTGTCCATGCGTCGCTGCATGGCGCCGGGCGCGCGCCGGAGGTGATCGAAGGGCCTGCGGCGAGCGATCCGGCCAAGGCCGTGGAAGCGTTCCTTGATCCATTGGCGGCGGCGTTTTCCATTGCCCCAGGCCGGCTCAAGCTGGACTTGCCGCCCGACGCTGCGCTCGAGCCGTACGGAGCCGGGCTGCGGCGCCGCTACACGGGATTCCACGCGCTGGCGCTGGACGACTTCACGCGAGCCGTCGCGGTCGCGCCGAAGGATGCCCGGCTGCTGCTCGCCCAGGCCGAGGCGGCGCAGGCCATCGGCGAGGTCGGGATCGCGTCGGCTGCCATTGGCACAGCCAAAGGCAGCCTGGCCGGCAGTCCCGACGGCTTGAAGCGGCAGGTGACGGCACTGGCCGCCATGCTGGAGGGCGACGCCGAGGCGGCCGTCGCGCAGTGGCAGGCGCGCTCGCAGGCGCAACCAGACGACACCCTCGCCGCGCTGCAACTGGCCCGCGCACGCGGCGCCGCCGGCGACCTGGAAGCCGCCACGGCCGACCTGCAGACCCTGGTCGAAAAGGACGACAACGATCCCCGTGCCTGGTTCGAGCTGGGCAAGCATTCGATCCTACTTGGCGACGCGCGGCGCGCGGTCGACGACTACCTGGTGCGGGCACTGGTGCTCTACAAGCGCAGCCGCGACCTGTACGGACAGGCCGAGACGGTCAACGCCATGGGCATCGCCTATGGGCGCCTGGGGCAGACGGCCGATGCCGAGGAGCAATACAGGAAGGCGGTGGAATTACGGCGCACTGTGGGCAACCGGCGCGGCGTCGCCACCAGCCTGCGCAACCTGGCCGGCGTGGTGAGCCTGCGTGGCGAATTCGCGGCCGCCAACACATACCTGGGCGAGGCGCGGGCCCTGTACGAATCGCTCGGGGATCGCGACGGCCTGGCGGCGACGGAGAACGAGGCGGGCCTGCTGGCCGAGGAGCGCGGCGATTACCCCGGCGCGCTGGCGGCATTCCGTCGCGCGCTGCAGGCCTGGCAGCAGTCCGGGAACGGCTACGGCGCGGCCGGCGCGCTCAACAGCATCGGTTACGCGCATTACCAGCTCGGTGCCTACGACAGCGCACTGGTGTTCTGGCAACAGGCCGCGGACGCCTTCGACAAGCTCGGGGACCAGACCGGGCAAGTGCGCACCGCGCAGAACCTCGGGCTGTTGGCGATCGCGCGCGGCCAATGGGACGAGGCGCGCACCCTGCTGTTGCAATCGCAGGAGCAGGCGGAGCAACAGCAGATGCTGGAGGAAGTCGCCGTAAGCCGGCGCAACCTGGCCGAGCTCGAACTCGTCCAGGGCCACCTGGACGCGGCGATCGCGCATGCCGAGCGCGCCGAAGCGCTGTTCGAGCAGCGCGAGGACCTGCGCGGACAGACCGATGCCGGCCTGTTGCGGGTGCAGGCCTTGCTCGCCGCCGGGGCGACCGACCGCGCGCGCGAGGCATTGCAGGCGTTGCGCGAGCCGCTGCAGCAGGCGTCGTCCGAACAGCAGGCCATCGCGGCCCTGCTCGAATCGGCCATGGCGCTGGGCGAGCGCGGGCGGACCCAGGCCAACGCGGCCCTGGCCGATGCCGATCGGCTCGCGAAGAATTCGGGGGTGCGGCACCTGCAGCTGGAAGTGTTGCTGATGCGTGCCGCGCGCGGGCAGCCGGATCCGACCCTGGAACAGGAAATCGCCGCGCTGGGGCACCAGGGGCTGCGGCTGCGGTGGCTCGAGTCCGCGATGTCCCGCGCGCTCCAGGACGGCGATGCAACCCGGGCGCTGCAGCATTACCAGCAGGCGGTCCAGGTGATCCGCGACCAGGATTACCTGCGCGCCCACGCCTTGCACGCGCTGGCCGCGCGGGCGCATCGCATGCTCGGGGATGCCGCCAGTGCCCAGGCAGCCGAGGAGGCCGGGCGCTCCGCGCTCCGGAAACTGCGCAGCCACGTGCCGGAACAGCTGCAGTCCGGCTTCGACGCGATGCAGGCTCCAGAATGAGCGGCTCGGCACCGACCGGCCCTGACCTGCACGCGCAATACCGCGCCCTGCTGCAGCGACTGGAAGCGAACGAGGGCGAATTCCGTCGCCTCGGGCGCTCGGTCTGGCGGGTGCAGGAGGACGAGCGCAAACGCCTGGCGCGCGAACTGCACGACGGGATCGGGCAGAACCTGACGGCACTCAAGCATCAGCTGGCGCTGCTGGGCAGCGCGCTGGGCCCGGGGAACGCCCCCTTGCGCGAGCGGGTCGACGCCGCGATCGGCTTGTGCGCCAGCACGCTGGACGACACGCGCCAACTGTCCCGCCTGCTGCGCCCGCCGATCCTCGACGACCTCGGGCTGGTGCCGGCGCTGCGTTGGCTGGCGCGCAACATCGAGCAGGGCGGCGGTCCCGAAGTGATGCTGGAAGCCGATGCCCTGGATGGCATCGACCCCGACTTGCAGACGCTGCTGTTCCGCTTCGTGCAGGAGGCGCTGAACAATGCCGCCAAGCACGCGCATGCGCGACAGGCGCGGGTCCTGTTGCAGGCCCGGGGCGGTTCCATCCGCCTCCGCGTCGAGGACGACGGAGCGGGATTCGATCCCGCGCGGGTGCAACCGGGGAGCGGCAGCGGGCTGGGTGGCATGCAGGAGCGATTGCGGCTCTATGGCGGGCATTTCCACCTCGAGTCGGCTCCCGGCGAGGGGACCCGCATCGACGCCATCGTCCCGATCGACGACTGAGCGGCGGTCCCCGCATTCGCGGCAACACCTCGCGCGTGGCCGTGGCGCGGGGCACCGTGCTTGACGCGCCCCGTGCGGGCGCGCAGTTTAGGTGCATGAACCCCGTGCGCGTATTGATCGCCGACGACCACACCCTGGTCCGCGAAAGCCTGGTCGGCGTGCTCGAGGACGGCGGCATGCAGGTGGTGGCGCAGGCCGCGGACGGCATCGAGACCATCGAGCGGGCGATGGAAGTGCGTCCCGACGTGGTGGTGGTCGACATCTCCATGCCCCGCCTGAACGGCATCGAGGTCGTGCGCCGCCTGCGCGAGGCGTTGCCCCAGACCCGGGTGCTGGTGCTGACGATGCACGAGGAGGAGGAGTACGTGCTGCACGTGGTGCGTGCCGGCGCCGCCGGCTACCTGGTCAAGGACAGCCCGGCCGCGGAACTGGTCACGGCGGTCAAGAGCCTGCACGCGGGACGCGGTTACTTCGGTCCACAGGCGGCCAAGACCCTGGCCGACCAGGTCCACCACCCCGAGCGCAGCATGGAAGATCCGTACGGCAGCCTCACGCCGCGCGAGCGCGAGGTGTTCCACCTGATCGTCGAGGGGCTGACCACCAAGGAGATCGCGCGCCGGCTGGGGATCAGCGCCAAGACCGGCGAGAACCATCGCGCGCGGGTGCTCGACAAGCTCGACGTGCGCAACACCGCGGAGCTGGTGCGCTTCGCGGTCCGTCGCGGCCTGCTGGACTGACCGCCGGCGAGGGCGGCAACGGCACGCCGATGGGTGCTTTTACCCAGGGCGCATGGGTGGTTTTCCGGCTGCCGCGGGGCGCGGCGGCGATGCACGCTCGTCGGGGTCACCCAACGAGGATTCCCCCATGCAGATCAATCGCCGCATCTTGTTGCGAACCGCGCTCGCCGGCGCCGTCGCGCTCGCCTTCGCCGACTCCGCGATGGCCGCCCGGCTCGATCCCGCGCTCGCGCAGAAGCTCCCGGCCCTGGCGCCGACCCAAGGCGTCGAGGTCATCGTCAGCTTCGAGGGCAAGGGCCCGCCGACCGCGGCTCAGCTGCAGGCGCTGCAGGCGCTCGGCCTCGACGGGATCCGCATGCAGTCCCTGCCGATCGTGGGCACGGTCGCCACCCCGGCGCAGATCCAGGCCCTGTTGCAGCGCAGCGACGTGCGCTCGGTCTGGTTCAACGCCCCGCTGCAGTACGAGAACCGGGAAGCGACCGCCCTGACCGGCGTGGACCGCACCCGCACCGACGCCCAGCTGCGCAGGAACGGCCTGCCGTATTCGGGCAAGGGCATCGGCGTGCTGGTGAACGACTCCGGCGTCGACGCCACGCATCCGGACCTGCAATTCGGCACCCACGTGGTGCAGAACGTCGCGGCGCAGGCCAACTTGCGCAACCTCACCGGCATCGGCCCGGTGACGCGGCTGGAGAACATGCCGAACTCGGACATCGGCGGCGGCCACGGCACCCACGTCGCCGGCATCATCGGCGCCACCGGCGCGGCCTCCGATCCGGCCGGCGCATTCGAGGGCGTCGCACCGGGCGCGGGCATCATCGGCTACGGGTCGGGCGCGGCCTTGTTCATCCTGGACACCGTCGGCGGCTTTGACTACGCGCTGACCCACCAGTTCACCTACAACATCCGCGTGGTGTCCAACTCGTTCGGCAACCGCAGCGACACCGGCACGGATTTCGACCCCGACGACCCCACCAACATCGCCACCAAGGCGCTGGCCGACCGCGGCGTGATCGTGGTGTTCTCGGCGGGCAACTCCGGTTCGGGCGAGGCCACCATCACGGGTAACTTCAAGAAGGCACCGTGGGTGGTCACGGTGGGCGCCGGCGACAAGCAGGGCCGGCTCGCGGGCTTCTCGTCGCGCGGCGAAGCCGGGCGGGGCGGCGAGGTCGTGGTCGATGGCGAAACCCTGACCTGGGTCGACCGCCCCACCGTGACCGGGCCCGGCGTCGACATCTATTCGGCGCGCGCCTCCACCGCCGACCCCACCTACCATGCCGGGATCGACGAGGAGATCGCCGAGATCGGCGAGAACAACGCCCTCAGCTACACCAAGCTCAGCGGCACCTCGATGTCCGCGCCGCACCTGTCGGGCGTGGTGGCGATGATGCTGGAGGCCAATCCGTCCATGTCCTGGCGCGAGGTCAAGCGGGTCCTGCAGGACACCGCGACCAACATCCCGGGCGTGGAGCCCTGGGAAGCCGGGGCCGGCTACGTCAACACCCTGGCGGCCGTGCGCGCGTCGCTGGGCGCCGGCGGCTACGGCGCGACCGTCAACCAGAACCGGACCTTCAATGCCAACGCCCTGCTGTCCGTGGGCAGCAGCAAGGACTACACGCTCAACTTCAGTCCGGTCGGCCCGACCGACACGGTGCAGTTCGAGGTCGGCGCCGACGTCGCGGTGATCAATGCGCGCGCCAACGTCGGTACGAACACCGTGGCCATCCGCCTGACCGATCCCAACGGCACCAGCTACGGCTCGTCGATCGCGCTGCCCGTTCTTGGCCAGAACATCGCCGTGTCCGCCCCGGGCGTGGCGGGCACGTGGTCGATGACGATCCGCGGGATCGGCTCGGTGTCGGGGACGGCGGTTGATCCACTCAAGGTCACCAATGGGTACGGCCTGCCGGGTGCGGTCAACGTGAACGTCAAGCAGGTGACCACCGATGGCTACACGGGGCTGGGCGACGTCGCGGGCCACCCGGCGCGCGGATTCATCGAGTACGCGGTGGCCAACCGGCTCGTCGACGGCGATGCCAACGGGCGCTTCTACCCGGACCGCAAGCTGAGTCGCGGGGAGCTGGCGCAATACCTGGTGATGGGCAACGCCGTGCGCCAGGCCCTGCCGTACAACGCCGGCCCGAGCTTCAGCGACATCGGCACCTCGAGCGCGCTCTATCCCTTTGCCGAGTCGGTGGTCGCCACCGGCGCGCCGCTGCGCAACTTAGGTTACCGCGATGCCGGCGTCATGGGCCTGGTCAATGGTGCCTTCCGCCCCACCGATTCGGTGACGCGCGTGAGCCTTGCCTATTCGCTGGTGCAAGGCCTGGGCCTGCAGTCCGAAGCACAGGCGTTCAACGGCACGCTGACGGTACTGGCCGGCGACAAGCGCATCCCGATCGAGGACGCGGCATCGATCGCCGCCCCCTTGCGCGGTTACGTGCAACTGGCGCTGGACCAAGGGCTGATCAACGCCCGCTTCGACGTCACCCAGGGTCCGTACGACCTGCAGCCCACGCTCCGCGCCTGGTTCGATCCGAACGTGGCGGTCACGCGTGCTGCGTTCGCGGCCGCGGCATCCCGGACGCTGGGCGTCTACGGCCCCTGACCGCGCGGTCGGCCTCGCCGGTGGCAGCGATCCTTCGCTGCCACCGGCGGCTGCTCGCCGGAACCGGTTTCTCTGGAACCCGGCGGTGCATGCGGAAGCGCAGGCCGCCCCTTGGCTCGATTGTTATCCTCGAACCCTGACCCAGGGAGCGAGGGATGCCATTGGAGGATGCGCAGGGCCAGGCGACACCGGCGACCCGAGTGATCCTCGTCCATGGCCTGCTGCTGTTCGCCGGCGCCATGGGCTGGTTCGCCACGCGGCTGCGCGAATGCGGCCATGCGACGGAAACCTTCGGCTACCACAGCATCCTCGGCGGTACGGAGGCCGTGCAGGCGGCGTTGGCCGAACGCCTCGGCGCGGGCGGACCCGTGCAGGTGGTGGCCCACAGCCTGGGTGGACTGCTCGCGCTGGAGACCCTGGCGCGCCATCCCGGGTTGCCGGTCTCCCGGGTGGTCTGCCTCGGCACGCCGCTGTGCGGAAGCGGCGCGGCGGAGTCGCTGGCCCGCCGGCCCGTGCTGCGCTGGTGGCTGGGGCGCAGCGCGGCATTGCTGCGCCAGGGGTGCACGCATTGGCCCGAGGGCGTCTCGGTTGGCATGGTCGCGGGCGACAGGCCGCACGGACTTGGCGCCTTGTTCGCCCGTTTCGAGGGTGGCCACGACGGCACCGTGGCGGTCGCTGAAACCCTCCACCCCGGACTGGCCGACCACGTCGTCGTCCCCGCCAGCCACAGCGGATTGATCTTTTCCCGCGCCGCGGTGGCGCGGGCCGCGCAGTTCCTGGACGCAGGCCGTTTCTGGCGCTGATCGCCCTTCGGCGGGCGCCGAGGGCGCGGCTGCCCCGGTGCCGGCCGGGAAAGGCCTATAATTCGCCGCTTGATTTCCGCAGTTCGGACGCGTCCATGGCCGGCCATTCCAAGTGGGCCAACATCCAGCACCGCAAGAACGCGCAGGACGCCAAGCGCGGCAAGGTGTTCACCAAGATGATCCGCGAGATTTCGGTCGCCGCGCGCAGCGGTGGCGGCGATCCGGACGCGAACCCGCGCCTGCGCACCGCCATCGACAAGGCGCTGGGCGCCAACATGACCAAGGATGTCATCGAGCGCGCGATCAGGAAGGCGACCGGCGAGCTCGAAGGCGTCGATTACGAGGAGATCCGCTACGAGGGCTACGGACCCGGCGGCGTGGCGGTGATCGTCGACTGCCTGACCGACAACAAGGTGCGCACCGTCGCCGACGTGCGCCATGCCTTCGGGAAGTTCGGCGGCAACCTGGGGACCGACGGCTCGGTGGCCTTCATGTTCCGCAAGCTTGGCGTGCTGAGCTACGCGCCGGGTGCCGACGAGGACGCCATCACCGACGCCGCGATCGAAGCCGGCGCCGACGACATCGTGGTCTACCCAGAAGACGGCTCGATCGACGTGCTGACGGCACCGGAGGCGTTCGCACGGATTCGCGACGCGATGGCGGCCGCCGGACACGCGGCGGACCAGGGCGAGGTCACCTGGCGGGCCGACAACGATGTCGCCGTCGACGGCGACACCGCGCAGCAGGTCGCCAGGCTGCTCGACTGGCTGGAGGACCTGGACGACGTGCAGGACGTGTACAGCAATGCCGAACTGGGCGAGGAAGCCTACGCATGATCCGGGAACCGGCAGCCGGCCCGTGAGCCGCATCCTCGGCATCGACCCGGGCTCGCAATGCACCGGCGTCGGCATCATCGACGTCGACGCGACGGGCAAGGCCAGCCACGTCTTCCACGCGCCGCTGAAACTGGCGACGGGCGAGGCGGCGGGGAAGGACGGCTTCGCGCTGCGGCTCAAGCGGCTGCTCGAGGCCTTGGGCGAGGTCATCGACGCCCACCGCCCCGACGAGGTGGCCATCGAGCGCGTGTTCATGGCGCGCAACCCGGACTCGGCCCTCAAGCTCGGCCAGGCGCGCGGCGCGGCGATCTGCGCCGTGGTCCTGCGTGACCTGCCGGTGCACGAATACGCCGCGCGCGAGGTCAAGCTGGCCGTGGTCGGCAAGGGCGGCGCGGAGAAGCTGCAGGTCCAGCACATGGTCGGGATCATGCTCAACCTGAAGGGCCGGTTGCAGGCCGATGCCGCCGACGCCCTGGCCATCGCCATCACCCACGCCCATGTCCGCGCCAGCGCCCGGCGCATGGGTGTCGACGTGCGCGAAGCCTGGAGCCGGAAATGACGAGCAAGGCGTCGGGGGACCCTCGGTGATCGGGCGCCTCAAGGGCGTGCTCGTGCACAAGCAACCGCCCTGGCTGGTGGTCGACGTGCATGGCGTCGGCTACGAACTGGAGGCGCCGATGAGCACCTTCTACGACCTGCCAGCCGTCGGCGGCGAGGTCTCGCTGTTCGTGCACCACGCGCAGAAGGAGGACAGCGTGTCGCTGTACGGCTTCCTGCACGAATCCGAACGCCGCCTGTTCCGCGACGTCCAGCGGGTCAGCGGCATCGGCGCGAAGATCGCGCTGGCGGTGCTCTCTGGCGTGACCGTCGACGAATTCGCGCGCCTGGTTCAGGCCGGCGACGTCGCCGCGCTGACCCGCGTGCCCGGCATCGGCAAGAAGACCGCAGAGCGCATGGTGGTCGAACTGCGCGACCGCGCCGCAGACCTGGCCCTCGGTGCGACGGCCGCCTCCCGGGGCGTCCCCGCCGACCCGCTCTCAGAAGCCACGATCGCCCTGCAGCAGCTGGGTTACAAACCTGCCGAGGCCCAGCGCATGGCGCGACTGGCCCATGCCGACGGCGACGCCGCCGAATCCATCATCCGCAAGGCCTTGCAGTCGGCCCTGCGCTGACGGCCCGAGCGACGTCCATGTCCACCTCCAACGCCAATCCCCCCGCCGCGCCCGGTGCGCATGGCCACGGCAAGGTCGGCCTCGCCGGGCTGGTCGTCGGTGCCATCGGTGTCGTCTTCGGCGACATCGGCACCAGCCCGCTGTACACGATCCGCGAGGCCTTCGCGCCGCACTACGGCCTGGTCGCCAACCACGACACGGTGCTCGGCGTGCTGTCGATGGTGTTCTGGTCGCTGATGCTGGTGGTGACCATCAAGTACGTCACCATCATCATGCGCGCCGACAACGACGGCGAGGGCGGCATCATGGCGCTGATGGCGCTGGCCCAGCGCAGCCTGCGCAAGGGGTCGCGCCCGGCGTACCTAGTCGGCATCCTCGGCATCTTCGGCGCCTCGCTGTTCTTCGGCGACGGCGTGATCACGCCGGCGATCTCGGTGCTGTCGGCGGTCGAGGGACTGGAGGTGATCGCGCCGCAGCTGCACCACTGGATCGTGCCGGTCACGCTGGTGGTGCTGGTCACCCTGTTCGCCACGCAGCGCTACGGCACCGCCAAGGTCGGCCGCGTGTTCGGTCCGGTGACGGTGGTGTGGTTCCTGGCGCTGGCCGCGCTGGGCATCATGAACATCGTCCACGAACCGGAAGTGCTGAAGGCCATCAACCCACTGTGGGCGGCCCGGTTTTTCCTCGACCACAGCTTCGGGGGCATCTTCATCCTCGGCGCGGTGGTGCTGGCGGTGACCGGCGGCGAGGCGATCTACACCGACATGGGCCACTTCGGCGCGCGCCCGATCCGCATCGCCTGGTACTTTTTCGTGCTGCCCTCGCTGATGATCAACTACCTGGGGCAGGGCGCGCTGATCCTCGAGGACCCGGCCGCGATCCGCAATCCGTTCTACATCGGCGTGCCGGAATGGGCGCGCTGGCCGATGCTGGGCCTGGCCACGGCGGCCACGGTGATCGCGTCGCAGGCGGTGATCACCGGCGGGTTCTCGGTGGCGCGGCAGGCGATGCAGCTGGGTTACATCCCGCGCATGCGGATCATGCACACGTCCAGGGAAACCATCGGCCAGATCTACATCCCGGCGATCAACTGGTCGATGATGGTGATCGTGATCGGGCTGGTGCTGGGTTTCGGCAGCTCGGCCGCCCTGGCGACCGCCTACGGCGTCTCGGTGTCGCTGACGATGCTCATCGACACGCTGTTGCTGGCGATCGTCGCGCACGCCCTTTGGCCGCGCTGGCGCAAGTGGGTGGTCCCCCTGTGCCTGGTGTTCTTCGCGATCGACCTGGGCTTCGTGGTCGCCAATGGCGCCAAGATCCCGGTCGGTGGCTGGTTCCCGCTGGTGCTGGGCATCGTGCTGTTCACCCTGCTGCGGACCTGGCGGCGCGGCCGGCAGCTGCTGCACGACGAAATCCGCAAGGAAGGCATCCAGCTCGACAGCTTCCTGCCCGGGCTGATGCTCGCGCCTCCGGTGCGCGTGCCCGGCACGGCGATCTTCCTCACCGCCGACCAGGGCGTGGTGCCGCATGCGCTGCTGCACAACCTCAAGCACAACAAGGTGCTGCACGAGCGCAACGTGTTCCTGACGGTGGAAACCCTGTCCACGCCGTACGCGCCGGCGCACAGGCGCCTGAAGATCGAGCCCATCGGCGACGATTTCCACCGCGTGCTGGTGCGCTTCGGCTTCATGGAGACCCCGGACGTGCCGCTGGCGCTGATGCGCTCCTGCGACGAGCGGGACGGGATCTACTTCGACCCGATGGACACCACGTATTTCGCGAGCCGGGAAACCATCGTCGCCGAGGCCCACCGCGGCATGCCGGTGTGGCGCGATCGCCTGTTCGCGCTGATGCATCGCAACGCGGCCCCGGCCACGGGCTTCTTCCACATCCCGGGCAACCGGCTGGTGGAGCTGGGCTCGCAGGTGGAGATCTGAGCCGCGACGGAGCCACTGCAGTCTCGCCGGCGCCGTGATCGCTCCGCTCGCCTCCACCAGCGCGACGCACTCGGCCATAATGGCCGCATGACCAGCGAACGCCTCATCGGCGCCGACTCCACGCGCGAGGACGAGGCGGTCGAAGCCAGCATCCGGCCCGCCCGGCTCGACGAGTACGTCGGCCAGCCCGCGGTCCGCGAGCAGATGGCGATCTACATCGAGGCGGCGAGGCGACGCGGCGAGGCGATGGACCACGTGCTGATCTTCGGCCCGCCCGGGCTCGGGAAGACCACGCTATCCCATGTCATCGCCAACGAGCTGGGCGTCAGCCTGCGGGTGACCTCGGGTCCGGTGATCGAGAAGGCCGGCGACCTCGCCGCCCTGCTGACCAACCTCCAGCCGCACGACGTGTTGTTCATCGACGAGATCCACCGCCTCTCGCCCGTGGTGGAGGAAGTGCTGTACCCGGCAATGGAGGATTTCCAGCTCGACATCATGATCGGCGAGGGTCCGGCCGCGCGCTCGATCAAGCTCGACCTGCCGCCCTTCACGCTGATTGGCGCCACGACCCGCGCCGGCCTGCTGACCGCGCCGCTGCGCGACCGCTTCGGCATCGTGCAGCGGCTGGAGTTCTACAGCACCGAGGAGCTGACCCGGATCGTACGGCGCTCCGCCGCGATCCTGGGCATCGACTGCGTCGCCGAGGGCGCCGGCGAGATCGCGCGGCGTTCGCGCGGCACGCCGCGCATCGCCAACCGCCTGCTGCGCCGGGTGCGTGACTACGCGCAGGTCAAGGCGGCGGGCCACATCGACCACGAGGTCGCGCACGCGGCGATGGCCATGCTCAAGGTCGATCCGGAAGGGTTCGACGAGCTCGACCGCCGCCTGCTGGACCTGGTCATCCGGAACTTCGACGGCGGCCCGGTGGGCATCGAGTCCCTGGCCGCGGCCCTGTCGGAGGAACGCGGCACGCTGGAGGACGTCATCGAGCCCTACCTGATCCAGCAGGGTTTCCTGGTGCGGACCGCGCGCGGGCGCATGGCCTCGCACAAGGCCTACCGACACCTCGGCCTCAAGCCGCGCCGGGAGCGCGAGGACCTGTTCGACAGCGCGGTCGAAGGGGGCCCGGACTGATGCGGTCAGGAGCGCAGGCAAGCGTGCCTCCGGGGATCCGGTGCCGATGCTCCATGCGTGGGCTGCCGCAGCGCCAAGGCGACACCTGTCAATGAGCGTTGAATCCGTGTTCAGGATCCCGACAAGGGTCTACTGGGAAGATACCGACGCTGGAGGCGTGGTCTACCACGCGCAATACGTGGCGTTCCTCGAGCGGGCGCGGACCGAATGGCTGCGTTCGCTGGGTTACGGCCAGGAACTGCTGCGCGACGCGCATGGGCTGCTGTTCGCGATCCGCTCGATGCGGATCGATTTCCGCAGGCCGGCGCGCCTGGACGATGCGCTGGAGGTCAGCGTGGTGCTGCGCGAGTGCCGGCGCGCCAGCGCGGTGTTCGCGCAGGAGATCCGCCGCGGCGGCGAGCTGCTCGTTTCGGCCGAGGTCCGTGCCGCCGCGCTGGGCGCCGGGGACTTCAGGCCGCGGGCGATCCCGGACACGCTTTACCAAGAACTCAAATCCCACGAATCCAAGCACGCGGAGTAACGACCAGATGATCCCCCTCGCAATGATGCTGCAGGACACGACGGTGGAAGCCCTGCCCGAGGAGGCCGCCGCGGCCACGGCCTCGCTCGCGGCCGACGCGGCCGCGTCCGCCCCGGCCGCCGGCAACCTGGACATCCTCCAGCTGGTGCTGCATGCATCGATCCCGGTGCAGCTGGTGATGCTGGTGCTGCTGCTGGCGTCGATCGCCTCCTGGGTGATCATCTTCCGCAAGAAGCGCACCCTGGATCGCGCCGAGCGCGAAGCCGAACGCTTCGAGGAACGGTTCTGGTCCGGCTCGGACATGGCCAAGCTCTACGCCGCCGCCACCGAGCGCAACCGCGAGGTCGAAGGTCTCGAGGCGATCTTCGAGGCGGGCTTCCGCGAATTCTCGCGGCAACGCCAGCGCCGGGGCGCCGACAGCCGGGCACAGCTCGAGGGCGCGCAACGCGGCATGCGCGTGGCGAGCTCGCGCGAACTGGACGGCCTCGAGCACAACCTGGAGTTCCTGGCCAACGTCGGTTCGATCGCACCCTACGTCGGCCTGCTCGGCACGGTCTGGGGGATCATGATCTCCTTCCACGGCCTGGCCAACGTCAAGGAGGCGACCATCGCCACCGTGGCGCCGGGCATTTCCGAGGCGCTGATCGCCACCGCCATGGGCCTGTTCGCCGCGATCCCGGCGGTCTGGGCCTACAACCGCTACGCGACCAAGGTCGAGCGCATCGCCGGCCGCTACGACGCGTTTTCCGAGGAGTTCTCCTCCATCCTCGAACGCCAGGTGCACATCGAGGACTGAGGGAAACGGGAAAGGTGTGGGAGTGAATTCTTCGCCGGCACGCTTCGATCAGGCGGCATTGGATCCCGAAAGACGCCACCCTGACCCCTTTTCCGTCCCCGCGCGTTGACACGACAAGCGCCGAACCGAACAGACCCGAGGACGCACCCATGGCCATCGCCACCGCCGGCCGCCGCCGCCGCAAGCACAAGCTCAAGAACGAGATCAACGTCGTGCCCTACATCGACGTGATGCTGGTGCTGCTGATCATCTTCATGGTCACCGCGCCGCTGCTCAACCTGGGCACCGACATCAACCTGCCCGATTCCCAGGCGCGCTCCCTCGGCACGCCCAAGGATCCCGTCATCGTCAGCATCTACGCCGACGGCGCCTACGCGCTGATGATCGAGGGCGACAACCAGTCGGTGACCCCCGATGGCCTCACCGACCGCTTGCGGGCGATCCACGAGCAGAACCCGGACGCGACGGTGCTGGTGCGCGGCGACGCGCAGGCCAGCTACCAGGTGGTGATGCGCGGCATTGACCGGATCAACCAGGCTGGCGTCACCCGCGTCAGCCTGATCAGCCGGCCGGAAGAGGCCGCCAACTAGATGCGCGAGTCGCGCGCCGACACCGCACGGGCCGTCGGACTGGCGCTGCTGCTGCATGCGCTGTTGTTCGCGCTGGTGTTCTTCGGCATGTGGTGGTCGCGCCCCCCGGAACAGCTGTCGGCCGCGGGCGATCCCATGAGCGCGGAGCTGGTCGATGCCAATGCCCTGTCGGCGGCGACGCTGCGCGAACTGGCCGAGCGTCCCGAGCCGGTCGCCGAACCGGAGCCGCCCCCGCCCGAACCCCAGTCGGCGGCGCCCCTCCTGCAGCCCCTGCCGGAACCGCTGCCCGAGGACGCCCCGGTCGAATCGCAGCCGCAGGCGCAGCAACCGATCCCGGATCCCGACCCGATCGACCAGGAAGAAGCGCGAAGGGATGCGCTTTCCGAACTGCAAGCCGAGCGCGAGCAGGAACGCAAGCGCCGGCAGGAGCAGATCGACCTGACCGAGCGCCAGCGCCAGGAGGAAGCGGAGAAGCGCCGACGCCTGTCGGAGATGGAGCAGGAGCGCCAGAAACAGCTCGAGGACATCCGGCGCCAGCGCGAAAACGCCGCCCGCGAAGCCAGGCAGGCCGAGGAAAAGCTGCGCCAGATCGCCGAACGACGCGCCGCCAGCGCGGCGGAGGAGGCCGCGCGGGCAGATGCCTCCGCCAGCGCGCCGCCGGGAAACCGCGGTGTCGACGAGGGGCTGTCCGCGCGCTACGCCGCGGCGCTGCAGGAAGCCATCCTGCGCAACTGGACCCGGCCGGACAACGTCCCGATCGGTCAGCGTTGCCGCATCGTGATCCGGCAGATCCCCGGGGGGCAGGTGGTGTCGGCGGAAGTCGAACCCTCCTGTCCCTACGACGACCTCGGCCGGCGATCGGTGGAGGCCGCTGTGCTGAAGGCCCAGCCGCTGCCTTACGCGGGGTTCGAATCGGTGTTCAACCGGACGTTGCTGCTGAACTTCGAAGCCCGGGATCGTTAGCGTCCCAAGGCCGGTAGACGGACGTTCATCTTTGTAACTCCATTCACGGACACCCTAGTACAAAGGCTCCGCCACTCCCCCAGCCCTGCCCAGACTTCCCGGGAACCCTTGATGAAACAACGCCTACGCCGTTTGCTGTCCGTCCTCGCCCTGCTCATGCTCCTGGTCCCGCTGTCCGCGTTCGGGCAGCAGCAAGGCCTTGAAATCGACATCGTCGGCGGCAATGCCTCCGCGCTGCCGATCGCGGTGGTGCCGATGCCGTACCAGGGGTCGGGCGCCGCGCCGGAAACCGACGTCGCCAAGGTCATCCGCGACGACCTGGCGCGCTCCGGCCAGTTCCGCAGCCTTCCCGAACAGAACATGGTGGAGCGGCCGACCCGGGGTAGCGAGGTCAGCTATCCGACGTGGCGGTTGCTCCGCCAGGATTACCTGGTCGTCGGACGGGTCGTCGACGGCGGCGGCGGCGCCTACCGCGTCGAGTACGAGCTGTTCGACGTCGCCAAGCAGGAGCGCCTGCTCGGTTTCGCCCTGACCGGACGCCCCAGCGCGATGCGCGACGTCGCCCACCAGGTCGCCGACGCCATCTACGAGAAGATCCTCGGCGTGCGGGGCGCGTTCTGGACCCGCATCGCCTACGTCACCGCTTCGGGCGTCGGGGCGAACACCCGCTATGCGCTGATGGTGGCTGACGCGGACGGCTATAACCCGCAGACGGTGGTGCGGTCGAACCTGCCGCTGTTGTCGCCGAGCTGGAGTCCGGACGGCAGCAAGCTGGCCTACGTCTCGTTCGAGCACAACAACAACTCCTCGGTCTACATCCAGGACCTGGGCACCGGGGCGCGCGAGCGGGTGTCCAGCTTCCGCGGCATCAACAGCGCACCCGCCTTCTCGCCCGATGGTCGCCGCCTCGCGCTGACCCTGTCGCGCAGCGGCAACCCGGAGATCTACGTCATGGACCTGGGCAGCAAGGCGCTGACCCAGATCACCAACCAGTTCGGCATCGACACCGAGCCCACCTGGAGCGCCGACGGCAGCACCCTGTACTTCACCTCGGACCGGGGCGGCCGCCCGCAGGTCTACCAGGTGTCGGCCGGGGGCGGCAGCGCCTCCCGCGTTACCTTCCAGGGCAGCTACAACGCGAGCCCGAGTGTGTCCTTCGACGACAAGAAGATTGCGGTGGCCCAGGGATCGGGCAACACATACCGCATCGCCTTGCTCGACCGGAGCCTGGGCTCACCGAGGTGGTCGACCCTCTCCCCGGGTTCACTCGACGAATCGCCGAGTTTTGCTCCAAACGGGAGCATGGTGCTGTACGCGGCGCGCGAGGGAGCGCGTGGCGTCCTGTACGCGGTGTCCGCCGACGGACGCGTCCGGCAACGGCTGGTCCTGGCCGATGGCGATGTCCGCGAACCCGCCTGGGGACCTTTTCGCGAGCGTCGCTGAAAGTCGTCCCGGCACGAGCGCCCTCCCGCTAGCTGAATAGCGGGCTACCGGCTGTTCAGCGACCGCGCCGGGACCTTAACGGAAATGCAACATCTCCTGTACGCTTCGGCAGTGGGGTCCGGGGTGCTCCGCTCGCCAATGCCGAATTTGGCATGCCTGCCATTCGGCGGCGCGTAAGCGGAGCGCTCCCAACTGCACCGAGGCGTTCGGCGAGCGATGCTGACGCCGCCTCGACATCCCTTCCCGCAACCTGAATAGCCAGCCCACTGCTGAGGATCGACGATGAAGACTGTGACCCGCGTTTTGCTGACTGCCGTGATGTGCACCGCCGCTGTTGCCTGCTCCAAGAAAGTCAAGGAAACCCCGCCCGTTGACAGCGGTCCGTCCACCGGTACCGTCACCGACACGGGTCCGGCCACGCCGGGCATGTACGGTCCCGGCGACCTGGATACGGATGCCTGCCTGCGCCAGCGGGTCGTCTACTTCGACCTCGACCAGGATGCCCTGCGTCCGGAATTCCAGGCCGCGATGGCCTGCCATGCCAAGTACCTCCGCGACCGCCCGTCGTCGCGGATGACCCTCGAAGGCAACGCCGACGAGCGCGGCAGCCGCGAGTACAACCTCGGCCTGGGCGAGCGCCGTGGCAATTCGGTGTCGTCGGCTCTGCAGGCCAATGGCGGCTCCGGCAGCCAGATCACGGTCGTGAGCTACGGCGAGGAGCGTCCGACCTGCACCGCCTCCAACGAGGATTGCTGGGCCAAGAACCGCCGCGTAGAGATCGTGTACACGGCGAAGTAAGCAACGTACCCGGCTCCTCTCCCCGATGCGGGAGAGGGCAGGGTTGGACCGCGAAGTGCATGCGGGCTCCGGTTCCATCGCATGCATCAAGCACACTCGAAACCCCCGTCGCCGGGGGTTTCGCGTTTCCGCTTCGATTCCGTTCCGTTTCCATCCGCTAGAGTGGTGCCCATGAACAAGACTCCAGTCCTCTCCCTCGCGGCCCTGCTGCTGTTGGCCCTGGCCCCTCCCGTGTCCGCACAGCGCGCCAGCCTCGCGGAGCGCGTCGCCGCGCTCGAACAGCAGGCGGCGAACAACCGCGGAAACGTCGACCTGCTCAACCAGGTCACCGAGCTGAAGAATGAAGTCCAGACATTGCGGTCGCAGATCGAGGAGTTGCAGCGCGAGAACGAGCAACTCCAAGCCGCGGCGCGCACGCAGTACCTGGACCTGGACGGGCGATTGAACCGTCTGGAGGGTGGAACGGCATCCCCGGCGACCAACACGCCAGCGGCGACGGGCAGTCCGGCAACCACCGCGCCTGCGGCGAGGCCGGCGGAGAGTGCCCCGGTCGCCTACGGTACCCCGGGCCTGCTGGCCAACAGCGCCGGTGAGCGCGCCGCGTACGATGCCGCATTCGATGCGCTCAAGGCCGGGCGTTACGCCGATTCGGCGCGCCTGTTCCAGGCCTTCCTGCAGGCCTATCCCAACGGGAGCTACGCACCCAACGCCCTGTACTGGCTGGGCGAAAGCTACTACGTGACGCAGAACTACGCGTTGGCGCAGCAGCAGTTCCAGTCCCTGTACGACCGGTATCCCACCCACGACAAGGCGCCGGGCGCGATGCTGAAGATCGGTCTTTCGCAATACGGACTGAAGGATCTCGACGCGGCCGAGGCCACGCTGGCCCGGGTGGTATCGCAGTTCCCGGGCACCGATGCCGCGCGCACGGCCGACGATCGCCTGCGGGCGATCCAGCTGGGCCGGCTGCGCTAGGCGCAAAGTCCCCTGGTCGCCGGGCGTCCAGCGGTGACGACGCCGAAGCAAGCAACCCGCCGGACGCCGCCCTACAATCGCGTCATGAGCACCCTCGCGCCCAACCCGGCCGCGGCCGCCACGGCCGATCGCCTGCGCATCACCGAGATCTTCCTGTCGCTGCAGGGCGAGGCCCGGGACGCCGGCTGGCCGACGGTCTTCATCCGGCTGACGGGCTGCCCGCTGCGCTGCCAGTACTGCGACACGGCCTATGCGTTCCACGGCGGCGAGTGGTGGAACATCAACGACATCGTGCGCGAGGTCGTGCGCCGCGGCGTCCGCCACGTCTGCGTGACCGGCGGCGAGCCGCTGGCCCAGCGGCGCTGCGCCGACCTGCTGTACCAGCTCTGCGAGGCGGGTTACCACGTTTCGCTGGAAACCTCGGGCGCCCTGGACATCAGCGTCGTGGACGAGCGCGTGTCCCGCGTCCTCGACCTGAAGACGCCCGGCTCCGGCGAGGACGCGCGGAATCGCTGGGAGAACATCCCGCTGCTGACCTCGCACGACCAGGTCAAGTTCGTCATCTGCAACCGCGGCGATTACGAGTGGGCGAAGGTGGTTGTCGAGGAGCACCGGCTGGTCGAGCGCTGCGACGTGCTGTTCTCGCCGAGCAAGTCGGAGCTCGAGGCCCGCGAACTGGCCGACTGGATCGTGGCCGACCGCCTGCCGGTGCGTTTCCAGATGCAGCTGCACAAGCTGTTGTGGAATGACGAGCCGGGACGATGAGGATTCCGTCTAAAACCGCGCCGTCGCGTCCCGCCGTGGCCGGAAAAACAACATGAAGCCCGCCGTGGTGCTCGTCTCGGGCGGCATGGATTCCGCCGTCGTGCTCGCCATTGCCCGCGAACGGGGGTTCGCGGTGCATGCGCTGAGCGTGGCCTACGGGCAACGGCATACCTCCGAACTCGCGGCCGCGGCGCAGGTCGCCGAATCGCTCGGCGCCGTCGCCCACAAGACCGTCGAGGTGGACCTGCGGGCGATCGGCGGTTCGGCGCTGACCGACGACATCGACGTCCCCGATGCAGGCGGGGCGGGCATCCCGGTCACCTACGTACCGGCGCGCAACACCATCATGCTGTCGGTCGCGCTGGGTTGGGCGGAAGTGCTCGGCGCCAGCGACATTTTCTGCGGCGTGAACGCCGTCGATTTTTCCGGCTACCCGGACTGCCGCCCGGAGTTCATCGACGCGTTCCAGGCGCTCGCCAACGTGGCGACCAAGGCCGGCGTGGAAGGCGCCGGGCTGCGCGTCCACGCGCCGTTGCTGCAGATGGGCAAGGCCGACATCGTCCGCGAAGGCCTGCGCCTGGGCGTGGATTTCGCCGGGACCGTGTCTTGCTACCGCGCCGACCACGCGGGCCGCGCCTGCGGCCACTGCGACGCCTGCCGCCTGCGCGCCGAAGGCTTCGCCGCCGCCGGGACGCCGGACCCGACGCGCTACGCATCGTGACCCCCGTGGGCTAGAATGGCGCCCCCCGGTGCAAGGCCGGGCGTGCTCCGGGTCGTTAGCTCAGTTGGTAGAGCATCGGACTTTTAATCCGCTGGTCGATGGTTCGAATCCATCACGACCCACCATCTTTAATTCGGAGCCCTTGGACATCCAGCGCGGTGTCGCGGGCGTTTCTTTTTCGTCAGCCGCGCGCGCGGCATGGGTGATGCGTGGGCGGAGGGGGCTGC